>NZ_JBNWDQ010000002.1:0-1295029 GCF_053521805.1 Rhizobium sp. A22-96
GCCGACGACAAGCGCTATGCGCTTCTCAGGAGAGTTCTGCGCCTCGGCCGAACTCGCAACCGCGACCCCCGCCAAAACCAACATCATCGCAAAAAATGCCCAGATCGTCTTCTTGGATGACAATCCCATCATCGAAAGCAAAGGTGACATACCGGTTTCTTTCAGGAAACATGTGGCGCACTGCGGGGATCAACAATAAATGACTAGGAGTTGATTTGGGCGAATGCGCGGCATCTTCCCGGCGGCTTCGAGGCGAAGTGGCGGTCTATTCACGTTGAGATGCTTTAATTCACAAATGGCGTCTCATGCCTTCTCTTCCAACCGAAACTTGGCGTCCGCATGTCACCAAAATGGTGACGCGCCGGCAAATCAATGCTAAACGCGCCCCGCAACATTCAACAACAGCGACTTCGCCGCATCCTCCATCGATGCGGCTTCGAGAGACCAAGATCATGGCTGAGTTCAAATCCGATTTCCTGCACACCCTGCAAGAGCGTGGCTTCATTCATCAGATTTCCGATGAAACGGGCCTCGACGACCTCTTCGCCAAGGAAACCGTGACGGCCTATATCGGCTTCGATCCCACGGCATCGAGCCTGCATGCCGGCTCGTTGATCCAGATCATGATGCTGCACTGGATGCAGGCAACCGGTCATCGGCCGATCTCGCTGATGGGCGGCGGCACCGGCATGGTCGGCGACCCCTCGTTCAAGGAAGAGTCCCGCCAGTTGATGACGGTCGACACGATCGAAAGCAATATCGCCTCGATCAAGCGCTGCTTCTCGAACTACCTCACCTACGGCGAAGGCCCGAAGGAGGCGTTGATGATCAACAACGCCGAGTGGCTGCGCTCGCTGAACTATCTGGAATTCCTGCGCGATGTCGGCCGCCACTTCTCGGTCAACCGCATGCTGTCCTTCGACAGCGTCAAGACGCGCCTGGAGCGCGAGCAGTCACTGTCCTTCCTCGAATTCAACTACATGATCCTGCAGGCCTACGACTTCGTCGAGCTGGCCAAGCGTTACGATTGCCGCCTGCAGATGGGTGGCTCGGATCAGTGGGGCAATATTGTCAACGGCATCGATCTTGGTCACCGCATGGGGACGAAGCAGCTCTTCGCCCTGACCTCACCGCTGCTAACGACCTCGTCGGGCGCCAAGATGGGCAAATCCGCCAACGGCGCGGTCTGGCTGAACGCCGACCTGCTCTCGGCCTATGACTTCTGGCAGTACTGGCGCAACACCGAGGATGCTGACGTCTCCCGCTTCCTCAAGCTTTACACAACGTTGCCGATGGACGAGATCGCTCGCCTCTCAGCCCTTGCAGGCTCCGAGATCAACGAGGTCAAGAAGATCCTGGCGACCGAGGTCACGGCGATCCTGCATGGCCGCACAGCGGCCGAACAAGCGGCTGAAACTGCGCGCAAGACCTTCGAGGAAGGCGGCCTGTCCGAAAACCTGCCGTCCGTCGAAATCCCCGCGTCCGAACTCGAAGCCGGTATCGGGCTTCTGTCGCTGATCGTGCGCGCCGGTCTTGCCGCCTCGAACGGTGAGGCACGCCGCCATGTTCAGGGCGGTGCGGTACGCATCAACGACGAGGCCGTCAGCGACGAGCGTCGGACGATCGGCAGCGGTGAAATCACCGCTGATGGCGTCATCAAGCTGTCGCTGGGCAAGAAGAAACACATCCTGATCCGCCCGGCCGCCTGAGTTGCCGAGTGCTGCATGAAACAGGAAAGGCCGGCACACTCTGCCGGCCTTTCTCGTTTTCGACGTGAGCCATCGGCTACCGCTGTCGATAGGTTTGGCGCCCATATCCTTGACCGCTATGCCCACCTTCACTAGCCTCCACAAATCGCGATATGGGAGGACGGCAGATGCTTGGACTAAAGGCATTCGGAGTGGGTTTTACGTGCATTCTTGCGGTCACCATCGCGAGCTTCGCTTCTGCGGCGGAGACGAAAATCTCCTTCAATGTCGATGGACAAAAGGTCATCGGCACCCTGTCCACCATCGACAGCAATCCCAAGGCCCCGGTCGTGGTCATGTTCCACGGTTTCGGCGGCACGCGCGATGAATTGGCGATCAAGGACACCAAGGAAGGCGTATTTTCCCGTAGCGCACGGCTTTTCGCGGAAAGCGGCTATGCCAGCCTGAGGATCGACTTCCGCGGCTCCGGCGACAGCGACGGCAAATGGGCCGACACCACTTTCTCCGGTCAAATCAAGGATGGCATTGCCGCTGTCGATTGGCTCAAGGCCAGCGACAAGGTCGACGGCGCCAGAATATCGATCCTCGGATGGAGCCAGGGCGGCCTTGTCGGCGCCCATGTGGCAAGGGCCCGGCCGGAGGTCAAATCGGTGACCTTATGGGCACCGGTGGTGACGCCGCTTTATACCTATGCCGGCCTGCTTGGCGCCGACAGTGTCGCCAAGGGATTGGCCAGCCCGCCGGAGACTGAAATCACCTCCAAATTGCCTTGGGGCGCCGATACCACGCTCAAGGCGTCGTTCTACCAGGAAATGCCGACCACCAGCACCATCGCGGCGATTGCGCACTACCCAGGCCCTCTGCAAGTCATCGTCGGCAGCAAGGATACGACCGTCACGCCGCAACCGGCATCCGGTCAGGCCCTTCTCAACTATCACGATGGCGAGGAGCGTCTGGACGTTTTCGACACGGATCACGTTTTCAGCGCATTTACCGGGCCGCAAGTGATCGATAACCACATGGTTCCGGCAACGCTGGAGTGGCTCAAGAAATTCAATCCTTGATGGGATCGGAAAGCAGGGAAATAACGCCATGTTCGACGAGGATTGCATCGCCATCACGTAGCACTTGAAACGGCAGTGCGTGTTGCTTGAAAAAGGTGGCCGCCCTTTCGGCCATCTCCGCTTCGCCATGGTCCGATCGATAGTGCGGCACAATCGAGAACTCGACAAGGCCCAATCCCTCCCACAGAACCGATGGCTCATATCCTTCGGCCAACTCATTGGGATCATCCATGAGGTCGATTCCCTTCAATGTCTTGGTCGCGACAACAGCGCCGGCGCTGAATCCGCCATAGACGATGCTATCCTCTTCCAGCAATCTTGCTATCAGATCGTCGAACCCGCTTTGCCTCATGGCACGGCGAAGAAGAAAAACGTTGCCGCCAAGCACCCACACCAGATCGAATTCTCTCAGCGCTTGTTCCAAGGCAGTTGAGTTTCCGAAGTATCGTCTGAGATCGAGATATTCAGGCTCTGCGCCCAAATCCGACAGTTCCCTTAGGGGACTGTAGATCGTCTCTTCGTATCTTTGCCGCGCGTCGTCGGGAATGAAGTCAAGAGCATTGGCAATGATGCCGACACGCCGCTTCCCTCGGATAAGATCGAACAAACGATCGACATGATCGCCGAGGCGATAGGAAGACAAATACATTCTCACGGAATTACACCTGGCCGAAAATCGAAACCGCCGGCAAATATATTGGCGACGAAAAGGCCAGCATGCAACGTCCGGATTATAACTGTTTCAGGCGAGATCGACGATAGCTGCCTGGCAATATAGCCTCATCAGAGCGTCGACAAGGGACCAGAGCATTTCTCCAAATATTCACGGCCTGATCCTCCGGTGAATTTTCTGCACCCGTGTGTCGGGTCGCAGACGACCCGTTCGTCCTCTGTCAGGATCCGAAACTCTGGAGGTGGATTATGGATGAATTACCCGTCATCAAGACGAGAGCTAAAGGACGAAGCGCCACGCAGAGCATGTTGATTCCAAGCGAAGATATGGTTTCCCATGCCCTCTGGGCAGCACCACCGGGTCGATTATCGGATATCGGCGAACTGCGAAAGTCGCTTGCCGAGCAATATGGCGCCGACGCCTGCTGTCCTGTCACCGTTCAGCGACATCTCGTGCAGATCAGCGAAAGCGGCGACGCTCCGTTCTGGCGCGTCGTCAATCCGGATCGACCATTCGCGCAACGTATGAGCGGCGGGCCGGAACGCATACGCCAGCGATTAGCGCAAGAAAGATAGCCTGCCCTTATGGTCTTCACGCAATGCGAAGACATCGCCTCGGCTTGGCATTGCCTCAGAACTCGAAGATCTGCCTGAAAACACCCGGTGCGATGATCGACAGCGGGTTGATCTGCATGTTCGGCTTATCGAAGCTGCCGGTCAGCCGGAAGGTGATGCCGATCAGTCCGCGGTCGCTGCCGTTGCCGAGGATGAAGCCCACAATCGGAACCTCGGCAAACAGGCGGTTCAGGCCATAAGCGGGCATGAAGGTCCCGGTCATGTCCATCTTGCCGCTGGCATCCTTCAGCGTCCCCTGGAACGTCGCGCCGACCTGAACGCCACGCACCACGCCATTTTCAACGGAGAGCGCTCCGTCGCGCATCACCAGGCGCGCAAAGCCGCGTTCGAAATTCTGCGAACGCGTGTCGATATTGTCTTTGACAGCCGCATTCAGGCTCTTTCCATTCTTGCCGCTCGGGGTCGAAACAATGGTGGAAAGCTTCTTTTCATCGATGATGGCAAACTTGCGGATATCGAGCGAGCCATCCCAATTGTCCTGGCCGGTCGAGCGCAGCGACAGATTGAGCAGACCGCCCTTGAGATGCTTGTAGAGATCGGTGAAGCGCGCGACCGCGCCGGCGTCGCCGCTGGTGATGCGGATCACGCCATTGCTGCCCTTGCTCATCTGCGTAACGAGCGCCTCGCCGCTGCTGGTTACGCCGGAGAAATCCGCGGCCGTCGTTTTGCCGCCAGCGATCGAATAGGTCCCCTTGAGATTGCCGATCGCCTCATCGTTGAAACCGACAACCTTGTCGAGATTGACGCGAACTGTCGCGCTCGCCGAATCGTCGTCACCCCCGCTTTGTCGTCCGCCGGACGAGGACGTCTTCAACCGCGCAAGGATGGGGCGGATGTCGGCGGAGTTTCCCGACACGAGGACGTCATAGCTCCCTCCCTTGCTGTGCTTCAGCGACAATCCGAAATCATCGATTGCCGAAAGCTTCACGCTGTCGAAACTCGCGGACGACAAGGCTCCCTTGCTGATCACCAGATCACCGCTGGCACCAAAGCCGTCACCCTTCAGCGTGAAACTCTTGAGCGTGGTCTGACTGTCGGGGCCGGACGCCTCGAACTGGGCGCTTGCCGGGATGCCGACGCCCTTCGACCAACCGATCCATGGAACCGTGAGCGCCGCCTTGCCCAGATCGACCTTCACACCCTGGCGATCATCGTCGATGCGCGTCAATTCCACCTTCACGGGCCCGTCGATCATATCGCGAAGACCCGGCATAACCGTATTGCGCTGAGCATCGCTAAGCGTTGCCGTGATCACCCGACTACGCTTGACGGTCGATTTGCTGTCCGTCGGCTCGACCATATCGATCTGAGCGGGAATACCGTCGATCTGCGCCTGTGCCTGCAGATGAACCGATTGCGGATCGGCATCAATCTCGCCGGTCATATTGTCAATCTTGCGATTGTTCATCGGCTTCAGCAGGTCGACATTGTTAAGCGTCAGCTTTGCACCCCAATCCGGCGGCGGCGGCTTCTGGTCGGCAATCAGACCGATACGGGCGTCGACCTTGGCAACGATCTTGCCGTTAAAATCCTCAGGCTTGAATTCGGTGCGCTGAAGAACTTCCAGAGGCTTGTATGTCAGCAGTTCACCGACCGCGTCACCGGTGCCCGAAATCGTCAGGTCCAGATCGGCCATCAGGGGCTTGTCATAGGTCGCCGGTATCGAAAAACGGCTGTCGTTCAGTGTAACCGTGCGTCCCGTCGGGAAATAGGAAGTTGCAGTGGCGATCTCGACGCCCATCGTCGGGCCCGTGAGGTCGAAATGCGCCTTGGTATCGCGCAGGGGCGGTATTTCCCCGGGAACGTTGAGGCGTGCTCCGTCAATATCAAAGGCGATATGCAACTCGTTCTTGCCGAGTTGCAGCTTGCCGGTCTGCGATGCCTCCCGAAGCCGGCCAGCCGGAATGAAGACGGATATGACGGCATTCGTCACCGAACCGCCGAATAGATTGTTCTCGACCCAAACCCGCGGCTTGGAAGCCATCCAGAATGGCCATAGCTGCTTGACGACGGTGGTGTCGAGCTTGTCGGCGCGGCCGCCGAAGCTGATTTCCGGCGAGCTGTCGCCGAGCTTCATGTGCAGCGAGCCGAACAAGGCACCCTGGGGCGTCGATATGCCGATATTGTCGAACTGGAATTCCTTGGTCGCCGACAGAAAGCGTCCGGTCGCCTGACCGTCGAAGCTGACGGGCTTTTCTCCCGATATCGAGGAAGCGGCCGTACCTTCCTTGATCAGGAAGTCGATGCCGAAACCCTTGCCCGCATTGGCGTCGACGCGGTCGAGATCGATGAGCGCGCCGGAGAACGGCACGATGGTACCCACGAATACCGCTTTCGACGGCGCGATTTCGAGTGTCTGATGATCGAAATTATAGGCGAGATTGATATCGCCCTGCGTCAGATCCTGCGGATCGCGATCCATGTAGAGTACGCCCGGCTGGATCGCGACGGCCGTTTCCAGCTTCGGATCGGTGCCTGGAGCTCCCTTCACAGCGGAAAGCGTCACATCGGCAAAGCTCATGAGACCTTGTCGCGGGGTGCCGTTCGGATCATACGCCATCGTCAGCGGCTTGAGATCAAGATTGGAGATTTTCGCGATGAGCGAAGAGGTATGGCCGGCCTCTTGCTGCGCTGCCTTGATGTCGAGTGTCGCAACAGACCCGTTGACGGCGACCTGTCCGTACAGATGCAGTGAATTCGGTTCGTTGCGCTCGAAAGTGAGATTATCGACCACCAGAGAGATGGGATCGCCTTCCTGACGGGCCAGCTTTACCGAAAACCCGGAAATACGCACCGAATTCGTACCGCCGCGCTGCACGAAGCGTTCCAGAAAGTCGAGGTTGTCGAAGGCTGAAGTCAGCGCCTGCGGCAGCGCATCGACGCGCAATGCCGTGAGATCGACGGGATTGCCCTGAGGTAGGAGCGAAGTATCGAGTGCTATACCCTCTGCGGCAACGCTTGCCACTTCCACCCGGCCTTCGAGGAGAGCCAGCGGATCAAGTTCCATGTTAACCGTCGACATGGTCGACAGGTGCTTGCCGCTATCCTGATCGACCACATTGACGTCGCGTGCCTCCAGGGCCAGCCGCAGATCGGATGTGAAACGGACGACGGTTGCACCGACTTCCGCCTTGTAACGCGGGCCGATTGCCTTATCGAGAGCCGTCTGCGCCTTCTGGGACAACGGCTCATCGAAGATGCCGCTTTCGATCGTGGCGATCACCGCTCCGAGGATGATGGCGAGAAATGCGATGAAAACCAGCGTCATGCGGCAGACGTGCCAGACATGCGAGCGATTGCGGCTGGTACGCTCGGGCACATGCACAATCAGGGGGTCATCGACCTGAGCAGACGGCAGATGGTCGAGTGACACAAGATCCTTTTTGCGGAATGTAACCTTTTCGCCTCGGATCACTCCTGTGCGTCCCTTTCATTCTCAGCAATTTTGTTGGTGACGCTGCGTCCCATGTGGACGGCATACCTGAGCAGCATATATGGCTCAACCTTAGTATCGTCTAAAAACCCGGCAAAAGAAAGATTTTCCCGTGACGGAAGTTTCTCCCATTGAGTTGAATGTTGGTGACAAGGCCCCGGATTTCGATCTTCCGCGCGACGGCGGCGGACGGATACGTCTTGCCGATTTTGCCGGCAAGCCCCTCGTCCTCTTCTTTTATCCCAAGGACGACACAACGGCCTGCACAACCGAATCGATTTCCTTCACGGCGCTTGAGGCCGATTTCGCCAGGGCTGGCGCCGCCATTCTCGGCATATCTCCCGACACGGTGAAGAGCCATGACAAGTTCGTCAAAAAATATGCGCTCACCGTGCCGCTCGCTTCGGACGAAGAAAAGACGATGGCGACCGCCTATGGTGTGTGGCGGGAAAAGAGCATGTACGGCCGCACTTATATGGGGGTCGTCCGCTCGACCTTCCTGATAGGCTCGGACGGCCGGATCGCCAGGGTCTGGGACAAGGTCAAGGTCGCCGGACATGCCGACGCCGTTCTGGCTGCCGCCAAGGAGCTTTGACGGCATGGGCGGCAATCCAGATACGATCACGTCGCTACGCGGCGGCGCCATCGCCGCCATTCGCTCGGCAGATCTCGATCGCAAGACCGCGCTCGCCCAGGAATCCGCAACGCGCTGGTTTGCCCGCACGCTGTCATTGCGTTCGCCGCTCGACCCACCGCTGGCCGATCGGCCCGGGCGACCGGAACGGCCCGAACTGGTGCCGCCGAAGCATATGGAAAAGCGCTCGCTGCATACGCTCAAGGGCCGTATCGCCTTGCTGCATGCAATTGCCCATATCGAGCTGAACGCAGTCGATCTTGCGCTCGATATCGTCGCACGCTTCGCAACTGAACCAGTGCCCAATTCCTTCTTCGACGGCTGGATGCAGGTCGCCTTCGAGGAAGCCAAGCATTTCCGCATGGTGCGAGTGCGGCTGCAAGAACTCGGCGCTGATTATGGCGACCTGCCCGCCCACGACGGCTTGTGGCAGGCAGCGCACGCAACCCGCACCGATCTGACCGCCCGCCTCGCCGTGGTGCCGTTGATCCTCGAAGCAAGAGGCTTGGACGTGACCCCGGCGCTGCAGGCGAAGATGCGCGAGACCGGTGATATGGAAAGTGCCGCCGTGCTCGATGTCATCTACAATGACGAAAAAGGCCATGTCGCCGTTGGCGCCAAGTGGTTTCGCTTTCTCTGCGCCCGGGAAAAGCGCGATCCGGCCCGTGCATTCCAGGAGCTGGTACGGGCGAACTTCCGCGGCTCGCTCAAGGCGCCGTTCAACGACATAGCCCGCGCGGAAGCTGGGTTGACGCCTTCCTTCTACCGATCGCTGACATCTACAAGCAATGCTTGATATACTAACGCAAAGCGACTTTTCAGGTATCTAATACTGAGATAGAAAGCATTCGTTAACCATAATGCCGTGTAGTTCCAACAGATGCCAAATGGTATCAATTGGGAGAGTCTCGGTGACAGCAAGACCTCAGAACCGGGTTTTCGGCAAGCAGCAGCGGCACCACACGATCATTCTGGCGAGCGGTGACACCGTGCGTCACATGACCGTGCGCCCGTGGATGGCCGCAATTGCCGTCTGCTTGGTCGGCCTCTTCTCGATCGGCTATCTCCTGGCGACCTCCTACCTCGTCCTGCGTGACGACCTGATCGGCGCAACCATGGCTCGCCAGGCCCGCATGCAATATGACTATGAGGACCGCATTGCCGCACTGCGCGCCCAGGTCGATCGCGTCACCTCCCGCCAGCTCCTGGATCAGCAGGTCGTCGAAGAGAAGGTCGACAAGCTCATCGAGCAGCAGCAGCAACTATCGTCGCGCGGCGGCAAGCTCAATGCGCTGCTCGACAGAGCCGAGAGTTCCGGCCTTACCGACAAGAGCCCACATACCGATGTGAATGCGCAAGGGGCGAAGAACGACCATGCGCAATTGACGGCGCCGAAGGCAATCGAAAAGCTTCTCTCAGGCGGCAAACCCGCCGACGTTACTCCCGACAACTCCACCCTCGCCTATGTCCCCGCCCCCGAAACCGTCGCCGACCGCGCCGACCGTGTTTTTTCGAAAGTGACGCTGTCCCTGAAGCATATCGAGCAGGATCAGCTGACCCGCATCCGCAACCTTACGGCTGACGCATCGGGAACGACGAACGAGATTCAGGCGATCATGCACAATGTCGGCGTCAAGGTTCCGGACGAGGTTGCCAGTAAAGAGGATGAGGATGGTGGCGTCGGTGGCCCCTATGTCGCGCCTGAGAATGTCGATCAGTTCGAACAGTCAATGGCCGATCTCGATACTGCACTGACGCGATTGGAAACGGTGCGGGGAACCGCCGAAAGCCTGCCATTCAGAAATCCTGCGCCGGGCAAGCTCATCACCAGCCCCTTCGGCAATCGCAAGGACCCATTCTTCGGCACGCTGGCCCTTCATACCGGCACCGATTTTCATTTCAGCCCCGGCGAACGGATCAAGGCAACGGCTCCCGGAAAGATAGTTTCGGCGGGCTGGACAGGCGGCTATGGCAATATGGTGGAGATCGACCACGGCGACGGCATATCCACGCGCTACGGTCACATGGAGCAAGTGCTGGTCAGGGTCGGCGACAAGGTCGGCACAGGCGATGTCGTCGGTCTCGCTGGCAGTACCGGACGTTCGACGGGCACGCATTTGCACTATGAAGTTCGCGAAAACGGACACCCCATAGATCCTATGTATTTCATCAATGCCGGCACGAAACTCGCAAGCTACATTCAGGGACTTGGGGCAATTTAGCCGCCGAAGTTGTGACAAAGGCGCAACAAATGTGGCACTAATCTAAAAATTGCGTCATGAATGAACTTCGAGCCCACAGAAGCGGCTGCTTTCCTTGACTTCACGGGTATTTGGTTCTATGTCGCGCTGCATTCCGGCACGTTCTTGCGTGTCGATTCATAGTGTTCGACCGAACCAAGACGGAACTAGTTTTCCCTTTGACAACATTTGCTGACCTTGGCTTGAGCCAAAAAGTCCTTTCCGCGGTTACTGACGCGGGCTACACCACACCGACTCCGATTCAGGCCGGTGCCATCCCATTTGCGCTGCAGCGCCGCGATATCTGTGGTATCGCCCAGACGGGTACAGGCAAGACAGCCTCCTTCGTGCTGCCGATGCTGACCCTGCTTGAAAAGGGTCGTGCGCGTGCCCGCATGCCGCGCACACTGATCCTGGAGCCGACGCGTGAGCTGGCGGCCCAGGTCGCCGAGAACTTCGAGAAATACGGCAAGAACCACCGCCTCAACATCGCACTGCTGATCGGCGGCGTGTCGTTCGAGGAACAGGATCGCAAGCTGGAACGCGGTGCCGATGTGCTGATCTGCACGCCCGGCCGCCTGCTCGACCATTTCGAGCGCGGCAAGCTGCTGATGAGCGCCGTCGAGATTTTCGTCATCGACGAAGCCGACCGCATGCTGGATATGGGCTTCATTCCGGATATCGAGCGCATCGCCAAGCTCATTCCCTTTACCCGCCAGACGCTGTTCTTCTCGGCCACCATGCCGACGGAAATCCAGAAGCTGGCCGACCGCTTCCTGCAGAACCCGGAACGTGTCGAAGTCGCCAAGCCTGCATCGACGGCGAAGACCGTGACGCAACGCTTCGTCGCTTCGCACAGCAAGGATTATGAGAAGCGCGCCACGCTGCGCGACCTCATCCGCGCCCAGACGGATCTGAAGAACGCCATCATCTTCTGCAATCGCAAGGTGGATGTGGCCGACCTCTTCCGTTCGCTTGAACGCCACGGCTTCTCGGTCGGTGCATTGCATGGCGACATGGACCAGCGTTCGCGCACGACGATGTTGCAGAACTTCCGCGACGGCCAGATCCAGCTTCTCGTCGCTTCCGACGTCGCCGCACGCGGTCTCGACCTTCCCGATGTCGGCCACGTCTTCAATTTCGACGTTCCGATCCATTCGGAAGATTATGTTCATCGTATCGGCCGTACCGGCCGTGCCGGCCGCTCCGGTGCCGCCTTCACCCTCGTGACGAAGCGCGACACCAAGCATATCGACGCGATCGAAAAGCTGATCGGAGAAGATGTGCAATGGCTGAACGGTGATCTGTCGGCATTGCCGCCAGCCGAAGAAGGTGGGGACGACAATCGTTCTCCTCGCCGCCGCGAGCCGAAAGGCAAAGGCCGCGATCGTGATCGCAGCCCCAGAGGCCGGAGTGCCTCGAGTCATAAAACTGATATCGACGTCGAAGATAATGGCGTTGCAGTGATCGAAGCAGCACCAGCAAAGGCTGAAAGCGTGAGAAACGAGCGCAAGTCCGAGAACAACAACAAATCCAACAACGGTTCTCGTAATAACAACAACCGGCCCTTCCCTGCTGCGAACGACGACAATCGCGAGCGCCGCAACCGTTACCGTGACCATGATGACGGCCCGACTCCTGTCGGCTTCGGCGACGATATCCCGGCTTTCATGCTCATCGTGGCAAGCGCCAAGGGCTGATAGCTCCCATTTTGCCGCACATCTCGGGATGTACGCATGGGCAAGCCCGGCATTGATTTCCCAGGACTAGGAACGGGTCTCGCAATTTTGCGGGACGGCAAATTATTGCTCTACAGGCGCCTCAAGGCGCCGGAAGCCGGCTTCTGGAGCATCGTCGGCGGCAAAGTCGACCATATGGAGCCTGCCGCCCACGCCGCCATCCGTGAGGCGGAAGAGGAAAGCGGCCTTTCCATCGGAAAGATCGAATATCTCTGCGCAACGGAAGTCATCGTTGCGGCGGATCGGCAGCACTGGATTTCGCTGATCTATGTCTGCAAGGATTTCTCCGGCGAGCCGCGCCTGATGGAGCCGGACAAGCTCTCTGATTTCGGCTGGTTCGGCCGCGATGAGTTGCCGGCTCAACTCTCGGACTTTGCCAGGGCAACGATCGCGCATCTTAGCGAATCAGACTTCCGCTGACGCCTATTTATCGGCACGCAAGGCAGCCTCGTAGGCCAATCTCACCCAATTCGCCATGATGTCCGGGTCGTCGAAAGCATCCTCGGGGATCGACCAATAGGGCATGTTGATAGCCTTGCCCTTCTTTCCCTCATAGGCCCAGCGCCGCGCGCCGGCCGCCTCGAATTCCCCGGCGCTGACGTCATCGGCTTTCAGCAGTATCTCGTCATCGACTTCGAGCGCGAGGATGCGCCCCATGTGGTAGATCCCCTTGCCACCGAACATCCGCTTGATGGTTACCGGCCCAAGCGACTGAAACATGTCTTCGATATCGTTATTGTCCATTCCCTATCCCTTCAAGACACCGCCAGCAGCGATGACGGCTTCAGGCGTATCCACATCGAGATGTGCCGCTTCACCGATATCGACGTCAAGAACCGGCAGTCCGGATGTCTCGATGATATGTCGCGCGCCGACATCGCCCTCAAGGCGCATGACGGCGTTCAGCACGGTACGTGGCAGGATCACGGGGTTGCCACGCTTGCCAGCCGATACCGCCCGCACGATCGCGTGGCCGCCAGCCCCGCGAAAGGCTGCAATCAGGCTTTTCAGATCGTCGCTGGTGACGCCGGGCATATCGGCCAGCATGACAAGAACACCATCCGCGCGCTGGGCGGCCGCTGCGCCGACACCTGCGACCAGAGAGCTTGCCATGCCGGATGCATAATCCGGATTGTATACCTGCTCAAGGGCAAGACCACTTAGTGCCTGGTTGATCTCGTCGCGGCGGTGCCCCGTCACGACAATGACGGCGGACACTCCACTCGTAACCGCCGTCGAGGCGGATCGCCGAACCAATGGTACACCCCCGAATTCCGCCAGCAGCTTGTGCAAGCCGGCCTCGCCCATACGGCTCGCCCTGCCCGCTGCCAGCAACACCACCGCAACCGATATCTGCGAGGCCGGCTTGGCGGCGATATCGCGTGGCCGGGGCCGCGACTGAATTTCCATCAACAATCCTCCAACACCCATGCCGCTGATATCCTGGGGCGTCGGTTGTTCGCCGGCTAAGATACGATCCAGCACCCAGTCGAAACCATTTTCCTTTGGGCTGCGCGCGCATCCCGGCGCCCCGACAACATGGACATCACCAATTCTTCCCAGCACCAGCAAATTACCAGGATCCACGGGCATACCGACCTGAACGACCTCGCCGCCAGCAAGCCGGATTGCTGCCGGGATGACATCGCCGGCATCGATGACGGCCGATGCGCCGAAAACAATCATCAGCTTCGGTAGCCGGTCGGGAGCTTCCAGCGCGCGACAGATCGCGTCGGCAACCGCATTCGCCCGGTGGGCGACACGCTCTTCCCGCTGCAATGTGCTGCCGGCGAGCTGCAGCCGTTGCGATAGAACGCGCGTCGTCTTGTCCATGACATTGGTCTTCAGCGATGGCAGCTCCGTGGCGACGAGCGACACGGCATGCGCCTGGAATGGCTTGACTTCGAAGACAGGCATCCGCCTCAGGATCTCGATGCCGGCCGCGACCTTAGATCCTGAAACAGCCAGTGGAATGATCTTGAAAGTCGCCACCATATCGCCCGCACGCACCGGCACATGATCGGCGAGACAGGCGAGCGTGATTGCCGGGTCGACAGCATTCAACCGATCCACGGCCATTCGATCCGCGACAAAGAGACCATCGACAGCGCTATAAATATTGACGCGACCCGTCGTTGCCTCCGAGAAGGTTAAATGATCGGGGGCAACCGCGCGCGCGAGCTGCTCTGCTGCCTCGTCCTCCATCAGATCGCCAAGTTCGATGCGCGCAGCGATAACATGGTCGATCCCGGCGGCCACCAGACGCTCGATATCGGCACGGTTCAGCCTGTAACCCTTGGAAAAGCCGCCGTCGGATAGCCGAACAGAATGCGCGAGAACCACCCCCTCGGCTTCAACCGTCTGAAACTCGCCGAAGATCATGGTCTTGCGCCCTTGGGCAACGACACATCGCGACCACGAAGAGAACCGATTATTTCGGCCATAATGGCAACTGCAATCTCCGCCGGGTTTGAGGCACCGATTGCAAGACCGATCGGGGCGTGGATGCGGACAAGATCTGCCTCCGTCAGTCCCTCCCGCTTCAAACGTTCCAGACGACCGGCATGGGTCTTGCGGCTGCCGAGCGCGCCGACATAGAAACAGCCGGTCCTCAACGCCTGCATGATCGGCTCGTCGTCGATTTTCGGATCATGTGTTACGGCCACCAGCGCCATGTAGCTATCGAGCGGCCGTTCCTTGAGCGCATCCGCCGGCCAATCGGCAATCAGGTCGATACCCTCGAAGCGTTCCTGCGTCGCAAACGCCGTGCGGGGATCGATGATGGTGATATCAAAACCGGCAAGCGTCGCCATGCGCGCCAGAACCTGGCTGATATGTACGGCCCCGATGACGACGATGCGCGGTGGCGGCAGATGGACGTTCAGGAAAAAGCTCTGCCCCTCGATTTCCACGGCCGACGACCTGCCCGACCGGAATGCCGAGGCAACAGCATCGGCCATCACACCTTCCAGCCTGTCACCCTCGACAATCAGCCTGTCCGCGCCGCCCGACAGGTCAGTGACGAGGATCGCGGCTTGCCGCCCATGCCGCAACGCATTCAGCCGCGCCAGTATCTGACGATCCATCAGGTCAGCCTTTCCACGTAAATGCGGATTCGGCCGCCGCAGGAGAGACCGACGCGCCATGCAGTCTCGTCGGCGACGCCGAATTCGAGCATTTGCGATTTGCCTGTTGCGATAACATCGAGCGCCTCGGTGATCACGGCACCTTCCACGCAGCCACCCGAAACCGAACCGTGAAAATTGCCTTCGCCGTCTATCACCAGATGGCTGCCGGCTGGGCGTGGTGCCGCCCCCCAGGTATCAATGACCGTCGCCATGGCCACGTCACGGCCCGCCGACACCCATTCCTCCGCGATGACAAGCGGATCCAGGCTTTCGAATATGTCTGACATCGGAGCCTCATGACTTGCTGAGAAACCGGCGGGGATCGTAGGCATCCGCGCGGCCGGCGGTGAGAGCCGATACGAGATCGGCCAGAGATAATAGATTGTGAACCGGACGGAATTCGTCAACATGCGGCAGCATGGCTTTTACGCCGCGAGCGCGCGCCTCGAAGCCATCGAAGCGCAAGAGTGGATTGAGCCAGATGAGCCGCCGGCAGGAGCGATGCAGACGATCCATTTCCTCGGCGAGCTGTTCCACGCCCTCACGCTCCAGCCCATCGGTGATCAGAAGCACGATCGCGCCCTGCCCGAGTACCCGGCGCGCCCAAAGCCGGTTGAATTCCCTCAGCGTCTCGCCGATGCGCGTCCCTCCAGACCAATCGCGCACCACCGCGGCGCACTCATTGAGCGCCTGATCGGGATCCTTGTGGCGCATGGCCCTGGTAACGTTGGAGAGCCGCGTACCGAAGAGAAACGTATGTACCCGCCGACGCCGTTCGGTCAGCACATGCAGGAAATGCAGGAAGATGCGCGTATATTGGCTCATCGAACCGGAAATATCCGCCAGCACCACCAGTGGCGGCTGTATATGCTTAGGCTGCCGAAAGCGCGGTAGGATCAAGGTTCCCCCGGTGCGCAGGGCAGATCGTATTGTTGCACGCGGATCGATCTTGACTGGTCTATGCGAGGGTGCAAAGCGGCGCGTACGGACGCGATCCAGCGGCAGCCTCAGCTTTGCGAGCTCCTTCTTGGCAACAGCGATCTCAGCCGCCGACATCTGCGCAAAATCCAGCCGGCGCAGGACATCGCTGCCTGACGTTGTGAAGCGGGTGTCAATCGCGATGCCGGGAGTTTCGCGTTGTGGGCGCCAGTCTTCGCGGTCATTCGACAGGACATCACCCGAGCGGGTCTCACCGGCATTCGGCCTTTTGACGTCGCTGCGATCCAGCGCCTCCGACGGTATCATCGCGATCATCTTTGCGACGAGATCCCGAGGGCTCCAGAACAGCCGAAACGCCTCCTCGAAAACCGCCAGATCGTCATGCCGCTTGACGAAGACGGAGCAGAGAGCGGCGTGAAACTCGTCGCGTGAGCCGATACCGATCGCCTCTACGGCTTCGATAGCATCCACAATGGCGCCAGGTCCGATCTTCAGGCCGGCCTTTCGGAGCGCACGCCCGAAAAAGACGATATTGTCTGCAAGACGTCCATCACCGGTCGGTGACTGCGCGACGACGATGCCATCTTGCTCACCCGGTTCCATAGCCTAACCTGCTGCAAGCAGCTCCAATTTCACTTCATCAAGCAGGCGCCTGCCCTCGGCGCCCTGGATGCGAGCGATATCATCCTGGTATTTCAACAATGTGCCCAAAGTGTCCGAAACTGTCTCAGGATCGAGCACCAGTCGATCCAATTCGGTCAGGGCCGTCGCCCAGTCGATCGTCTCGGCAACGCCGGGGTTCTTGTAGAGATCGAGCGCACGGAGCTTCTGCACATAGGCAACGATCTGCCGCGATAGAGCCTCGCTGCAATCAGGCACCTTGCGGCGGATGATCTCCAGCTCATGCTCCGCCTGTGGATAATCGACCCAATGGTAGAGACAACGCCGCTTGAGCGCGTCGTGTACCTCGCGCGTGCGGTTCGTGGTGATGATGACAATGGGCGGTTCATTCGCACGGATGGTGCCAAGTTCCGGCACCGTCACCTGAAAGTCGGAAAGCACTTCGAGAAGGAACGCTTCGAATGCCTCATCGGTACGATCAAGCTCATCGATCAGAAACACCGGCGCTCGGCCGCCGACGCCCGACAGCGCCTGCAGCACCGGCCGGCGGATCAGATAACGTTCGGAGAAAATATCGGCCTCTATGCGCTCGCGATCGGTGATACCCGATGCTTCCGCGAGGCGGATCTCCAGCATCTGGGCCGGATAATTCCACTCGTAGACGGCCGATGAGACATCCAGACCTTCGTAACATTGAAGACGGATCAATGGCCGGTCGAGCGCCTTGGACAGGACCTTGGCGATCTCGGTCTTGCCGACGCCGGCCTCACCCTCCAGGAAAAGCGGCCGCTTCATCTTCAAAGCCAGAAAAAGTACCGTGCCGAGGGCACGCCCGGCCAGATAATCATGAGCGCCGAGCAGCGCTATCGTCTCTTCGATCGAACTCGGCAGTGAAGGTGATGATTCTTGATCCGCCATGATAACTCCCTCGAGGGAGTTATAGCGCGTGGTAGCCGCGGTTCATATACAGCAATGCCGGCTTTGGCTCGCTATAGCGTATGGCCATGACCTCGCCGAAGATGATGTTATGGGTCGAAGCCTGTTTGATCTCGATCACGCGGCAATCGAAGGCGGCCAGCGCATCCGCAAGGACAGGCGCGCCGGTGGCCAGAGTCTCGAATTTGCCGGCGGCAAAGCGCTCGTCGGTCGTCATCTGCGTCTTGCCGGAAAAGGCGTCGGCCAGCGACTGGTGATCGGCACCGAGCGTATTCAGCGCGAAGATGCCGCTATTGAAGAAGATCTCGTTCTTGATGTTGCTGTTGTTGAGGCAGATCAGCACCGTCGCCGGACTGTCCGATACCGAGCAGGCTGCCGTGATCGTCACGCCCCGCCGTTCACCCCCGAGCGCCGTCGTCACCAGTTGCACATGCCCCGCATAGCGGCTCATGGCATCGCGATAAAGCGCCGGATCCATACGCTGCCTGTCTAGCACCACCGTCTCCATCTTCCTGTGATACCCCGTCTTCGTTCAATATGGCGGGCAGGTGTTAGCTTTTCTACAATAGCTCTATTGAAAACAGAGGGATTCTGCTGCTTTTTCTTTGACGATCTCCTTCAGACGGATAAATAGAGCAGAAAATTGTCCGGGATAAGCAATCGATGAACGTTCTGCGTCGCCTTCCGCTTCTGTTTGTGCTGCTTTCCGCGGCCGGCAGCAGCTACGCCGCAGATGTTCATATCGGTGTCGTGGCACCGCAGGACAGCAATTTCGCCACGCTGGGTGCCGAGATTACTGCCGGCGCCAATTTCGAGATCCAGGCACAGAAGGATACGGCGACCATCGTCGACGAACCCTGCACGGAGGATGGCGGGCGGGCTGCGGCCGAGGCAATGATCGCCGCCAAGGTGCAGGTAGCCATCGGTTTTCTCTGCACCGAGACGCTGGAAGGCGCCTTGCCCCGCCTCAAGGATGCCGGCATTCCAGCCATTACCGTCTCCGTGCGTTCACGCATCCTGATGGAAGATGCCGTGAAGAACGGCTGGCCGCTATTTCGCCTGGCGCCAGTGGACACGGCCGAGGCCGCGATGGCCATCGACACCATCCTGAAGAACTGGGCGGCCGAGCCGTTGGCCCTGATCGACGACGGCACGATCCACGGTCGCGAACTGGTGGGCGCGATCCGCACTGCGCTTGAGGAAAAGGGCTTGAAGCCCGTCTTCACGGATACCTACCGCCCCGGCCAGGATCAGCAGATCGCCCTCGTGCGCCGCCTGAAGAAAGCCGGTGCCACACGGGTATTCATCGGTGGTGACCGCAGCGACGTGGCCGTAATTGCCCGCGACGCCAAGAGCGAGAATATTCCGCTTGCGATCATCGGCGGCGATGCCATGCGCGCCGCCGATCAACCGGTACCGCTGCAGGAGGGCGTACAGGCCATCGCACTGTCCGACTACACCAGCCTGCCCGCGGCACAGCCGACCGTGCAAGCCATGCGCGCCGGCGGCATCGAACCGGACGGCTATATCCTGCCGTCGGCCGCCGCAGTCCAGATCGCCAATCAGGCAGCCGAAAGCGCCAAAGCGGAAAACAAAGCGATAGCCGACAAGCTCATCGGCACGGCGTTCCAGACGGCCATCGGCCCCATCACCTTCGGTCAGAACCATGAACTGACCGAAAATGCCTATCGGCTGCTGGAGTGGCGCGGCAGTGCTTTCGTGCCGGCAACTCTGCCATCGAATTGAGGCGATTCAGCCGAGCAAGACGAAGCTTCTTTAACGGTAGGACAGAGCGAAATCCAAATTTGATGATCCGCCACAGCGAATGACCGGAGATAGACGTGAACTCCATGATTGTTGGCGACACCAAATTCTTCGCGATTGAAAGCTCGATAACACGGGCATTTCCAAACCTCAGCCAAAGAGCATTAGGCTACTTCGTCATCCACATCGGAGGGAAGTTGCACGGAGTCCGGAAACCGGACGCCTCAATGTTGGGCTGCTCGTTCGATGGCGTTAACGGCCGCTTGCAGCAACAAGGAACGCATCAAATTCCGCTTCTGTCGAACATAGAAGCAGCTTTGATCGCCGAAGCTTACTTGGAGGCTGTTTATACCGATACAGAACGAACCAACTATTTTGGTCTGTCAAAGGCCGAGTTTGCGGACCTTATACATAAGAGCGCGGTGGTCTGGGCTCCGGATGGCGATGAGGCCTTCGATGACGGAAACTATATTCTTCAATTCGACGTCGAGAGCAAAGTTCGCCTCATCGCTTTCAAAAACACCGGCTATCTTGAGGGATTGGTGAGCACTGTCGCAGAGGAATGGCTCGACGCAGAGGTCTTCTACAATGTTCTATCTCGTTGGAGTGATTTGTTTGCTGCGGAATGGGCGTTCAAGATCGAAGAAAGTGGCGACGCACTCGCGAAGAAATAGCGAGCATCCGTCGAATCCGCGCGCCGCATCAACGTCATCTGCATTGTTTGCCCGCCGAAGCGGTGCTAATCCAAACTGAAAAAATCAGATGGAGCTCAGCTTTCCCATGACCTTGCCGATCCGCATTGCCCCTTCCATTCTTGCCGCCGATTTTGCCAAGCTCGGCCAGGAAGTGAAGGATGTGACCGAAGCCGGAGCCGACTGGATCCATCTCGATGTCATGGATGGGCATTTCGTGCCGAACATTTCCTTCGGCCCCGACGTGATCAAAGCCTTGCGTCCCTACACGACCGCCACCTTCGACTGCCATCTGATGATCACGCCCGCCGATCCCTATCTCGAAGCCTTCGCCAAGGCCGGCTGCGACCGGATTACCGTGCATGCCGAAGCCGGCGTCCACCTGCACCGTTCGCTGCAGACGATCCGGCATCTCGGCAAGAAGGTCGGCGTCACCCTCAATCCGGCAACGCCGCTCTCGATCCTGGAAAACGTGCTCGACGATATCGACCTGATCCTCATCATGTCGGTCAATCCAGGCTTTGGTGGCCAGAAATTCATTTCAGCCATGGCCGACAAGATCCGCAATGCCAAGTCCCTGATCGGTGACAGGCCTATCGAACTGGAGGTCGATGGCGGTGTCTCCACCGATACGGCCGAGCTCATCATCGCCTCCGGCGCCAATGTCCTTGTTGCGGGGTCCGCGATCTTCAAGGGCGAATCAGTCGACGCCTACAAGCAAACGATCGGCGATCTCAGGGCTGCGGCCGAACGAGGTCGCGTTGGATCGAACTAATCCGACCAGCACCATCAAGGCGGCGGGCCGAGCGCGGACCGCCGCCTCTTATTGCCTTGGACTTTTCTGTGGTGCAGCCTTTTGGGGCCTGGCAATGGCGATTTCGGCGCTAGCGGCGCTGTATCTGCGCAATGGTCTTCTGACGAGCCACCTGACCGCCCTCACCCTCGTTTATTTTTTCGGTGGCACCCTCTCCTGGCTCGTCATGGTGCCGCTTACCGGGCATTTCACCAAGCACCGGCCGCCCAGTGCACGTTTCGCCGCATTCTTCCTCGTATTATCAGTCGGCACTGTAGCCGCGACGGCTTTCCTCTTCGCCATGGACTATCGCTGGTTCTACGCGCGCTGGCACGCTCCATTCGGCTCGCTGGTCTGGATATTCCAGTTCCTGTTTACCGGCGCCAGCGCCGTATACCAGTTCGCAGTCCTCGGCCTGACCCTGTTTCTGCCCTTCGGTCTGTTTTTCCTGATCGCTGCCGCCACATATCTTGCGCGACATAGGCGTTGCGGTGAAAGATCGACGCGACAAACATTGTGATTGCCGCCCGTCTTTGTTATGGGGGCGCCGAGGTTTCCTTTACCGTTAGCCAAGAAAGCTTTGAGCCCATGATCCCGCGCTACTCCCGACCGGAAATGGTCGCCATCTGGTCGCCCGAAACCAAGTTCCGTATCTGGTTCGAGATCGAGGCCCATGCCTGTGACGCGCTCGCAGCTCTCGGCGTCATTCCGAAGTCGGCCGCCGACACCATCTGGGAAAAGGGCGGCAAGGCAACCTTCGATGTCGACCGCATTGACGAGATCGAGGCCGTCACCAAGCACGACGTCATCGCCTTCCTGACGCATCTCGCCGAAATCGTCGGTCCCGATGCGCGTTTCGTGCACCAGGGCATGACCTCTTCCGACGTGCTCGATACCTGCTTCAACGTCCAACTCGTGCGGGCTACAGACCTGCTGCTCGCCGATATCGACAAGCTGCTGGAAGCCCTGAAGCGCCGCGCCTTCGAGCACAAGGATACCGTCACCATCGGCCGCTCGCATGGCATCCATGCCGAGCCTACCACCTTCGGCGTCAAGCTGGCGCTCGCCTATGCCGAATTCGAGCGCTGCAAGCAGCGTCTGATCGCCGCCCGCGAGGAAGTCGCAACCTGCGCCATCTCCGGCGCTGTTGGCACCTTCGCCAATATCGACCCCCGCGTCGAGGAACATGTCGCCGCTGCACTCGGCCTGAAGCCGGAGCCGGTCTCCACGCAAGTCATCCCGCGCGACCGTCACGCGATGTTCTTCGCCACCCTCGGCGTCGTCGCGTCCTCGATCGAGCGTCTTTCGACCGAAATCCGCCACCTGCAGCGCACCGAGGTTCTCGAAGCCGAGGAGTATTTCTCGCCCGGCCAGAAGGGTTCCTCGGCCATGCCGCATAAGCGCAATCCGGTTCTCACGGAGAACCTGACGGGCCTCGCCCGCATGGTTCGCTCTTATGCCATCCCTGCCATGGAAAACGTTGCGCTTTGGCACGAGCGCGATATCTCGCATTCGTCCGTCGAGCGCATGATCGGTCCGGACGCGACCGTGACGCTCGACTTTGCTCTTGCCCGTATGACCGGCGTTATCGATAAGCTGCTCGTCTACCCGGACAATATGATGAAGAATATGAACAAGTTCCGCGGACTTGTTCACTCACAGCGCGTCTTGCTGGCGCTCACCCAGGCAGGCGTTTCCCGCGAGGATTCCTATCGTCTCGTTCAGCGCAATGCGATGAAGGTCTGGGAGGAAGGCAAGGATTTCCTCGAGGAACTGCTCGCCGACCAGGAAGTGCGTGCAGCACTGTCCGAAGAAGAGATTCGCGAAAAGTTCGACCTCGGCTACCATACCAAGCATGTCGACACGATCTTCAAGCGCGTCTTCGGCTAAGATTTGGCTGGATTGCTCTGACTGCGAGTTGAGGCGGTGCCGCTAGTGCGCCGCCTTTTTCGTTTGTTGGCAGATTTGGCGGCGACCGTGCGATTGTGCTCGACGCTTTCACCCGCATCGCCCGCATGCCGCTCGTGATGGCGTTTCGCTGCCTTCTCAACCAGCCGGTCCAGATGCTTGAGGTCTTCGTCATCGAGATTTTCGATGCCGATGAAGCGGTTTTCGGCCGCGCTTGTCAGGATCAGCTCGTTGAGCTTGGCCTGGATTGCCCGCGTGTCGCGCGTCTGGGCGTTTTGCAGCAAAAATACCATCAGGAAGGTGACGATCGTCGTGCTGGTGTTGATGACAAGCTGCCAGGTATCGGAATAAGCGAAGATCGGCCCGGTGGCGCCCCAGAGGATGACGGATAACAAGGCCAGCACGAATATGGCCGGTTTGCCCGTCCATTCCGAGACCGTGATCGCAAAACGAGTGAAGATATGCGTAAGCCAGGCCATGATCCGCATCTCCTTGATGATGCGGATCAACGTGGCAACGCTGTTACGGTTCCAACCATTTACAGGAGCCGCTGAGAATGCCGGCGTCTAATCCTGAGCCACCACCAGCTTGCGGTAGAGATGCCAGGATGCATGGCCAAGTATCGGCATGACGACCGCCAGCCCCGCGAAGATCGGGATGGTGCCGACGACAAGAAGTGCCGCCACGATCAGCCCCCAGACAGCCACCGGAACCGGATTGGTCAGTGTCGCCCGGATGCTCGCATCGATCGCCGCGACGACACCGACGTCACGGTCCAGCAGCAATGGAAAGGTAACGATCGTGGTCGCCAGCGCGACGAGTGCGAAGACGAAGCCAATCGCGTCACCCCAAAGCATCATGGCCATCCCTTCCGGCGTGGTCAGGACACTGGAGGCGAACGAAGAGAGCGTAGGCGCTACGCCATCCCCGAAATAGAGGAAATAGATATTCTGAGCCACAAAGAGCCAGACGATGAAAAGGCCGAGCAACATGAGGCCCGCGACGATGATCGACGGCAGTGCCGGTGAAAAGCGCACATCGAAGGCATGGCTCCAGGACGTATCCAGTCCCTTCTCGCGCCGCCGGCTGATCTCGTAGAGACCGATCGCAGCAATGGGTCCGAGCAAGGCAAAGCCGGACATCAGCGGAAACAGCAGCGGCAACAGATTCCGGTCGGTGCTCCAGATCGCCAGCGCAATGCCGGCAATCGGATACATCAGACACAGGAAAACGTAGTGCGAAGGCTTTTCGCTGAAATCGTCCAGCCCCATCTTCAGGGCGTCGACGAGATCGGCGATCCCGATCTTGCGGATGGCGGGGCGCGTAAAGCTATGGTCCGCTCCAGCCATGACGTGAAATGCCGTCATAATGCTCTCCTCCTCAACCGTGGTGCTCGGCTGGCGGTGCAAAATGGCGGCAAAACAGGCGCCGACATCGTCATTCGCTACCGGCAAAGGCCAGCCTAACAAATTTTGCCGCAATTGTCGCCTTTTTCCCTTGACAGTTGGGTTCACACTTTCCACATCGGCGCATCATGAAAGTCTCCGACGCAGATATCCTCATAGTCCCCGGTTACACCAATTCCGGCCCGGATCACTGGCAGACGCGCTGGGAGCAGAAGCTCTCGACGGCGCGGCGCGTGGAACAGGCCGAATGGTCAAAGCCGGTTCGCGATGACTGGATCGCGCGCATTGCCGAAGAGGTGAATGCTTGCGACAAGCCGGTCGTGCTCGTGGCGCATTCGCTTGGCGTACCCTCCGTCATCCATGCGATCCCGCATTTCCGCAACAAGGTCGCCGGCGCCTTCCTGGTCGCGCCGCCCGATGTCGCCAATCCCGACATCCGCCCGAAACATCTGATGACGTTCGGCCCCTATCCGCGCGAACCCCTGCCGTTTCCTTCGATGACGATTGCAAGCCGCAACGACCCCTTCGGCAGCTACGAGCACGCCGATGACATCGCCAACAGTTGGGGCTCTCTGCTGATCGATGCCGGCGAGTCCGGCCATATCAACAGCGAATCCGGCCACGGACCGTGGCCCGAGGGAACGATGGTCTTTGCCAAGTTCCTCAGCCAGTTGAAGCCGTGATATAGGTGAAACGGACGCTCGATGGATGCAGACCGGCTCACTAGCCTGTGAAGTACCGGCCACCTTCATTCCATCGTTAGATAAAAGCCTGTAAAACAGGTGATGACCGGATCCCGATTCTTGCTTTGGCACCCCGCCATGGCCGGAATTCCGAGTAAGGAGGCGTTGGCGGATTGTGAATTCGCTTCTTATCCGTTATGGGGACGCCCACATACGATCCACTTGCGCTATCCCGTGAGCGCCAAAGACAGAGAACAATACCAATGAACCGTCGCCGCCGTATCTACGAGGGCAAGGCCAAGATCCTTTACGAGGGACCTGAGCCGGGCACGCTGATCCAGTTCTTCAAGGACGATGCCACCGCCTTCAACAAGAAGAAGCACGAAGTTATCGATGGTAAGGGTGTTCTGAACAATCGCATCTGCGAATATATCTTCAGCCATCTGAACAAGATCGGCATTCCCACGCATTTCATCCGTCGCCTCAACATGCGCGAGCAGTTGATCAAGGAAGTGGAGATGATTCCGCTCGAGATCGTCGTGCGCAATGTTGCTGCCGGCTCGCTCTCCAAGCGCCTCGGTATCGAGGAAGGCGTGGTGCTACCGCGCTCGATCATCGAATTCTATTACAAGTCCGACGCGCTCGAAGACCCGATGGTTTCCGAGGAACACATCACCGCTTTCGGCTGGGCAAATCCTGCCGAGCTTGATGACATCATGGCGCTTGCCATCCGCGTCAACGACTTCATGACCGGCCTTTTCCTCGGCGTCGGCATCCAGCTTGTCGATTTCAAGATCGAATGCGGCCGCCTGTTCGAAGGCGACATGATGCGTATCATCCTTGCCGATGAGATCTCGCCCGACTCCTGCCGTCTCTGGGATGTCGAGACCCGCGAGAAGATGGACAAGGACCGTTTCCGCCGCGATATGGGCGGCCTGCTGGAAGCCTATTCCGAAGTGGCCCGCCGCCTCGGCATCATCAATGAAAACGAACCCGTGCGCGGCACGGGACCGGTTCTCGTCAAGTAAGTTCAGGAAGGACAATCGTGATCAAGGCTCGTGTAACCGTCACGCTGAAGAACGGCGTTCTCGATCCGCAGGGCAAGGCAATCGAAGGCGCGCTCGGCGCGCTTGGCTTTGACGGCGTTCATCAGGTCCGCCAGGGCAAGGTTTTCGACCTCGAGCTTGAAGGCACCGACAAGAGCAAGGCCGAGGCAGAGCTGAAAGCCATGTGCGAAAAGCTCCTCGCCAACACGGTAATCGAGAACTTCAGCATTTCGATCGACTGACGGCATCGATGGCATCCACCAAACTCCAGACCGAAATCTCGAAATTCATGAGCTACGTGCTGAGGCACGCGCCGCATGAGGCTGGATTGGTCCTGGATTCGGAAGGTTGGGTGTCTTTCGACGATCTGAAAAAGGTGATCTTCGATCGCTTCGATGTCACCGAAGCCGATATTCTCGAAGTAATCGAGTCCAATCCGAAGAAACGCTTCACCTTGCTGGATCATCGTATCCGTGCAGCACAGGGTCATAGTGTCACCGTCGATCTGGCGCTGAGCCCGGCGATTCCGCCATTGAGGCTATTTCACGGAACATCGCTCGAAAGCTGGCCGGCAATCCGAGATTCTGGGCTGAAGAAGATGCAGCGTCATCACGTTCATCTCTCGCCGGATGTCGAAACAGCCAAAATCGTCGCGACGAGACGCAAGGGTGACTACATCATCCTTGAAATCGACGCGGCACTCATGCACTCGGAAGGTCATTCTTTCTTTGTCAGCGACAATGGAGTATGGCTCACCGATCACGTTCCAAGCCTGTATCTTTCGCCTCTCTCGGGAACAGCATCATGAAATCAGCAGTCGTCCAACTCCCCGGCCTCAACCGTGATCGCGACATGATCGCGGCGCTGACCAAGATTTCCGGCCATGCGCCGGTGACCGTGTGGCAGACCCAGACGGAGATTCCGGATGTCGACCTGATCGTCATTCCCGGCGGCTTTTCCTATGGCGATTACCTGCGTTGCGGCGCAATCGCGGCCCGCATGCCGATCATGCAGGCGATCAAGGACAAGGCCGACAAGGGCGTTAAGGTTCTCGGCGTCTGCAACGGTTTCCAGATCCTGCTCGAAGCCGGAATGTTGCCCGGTGCGCTGATGCGCAATGCCTCGCTGAAGTTCGTTTGCCGCGAAGTGAAGCTGGAGGTCGTCAACGCCGAAACGGAATTCACCAGCGCCTATGCCAAAGGCCAGGTCATCCGCAGCCCGGTTGCGCATCACGACGGCAATTATTTCGTCGAGCCGGAGACGCTAAAGGCAATCGAGGGCGATGGCCAGGTGGTCTTCCGTTATGCCGAAGGCACCAACCCAAATGGCTCTGTCAATGACATTGCCGGCGTCATCAACGCCAAGGGCAATGTCCTCGGTATGATGCCGCATCCGGAAAACCTGATCGAGGCTGCGCATGGTGGCAATGATGGCCGTGGCCTCTTCGCCTCCGCACTCGGCGTGATCGCGGCCTGATAAATCCCCAGGTCTGGTACGGAAAAAACCATAAAATCGACGTCTTTGCACAAAAGAGCAGGGCGTCGGTAAAAAAGCCGTTCTGCTCCTTCGGCAAAGCCGGACCTAACCGCTTATTGGAAAGAGATTGATGCGCCCTCGCCTCCTGACAGGACTTTACTCCGCCGCTGCCATCGCGATGCTTGGGCTTCTGGTAACTTCGTGCGGTCCGCGTCCGCCGAGCATAATCGCGACCGATCACAGCGCGCTGTCGACGATGGAGCGCGTCATGCTCAATGCCAGCGCCTGCTGGTTCAAGTCATCCGACCCGGCCTTTGCCGGTTATCAGCTCTCTCCGGAGCTTA
This sequence comes from Rhizobium sp. A22-96, assembly GCF_053521805.1. Taxonomy (NCBI): domain Bacteria; kingdom Pseudomonadati; phylum Pseudomonadota; class Alphaproteobacteria; order Hyphomicrobiales; family Rhizobiaceae; genus Rhizobium; species Rhizobium sp. A22-96. Next base: position 27,864 of record NZ_JBNWDQ010000002.1, read on the forward strand.
ATTCCTTTACCGGTCGTCCGCGCATTCTCGTGGTCGACAAGAAACATCCGACCGGCCGTCCATCCCTGGTTGTTCAGGCGGAAGGCAGCCCGGCCCAATTGCAGGCCTTCGGTCCGATGATGAACGGCGCCTCCGGCGGCCGTATCACAGGCGACGTCAATCGCTGGGCTGCGGGCTCGAAGAGCTGCACCTAGGCCAATAGCCCGCTCGCATTCTGCGACGCCGCAGCCAAAGCATGACGTGCCCTCAACTTCAGGGACCATTGTCATGGATAGATTCGTGATTCTTTCAGGTTGCTCGGGCGGCGGTAAATCGACGCTGCTGGAAGCGCTAAGGCTGCGCGGCCACCGTGTGGTCGAGGAACCGGGTCGGCGCATTGTCACTCAGGAGCTGGATAGCGGCGGCTCCGCGTTACCATGGGTGGATGTCACCGCCTTCGTCCGCAGGGCGATCGATGTATCACTCGCCGACCGCGAGGCAGCCGCGAAGCTTCCCGGCATCGTCTTCTTCGACAGAGGATTGATCGACGCGGCGTCGGCACTCCAACAGCTTACCGGCGAGCCGGCCTTGACGACCCTCGGTCAGTCGCATCGCTATAACAGGCATGTCTTCCTCACGCCGCCATGGCCGGAGATATATGTCGGGGATCACGAGCGAAGACATGACCTCTCCGACGCCATCACCGAGTATGATCGCTTGACGATCGATTATCCTGCACTCGGCTATCAGGCCCATATCCTGCCGAAAATCGGCGTGGAGGAACGCGCCGATTTCGTTCATTCCATTCTGGGGCTGGGTTAAGCAGAACACAAGCCGCCGTGGTACTGGCGCGCCGTCTCGCTTCAATCCCAGAAGAACGACTTGCTGACCTCGGCCCTGGCCTCGCTTCGTGTCAGCCCGACATCGCTCAACTGATCATTCGTCAAGTCCCGCAGCGCCCGCCGACATTCGCGTTTCTGCACCCACAGCAACAAGGACGTCCAGAGACTATACGCGACACGGGACTTTGGCTGCGCCACTCCTGCATCTCGGGCCGGAGTAAAGGCCTTCTTGCCGTCGGTCCGACAGATTGTATCAATTGTACTCATTTCACTGCTCGCTTGATGGTGACATTAGGTTACGTACCGAGCCAAACGATACAATTGACACTTAGTATTGACTCCATAACCAAGACAATCTAGGAAATTGTCATTATGACAAATTGGCTCCCTGACATTTCCAGTGGCAACGGACCGGTCTATATCCGCGTTGCCGACAGCATCGAGAACGCGATCACCCATGGCGTTCTGCCGCCCGGCACGAAATTGCCGCCTCAACGCAACCTTGCCTACGATATCGGCGTCACCATCGGCACGGTGAGCCGCGCCTATGCGCTGGTGCACGAGCGCGGTCTTGTCGCCGGCGAGGTCGGTCGCGGCACCTATGTGTTGGAGCGTTCGAACGGCAAGCAGATCGAACAGGTGGACCCGATCACCCAGGCGCTTGCCGGCACCCGCGGCCTCAATACGCCCGATGCGAGGATACGCTTCGATACGACGGCCGCTCCGGACATCGGCCAGGGCGAGATCATTGGCAAATTGTTCGCTGATATCAGCAGCGAGCATCAGTCGGAAATCTCCTCCTATTCCAGGAATTTTCCGACGAGCTGGTTTGAGGCAGGACAGATCTGGCTTGCCCGCAACGGCTGGAAGCCCGACATTGAGACCGTCGTGCCGACGCTGGGCGCCCATGCCGGCGCCATTGCCGTCATCTCGGCCGTCACCTCGCCAGGCGACAAGATTGTCTTCGAAAACCTGACCTACACCCAGATCAGCCGAGCCACCCGCCTCCTCGGACGACGCTCCATATTGGTCGATTCCGACGAGCACGGCATGATTCCAGATGATTTCGAGCGGCTATGCCAGCAGCAGCATCCGCGTCTGGCCTTCCTGATGCCGACCGCACATAATCCTACTCTGGTGACAATGCCGGAATCGCGCCGGCGCGCGATCGCCGCCATTGCACGCAGACACAGTGTCTGGCTGATTGAGGACGATCTCTACGGCGGCATGACCGGCGACCAGAATCCATTGATGGCAGCCATCGCACCCGAGCGCACTTTCGTCGTCAGCAGCCTGGCGAAATCCGTGACGGCCGGCGTGCGCGGCGGCTGGGTCGCCTGCCCCCCGCATTTCGCGCAGCGCATCAAGGTCACGCACAAGATGACCACCGGAGGCCTGCCCTTCATTCTGGCCGAAACCTGCGCCCGCCTGGTGCTGGGCGGCCACGCACTGGATCTTCGCCGCAAATCGGTCGAGGAAATCAGGGCGCGTGAGCAAATTGCACAGGAGGCGCTCGCAGGATTCGAGTTCAACTCCCACCCGCATCTGCCGTTCCTGTGGTTGAAGCTGCCTGAACCCTGGTTGTCAGGCACCTTCAAGAATGCCGCCATTGCCGACGGCGTCCTCATTGACGATGAAGACGAGTTCAAGGCGGCGCGCATGGAGAAGGTCTATCACCGCGTTCGAGTCGCTTTCTCATCCCCGAAGCGACGGGAGGACGTTGCTGCAGGTTTTATGACGCTGCGTCGGCTGCTGGAAAACGGCTCATCGGGCTACGATAGTCACATTTAAGCAAGCCTTAGCAATTATCGACAACTGGCATGTGAGATTTTGATTCTCCCATCTCGACTCCTAGCACCCTACCATTCTATCAATAAGTCATGAGTCGCCCGCCATACCAGGGGGAGTGCATGGCCATCGATAGCGTTTCAGCATGCAATTTGAGCAAGCGTTTAGTTGCGAGTTTTCTGGCAATCAGTTCGATATTTTTTGCAGGTGAGTCCGCCGCGAGTGCCGCCGATGCGGTTGCGGCCACACCGGCACCTAAGATTTTCGACGAACTCCGTTTCGGAGCGAGTGGATCGATCCAGAATGGATACGATCACGAAAAGGGTGTTTTGCCTGACGTCGAAGTGCTCTTCAATCCGTTCGGCTACAATCCGACCGCTGATTGGAAAGATCAGTTGGCCCATCCGCGCATCCATTTGGGAACCTCGATCGGCACCGCCGGATCGGCGACCCAGGTCTATGCCGGCCTTTCCTGGACGCTGACGCACAGCAACGGCATCTTCACCGAAGCTGGCTTCGGCGGAACGGTACATACCGGCAATATCGATGACTGGAGAGAACACGGCCCGATGCTCGGCTGTCGCTTCCTTTTCCACGAATATGCCGGTCTCGGATATAATTTCGACAGCCATTGGAACATGATGGCGCAGATCGCGCATTCCTCGAATGCCAATCTTTGTGATGGTCCGAACGGCGGCATGACGCGTGTCGGCCTTCTGGTCGGCTACAAATTCTAATCGTTGGCGTGCGGCCGCAAATGGCCGCACTGCTGCTTACTTGTTATGAATGCCGGCGTGTTGTGAACGCCGGTGATTTTCCTGTCGCACGGCAGGTTGACTTGCGCTAAAGAGACCTCGATCCCCTGACCGGCCTTCAAACCCTTTCCAGGCAAGGACCCTCGAGCGCCCATGACCATTTCCAATACGATCCAGATCACCCCCGAACTGATTGCCTCCCACGGCCTGAAGCCGGATGAATATCAGCGCATTCTGGATCTGATCGGCCGCGAGCCTTCCTTTACTGAGCTCGGTATCTTCTCGGCCATGTGGAACGAGCACTGCTCGTACAAATCCTCCAAAAAGTGGCTTCGCACCCTGCCAACCAAGGGACCTCGCGTCATCCAGGGCCCCGGCGAGAACGCCGGCGTGGTCGACATCGATGATGGCGATTGCGTCGTCTTCAAGATGGAAAGCCACAACCACCCCTCCTACATCGAGCCGTATCAGGGCGCTGCCACAGGCGTCGGCGGCATCCTGCGCGACGTCTTCACCATGGGTGCCCGCCCGGTTGCCGCGATGAACGCGCTGCGCTTCGGCGAGCCGGACCATCCGAAGACCCGCCATCTCGTCTCCGGCGTCGTCGCAGGCGTCGGCGGCTATGGCAATTCCTTCGGCGTGCCGACAGTCGGCGGCGAAGTCGAGTTCGATGCGCGCTACAACGGCAATATCCTGGTCAATGCCTTTGCAGCCGGCCTTGCCAAGTCCAATGCCATCTTCCTGTCGGAAGCCAAGGGCGTCGGCCTGCCCGTCGTCTATCTCGGCGCCAAGACCGGCCGTGACGGCGTCGGCGGCGCCACCATGGCGTCGGCCGAATTCGACGAATCGATCGAGGAAAAGCGTCCGACCGTTCAGGTCGGCGACCCCTTCACCGAAAAGTGCCTGCTGGAAGCCTGCCTGGAGCTTATGCAGACGGGCGCCGTCATTGCCATCCAGGACATGGGTGCGGCCGGCCTCACCTGCTCCGCCGTCGAAATGGGCGCCAAGGGCGACCTCGGCATTGAGCTCGAGCTCGATAAGGTGCCGGTGCGCGAAGAGCAGATGACCGCCTACGAAATGATGCTGTCGGAAAGCCAGGAGCGCATGCTCATGGTGCTGCAGCCGGAAAAGGAAGCCGTCGCCAAGGCGATCTTCGTAAAGTGGGGTCTGGATTTCGCCATCGTCGGCAAGACGACCGACGACCTGCGCTTCCGCGTCATCCATCAGGGCGAGGAAGTTGCCAACCTGCCGATCAAGGATCTCGGTGATCAGGCTCCGGAATATGACCGCCCGTGGCGCGAAGCCGACAAACGCGCTGCCTTGCCCTCCGATCTCGTGGCTGCACCGGAAGACTACGGCCACGCACTTTTGAAGCTGGTCGGCTCCGCCAACCAGTCCAGCCGCCGTTGGGTCTATGAACAGTACGATACGCTGATCCAGGGCAATTCGTTGCAGCTTCCGGGCGGCGACGCCGGCGTCGTCCGCGTCGAAGGCCATGCCACCAAGGCGCTGGCATTCTCGTCGGATGTGACACCGCGTTACGTCGAAGCCGATCCATTCGAAGGCGGCAAGCAGGCCGTGGCCGAATGCTGGCGCAACATCACCGCAACCGGCGCCGAGCCGCTTGCCGCGACCGACAACCTCAATTTCGGCAACCCGGAAAAGCCCGAGATCATGGGCCAGCTGGTCGGCGCCATCAAGGGCATCGGCGAAGCCTGCCGCGCTCTGGATTTCCCGATCGTCTCGGGCAACGTCTCACTCTACAACGAGACCAATGGCGTCGCCATCCTGCCGACCCCCACCATTGCCGGCGTCGGCCTGCTGCCGGACTGGAAGGCGATGGCCCGCATCGGCTCTGCCTCTGAAGGTGACCGTGTCCTGATGATCGGCCTTGACGGCAGCCATCTCGGCTCCTCTATCTACCTGCGCGATATTCTCGGCTCAACCGAAGGTCCGGCTCCGGAAGTCGATCTCTTTGCCGAGCGCCGCAACGGCGATTTCGTCCGCTCCGCGATCCGCAACGGCCAGGTCACGGCCTGCCATGATATCTCATCGGGCGGCCTGGCATTGGCTCTTGCCGAAATGGCGATGGCATCCCGCAAGGGCCTGAAAATCGATCTGAGCGAAGGCAAAACGCCGACGCATGCAGCGCTTTTCGGTGAGGATCAGGCGCGCTACGTCATCGCCGTTCCGGCCGATGTCGCCGATTTCGTCTGCATCAATGCGGAAAGCGCCGGCGTTCCCTTCCGTCGCCTCGGCACCATCGGCGGTGATGCGCTTGTCATCAATGGCGTGCTGTCGCTTCCGGTTGAACAGTTGCGCGATGCGCATGAATCGTGGTTTCCTGCCTTCATGGATGGCAGCGCTCTCGCTGCAGCAGAATAGATCGAGGTATACCACCCATGCCAATGAACCCCGGCGATATCGAAGACATGATCAAAGCCGGCATTCCCGGAGCCAAGGTGACCATTCGCGACCTAGCTGGGGATGGTGATCACTACGCCGCTGAAGTTGTCGCGGAAGCTTTCCGCGGCAAGAGCCGCGTCCAGCAACACCAGATGGTCTATGATGCCCTGAAGGGTAATATGGGCGGCGTCCTGCACGCCCTGGCGCTGCAGACGTCAGCGCCCGACTGAGACGACCTGCGCTTCAATGCCGGAGTTGACCGTCAGCTCCGGCATGTTTTTCACAGAAAATTCCGCGAAGCGCGATGCCGGCAACGGGCCTGAGGTCATCAGGGTAAAATCGAAGAACGCGCGCACGTCCGGCCCCAGCACATATTGCCGGTGAACCCGCAGGAAATCGCGCTTGATCTTGGCATAGTGCTTTGCCGATAGCATCTGCTTGAAGCGTATGAACAGGATCGATGCCTGTTCGGCATCCGGATGCCCGCAAACCTCAACAACCTTCGTCTTGTAGAAATGGATCGCGTCGGTCAGACAGTGCACATCCAGCCAGAAGATATCCTTGCAGCGCGCGAGCAGACCGACACGCGAGCGCAGCACCGTTGCCGGCCGCATCAGGGCGCATTGCAGAATGGCGCTCCCCAGCGTCACAAACACCACCCGCTTGCCGCGAAGGAGCTCAGGTTCACGCTCGAGCAGAAGGCCGACGACATGGGTCGCCACCGACGATCCCATGCTGTGTGAGGAAATAACGATTTCATCGGCATCGGACTCATCCAGCGCCTGTCGTACGCTGATCGCGCATGCCTCGATCCATTGCTCGCCGCCGATGCCATTCAGGCCGGCCATCGCAACGGCCATCTCCCAATCGGAAAAGAGATGCAGCGTATGCAGCTTTTCGGCCTGCGGCAGGAAAATGTAGACGAAGAAGGCCACCGCCAACGCGATGCTGCCAATATGACTCCAGGCCGGCAATCCGAACATGAACGGCGTAAATGCAATGGAAAGGCTGAGCAAAAGCCCGATGAGCATCAGCAGGAACGGGAAGATGAAGAACAGACCAAAACGCCAGGCATGGCGAAAATAGCCAGTCATCCCTCCCGAAGACGCAACTCGCGCGGCCGCTAGATAACCTTGCGCCATCCGGGTAAAAAAGGGCCTGCCATTCAGTGCCGTAACCAGATCGTCGTGATCGACAACGTGAACACGGCTTTGGGTCTGCCACTCACCACCGGCCGTACTCACGTCGAAATAGGGCGCCCGGCCAAAATTCTTCAACTCGCCGAGGCTAACGGAAAAATCCCACACGGCACCAGCCTGCCTCGCCGAACGTTCGTAGCGGGCGCGATGCGCAGTAGCATCCAATGGCTCGAAGCCAGGGAAGTGGAGAACTACCCTCTTCCTGATATTGTTCATAATGTTGTCAGTCCCCGGGGCAGGCTTACGGCGTCAGATACACAGAGCGATGCGAAAACCACGCGCTATCGGCTTTTTCATGGCAGTATTCCACAAAGCCATTCGAAAAACATGAAAAATCAAAAGAGTATCGTCATGCGCGCCCGAAACCGAAGGGCATTCCGAAGAAATACCCATCTGTTCCCCAAACGGAATGGCATGGACCATCGGCTTGAACACGAGAAAACCAGTTCAGATCAGCACTCCCGGCCAGGATAAGGCGACATCTCCGCACATGGATCCGTCGGCGGTGCCGTCATGATCTTCTCGACGATCGGCGGCGTGGCCAGTTGCGGCGTTGGCTCGATCGACGCGCGATAGCCGAATGCTATGCTGAGAATCAGCACGATGGCACTGACGGTAACAGTGCTGTTTAGTATCGATGCTTTTGGGGTGCGGACATGCTCATAATACTCCCGCTCGCCCTCACTCGTCTCTTCAGAGCTATAAAACTCACGCTCTTCACCAACCTGGCCCTCGGAATAATGATGATGGCTCATGGTGTTCGCTCCCTCAAAATACGAATGCAATCCTCAGCAAGGAACCGATGCGCGCCAAATCGCACCACTCGACCGACTCTAACAAACATACCGGCCGTTTGTAAATTAGATAGCACCCTAATATTAATCGCCCCTTGCTTCCGATTTATTTGTGTTGTTCAGTCTTCGAGTTGAAGAGGCGATTTCAAAACGCACTGTTCAAGAAAAATGGCTAATCGACAGATTCCGCAACTCTCCCAGTCGCGCGCATCGAAAATTCATTCATGCGATGAAAAAGACATACGGTACGTTTTGCGTCTGGAAATCCAATCGGTCGCTTGCTATTTATGGGAACAGATTTAACGCTGCGGGCCTTGACCCCGCATGTGAAAGGAACTGGACAATGAGCGGCATCAACGAATTCATCGCAAATGAAGTAAAGAATAACGACGTTGTTCTCTTCATGAAGGGCACGCCCCAGTTCCCGCAGTGTGGTTTCTCGGGCCAGGTGGTCCAGATTCTTGACTATATCGGCGTAGATTATAAGGGCATCAATGTCCTCGCAGACGCCGAGATCCGTCAGGGCATCAAGGACTATTCCAACTGGCCGACCATTCCCCAGCTTTACGTGAAGGGCGAATTCATCGGCGGCTGTGATATCGTGCGCGAAATGTTCCAGGCGGGCGAGTTGCAGCAGCACTTCCAGGAAAGCGGCATCACCGTTCGCGCCGCCTCCTGACCGGTCACCGGGCTTCTCGTCCGGTTTCCATGTTCAATTCGATCGATAAGGCGCTGCCGCCGGGCAGCGCCTTGATATGTTTATGGGAATAAAACCGTGACGACTTCATCCCAGGCTATGTCCCAGGGGCAGCTGCCCATGGGCAAACGCGAGTTCATCGTGCTCGCGGCCTTTCTGATGGCGATCAATTCGCTGGCCATCGATATCATGCTCCCTGCCCTGCAGCAGATCGGCTCCAGTCTCGGCGTCGAGAACGAGAACCATCGGCAATATGTGGTTACCGCTTATCTGATCGGCTTCGGCTCGGCACAGCTCATTTATGGGCCGCTGTCGGATCGTTTCGGTCGCCGAATCCCCTTGTTGATCGGCATTGTCGTCTATGTCGTCTCGGCCTTCGGCATCGCCCTCATTCCATCCTTTGCCGGACTGCTTGCACTGCGCTTCATTCAGGGCCTTGGCTCGGCGGCAACGCGCGTCATCACCATCTCCATCGTCCGCGACGTCTTTGGCGGCCGATTGATGGCCGAGGTTATGTCGTTGATCATGATGGTCTTCATGATCGTTCCGGTCATCGCGCCTGGAAGCGGCCAGATCATCATGCTCGTCAGCACCTGGCACATGATCTTCGTCTTCATCGGAACCATGGCGACGCTTGTCGGTCTGTGGATGTATTTCCGGCTTCCCGAGACGCTGAGGCCCGAGAATGTAAGGCCGCTGACCGTCAGGTCGGTCGCATCCGGGTTCAAGATGGTTCTGACCAACCGCGTTGCGCTCTGTTACACCATCGCCAGCACGTTCCTGTTCGGAGCACTCTTCGGCTTCATCAATTCCGCCCAGCAGATCTACAGCGGCATTTACGGACTTGGCGTCTATACACCCGTCGCCTTTGGCGGTGTGGCGCTGTTCATGGCCCTGTCTTCCTTCATTAATTCGCAGCTCGTCGGCCGCTTCGGCATGCGGCGGCTGTCGCATGCCGCCCTGCTCGGCTTCTCCTTCATCACCTTCATCTGGCTGATGGTGCAACTTTACGGCCCGGCGCCAATGCCTTTCCCGCTGTTCATGATCTTTTTCGCGCTGGCCATGTTCCAGTTCGGCTGGATCGGCTCGAATTTCAACTCACTCGCGATGGAGCCACTAGGCCACGTCGCCGGAACCGCATCCTCTGTGCTCGGCTTCATGAGCACGGTCGGCGGCGCATCGATCGGCGCCGGCATCGGCCAGTATTTCAACGGAACCGCGACACCGATGGTCATCGGTTATTTCACCGTCTCGCTGATCGGCCTGATGTTCGTGCTGATTGCCGAAAAAGGGCGGCTGTTCCGCCCGCACAACGCGCCGCCACCGGCCGACCAATCCCTCGCATTGCATTGACAGGCACATTCACATGACCCCGCCTCAAGACCATACGCCGGCCCAATCCGGCTCCAACCGCATCGGCCTCGGCATAGTCGAATTCATCTTCATCATCGCATTGATGACGGCGAGCATTTCGATGGGCATCGACAGCATGCTGCCGGCGCTTCCGAACATTGGCCAATCCCTCAATGTCGCCAACCCCAATGATACGCAGCTTGTCATCGGCGTCTATTTCCTCGGCTTCGGCATCTGCCAGCTCTTCTTCGGCAGCCTGTCGGATACCTATGGCCGGCGTCGCATTCTGCTCGGGGGCCTCGCCTTCTACACGGTGACGCTGTTCGCAGCAGCCTGGAGCGGCAGTCTCTTCGCCCTGCTTGCTCTGCGCTTCGCCCAAGGCGTCGGCGCTGCAGCCGTGCGCATCACCACGCTCGCCATCGTCCGCGATTGCTTCGGTGGCCGTGAAATGGCGCGCGTCATGTCCTACGTCATGATCGTCTTCATGATCATGCCGATGGTTGCACCCTTCGTCGGCCAGTTGATCGTTGCCTATTCCAACTGGCAATGGATCTTCATCCTGATCGGCATCGTCAGCGCCGGCCTGTTCCTCGTCGCCTATTTCCGCATGAAGGAAACGCTTCCTGTCGAAGAGCGCCTGCCGCTTTCGGTCGCATCCGTGATCTCCGGTTTCAAGACGGTCCTGACCAACCGCATCACCTGCGGCTACATGATCGGCCTGACGCTCTACACCGGCGTGATCTGCGCTTACATCGTCTCGGTGCAGCAGGTCTTCGGCGAAGTCTATGGTCTCGGAGACACATTCCCGATCGCCTTTGCGGCAACGGCCGCCGGTACAGCGGTGGCGCAGTTCGCCAACGGCTATTTCGTCCGCAGCTTCGGCATGCGCCGCATTTCCCATGCAGCCATGATCGTCTTCACCCTTCTCGGCGCTGTCGGCTACATCGTCGGCATGTTCGGCCAGCCAAGCTTCACCTTCATCTATGTGCTGATCTCGATCATGTTGATGATGTTCGCAGTCATCACCACCAACTGCATGGCCATCAGCCTGGAGCCGATGGGACATCTGGCGGGCACGGCAGCTGCCATCACCAGCTCGATTTCCACGACGGTCGGCGTTCTCCTTGGTGGTATCGTCGGCCAGATGTTCGATGGAACTGCCCAGCCGCTGATCGCCGGCTTCACCATATTCGGTGCGCTCACGATCCTAGCAACCCTATGGGCCGAGCGCGGCAAGCTCTTCACCCATCCCGGCGATACGCCGGCGCTGGAGCCCGGCATGGGTCACGTCTGATCGACGTGACCTTCCTCAAACGCCGCTGCGCGGACGGCTGACCCAGCGCACCGCAGCGGCGATCGCCAGCCCGAACAGCGGCCAGACCGCCCATGGCGTACCGTGCCATGTGAACAGATTGATTGCGACGATGCCGATACCGGTGATCACAAGGCTGGCAATCGCCATGTCGACCTGCTTGTTGCTGCGAACGAAGCGGTAAGCGTTGACCCAGAGAATGATGAGTATCGGCCATTTCGCCCAGAACTCACCGCTCCAGGTCAGTCCATTGAGTACGGCAAGACCGACGCAGATGATCAGCGGCGTCCCGTAATTAAGCCGCCAATCCTGCAGCAGCGGTGTTCTCGCTGCCATATCCGGCGCCCGCGACGGAGCTGGCTGCGGGTTGGGCCGATATTCGGTGGTCGTGGTATCAACCACCTGCACGCCACCGACGCGTACCGCATAGCTTGGCACGCCACCCTCGATATTCTTGACCTCGAGCTGACCGAGGAAATCGAAGCCGACAGCGACCTTGTTGCGGACCTGATCGTAGACGGTATTGGAGATAACGATGCCGCCGGGAGCGGCCCGCGACTGAAGTCGCGCTGCGATATTGACACCGTCACCATAGAGATCACTGCCATCGGCGATCACATCGCCAAGGTTGAGACCGATGCGAAACAGCATCTGCTTTTCAGTATCTATCGCAGCATTGTAGCCGGCAAGCTCGTTCTGGACGTCAACGGCTGCCCGCACGGCTTCCACGACGCTTGGAAACTCGGCAAAGACGCCGTCACCCCAGGTATTGATCACCCGGCCGCCATGCGCCTCGATCAACCGCGTCATGGCATCGCGATATCGGCGAAGGGTCGCAAGCGTTCCCTCCTCATCCCTGCCCATCAGACGCGTGTAATCCTGCACGTCAGCGCAGAAGATGGTGGTCAGCTTGCGGCTCGTCTCGGACATCTGCCTCATCCTCTCGGCAGGCGCCGACCGTGGCGCTTGCCTCTACCAAGAAGATAGCCTTCCCGGCGTGACTTTCCAAGTGGTCACGCCGGTCGCCGAGCCGAACGATGCGGCCGGCTATACGGTGAAAACCTCGCGCCTCAGCAGCTCCCAGGAATCCTTGTCGACTGCGATCAACAGTCCGCCATCGAGATGCTGCGGCAGATAGGGCGAACCGTCAAAGCGACGGGCATAAGCGCCGGATTCCTGCGAGATGAGCGTGCCGGCCAGATGATCCCAGGGCATCAGCTTGTTGTACATGAGATAATGGACGTGGCCGCCGGCGAGCGTGCGATATTCGTGCGCAGCACAGCGATAGTTGGTGGAATAACGCACCTTGGCGAGATTACCCATGATCTCCGCCCGCTTGCCCTTCGGCAGGAAGCCGGTCGATGCCATGCCGATCATGTCCTCCAGCGCAACCGGTGGGGCGACCTTCAGGCGCAACGTCTCGCCATCCGGCCGGCGCAACCAGGCGCCACTGCCGCGTTCCGCCAGCACCCAGTCATCGCCCATCGGATCGAAGATGACCCCGGCAACCGTTTCGCCCTTGGAGATCACCGAAGCCATGACGCCGAAGGCCGGGATGCCGGAGGCGAAATTGAACGTGCCATCCACGGGATCGACGATGATGGCCAGATCCGCGCCGGACAGCTTGTCCAGCAGGGTCGGATCGGCCGCCACCGATTCCTCACCGATGAAGAGCGCCTCGGGCCAGAGGCGTGATACCTCGGCCTTCACCATCCGCTCGGCGCGTTCGTCGGCCTCGGTCACCAGATCCGTCGCTTCGCTCTTGACGCGGACATCATCGCTGCCAAGCCTGCGGAAGCGCGGCAAGATTTCCATCTGCGCGGCGCGGCGCAACACATGAGCGAGGGTGGTGATGTCAACGAGCGATGTCATGATATGGTCCTTCCTTTCAGTCGCCGATAATGTCCCGGCGGATCGTTTGCCAGCTATCCCTATCCGGCGCAGAGATAATGCCGCCCGTCGTTTCACCGGGACGATAGGGTGAGCCGTCGAATTTGGCCGTATAGCCGCCGGCCTCCTGATGCGCCAGCACGCCGGCGAGATGATCCCAGGGCATCAGCTTGGAATGGCCGATGAAATGCCATTTGCCTGAAGCCACCATCCAATATTCATGAGCCGAACAATTGAGCGAGAACGTCATGCGTGTCTTTGCGAGATTGGCGCAGATGCGCGACCTTTCCGGCTCATCCATATGCCCCCAGGATATCGCGCCGGTCATGGCGCTGAGCGGAGCAGGTGTCGCAACCGAAAGCCGCCTAGCCTGTCCCGTTTGCCGACGCAGGAAGGTACCGGCACCACGCATGGCTGTGACGCTATCTCCAAGGACTGGATCGTAGATGAGGCTGGCAATGGTCTCGCCCTTGGCGACAACGGCGACGATCGTGCCGAACACCGGCAGTCCCGCCGCGAAATTGAACGTGCCGTCCACAGGATCGATGGTAAAGGCCAAATCCGCATGTGCTAACGCCGGTACCACCGACTTATCGGCCTCATAGGCCTCCTCGCCAACGATAAGAGCGCCTGGAAAGCGCGCCTTCAGCGCCGCGGTGATATGCTTCTCGGCAAGGAGATCGGCCTCCGTCACCAGATCGATGGCCGAGGTTTTTTCCGATATGTCGGCGTCATCCAGATTGCGGAACCGCGGCAGGATTTCCTGCGCCGCCGCCTCGGCAACGATCGTCATCAGATAGTCGAAGTCCGTATCGGAGAAAGTCATCGGAGGCCTCTGTTTTGAAAGGGCTTCCTCTTATGACCGATTCGATGACGCTGGTGTGGCAAAACTGCCTAATTGGTATCTGTTTGCCCGGTCATCAGACCAGCAAAATCAAAGAGCTTGGGATCGAGCAGATGCGAAGGATTCACATGCGCCAGCGCGCGCAGCATCGTATCCTTGCGGCCCGGCATCCGCCGCTCGATATCGGCAAGCATGTCCTTCATCGCGTTGCGTTGCAGACCATCCTGCGAACCACAGAGATCGCAGGGGATGATCGGAAACTGCATGGCGGCGGCAAACTTGGCGAGGTCGTCTTCGGCGGCATAGGCGAGCGGACGCAGCAGCATCAGGTCACCCTCGTCGTTCAGAAGCTTTGCCGGCATCGAGGCCAGACGACCACCATGGAAGAAGTTCATGAAGAAGGTTTCGAGGATATCCTCGCGGTGATGTCCGAGCACCAGTGCATCGCAGCCCTCTTCGCGTGCGATGCGATAGAGATTGCCGCGGCGCAGACGCGAACAGAGCGAACAATAGGTGGCACCCTCAGGCACCTTTTCCTTCACGATGGAATAGGTGTCACGATATTCGATACGATGCTCGACGCCGATCTTGGCCAGATATTCCGGCAGGACATGTTTCGGAAAGTTCGGCTGGCCTTGATCGAGATTGCAGGCGATCAGATCCACCGGCAGCAGACCGCGCCATTTCAGGTCGAGCAGCAGCGACAGCAGCCCATAGGAATCCTTGCCGCCGGAAATGCCGATCAGCCAGCGCTTCTGCCCCTTCAGCATCTGGAAATCCTCCAGAGCCTGACGCACCTGCCGCAAAAGCCGCTTGCGGAGCTTGTTGAAGGAGACGGACCGAGGCGCGTCGAAAAACATCGGATGCACGCCGGAGCTGGCGTCTTCAGCCTCGATATCGATTTCGTCCATCACCGTCGTTGCGATATTCATTCCATAGTCCTCAGTATCTTGCCACGCTGATAGCAGAAAGCACGGCAAGAAGACACCGCATCAATCGCCGAATACCGACCAGCCCGTGCGTGCTGCCAGCATTTCCAGCGCCACCGCGCCGAGCTGAGAATTGCCAACCTTGTTCAGGCCCGGCGACCACACGGCGATGGAGCCGATGCCCGGCGCTACGGCCAGAATGCCGCCGCCGACGCCGCTCTTGCCGGGAAGGCCGACGTGATAGGCGAAGTCGCCCGAGCCATCATAGTGGCCGCAGGTCAGCATCAAGGCATTGATGCGTCGCGCCCGCTTCGGCGAGACGACCGAATGGCCCGCGATCGGATTGCTGCCGCGTGCGGCGAGATAGAGCCCCGCCTTGGCAAGCTGTTGGCAACTCATCGAAAGAGCGCATTGATGGAAATAGACGCCGAGCGTGTGCTCGACCGGATGGTCGAGATTGCCATAGGCACGCATGAAATTGGCGAGCGCGAAATTGCGGAAACCCGTTTGTGTCTCCGACCGCGCCACCCTGTCGTCGATGGTGATCGTTTCGTCATCGGCCACATAGCGCACGAAGCGCAGGAGTTCGCCGATCGCCTCGCGCGGCGCATGACCTGACAACACCACATCGCTGACGGCAATGGCGCCGGCATTGACGAAAGGATTGCGGGGAATGCCTTCTTCACGCTCGAGCTGGACGATCGAGTTGAAAGCTGTGCCTGACGGCTCGCGTCCGACGCGCTTCCACAGGCTTTCGCCGACCTTGCCAAGCGCCAGCGTCAGCATGAACACCTTGGAAATGCTCTGGATGGAAAAGGCTACATCGGCATCGCCGACACTATGAACCTCTCCGTCGACCGTCGCGATCGCCATACCGAACTGCTTCGGATCGACCTTGGCGAGCTCCGGAATATAATCGGCGACCTTGCCTTCGCCGATGCGCGGCGAAAGCTCAGCATGGATGCTGTCAAGAACTGCCTGCAAATCGGTCATAGAGCGCTCCAAGACAAAAAAGCCGCTCGAAGGGAGCGGCTTTTCCATTCATCAAGAAGAATATCCGCTTATTAACGCGAATAGAATTCGACGACCAGATGCGGTTCCATGACGACGGCATACGGCACGTCGGCAAGAGCCGGAACGCGAGCGAAGGTCGCAACCATCTTGTTGTGGTCGGCTTCGATGTAGTCCGGAACGTCGCGTTCAGCGAGAGAAACCGCTTCCAGAACGGTAACCAGCTGCTTGGACTTTTCGCGAACTTCGATGACGTCACCAGCCTTGCAGCGGAACGAACCGATGTTGACGCGAACGCCGTTGACCGTGACGTGGCCATGGTTGACGAACTGACGCGCTGCGAAGACGGTCGGAACGAACTTGGCGCGGTACACGATCGCGTCGAGGCGCGATTCGAGCAGGCCGATCAGGTTTTCCGAGGTATCGCCCTTGCGGCGGTCAGCTTCAGCGAAGATGGCGCGGAACTGCTTCTCGCGCAGGTCGCCGTAGTAGCCCTTCAGCTTCTGCTTGGCGCGCAGCTGCACGCCGAAGTCCGAAAGCTTGCCCTTGCGGCGCTGGCCGTGCTGGCCCGGGCCGTATTCGCGACGGTTTACCGGGGACTTCGGACGACCCCAGATGTTCTCGCCCATACGGCGGTCAATTTTGTACTTGGACGATTCGCGCTTGCTCATCGCATTTCCTTTCAAACGTTGCCGCGGCCCGTTGCCGAACCGCGAAGGAAACACGCCCTCCTCTGAACTCCGTTTTCGAGCTCTGACAGGCTTCTCACATTAGCGAACGGAGAAAGCCACGGGACATGTCAAATGAAACACCGGACATTTCTGCCCGGCGTTGGGGCGGTCTCTAAGGGGTCGTCATGAAAATGTCAACAGCGCCTGGCGCTCTTCAGCAAGAATACGGCCGCTATTCCGCCGCCGCTTGCTCGCCGTCATCAAGATCAGGCGCATTGGCGTCGCCCGGCACAGTCTGGCATCCCATATCCGGGAAAGCGACGATGCGCTTGCCGGAGAAGTCCGTGTGGACGACAACGCTGCCCTGCTCCTCGAAATAACTGAGCAGACGCCGGGCGCGACGGGCCGAATGCGTGCCGTAGGCGCGGGCGATACGGGCGTCGGATGGACATGGCTCGCTGCCGATCGCCGCCTTGGCCAGCATCAAAAAGACACCCTGCAGATCATCAGTGACGCTCGTGGAGAGCGAAAGAGCCGTTGCCCACTGATCGGTCGCCATGATCGCTTCGTCGGCGCCGGAACGTACGATCGCCACGCGGCGACGGAACTCCGAGAGGCTCATCGGCGCACCGGGAACGCGGCGCATGCGCAACCGGACGAGGAACTCCTGATAGAGCACCGAATCCGTGCGAAAACCCGAAGCCGGATCGTCCAGGATTTCGGAGAGCACGGTGCCCACCCTCGCCTCACGATCTTCGCTCGATAGTTCCGGCTGGCTGACCCTCGGCTCGGCCGGAGCCGAACTTGCCGCCGGCACGGAGCGGGAAAGCTCGGCCAGAATGTCGGTCGTCGGACGCGGCGCAGGCGCTGTGCGACGCACGATGGCCTTGGAAAACTCTTCCGGGTCCGGCGTGAAGATCAGATCTTCCACATCCTGCGGCGCATCCGGCAACGGCATCAGCTTCGGGCTCGATGAACGCGCCGAGGTTTCGACGGAACCGATGGTGATCGGCAATGGCCGCCGCGACAGCGCCGGGCCGAGCGCTACGAAATTGCCGCGCTTCAGATCGCGGAACATTTCGGCCTGACGGCGATCCATGCCGAGCAGGTCGGCGGCACGCGCCATGTCGATATCGAGGAAGGTGCGGCCCATCAGGAAGTTGGAAGCCTCTGCCGCAACGTTCTTGGCAAGCTTTGCCAGTCGCTGCGTGGCGATGACGCCGGCAAGACCGCGCTTTCGGCCGCGGCACATCAAGTTGGTCATGGCACCCAGCGACATCTTGCGTGCGTCTTCGGAGACGTCGCCGCCCACGGACGGCGCAAACATCTGGGCCTCGTCGACCACGACAAGCACCGGATACCAGAATTCGCGATCGGCATCGAACATGCCATTAAGGAAGGCGGCCGCGGCACGCATCTGCTGCTCGATATCGAGCCCTTCGAGCGTCAATACGCAGGACACACGATGCTGGCGGATACGGTTAGCGATGCCGGCAAGCTCTGCCTCGGTGCGCTCTCCATCGACGACCACATGCCCGAACTTGTCGGCCAGCGTGACGAAGTCGCCTTCAGGATCGATGATGACCTGCTGCACCCATTGCGCCGACTGCTCCAGCAGGCGGCGCAGCAGATGCGATTTTCCGGAGCCGGAATTGCCCTGTACGAGCAAACGGGTCGCCAGCAGCTCCTCGATATCGAGCTGGGCGCTGGTCCCGCCGGACGCCGTTCCCATGTCGATGCCGACCTGCAATGCACTTCCCCTATGATCAAGAATCAAATGCGCATTCGTCCTATCTTTCTGAAAGGACGCGCCTCCGTCTAGCAAAGATTTCCAAGCTTCGCGCCCGTGGATTGAAAAAACCCACAGGCAATCGCGATGTCAGCGAAACCGCAGATTTGCCCGCGACAACTGGCTGACGGAAGTGCAGCCCATCAGCTTCATGTCCCGCTCGATCTCGGTGCGCAAATGCCGAAGCGCCCGTTCGACGCCCGCCTGACCGGCAGCGGCCAGCGGATAGAGGTAGAAGCGGCCGAGACCAACCGCCTTGGCGCCGAGCGACAGGGCCTTCAGCACGTGTGTACCACGCTGGATGCCGCCATCCATCATGACATCGATACGGTGACCGACGGCATCGACGATCTCGGCCAGTTGATCGAATGCCGACCGCGAGCCGTCCAATTGCCGGCCACCATGGTTCGAAAGCACGATGCCGGTGCATCCGATATCGACGGCGCGCTTGGCGTCCTCGACCGACATGATGCCCTTCAAGCAGAACTGCCCGTCCCAATGCTTCACCATTTCGGCGACATCGTTCCAGTTCATCGACGGATCGAGCATCTCGGTGAAGTATTTGCCGATCGACATCGCGCCGCCGCTCATGTCCACATGCTCGTCGAGCTGCGGCAAGCGGAATTTCTCGTGGGTGACATAATTCAACGCCCAGGCCGGTTTGATGGCGAATTGTGCGATGCCGGCGAGATTGAGCTTGAAGGGAATGGAGAAGCCGGTGCGAAGGTCGCGCTCACGATTGCCGCCGGTAATACTGTCGACCGTCAGCATCATGACGTTGACGCCCGCTTCCTTCGCCCGCTCCATCATCGCCCGGTTCAGCCCACGATCCTTATGGAAATAGAACTGGTACACCTGCGGTCCCGCATGCCTCTTGCGGATTTCCTCAAGACTGACCGTGCCAAGCGAAGAGACGCCGAACATGGTGCCGAGCGAAGCCGCTGCCGCCGCAACCGCATTCTCGCCCTGGTGATGGAAAAGTCGCTGCAGAGCCGTCGGCGAGCAATAGAAGGGCGTCGCGAGCTTTTGCCCCATGACGGTGACAGACATGTCGATCTCGCTGACGCCGCGAAGAACGTTCGGCACGAGATCGCAGCTCTCGAAACTCGCAGTATTGCGCCGAAGCGTCACTTCGTCGTCGGCAGCACCATCGATGTAATTGAAGATAGGACCAGGCAGACGGCCCTTCGCCAGAGCGCGAAAATCATGGAAATTATGGCAGTCACGCAGGCGCATGGCTTGCCTCGACGATGAAACTGCAACCATTTTCAAAAGACATCAAATATCGATCTCCCAATATCCCGCCGCGCAATCCGACTTACAACCGATGCAATCGTGCTTCCCATTTGTAAAGCACATCCGGCTCCCTCTCCTCATTGCCCGCCCCGTCCGACTCGTCAACCACGAAGAAGCCGTGCTTTTCGTAAAAATGGCGCGCAGGCTCGTTTCTCTGGAATGTCCAGAGCGAGAGCATCGGATAGGCCGATTTGGCGACATCGAGCAATCGGCTACCGATGCCACGCCCCTGCGCTTCAGGCAGAACGTAGAGCTGATCGATCCAATCCTCCAGAAAGGCGATAACGCCCACGAGCCGGCCATCCTCTTCCGCGCCCCAGATCTGACAGTCCTTGAACACAACTGCACTCCAGAAGCCGACATCCTCCTCCGGTGTGTGCAGTCCGGAGAGCGTCGGGAGGCGCTCGTCGAAGGAAGCGCGATGAACTGCTGCTGCCGCCGGCATGTCCACGCGATCGAGTTTACGCAACGATATTCTGTCCGTCATCATCAAGCCTTCAGTCCAAAACCCTGCATCAACCGCCGGGTCGGGAAATCCGGCGCGCCGGAGGTGAACATTGCAAAGTCGAAATTGTCGGGATGAACGGCGTCGGCCACCTGTGGAACCAGGCTACGCGCACGCCTTGCGATCGCCTCAGCGGGATCCAGCCAGTCGACCGGCCATGGCGCCAGCCGGCGGAAGATATTCGCCATGAACGGATAATGCGTGCAGGCCAGCACAACGATGTCGGTCTTGCGCCCATCCATCTCGACGAAGCATTGATCGATCTCGGTGAGCACTGCCTCGTCGGAAACCGCATCGCCGCGAATATACGCTTCCGCCAGACGAGCCAGATTCTCCGATCCCACAAGCCGGACATGGCATTGGGTGGCGAAGGACTGGATCAGGTCGCGGGTGTAGGCACGCTTCACGGTGCCCGGTGTCGCCAGCACAGAGACCAGACCGGAGCGGGTGCGCTCCGCCGCCGGCTTGATCGCGGGGACCGTTCCGACAAACGTCATCGTTGGAAAGGCAGCCCTCAGATCGGCGCCGACAAGCGTAAAGGCCGTGTTGCAAGCGATGATGCAGACTTCCGGATCGTACTGCACAAGCAGCTTTTCGAAGAGACCGACGATGCGTTCCTTCAGCGCCTGCTCCTCCCAGCCACCATAGGGAAAGCCGGCATCGTCGGCGACATAGATGAAACCGCGCTCCGGCATCAGTACCCGCGCCTCACGCAAAACGGTAAGCCCGCCAATACCGGAGTCAAAGACCAGAACCGGTTTCAGCTCATTCGCCGCTGCTGTCATCGTTCGTGGTTTCCTTGGGCGTTTTGGAGGGCCGGGGATGCGAGCCGCTGCCGCGAGGAGCATTCCGCGTAAAACGGTCGAGGGACGAGATCACGCCACGCAGCACGCTGATTTCCTGTTCGGTAAACGCCCTGCGCGACAGGACAGCCCGGAGATTGTCGACCATTTTCGGCTTTTTCCCGGCGGGATGGAAATAATTACGGGCATCCAAAGCCTCCTCGAGCTGGTCGAACAGGCCAAAGAGCTGATCCTTCGTGGAAGGCCGCTGCTCGATCGCCTGGAAAGGCACTTCGGCAACATCCTCCATGCCCGACTTCATCCACTCATAGGACATCAACAGCACGGCCTGGGCGATATTCAGGGACGCGAAGGCCGGATTGACCGGAAAAGTCACGATCTCATCTGCCAGCGCCACTTCCTCATTCGTCAGGCCCCAGCGCTCGCGCCCGAAGAGGATGCCGGTACCCTCGCCCGCCTTGAACCGCGCACGAAGCGTCTCCGCAGCCACCACAGGCGAGCGGACCGGCTTGTAGCCATCGCGCTCCCGCGCCGTCGTCGCATAGACGAAATTCAGATCGGCGATTGCCTCTTCCAGCGTATCGTAGACCTTCGTCGCCTCGATGATGTGATCGGCCTTGGAGGCAGTCGCCTGCGCCCGCTCGTTCGGCCAGCCGTCGCGCGGATTGACGAGGCGCAATTCAGCGAGGCCGAAATTCGCCATGGCCCGCGCCACCATGCCGATATTCTCGCCCATCTGCGGCTCGACCAGAATGACGGCCGGCCCTTCGGCCAGAAGTTGACGCTCGCTATTCGTGCCTGCCATGACGCTTTATCTCCGCGCGCGAACCTTAATCGCGCAAATCACGGTCGGAATAACGAGAGAGCAGCCGATGGGCAAGGTTTTTGAGTGCAAGCGCCGCGATGAAACCTCGCCAACTATTGCGGGTTGGCCGGCTTCTGCTGATCGGAAGGTTGTTGTTGCTGCTTGACGAGATCCTGCATGACCGATTTCAGCGAACTCGGGCTGCCATTGTCGTCGTTCGTGACGATGTCGTCGATGACGGGCTTTCCCGCTTCCTGGATGACTTCGAAACGCACAGTAGTCGTCTTCTGATAATCGGCATCGGTGCCCATGCAGGTGGATTTCTTGAAGGTCGCCAGCACCTCGGTCACATTGCCCTTTGGCGGCTGGGCAGCCAGCTTCACCTCTTCCAGCGGACAGGCGTCCTGGGCATTGACGATGACGTCATAGTCGAACGGCGAAATGCCATCCTCGTCGGCTGCGGGAAACTGGGCTGCAGCCTGATATTTCGCAGCGAAATCCTTGCTGTAGTCTTCCTTGAGCTTGCTTTCGTCGAAAATATCCTGCCAGTCGCTGTCGCCGCCGGCCCAGTTGGAGACCGTCGCATCCATGATGACCTTGACGGGGACCGTCGCATCGGCCGCCAGCGCCATCTGGGCGCCCAGGGAAAAGTGAAAGAGCGTGAAGGCGAGAGCGGAGACAGCAAATTTCTGCATGATATGATTCCGTTGCGGCAGGCAAAACATCGGCGACATTAGACCCATCGAATGCTTTGGCAATGGCCCGATCGTAAAAAGCAGGTGATTCGGCGAATGATCAAAAACGCGATGTCGAGGGCTCTATCGGCTTTGCGTTCCGGGCTTGCGGTGTTATAGCGCTCGGGACTTCACATTCACCACAGGACCATCCGGTCCCATCAGCTTAAACGAGGCAGAAGTATGAAGAAGATCAAGGTCGCTAACCCCGTTGCCGATCTCGATGGCGACGAAATGACTCGCATCATCTGGCAGTTTATCAAAGACAAACTGATCTACCCCTACCTCGATATCGATATCGACTATTATGACCTTTCGGTCGAGAACCGCGATGCGACCAACGACCAGGTCACCGTCGATGCCGCCAACGCCATCAAGAAGCACGGCGTCGGCATCAAGTGCGCGACGATCACGCCGGACGAAGACCGCGTCAAGGAATTCAACCTCAAGCAGATGTGGAAGAGCCCGAATGGCACGATCCGCAACATCCTCGGCGGCGTCATCTTCCGCGAGCCGATCATCTGCAAGAACGTGCCGCGCCTGGTTCCGGGCTGGACCAAGCCGATCGTCGTCGGCCGTCACGCTTTCGGCGACCAGTACCGCGCGACCGATTTCAAGTTCCCCGGCAAGGGCAAGCTGACCATCAAGTTCGTCGGCGAAGACGGCACGGTCATTGAAAAGGACGTCTTCGACGCTCCTGGCGCCGGCGTTGCCATGGCTATGTACAACC
Organism: Rhizobium sp. A22-96; assembly: GCF_053521805.1. Taxonomy (NCBI): domain Bacteria; kingdom Pseudomonadati; phylum Pseudomonadota; class Alphaproteobacteria; order Hyphomicrobiales; family Rhizobiaceae; genus Rhizobium; species Rhizobium sp. A22-96. The sequence goes on from NZ_JBNWDQ010000002.1 coordinate 50,996, forward strand.
TCGACGAATCGATCCGCGAATTCGCGCGCGCTTCGATGATGTACGGCCTGATGCGCAAGTGGCCGGTTTACCTGTCGACGAAGAACACCATCCTCAAGGCCTATGACGGCCGCTTCAAGGACATCTTCGAAGAAGTATATCAGAGCGAATTCAAGGCGAAGTTCGACGAAGTCGGCATCACCTACGAACACCGCCTGATCGACGACATGGTCGCTTCCGCGCTGAAGTGGTCCGGCGGTTACGTCTGGGCCTGCAAGAACTATGACGGCGACGTCCAGTCCGACACGGTTGCCCAGGGCTTCGGCTCGCTCGGCCTGATGACCTCGGTTCTGCTCACGCCAGATGGCAAGACGGTCGAAGCCGAAGCCGCACACGGCACGGTGACCCGTCACTACCGCCAGCACCAGAAGGGCCAGGAAACCTCGACGAACTCGATCGCTTCGATCTTCGCCTGGACCCGTGGTCTCGCCCATCGCGCCAAGCTCGACGACAATGCCGAACTGGCCAAGTTCGCCGCCACGCTTGAAACCGTCTGCGTCGATACCGTCGAAGCCGGCTTCATGACCAAGGATCTGGCCCTGCTCATCGGTCCGGACCAACCTTGGCTCTCGACCACCGCTTTCCTCGACAAGATCGACGAAAATCTCCAGAAGGCAATGGCTGCCTAAGCCTCGCCAAGATTGGAACTAGCGAAAACCCGGCCTCAGCGCCGGGTTTTCTTTTGCCGGAAATCTTGCCGCCGGGGTCGTGCAGTGGCAAGAATGCGACCAACAAAGGGAGAGAGAAATGGCCGAAGAACTCGTTTTCTATACCAATCCCATGTCGCGCGGACGCATCGCCCGCTGGATGTTGGAGGAGACCGGCCAGCCCTATCGCACCGAATATCTCGACTACGGCACGACCATGAAGGCGCCCGAATATCTCTCGGTGAACCCCATGGGCAAGGTACCGGCCATCAAGCATGGCGATACGATCGTCACCGAAGGTGCGGCCATCTGTGCCTATCTGGCTGAAACCTTTCCGCAAGCGGGCCTTGCGCCGACGGCAGCCGAACGCGGCCGCTATTTCCGCTGGATGTTCTTTGCAGCCGGTCCATTCGAGATGGCGGTCACCAACCGTGCGCTTGGCTTCGAAGTGCCGCCGGAACGCCTGCGCATGGCCGGCTGCGGCAGCTTCACAAACGTGCTCGATACCATCGAGCACGCGATCACAACCTCGCCCTTCATCGCCGGCGACCGCTTCACGGCCGCCGACGTTTATGTCGGCTCGCATGTAGGCTTCGCGCTGAATTTCGGGACGATCGAAAAGCGCCCGGCCTTCATCGACTATTGGAGCCGTGTGAGCGACCGCGACGCCTACCGCCGTGGCAACGACATCGACAATGCAGCGATGCCAAAGAAGCCGAACCCTTAAGAAGACAATAGTTTATGCCAACTTCCTCATAAAGGACGAATCCTGCTATTGCAGCGGCATGTAGATGTCGGTCAACAGCTCCGTCGGCGGCACGTCGCGCGGATTGTTGATATATTCCTCGAACATGACCGTATCGCGCAGCTGTCGGCCCGATGCCGGCAGCCATTGCGCATAGAGCCACTGATAGGCCTTGTGCATGTCTGCGTAGGGTCCCTTGTGGCGCAGCACGGCATATTCGCCGCCATCGAGCGAGCGGCGCTCAAGCGGCGCCTCGGCCGCCATTCCCTCGCTGGCGGTGACGCAGGCGACGGAGCGCAGCTTGTCCGCCTCGACGACATCGGGATCGTCGAGATAGACGCCGATCATGCGCATGTCCGGCCCGGCAAGGCCGCGGGCAAAGATGGTGCCGAACAGGGTTTCGAAAGCCTGGCCGATCTGCATGTAGGAGCCGCGATGGGCGACACCGACGAGTGACATAGGCGAAATGGTGCGAAGCGTAACGTCGAACATAACAGTGATCCTTCCTTGGGTGCTGGGTTCGAAGATCGTATGGCTTCCCTCATTCCGATATCGCGCCGGCGGCATGCCGTAGACGGATCTGAAGATACGGTTGAACGATTGGAGGTTGGGATAGCCCGACCGCTTTGAAATGTCGCTGATGGATAGACGGGTGTTGACGAGATCGCCGGCGGCACGATGCAGCCGCAGCCGCTTGACCGTGGCCGCCGCCGTCTCGCCATAGATCGCCCGATAGATCCTGTGCCAGTGATAGCTGGACATGCAGGCGATTTCGGCGAGCTTTTCCATATCGAGCTCTTCATCCAGATGCCCATGGATATAGGCCGAAACCCGCCGCAACCGGGTCTCGTAAAGCCTCCACGCCGTCCCACCATTCATGTCAAACCTCTTGCAAACCGATCGGCCCGACAAGACCATAACCCGATTTGACAAATCCTGCGGAGTTGCGTGCACAAAAGAAAATGGCGGATACCAAAGCATCCGCCACTTTTGATTATAAATGGGAAATTGGCGTATTAGCCGGCGAGAGCTGCCGCAACCGCCTCAAGCGCCTCGTCGGCCTTGGCGCCATCGGGGCCGCCGGCCTGCGCCATGTCGGGACGGCCACCGCCGCCCTTGCCGCCGAGGGCAGCTGACGCGACGCGCACGAGATCGACAGCGCTTACACGGCCGATCAGGTCTTCGGTGACGGCCACGACCGCGCTGGCCTTGCCGTCTTCCGAGACGCCGATCAACGCCACGACGCCCGAGCCGAGGCTTGCCTTGGCTTCATCCGCCAGACCCTTGAGATCCTTGGGATCGACGCCGGAAATGGCCTTGCCGAGGAACTTGACGCCATTGACCTCGCGAACCGCATCGGCAGAACCGGCCTGGCCGCCGCCCATGGCGAGTTTGCGCTTGGCATCGGCCAATTCACGCTCCAGCTTGCGGCGCTCGTCCATCAGGGCTTCGACGCGGGAAACGACATCAGCCGGCTGTACTTTCAGCGTCGAGGCGAGGTTCTTCACGCGCTCGTCCTGCTCGGCAAGATAGCTACGCGCGGATTCGCCGGTGACGGCTTCGATACGGCGCACGCCGGCGCCAACGGCGCTATCGCCAAGGATGCGGACGAGGCCGATCTGGCCGGTAGCGGACACATGCGTGCCGCCGCAAAGCTCGATGGAGTAGGGCTTGCCGGCCTTGCTGCCATGCACGCCCTGCCCCATGGACACCACGCGCACCTCGTCGCCATACTTCTCGCCGAACAGCGCCATCGCGCCTTCAGCAATCGCGTCGTCGACGCTCATCAAGCGGGTCGTAACCGGCGAATTCTGCAGCACGATCTCATTGGCCATCTCTTCGACGACCTTCAGCTCCTCGGCCGTCATCGGCTTGGGATGGGAAACGTCGAAGCGCAGGCGCTCAGGCGCAACCAGCGAGCCCTTCTGCGCGACATGGGTACCCAGCACTTCGCGCAGAGCTTCATGCAGCAGATGGGTGGCCGAATGGTTGGCACGCAGACGCGAGCGTCTTGCGTGATCGACCGTCAGCACCACGGCGTCGCCAACCTTGATCTTACCTTCCGAAACCTCGGCAATATGAACGAACAGGCCTTCACCCTTCTTCTGGGTGTCGCCCACCGTCAGCTTGCCGTTCTCGCCGGAGATGACGCCGGTATCGCCCATCTGACCGCCGGATTCGCCATAGAATGGTGTCTGGTTCACGATGATCTGCACCTTGTCGCCAGCCGAAGCGCTACCGACAGCGGCACCATCCTTAACGATCGCCTGGATAACGCCTTCGGCTGATTCCGTGTCGTAGCCGAGGAATTCGGTCGCACCGTTCTTTTCCTTGAGCTCGAACCAGATGGTTTCGGTCGCCTTGTCACCGGAGCCGGTCCAGTGCGAGCGCGCCTCGGCCTTCTGCCGCTCCATCGCATCGGTGAAGCTAGAGATATCGACGCCGATGCCGCGGGCGCGCAAGGCGTCCTGCGTCAGGTCAAGCGGGAATCCATAGGTGTCGTAAAGCTTGAAAGCGGTTTCGCCGTCCAGGCTATCGCCCTTGTGCAGCTCCGAGGTAGCGTCGTTCAGCAACGACAGGCCGCGCTCCAGCGTCTTGCGGAAACGGGTCTCTTCCAGCTTCAGCGTCTCGGAAGTCAGCGCCTCGGCGCGCACCAGCTCGGGATAGGCGCGGCCCATCTGCTGGACCAGCGCCGGCAGCAGCCGCCACATCAACGGCTCCTTGGCGCCGAGCAGCTGCGCGTGACGCATGGCGCGGCGCATGATGCGGCGAAGCACGTAGCCGCGACCCTCATTCGACGGCAGAACGCCATCGGCAATCAGGAAAGCGGAGGAGCGCAGGTGGTCGGCGATGACACGATGGCTGGCGCGATGCTCGCCCTCGGCCTTGACGCCTGTCGCCTCTTCAGAGGCCTCAATCAACGCGCGGAACAGGTCGATATCGTAATTGTCGTGCTTGCCCTGCAAAACTGCGGCAACGCGCTCGAGACCCATGCCGGTATCGATCGACGGACGCGGCAGGTCGACCCGCTCCTGCTTGGTGATCTGCTCGAACTGCATGAAGACGAGATTCCAGATCTCGATGAAACGGTCGCCGTCTTCTTCCGGAGAGCCCGGAGGGCCACCCCAGATATGATCGCCGTGATCGTAGAAGATTTCCGAACAGGGACCGCAAGGACCGGTATCGCCCATCGCCCAGAAATTGTCGCTGGTGGGAATACGGATGATCTTGTCGTCCGAAAGGCCGGCGATCTTCTTCCAGAGGTTAAAGGCGTCGTCATCGGTGTGATAGACCGTGACCAGCAGGCGCTTGGCGTCGAGCCCGAATTCCTTGGTGATCAGGTTCCAGGCAAGCTCGATGGCCCGCTCCTTGAAATAATCACCAAAGGAGAAATTGCCGAGCATTTCGAAGAAGGTGTGATGGCGGGCCGTATAGCCGACATTGTCGAGGTCGTTGTGCTTGCCGCCGGCGCGCACGCATTTCTGCGCCGTCGAAGCCGTCTTGTAGGGACGCTGCTCCAGGCCGGTGAACACGTTTTTGAACTGCACCATGCCGGCATTGGTAAACATCAATGTCGGATCGTTGCGCGGTACGAGCGGGCTCGACGGCACGATCTCGTGGCCGTTTTTCTTAAAATAGTCGAGGAAGGTCGACCGGATTTCATTCACACCGCTCATATGGGGCCCTTCAGTACTGCGCTCGGCAACTTGCATCAAAGTCAGTGGCTTTTATCGTTCGCTCCCGGCCCTGTCCAGCCGCACAAACAAAACCGGCCGCACATCCCTTGGACAATGCGGCCGGTTTCGGTTTTCGGTCTTAAATCAAAGCCTGGATCGGCCCGCCAAACCGCTATTCAGCGGCAGCATCGCCATCATCGGCGTCCGGACCGCCATTCTGCAGGAAGCGATCGGCGATGAGACCGGCATTCTGGCGCAGTGACTGTTCGATCTCGCGGGCGAGATCCGGATTGTCGCGCAGGAAGAGCTTCGCATTTTCGCGGCCCTGGCCAAGGCGCTGGCTGTTGTAAGAGAACCAGGCACCGGATTTCTCGACGATGCCGGCCTTGACGCCGAGATCGACCAACTCGCCGGTCTTGGAAACGCCTTCGCCATACATGATGTCGAATTCGACCTGCTTGAAGGGAGGCGCCATCTTGTTCTTGACGACCTTGACGCGCGTCTGGTTGCCGATGACCTCTTCACGCTCCTTGACCGCGCCGATACGGCGGATATCGAGGCGAACCGAGGCATAGAACTTCAGCGCGTTACCGCCGGTCGTCGTTTCCGGCGAGCCGAACATGACGCCGATCTTCATGCGGATCTGGTTGATGAAGATCACCATGGTCTTGGACTTCGAGATCGAAGCCGTAAGCTTGCGCAGCGCCTGGCTCATCAGACGAGCCTGCAGGCCCGGCAGGCTGTCGCCCATTTCACCTTCGATTTCGGCGCGCGGCGTCAAGGCCGCAACCGAGTCGACGACGAGAACGTCGACGGCGCCGGAGCGCACCAGCGTGTCGGTGATTTCAAGCGCCTGCTCGCCGGTATCCGGCTGCGAAATCAAAAGGTTCTGCAAATCGACGCCCAGCTTGCGGGCATAGACCGGATCGAGCGCATGTTCCGCGTCGACGAAGGCGCAAATGCCACCCTTCTTCTGGGCCTCTGCAATGGTCTGCAGCGCCAGCGTCGTCTTACCCGAGCTTTCCGGCCCGTAGATTTCGATGATGCGCCCCTTCGGCAAGCCGCCAATGCCAAGGGCAATATCGAGGCTCAGCGAGCCCGTGGAAACCGTTTCGATTTCGACCACGTTCTCGTTGGAACCGAGCTTCATGATTGAGCCCTTGCCGAACGACCGCTCAATTTGAGAGAGTGCCGCTTCAAGTGCCTTGCTTTTATCCACCGATTTGTCCTCTACAAGCCGCAAAGAATTCTGAGACATTCGATCCACCTTTAGGTTATTGAAGCCGCTCTAGCAATGTCGCCGCCGATGAGAATTGTGTACTCTATTTGTTCTCTTTTCACAAGAGCACAACAAGCGATTGAAAGAAAAAGATAAAATGAATTCCGTTCTACTTTTGTTTTCTCCTTTCTTCCCAGACACTTACCCGCCGGAGGCAATGGGTTCCAGCATGTTGACGACCGGCCCGATTCGCCTTTTTGATCGCTGAGGAAAACCATATGGCGAAGAAGATTCTCGTTCTTGGCGGCGCGCATGTCGACCGTCGTGGCCGCATCTTCGGCGAGACGGCGCCGGGCGCCAGCAATCCGGGAGCATGGTTCGAGGAGCCGGGCGGCGGCGGCTTCAATGCGGCGCGCAATCTTGCCCGTCTCGGCTTCGATGTCCGTCTGATCTCTCCCCGAGGCGGCGACCCCTCCGGTGAGATGGTTGCGGAGGCGGCCAGCCATGCCGGCATCGAGGATACGCCCTTCGTCTTCCTCGACCGCAAGACGCCGAGCTACACCGCGATCCTCGAACGCGACGGCAATCTGGTGATCGCGCTTGCCGATATGGAACTCTATCAGCTGTTTGTGCCCAGGCGGCTGGCGATTCGCGCCGTTCGCGATGCATTCGCCGCAACGGACCTTGTTCTTTGCGACGCCAATCTGCCGGCCGAAACCTTGGCTGCGATTGCCGCAAGGGCGTCTGCCTGCCGCAAGCCCGTCGCCGCCATCGCGATCTCACCGGCCAAGGTTATCAGGCTGAAATCGAGCCTTGCCGGCATCGATCATCTTTTTCTCAATGAAGCCGAGGCCGCGGCGCTCACCGAGAGCCGTCCGGAGGATCCTCTGGAATGGGTCAGCGGATTGCGCGCGCTCGGTCTGCGCAACGGCGTCATTACCCGTGGCAAGCGCGAGTTGATCGCGTTTTCGCGTGATGCCGTCGTCAGCCTGCACCCGCCTATCATCGAGGACGTCGCTGATGTCACCGGTGCGGGAGATTCCCTTGCGGCCGGCGCTTTATCCGCGCTGCTTGCCGGACACGATCTTGCCGAAGCTGTCCGCCACGGTGTAGCCGCAGCCGCGATCACCGTGCAATCACCCTTGGCAACGGCCGAAAATCTCTCGCCCGAGCTTCTAAAGTCGATGTTGGCCCTTGTTCCCGAGGCCGCTATTCTGTCATGAAGCTCGCTTCACTCGCCTATCCTGTTTCAGTCAATTGGACACGACAATGACCAAGCCTATCTCGCCACTGCTTCCGATCGCCTATTCGAAGGAAGTCGCCGCCGCCAAGATGCGCGGCGCGCCGCTCGTCGCGCTGGAATCGACCATCATCACCCATGGCATGCCCTACCCCGGCAATATCGAGATGGCCCGCAGCGTCGAAGCGATCATTCGCCAGGAAGGCGCCGTGCCTGCAACCATCGCTGTCATCCATGGCACACTGCATATCGGCCTCGAGCCCGAAGAGCTGGAAGCCCTTGCCAAGACTGAGGGCGCGATGAAGGTATCGCGTGCCGATCTCGCCTTCGCGATCGCCGAGCGCCGCACCGGTGCAACCACGGTTGCCGCTACGATGATCGCCGCCGCCCGCGCCGGCATCAAGGTTTTCGCCACCGGCGGTATCGGTGGCGTCCATCGCGGTGCCGAAGAAAGCTTCGATATTTCGGCTGACCTTGAAGAGCTCTCCCGCACCGGCGTCATCGTCGTCTGCGCCGGGGCCAAGGCGATCCTCGACATTCCGAAGACGCTGGAAGTTCTGGAAACCCGCGGCGTGCCCGTCGTCACCTATGACAGCACCGAATTCCCGGCCTTCTGGTCGCGCTCCTCCGGCCTGCCGAGCCCGCTAACGCTCAATAGCCCCGCTGCAATTGCCAACTTCCAGACCACGCGCGAGCAACTCGGCATCGATGGCGGCATGCTGATTGCCAATCCGGTGCCGGAAGCCGATGAAATTCCGAGCGAGGAAATGGAAATCTACATCCAGCGCGCCCTCGACAGTGCCGAGCGCGACGAGATCGCCGGCAAAGCCGTGACCCCGTATCTACTCAGCACCATCTTCGACATCACCGATGGCCGCAGCCTCAAGACCAACATCGCTCTCGTCGAGAACAATGCACGTCTCGGTGCCGAAATCGCCGTCGCTCTGGCGGAGTAAACAAAGCCGCAGCCGCCCTAGGTCAATGTGAAGAGGCCAAGGGCGGCCCGCAATTCGGCAAGGGTTGCCTCCGTCCTCTCCTTTGCCTTGAGGCTCCCCTCGCGCAATATGTCCAGCACATAGCCCGGCTCGGCGGCATATCGGGCGCGGCGCTCTCGGATCGGCGCAAGCAGCGCCTGCAGAATATCCTCCAGATATCTCTTGACGGTGATATCGCCCAGGCCACCACGCCGGTATCGTTCCTTCAAGTCTTCCAAGAGCTGCCCATCGTCGCAGAAGGCGTCGAGATAGGTAAAGACCACATTTCCCTCGATCTTGCCGGGATCGCTGGCACGCAGGTGCGTGGGATCGGTATACATGCGCCGCACGGCATCGGTTATTTCGTCCGGCGAGGCCGAAAGCGAAATGGCATTGCCCTGCGATTTGCTCATCTTCGCCTTGCCATCGACGCCGGGCAGCCGGCCCACGGCGGGTATCATGGCCTCGGCTTCGACAAGAATATCGCGACCGACCTGCCGGTTGAGGCGGCGGACGATCTCGTTAGTCTGCTCGATCAGCGGCGCCTGATCTTCGCCCACAGGCACGACCGTCGCCCTGAAGGCGGTGATATCGGCCGCCTGGGCCACCGGATAGCAAAGGAAGCCGGCAGGTACGTCACGCTCGAAGCCACGCAGCTGGATTTCGATCTTGATCGTCGGATTGCGCTCCAGACGGCTGACCGTCACGAAATTCAGATAGAGCAGCGTCAGTTCCGCCAGTGCCGGCAGCGCAGACTGCAGGCAGATCGTCGTCTCCAACGGATCGATGCCGACGGCGAGATAATCGAAGGCTACTTCGAGAACATTGCGGCGGACTTTTTCCGGATCATGGGCATTGTCGGTCAACGCCTGCGTATCCGCCAGCAATAGAAATTGTCGATGAGAGCGCTGAAGTGCGACGCGGCTCTTCAGCGACCCTGCGTAGTGACCGAGATGGAGTGGACCGGTGGTTCTGTCGCCCGTCAATATGACGGGACGTGTATCGATAGAGGAAGACATTTTTGCTCCGTAAAAGGAGCCGCCGCCATCGGGAAGGAAAAGGGAAATGACCATGCCTGCCGGATCACGGCGGCAAGGGTCGATTTCGTAAAATGACGACTGCCGCTCCTAGAAGGAGCGCCACCACATTTGGCAAATGGGCCTGGCAAGGTCGATCATGCGCGGTTGATATCACCGATGCGACGGCATCGGCAATATCGACCGGGAAAATTCGCCTATCGGTCCAGCGTCTCCCGCACAACGACCGCTAGCTGCTTCAGCGAGAAAGGCTTCGGCAGGAAGCCGAACTGTGCGTCGGCCGGCAGATTGCGGGCAAACGCATCTTCCGCATAGCCCGAGACGAAGATGAACTTCATATCCGGATATTTCTTGCGCAGCTCACGCAATAGCGACGGGCCGTCCATTTCCGGCATGACGACGTCGGAGACAACGACGTCGACCTGACCGTCAAGCTCGTCCATGATTTCCAACGCCTCGACACCGGAGCCCGCCTCATAGACGGTATAGCCGCGTGTCTCGAGCATGCGCTTGCCGCCGCGACGCACGGCTTCCTCGTCCTCGACCAGCAGCACGACGGCAGACTTGCCGGTCAGATCCGCCGGCTCTTCAGCCGGTGCCGCCGTTGCGACGCTCTGATCCATCGCCGTGACGCCACGGCTTTCCGCTGCCTTCGCTTCGGCCGCGACAGCCGGGTCGACCATATGGCGCGGCAGGAAGATGCGGAATGTCGTTCCCTTGCCGACTTCCGACTCCGGATTGATGTAGCCGCCGGACTGCTTGATGATGCCATAGACCATCGCCAGGCCGAGGCCCGTGCCCTTGCCCACTTCCTTTGTGGTGAAGAAGGGCTCGAAGATCTTGTCCATGATTTCAGGCGCGATACCCGTGCCGGTATCGTTGACCTCGACGAGAACCATGTCCTCATGCGGCAGATATGCATAGTTGAAGGCGCTGACATCCGCGGCCAAGAGATTGCGTGTGCGCAGCGTCAGCGTACCGCCGCCCGGCATGGCGTCGCGCGCATTGACGCAAAGGTTGATGAGAACCTGCTCGAACTGCGAAAGATCGGTTTTGACGGGCCAGAGGTCGCGGCCATAGTCGACATCCAGCTTGACATGGGTGCCAGATAGCAGCCTGTCCACGAGCATGCGGAGATCGCCGATCACGTCGGTCAGGTTGAGGATCGACGGCCGCATGGTCTGCTTGCGCGAGAAGGCGAGCAACTGCCGCACCAGCACAGCCGCACGATTGGCGTTGCGCTTGATTTCCATCAGATCCGCAAAGCTGGCGTCGGAAGGCCGTGCCTGCAGCAGCAAGTGATCCGAAGAGAGCAGGATCGCCGTCAGTACGTTGTTGAAGTCATGCGCGATGCCACCGGCAAGCGTGCCCACTGCATTGAGCTTTTGCGTCTGCGCCATCTGTGTCTCGAGCGCCTTCTGCTCGGTCACTTCGACGGCATAGACGATCGCAGCCTCTTCCGGCGCTTCGTCGGTCTGGTCGATCACGGCGTTGATATAGAAGCGGAAATGCCGGGTGTCATCCTTGGGATTACGGGAATCGATCGGAGGAATATCGCCTTGCCGATCCTTGGCAGCCGCCAGTGCCTGATGCAGGCGCGAGCGGTCGCTGTCATTGACCACAGTCTCCAGCGCTGCGCCACGTTCGATATCGTCGCGCGACACCAGATCCGAGAAAAGCTTCAGGAACGGCGCATTGGTCCGCAGAATGCGGCCGGCGCCATCGACGGAAGCGATCGCCATCGGCGTATTGTTGAAGAACCGGCTGAAGCGCATCGCAGCCGCAGAAGCCGATTGCTCGGTGTCGCCGCCGTTCTGGCGTGTCAGGACGATGGTGCGGCTTTCGCCTGGGGCGCCATCGCGCATCGACGTGACGCTGTGGACGATCTGTACCGGCAGGCTCTGGCCATTCGAGCGCCTGAGATCGAGATCGAGCGTCACCGTCTTCTTCAATCCGGGCTCGGCCTGGACGGACTGGATCAGCGCCAGCCCTTCGCCGGCGACGAGATCGCGGATGGTCATCGACCCCGACACGAACTTGGTCAGGTCGAAGCCCAGCCATTCCGCCAGCGTCGCATTGAGATAGAAGATTTCCCCCTTGCGGCCGGCGGAGAAAAAGCCGGCCGGCGCGTGGTCGAGATAGTCAATCGCGTTCTGAAGCTCCTTGAAGAAGCGCTCCTGATCGTCACGCTCTGAAGTGATATCCGTAATCTGCCAGATGTGCAGCGCCGTGCTGCCGCCCTGCTCCGGCTGCAATACTCGCGCTTTCAATCGATACCAATGGGCTGTCTGCCCGATCCCATTGAAAGGACCGAGTGGCTTCAGCAGCCGGAACTCCTCCGATCCTTCCTTGCCGTCGCGCAAGCCGTTGGCGAGGCGGTACAAGGCCTCGTTGGATTCACGGTTGCGCGACAACAGTGTCTCCAGCGACTGCACTTCGGTCGCCTTGGTAGCGCCGGTCAGCCTGCCATAGGCGGCATTGGCATAGACGATGCGGCCCTTCTCGTCGGTAATCAGCGTTCCATCCGGATGACTGTTCAGAAACGAGCGTGCCAGACTGTCGGATTGGGGCTGCGGCATGACCTCGACAAAGCCGATGATCGAGGAAACCAGGAAGAAGATGCCGACCATGGCGAGAATGCCCAGGCCACCGAGCACGGCTTCATTATCAAGTTGGCTCTTGAACACGACGAAGGCGGCGGCGGCGGCGACAAGCACCAGCGCAAGCAACATGATGCGCAGCACAGTGCCGGAACGAACCCCGCGATCCACCAGCGGCACGCTATACTCGTCGGACGGACGCTGCTTCGTCATAAACCCCTCGTCTCCGCCGTTCTCCTCGCGACATGTGATACACGTTACGGATCGCCGGAGTCGGACCTTTCGAATCTTCTTTAGCAATTTGCATCATCAGCAAAAAGCTTTGCCGGGCCAGAAAGGCTTGAATTCACAGGCAAGACAGCGCAACAGGCTACAATCGCATCTTGTATCCGCTATGATCCTGTCCATATGATCGCCGCATAGGAAGGCCAAGGTCAAAGCATCTACCCCGGCGTAGTTGCGCGCAGGCCGCGACATCGGGGACAAATACGGAGTATCTCGACATGTTGGACGACATCGCCGGAGCCTATGGCAGCCGTTTCTTTCTCGCAGCCGGCGGGGTTGGCATCGCCCTCCTCGTGCTGATCGGCATTCTTTGGGTCATGCGCAATCGGGCGCCGTCTCCCTTCGTGCGCGGCGGCAAGAATCGCCAGCCGCGCCTGCAGGTGCTGGATGCGGCAGCCGTCGATGCACGTCGCCGTCTTGTGCTTGTCCGGCGCGATGGCGTCGAGCACCTGATCATGATCGGTGGCCCCACGGATATCGTCATCGAATCCGGTATCTCCGATCCCGCGCGGGCAGGAGCATCGACACCGCTCGAAGTCCCCACGGCACTCGAGGACCGGCCGCAGTCACGGAAAAAGGTCGAAGAACTCGACAGCCCTCTCGCCGCGCTTCCGCAACGCCAGCAGACCGTCGAAGACAAGGTCGAAGCCTATCTGCGCGCAGAGCCGACCGTTGCGGCCACGCCAGCACCGATGGCGCGCCCAGCTGAACGCGCCCCCCAGCCCGCAGTTGCACCGCCTCAGCGCGTACAGCCGCCCGCACCCGCAATTACCGAGGCGGAAGCCGCCGACATATTGGACGCCGCACGCCAGGTCGTCCTGCCGGCGCAACCGGCGCGCACAGCTCCCGTCGAGCCGACCATCGAATCGCCGCGTCCAGCGGAAACCGGCAACGACTTCCAACGCGTTCTGGAAGCGGAAATGTCGAAGAACCTGACGGCGGAACGGATCATTCCAAACGTTGCACCGCAGCGCCAGGTCCAGCAGCAGCCGGCCGTCACGCCAGTTGCATCCCAGCCCGGCCCGGCGCAGCGCGTCGACCCTGAACTTGCCCCGATGACCGGAGCTGACAGTGCGCTTCAGAAGGAAGTTGCACGTATCTTCGGTGAAATGAGCGTCAGCCGCGACAAATAATGCACGGCGGAAAACGCGGCCGAATCAAAAAGGCACGACGCATATGCGTCGTGCCTTTTGTTTATAGGTTCCGATCGAAATGGAACGCTTATTCGTCGCGATAGACTTTCTCGCGGCGCTCGTGACGTTCCTGCGCTTCGATCGACAGGGTCGCAATCGGGCGTGCATCGAGACGCTTGAGGCCGATCGGCTCACCTGTCTCTTCACAGTAACCGTAGGTACCCTCGTCGATACGCTGCATTGCAGCATCGATTTTAGAGATGAGTTTCCGCTGGCGGTCGCGAGCTCGAAGCTCGATGGCTCTGTCTGTTTCCGAAGACGCTCGGTCGGCAAGATCGGGATGATTTGCGCTTTCTTCCGCCAGGTGACCCAGCGTCTCACGCGCTTCTCTAAGGATGTCGTTTTTCCAGGCTATCAGCTTTGCTCGGAAATAAGCTCGCTGGTTCAGGTTCATGAACTCCTCGTCTTCCGAGGGCACATAATTACTAAGATCGATCTTCTCACTCAACGCGATTCTCCTGAAGAACATCTCATATCGCGGGGTGTATATCCCAACCGATAGTGTCGATTCAAGCCAAATTGATGCTGTCAACCGATTTTTAAATTTGTCATAAAATTCGGCTAAGCGTCTATTTTTTCACCATATATTGGCAACAGCCCAAATTTGGCAGTTCCGTAACCTTCGCGTGAATGCGCCTTATTTCTCGATTCGGCGGATTACATCGCAGTTGACGGCCCATACGAACAGACGCTACCTCATCGATCGAATCGAGCTTCGGAACTTCATCATGACGACCCTCTCGCCGCCGCCGTCACGGATCTATCTCCTGCGCCATGCCGAGGCCCGGCAGGCCGCGCCTGGACAGAGGGATTTCGACCGTCCCTTGAGCGATAACGGCTATGCCTCAGCGGAGATCGTCGCGGACGAAGTGGCCGACAAAGGCTACAAGCCAGCCCTGATAATCTCATCGACGGCACTTCGCTGTCGCCAGACCGCGGACGCCATGCGTCGCGTCGTCAGCCCCTCCACCGAATTCCGCTTCGTCGATGCCCTTTATAACGGAACGCTGGATATCTACCTCTCCTTGATCGCTTCGCAGACGGATCAGGAGTCGGTCATGCTGGTGGCACATAATCCGATCATCGAGCAGACGCTGGAAGCCTTGATTGGTCACGAGGCCCTGGCTGCCGCCCTTCCGCGTGGCTTTCCGACGGCCGGCCTCGCCGTCATCGACGCGACACCCTCCGGTTGGTCGCTGACGGATTTTGTCACCGAATAGAGATATCAGTCTCGGGCAAGGGCGAGTTGCGCGCCGCGCGGGATGGCTTACCAATATCGCCCCATCTGTTCGGAGCAAGATTCGTTTCCTATATTCACGGTCACGCTGTCACCCAGGGATCCCGCCTTGCCCCCAAGCCTGACCTCCTTTACCGACGACGCTCTCATCGCTTTCGACAATCTCGCTGATCGTGCGACCGGGCTCGTCAGCCCGACAATCCGTCTGGGCGTAACCGGTCTCTCCCGCTCCGGCAAAACCGTCTTCATCTCGTCGCTGGTGCACAATCTGCTGAATGGCGGACGACTCCCACTGTTCGAACCGGTACAGTCAGGCCGCGTTTCCTCTGTCCGCCTGGAGCCTCAGCCGGACGATGCCGTACCACGCTTTCAGTATGAGGATCATATCCGTTCGCTGGTCAAAGAGCGCATATGGCCGGATTCGACACGCGCGATCTCGGAGCTGCGCATCACTCTGGAGTATCAAAGCGCCAGCGGTTGGAACCGGTTGTTCTCGCCCGGCCGCCTTTCCATCGACATCGTCGATTATCC
Source organism: Rhizobium sp. A22-96 (assembly GCF_053521805.1). Classification (NCBI taxonomy): domain Bacteria; kingdom Pseudomonadati; phylum Pseudomonadota; class Alphaproteobacteria; order Hyphomicrobiales; family Rhizobiaceae; genus Rhizobium; species Rhizobium sp. A22-96. The sequence continues at coordinate 66,420 of NZ_JBNWDQ010000002.1, forward strand.
CGGCGAATGGCTGCTCGACCTACCGCTGCTCGGCAAGAATTTCCGCACCTTCAGCGACGAGACACTGGCGCTGGCTGCGACCGGCATTCGTGCGGAACTCTCGCAGGATTGGCTGGCGATGACCGAGAATGCCGACATCGCCGCCCCAGCGGACGAGATGAAGGCGCGTGAGCTTGCGACTGCCTTTGCCTGGTATCTCAAGGCCTGCAAATCCGACGAGCGCTCGCTCTCGACGCTGCCGCCGGGGCGTTTTCTGCTGCCCGGTGATCTCGATGGCTCACCCGCCCTCACCTTTGCGCCGCTGAAACTGCCCGCGGAGGGCAGCGCGCCGAAGGGTTCGCTCTGGGCGATGATGGAACGCCGTTACGAGGCCTATAAATCGGTCGTGGTCAAACCCTTCTTTCGCGAGCATTTCGCCCGGCTCGACCGCCAGATAGTCCTTGTCGACGCGTTGCAGGCCATTAATCGCGGTCCCGAAGCGGTTCAGGATCTCGAGCGCGCGCTGACGGATGTGCTTGCCTGCTTTCGTCCGGGCAACAATTCCTTCTTTTCCTCGCTGCTTGGCCGCCGGATCGATCGCGTGCTGGTGGCAGCCACCAAGGCCGATCATCTGCATCACGAGAGCCATGACCGGCTGGAAGCTCTGACCCGCCGCCTCGTGGAGCGCGCCGTCGAGCGCATCGGGATGGCCGGCGCCGGCATCGAGGTCATGGCCATTGCCTCCGTGCGTGCTACCCGCGAGGCCACGGTGACGCGCGACGGACAGACCCTTCCCGTCATCGTCGGCACCCCGATGGACAAGGAAACGATCGCCGGCGAAATCTTCGACGGCGATCGCAAGACCGCGGTATTTCCCGGCGATCTTCCCGAGAATCCACGCTGGTTGTTCGAAGCCCTTGAATCAGATGGGGCAAAGGTCCACTTGCCGGAGGTGAATGTCGTTCGGTTCCGACCGCCGGAGCTGGATGAAACCGGCAGCGGCATCAAGCTCTCGGTGCCGCATATCCGCCTCGACCGCGCCATGCAGTTCCTGTTCGGAGACCGTCTCGCATGACGAAACCGCCCCCAAACGAGCCAAGCAATATAGCCCGGCGTCCGGCGGCCTTTTCGCTGGAGCCGAGCGATATGGCAGCGAAGACCAGTGCGGAAACGCCGCGCCGCAAGCCGCAAAGCTTCGACACCGAGATTGTCCTGACTGCGGATGAAGACGATCCTTTCATCAACCCTGCCGTTGACCCGACACTTGCCGGGAGTGCCCCAAAACCACGCCGCCGCGGGTTTTCGTTCGGCAAGGTAGCGCTGAGTGCGCTCGGAATTCTGATATCGCTCGCTTTCGGGCTCTGGACCGACCAGCTCATCCGCGACCTGTTCAGCCGCGCCGACTGGCTCGGCTACACCGCCCTTGCCGTGGTTGCTGTCGGCATCCTCGCCGTGCTCGCCATCGTCGTCAGGGAAACTGCCGGCATGATGCGGCTGGCAGCCGTGCAAAACATCAAGGCGGAAGCGGAGGCTGCTATCGTCGAAACGCGCCCCCGTCGAGCCAAGGCATTGGTGAAGCATCTCTGCACTATTCTGGAGGCCAATCCGGAGACTGCACGGGGCCGCGCCACTTTGAAAGCAGCCGAAGACGACATCATCGACGCGCCGCAGCTGATCGACCTTGCAGAGCGCGAGTTGCTTGGGCCGCTCGACCGTCGGGCCAGGGCACTGATCCTCGGCGCATCGAAGCGGGTCTCTGTTGTCACCGCTGTCAGCCCTCGCGCGCTCGTCGACATTCTCTACGTTCTCTACGAGGCGGCGAAACTGGTGCGGGCCATGGCCGAGCTCTATGGCGGCAGGCCCGGCACGCTCGGCATGCTCAGGCTGATGCGCGATGTGCTGGCTCATCTGGCTGTTACGGGCTCCATCGCGGTCGGCGACAGCATCGTGCAGCAATTGATCGGCCACGGGCTCGCCTCCAAGCTTTCAGCACGATTGGGCGAAGGCGTTGTCAACGGCATGATGACGGCGAGAATCGGTATCGCGGCCATGGATCTCTGCCGGCCACTATCCTTCAAGGCGCTGAAGCGGCCAGGCATTGCCGACTTCGCCGGCGACCTCACGCCTGGTGTAACCGGTCGCCAAACGACGTGAACGCCTGTAAATCCGGCTTTACAGGCATAACGAAACCAAGCATTAACCATTCTAGGGCAAAAGTGGGAACTAATTTTACGGTTCCGCCTCGCTAAGGAATGTCCATGTTTTCGCGTCAATTTCTTCTTGTAAGCGGCCTCGCCGCCGCGACCCTCTCTACCGGTACTTGGGTGCAATCGGCCGACGCGGCCCCCCGCGACAAGGCCTTCTTCCAGTCTGTCGCCGGCTCATGGAGCGGTCCAGGCGAGATTGTCGCCGGCAAGTACAAGGGCACGAAGTTCAGCTGCAGCCTTACCGGCAAGCCACTCGACGGCAACAATGCGGGTGTCAAGCTCGACGGCACCTGCCGCGTTGGCGTCTTCCAGCAGCCGATGTCGGCTGAGATCACCCAGAGCGGCGGCTCCTATAGCGGAAAATTCCTGGACGGCGCAGCCGGCAAGGGCCTGGACATCACCTCCGGCACGGTCAATGACGGCACCGTCGTTCTCGGCCTGATCCGCCAGAAGTTGAATGGCGCCATGATCGCCCGCGTTTCCGACAACAAGTCGATGAACGTTACGATTTCGGTAAAGGTCGGCGAGCAGATGGTGCCTGTCATCGGTGTGACGCTGAAGCGTGCCGACATCGATCAGATGGCCGTCGGATCGATCCAGTAGTTCCAGACATTAAGCATATCGCTACAGGCCGGCACATTCTGCCGGCCTTTTTCATTTGATATCAGGCAGATCGCCACCAATCCCGACTCTGATCCGCAACCTCAATCCCTTCGATATCGACGTCCCGCAGCCAGTTCTTGATTGTGCGGCCCTTCACCAAAAGATCGCCCGCGAAATCATCAAGCGGCATCAGCACGAAACCGCGCTCGGTCATCCGCGGATGCGGGATGGTCAGCAGTGGCTCCGCCTGGTCCAGGTCGCCATAGGTCAGGATATCGATGTCGATCGTCCGCGGTCCCCAACGTTCCAGCCGAATCCGTTTCATGTCACGCTCTATATCAAGACAGACGTCAAGCAACGCCTCCGGCGCCAGCGTCGTGTCGACTGCGGCACAGGAATTATAGAATAGAGACTGATCCGTCTTGCCCCAGGGCGGTGTGCGGTAGAGCCGCGAAACCGAAACCACCCGGCAATCATCCCGCCCGTCGAGGGTGCGCAAGGCAAGCGCCATTGCGTGGACGGGATTGTCCAGGTTGCCGCCAAGACCAAGCGTCGCCCGCACGGCTCCGTTTTCAGGCAAAATGCTCAACACTCACCTGTACGTAATCGAGAACACCCGGAACCGGCGCATTCGGCTTGCGCACCGTGATCTTCGCGCGGCGGATACCCGGAAAGCGCTTGCACAATTCCTTGGCTACATCGAGTGCCAGCGCCTCGATCAGATATCGCCGGCGACCGGTGACGATCTCCTCGATAACGGTGAATGCGATGCCGTAATTGACGGTATCGCCGATCGAATCGCGCTCCAGCGCGTCGCCGGCCTCCACATCGAGCTCCGCATCGACAAAGAAGCGCTGCCCGAGGAACTCCTCCTCGTCATGCACGCCATGGCGGGCAAAGAAAGCGCAATTCTGCAGAGTAATGGTGTATGTCACAGCGCTCATGGCGTCCCTCCGTTTCGAACAGGCACAACGGCGTTCGAAAACCGCTCCCTTGGTTCAGGGATCATGCTTTAAGTCTCGCGCGCGTCCTGAGAATAGCATCCGCAACGGCCAACGCATCCCTGTTGATTGCGACATTGTGTACGCGGAATAGGGCTGCTCCCTGCAAACGCAAGATTGTGCTGGTCGCAGCCGTGCCGACATCGCGATCGGCGGCTTCACGCCCCGTGATGGTGCCGACAAATCGCTTGCGCGAGGTGCCCACCAGCAGCGGCAAGTCGAACCGAAGCAGCGCATTGAAACGCGCCATCAATTCCAGATTCTCTTCGGCATTCTCCTTGGCGAAGCCGAAACCGGGATCGAGCACGACATTTTGCCTGCTGACGTCAGCCGCCGCGGCAATGTCGAGCGAGCGGCTGAGGAACAGGATCTGATCGTCGATCACATCGGGCAGTTTCTGCCTGTCGCGACCGGTATGCATGATGCAAAGCCCCGCTCCCGTCTGCGCCGCCACACCAGCTATATCCGGCTCGCGTTGCAGGCCGAAGACATCGTTGACGATATGCGCGCCGGCTCCGATTGCCAGCCGCGCCGTATCAGCCCGATAGGTATCCACCGAGATCAGCGCATCGGTCCTGCTTCGCAATGCCTCGATGACGGGCAGCACCCGCCCCTGCTCCTGGCTGGCGCTGACGGCATCGGCGCCCGGCTTCGTCGATTCTCCACCGATATCGACAATGGCAGCACCGTCAGCGATACAGGCAAGCGCATGTTCAACCGCGGCATCAACAGCCTCGTAGTGGCCGCCATCCGAGAATGAATCCGGCGTCACGTTGACGATAGCCATGATGACGCTCTGTTTGCCGACCTCGATGCTGCGGCCATGCGCGACATGCCAGCTATGGCTGCGAAGCTCCGTCACGAACCGTCCCATCCCATTGAAAATGAAAAAACCTTGCGCTCGATATTGCGCTCACAGTGCCTATGCCGCAAGGTTCGCCGAAGTTCAACATGGTTGCGTCACGAATGCCGCTTGCATCCCATAAGATCAGTATTTCATGCGCCTTGTTGCTCACGCTCTGCATGACTGAAATCGCCCATGCCGAGGTGATCACCCGCAAAACCGTTTCCTATTTCGACATCAAGGGCAGCAGCGCCGACGAGCTTGATGCCGCATTGAACCATCAAGGACCGCTTGCGATGGGTTCCAGCAGCCATCACCCGGGCGCGACGCGAATTCGCTTCGGCGGCAACGCGACCTACAGCGAAGCAAGTGGCCGCTGCTATATTTCCGGCGCCAAGGTCACGGTCGACACCGAAATCATCCTGCCTCGCTGGCGCGACCGGCGCCGTGCAAGCAAGCAGCTCTCCATGATATGGGATACTCTGGCTGCCGACATCCGCCGCCATGAGGATCGCCACGTCGAGATCGCCCGCCAGCACGCCCGGCAGATGGAGCGGCTGATCCTCTCTTTGCCTTCGGCCAGCAATTGCGACGCGCTTCAGGACAAGGCGAATGACGTGACGGCACGCGAAACCGAGCGCCACGATGCCGATCAGGCGCGATTCGATCGCATCGAGGCCATCAACTTCCAGAACCGCATACAGAGATTGCTGTACTATCGCAGCCGCGGAAACAGCCGACAGTAGAGCGCCCCGGGGCGCTCATTCACCCAAAAGACCATCGAAATGTCACGAATTGTGGGAAAAGAGCCACTATTTCTGTGAATCGTCCGGTCATGTCGCTCTTTGAACTTTACGAGAATCTGAAATAGGTTTTTCTTATTAATCACAGAGATAAGTGAACCGGATGATTCGAAAATACCGGACGATATCTCGAAATGGTCGATTTTGAGTGCCTGCGCTGGCGGGTTTGTTCGCTCTTCGGCGCAGTCGGGGTTTGTTTTCCAAAGCATGCGCTAAGTGTTCTCCTGGCGCGTCTTGAAGCCGCAGGCGTTTCCTCCCTTGCCTGTCGGTGATGCGCCCGCCTCGCCTCGCTCGCTGCACTAGCTGAGCGGGGCATCTTTTTGGGGCGGACGGAGAGTTTCAGGTAGAATTAACAGCCCGGATTACGCAGCCAAAGCCGCGTGAACCCGAGCGTTTTTAAGCCTGACGTTCCGGAACATGGACAACGAGCCCGTCAAGAGTGCTCGTCATCTTGATCTGACAGGAGAGCCGCGACGTGGGGCGGACATCGAACGCGAAGTCCAGCATGTCTTCTTCCATCGCCTGCGGACTACCGACCCTCTCTGTCCATTCGTCGTCGACATAGACATGACAGGTGGCACAGGCGCATGCTCCGCCGCATTCCGCCTCAATGCCCGGAACGGAGTTGCGTACGGCGTTTTCCATTACGGTGGAGCCGTCGTCGACATTGAGGTCAAAACGGGTGCCGTCAAAGGCGACGATGGTCAATTGGGTCATTTAGATGAATTCCGAAATTCGTGAGTAAAGGACGATCCGGAATTTTACTTCCAACAATTCGCTGGGGCAGTCAACATTTGCGCCGCCGAAACGGATTTCCCGCTTGGCGGCGCAACGATGCATTTGCAGGCTTTCGAAAGGATCAGCTCAGCGCGACAGCTTCAGAATGAAGTTCTCTGCCTCGATGACGCATGTGGTGACGGCCGCCATATGGGTCGCGTCGCTACCATCGTTTTCCAGAGCGCCCGCCGCGTCCGCGACACGAAAGGCGCCGACTGCGCTTGCTGCGCCCTTCAGCTTGTGGGATGCCGCATGGATGCGGTTGGCATCGCCGCTGCCGATCTCCTGCAGACAGGACCGGGCCTGCCGGGCAAACATCTGCAGCACCTCGACTTCGAGAGCCTTGTCGCCCATGGTCTGCTTTGCGAGATGGACGAGATCGATCGCCCGCTCCCTTGATGGGGTCGGCCCGCGTGAATTATCCGGAGATTCAAATGCAATATTCAGTGCTGCCATGTGCCAACGCTCCCGTCCTTAACCTGTGACTGTTTTAGCGACCTGCCGCATAGTTGCGGTCTTGGCATGGCCATCGAGTTAAATTTTGGCACATTGAGGGCGTAAAACTCACGACATGGTTAACGCGCGTTAAACATGCCCAGAATATTGGATTTTCATGCGCTTGAACACGCCAGGAAGGTTAATCGCATCTTAACGATCCACTGACTTTACAGTGGAATTAATTGTCATGACTGGGGGAATGTGTCACTACGATACGGCTAGATTGGGTTTATGGCGCATGCCTTTGCCCAGGAAGTGGATGATGGTAATGTTTTCATAACATCCGTTTGAAAAACCAGTTATCCACTCTGAAATGTAATGGGAAATCCAGCCTCGATATTTATCGAAGACGGAGGACCCCACGGGAGGCAGGGTTCGTCTTTTCTGGATACGGCGGAATTTCCGGAAACGACACGGCAAGCCCGAGTGAGTTGTAACGAGGCGTAACCGCATGGCGAACAAAAAGTACATCGAGTCGGTCGAGGACAAGGCCTTTCAGGCATTGGACGAAGCTTTGCAGATCGATTTCAGTGACGAGAACTTGGAGTCTCGCAGCGGTCCCACGCCTGATGTCCCGGAGCGAAAAGTGTCTGAACCGCCGAAACAGCCGATGAAGCAGACCAAGGACGATGCAGCCCGCCAGGCTGGCAGCGCACGAAGCGCGGCCGCCCCTGCCGCAACGCCCCGCCCCGCCGAGGCACCGAAAAGCCCAAACCTTGCCGCAGCAAACGACGGCAACCGGGCGAGCCCCGCCAGCCTCCTGAAGGCTTTGGATAGCGGCTCTCAGAGCCATGCGGTTCGCAATGCCACGATCTTTTCGCTATTCTGGATCATCGGCGGTGCCGGCCTCGCCTTCCTGCTTTATGGCGCGCAGATCCGAAACATCCAATCCGTAGCCGATCTTGTCGCCCTTCCCGGCGTCATCGCCTGCATTGTCGGGATCGTCATACCCGTCCTCATGTTCTACGCATTCGGCATGATGATCTCGCGGGCGCACGACATGCGCAACGCCGCCCGCTCCATGGCGGAAGTGGCGCTGCGCCTCGTCGAGCCTGAAACCGTCGCCTCGGATCGCATCATGACCGTCGGTCAGGCAGTGCGTCGTGAAGTCTCGGCCATGAATGAGGGCATCGAGCGCACGATTGCGCGCGCCACCGAGCTGGAAACCCTCGTCCATTCCGAAGTCAACGCGCTCGAGCGCAGCTATGCCGACAACGAATTGCGCGTGCGCGGCCTCGTCCACGAACTCGGCACCGAGCGCGATGCGATCGTCAATCACGCCGAGCGGATTCGCTCCTCCATCTCCGGCGTCCACGACCAGATCAAGGAAGATCTGTCGCTGGCGACTGAAGAGATCGCCGTACGCCTGTCTACATCGGGCGAAGCCTTTGCCTCGATGATCGATACGCGCGCTGCAGCGCTGATGGAAAAATCCGATTCCGCCGTTCAGGCGCTCGGAACCCTGCTCGCAGCCAAGACCGACAGCCTGCTGCAGAACCTCAACGCTTCGGGCCTCGCCCTCAGCCACGAGTTCGATTCACGTCTGGACGCCCTTTCGTCGACGCTTGGCGAACGCGGCAAGGAACTGCTCGGCCAATTTGAAACCCGCGCCTCGACGCTGGATGCGAATACGGAAAAGCTGAACAACGCCCTCAACGAGCGCGCCCGCCAGCTCAACGAAACGCTGGTCGCCCGCACCAGGGAAATCAGCGAGAGCCTCACAGGCGGCGAACGCTCGATCACCGGCACGCTGGATACTGTGCTGGCCAAGCTCAATACGTCTCTTGACGAAAAGGGTGCCAGCTTCCGACAGAGCCTGCAATCGACCGCCGATGACACCATGATGGACATCGACCTTCGTTCCGGCTTCTTCGAGGAGCGTTTCCAGTCGACGATCGCGCAGCTTTCGACGACCTTCGACGAGCATGTCTCGGAATTCACCTCTGCCTTCGACAAGCGTGCCGGCACGCTCGACAGCAAGCTTTCGGAAAGCCTTGCGCGGATCAATCAATCCCTGGGCAGCAACTCGGAAGCTATCGAAGGCATTCTGACCTCCAGCATCGAACGTCTCGGGTCTTCTCTCACCGACCAGTCATTCGCACTCGCGACCACTCTGGCCACCGGCCAGGAAGTACTGGAAAGCGCCATCGGCTCCAGGGCTGGCGAGATCACCTCTGCGCTGCAGAATGCCACCAGCGGCATCTCTTCCGCCCTCACCTCGGGTACGGGCGAACTGAACGCTGCGCTGACCACCCACGCAAGCACCTTTACCAATGCAGTCCAGGGCGTGACACGGGATGTCTCCGCTGCCCTGCAGAGCGGCACGGAAGAACTCACCACGGCTTTCACCGGCCGCGCCAGCGAGATAAACAACACGCTCTCGTCTCGTACCAGCGAGATCACTCAGGCCCTGGGTTCCGCCCATGAGCGCATCGACGCCGTCATGGCGTCTCGCAGCACGGCCCTATTCGGTGCTCTTGCCGACAATCAGTCGCGCTTCGAACAGACACTGGCCGAACGCTCGGAACGCATCGTCAGCGCCGTCAGCGGTTCGCACGAGCATTTGACTGCCGCGCTCGACGAGCGCACGTCGATGCTGGCTATCTCGCTTGCGGAAAACCAGCTTCGTCTCGAAAACACGCTATCAAGCCGCGCCGACGCCATCACCGGCGCCATTGCCGAGACGCATGGCAAACTCGCCGATACGCTCGACGACAAGACGATGGCCCTTGCCATTGCTCTCTCCGAAAGCCAGTCGCGACTGGAAGATACCGTCTCCGGACATGCCGAGCAGGTCGCCGGCACCATGGATGAAAAGACCAAGGCACTTGCCCGCGCCCTCGCCGAGGGTCATGCACGCCTGGAAAGCACCGTGTCAGGTCACGCCGAAACCGTCACTAATGCGCTCGACGACCGGACCATGGCGCTTGCCATCGCCCTTTCCGAAAGCCAGGCGCGACTGGAAGAAACCGTCGCAGGTCATGCTGAGCGCGTTGCAGATACGCTTGACGGCAAGACCGGCGCACTGGCGGCTGCCTTGACCAGCGGACAAACCCGCCTTGAGGAAACACTCTCCAATCGCGCCGAAGAGATCATCAAGGCTTTTGCCGGCAATCATGCCGCTCTGGCTGACGCGCTTGACGACCGGACAATGGCGCTTGCCATAGCTCTCTCAGAAAGCCAGTCCCGCCTGGAAGACACGGTTTCCGGTCACGCCGAGCGCGTCGCCGATACGCTGGAAGGCAAGACAAGAGCACTTTCCGACGTTCTGACGAACGGTCAATCTCGTCTCGAAGCAACGCTGGCCAACCGTGCGGAAGCCATCACCAACGCATTCGCCGGCAATCACGCCGCCATTGGCGATGCGCTGGATGACAAGGCCATGGCCCTGGCCATTTCGCTTTCCGACACCCAGTCTCGCCTTGAAGACGCTCTTTCCAGCCGCCTGGATGCACTCTCCAATACGGTCGCCGGCACTCATGACAAGATCGTCAACAGCCTCGACGACAGAACGATGGCACTGGCAATCGCTCTCTCCGAGAACCAGGCGAAGCTCGAGGAAACCCTGACGAACAGCGCCCAGGCCATCGCTCACACCGTGGCAAGCGGCCATGACGCGCTGACCAACACGCTCGACGACAAAAGCATGGCCTTTGCAATCTCACTTGCCGAGAACCAGAGCCGCTTTGAAGGCGCCCTGGAATCGCGTGCCAACGCCCTGCTCGACAGCGTCTCCGGCGCGGAATCCCGCGTGGCTGGCGCCTTCGGCGACAAGGCGGATGCCATTCGCGCCGCCTACACCGAAAATCAGGATCGCCTTGATCGCTCGCTTGCAGCCCATACGGAATCTCTGTCGGGATTGCTCAACAGCGGCACGGACAGGGTCGAGAATGCACTTGGCAGCACGACACGCCAACTCGAAGATACGCTCGGCACGGGCCTGTCTCAGATGGATCAGAACCTGGCCTCTGCTTACGAGCGCATGCGCTCGACGCTGGAAGACCGCAGCAACGCCATCAGCCTGACGCTGCGTGATGCGCACGCTCAGATCGACAATACGCTGATGGAGCAGACGACCAACATCGGGACGTCGATTGCCACTAGCGCCAGCATGCTCGAAATGTCGCTCGAAGACCGTGAGGCTTCGCTGCGCCAGACCATCGACGCAAGCGCAAGAGTATTGGAAGAACGCCTCAGCAGCGGTGCCGGCGACGTTGCCGGCCGCATTCAGCAGGCAGCAGGCGATATCGCACGCTCGGCAGAAAGCTTCTCGTCCAACCTCAACCAGTCGATCGACGGCATGACCAGCCGTTTCGCCGACACTGGTTCGCGCGTCGAAGCCAGCCTGTCTGCTCTCGAGAGCCGCATCCACGAAGGTGTGACCGGCGTTACCGCCCAGGTCGATGCGGCAGGCAATCGCCTGTCCGAGACCTTGGCAACGGGTGCTGCTCAGATCGATCATAGCGGCAGCGAAGCCGCTGCTCGCATCGAGGAACGCCTGTCAACCATGGATCGCGCGCTCAATGTCGGCCTCGAAGCCGTCAACCGCACGATCGAAGGCAAGGCCGCCAATCTCGCGACAACGCTGCGCACCGCCGTTGCCGATGCCGCCCAGGGCATGGACGGCGAGGCAACGCGCACGGCCGACCTGCTTGCCAGCACTGGCCAGCAGTTCGCCGATAATCTCGGCAGCCACAGCGATGCGTTCACACGCGCCATGACCGAGCGTTCCGACGACCTCGTCAGCCGCGTCTCTGAAACGCAGAGCCGCTTGGCGAGCCAGGCGGCAGCCGTCGCCCAGACCTTCTCTGAAGCAGGCAATGCAATCGTCAACAAGGTTGCCGAAGCCGAAGGCCTCGTCAGCAACCAGGTCAACACGATCTCGCAGGCCCTGTCATCGGCCGAGCAATCGCTGGAAGCCCGTGGTGCCGCCATCCGCAACACGCTTGCCGGTGGCAGCGAGCAAATCGCCTCCACCATGTCCCAGGTTGAGAAGGCACTTGAAGAGCGCGGCACCGCCATCCGCGCCGCGCTGGAAGACCGTGCCCGCGAAATCGATGCCACGCTGACAGATGTCGACAAGGCACTGGAAGCGCGCGGCGCATCGATCCGCACCTCGCTCGACGAGCGCACCCGCGAACTGAACTCGATGCTGGCCGGACGCTCGACGGAACTGTCGCGCCTGATCGACGAGAAGGCCCGCCCGATTGTCGACCGCTATGCTGCAACGGGTCAGGAAGCCGCAGCCCTCATCTCGGCCGCCGCCCAGGAAAGCACGGAGCGCCTGCGCGCCGAAAACGCCGCCCTGATCAATGCCATCGCATCGCGCACCGAACATGCGGTCACCACCGTCAGCGCGCTCGAAAACAACCTGCTGGCAAGCGTCAACGGCATCATCGCCCGCTTGGCCGAAAACAACTCGGCGATCACCGGCCTGCTCAGCAACGCTGCAGCCGAATATGCAAGCGTCGATGATCGTCTCACCGCGACCTCTGTCCGTTTTGCAGACTCCGCCGCCAAGGCCGGCGAAATGGTTTCGGCCTCCAGCCGCCTCCTCGAAGGCAAGGTCGACAAGCTCTCGGAAATCACCGGCCAGACCCTGTCGCAGGTCGGCAGCATCGTCGGCCGCTTCGACGATCACTCCAAGGTGCTGACGCAGGCTTCCGCGCTTCTGGGTGCTGCCCAGTCGAACCTGGTGTCGACACTGGAAGAGCGCGAAACTGCCCTGCAGAACCTGGCGGTCGGCCTCGTTCAACGCTCGGAAGAAATCGAAAACACCATGCGCGCCCTCGGCACCATGGTCGAGACCGCCTTCGACCGCGCCGAACAGCGCTCCAACCAGGTCACCGGCAATCTGCGCCAGGGCGTGCAGTCTTCGTTCGCGGATATCGGTCGTGTTCTCTCCGAAGTGGAGAAACGCGCCGAGGATGCCGCGGAAGGCATGCGCGGCACACTTCAGAAGGCCGGCGAGGAAGCAAGCCAGGCCGTGGAAAGCACCTTTGCCAGCGCCGAGCGTCGCTCCAACGATCTGACCAACCGTCTGCGCGGCGGCCTCACGGCTTCGCTGTCCGAAGTCGAGCAGATGTTCGCGGAAGCCGGAAAGACCTCCGATGGCGCTGCCGAACAGCTTCGCGAGACCTTGCGCGTCGCCGTCGACGATGCCGTGGTTCGTTTTGCCGGGGCAACCGACGAGATCCGCCGTTCGGCCGGGGATATCCGCAGGGAACTCGACATGACCCGCAGCGAGTTGAAGCGCGGTGCCTTCGATCTTCCGGAAGAAGCCAAGGAAAGCGCCGCCGCCATGCGCCGCGCCGTCGCCGAACAGATCAAGGCCCTGCAGGACATCTCGCAGATTGTCGGCCGCTCGACGCAGCAGCTGGAAATCTCCGAACCCTCGGCCCGTGCATTGGCAAATCCGCAGCCGGCCCAGCGCCCGCAGCCGGCGGCACCTGCTCAGACTGTAGCCGCCGCTCCCGCTCCCAGGCCGCAACAGCCTGCGCCTCAGCAGCCCGCTCCTGCTCCCCAGCAGAGCGTGCAGCAGCCGGCACCACAGCCACAGCAGCCTTCGATCGAATCCCTTGGCTTGCGCGGCTCCATTCCCGCCGAACGCCCGGCCGTGCAGCCGCAGCGCCCGTTAGAGACGCCTGCTCCGGCCCGTCAGGAAACGGCCGGCGGCGGTTGGATCAGCGACCTCCTGCGCGGCGCCTCGCGTGACGAGAATGCCGACCTGCCGCCCGCTCGCCAGGCTGCGCCACGTGCACAGACGGAAGCGGCACCCGCTCCCGTCGCCCGCAATCCGCGCCATGTCGTGGAATCTCTGAACTCGCTCTCGGTCGATATCGCCCGCGCTATCGATCACGACGCCTCGGTCGATCTGTGGCGCCGCTACCAGCGCGGCGAGCGCGATGTCTTCACCCGCCGCCTCTATACGCTCAAGGGCCAACAGACATTCGACGAGATCAAGCGCAAGTATGATCGCGAGCCGGAATTCCGCACCGCGGTCGATCGCTACATCGCCGATTTCGAAAAGCTGCTTGCCGACGTTGCCCGCACCGATCGCGACCGCACCGTCACGCAATCCTATCTGACCTCGGATACCGGCAAGGTCTACACCATGCTGGCCCACGCGGCTGGCCGCCTGAGCTGAGATAGACAAAAGACGAATGCTCAATCCCCGGTCTCAAGCCGGGGATTTTGATTCAAGCCGATAGCAATGAGCGCGATAAAAAAGGCGGCCTCGAGGGCCGCCATTTCTCATCCCGATATCATGTCGAAGCTAGCGAGCCTCATGCACCTTGGAAATCAGGCCGCTGGTGATGCCCACGAGAAGGATGCTGCCGTTGATGCGAACCCAATGATAGCCGCGCGGCGGCGCCGTCAGATGGTTGGCGCGAAAATCGATCTCGGTGGCGCGGCGGCGATCGGAAGCCGACAGACGACGACCCTTGACCCAGCCGCCCTTGCGGACAACCACCCTCTTCTTCACCACATCCTTCTCAACCGCGGCTGGCTTGTTGGCAGGCGGCGCTTGCTTGACTTGAGCTTCCGCAGCCAACGGCATCGCCAGGATGGACGCCGCCAGAAGGACGGTGAAGAGTCTTTTCATTGGTTGTTTCCTCGATTCAGAATTTGCGCGCGAACTTATCCTCACGGACATGAAGCGAATCTGACGGTTGGGTTACAATTCTGTAATGAAAACGCTGATCTTGTGTGGATATTCTCGAATATCGCTGTAGGTAGCGCTACCAGGCCCAGCGTCGGCCATGCCCGGATACTTCCGCTTTCCGCAAGCGCCGACGGTAACCTCGGCACATTTCCTTCGCAAGCCGGATATTTTCGTCAGGCAAACGCCTGCGGCGCACCCGCGCCGGCGCGGCCCCAGCACAGACAAACAAAAACGCCCGGAACCAGGTTCCGGGCGTTTCAGGATGATCAATCCCGCTCGGCTGATTTGGCCCAGAGATTGACGTCGGCCTCGCGGGCGTAGACATCGATCTCCTTCAGCTCTTCGGCCGTGAATTCGAGATTGTCGAGCGCCTTGACGCAATCGACGATCTGCGAGGAACGGCTTGCGCCGATCAGCGCCGAAGTGATCCGGCCACCGCGCAGAACCCAGGCGATCGCCATCTGCGCCAATGTCTGGCCGCGCTTCTCAGCGATCTCGTTGAGCTTCTGGATGTTCTCGATGATCGACGGACGAATGAAGTCGCGCTTCAGGAAGTGGTTCTGGGCGGCACGGCTATCCTGCGGAATGCCACCGAGATACTTCGTCGTCAGCATGCCCTGTGCAAGCGGCGAGAAGACGATCGACCCGACGCCGAGATCTTCCAGCGTATCGACCAGGCCGTCATCCTCGACCCAGCGATTGAGCATGGAATAGCTCGGCTGATGGATCAGGCACGGCGTGCCGAGATCCCTGAGGATGGCCGCCGCCTCGCGCGTGCGCTGCGAGTTGTAGGAGGAGATGCCGACATAGAGCGCCCTGCCCGAACGGACGATATGATCGAGCGCGCCACAGGTTTCCTCCAGCGGCGTATCCGGGTCGAAGCGGTGGGAATAGAAGATGTCGACATAGTCGAGGCCCATGCGCTTCAGGCTCTGGTCGCAGGAAGCGATCAGATACTTGCGGCTGCCCCACTCGCCGTAGGGACCCGGCCACATGTCGTAGCCGGCCTTGGACGAAATGATCAGCTCATCGCGCAGGCCGGCGAATTCGGTGCGCAGGATCTCGCCGAAAGCGGTCTCGGCGCTGCCGGGAGGCGGGCCGTAATTGTTGGCAAGATCGAAATGGGTAATGCCGAGATCGAACGCCGTGCGGCACATGTCGATCTTGCGGTCATGCGGGGTATCACCGCCGAAATTGTGCCAAAGCCCCAGCGAAACCGCCGGCAGCTTCAGGCCGGAACGGCCGACCCTGTTGTATTTCATTTTCGCATAGCGGTCGGTTGCCGGTTGCCAAGCCATGATGATTATTCCTTCGAGATGAAAAAACGCGCGGGTTGTTCACCCGCGCGCAAACTAGCTTTTCCTGCGCTTACTTCAAGAGCGCTTGCGCCTCTTCGATGCCGAGTGCCGCCGGCTGCGTGCAGGTGGTGGTCAGATCGATGAAGCGGTTTTCTGCACCCGATCTCAGGATCGACGTCATGACGTCAACACCGTGCAGCGTGCGGTCGAGCGAGCAACGCGCATCGCGACCTTCGATCAGTGACGCTGCCATGTCGGCAAGACCGGCTGTGCGGTAGTTGGCGCGAGCGCCGCTCGGGCTTTCCTGGTTGGCGATGCCGAAAGGATGCGCCCAGTTCTCAAGCGGCTTGATGTCCTTGTCGCGGCCGCTGGCCTCGACGGTACCGCCGAAGAAGTTCGGGTCTGGCACATAGAGCGAACCCTCGGTGCCGTAGAGCTCCATATTGGCATGGCGGTGCGACCAGACATCCCAGCTCGCGGTGAGCGTGATGTTAGCGCCGCTGACGAACTCCAGCAGTGCCTGGATCGTCGTCGGCGTCTTCACCGGGATGGTCTCGCCATTGCGCGGCTGGCTGGTGATGGTGCGGGTTTCCGATGCCATGGACGTCATGGCACCAACACGCTTCACTGGCCCGATTAGGTTGATCAGGTTGGCGATGTAATAGGGACCGAGGTCGAGGATCGGGCCGCCGCCGGGCAGGAAGAAGAAGTCCGGGTTCGGATGCCACATTTCCATGCCCGGGCTCATGACATGGCAGGAGCCCGAGGTGATGCGACCGATACCGCCGTCATCGATGAACTTACGCGCAAGCTGATGCGCGCCGCCGAGGAAGGTATCGGGAGCGCAGCCGACGGCCAGCCCCTTTTCCTTGGCGATCCGCCGCAGTTCCTCGCCCTGCTCCAGGGTGAGTACCAGCGGCTTTTCGGAGTAAGCATGTTTTCCGGCTTCGAGAATACGCTTGGAAACCGGGAAATGCGCGTCCGGAATGGTCAAGTTGACGATAACGTCCAGCTCGTCATTGGCGAGCAGTTCGTCGATGGTCTGGGCCTTGACCTTGTATTCCTCGGCGCGCGCACGCGCCGCATCCATGTTGATATCTGCGCATGCCAACACCTTCAGGCCCTTGAAGAGCGGTGAAAGCGAGAAGTAGGTCGTTGAGATGTTGCCGCATCCGATGATGCCGACGCCAAGTTCCTTAGCCATGTGGAAGTGCCTCAAAAGCTCTTGAAGGATGCGATGGAGCGGGTGATCAGACGATCGACGTCGCTCGGATTGTCATGCTCGATAACGTAGTGCTTGGCCTTGGTGCCGGCCAGCGCCTTGATGAGCTTTGCCCAGGGAACCGTACCATATCCAAGGTCGGACCAGCCGTCTTCATTCTTGTTCTCGCCAGCCGGTGCGATGTCCTTGACGTGAACGGCTGTGATGCGTGAAGCGAGCGCTTCGATCACGCCCCAGGGATCGCCGCCGCCACGGATGACCCAGGCGATATCGGCTTCCCAGGAGATATCCGGAGCGCCTTCGAAGATCTGCTCGATCGGCAGCGAGCCGTCGGCCTGCTTGACGAATTCGAAATCGTGATTGTGCCAGCCGAATTCGAAGCCTGCGTCCTTGTAGGGCTTGCTCATTTCCTGCAGGCGCTTGCCGAATGCCAGCCAGCCGGCTGCATCCTTCGGGCGCTCGTCGGCGCCGATATGCGGCGCGTAGATCGAGTCCATGCCGAGCGTCCTGGCGATCGTGAGTGCCTTCTCTACCTGCCCGTCGAGGAAGTCGGGGCTGAAGTGGCCGCTCGCCATCACCAGGCCATTCTTGTCGAGCTCGGCGCGCAGGCTCTTCAGGCCCGCCTCGTCCAGATCGGCATAAATGCCGCCAAAGCCTTCGACCTCGGCGTAGCCGGCCTTGCCGAGCTTGACGAAGATCTCCGAATAGGGCTGAAAATTGCGGGCGCTATAAAGCTGAAATCCAAGTTTCGTCATCGATAGTCCTCCAATGGCCTCCCGGCCGTCTGTCTTGGGCTTGTCGCCCCGAAAACGCCGCCGTGACGGCGTGATAACTCAATCCACCGATTGGCTGGATTGCAGATCGTAGATGCGGAATGCAGGGACACCGCCGGCCAGCGGCTTGGCCGGCGTAAAGACGATGCGTCGGCTTTCGCCGGCGGCAAGATCGAAGGCATTGTCGGAATAGCGCCCCTCGGTCTCGCTCTCGATCATCACGAACAGCGCAAGTCCCTTTGCGGTGACGGTGAGTTCCACCGTCCCGTTTTCTTGCCTCTCCTCCCTCAACACCGTCAGGCCCGCTGGCTGAAGCTCCAGAGCCTTGTAGGTGCCGTGGACATAATGCCCCTCGCCGCCCATGCCGTTCGATGCGGTGAAACGCCACGCCAGCAGGCAACCCGCCGGCACCTGATCCGCATCGATCGACAATGCAACAACAGCAGCGTCCGGCGTGCAGACCGCATGCGCCGTGGTCAAAGGTACCCGCTCGCCGTCAAGCTTCAGCAGCGAGACGGAAATATCGGCCGTGACGTCGGCATTGGTGTCGTTGACCAAAGAGAAACGGATGGTCTTGTTGTCTTCCGACGGGATCGCCGCGACCGATATGGGCTGGAAGAAGCGCCGCACCAGATAATGCATCACCTTCCATCGGCCGCCGTAATCGAGACTCGACCATGATGCCACCGGCCAGGTGTCGTTGAGCTGCCAGTAGATGGTGCCCATGCAATGCGGCTTCAAAGACCGCCAATATTCCACAGCCGTCTTGATGGCGAGGCCCTGCTGGACCTGGCTCAGATAGACGAAGTTTGGAAAATCCTTGGGGAAACGGAAATAGCGGAACATCGTGCCGGCAATGCGCTCGTTGCCGCCGGCATTCTTCTGGTGCAGCTCCATGACCGGAGAAGCGATGTTCATATCCTTCGCCTCGGCATAGGTCTTGATGACCGGTAGCGAGGTGTAGGACTGGAAGCCGAATTCCGAGCAGAAGCGCGGGCGCACGGTGCGATAATTGTCGAAGGACTTGTTCTCGTGCCAGACCGACCAATAGTGCATGTCGCCCGAGCCATCGGCATGCCAGGCATCGCCGAAGTTCAGATAGCCGGATGCCGGGCTTGACGGCCACCAGATCGCGTCCGGTGCAGCCTTCTTCATCGCCTGCTCGATCGTCCTGTTCAGACGATCATAGGAGACGAGGTAGCGGTCTCGATCCTTGCGGGATTCCTCAAACCATGTGAGCGCGCCGACCAGTTCATTATCGCCGCACCACAACACGATCGACGGATGCGTCGCCAGCCGGCGAACCTGATAGCCAACCTCTTCCTCGACATTCTCCAGGAAATCGCCCGTCGAAGGATAGAGGTTGCAGGCGAACATGAAGTCCTGCCACACCATCAGCCCCAAGCGGTCGCAGATGTCGTAGAACCAGTCGTGCTCGTAGAAGCCACCACCCCAGACGCGGATGATGTTCATGTTGGCGGCCGCCGCCGATTGCAGCAGATCCTCGGTCAGCTCCGGCTTGGAGCGCGAAAACAGCGCGTCGGCCGGAATCCAGTTGGCGCCGCGGGCAAAGATCTCGCGGCCGTTCACCTTCAAGGCAAAGCGGCTGCCGGCCTCGTCCTCGTCAGTGATCAGCTCGACCGTCCGCAGACCGATCTGCCGCGTAACGGTCTCGAAATTCGTCTCCACTGACAGGGCGTAGAGGGCTTGCTCGCCATTGCCGGCCGGCCACCAGAGCCTGGGCTTGTCGACATGGAAGACATGGGTGATCGAGGTCTCGCCGGCATTGACGCCGACATCGAGGCGCACCCGCTCTTCATCCAGCTCGAAATAAAGCTGCGCAACGCCAGTACCCTTGGCAAACAGCGCCACCGTCACCTTCAGATCCACGGAACCGTCGTCATTGTGGATCTGTTGGGTGACGACATTCTCGATGCGGGCGATCTCGAGCTTCTTCAGCGCGATCGTGCCGTAGAGCCCGAGAGGTGCGATCGCGATGTTCCAGTCCCAGCCGAAATGGCATTGCGGCTTGCGCAGCATGTTACCATTCGGGATCGGTGAATTGCCTGTGCTGTAGGGGATATAGAACGGTTGCTTCGCCTGCCGCTCCGCTCCCTCCCTGATGCTCGAATGCAGGACGATGCGAATGCTGTTCTCGCCCGTCTTCAACGCCTTCGAGACATCGGGGCGATAACGCTGAAAGCAATTGTCGGCTTCGAGCACGAGCGCCTCATTGACATAGACGCTCGCGACGGTGTCGAGATAGTCGATATCGAGATACCAGTCGCCACCGGTGTCATCGAGGGTGAAGCTGCGTGTCAGCTGCCAATCCTGCTTGGCCACCCACTGCACGAGCTCTTCGTTCCGGCCGAAATATGGGTCCGGAATGAGGCCTTCCGCATTCAGTGCGGCATGGACATCACCGGGCAGAGACATGGAGAGGGAATGATCGCTGTCGGGAGATGTGAGCCTCCACGCGCCAGCCAGATCGACGGTGAAATTATCATTGAGCGAAGACGACATCGGACCTCCTCGGACCGCTGCAAGGTGGAGGCGGCAAGGCCGCCTCCAGGGCATAGGATCATATTCTGAGTTCTGTCTGCGCATCAAAGAGCGATGCGAGAGACATGTCAAAGCCGAGCTTCACGCCCGTGCCGGGGCCAAACCGCCTGCTACCGTTGACGCGCACCGACAAAGTGTGGCCGGCATGCTTCAGCCAGAGCAGATTGTCGGCGCCCATCGGCTCTTCGATATCGACGGTCGCGTTGTGTACCTCTGCGCCCGACGCAAGCTCCTCGTTGACCTTTATGTGCTCGGGACGCACGCCAAGCACGACCTTGCGGCCGGCCTGCAACGCCTCGCCCGCCCTGTAGCCATCAAGCGAGAACAGCACATCATTGGTCGCAAACGCCACCTTGCCTTCCCGGTTCACCAGTTCGCCCTTGAGGAAATTCATGGACGGCGATCCGATGAAGCCGGCGACGAAGAGATTGCGCGGCTCGTTGTAGATCGTCGTGGGATCATCGAGCTGCATGATGACGCCGTTCTTCATGATCGCGATACGGTCGGCGAGCGTCAGAGCCTCGATCTGGTCGTGGGTGACGTAGATCATCGTATTTTTCAGCGACTGGTGCAGCCGCTTGATTTCCACGCGCAGCTCAGAACGTAGCTTCGCATCGAGGTTCGACAAGGGCTCGTCGAAGAGGAAGACGTCGACATCGCGCACCAGTGCCCGGCCGATAGCCACGCGCTGGCGCTGGCCGCCCGAAAGTTCGGCCGGCTTGCGCTTCAGCAGCGGCTCGATCTGCAGAATCTCGGCCGCACGCGCGATGCGCTTCTTGATCTCGTCGTTCGGCACTTTGGCGACGCGTAGGCCGAAGGAGAGGTTCTTCTCGACCGACATCTGCGGATAGAGCGCGTAGGACTGGAACACCATGCCGATGCCGCGGTCCTTGGGCTCTTCCCAGGTGACGTTCTTGCCTTTGATGAAGATCTGGCCCTCGCTGATATCAAGCAGGCCGGCGATGCAGTTGAGCAAGGTCGACTTGCCGCAGCCGGATGAGCCGAGGAGTACGAGGAATTCGCCGTCATTGATCTCGAGGTTGAGATTTTTCAGGACGTTGACCGCACCGAAATTCAGCGAAAGGTCTTTGATGGAAACGCTGCTGTTCATGGATCAACCCTTCACTGCGCCGGCGGCGATGCCACGGACGAAGAGCCGTCCGGACACGAAATAGACGATAAGCGGCACCGCGCCGGTAAGAAGCGTTGCGGCCATATTGACGTTGTATTCCTTGACGCCCTGAACGGCGTTGACGACGTTGTTGAGCTGCACGGTCATCGGATAGTTCTGCGTGCCGGCAAAAATGACGCCGAACAGGAAGTCATTCCAGATGCCGGTGATCTGGATGATGATGCCGACGACGAAGATCGGCAGCGACATGGGCAGCATGATGCGCAGGAAGATCTGCCAGAAGCCCGCGCCGTCGACACGCGCCGCCTTGAAGAGCTCAGGCGGAAGCGAGGCGAAATAATTGCGGAACAGCAACGTGTTGATCGGCATACCGAAGATCGTATGCACGAGGACGATGCCGCCAAGCGTTGCGAACAGGCCGAGTTCGCGCAGCACCATGACGAGCGGATAGAGCATGACCTGGTAGGGGATGAAAGCGCCGAATAGCAGGATGGTGAAGAAGACTTCCGATCCTTTAAAGCGCCAGTTGGCCAGCGCATATCCGTTGACCGAAGCAACGGCGATCGAGACGATGACGCTCGGAACGAGGATTTTCACAGAATTCCAGAAGCCGACCTGGATGCCGTGGCAATAAAGACCGGTGCAGGCCTGCGACCAGGCTTTCACCCATGGCTCAAAGGTGATTTCCATCGGCGGCGCAAAAATGTTGCCGAGGCGTATCTCAGGCATGCCCTTGAGCGAGGTGACGATCATCACATAGAGCGGCAGCACGTAGTAGAGTGCCGCAAGCCCGAGAAAGCCGTAGAGCATGATGGTGCGCGGCGCGAAGCGGCGCTTGGGTTTTGCGCCCGAAGGCTCGATTGCGGTGGCAAATGCCATTTGGTGCCTCCCTTATCTGCGCTTCTGGCGGAACTCGTAGAGAGCCCACGGCACGACGAAGATGAACACGGTGACCAGCATGACTGTGGAGGCGGCAAGCGCCTGCCCAAGGTTCGAACGCTGGAACATGAAGTCGTAGACATATTTGGCCGGCATTTCGGATGCGAAGCCCGGCCCGCCTGATGTCATGGCAACGACCAGATCGTAGACGCGCACGATGCCCGAAGCGACGATGACGAGCGTGGTGACGAAGACGCCGCGCATCATCGGGATGACGACGAAAATATAGGTTCGCCAGGCCGGGATGCCGTCGACACGCGAGGCCTTCCAGATCTCGCCGTCAATCCCGCGCAGACCTGCCAGCATCAGCACCATCACCAGACCGGTGCCCTGCCAGAGCCCGGCGATGACGAGCGCATAGAGCACCGTTTTCTGATTGCCGAGCAGCGCGAAATTGAACCAGGTGAACCCCATGTCCTGCGCCAGTTTCGGCAGTCCCAGCGCCGGATCGAGGATCCATTGCCAGACAAGTCCGGTGACGATGAAGGAAAGGGCGAAGGGATAGAGGAAAATCGTTCGAAACGTATTCTCGAAGCGGATCTTCTGGTCCATCAGCACGGCAAGGACGAAGCCGACGACGAAAGCGAAAACGAGGCTAAGAACGCCGTAAATGGCAAGATTGCCGATTGAGATGTTCCAGCGATCGGTGCCCCACAGGCGCTGATATTGCGCCAGACCGACAAAGTTCGAGCTGGGCAGCAGTCTTGAATCTGTGAACGAATAGATGACGGTCCAGAGCGTGCAGCCCACGAACACAACGATCACCGTCAACACCATCGGAATGGCGGCGATCTTTGCATTCAGGTTGCGGAACAGACCAAATGGCCGGACAGCGTTAGCCATCAATACCTCCGTTGGTGGCGTGCATCGGGACAGGCGAGAACCCTCGCCCGCCCCAAGCCGGCCATCGCGATTGATAGGATGGTCGTCTGCTTACTGTGCCTGCTTGAAGATGGCGGCCTGCTTTTCAATGGCCTCGTCCACCGTCATCTTCGACGAGAAGAACTGCAGTCCGAGGTCGGTCATCTGGCCGCGTGTATCCGGGTCGATCAGCTGGGTCACGCCCGGCACGACGTTGTCCGGATTCTTCAGGATTTCCAGACCCTTCTTCATGCAGCTGCTGGCCGCACTCAGATCGATATCGCCACGCACCGGCAGAGAACCCTTGGCGAGGTTGAACTTCACCTGGGTTTCCTTGGACACGAGCATGCTGGCAAGCTCGAGCTGCGCTTTGGTGATATCGGCATTGCTGTTCTTCGGGAAATAGAAGCTGTCGCCACCGGTATCGAGCAAACCGTTGAAGCCGAGACCCGGCAGGCAATCGTAGTCCTTGCCGGCAACCTGCTTGGCGACGCCAAACTCGCCTTGTGCCCAGTCGCCCATGATCTGCGCGGCAGCCTTGCCTGTGATGACCATGTTGGTGGCGACGTTCCAGTCACGGCCGGAATAGCTCTCGTCAACCAGATCGCGAGCCTGCGCGAAGGCATCCCAAACCTTGCGGTTTTCGGGGCTCTTCACGGCGTCTGCGTCCTTCTTCTGGTAGATCGCCAGATAGGTTTCCTTGCCGCCAATGCCGATCTGCATGACGCTGCGCATGCCGTCGACCTGCCATGGAGCGCCGGTCGCAAGCGGAACGATACCCTTCTCGCGCAACTTCGGCGCGTCGGCGACGAATTCATCCCAATTGGCCGGAACCTTCATGCCATTGTCTTCGAAGACATGCCGGTTGACCCACATCCACTGCCAGGAGTGAATATTGAGCGGCACGCAATAGACGCGGCCTTCATAGGTGCAGGATGCCAGCAGGCTCGCCGGGCGAATAATATCTTTCCAGTGTTCCTTTTCAGCCAGATCGGTCAGATCGGTCATGAGGCCGGCCTTGACCAGCTCTTCGGCGTCGCGGCCCGTGTTGAGCTGCGTGGCACCCATTGGATTGCCGCCCAGGATGCGGCTGACGATCAGTGGCGTTGCCGTCGAGCCGGATCCGGCGATCGCGCCGTCGACCCAGTGATCTTTGCCAAGAGCATTGTACTGCTCGGCCAGAACCTTCACCGCGGCCGCTTCACCACCCGATGTCCACCAATGCGTTACCTCAAGATCGGTCGCATTGGCTGAAAAGGCTGGAATCGCGACAGATGCGAGCAAAGCGGCAGCCATCAAACGAATATTCATGAGTTCTCCTCCCTCACTGAAACGTTGCCGGAAAAACGTAGTCGAATCATTTTCGGTACGCAACCGCCAGCCAGTTATTTTTTCGCTGAACGCCAATTATACAACCAAAGGTAATATTTTACCTGTGGAAGATACGGGCACCCTGGCTCATGATTGGGGCCAGAGCCTTCGAAAAATATTCAGTAAACAATTGATATTATTTCAAATAAGCAAAGAAACCCATCAACGGATTGCCGAGCGCCGTTTCATAAGCGGAGAACTGCTCACCCGGGGATAGCAATACAACCATTAGGCACGTCAACGGTAGACAGGTCTAAAATAGTGCTCGACATTCATACTGTATCGTTACAGTTTTGCTCGTCGACGGAGGAACCATGGCATTGCACCTATGCTTGCGGCATCGGCGTGAGCAATATAAGCGGATTGGCCGCAGGAGGCGGCCGGGAGGCGAGCTTGTACGAAATGGACAATAAGAAAATTTCAGGAAGCGGTCCGCAATCTCCACCGGAGCGGCCTACTCTGAAGACGATCGCCTTCATGACGGGGCTTGGAATTACCACCGTTTCGCGCGCCTTGAAGGATGCTCCCGATATCAGTGCCGAGACCAAGGAACGGGTACGCATGGTTGCCCGACAATTGGGCTATCAGCCGAACCGCGCCGGCGTACGCCTGAGAACCGGCAAGACCAACGTCATCGCGCTGGTGCTGAGCATCGACGAAGAAATCATGGGCTTCACCAGCCAGATGGTCTTCGGGATTTCCGAGGTTCTCGCGGGCACGCAATATCATCTTGTCATCACGCCGCATTCGCACAGCAAGGACCCCCTGGTTCCCGTGCGCTATATCCTCGACACCGGCTCGGCGGATGGCGTTATCATATCACGCACAGAGCCGGACGATCCGCGCGTTCGGTTGATGGACGAACGCGGCCTGCCCTTCGCCACCCATGGGCGGACGGATATGGGCATCGTCCATCCCTTCCACGACTTCGATAACGAGGCCTTCACGCAAGAGGCCGTTCGGGCGCTGGTTGCCAAGGGCAGGCGTCGCCTGGCGCTGCTGCAGCCTTCCAGCAAGCTCAGCTATTACGCCCACACCCGAATCGGCTTCCAGATCGGCCTGCACGAATATGGCGCCGAGGAGATACCTCTGCGAGTGACGACCGATGCGCCGCTGGCCGATATCAGGGACAGCGTGGAAGCGCTGATGCGCTCCCCGCATCCGCCTGACGGCATCGTCTGCTCCAGCGGCGGCGGCGCCATTGCCGTCAACGCCGGCATCGAAGCGGCCGGCTTCCGGCTTGGCCGCGATATCGACATGGTCGCCAAGCAGTCGACCGACGTACTGAACTGGATCCGCCCGGAGATCATCACGATCTACGAGGATGTCCGCCATGGCGGCCGGGAGTTGGCCAAGGCCGTCATTGCCCGCATCGACGGCATAGAGCCGGAGCTGCTGCAAAGCATCAGCTCACCTGTCTGGCCAAAGAGCTGACGGAAATGAAAAAGCCCGCCGGATCGCTCCGGCGGGCTTTTTAATGTTGCACTCTATCGGCCTTCTCAGCCCTGAGCGCCGCTCCCCCATGGGCCGTGGTGAATATCCTTGCCGTCGACGCGGTCGAAGCCGTGCGCGCCGAAGAAGTCGCGTTGGGCCTGGATCAGATTGGCAGTGCCGCGAGCCTGGCGATAGGCATCGAAATAGGTCAAGGCCGAAGCAAGTGCCGGAACCGGTAGGCCGGACGCAGTCGCGGCCGAAACGATGCGCCGCAGCGACGGGATCGATTCCTTGACCATTTCTGCGAAGGCAGGTGTGACGATGAGATTTGCCGCATCCGGTGCCTTGGTGAAGGCGCTGGTGATCTCGTCGAGGAACTGCGAACGGATAATGCAGCCGGCCCGCCAGATCTTGGCGATGACAGGCATCGGCAGCGACCAGTTGAACTCCTTCGAAGCCTCGGCCATGACGGCGAAGCCCTGCGCGTAGGCGCCGATCTTGGCGGCAAACAGCGCAAGCTCGAGATCCTTCAGCAATTCAGGACCAAAGGCGGTCGGGAACTTGTAGTCCGGCGTGCCGAAGATCTTCTCGGCAGCCTCGCGCTGGCTCTTGATGGCCGACAGGCTGCGGGCTGCAACGGCAGCTTCGATGGCAGTCGCCGGAATGCCCATGTTCTGCGCTTCGATGACAGACCACTTGCCGGTGCCCTTCTGGCCGGCCTTGTCGAGAATGATATCGGGAACGGCATTGCCGGTTGCCGGATCCTTGGCGGCCAGAACTTTTTCGGTGATCTCGATCAGGTAGGAATTCAGGCGGCCCCTGTTCCACTCGCCGAAGATCGAGCTGATCTCGGCGGCGCTCTTGCCAAGACCGTCACGCAGGATGCCGTAGATTTCGGCAATCATCTGCATATCGGCATATTCGATGCCATTGTGGATGGTCTTGACGAAATGACCGGCGCCGCCATTGCCGAGCCAGGCAACGCAGGGATCGTCGTTGTACTTCGCAGCGATCGAGGTCAGCACCTTTTCGACGCGCTTGTAGGATTCCTCGGTGCCGCCGACCATGATGGACGGGCCGTGACGGGCTCCTTCCTCACCGCCGGAGACGCCCATGCCGATGAATGTCAGCTCGGTATCCTTCAGACGATCGAAGCGCGCGATGGTGTCGCGGAAATTGGCGTTGCCGGCATCGATCATGATGTCGCCCTTATCGAGATAGGGCTGCAGTGCCGCCATCTGCTGGTCGACCGGCTCGCCGGCCTTGATCATGATGATGATCGGCCGCGGCGGGCGGATAGCCTCGACGAACTCTTCGATCGTCTTGCAAGGAATGATCTTGTCCTTGAGCTCGCCTGCATTCGCATAGAATTCATCGGTCACCTGCGGCGTACGGTTGAACACTGCGATCTTGTTGCCTTTTTCGGCGATGTTGAGCGCCAGATTCGATCCCATCACAGCAAGACCGATCAGCCCGATTTCTGCCTTTTCCACGACAATCCTCCAATGAGCCGTTGACTGCGTCCGGCCCACCCTGAAGATCCGGAAGGCGCAGTAACATTTGATGTGACGCAATACCGCCGACGCTCCACGCGGCCGACGGCATCCCTGCGTTGGGGGTTGTTGTTGCACTCCGGACGAAAAACGGCAAGCCTCCGCGAGCCGTGAATCGTCCCCTTTGCAGGACTGTGCAAGAATGTTGCGGGATCCACAGCAAACCGCCAATCCGTCCGGGTGATATAGGGGAGAAGACCATCATGTCGACCATGACCGCGAAGATCATCCATATCCCTATCGAACGCGACTGGAGGGAAGTTTACGATTTCGCCAGCCGTCCGCAAAACATGCCACATTGGGCTTCGGGCCTTGCATCAGGACTGAAGCAGGATGGAGACGACTGGATCGCAGAGGGCGTTCTTGGCACCGCCCGCGTACGCTTTGCGCCCAGCAACGATTTTGGTGTCATCGATCACCTGGTGACCTTGGAATCTGGCCTGAAGGTCTACAATGCCTTGAGGATCGTGCCAAATGGAGATGGCTGCGAGGTGATGTTCACGGTGCTGCGGCTCCCCGGCATGACAGAAGCGCAGTTTGCAGCCGATGCCGCGCATGTATTGCGCGATCTCACGACACTGAAAGATCTTATGGAGCTGTGACCGCTTACAGCGAGCGCAACGTCCAATCGACGAGCTCGCTGGTCACGCCGGCAAATGCAGAATCCAGCGCACGGACGAAATCCGGATTGCTGCCGCCGCTGACGGGAACGACCTTGCGGAAGATGTTCTGCGCCTTCACGGTGCCCGAACGGTCGTTCAGGATCTTTTCGGAGATTTCGACGACCGCGCTCTTCTGACCACCAGCCGCATTGATCTCGAACGAGCGAATGTCCGTGACGATCTGATAGTCGATCGCAAGGCCCTGCCCCGGCACGCCGACGCCGCCGAGCTTGCCGGTGTTCTCGAAGGCTTCCACCAGCTTCGACTGCACCATCTTGCTCAGCTTGTCGCTCCATTGCGACTTGCCGAGATACTGGATTTCCGAGGACGAGACACGGATGACGATCTGGTTGCTATCCAGCGCCTGCAGCGCCGTCGGCGGCGGGATGAGGATCTGGCGGTTCTTGACCGACGGGCCACTCGCCTTTGCCGAAGCGGAAAGATCGTAGGTGTCGTTATTGCCGGAACTGCCGCAGCCCCCCAGCAAGACTGCGAGCAACGGCAACACGACCACAGCGCTCCACACCTGATGACGCTTACTCGACACGCAACCGACCATATTTCGCTTATCCCCTGGAGACCAGATATCGCTGTTCATCAATGCCGCGCGCGGCCGTCATACGTCTTGACCGTATCTCCGCCGAAGATCAATCGCTGCGGATTCTTGTCGAAATTAGTGATTGTCGTATTCAGATTGTCAACCGTGCCCCGCATGTCGTTGATGAGGGTCTGGGCATCACGCAAGCCGCTGCTGGAAAACTTCTGCAGATTGTCGGCGATCGGCCCGATCCGGCTATTGAGATTGTCAGCCATCTTCTTGAAGGACTCGAGCGTATCCTTGGCCTCGGCGAACAACGATTGCGTGCTGTCATTGCCGAGCAGGGAATCGACCTTCGTGAGAATGCCGTCGACCTTGCCGGATGCGGAGTTCAGCTTGCTGGAAATGTCCCGCGCATTGGCAATCGTCTGATCGATATCCTGCTGATGAGCCGCAACCGAATTGGCCACGTCGCGAATGGAAGCAACGGCGGTACGCGCCTGCTTCGTCACATCGGCAATATCGTCAACCGATCCCTTGATCTTCGCAGGATCGATCTGCGCCACGATCGCGTCGACACGATCCAGCGTCTGCTGTGCTTTCTGGCCGAAGCTATTGTAGGTGTCGGCGGTCTGCTTGAAGCTTGCAATGGTCGCCTTCAGATCGGTCGTGGCATCCGCAACATTCGCGGTGATCCTGTCGGCATTGGCGATGACGTCGTTGACTTTCTGGGCATCGACGGCACGCACCAGCTTCTCGATAGCATCCAGCGTGGAGTCGACACGAACCGAAACCGTCTTGAAGGTGTCGGACAGTTGCCCGACGCTAGCCAGGAACTTGTCGATATTGTCGGAATTGTCGGCGATGGCCTTGGAGAATTTCTGCGCATTGCGCACCGTGTCGGTCAACGGTCCGCGCGAATCCGAGACAAAGCCCTGAATGTCGCCGATCGTGTCATTGGCACGGTTCAGGATCTTGTCCGCGGTCGTCAAAAGGTTCGTAACGCTGGATTGATCCGCAAGCAGCACGGCGCGCTTGCCGGTATCTACGGAGCGTTTGAGAATATTCTCGTCGCCATTGCGACCGCCGGAAAGCTCGATATAAGCAGCGCCCGTCAGGCCCTGAATTTCAAGAATGGCCTTGGTTGACGTGTAAACCGGCGCGTCAGCACGCACCTGGGTGAAGGCGAGCGAATAGTTCGGATCGTCGGCATCGATCGACAGGCCCTGCACCGAGCCGACCTGAATGCCGTTGAAGCGAACCGGTGAACCGACGCTCAAACCGTTGGCGGAGCCGGGAATGCGAACCACGAGTTCGACCATCGGACCGCCGCGGCCATATTCGGCCATCCAGTAGACGAAACCGAAGGCGGCCGCGATAACAAGCAGCGTAAAGAACCCGACGATCGTATAATTGGCTTTGGTTTCCATAGTTTCCAGTCACTTCTCGCGGCTGTGGGCGCCTGCGCCGTTATCGTCTGTGTGCTCCCTGATGTCGTCCCGAGGCACAATCGAACGTGCGCGCTTGCCCTTGAAATAGGCCTGCACCCACGGGTCGTCGCAAGCGAGCATGTCCTCAACCGTGCCTTCCACCAATACCCGTTTCTGTCCGAGAACAGCAATACGGTCGCAGACGGAAAACAGGCTGTCTAGGTCGTGAGTCACCATATAAACGGTCAGGCCGAGCGTGTCGCGCAGCTTTGCGATCAATTCGTCGAACTCAGCAGCGCCGATCGGATCGAGCCCGGAGGTTGGCTCGTCGAGGAATACTAGGTCGGGATCGAGCGCGAGCGCTCTGGCAAGAGCCGCACGCTTGATCATGCCGCCGGAAAGCTCGGACGGGTATTTGTCGGCGGCATCGGCAGCCAGACCCACCATGCGGATCTTCATCAGCGCCAGCTCGTCCATCATATCCTGTGGCAGATCCAGATATTCCCGCATGGGCACCTGGATGTTTTCCCGCACCGTCAGCGAGGAGAACAATGCGCCCTGCTGGAAGAGGACGCCAAGGCGCATATCGAGCCTGTTGCGGTCCTGTTCGTCGAGCTTGTCGTAGTCCTCGCCGAGGATCTCGATCTTGCCCGAGCGGCGCGGCAGAAGCCGCAATACCGTGCGCAGCAGTACGGACTTGCCGGCACCGGAAGCACCGACGAAACCAAGGATCTCGCCGCGGTAGATATTGAGGTTCAATTTGTCGAGCACGACTTTCGAGCCGAAAGCGACGGTGACATCCTTTGCCGACAGCACGATGTCCCTGCCACGCTCATCTTTTTCCAACGGGATTTCCGAGTGAAGTGCGCTCATCGTTGATGTCCTCAGAAATCGATCGCTGCATAGAATATGGCAAAAAGCCCATCCATGAGGATAACAACGAAGATCGACTTCACGACCGATGAGGTGACGTGCTGGCCCAGCGATTCGGCGCTGCCTCCGACCTTCAAACCCTCGACCGCAGCCACGATGCCGATGACCAGCGCCATGAACGGCGCCTTGATCATGCCGGAAATAACAGTGGAAAGGCTGATTGCCTCGTGCAGACGCGAAACGAAGGTGGCGAAGGTGATGCCGGAATAGGCCCAGGTCACCGTGGCCGCGCCGAAGAGCGAAGCGAAGTTTGCAAGGATCGTCAGCAACGGCAGGGCGACCGTCAGCGCCACCAGCCGCGGAAAGATCAGCACGCCGATGGGGTTGAGGCCCATGACCTTCAACGCATCCACTTCCTCGCGCATCTTCATCGAGCCGATTTCGGCGGTAATCGCGCTGCCGGAACGGCCCGCGATCATGATCGCCGTCAGAAGCACGCCGATTTCGCGCAATTGCAGGATGCCGACGAGATCGACGACAAAGACCTCGGCGCCAAAATAGCGCAGCTGGAATGCCCCCTGCTGCGCAATGATCGCGCCAATCAGATAGGACATCAGCAGAATGATGGGAACAGCCCTGACGGCCATGTGATCGATCTGATTGATGATCGAAGCCGGCGAGACGCCGCTACCGCGTCCGAATTTGAGCTGCGCGCCGCGAACAGCCGAGCCCAGTATGTACATGGCGGCAATCAGGTTGCCCCATAGCTCGTAGACTGTCTTGCCGATGGGAGCGAACAGCCGCTCGGTCCATGGTCCCTTCGACTTCGCCCGCCCGGTTTCCGCATCTGGATCCTCGTCGAAGGCGGTCAGCAGCTCATCAATATGCGGATTGGAGCCGTCAATCGTCACCGTGGCGCCATGCGCCTCCTGGCTCATCTTCAGACGCCGGATCAGCAGCGCGCCGGCCGTATCCACATCGGACAGGTCGGAAAGATCGATGACGACGTCACCGCCTGAACTCCGTTTCGAGAGCTGCTCGATCTTCCGCAGTACGCCGTGCACATTGGCGCTGCGCCAATTGCCTTCCAGCCGATAGCGATGCCCACTGCCATCGGCTTCGTCATCGATCCTCGGTGCATCGGATTTCTGTTCGGCTACGTTCAAACTAATGCGTCTCTCAGATCTGGCATCACTAACGTCGACTCGGGAAGCCCGACCCGACGCCGATGCTTAATACACCGACTGCACGGGAAATAGCTATGCTGCGCCGCGGCCAACATATGTCACGGCTTTTTGATATCCAAATGAATTTGTTCGCGTCCGCGTTACGATACGCCGCGCGCACCTCCACCCACCGCCGAACCTCCTGGCTGGAGACCGCGTGCAAAGATGACCATGCCAAGGCCGAAAGCAGCCACCCCGGCCATGACGTAATAGCTGTCAATATCAAGCCACGCATAGAGATAGCCGGATGCCAGCGTCATCAGGCCAAGGAACATCCCGTTATAGAAATAATAGGCGCCCTGGGCCGAAGCCTCCTGCGTTTCGTGGACCGAGGCGACGATGCGCCGCTGGATGCCGGTATGGACGCAGGCATAGGTGCAGGAATGGAAGCATTGCAGCAGGAAGTAACCGAGGAAACCCAGATTCATCGGGAAAAGGATCCAGCGAAGGACACACATGCTCGAGCCGAAAAAGATCAACGTCCACGCGCTGAAACGCCGGCTCAGCTTCTTCGACAGGAAAAAGACCATCACTTCGGCCGCAACGCCGATGCTCCAGAGAACAGCGATTTCCGCTCCGGAGAAACCAAGCTTGCGCCAGTAAATCGACGCGAAAGTATAAAGCATCGCGTGGCTGGACTGCTGCACAGAAACGCCGATCATGGTGACGAGCAGCTTGGGAGAGCGCAGGTTTCCGGTCGGGGGCTGCAGGTTGATCGGCTGGTTATGTCGGCGCGTCGGTCCGATACGTGGGGAAAACACACCCATCAGCATGGTAAGAACGAAGCCGGCGACCATGACGGGGAGCACCATCGTGCCTCCCCACATGCCGATCATCTGTCCGCCAAGAAGGGTCGAGAGGATGAAGGTGATTGATCCCCACACGCGCATCGAGCCGTAATCGAAGCCCCAGCGACGCACGCCCGACATGGCAATGGACTCGACCACCGGCACATAGGGTGCATAGGTCGCGCCCTGGATGCCGTAGACGAGCAGAACAGGCCAGAAATCGCTGGTCCAGTAAAGCGCGATCGCCGTCAGCAGCGACAGGCCGCCGGACCAGAACAGCACATCGGCGCGTTCCTTCATGTGATCGGCGAGGCTGGCGATAATAGGCGTTACAAGAACACGCACGACCATGGGCACGGCAATCACGAGACCGATCTCGTGGTCGCTGAAATTCAGCC
Source organism: Rhizobium sp. A22-96 (assembly GCF_053521805.1). NCBI lineage: Bacteria > Pseudomonadati > Pseudomonadota > Alphaproteobacteria > Hyphomicrobiales > Rhizobiaceae > Rhizobium > Rhizobium sp. A22-96. Next base: position 99,858 of record NZ_JBNWDQ010000002.1, read on the forward strand.
CCGCCAGCCAGACGGGGAAAAACGGCAAGGCGATCCCGTTGACGAACAACGGTGCACAATAGGACAAGGCAGTGCGCAAACGGAAATACGGGGGCGCACCCTCGCCCTGCGAGGACTTTATGGCGGGAATCATGACAGACCTGAAGGGAACTGATTTGTCCCTATCACTCTATCGTGAGTACGACTATGGCGAGAAATGGCCAAATCGTAACGTTTCGGAAAAAATCCGAAGCTTCCGGGCTTTCCCGCTGATCAATAATTATGACAGGCTATTATTAAGCTCGTGAGGCGGCCTCTAAATCAGGCCGCCTGGGCTCCCAGCGGCTGGGGCAATTCTTCGACCGAGGCGCCTGCGGCCTGCGTCTCAAGAATTGTCTGCCAGGTGATGAGCTCGAACGTGCCGTCCTCATGCTCGGCGATCGCCGTGCAGCTCTCCACCCAGTCACCGGTATTGATGTAACGGATGCCGTCGAGATCCTCGATGACGGCATGATGGATGTGGCCGCAGATCACCCCGTCAGCATCATTGCGCTTGGCTTCTTCGGCAACGACACGCTGGAATTCGCCGATGAAGTTGACGGCATGCTTGACCTGCAGCTTCGCCCAGGCCGAGAACGACCAGTAAGGCATATTCAGACGGCGGCGCACCGCGGCGAGGCCGATATTGATCAGGATCGCCATATCGTAGGCCCAGTCGCCGAGATAGGCGAGCAGGCGGGCATTGCGGACGACAACGTCGAATTCGTCGCCATGCAGCACGAGATACTTCTTGCCGTCGGCAGTCTCGTGCATGGCGCGTTGCGCCACTTCGATGCCACCGAAGTGCATGCCGGGGAAATCACGGAGGAATTCGTCGTGATTGCCGGGGATATAGACGATGCGCGTGCCCTTGCGTGCCTTGCGCAGAAGCTTCTGGACCACATCATTGCAATCCTGCGGCCAGTACCAGTTTCGCTTGAGGCGCCAGCCGTCGACGATGTCTCCAACAAGGAAGATCGTATCGGCTTCGTGGTGGCGTAAAAAGTCGAGCAGAAAGTCCACCTTCGCGGCTTTCGAGCCAAGGTGCACGTCAGAAATGAACAGTGTTCGGAATCGCCGGGTGTCCATGTTTTCATTCACGAACTTATGTCCGTGCCCTATCCTACCTTACCTATTCCAAAACCAGACTCGTGTTTCAGGAAGATGACAAACCCTGTGTCTGGCGGCTTATCGAGGCAGATCAGCCGCGTTTGGCCACGATGGCGAGATCCGGTCGATCGGTTGTAAAACTGGCGACACCAAGGCGAAACATCATGCGCGCCGCCTCACTCGTATGCGCAGCCCAGCCATGCACCGTCACGTCGTTCGCCCGAAAGAAGTTCACGACCCCCGCATCCAGCGCGTCGGCGCGAACGGCGATCTCGCGCACGCCTGAGGCACGCAGAGCAGCAACGATCCCATGCCAGCCAAGCTGGGTTACCGTCTGCGGCGAGCAGAGAAAGGTGAAGCCGAGCAATTCGCCGGCGTTCAGGCCCCGCTCATCGAGTGCAGCAACGAATGCCTGAAGACGCGGCAGCGCGAAGCTTGTCACCATCGTCCGCGCCAGCATCCCCGTCGCCATCAACTCGTCCAGGATGCGGCCTTCCATTCCTTCATAGGGTTTGCCGTCCAGTCCGGTCTTGATCTCCAGCCGAAGATCGATCGCGGACGGACCGAAAATGTCGATCGTTTCCGTAAGGGTGGGTATGGTCTCGCCGCCGCTCCCGATCACAATGTGGCGCGCCAATTCCTCGTAGGTGAGATCGGCTATCGCACCCTTCCCGTCCGTCATCCTGTCGATCAAAGCGTCATGATGGACGACGAGCTTGCCGTCGCGCGTCTGATGAACATCGAATTCGACGAGATCGACGTCGAGCTTGGCTGTTTTCGAAAAGGCAAACCTGGTGTTTTCAGGCCACAAATGCGCGCCGCCGCGATGAGAAACAATCAAAGTCATTGGAGATCCTCTGCCTGCGGATCTCATAATCCCGTGCGGTGAACCCCTTATGACGCTGCTGCCCACCGGCCCGGCTTGCGACAAGGCGACGCTGCGACACCGGTCGGAACCGGCGATCAGGACTTTGCCGCTGCAAAAACGCTTTGTGACGTCAATTGCATACTGTGAACGCCAAACGATTGTTGTATGGAGGGACTCAAGCGCAGGCAGGAATGGAGACCGCGAGATGGATACGCACGATACTTCGAAGGCAGCCAAGAACATGGCGAGTGGCGATTTCGACGAACAGGCGCTCTATTTCCATCGCTATCCCCGCCCCGGCAAGCTTGAAATCCAGGCTACCAAGCCGCTCGGCAACCAGCGCGATCTCGCGCTTGCCTATTCTCCAGGCGTTGCCGCACCTTGCCTAGCCATCCGCGACAATCCGGAAACGGCAGCCTATTACACGTCCCGAGCCAATCTCGTTGCCGTTATTTCCAATGGTTCGGCAGTGCTCGGCCTCGGCAATATCGGCCCGCTCGCCTCCAAGCCCGTGATGGAAGGCAAGGCGGTTCTCTTCAAGAAATTCGCCGGCATCGATGTGTTCGACATCGAAGTCGAGGCTCCCACAGTTGACGAGATGGTCAACACGATCTCGGCTCTGGAGCCGACCTTCGGCGGCATCAATCTCGAGGATATCAAGGCGCCGGAATGCTTCGACGTCGAGCGTCGCCTGCGCGAGAAGATGGAAATCCCCGTTTTCCACGACGATCAGCACGGCACCGCCATCATCGTCGCCGCCGCCATCCTCAACGGATTGGAGCTGGCCGGCAAGAAGATCGAAGACGTCAAGATCGTGGCGTCCGGCGCCGGCGCCGCAGCACTTGCCTGCCTCAACCTGCTCGTCATACTTGGCGCCAAGCGCGAAAATATCTGGGTCCACGATATCGAGGGCCTGGTCTACAAGGACCGGAACGTGCTGATGGACGAATGGAAGTCCGTCTATGCTCAGGATAGCGACAAGCGCGAGCTTGCCGAGTCTATCCCAGGCGCCGACGTCTTCCTCGGCCTCTCGGCCGCAGGCGTGTTGAAGCCCGAGCTTCTGGAACAGATGGCGGAAAAGCCGCTGATCATGGCGCTCGCCAACCCGACGCCGGAAATCATGCCCGACCTCGCCCGCGCTGCCCGCCCCGACGCCATGATCTGCACGGGCCGTTCGGATTTCCCGAACCAGGTGAACAACGTTCTCTGCTTCCCCTATATCTTCCGCGGCGCGCTCGATTGCGGCGCCAAGACGATCAATGAGGAAATGAAGATGGCCGCTGTGCGCGCCATCGCCTCGCTTGCCCGCGAAGAACCTTCGGATGTAGCCGCCCGCGCCTACACAGGCGAAACCCCGGTCTTCGGGCCGAACTATCTGATCCCCTCGCCCTTCGATCCCCGCCTGATCCTGCGCATCGCGCCGGCCGTGGCCAAGGCCGCCGCCGAAAGCGGCGTGGCACTGCGCCCGATCACCGATTTCGATGCCTATATGGACGAGCTCAACCGCTTCGTCTTCCGCTCCGGCTTCGTCATGAAGCCGATCTTCGCCGCCGCGAAGATTTCCGAGCGCAAGCGGGTGGTCTTCTCCGAAGGTGAAGACGAGCGCGTGCTGCGTGCCGCGCAGGTGCTGCTTGAAGAAGGCACGGCAGCCCCGATCCTGATCGGCCGCCCCTCCGTCATCGAGACCCGCCTGAAGCGCTACGGCCTCAAGATCCGTCCGCACACCGATTTCGCCGTTATCAATCCGGAAGACGATCCGCGCTTCCGTGAATATGTCGAGCTTTACTTTTCGCTCGTGGGCCGCAGCGGCGTTATCCCCGAGGCAGCCCGGACCATCGTTCGTACCAACACCACCGTCATTGGCGCGCTTGCCCTCAAGCGCGGTGAGGCCGATGCGATGATCTGCGGTCTGGAAGGCCGCTATGAGCGCCACCTGCGCATCGTCCGCCAGATCATCGGCAAGCGGCCGGATGTCCGGGATTTTTCGGCATTGAGCCTGCTCATCTCGCAGCGCGGCGCAACCTTCTACACCGACACTTATGTGACGTTTAATCCGAGTGCTGAGGAAATCGCTGAGTCGGCGGTGCTGGCGGCAGAGGAAATCAAGCGTTTCGGCATCACGCCGCGCGCCGCGCTCGTTTCACATTCCAACTTCGGCTCGCGGGAATCGGAAAGCGCTACGAAGATGCGCAGTGCCTTGGCACTCGTTCGCGAAGCAGCACCCGAACTCGAAGTCGATGGCGAAATGCATGGCGACAGCGCGATTTCGGAGAGCCTGCGCCGCCACGTCATGCCTGATAGCACGCTCTCGGGCGAAGCCAACCTGCTCGTCTTCCCCAATCTCGATGCCGCCAACATCACACTCGGCGTCGTCAAGACCATGACCGATGGCTTGCATGTCGGGCCGATCCTGCTCGGCACGGCGCTTCCGGCGCACATTCTCTCGCCTTCGGTCACATCGCGCGGCGTCGTCAACATGGCGGCCCTGGCCGTCGTCGAAGCATCGCAGCTGGCCTGACGAAACCCTTCTTTGCGGCCGCTCGCGCGTGGCGGCCGCAAATCAAAAATAGCTAAAATTCACTCGAAATCGATGCGTCTTGATGGATACGTTGTTAAGCTCCAAAGTGTAGCTTCCAACGAAATCAACCCGCTTTCGAGAACAGATACGTGAATCGCGGCACAAACCTAATTTCAATCGCCCTGCTGTCCCTGCTGACGGCCACGCCCAGCTACGCCCAGGCCAATCTATGCGATGAATTGCGCGGCCGTTATGCCGACACCACCGAGGTGATCGGCGCCAGCCAGGAAACGCGCCAGCTTTCACGCGCAATCGTTCAGCAGAATATGATGATTCGCCGCGTGATGAGCGACCTGCGTAATCAGGGCTGCGTCGAAGACAGCGGCATCGTCATTTTCGGCGAGGATAATTCGGGCATTTGTGACGATATGAGAAGCTCGCTTGACGGGATGCGGCACGATCTCGGCCTGCTGATGAACCAGCGCGAAGACAGTGTTGGCCGCATCGATGCAGCCGGCCTTCAACGCCGGCAACTGCTGGATACGATGCAGAGGAATGGCTGCAGCCTCCCGGCTTCGGCAACGCCGGATGTCGTTATCGACACCCGGACGAAGCTCGACGCCTATGCGCCGGAACAGCAGTCCCTGGCGCAACCCGATAGCTCGATCACGGTCATCGAGACACCGAGGCTGCAGAAAGATTCCAGCCTGCAGCAGAAGCAGTCGCCTGCACCGAAGGCACCGGTGGTGACGCAGGCCGAGCCGCAAAAATTCCCGCCGGATCGGCCCTACGATCCCTCAGCCAACAAGGTGCGCCAGGTAGGGCCGCAATTCCTTGCGACCGACCACGGCGATATCGACCTCAAACATCCGAAAGAGGCCGGACCACAGCCTATGCAATAGGCAGCCTTAGCGCGGCGATGATAAGTTCGTCTCCCATATCCTGCGCAAGGTCCCGATAGGATCTTCCGGTCGCGTCCCTGATCGAGCGGTCCGCCCCATGCTCTAGCAAGAGGCGCACCGCATCCGTACGCCGATTGGCAATCGCAAAGCCGAGAGGCGTCATCCAGTCACGATCGACACTGGGCTGCCCACTCGGGCGGAAATCGCCAAAGCGAATATCCAGCTGTTCCGGATGTCTGCCGAGAAGATCTCCCAGCTGTTCCAATTGGCCAAAAGCCGCAGCCGCGAAAATATCGAGCGGATAGGCTTTCAGAAATTCGACTGTCTCTGATTTTCCATTATATTCGGCCCAGCCAATCGCCGGCGCATAGAAATGCGGATCGCGAATGGTGGTCTCTGCTCCATGCTCGATCAGCAATTTCGCCATTTCGATATGGCCATGAAGCGCAGCCTCATGCAGCGGAGTACGGCTGGTCATCGCATTGACGTCGAGACCGAGCTCCAGCATTCGGCTGACGGCTTCCAGATCATTATCGCCGGCAGCGTCGTGCAGCATAGCTGGATGAGCCCTCTGCATCGCCGCCGCTATATCGAGATCACTCCCACCTGGCGTCTGCTGGAAAACTCTCCTGATTTGCTCCGCGTCAATGTCGCCGGTCTTCACCTGGACGTAAGCCCAATCCTCGGGCTTCAGGCGAACCGCAATTGCGCCCTTCTGCACAAGATAGGCGGCCAGTTCGCTGTCGCCACCAAGCCGCGCCCATTCATAGGGCGTTCTGCCGTTAACCGGTCTGCTGACATCAGCCCCATGCTCCACCAGCAACCGAACGCGCGGGGCCATACGGTGCTCTAGCGCCCAGGCCAATTGATAGTCGAACACGGTCTGCGAATTTGCGACGAATTTTCCGTCTTCACGCACCAGCCAATTGTTCTTGGCGTCAGCCGAAAGACCGTATTCCAGCAGCAGGCTCAGGCAAGTATTGTCCGGCTCGAACATCCGGTTGTAGAGCGCCTGGCTGTCATTGGCTTCGGCGCCGGCCTCAAGCAACAACCGTGCAAAGGCCTCGCATTCCGGATGCGGTGGCTGGCGATCCTTTCCCGCTTCTCCCTCCCCGAAGACGCCGGTCAGGACCGTGAAACGATACTGGCCACCATCGAGAAAGAAGGCATTCACGTCGGCGCCGCGCCTGATGAGCTCTTCGGCGGCCGGCAGGCTGGAGCGGCCTGGCAAGCGGGCATAGGCCGCATACATCAGCGGCGACCAGTCGTAAGGGCCGCCCTTGCGGTCGAGAAGCTGCGGTTGACGATCGAGCCAGCGGCTCACACCGGTGACATCACCGAGCACGGCAGCAATATGGATATTCTCGCCGGCAATCTCCGGATTTGCCTCCAGCAGCTGCAAGGCCTCATCGAACCGAGCCGGATCAGCAGCAATACTGCCGAAATAGGAAACCGTTGCGAGCGAGAGGAAGCGGTTGGCGAGCTGATCTTGCGGAACCTGCTTGCGGTCGCCGGTCTCCAGATGGGCCTTGAGCTTCGTCCAGCTGGAAAAGCCGAACTCACGGGCCAGCACAAGCTGTATGTCCTGAAGCCCGACGCCGGCACTATCAGGGAAATACGGCTCGACGCGGCTTCGCGCCGAAGCGTCTCCGGATTGAACGGCCTTGAGGAAAGCCTTGGCCTGCTTTTTCAGGGAATCGAGTGTGGCGGTGCTCGCCAAAGAGCGCGTGGTCACGATAGACCTCCTTCCATTTACGTCCGGTATCCGCGCCCACAGACTGAAAAGAGGTGTGGCAGTCTCACATTCTACGTATCAGGTGGGCCTTGCCCTTCCCGCGGATCGGATGCGCCCTGAGAACGAGCCACATCTATCGCGGCGGTTGCGATCTGTCCAGTGGGGTCAAACGGGCTCGTAACGGACGTAGGCGAACTCATCACCATCCGGTGACCAATTCGGCACATTGATGCTGCCCTGCCCGCCAAAGAGCTCGAACAGCGTCGTGAGATTGCCGCCATCCATATCCATCAACCGCATCCGAACGTTGAGATCGCGCGGATGGTCGAAGACATCGGGATCGTAGGAGATCAAAACGACCTTGTCATTCTTGGGAGATGGATGGGCGAACCAGTTGCCGTAATTATCGTCCGTCAACTGCTGCAGCCCGGTGCCGTCGGGATGGATACGCCAGATCTGCATCAGGCCGGTGCGGCTGGAATTGAAATAGATCCACTGCCCGTCGAAAGAAAAATCAGGCCCGTCATTGCGGCCCTCGCCGTGCGTCAGCCGTGTCTCTTCGCCGCCATCGATCGCGATCGTGTAGATATCGAAGACATCGTTGCGAATGCCGCAATAGGAAAAACGCTGCCCATCGGGCGACCAACCATGCCAATAGGATGGCAGGTTGCTCGTCACCTGGCGTGGCGTGCCGCCTTCGGCCGGCAGGACATAGATGCAGGATTTGCCGTGCTCGGTCTTGTCGGAAATCGCGATCAACGATCCATCCGGAGAAATCCCGTGATCGTTGTTGCACATTCGGGCAAAACCGGTATCGACGCAAGCGAACACACCGTTACCATCCAGCGGCAATCGGTAAAGCAGCCCATCGCCGTTCAACAGCAAATAGCGTCCGTCAGGCGAATAGTTCGGCGCCTCGATCAGCTGGTCCGTCTGCGAGACAATCCGGTTCGCTCCCGTGCGAATATTGTAGATCTCGACCGAGCTGCGCATTCTTCGTTCCCTTGTCGCCGGGTGTCGCGATCAGCGATCGCGGAACCGATTGGTGATCGGATAGCGGCGGTCACGGCCGAAATTCTTCTTGGTGATCTTCACGCCCGGCGCCGACTGGCGGCGCTTGTATTCGGCGAGATAGAGCAGATGCTCGATACGATGCACCGTCGTGACGTCGTGCCCGCGTGCGACGATCTCCTCGACCGACATTTCCTTTTCCACCAGGCATTCCAGGATATCGTCGAGCGCCGGATAGGGCGGAAGCGAATCCTGGTCCGTCTGGTTCGGCCTGAGTTCGGCCGACGGCGCCTTGTCGATGATATTGTAAGGGATCACCTCGCCCGAGGGGCCAAGCGCGCCCGGCGGCACATGCAGGTTGCGCCAGCGTGACAACGCATAGACCTGCATCTTGTAGAGGTCCTTGATCGGGTTGAAGCCGCCATTCATGTCGCCATAGAGCGTGGCATATCCAACCGACATTTCCGACTTGTTGCCGGTCGTCACCACCATCGAGCCGAACTTGTTGGAGATCGCCATCAGAATGGTCCCGCGGGCGCGGCTCTGCAGGTTTTCTTCGGTGATGCCACTCTCGGTGCCTTCGAACAGATCGGACAAGGCGGAGGTAAAGCCGCCGACGGGCTCCTCGATCGGCACGATATCGTAACGGCAGCCGAGCGCCTTGGCGCAATCGGCCGCATCCTTCAGCGAGTCCTCGGAGGTATAGCGATAGGGCAGCATAACGGTGCGCACACGCTCCTCTCCGAGCGCATCGACCGCAATCGCCGCACAGATCGCCGAGTCGATGCCGCCGGACAGGCCGAGCACGACGGACTTGAAGCCGTTCTTGTTGACATAGTCACGGAAGCCCAGCAGGCAGGCACGATAATCAGCCTCCTCGCCTTCCGGAATATGCGCCATCGGCCCTTCGGCGCAGTGCCAGACGTCGCCGTTCTTCTTCCAGGTTGTCACCGCTAGCGCGGTCTCGAACTGGCTCATCTGGAAGGCCAGGGTCTTGTCCGCATTGAAGCCGAAGCTTGCACCGTCGAAAACCAGTTCGTCCTGACCGCCAACCTGCGCAGCAAAAATGAGCGGCAAGCCTGACTCGATTACCTGACGCAGCGCGACCTGGTGACGGACGTCGACCTTGCCACGATAGTAGGGCGAACCATTGGGGACCAGCAGGATTTCCGCACCGCTTTCGGCCAGCGTTTCACAGATGCCGAGATCATTCCAGATCTCCTCGCAAATCGGTATGCCGATGCGGACGCCACGGAAATTGACCGGACCTGAGATGGTGCCTTCATCGAAAACCCGCTTTTCGTCGAATTCGCCATAGTTCGGCAAGTCGACCTTGTCTCTGACGAAAATGACCTTGCCACCATCGAGCACGGCCACGGAATTGTAACGGCCGGTATCATCCTGCCGTGGGACACCGACGATGACACCGGGCCCGCCGTCGGCGGTATCGGCGGCCAGGCTTTCGACCGCTTTCCAGCACGCACGGATGAAGGCTGGCTTCAGGACCAAATCCTCCGGCGGATAGCCGGAAATGAACAGTTCCGTTAGCATCAGGAGCTGCGCACCCTCGCGCGCCGCCTCGGCCCGCGCCTCGCGTGCCTTGGCAAGATTGCCGGAGATGTCGCCGACCGTCGGATTGAGCTGCGCGACGGCGATGCGGATGGTGTGAGTGATCGGGCTTTGCTCTGTCATGCCATACATTTAGCGATGGCCTCTTGCTTCCGCAACCGCCTTCGTTCGCCTCTGGGCATCAAAGATCGCACTACGCGCATAGGCGGTATTTTTACCCGGAAAAGTATCAAGCCTGCCTTGCGGTTCATCCGGCATTCATGACAGAAGCATGACAATTATATGAATATTTTAGCATTCGGAGAAACCCTTGGTCGATCTGGTCATTGGTTCCGCCTTGGCGGGCAAGCTCGCTTCTTTTCAGAAAATCGGCGCGGCAAGACAACAATCAAATGTCCTGCGCCAGCTTCTGAGCCTTGGTCTGACCATGCTGCTGGCGCTACTGCTGGTCCTCGGCGTCGAATGGATCGCACGCGGCGAATTCGCGACCGTGCTGCCATATGTGTTTTCTCCTTCCCGCCCCGGCTTCACCACCATTGGCATAGTCATGTTGATCATGCTGGTAGCGGACGCGATCTTCGGCCGGGCCCATCTATCCGTCCTGATCGTCGCGCCCCTTCTACTGGTTCCCGCCTTCATCTCGAGCCAAAAACAGAACTATCTGTCCGATCCGCTTTATCCTTCGGATTTCCTGTTTGCGCGGCAGATCATGGAATTACTGCCGGTCATGGTGCGTGATCGTCCGTGGACCTCGGTGGCACTCGTCGTCGGTATCATCGCGGCATTGGTCGCTCTTGCTTTTCTGTGGCGTTTCGCCTGGCGACACGCAGCCGCGCTGTCGCAAAGGGCACGCATGACCAGGCTGTCGATCTGTCTGCCACTAGCTGCGGTCTTCGTTTCGCAGATGGATCCGACGCAATATTCCTTCATCCGCGAAAAGCTGCGTATCATCCCGATCGTCTGGGATCAGAAGGAAAACTACACCTATAACGGCTTCGTCATCGCCTTCTCGCTGAACCTGCCGATGGCCGACGTCAAATCTCCGGCGGGTTACGGGCCGGACGCGATCGATGCGATACCGGCACGAAACTATGGCTATCTTTCCGGCCCGCGCCAGAAGCCTGATGTCATCATGCTAATGAGCGAATCCCTGTGGGATCCGACGCGACTTTCCAATGTCGGCTTCACGCCCGACCCGATGCCGACGATCCGTGCCCGGCAATCAGGCAATGTCTTTTCGCCTGAATTCGGCGGCATGACCGCCAATGTGGAATTTGAGGCGCTGACCGGCTTTTCCAACGCCTTCCTGCCCTATGGCAGCATTCCCTATCAGCAATATGTGCGCCGCCCCATGCCCTCGCTCGCGACCTTCTTCCGAGCAGAAGGCTACGCGGCCCGCGCGCTCCATCCGTTCAGCGGCTGGTTCTGGAACCGTAACGAAGTCTATAGAGCTTTCGGCTTCGAGGAATTCCACACCCAGGAAACGCTGCCGGCAATGGAAAAGCGCGGCATGTTCGCTTCCGATGACTCCCTGTTGAAGGAGATCATGCGCGAAGGCGATGGGGCCGAAAAGCCGTTCTTCTTTTTCGCCGTCACCCTTCAGGGACATGGCCCCTATGAAGCCAATCGCTACGCCCGGAACACGGTAAATATTGCCGGCAATCTGAATGACGACGACCGGGAAACGCTTGGCACCTATGCACAGGGTGTTCGCGAAGCCGACGACAGTTTGAAAATGCTGATGGATTGGGCTGAAAAGCGCGACCGCGAAACCATCATTGTCCTCTGGGGCGATCATCTGCCGCCGCTCGGCAGCATCTATCCGAACACCGGCTACATGCCGCAGCAGGTCGCGACCCGCAAGGCTCCGCTCGACATCATGAAGCAGGAGCATGAAACACCGCTGGTCATCTGGTCGAGCAAGAAGGGCGTGCGCAAGGATATCGGCACCATCAGCCCGTCACAGCTGCCCTATCAGGTACTGAAAACAGCTGGATACGAGCATCCGTTCTATACCGGCTTTCTCGGCCGCGTGCAGAAGAAATACGACATCGTCGATCGCTATCAGCTCGCAACCCGCGACGACCAGACATTCCCCGACTGGTCACGCAATGAGGGGTCTATCGATCCGATGATACGGGACTACCGCTATCTGCAACATGACGTGATGTTCGGACGCGAATATGGGCTGGAGCGCTTCTTCCCGTCGCATAGTTCATTGATTACGCAGGGCAGCTAGCGGATCGAGCTTAAATTTCAGCGGCTCAATGCAACATGACGCATGTCTGGAGCGCAGGCGGCGCCGGCAACTCCAGACACGTCCTTCAAACCATTAGCCGGCGGTCGCGACAGCAGCCTCGTCAATGAGTGCCACGACTTCGACCGGCTTGGAAGCAAGCGACGCATGGCCGGCGTCCAGCGTGATAATCTTCCTGGCGCCCAGCCGCTCGGCCATCCACCGCTCGTTTTCGGGAGAAATCATCCTGTCCTGGCTGGAGATCTGGTACCAGGATGGCTTCTTCTTCCATGCCGGCGCGGTGATATTGTTTCCAAAGGTGCTGGCAAGCGGCGCCTTCTGCGTCACCGCCATCACCAGCGCCTCATCCGCGGTCAGATCCTGGCAAAAACTCTCGTGGAATTTATCCTGTTTCACCCAGAGATAACCATCGCTGTCGGGAGCAAGGTTTGCCGCGGCCACCGGTGGACGGTTCGCGGTTATGCCGCCGGGGCTCTCGCCAGCATCGGGAGCAAAGGCTGCAATGTAGACAAGCCCGACCACATTCGGCTGGTCGCCGGCTTCGGTGATCACGGCGCCACCATAGGAGTGGCCGACCAGCAATACCGGTCCATCTTGCTGCGCGATCATCTTGCGGGTTCGCTCGGCATCGTCGGCAAGCGACGTCAGTGGATTTTCGACCGCATGGAGGGATTGATAGCCCTTCGCCACCAACCCGACGATGACCTTGCTCCAGTGAGCTGCGCCACCCCAAAAACCATGCACTAAGATAATCGTTGGTTTATTCGGCATAATCCGTATCTCCCAATTATTTTAGATGATGTGGTTGGACCAAAGGTCTGAAAGCAGGCGCTTCGAAGAACGCTCCCGCAGGCACTCGCTAAACTTGCCTGTCGAATGACCTTAGCACAGGCATCCTAGGGACGGTAGTTGACGGCGCTGTGACGTATAAACCGTAGGTTCTATCTGGCTCGCCGGTACCATAGGCAAGCCTTGGCTCACACCATCACAATGCCGGCTTTTTCGCGTTGCTTTTTGGTTGGGCAGTCGAATACTTGGCATTGAAAAGCGACCAAGCCCCGGAGTGTCCCGATGTATAATCTGCCTAATTTCGTCCATATGCATTTCGACAAGACGACAGACCAACTCGGCGAGACCGAAAAGCGCGTGCTGAAGAAAGCGCATGAGCGCAAGATTGTTTCGACCGATATCAACGCGGCCTTTTCTGCCAATGCATCCTACGGCGAACGCCTCGCCGACAGCATCGCCCGCGTCGGTGGCTCCTGGTCGTTCATCGTCGGCTTCTTGCTGTTCCTGGTCTTCTGGTGCGTCGTCAATACCGTCATTCTCCTCACCCGAGCCTTTGATCCCTACCCCTTCATCTTCCTCAACCTCGTCCTCTCCATGGTCGCCGCCATTCAGGCTCCGATCATCATGATGTCGCAGAACCGCCAGACCGAACGCGATCGCTTCGAAGCCGCCAAGGACTATGAGGTCAATCTCAAGGCCGAGCTCGAAGTCCTGTCGCTGCACCAGAAGATCGACATGCAGGTGCTGGCAGAGCTTTCCGCGGTCAAAGAGGAAATCGCCAAGCTGAGCAGGCTGGTTGCGGAGAGAAACGGAGCCTAGTGATTAGTCCGAGGGTCCCGCCGTCAGCAGTCCCGGTCGTCCCTGTCTGTACTGCGGCAACCCGTCGGTGATCTCGTAATAGTCACCCTTGTCGGCACAATAGATATGATAGGAGATCTCGACGCCGGTGGGCTGGTCGAAGAGCCCGGCCATGATCGAGATTTCCTCGGCGCCGTCAGCCGCCCAGAACAATGCCGAGCCGCAGGTCTTGCAGAAACCGCGGCGAGCAAATGTGCTGGCGCGATACCAGGTGATCGCCTCTTCTCCCTCGATGACAAGGTTGGCGATCGGCACGTTGGTGGCTGCGTAATAGAGCCCGGTCTGCTTGCGGCATTGCGAACAATGGCATGCCACAACCTCCCGCAGTTCGCCGCGTGTCTTGAAACGTACGCCGCCGCAAAGGCAGGCTCCGGAATGTTCGTCGCTCATGATCGCTCCCCTTTTTTGAGGGAGCTTTTCCGAGAATGACATCTGGGTCAAATTCAAAGAAATGAAGCGCCTTTCAGCCGGATTGATCCGTCCGCCATAAACGCAAACGGGCCAGCTTATCGCCGGCCCGTCTGATAATTCACAAAGCTGATTTCAATCAGCCGTGGGCGCGCAGACGCTTCTCGTCGCGGCCGCCCTTCATCCGCTCGGCGAGCAGGAAGGCGAGCTCGAGTGCCTGGTCGGCATTGAGGCGCGGGTCGCAATGGGTGTGATAGCGATCCTGCAGGTCCTCGGCACCGACGGCGCGGGCGCCGCCTGTGCATTCGGTCACATCTTTGCCGGTCATCTCGATGTGGATGCCGCCTGGATGCGTGCCTTCGGCGCGGTGGATCTGGAAGAAGCTTTCCACTTCCGACAGGATTCGCTCGAACGGACGGGTCTTGTAGTTGTTGAGCGTGATCGTGTTTCCATGCATTGGATCGCAAGACCAGACGACCTTACGGCCTTCCTTCTCGACAGCGCGAATGAGGCGCGGCAGGTTGTCGGCAACCTTGTCGTGGCCGAAGCGGCAGATCAGCGTCAGACGGCCAGCTTCGTTCTGCGGGTTGAGGATGTCGATCAGGTTAAGCAGATCGTCGGCCTGCAGCGAAGGACCGCACTTCAAGCCGATCGGGTTCTTGATCCCGCGGAAATACTCAACATGGGCATGATCGGCCTGGCGCGTACGGTCGCCGATCCAGAGCATATGGCCCGATGTCGCGTACCAGTCGCCGGTCGTGGAGTCGACGCGGGTGAAGGCTTCTTCATAGCCCAGAAGCAGCGCCTCGTGGCTGGTGAAGAAATCGGTTTCGCGCAGGCTCGCATTGCTCTCGGCGGTGATGCCGATCGCACGCATGAAATCCATGGTCTCGCCGATGCGATCGGCAAGCTTACGGTAGCGCTCGCCCTGCGGGCTGTCCTTGACGAAGCCCAGCATCCACTTCTGGACGTTTTCGAGGTTGGCATAGCCACCCATCGCGAAAGCGCGCAGCAGGTTGAGCGTCGCGGCAGACTGGCGGTAAGCCATCATCTGACGTTCCGGATTGGGGACGCGCGACTCTTCGGTGAAATCGATGCCGTTGATGATGTCGCCGCGGTAGCTCGGCAGGGACACACCATTCAGCGTCTCGATGTTCGAGGACCGCGGCTTGGCGAACTGGCCGGCGATACGACCAACCTTCACCACCGGCAGCTGCGCACCAAACGTCAGCACGACAGCCATCTGCAGGAAGGCACGGAAGAAGTCGCGAATGTTGTCCGCGCCGTGTTCGGCGAAGCTTTCAGCGCAATCGCCGCCCTGCAGCAGGAAACCGTTGCCTTCGGCAACATTGGCCAGATGCGCCTTCAGACGACGCGCTTCGCCAGCAAAAACCAGCGGCGGATAGCTTGCGAGCTGCGCTTCGGTGTCTGCTAGCGCTGCCTTATCCGGAAAATCCGGCACCTGCTGGATTGGTTTCTGCCGCCAACTGCTGGGTGTCCAATTCTGTGCCATCTCACTCACCTGCTTGCGCGCCCGGTCTTTGCCGGGCGTCCCGTCGTCGTAAATAACGCGCGCTTATAAACCTTTGCCGCCCGCTTGCAAAGGCAGGCGAACTACTGTGCTGATCTTTTGTGGCGCGGGCGATAACTGCACCAAAGCGAGGTGTTACACGCGCTCGCCATTGCGGATGCGGTAGCTCGGCGAATACATCGTCACCAGTTCTTCCGACGCGGTGGGATGAACGGCCATGGTGCGATCGAAATCATCCTTGGTGCAGCCGGCCTTCAGCGTAATGCCGAGCAGCTGCGCCATCTCGCCGGCATCGTGGCCGAGAATATGAGCGCCGATCACCTTGCGGTCAGCAGCATTGACGATCAGCTTCATGATCATCTTTTCGGTACGTCCCGAAAGCGTCGCCTTCATCGGCCGGAACTGGGCG
Organism: Rhizobium sp. A22-96; assembly: GCF_053521805.1. Classification (NCBI taxonomy): domain Bacteria; kingdom Pseudomonadati; phylum Pseudomonadota; class Alphaproteobacteria; order Hyphomicrobiales; family Rhizobiaceae; genus Rhizobium; species Rhizobium sp. A22-96. Next base: position 115,841 of record NZ_JBNWDQ010000002.1, read on the forward strand.
CGATAGACTTCGAGTTCCGGATAGCGCTTGGCCGCATCCTCTTCGCTAATGCCGACCGTACCGATCTCCGGCTGTGAGAACACGGCTGTCGGGATCAGTTCGTGATCCGGCCGCGTCGGATTGTTCTTGTAGACGGTCTCGATGAAGCACATGGCCTCGTGGATCGCCACGGGCGTCAGCTGCACCCGATCGGTGACGTCACCCAGAGCATAGATGTTCGGCACTGACGTGCGCGAGTACTCGTCAACGACGACGGCGCCCTGTTCGTTGATCGCAACACCGGCAGCTTCCAGGCCGAGGCTTTCCGTATTCGGCGTACGGCCGAGCGCCAGCATGACAGTATCGACCGTCAGGCTTTTGTCGTTCTTCGTGCGGACATGGAGCCTATTTTCCACCTTCTCCACGCTCTGGATGATGTCGTGGCAGAGAATGCGAATGCCTTTCTCCTCCATCGCCTCATGCAGGCCCTTGCGCAGGTCCTGGTCGAACCGCGAGAGGATCTCGGCGCCGCGATAGATCAGCGTCGTCTCGACGCCGAGGCCATGGAAGATATTGGCGAATTCGACGGCGATATAGCCGCCGCCGGCAATCAGGATCGACTTCGGCAATTCCTCAAGATGGAAAGCTTCGTTCGACGAGATGCAAAGCTCATGACCGGGCAACGCCGTATGCAGGTTCGGCCTACCGCCGGTGGCAATGACGATGGTTTCGGCCGTCACCGTCTGGCCGGTCTTCAGCAGCTTGACCGTATGAGCATCCACCAGCTCGGCGCGGGTGTCGAAGATCTCGGCCTTGGCGTTATCGAGCCCCTTGCGATAAAGGCCTTCTAGGCGAGCAATTTCCTTGTCCTTTGCCGCAATCAGCTTCTTCCAATCGAAGCTGCTCTCGCCGACTGTCCAGCCGTAGCCGGCCGCATCCTCGAAATGCTCGCTATACTGCGACGCATAGACGAACAGCTTCTTCGGCACGCAGCCGCGAATGACGCAGGTGCCGCCATAGCGATATTCCTCGGCAATGCCGACCTTTTTGCCAAGCGATGCGGCCACGCGCGCGCTGCGCACACCGCCGGAGCCGCCGCCAATCACGAAAAGGTCGAAATCAAACGAAGGCATGGATGGCTCCTGTAAACATCAAAACGCGCACGAAGCGCCAATAGGGGTGGCATTCATATAGGAAGTCGCGGCACAAAAAGAAAAGCCCGGAATGGTATCCGGGCTTTGAATCTGCAATGCTTGCCGATCATTTCGAAAACGTGAAATTCCGCCTCGAGAACGACCTTGCGAAAATGGCAGCTTACGGCTTCGCTGCAGGCTGTGCGGGCGCGCCTGCATCAGGTGCGGTGACCGGCTGCTTGACGACCTTCTGCAAGGCATCGTTGCTCTGGTTGGCGAGATCGCGCGAAATGCCCTGGCTCCAGATGTCAGCAGCCTTGTAGAGTTCGCGGGTTGCCAACGGGCCGTCCTTCAGAAGCTTCTTGCCAGCTGTCGAATTATAGAAATCGGCGATTGCCTTGAGCTCGTCGGCCGAAAAGGCCTTGGCATAGGTCACGGCGGCTTCACGCTCGAGGTCGGCGCGGCGCGGCGCGAGAGCGAGCGCGGTGGCGTCAACCGTGGAGTTGATCGCATCGCCGAAGTTCGGGTTGGCCTGGATCATCGTGCTCTTCAGCTGTTCGGCCAGATTCGGCAGAATATTGTCGAACTGATTGGTGATGCCGAGTGCGTTGATGGCGGCACGTGCAGCCTTGATCTGATCCTCGGAAACTTCCTGAGCGCTGACAGAGCCGAATGCAATGCCGGAAAGAAGAATGGTTGCAGCGGCAAAACGGCCAAGACCCGCAAATTTGATCATGAGATGAGTGCTCCTATGTATTGTTCGCCCGCAACGTACGCGCACCGCCGGGGCCGGCAATGATCGCTAATGTCGCCATATTGATGAAGAGCCCGTGTTCGACAACGCCGGGAATCGAATGCAGCTCAGTCGACAGCGCCTCTGCATCAGGAATGCGGCCGAAAGATGCATCAATGATAAAATGTCCACCATCGGTGACGAAGGTCTTGTCACCCGCGAGACGCAGATTGAGCGCGCCGGACAGGTTGAGACGCGACGCTGCCTTCTCGATGAGAATCCGTGTCGAAGCAAGGCCGAAGGGATTGACCTCGATCGGCAGTGGAAACGCGCCAAGCGTCTGAACGAGCTTGCTTTCGTCGGCAATCACGATCATCTGGGCCGAAGAGGCCGCAACGATCTTTTCGCGCAACAATGCGCCGCCTCCGCCCTTGATCAGGGTAAGCGCGCCGTCCAGTTCGTCGGCACCGTCAATGGTGAGGTCGAGTGCGGGAAGCTCGTCCAGCGACTTCAGCGGCACGCCAAGCTCGTTGCAGAGCTTTGCCGTCCGCTCCGATGTCGGAACGCCTTCGATCGAGAGACCGGATGCGACTTTTTCGGCGAGCAGCCGAACGAACTCCTCCGCCGTGCTGCCCGTGCCGATCCCAAGCCGCATGCCGCTCTCGACATAGGTCAGGGCCGCCCTCGCAGCCTCAATCTTCATCTGGCGGGCGTCCATGCGCCACCTGCTCCCGTTGTTACGTTGGTCTGCTGTTTACACGGCTCTCCAGCCAAACGAAAGCCAAAATAACGGCACAAGATAGAAATCCCCGCGCCTCTTTGCCGAAGCTTGCAGGGCCTTCGGTTGCAATTGCGCGTGTGATCTTCTAACTCCGAAAGACGCTCTATTTCTTCCCATGCAAAGGCCTACTCCTCGTGACATCTCCCCTTGTCGTATTCGATCTCGATGGCACGCTGCTCGACACGCACGCAGATCTCATCGTTAGCCTGAACCACACCATCGCGGCGCTCAAGCTGCCGCCGGTCACCTACGACGACATCACCCACCTCGTGGGCTACGGCGCGCAAGTCATGATCGAACGGGCCTGTAAGCTGCATGGCTACACGCTGACGCCGGAGGAAGTGCCGGCCCTCATGCAGCGCTTCATCACCCATTATTCCGAGACGATGCCTGGCGTCACACAGCCCTATCCCGGGCTCGTGGCCGCACTCGGCACGCTGAAGAGCAAGGGCTACAAGCTCGCCGTCTGCACGAACAAGATGGAATCCCTCGCCCGCACGCTTCTCGACAAGCTCGACCTCACGCACTATTTCGAAGCCATCACCGGCGGCGATACGTTCGCCGTGCGCAAGCCAAATGCCGAGCACCTGATCGGCACCGTCGAACGCGCCGGAGGCGACATCGCCCGCACCATCATGGTCGGAGACAGCGTCAACGATATTCTCGTTGCCAGAAACGCCGGCGTTCCCTCGATCGCCGTCCCCTTCGGCTATTCCGACGTCGGCATTGAAACACTCGAGCCAAGCCGGATCATCTACCACTATGACGAACTTACCCCCGAGCTCGTCGAGGGAATGCTCGCCGCCTGAACCTTGAAAAATCCTTGTTAGTTCAGCCAGCAAGGTTGCAGACGGCCTTGCGATATACGCGCGACTGCGCCACAACTTTTAGACGTCTCGCGACCATCCCAACAAATAACCGAATGGAAATATCCATCCGGACGTGATGCCGAGACAAGAGGTAGTCAGGCGTTGGAGTGGCCGCGTGCTTGCAGCAGATCCAGAAGACCGCAACAGCGGTAGATTACCGAGCCGCAGAGGGTGGCTTGCTCCGATTGTCCGGACACTTATCATTTTCGCGGCTCTGTGCGCCGGCCTTTGGTTCTATGTCTATGGCGACCGCGTTGTCGGCTATGTCGAGCAGGCAACATACGCGGCGCCTGATGCGGCCTTGATGGCGGTGTACAAGCATTTCGACATTGATCCCCTGCCGAATGTCGTTGCCGGACGAGCAATCATGGCAGCCGATCTCGACATGCTCCGGCGCGAGCATTGCGATTGGAATGCGGTTTACAAGTTTGCAGACGAGTTGCAGAAACAGGGTTACAGCCGAGAGGCAGCCAAGGTCTTCATTGCCTTCTCCAAAAAATGCAAACCCTCCAATGTCGCCCTGAGCGCAGCTGCCAATATACTCGACAATCTCAGCGATTTTGATGAAGCGCTGAAGGTCTCGAATGACCTGATAATAATGTCGCCGGGAATGCCGGATTTCTATTTCCAGCGCGCTCAAATACGCGGGAATGCAAAGAAATACCGCGAAGCCATCGACGACTACTATTCGGTCATTGGCTTGACCGACAACATCGCAATGCTGAACAGCATGGTCTTCGAAGGCCTTTCGAACGGCTATCGAGATCTTGGAGAGTATTGCGAGGCAATCGGCCCGCTTCAGCTCTGGGTATCCACGAATCCCGATCGGAACGATACTGCGATCGTGCGCGGAATTATCAAGGAATATCAAACCAAAGGGAAGTGCGCCTCGACCTATGCCACCGGCAGCGATCGATTTCCCACTCAAGGAAAGAACGTTATCCTTGCCAGGGTCTCGGTCAACGGCACGGAAGGTACGTTCATTGTGGACACCGGCGCGAGTTTCGTGGCTGTCAGTAAAGCTTTCGCCGCACGCGCGAAAATTCCAGTCGATGGCGGCAACGGAATCTCGCTGCAGACTGCCAACGGCGTTTCCCAGGCCATACATACGACCGCAGCAACAGTGAAGGTCGGTCACGTCGAAGCCAGCGACATCACAGCCGCTGTGCTCGAAGACGACGCGGCCCTGGGCAACGAGGTCGACGGTCTGCTCGGACGCTCGTTCCTGTCACGCTTCGACGTAACCTTTGGTAGTCGCGAATGGCGTATTGAGGCGAAAGATTGAAGTAACGCAAGAAAACCGCGTCGAGGGCTAGACGCTTAAACGCAAAAGGGCGGCCAATCGGCCGCCCTTTGTTTTTCTGCCAACTCGAACTTAGATCTGAGCCGTACGCGACTTGGTGGTCGTATCCAGCGCCTTCTGCGTTGCCGCGTCGCGGTCGTAGACGTCGTTGAAGTACTGGATGACGCCATCCTTGTTCGGCCAGGCGGTGAAGTAAGCGATGTAGATCGGGAACTTCTGCGGCACAGCGACAGCCTTGTTCTGGCCGGCGGCGATCTGCTTGGCGACGTCATCGACCGTGGTGTTCAGAACAGCAGCGGCCATGGCGCGCGGATCGGCCAGACGGACGCAACCGTGGCTGAGGGCGCGCATATCCTTCTTGAAGAAGCTCTTCTGCGGCGTGTCATGCATGTAGATCGCATGAGAGTTCGGGAAGAGGATCTTCAACTCGCCAAGAGCATTGTCGCTGCTCGGCGGCTGGCGCACGGCGATGTTCTTGGTCGAGCCGTACCAGTCGACGCTGGACGATGCCACGGCCTGACCACCGACTTCGACCTGATAACCCATGCGATCGAGATAGTTCGGATCGGCGCGCAGCTTCGGCAGCATCTCATTGATGATGATCGACTGCGGAACGCCCCAGAACGGATTGAACTCGACGGTCTGGATCTGGTTTTCGAAGAAGAATGTCTGATGCTGCTTGCCGCCGACGACGACGCGCATCGACAGCTGTTCCTGGTTGTTATTGTAGTAATATACCATGAAAGCCGGCTGGTTGATCAGCACGTAGCGCGGTCCAAGTTCGGGCGGCAACCAACGCAGCTGCTCCATGGCGATAACAAGCTTCTGGATCTTGGTGTCGTTGTTCTCGCCGACCATGGCGCGAACCGAAGACGGACCGATGACGCCATCCGACGTCAGGCCCTTTTCTTTCTGGAAGTCTTCGACCAGAGAAACGAGGTCCGGCGTGTAATCGGGCGTGCCGAGATAGGAAGCGAGAACGTCGGCATGCGCCGTCTTCAGCGCATCAGATCCACGATGCTGGATCGCCTTGACGATATTGGCCATTTCCGGCGAGCTGCCGCCCGGCTTCAGGGTGCCGGTCAAGGAAACGGTGATAGCGCTGCCATCGGCACCGGATTCGGCGCGCAGCTTGGCAAGCTCTGCCTTGAGCAGCGTGAACTGCTGGTTGGACGGGCTGCGGCTGTTGAGATAGGCGGCAACATCAGGGCTTGCGCGTAGCACGTCGAGCATGGCTGTCAGGTTGACATCCTTGCGCTTGAAATCGTGGTAGCCGGAGATCTTGTTCGGGTCGAGACGGCCACGGACCGTATCCTGGACGAACATCAGCACCTTGGTGGAAAGCGCCAGTTCGAACTGCATCAGCGCGCGGTCGCGCAACACAGGATCGACATCCGCCGCATCGGCCGCCGGAGGCGTTACGGCATAGTCTGCTGGGTTGAGACCGACAGAACCGGCGTCAGCAAGAACACCAAGGGCTGCCTTTGCCTTGTCGCTAACGGCATGATCGGCAACCCAGAGAAGCGGTTTGCTCTGATCCGCGTAGTAAGCCTCGACGGCCTTGGCCACGTCATTGGTCGCCATAACCCGCGCATCCGACAGATAGCGGCGCTGCGAACCTTCGGTATCGACCGGAGTTGGCGTAGGCGACGCATCCGCGACGGCGCCGGTTACCACCGGATCGGCAAAATGCGAGGTCGACACAAGACGCATCGAGTCGGCCTTGTAAGTATAGTATTTCGGCGCATCGACCTTCGGCAGCGGCTGCTTGGCCTGCGGAGGCTGATCGGAGTTCAGCGTCTGCGCCGGATTGACGGGAACCGGAGCCGATACCTGCGTGCTCTGCTGACGCCCCTGCCCACCACGGATAAAATCCATGAGGGTCATGGCACTCGCCGACGTCGCGCCGACTGCGGAAAGGCAACAGGAAAGAGCCAGGACGGATGCTGTGGCTTTGGCTGCAAGTTTCATTCTCTAATCAGTCCCTGTATCGTGCGATAACTTCGAGCCAGACGGCGCCGTTTCAACTGGGCCGCGATGTCGTAGACATCGTATACCCTTTACTATGAAAACAGCGAGACCCGCCTTTCGTTCAGTGTCTCAACTTCACGTTACGAAGCGAAGACGTGCTCCGTGATTCAATTCACACAAAATTATGAAATTATTGGTTAATCTTTTATTGAAATTTCCCGAGCTTTTTAAGCGCCGGAAAATTCATCTTCGAGAATATATGAGCGGCGTGTCAAAAAGGGCACGCCCTGGGGCGGATTAAAAACATGATTTTTATAATCATGAAATTCCGCTTTGCTGTTTTCATGGGCGCCATTCGGGCCTATATGGCTGCTATCTATTTCCATAGAAGGCAGGATCAGGAACATGACTTCCACCCGCACCGAAACCGATACCTTCGGCCCGATCGAAGTTGCCAGCGACCGCTATTGGGGCGCACAGGCGCAACGCTCGCTCGGCAATTTCAAGATCGGCTGGGAAAAGCAGCCGCTGTCGGTCATACGCGCCCTCGGTATCGTCAAGCAGGCAGCCGCACGCGCCAACACGGAGCTTGGGCAGCTGGACCCGGCGCTCGGCAAGACCATCGAGGCAGCGGCGCAGGAAGTCATCGACGGCAAGCTCAACGACCATTTTCCGCTTGTCGTGTGGCAGACTGGCTCCGGCACGCAATCGAACATGAATGCCAATGAAGTGATCTCGAACCGCGCGATCGAAATGCTCGGCGGCGTCATGGGCTCAAAGAAGCCGGTCCATCCGAATGATCACGTCAACATGAGCCAGTCGTCGAACGACACCTATCCGACGGCCATGCACATCGCCTGCGCCGAGCAGATCGTCCACCATCTGCTTCCGTCGCTGCGGCATCTGCACGCGGCCCTGGAAAAGAAGGTCGCGGATTTCGCCCATATCATCAAGATCGGCCGCACCCATACGCAGGATGCAACGCCGCTGACGCTCGGCCAGGAGTTTTCCGGCTATGCAGCGCAGGTCGCCTCTTCGATCAAGCGCATCGAACTGACGCTGCCGGGTCTTTGCGAACTCGCCCAGGGCGGCACCGCAGTCGGCACCGGCCTCAACGCGCCGATCGGTTTTGCCGAAAAGGTCGCGGATGAGATTGCCAAGATTACAGGCCTGCCCTTTGTCACCGCGCCGAACAAGTTCGAGGCGCTCGCCGCGCATGATTCGATGGTCTTCAGCCATGGCGCGATCAATGCCGCGGCGGCAGCGCTCTTCAAGATCGCCAATGACATCCGCCTGCTCGGTTCGGGCCCGCGCTCCGGCCTTGGCGAACTGGCCCTGCCGGAAAACGAACCGGGCTCGTCGATCATGCCGGGCAAGGTCAACCCGACCCAATGCGAGGCGATGACGCAGGTCTGCATCCATATCTTCGGCAACAATGCCGCGCTGACCTTCGCCGACAGCCAGGGCCACTTCGAACTCAACGTCTACAATCCAATGATGGCCTACAATTTCCTGCAGTCGGTGCAGCTGCTCGGAGACGCAGCCGTCTCCTTCACCGACAATTGCGTCGTCGGCATCGAGGCCCGCGAAGACAATATCAAGGCCGGCCTCGAACGCTCGCTGATGCTGGTGACCGCGCTCGCGCCGAAGATCGGCTACGATAGCGCCGCCAAGATCGCCAAGACAGCCCACAAGAATGGCACGACGCTGAAGGAAGAAGCTCTCGCAAGCGGGCTGGTGTCTTCAGAAGAATATGACGCCATCGTCCGGCCGGAAACGATGATCGGCCCAAAGTAGGATTGAATGAACAGGGGCAGGCATCTCCCGATATTTGCGGGGTGCCTGCCTGATCGGCCGCTTCTAACGGGCGTCTACCGTGGCCGGCTTATGCGTCCCGGGGGCAATAGCCCTTCTCTCTTGCTTCGGCGAAACCATGTCGCTCGCCGTGATCACGGTCGCCGGATCGATGCTCGCCAAAATTTCCTTGTGAAACGCATGCTTCAGGTAACCGCCGTGGATAGCACCGAAAATGCCAATGCCCGCGATAAGCGCCGCAACTGCCAGCGGCGAAATGTGGTGATGCTGATTGTGGGAGATATCCATGATCTCAATCCCTGGTTCCGGGCTCTCCAGGCCCATTCGCCCTGCCCTCGTTAGATCAAATGTGCGCCCTTCCAATCGTTTCTTGAAGTCGGGACTTTCAGCACCGATTGTCTACGTCGCGTTGACAATCCACCGCTTGAAATCCGGAGGCGCTTTTCAGCCGATTGCTTTTGAGACGAGCCGGATTTAGATCGTTTCCAAATATCTTCCTCCGCCATCCGGCTTGAAAGGTTTTCCAAATGGCTGACGATCTATTTCCCCTCGGGGAAGACGCCACTCCCTATCGAAAGATTTCCGGCGATTATGTTTCCGTCGACACGTTCAAGGGTCAGGACATCCTGACTGTCGATCCGGAAGGCATCCGCCTGCTCGCCGAGACGGCTTTCGCCGATATCAATCACCTGCTGCGGCCCGGCCACCTGAAGCAATTGGCGTCCATCCTCGATGATCCCGAGGCGACCGACAACGATCGGTTCGTGGCCTATGACCTGCTGAAGAATGCCAATATCGCCGCCGGCGGCGTGCTCCCCATGTGCCAGGACACCGGCACGGCAATCATCATGGGCAAGAAGGGCCGCCGCGTCTGGACCGAAGGCGGCGACAGCAGTGCGCTGGCCAAGGGCGTGCTAGACGCCTACGAGAAGAAGAATCTGCGCTATTCGCAGCTCGCGCCGATCAAGATGTTCGAGGAAAAGAACACCAAGAACAACCTGCCGGCGCAGATTGACATTTATGAGGAAGGCACCGACGCCTACGAGTTCCTCTTCGTCGCCAAGGGCGGCGGTTCGGCCAACAAGACCTTTCTCTACCAGGGCACCCCGTCGCTTCTGACGCATGACCGCATGCTGGATTTCCTGAAGGAGAAGATCCTCACGCTCGGCACGGCGGCCTGTCCGCCCTACCATCTGGCGATCGTCATCGGCGGCACGTCGGCGGAGATGAACCTGAAAACCGTCAAGCTCGCCTCGACACGATATCTCGACTGTCTTCCCACGGAGGGCTCCGAAAGCGGGCATGCCTTCCGGGATATCGAAATGGAAAAGGAAATCCACAAGCTGACGCAGAGCCTCGGCGTCGGCGCGCAGTTCGGTGGCAAGTATTTCTGCCACGACGTCCGCGTCATCCGCCTACCCCGCCACGGCGCCTCGCTGCCGATCGGACTTGGCGTTTCCTGTTCCGCCGACCGTCAAGCCAAGGGTAAGATAACCCGCGACGGTATCTTTATCGAGCAGCTCGAAACGGATCCGTCGAAATACATGCCCGAGATCGACGAGGCCAAGCTTTCCGAATCGATGGTTCGCATCGACCTCAACAGGCCGATGGCTGAAATCCTCGCCGAGCTGTCACAGCATCCGGTCAAGACGCGCCTATCCTTGACTGGTACCATCATCGTGGCTCGCGACCTGGCGCATGCGAAAATCCGTGAGCGCCTGGAAAACGGCGAAGGCATGCCCGATTATCTGAAGAACCATCCGGTCTATTATGCAGGCCCGGCAAAGACGCCGGCAGGCTACGCTTCCGGTTCCTTCGGGCCGACGACGGCGGGCCGTATGGACAGCTATGTCGATCAGTTTCAGTCGTTCGGCGGCTCGATGATCATGCTCGCCAAGGGCAACCGCTCACGCGCGGTGCGCGAAGCCTGCAAGACATATCGCGGCTTCTATCTCGGCTCGATCGGCGGCCCGGCTGCCCGCCTTGCGCAAGACTGCATTAAGAAGGTCGAGGTACTCGAATATCCCGAACTCGGCATGGAGGCCGTCTGGAAGATCGAGGTGGAAGATTTCCCGGCCTTCATCGTCATAGACGACAAGGGAAATGACTTCTTCCAGGAGCTCAACCTGGGGTGATGACAGTTCCCTTAGCCGACTTTGAAGAAGGCGCCGGCGGCGCCTTCGTATGTAAAACATGCTTTAATTGTAAAACTTTTGAATAAAACTTTAGTGATCAATATCTATTCATAATCATCTTCTTAAGATTTTTCAAAGAATCTTGGTGTAACTAAAAAATGGGTTCAACCAATACATGTTACGGAGCTCACCGATGAGTACGGCGATTGCGCCAAAGGCGCAAATTCCCGACGTGGCAGGGCAGATCACCTACGCCATGCGATCCATGGGGATCGCACCTATTCCGCGCAACTATGAGCTTTTCTATGAGGCCTATATCGGTTCGAATCCTGCCCTGACCCGCGAACTGGCTGCCCTTGGCAACAGTGCGACGCAGGAGGAATTGGACACCATCGGCGCCAAGTACTTTCCACAGCATGCGGGCCGTGTTTTCGACGATGCCCACGCCCGGCTGACCGTTGAGCTGGACGGTGTCCTGCGCGCATTGAAGCAGGAGCAGACGACGCTCGAGAGCTACAATCGGCTTCTGGGCGAAACCTGCGAGCGCATGAGTTCCCGAAGCCATAACAGCGCCGACCTGTTGCGCAACGCGATCGACATGTTGACTGCGGCGACCGGCGATACGATGGCACAGGGCGAAAAGATCGTCGAGAACGTGGTGCAGCACAGCCAGGAAATGGATCAGGTCCGCAAGGAACTGGATGAATACAAGCGTATCGCCAATACGGATGCTCTGACGCGGCTTTCCAACCGCCGCGCCTTCGAGGATCGCTTGATCTCCATTTTCGACAATCAACTGACCCGCCCGACGACGGCGCTCGTGCTGGCCGATATCGATCATTTCAAGAGGATCAACGACACCTACGGCCACCCCGTCGGCGACAAGATCCTTGCCACCGTTGCCTCGATTATCCGCGCCAACGTCCGGCGCGAGGTCTTCGTCGCCCGTGTCGGCGGCGAAGAATTCGCACTGATCCTGGAAGGCGTCACGGCGGAGGAAGTCACGACGGTTTGCGAGCGCATCCGCCACTCCCTGGAGACGACGCCGTTCAAGAATTCGCGCACACGGGTCGATTACGGGCCCGTTACCATTTCGCTCGGCATCTGCATGGCATCGGAGACCGCGGATTCCGGCGAACTGTATAACAAGGCGGATCTCGCGCTTTATTGCGCCAAGAATGCCGGTCGCAACTGCTGGAATGTCTATCAGGAAAGCATGCAGAAAGACTTCACCAAAAGTTGGCTCATCTACAAGAACTAGAAGTGCAGCCAACCAACCGCCGGCGCAGCTTCCCAGGCAGCCCGGCGGTTCTGTTTATCGAAGCGCCTTATCTACCAGAGAGTCTTGGCGGCCCGCGCAGGCCACTCCCGATCATAGGCCTCCTGATCAAAATCACCCTTCGCTGCTTTCAGCATCATGCCGGGCGTCGGCAGGCTCACCGGATCGACGAAACGCTCGGCATTCCAGAGCTCGGCCCGCATCACCGCCCGCGCGCATTGGAAATAAACCTCATCAATCGTGATCACCACGACGCAACGCGGGTGCTTTCCATCCATCTCAAAACCATCAAGCAGGCCGGGCTCGATGGAGACCACCGCGCGACCGTTGAGCCGCATCGTCGTATTCGATCCGGGAACCAGGAACATCAGCGCCACGCGTGGATCCCGCACGATGTTCTCAAGCGAGTCGACACGATTATTGCCCCGCCAATCCGGAAGATGCAGCGTCCGTTCATCGGCGACACGGACGACGCCGCCAAGGTCACCGCGCGGCGAACAATCCAACCCCTCAGGCCCCACTGTTGCCAATGCCATGAACGGCGAAGCTTCGATCATTCGTCGGTATAGCGGTGTCAGCACCTGCGTCACCTTGGTGATCGACGCCTCGCCGACATGACCGTAAAGTTCTCTCAATTCCTCGACTGAAGTAACGATGCGCATGCTGCCTCGCGTTCATTATGCGGCGCCTTGCCAACAATCCGGCGCAGCACACGCCTCGTTACGAGGACCGCCGAGCCAGGGGACGATAAAAGGATAGCACCGTCCCATCGCCAGTTTCGAGAGGTTTTTCTGCAATGACAGCTTCCGAAAGAAAGGTATCGATCGCCTCGAATACCGGCGCAGCACTGACGATGCGCCGATGGCCGAAGCCGTTGGCCCAGACGAGGCGAACATGCTCTCCCTGCGCGGCATAGGCACGGGCATGATCGGCACTCACTTCCTTGTCGTCCTCGGCATGGATGACAAGAACCGGCCGGTCCGGATCGAGCATGGCGTGCCGCTCGTCATAGGCGGTAAGCGCCCTGCCCGTCACACGCCCGACCTCGGCCTCCAGCGCATGTTGCGTCTGCGGCTGAAGGTGCATCAAGCGGCCGAAATCCTTGAACAGCCATCCCATGGCACTGGGCGCTCCGATCAGCACCAGCTTCTTCGTCTCGATAGGATCGATGCCCGGCAGGAAGCCCGCAGAGGCAAGCGCCAGCGAAGCACCGCCGAAGGAATGCCCGATCGCGGCATCAAGGACACCGAAGCGCTCTGACGCGGCTGCTATAGCCGTAACCGCAAGGCGTATATTGAGGAAGCGGCCGGTGGAGCGGCCGTGTCCGGGAAGATCGAGCGAGATCACCTCAGCCCCGGTTCCGGCAAGAAAAGCCGTCAGCTCGGACATGTACTCGCTGCTGGAACCCCAGCCATGGACGACGAGGTAGCGCTTGCGCGGCCCCTTGGCGCCGCCGTTGAAGCGATAGGCCATGGCGCGTCCGCCGGGAAAGGGCAGCATGAACTGTTCTGCTACCGCAAGACGTTCCCGGCCCTCCATATAGGCGGCCGTGGCCTTGGCACCACGCGGCCGCCGCGACGGAGTGAGACAGAAAAGCCTGAAGCCAGCCTTGCCGGCGAGCTTCGGCGAAAGCCTGCCGAGGCCGGAGAGGCTCGACCGGGTGACCTTGAGCGCAAAGGATGGCATAGTGGGAATCCAATAATGTTCAACTATGAACAATAAAGTACAACGATGAACAAAAATCAATCCCTTCCCTGGGACCATCCGCGTTTTCGAAGCTGGATCGCCGTGGCGCGCGCCTGCCAGCTGATGCAGCAATCGCTCGGACGCGCCCTGGCGCCTCTCGACATCAAGCCGCCGCATCTCGATATTCTCGTCAATCTCTTTCGTTTCGAAGGCATTTCCCAGCAGGAACTTGCCCGCAAGCTGCTGGTCGGCCGCTCCAACATGAGCATGCTGTTGCCGCAAATGGAGAGCCGCGGCTTGATCGAGCGCCGTGGCGACAAGCAGGACAAGCGCGTTCTTCGCCTCTATTTGACCGAGGCAGGCCGCCGCGTCACCGAGGAAGCCATGACCATCCAGACGGCGCTTATCGATCGCATGCTGTCACAGGCGCCCGTCGAGGAATGCGAACTCATGACCGTGCATATGGAGCGAATCGTCAGCCTGCTGATGCAGGACGAGAGCGAACCACTGGAGACGGTCGGCGATCAGTGATCCCCGGCCGAACGCGCCGACGGGACAACCCGTGTCAGAGAAGCAAACTCCCAGATCGCCACGACGACGAGCACTGCCGCCGCGAGAATGCCAAGCTGGTAGACCACCACCATCGGCAAGGTAAGAAGCAGCAAGGCCAGTCCGATAAGACCGACCGCATGCGACAGCGGCGGACGCCCGGTCGTTGCGCCCTTGAACCAGAGGTTTCCGATCAAAAACACGGCCGGACCGCCAAGAATGGCGGCAGCGGCATGGATATCGGCCCGGTCATGCGGGTGCGCAAACAGAAATTCGTCGCCGACGACACTCAGGATGATGCCGGCGAGGATAGGGATATGCGCATAGGTGAAGGCCTGCCGCGCCAGGCTGCCGGGCGTATCGTCATGCTCGATGCGATGAGCCGCCCGCTCGTGCCCGAACTGGAAGTAGATCCACCACAGCGCAACGGTACCGACGAAAGTCGTGATGAACACCGCAATGATTAGGGGCGTAACCGGCTGTTCCGCAAAGGTCTTGCCTGCCTGCAGGACGGCTTCGCCAAGGCAAATGATGATGAACAAAGCGCAGCGTTCGGCAAGATGCGCGCCCGATACATCCCAATCCGCCGTGGTCGACTTGCCAAGACCGGGAACACGAAATCCAAGGGCAGGCGCGGCATATTCGATCACGAGCGCCGCCAGCCAGAGCACTATCCGCATCTCGCCTTCCATCAGCGCGCCGGCAATCCAGAAGATCCCTGAGAATACGAGCCAGCTAGTGATGCGAAGGAAGTTGCGGTGATTGGCCGGGCTGACGTCCCTAAGGGCATAGACCATAAACAGGGAGCGCCCAACCTGCATGAAGACATAGGCACCGGCAAAGAAAATCGCCTTCTCGCCAAAAGCCTCGGGAATCGCGGCGGATAGAATAAGCCCGGCAAACATCAGAACGAACAGCATGATGCGCACCGGCATGCGATCCGGGTCCAGCCAATTCGTCACCCAGGCGGTAAAGACCCACACCCACCATACGGCAAAGATCAGCATGATCGCTTCGAGGCCACCCAAGAGCGTGAAGTGCTCCGCCAAGGTGTGGGCAAGCTGTGAAATCGAAAAGACGAATACCAGATCGAAAAACAGCTCGACGAAGGAGACCTTGCTCTCGTTCTTGCTGCCCTTGGCGCGAAGCCAGCTTTCCCTACCCCCAAGGATCATGCCTGCGCCCCTTCTCAGGTCGTTGATGCCAATATCAGTGAGACCTTCCGGCCGTGTCGCGCGTGAGACCCTTTTCCTTCAATTCCGCTTCATAGGCCGCGAAAAGTTCATGGCCCTTCTGGCCGAGTTCGCGCAGATAGGTCCAGGTGAAAATGCCGGTATCGTGCATATCGTCGAAGCCGATGCGCACGGCATAATTGCCTGTCGGCGTCATCGACATGATGCCGACATTGCGCTTGCCCGGCACGGTGACCTTCTGCCCCGGCCCGTGTCCCTGGACTTCGGCGGAGGGTGACAAGACCCGCAGCATCTCGGCCGGCAAATCGAAACTCGTGCCGTCGTCAAAGCTCACCACCAGATGGCGGCGGTCCTTTGATACCTTCAATTCTGTCGGCCAGACGTCGCTCATCGGCTTTTCCATGTCGTTCAATGCTCGTTTCGAGGATTATGCTGCCATTCGTTCACGCGCAAGTGCAATCAAAATGCATTTGCCTTGACGCAACAATCGCCTATGCACACATTAGCAGTGCAACGGAGGTTCGTGTGAACAGCATAGTCGGTACCATAGGCAACGCATCAGCGCTGCAGGCGGATGCGTCCCCCATGATCGACCCCTTCGGGAGAGCCGTCAGCTACCTGCGTGTTTCGGTCACCGATCGCTGCGATTTCCGCTGCACCTATTGCATGGCGGAACACATGACCTTCCTGCCGAAGAAGGATCTGTTGACACTCGAAGAGCTCAACCGGCTCTGTTCCGCCTTCATCGCCAAGGGCGTTCGCAAGATCAGGCTTACCGGTGGCGAACCTCTGGTGCGCAAGAATATCATGTTTCTGGTCCGCGAACTCGGCAAGCGCGTGCAGGACGGCGCGCTCGACGAATTGACGCTGACGACGAACGGTTCGCAGCTCGCCCGCCATGCCGATGAGCTCTATGATTGCGGCGTGCGGCGTATCAACGTCTCGCTTGATACGCTCGACCCCGACAAATTCCGGGCCATTACACGCTGGGGTGATTTCGCCAAGGTGATGGAAGGCATCGACGCCGCACAAAGGGCCGGCCTGAAAATCAAGCTCAACGCCGTCGCCCTCAAGGATTTCAACGAAACGGAAATCCCCGAGCTGATGCGCTTTGCTCACGGCAAAGGCATGGACCTTACCGTTATCGAAACGATGCCGATGGGCGAGATCGAAGAGGACCGCACGGATCAGTATCTGCCGCTCTCCAAGCTGCGCAGCGATCTCGAGCGCCAGTTCACGCTAAGCGATATTCCCTACAAGACCGGCGGCCCGGCCCGCTACGTCACGGTAGCTGAAACCGGCGGCCGGCTCGGCTTCATCACGCCAATGACGCATAATTTCTGCGAGAGCTGCAATCGCGTACGCCTCACCTGCACCGGCACGCTTTACATGTGTCTCGGACAGAACGACGCGGCTGACCTGCGCACGGCTCTGCGCGCGACCGAAGATGACGCTCTCCTTTACGCCGCGATTGACGAAGCCATCACCCGCAAGCCGAAAGGCCACGACTTCATCATCGATCGCACTCACAATCGCCCGGCTGTCGCGCGCCACATGAGCGTCACCGGCGGCTGATCAACATCGAGAAAATCAGATGCAGCTTGAGCTCATTCGCAATGCGACGCTGAAGATCAACTATGCCGGCCATGTGCTGCTGATCGATCCCTATTTCGCGCCACGCCACAGCTTGCCATCCTTTACCGGCCGCTCTCCCAACCCGATGACGGAACTGCCTCGCTCCATCGACGGTATTCTCCAGGAAGTCGAACTGGTGATCGTGTCGCATCTGCATACCGATCACTTCGATACGGTTGCGAAAGAGCGTGTATCAAAAACCCTGCCGCTCCTCTGCCAACCCGGCGACGAAGGCTCCATCCGCGAATCCGAATTCACTGATGTCACGCCTCTGCTCGAGGCCACGGTCTGGCAGGGAATAACGATCACGCCGCGGCAAGGCAGCCATGGCCTCGGCCCGGTCGTCGAGAAAATGGGACATGTCATCGGCTTCACGCTGGAGGCCGCCGGCGAACCCACTGTCTATTGGGCCGGCGATACCGTGCTTTACCCGCCGGTCGCCGACACGATCGGGCAGGTCTCGCCCGACATCATCATCACCCATTCCTGCGGCGCGCGCTGGGACGGCGATCTGATCGTCATGGATGCCGAGCAGACGGTCGCGGTCAGCCGCCTTGCCCCGCAAGCAATCGTCGTCGCGACCCATATGGAAGCGCTCGACCACGCGACGATCACGCGGCAGGATCTTCGCCAGGCAGCAGACGCGGCGGGTATCGATCCCTCACGCCTGCTGATCCCCGCCGATGGCGAAACGCTCCACTTGAGCCGATGATCTGCCCGGCCCAAGGCAAGCGCCACTAGAGCATTTCCAGGAAAAGTGCACAGCGGTTTTCCGTCCGGAAATGCGTAAAAACAAAGAGATAGAGCGCTTTCGCGATTCGAAGAAAAGCGAAAGGGCTCTAGCGAGCCGCAAAGCGCTTCTTAGCCTCTTCCGTTGCCGGCATATACAGCGAAACCGCGGTTCCCTCGGGATCGCGGAACTGGAAGGTCTTGTTGCCCCAGGGCATCGTCTTCAGCCCCTGAACAAGCGAAACCTTGTCCTTCAGTCGTTCGTATTCGGCATCGATATCCTCGACCTGGAATTCGATAAAGGCGGTGCGATTGGCGCCAGGTTCGGCGCTGCCCTCTTTCCAAAGCGCCACGGTTTCGACAGCGCCGATCGCCAATGTCGCCCCCGACGTCTCGATCTCGGCAAAGACCGGGGCGAGCCATTTGGCCTGGAACCCGGTCACCATTTCATAAAAGGCAACCATGGTATTGATATCAGCGGCAATGAGACGGATGGAGGCGAGCTTCATAGCGGGTCCTTTCGATGGAGGGCAAAGCCTTCTGCGGCTTCGAAGACCTTCTTGTCGCACAGCCCTGCTGCCACCATACTGTCAGCAGGAGTAAGTATGCGATGCGCCGTGCCGACCGACTGTTTCAGATCATCCAGATTCTGCGCCGATCAACCCGGCCTGTGACGGCCAAGGCGCTGGCAGCGGAACTGGAAGTTTCGAAGCGCACTGTTTATCGCGACGTCGCCGACCTGATCGGCCAGCGGGTTCCCATCGAAGGCGAAGCAGGGCTCGGCTACGTGCTCGCCACCAGCTACGACATGCCGCCGCTGATGTTGGCGCCCGACGAACTGGAGGCGGTGGTGCTGGGCGCGCAGTGGGTCGCGGGCCATTCCGACAAGGCGCTTGCCAATGCGGCGCGCGATGTGGTCGCGAAGATCGCCGCCGTCGTCCCCGAGCGCCTGCGTCTCTTCATCCTCGAGCCGACCGTCGGCGCAAGACCGACTTTCGGCAAGCCGGAAGAGCGTGTCGATGCCTCGCTGCTCAGATCGGCAATCCGCAACGGTGTGAAACTGCGGCTCCGCTACAGCTCCGAGGCGAGCGACGAGACCGAGCGAACCGTGTGGCCTGTGATCCTCGGCTATGCCGAGACGAGCAGCCTCTTGGTCGCCTGGTGTGAACTGCGACAGGGTTTCCGGCATTTCCGCACCGACCGGATCATTGGGGCCGAGATACTCGAAGAACCCATCGGCTTGCGCTCGGGTGAATTGCGTCGCCGCTGGCAGCGTTGGCGCGAAGAGCAGGTTCGGAAATCCCCGGGATTGCTATGACCTCAGCCTGAAGGCACGTGCCGCGCCATAGCTCAATCCATTAAATGACAACCAGAAATGAAAAGCGCCGGACCAATGGCCCGGCGCTTTCAAACATTTATGCTTATTTCCTAATATTTTGCTTTAGGCGGCGCGATAGCGAGCCTCGGTGGCATTGTAATCTTCGTACCCCACATCGCCCTCGCCTGTGCGGAACCGATCAATCTTCTCGGAAAGCGTATCGACGCGCTGACGCAGACCATGGATCTCGGCGTTGTTCTCCTCGACCATTGCTGCGTTTCGCTGTGTAATCAATTCCACTTCGGCGACGGCACGGGTCACTTCCTCGATGCCGGTCGACTGTTCCGATGTCGCAGAAGAAATGTCCGAGACGAGCCTCTGAACGCCGGTAACGTGGCTGATGATCTCCGCCAGCGCGGCGCCGGTCTGCTCTACCAGTCGGACACCGTTCTGCACCTGGGTGGAGCTTGCCGAGATCAACCCCTTGATTTCCTTTGCCGCATTGGCACAGCGCTGCGCCAGCTCGCGCACTTCCTGTGCCACGACGGCAAAGCCGCGACCCGCCTCGCCGGCACGCGCCGCCTCGACGCCTGCGTTCAATGCAAGAAGATTGGTCTGGAAAGCGATCTCGTCGATGACGCCGATAATGGTGGCGATCTTTTCGGACGAGCGATTGATCTCGCTCATGGCACCGACAGCCTTGGCAACCACTTCGCCGGACTGGGTCGCATAGGCCTGCGTCTCGTTGACCGAAGTCGCCGTCTGCCGTGCGCGGTCTGCCGTCGAGCGGACAACGTCGCTCAGACGATGCAGCGCCCGCGAGCTTTCCTCGAGAGCGGCCGCCTGTTGCTCCGTGCGCCGCGCCAGATCATCAGCCGACATGGCGAGGTTGCCGGTGCCGCCCTTGATCTCCTCAGCGGTATAGCGAACATCCGTCAGCGTCTCGCGCAGCGCCTCGATGGCGTGATTGTAGGTGAAGGCCATTTCAACGAAGTCGGCCGAAAGGTCTTCCCGCATGCTTTCTTCCAGATTGCCGTCGGCAAGCTTCGAGAGAACATCGGCCAGCGCATTCAGGGCCTGCTTCTGCTCGGCCTCGATACGGGCACGCTCGGCGGCGCGGCGCGAGGCCTCTTCCGCTGACAGAGCACGGGCGCTCTCCGCTTCGCGTTCCAGCCGAACGTTTTCCAGCGCAGCATCGCGGAAGACGCTGACTGAGCGCACCATGTCGCCGATCTCGTCGCCGCGATTGCGTCCATCGATCGCCACGTCCAGATCGCCGCTCGCAAGCCGCGTCATGACCTCTGACACCCGCTTCAGCGGTCCGCGCAGGGTTTCCACCAGCATCAGGCCGCCGACGATGGCGAGCAGCGTGCCGAGGATCATCGCGATCACGGAGACATTGGCCGAGCGCTCGCTGTCTTCCTTGCCGATTTCCTGTGCCTGGGCGACAAAGCTGCGAAGCGACGTCATAGCATCGGCCAGCAGGGCGTTGGACTGGACGCGCGTCGTTTTCCAATCGGCTGCCGTCTGCAACAAGTCGGCCGAACCGTTGGTAAGGCCATCGATCAGCGGCTGCACATGAGCGGCAAAATCACGCATGGTGGCATTGGTTTGCCCGAGCGCGGAGATCTTCGCGGCTGCGACCTGCAGATCCTTGAGATCAGCCATCACGGGTTCGCGCGAAGCAGCATCACGAACATTCTCCATGCGCGAGGCATGCAGTGTCAGGCGATCAACGATGCCCAGAGCCTCGTCGACATGGTCGAGAAGCTCTTTCTGACCGTCGATGATCTTATCCAGGCTGACGAAACGATCGGCGGCAGTATCGCTGTTCTTGGCCGATTGCAGCGTCATCTCGCCTTCGATCTTCACGAAGCTCTGCAGGATCGGCCCCATCGCCTCGACCTTCTGGTCGGGCGTACCGGAGCTTTTCAGGACGGCATCGAGCTTGTCGGCGGCATCGGAGGCATTGCTGACGAGCGCCGCGCCGCGCTTGGAGACCAGAGCCTTCGATACCGTCACCTGCTTCAAGATAGCGTCGGCATAGGTCCGCGCATCGGAAATCTCTTCAGTCGAGTCGGCTGCCATCTGCACCTGGATGCGCAGATTGCTCATCTTTTCCGACAGGCCCTTATAGGCCGCTGCGTCGTAGAGCAGCTCCTTGGCGAAGGTTTCCTTGTCGCTGAAATCCTTGCGGATGATATCGATCTGCTTGCCGGCGGCCTTGCCCGTGGCTTCGATGTTCTGCACAGCCTTGCGGATTGTCTCGACGTCGCTGTCCTGCTTCTGCCGGATGGACCATAGCGTCGCTTCTTGCGTGCGCATCTTGGCGGCGAGTTCGGCGACGGTAGTGATCTTGTCGCGCTGGTCATCGCTCAGCAGCCCGCTCAGGCGGTGTACGCCCTGCTCCTGCGCATCGATCTTGTCTGCGAGCGCCTGGCGCGTTTCCTCCGACGGCCCAGCTGTGAATTCCTGAAGGGCAGCCTGCAGATTTTCAAAATCGCTGATGTTTTCGATCGTCGCGCGCGTCACGGTCATGTGACCGTTCAAAATATTGGCCGTGTGATAGCCGACCAGGCCGACACCGGCGATAAGAACCACCAAGGGCACCACAAAGATGAGAACCTTGGTGACAATCCGGCGGCTTTGCAAAAGACGATCAATGAAAAACATGCGGCGCCCCAAATGGATCTAATAAGTATCCGGCGATGGCGGGACGGTCATTCCTGCTGCGCTACCGTAGATGCTTCTGCCTCATGCAAAACCTCCGCGACCCTCCAGAAATAAGATTGAATAAGCATTAATCGGGGCAGCAAAAGCCGGCCGGACAGGCAAAAATCTACAACCGGTGCTTTATATCACCACCAAAACGCGAAAAATGCTCACCCGCAACAACTCTGCTGCGTTGCACAATCGAATTCGCTCGACGGCGGATGACAAGCGATTCCAATTTGCTTGAAACGGCGCTACTCCAGAACTGTATATCCGGGGACTCATCTATATCAATGCAATTGACCAAGAACACGCAGGGTGCGCTTTTGATGGCCGCATCCATGGCCGGCTTCTCCTGCAGCGATGCGCTGTCGAAAGCGATCGTCGCTTCCATGAATGCCGGGCAGATCATCTTCATCCGCGGCCTGTTCACAGCATTCATTGTCTATCTGCTGGCGCGCAGGATGGGAGCGCTGCGATCCTGGAAGGTCATACTGCAACCGATGATCGCCTTGCGCATCGCGTGCGAGGCAATAGCGGCCGCCACGTACATAACTGCTCTTGGCATGATGCCGATCGCCAATGCTTCCGCCATTCAGCAGGCCGTGCCGCTGGCAGTGACACTCGGGGCAATGATATTTCTGAAGGAACCTGTGGGCTGGCGGCGTTGGTCGGCGATTTTGGTTGGCTTCATCGGCGTGCTGATCATCATCCGCCCTGGACCAGACGGCTTTACCCTAGCTGCACTGCTGGTGACGGCCTGCATGTTTGCCACCGCCGCCCGCGATCTGGCGACACGCTGCATCGACAAGAATGTCCCCTCGCTGATGGTGACGGTGTGCACCGCGATTTCGATTTCCGTCTTTGGTGCGCTGTGCATCGTTCCACTCGGCGGCTGGCAGCCAGTAGGCATGACGTCGCTCCTGCAGATCTTGCTGGCATCCGTTCTCGTGCTCATCGGCTATCAGGCTGTTATCCTCGCCATGCGCACCGGCGAGATTTCCTTCGTCGCGCCGTTTCGCTATCTGAGCCTTATCTGGTCCTCCCTGCTCGGCTTGATCGTCTTCGGCGAGATGCCAGATAGCTGGGCCATCATCGGCGCCGCAATTGTCATTGCTTCCGGCATCTATACATTCTACCGGGAAAACAAACGGCGAGCTGCCGAGCGCGTTGCGCAGGAAGCAGAACCGCGCATTCCCGCTTGAGGTCGTTGCCATGTCCGGCTTCATTGCCAATACCGAAATTGTACCCGTTGTCCTGCTCGCCGGGGGCAGATCGAGCCGCATGGGCTCGAACAAGGCTTTTGCTTCGCTCGGCGGCGCAAGCCTTCTGTCACGTGTCGCCGGACGGTTCTCTGAGCAAGGGAATCATCCTGTCGCACTCAATGCGGATGCCGATTGGCCTGACGCTTTGGGCTTGAGGCTGGTTCCCGACAGAATTCCTGGAAAACTCGGTCCTCTCGCAGGTGTGCTCGCGGCCATGCAGGATACGGTTCTGCACTATCCGGAGCCCTCGCACGTCGCGACCGTGCCGATAGACAGCCCTTTCTTCCCGCTCGATCTGATCGAGCGGCTGGCGGATGCCATCCAAGACCGCGATGAAATTGCAGTCGCCACATCGCTCGGCCGCGATCACCCCGTTTTCAGTCTTTGGCCCGTATCGGCCGCCACCGATCTTGAAAGCTGGATCGTGACCGACAGGAAACGGCGGGTCAGCGATTTTCTCGCCCGCTACGAGGTCCGCCGAGTGAATTTTACCGCGATTGAAACGTCAATCGGTCCTCTTGATCCGTTTTTCAACGTCAATACGCCTGATGATCTGGCCGACGCGGAAAAATGGCTGGCAGCGCTGGAAACCAAGGCATGACAAAATCCCGCCCGAAAATCTTCGGTATTGCTGGCTGGAAGAACTCCGGCAAGACCGGTCTTGCTGTCCGCCTGGTCACCGAATTTACCCGGCGCGGCTACCGGATCTCCACGATCAAGCACGCACACCATGATTTCGACATCGACAAGGTCGGTGCCGACAGCTTCCGTCATCGCGAAGCCGGAGCACACGAGGTCACCATCGTCTCGGGCACACGTTACGCCATCATGCACGAATTGCGCGGTGCGCCGGAGCCTAGTTTTGAGGAAATACTGGCGCGCCTCGCCCCCTGCGACCTCGTGCTGATCGAGGGCTACAAGCGGGAACCGATCCCCAAGGTCGAGGCGCGGCGACTAGAAGCCGCCAAACGCGAGCCACTTGCCCCGCAAGACCAGCATATCGTTGCCATCGCTGCCGATCACGCCGTGGAAGATGCCGGCTCGCTTCCCGTCTTCGATCTCAACGACACGCTGGCGATCGCGGATTTCATTGCGGCTACTGTCGGTCTTCATAAGCCGGCAAAATAAAAAGGCCGCCGGCTTCCCGGCGGCCTCCATTCCTGTGTCGGCGAATGCTTACCGGTTGGAGGCAACCGGGCGCACCAGCGGCGTGATGCGCCGGATGGTGACACGGCGGTTTTCCTGCGACGGACCAGTCGTATTCACCTTCAGATATTGCTCGCCATAGCCCTGGGTGACCAGGTTTTCAGCCGGGATACCATAGACATCGCTAAGGACATTGGCGACCGATTCCGCACGCTGGTCCGACAGGATCAGGTTGCTCTGGGCTGAGCCCACGGCATCCGTGTGACCTTCGATGAGGAAGGTTTCGGTCGGATCACGCTTGACGATTTTCGATATGCCGTCGGCAACACCACGCAAAGTGCTGGCCTGCGACATCGGAATATCGGCGCTGCCCGTCGCAAAGGTGATCGTATCAAGGTCGATACGACGGATCTTGTCACGGATACGAGCCGAGTAACGGACTTCGTTGACCGAGTAGATCCGCTCGACCGGTTCGACGGGCGGCTCGCGCAGGAAGTCGTAATAATCAGTGTTACGGTTGGATGCCGTGTCGATGATGTACTGGCTCAGAGGAATGAGCAGGCGCATCGGCGGCAGGCGGTCGCCCGGATCGCGGAAATAGTCGTCATGATCCGGCTGATCTTCCAGTTCCGGAGAGTAGAAGAGCACATATTCGCGGCCACGGGCATCGATGCGCGAGCGCTGGATGATGTCGCCATAGCGGTTGCGAATGGTGACAATGCGATCGCCGTCGGGCCGATCGATCGTTTCGCGATAGCGATCCCGCGGCAGTTGCTCGTAGCTCGGACGCTCACCATCGCGAACGAAGCGATCACTGTCATCGTGGCGCACGACATAGGTGTTGTCGACGTTGATGACGGTACGATTGTCCTGATTGATGATGGTCTGGATCGTGTTTCCCTGCGGTGGCACGAAATCCGGCCGACGATCGATCCGGCGGCCCTGCTCGCTCGTTACCGCCTCAATTTTGACGGGCGGTTGCGGCTGGCCACCGGCTGGTACGCGCTGCGCGTCCGCGTCGGAGGTCGGCGGCTTCGTATAGGCGGGCGGCGGTTGCTGAGCCGGGTTGTTCTGCGCCTGGCCATTCTGGCCCTGACCTGCCTTCCCATGGTCACCCTGGGCACCAGGAGCGGCCGGATTCTGTCCGCCGTTCAGATGCTCTCCGCGACGAACCGCATCCTTCTGGCTGTCCAGAACGGCGCTGCCGTTTTCGACGGGAAGGATGACCGGGCCGCTGGCAGAACCCGGATTCTCGGCGATCTTCTTGCGCCGTTCCAGTTCCTGTGGCGAAACCTGCTCGGCCGGCGGCACCTGAATCTCGCCTGCGTGCTGGCCGGTACCATTTGCCGGTGCCGGTGTTACCGTACCCGGAGCGGCGGTCTCGGCGCCGTTGGTTGGCTGCTGCTTGCCGGGTTGCGGCGTTGCCTGATTTTCAGGTTGAGCCGGCTGACCCTGCGGCTCGCCCTTTGTGGCCGGCTGCTGCGGATTGGCTGAAGGCTGTTCGCCCTGCTGCTGATTCTGCGGCTGCTTGCCATGCGTCTTGTCGCCCGGCTTCTGCCCCTGCTCCGTGCCGGGCGTTGCCGGGGTACCCGGCTGGGTTTCCGGCTGAGCCTGCGTTTCCGGCTGGGCCTTTTGGCCCTTCGATGGCTGGCCGGCAGGCGTCTGCGGCTGTTCGGCCGGCTGCTGCGCCGGCGTCTCGGGCTGGCCCTGCTTCTTCGGATGAGCATTCTGTTCAGGCTGAGCCTGCTTTGCCGGTTCCTGCTGAGTTTGCGGTTCGGCGGTAGCAGGGGCTTCCTTCTGAGCGGGCGCGGGCTGCTGAGCCTTCGGTGCCGGCTTGGCCTTTGGCTCAGGCTTTGCTTCCGGTTGCGCCTCAGCGGCAGGCTGCTGCTCTACCTTCGGCTGCGGCGCCTCGGCGGGCTGCTTTGCCTCGGGCTGCTTGCCCTTCTGCTTCGGCTGCGGTGCTTCGGGCTCTGCCTCGGGAGCCGTCGCCTTTGGCTGCGGCTTTGCTTCGGGCTGGGCCTTCGGCTGCTGTTCTTCCGCCGGCTGCTGTTGCTTCTTAGGCGCGGGCGCTTCGGCAGCCGGCTCCTTGGCTTGCGGCTTCGGCTGCTCCTGGGCAGGCTGCTCTCGCTGCGCCTTCGGAGGCTGAGCTTCCGGCTGTTCCTTTGGCGGCTTCTGCTGCTGCTCGCCTTCAGGCTCGGCCTGCTTCATCTGATGCTTCGGCTCTTCGGGCTTCTGACCTTCGGGCTTCTGGCCCTGCTCGCCCTCGCCAGGCTTCTTGTGCTTGAGTTGCTCTTCTTCCGGTTGGGCCGCCGGAGCTTCCTGCTGGGCCACTTCGAAACTTGCGGTGGCAGCCGTCGCTCCGGTGATTCCGTTGTTCAGCGGCGCGATGGGCTGCTCGCGCAGTGCCGCAGCAGCCGCCGGCTCGAATACGAGCGAAAATGAAAGCAGCGGAAATGCGGCGCTGGCAAATAGTCTGGATCGCTTACCCATATGGGGTCTCCTCTTATGATCTTTGTCTGCCGAATTGCGAATCTCAGCGGTCAAGGCGATGCCTCACGATCCGGGCCATTTTTCGGTTCTCGTGAGGCTGAATCGCGGCAGGCCGCTATATGTTCCCAAACTATTAGGCAGCTGCAATTAACCCTGGCTGAATACACCGGACTGCTTCCGTTCAGATTCCCCCGCCACCCGTTCGGGTTGCTGCCCGATCGCGGGGCAACGATAGCCTTCGTAATTCCAGTTGCAATTTGCGAAAAAAAAGTACGAATATCGCCGCAAGGCGGGTCACCGACCCGCTCCACTCGAGCCGGACGCCAATCAACAATAATGAGCTGCCGGCCACCAACAGAGAGGATCAATATGCGCATCTCCACTCGTCTTTTTGCCGCTGCATCCTTCGCCGCGATGTCGCTCCTCGCCGGCGCGGCTCTTGCCGATGGCGACACGATCGTGTTCGGCACGGACGCGACCTATCCGCCCTTCGAATCACTTGAAGCGGGCGGCAAATTCGTTGGCTTCGATATCGATATAGCCAATGCGCTTTGCGACAATATGAAGGTCAAGTGCAGCTTCGTGAATCAGGATTTCGACGGCATCATTCCGGCCCTGCAGGCCAAGAAGTTCGACGCGGTCATCTCCTCCATGTCGATCACGCCGGAACGCGAGAAGATCGTCGACTTCACCAACAAGATCTACAACACGCCGCCGGCAATCGCCGTTCCGAAGGACTCCACCATTAAGGAAGCCACCGACGAAGCCCTGAAGGGCAAGTCCATCGGCGCCCAGTCCTCCACGACGCACGCCAACTATGCGACTGTCCACCTGAAGGACGCCGAACTGAAGCTCTATCCGTCGGCTGACGAATACAAGCTCGACCTCGGCAATGGCCGCATCGATGCTGCGATCGACGACGTTGTCGTGTTGTCGGAATGGGTGAAGTCTGACGCCGGCAGCTGCTGCAAGATGCTCGGCACGCTGAAAATCGACCCGGTCGTCAACGGCGCCGGCGCAGGTATCGCTATCCGCAAGGGCGATGCAGCGCTCAAAGACAAGCTGAACGCCGCAATCGCAGCGATCCGTGCCGACGGCACCTACAAGAAGATCCAGGACAAATACTTCGATTTCGACGTTTACGGCGACTGATCGCCCGTCGATTCCTTGGGAAAAGACGACGGCGGAAGCTTGCTCTTCCGCCGTTTTTGTTTGACAACGAAAAGAATATAAGCAGAAACGCGGCAAAAGCCGCTAGGGGAAATACAGCATGAGCGGACTGTTTTCCGCCCTTGGTTCCTTGTGGACCTGGTTGAGTACAATTTTCGACCCGTTGTGTGGTCCGGCCGGATTGTTCACAGTGTTCGGCCAGAATACGGTGCTCGCCTGTGGCGATGCGGGCTGGGGCGATGAACTGGCCGGCGGCCTGAAGGTCACAATCGCCGTCGCAGTGCTGACGCTACCGCTCGGTTTGATCATCGGCTTCTTTGTCGCCCTCGCGCAGCAATCGGAAGAAAAGTCGCTGCGGCTCGCCGCCGGTGTCTTCACCACCATTTTCCGCGGCCTGCCCGAGCTGCTGACGCTCTTTATCATTTACTACGGCCTGCAGATCCTGCTGCAATCCTTTCTTGCCAAATTCGGCTACGATGGTCCGATCGAGATCAACGCCTTTGCCGCCGGCATGGTCGCCTTGGCGATCGTCTTCTCGGCCTACTGCTCGGAAGTGCTGCTGTCCGCCTTCAAGGCAATTCCAAAGGGCCAGTACGAAGCAGGCGACGCGCTCGGCTTCCACCGCGTGCGCACGATGCGACTGATCATCCTGCCCCAGCTTGTTCGCATCTCCCTGCCGAACCTCGGAAATCTCTGGATGAACCTCTTGAAGGATACATCCTACGTCTCGATCATCGGCCTCGCCGATATCATCAGACAGACGGGTATCGCCGTGCGTTCCACAAAGTTGCCCTTCACCTTTTACTCAATCGCTTGCCTCTTCTATCTGACATTGGCCGTCATCTCCTCGATCGGCCTCTTCTATCTCGATCGATGGGCCAAACGCGCGGAGGTTCGTCGATGAGCCATGCCGAAGTCCTGATTGCGGCGCAACCGGCGCCGCCCAAGACAGCCAGGAAAATCTCCAAGTCCCGCATCGCCGGCTATTTCTTTCTGACCCTCTGGTCCGTTCTCGGCATCGCGCTATTGGCGATGATCGTGACCGGTTGGGATGTCGATAAGCTTCAGACCTACGGGCCGAGACTCGTTCATGGTCTCTGGATCACCGTCAAACTGGTCGCTGTGTCCTTTATTCTTGGTGCGATCCTGTCGCTGCCGCTCGCCTACACCCGCATGTCGAGCAACAAGATCCTGAGCACGCTGACCTACTGCTATGTCTATCTGTTCCGCGGCACGCCGCTGCTGGCGCAGATATTCATGGTCTACTACGGTTTCCCGAGCTTCCGTTGGTTCTTCGAGGATATCGGCATGTGGTGGTTCTTCAAGGATCCATTCTATTGCGGCGTCTTCGCCATGACCTTGAATACGGCCGCCTATCAGACGGAAATCGTCCGTGGTGCCATCCAAAGCGTGCCGAGAGGTCAAAGCGAGGCCGCCAGCTCTCTCGGCATCCATACATGGATCACCTTCCGCAAGATCATCATCCCTCAGGCGCTCATCGTAGCCCTGCGCCCTTACGGCAACGAGATCATCCTGCTGATCAAGAGTTCGGCGACTGTGTCGATTATCACGGTCTATGATCTCATGGGCGAGACGCGCTACGCATTTTCGCGAACCTATGACTATCAGATCTATTTGTGGGCAGCGATCTTCTACCTTATCATCGTCGAACTCATGCGAAACGGCTGGGCGCGGATGGAAGGTCAGCTGACACGCCACCTCAAGCGCTGACGGCAAGGACGGGCGCATGCCTCCCTTGCTGGCAGCACTCATCTGTTGACGCTGCTAACACATTGATTTTTGTGAAGAAAATTTCTTTTGCGACACTTTTGTAAAGCTTGGGTTTACCATGAGCTGTTTCCATATGTGTGTGACGGTGAGTCACGACCAAGAATGGGAACGGAAAGAGAAAGCTCATGCACGACGACATGCAAAAGCAGTTGCAAGGCTATGGGTTGACGACGGCGCAGATCCTGTACCGGCTGCCCGATCACCCTCAGTTTCTGCAGACCTACATCTGGCAGGATTATGATCTCGCCCCGAATTTCCCCGAAATGCGCGGCTTCCTGAAATTCTGGGAGGAAACGCTCGACGGCCCGCTGCATTCGGTGCGCTATGTCCATCGCAAGCTTATATCGGCGACCGAATGGCGAGCATTGAAGGGCGAGTTCATCCTGCATTAGTTTTGTCTCGGGGACGCTGCCTCCTGAACGAACCACCAATCGGGCGGATAACGGCTATATCCGCCCTCAGAAGCCCTGATCTCGACGCAAGCATTGCAAAAGCCGGTCAAGCGCCTTAATGCCAGCGGGACAAAAGAAGGGCTGCTGATCATGGCAAAGAAGAAGATCGACGAAGACGCGCTGGCGGAAGCTTACAACCGTGCCTTGGCACTGGAAAAATCCGGCGATATCGATGCCGCCGTCAAGGCCTATGAAGAGGTTCTCGCTCTCGATCCGGAAGATCACGGCGGCGCTGCCGTCCGTATCGCTTCGATGGGACGTGGCGAAACGCCGGCAAAGGCGCCGGATGCCTACGTCGAGACCTTGTTCGACCAGCATGCCGAAGTTTTCGAAGACGTTCTGGTCGAGCAACTCGGCTATCATGTGCCGGTCCTCGTGCGCCAGCGACTGCAGGCGCTCGGCCTCGGCCCCTTCAAGCGCATGCTCGACCTCGGCTGCGGCACGGGGCTGACTGGCAGCACCTTGCGCGACATCGTCGAGGAAATCACCGGTATCGACATTTCCGAAAACATGGTCGAAATCGCCCACGAGAAGGATGTTTACGAAACTCTCTTCGTGGCCGAGGTCGAAGACTTCCTCGAGGACAATGACGAAGAATCCTTCGACCTGATTACCGCCACCGATGTCCTGCCCTATCTTGGCGCGCTGGAACCGTTGTTCTTCGGCGCCGCGGAGAACATGACGCCCGGTGGCCTTTTCATCTTCTCTTCAGAGACCCTGCCGGAGGCGACCTTGGCCGACCGTCCCTATATGGTCGGTCCGCACCAGCGCTTTGCCCATGCGGACGCCTATGTGCGCGAGCGGCTGACTGCGACCGGCTTCGAGCTGGTCGAGATCACCGATATCAATGTCCGAATGCAGGAAGGCCAGCCGACGCCGGGCCATCTGGTCATCGCGCGCCTGCTTGCCGACTGATACGACCGATAAGAACGGCAGAAATAGTTATCCTAATGGATAACTATTTCCTTGCCTCGCTGCGCGCGAACTGTTACTTAGCCGTTTAGATAAGTAACAGTTGAAACCTTTATAAGAGAGGTCGTCGCATGTCCCTTATTCTCTACAACCATCCCCTTGCCTCCTTCTGCCACAAGGTGCTGATGGCGCTTTATGAGAATGGCACGCCGTTCGAAAATCGGGTTATCGATCTCGGCAACGAGGAATCGCGGGCCTCCTTGGCGCGTCTCTGGCCTCTCGCCAAGTTTCCGGTGCTGCGCGACGAAACGCTCGACAGCACAGTTCCCGAAACCAGCATCATCATCGAATATCTCGATCGGCATTACCCTGGAGCCACAGCGCTTTTACCAGCAGATCCCACAGATGCCCTGGACGTCCGGCTATGGGATCGTTTCTTCGATCTCTATGTGCAGGAACCGATGCAGAAGATCGTCGCGGACAGACGCCGGCCTGAGGATGCTCACGACCCGCAAAGCGTCGCTGAAGCACAGGCGCTGTTGCGCACCGCCTATGGAATGATCGAAAAGCAGCTCGGCGAGAAGACCTGGATCACCGGCGAAAACCTGACGATGGCCGATTGCGCCGCGGCACCCGCTTTGTTCTACGCCGAAACGCTCGTTCCCTTCGATGGAAGCCAACCACG
The DNA here is from genome assembly GCF_053521805.1 of Rhizobium sp. A22-96. Lineage (NCBI taxonomy): Bacteria > Pseudomonadati > Pseudomonadota > Alphaproteobacteria > Hyphomicrobiales > Rhizobiaceae > Rhizobium > Rhizobium sp. A22-96. The sequence continues at coordinate 147,572 of NZ_JBNWDQ010000002.1, forward strand.
GCTGAAGGCATACTACCAACGCCTCCTCGACCGGCCGTCCTTTGCCCGCGTTCTCAAGGAAGCCATGCCCTATTTCCATTTCTATCCCTATCAAGAGAACCTGCCAGCCCAATTCCGTCCGGAGCAGCCTCATGCTTGAAGAAGCCCAGTCGCTCGACCGGATGTTTCAAGCTTTGTCAGATCAGAGCCGGCGCGGCATGATCGACCGGCTCGGACGCGGCCCCGCCTCGGTTACCGAACTGGCGCAGCCCCTGGATATGGCGCTGCCGACCGTGATGAAACACCTGCAGGTGCTTGAGACCAGTGGGCTGGTTCTCTCGGAAAAAGCCGGCAGGGTGCGGACCTACCACCTTCGCAAGGAGGCACTGGCGTCGGTCGAACGCTGGATCGCCGAACGCAAGGCCTCGTGGAACAGAGCATTCGACCGGCTCGACCTCTTCCTCGCAGAGACACCGACGGAGACCGCAGGCGAATGAGCGAACGATCGACCGAACATACGACCATCACCATAGAGCGCCATTTCAAGGCGCCTCTGCCGCGCGTTTTCAGCGCCTGGGCGATTCCTGAGCAGAAGCGGCAATGGTTTGCCTGCCATGGCGATTGGACGCCTTTGGATTTCCAGTTGGATTTCCGCACCGGCGGCAGCGAAAGCAACCGCGTCGCCTCGACGGACGGTGTCGTGCATGCCTATCAGGCGCGCTATATCGACGTCGTCCCGAACGATCGCTTCATCTATGCCTTCGACATGATGCTGGACGACGTCAGAATTTCCGTGTCGCTGGCAACCGTCAGCTTTGCTCAGGAGCCCAGCGGCACGAAGATGACCTTCGTCGAGCAGGTCGTGTTTCTCGACGGCTATGGCGACAACGGCTCGCGACTGATGGGCACGGAGATCGGCTTCGATAATCTCCGGCTCTATGTCGAGGGAGACGAAAGCAGGCCGAACTAGACCATTTGGCGAGCGACCTAGCCGCGCGCCTCGCCAAGAATTGCGGCCAGCAGCTTCCCTTCGAGTTCCGCCAGCGCCGGATTGCCGTGACGACGCGGATGCGGATAAGGAACGGCGAGATCGAGCACGATCCGCCCTTCGTCCAGTACGACGACCCGATCCGCCAGATGGACGGCTTCGCTGACATCATGCGTGACGAGCACTGCGGTAAAGCGAAGCTCGCGCCAGACGCGGTTCAGCAATTCCTGCATGCTGATACGGGTCAATGCATCCAGCGCACCAAGCGGCTCGTCGAGAGCAAGCACGCCGGGCTTGCTGACAAGCGCACGGGCAAGCGCCACACGCTGCTTTTGGCCGCCGGAAAGACTGGACGGCCATTCGCCATATTTCTCGGCAAGCTGCACTTCGGAGAGAACCGAAGCCGTTGCGCTTCGGGAGACATCCCGGGGCTCGCCCTCGCCCAGCCCGACGGCTACATTATCGGCGACCGAAAGCCAGGGCAACAGGCGCGGCTCCTGAAAGACGATGCGGGTATTCGGTTCCGTTTCGCTACCATCCGCAGCCTCGAAGCGCAGGTGTCCCGCATTCGGCTCGTCTAGGCCCATCAAGATGCGCAGCAGCGTGCTCTTGCCGCAGCCGCTCTTGCCGATCACGGCGACGAACTGTCCGGCCGGGATATCGAGATCGATGCCGCGCAGGACCCGATTGTTGCCGAAGCTCTTTTCCAGGCCTCTGATATGGATTGCAGCCGCACCCGTGGATGACAGAGCTGTGCTTGCGGCTTGATGGCGAAGGCGATCCGGTGCGATCACGCTCATGGCATGCTCCTCAATTCTGATAGGCCGGGTTCCAGCGGAGCGCCCGGCGCTCAATGGCCCGCGCAACGACATCGGCGAGCTTGCCGAGAATGGCGTAGATCACCAGCGTCAGCACCACGACATCTGTCATGCCGAACTCGCGGGCATTGTTGGCCATGTAGCCGATACCGGACGATGCTGCGATCGATTCAGCAACGATGAGCGTCAGCCACATGATGCCGAGCGCAAAGCGCAGCCCGACGAGTATGGATGGAAGCGCGCCTGGAAAGATCACCTTCCGGAACAGCGTCCAGTTGCTCATGCCATAGACCCTGCCCATCTCGATCAGCCCGCGATCGACATTGCGAACGCCGTGATAGGTGTTGAGATAGATCGGGAAAAGCACGCCGAGTGCCGTCAGGAACAGCTTTGATTCCTCGCCGATCCCGAACCAGAGGATGACGAGCGGCACCATGGCCAGATGCGGAATGGTGCGCAACATCTGCAGCGTCGTGTCGGTCAGCTGTTCCGAGAGCCGTGAGACGCCGTTGGCGATGCCGAGCAGAAAGCCGATCGAGCCGCCCACCAACAAGCCGGCAAAAGCGCGGCCGGCGCTGACGAGGATATTGTTCGGCAGCTGGCCTGATATCGTGGTCTGCCAGAAGGCGACCACGACGGCCGCGGGTGACGGCATGATGCGCGTGGAGATCCATCCGACCGACGAGCCGAGCTGCCACGCCGCTATGACGACGATGGGCAGCAGGAAGGGCAGAAACCGTTCGAAGGAGATCCCCTGCCTTGCAGCCTTGGCCGGGCGAGCCCGGCTTTCGGCGCCGATGCGGATGAAGGATGTATCGAATGCCGACATGGGGATCTCCTTGGTAGGATGGCTCACGAGCCGGAAACGACTTTCAGATTGCCGCCATGGCTGCCGCCGGCAAAAATCTGCTTGGCGCCGAACTCATTGCGGAAGCCGGCGCGCTGCTCTTTGCGGTCCAGTCCAAGTTCGGGGAACAGAAGTTCCGCGACACGGTAGGCCTCTTCCAGATGCGGATAGCCCGAACCGATCACCGTTTCGATGCCGATGTCCTGATATTCGCGCAGTCTTGCCGCCACCGTCTTTGGCGACCCCACAAGCGCTGTACCGGCACCGGCGCGCACCAGGCCGACGCCGGCCCAGAGGTTCGGCGATACTTCGAGCTTGTCGCGACGGCCACCGTGGAGCGCGGCCATGCGCTTCTGCCCAACCGAGTCGGACTGATTGACGAACTGCTCCTGCGCTTCGCGGATTGTCTCGTCATCAAGCTTGGAAATCAGGTGATCGGCGGCGGCCCATGCTTCCTCATCCGTCTCACGGACGATGAAATGCAGGCGGATGCCGAAGCTGACTTCGCGGCCGCGCTTGGCGGCTGCCGCCCGGACCTTCTCGACCTTTTCAGCCACCTGTGCCGGAGGCTCGCCCCAGGTCAGGTACTTGTCGACGCGGCCGACCGAGAATTCGATGCCGGCATCCGAGGAGCCGCCGAAATAAAGCGGCGGACGTGGTGCCTGCACCGGCGGCAGGCCGAGCCTTGCTTTGGTGGCCTTGATATACTTGCCTTCGAATGTCGAGGACCCCTTCTCCAGCAACTCTTCCCAGACATGGAAGAATTCATCGGCGTGGGCATAACGTTCGTCATGCTCCAGATGAATGCCGTCGCCCGCCAATTCCGCCGGGCTGCCACCAACGACGATGTTGAGCAGCACGCGGCCGTTCGATACGCGATCGAGCGTTGAGGCAAGACGGGCATAGTAGGCTGGTGATGCCGTGCCGGGACGGATGGCGACCAGGAACTTCAGCTTCTGCGTATGGGCCGAAAGCGCGGCGGCAGTGACGAAGGATTCTTCGCAGGAGACGCCCGTCGGCAAGAGTACGCCGGTATAGCCGAGCCTATCGACCGCCTGCGCGATCTGCTGGAGATAACCGATATCCGGCCCACGATTGAGATCGGTCGAACCGAGATAGGTACCGTCGCCGGAGGTCGGAATGAACCACAGGAAATCGATGGGTTTTGCGGTCGCGGTCATGAGGTGTTCCTGCCTTCTGGATGCGCGTGGTCGGGAGCCACTTCCCGATGCCTCGAACGGGATAGTGGCATAGACTATGGATTATATCGACAATGCAGATTTTCTATTGCCTGAGGTCTGGCGGAATATTTTTCCGCATGCGACCCCATCCAAGATCTTTTCAGACGTTGGAGGCATGGGGAGTTCTCGACAGGCCAACTGTGCTCAGCTCGCCTTCGGTCGCCAGACGATATCGGTAACGGTCAGCTTCTTCGGAACGATGCCGAGATTGTAGAATTCATCGGCTAGTCCCTGCTGATAAGCGATCGCGGCATCCGTGATTGTGGAAACGCCGCCGAGGTTCGAGCCGGGGCGGGTCAATGTCACCCGCGTCACGTCGGCCGGTACACCGGTGATCTCGGCAAGGGCCGCAACGGTGTCGTCGAGATTGGACTGCGCCGCTGCACCGACCTTGGCGAGCTCGTCGATGACATCGGTGATGACTTGCGGATTATCCTTGGTGAAATCGCCGTTTGCCAGGAAATAGCTGAAGGAGTCGACGATCCCCCGCGCCGTCGCAAGGATACGCGTATCCGGATCAGCTTCGGCAATGGCCAGGTAAGGATCCCAGATCGACCAGGCATCGATGGCACCGGTCTTGAAAGCGGCCGAAGCATCCGGCGGAGCGAGATCGAGCGCCTGGACGTCGTTGACCGTCAGTCCGCCCTTGCGCAAGGCCTTGACGGTGACGTTATGGGCGCTGGAGCCACGCTTGAAGGCGACTTTCTTTCCCTTGAGATCGGCAAGCGTCTGGATGGGCGAATCCTTGCGAACGAGAATGGCGGAGCTTTCCGGGCTGCCCGTGTAAAGGCCGACATAGAGCAGATTGCCATTGGCTGCCTGCGCAAAGAGTGGCGGTACGTCGCCGGTGGCACCGAAATCGAGTGCACCTGCCCCGAGCGCTTCAAGGAGCGGCGGTCCAGAGGTGAACTCCGACCACTCGACAGAAATCCCGCGATCGGAAAGCCGCTTCTCCAGCGCTCCCTTGCGCTTGGCAAGCGCCAGCACGCCGTTCTTCTGCCAGCCGATGCGAAGAGTGGTCGCAGCAGCGGCGCCGGCCGGCCGGATGCAAGGCAACGCGAAGGCAGCTGCCGTGGCGCCGAGGAGGCCGAGTGTCTGTCTGCGCGAAATCATCGAAGATCCTTTTCCCTGTCGTCCTGGCGCTTCCCGTGAACGCCGGCTCATTGTCGGTAGCTAAGGATCGCAAATCCACAGATTATATCGACAAAGGATATTATGAAGTTTTCTGCGAACGTCGAAATTTGATTTCGACAAATGCCTAATTCCAGAAATGAAATTCCAAGCCAAGTGACATGGTGACAAGTTGGTCGATAAATCGGCCTTCCGTCCCTCTGGCCTTTCCGCTAAGCCTTCGAGTCAAAATCGATCATGGAGCAAGAAAAATGGCAAAGGTCGCGTTCATCGGCATGGGCGTCATGGGCTATCCCATGGCAGGGCATCTCAAGGTCAAGGGTGGGCACGACGTCACCGTCTATAACCGCACCGTTGCCAAGGCGGAGGCATGGGCCAAGCAGTTCGACGGCAAGTTCGCCCCCACTCCGGCGGCAGCGGCAAAAGACGCGGACTTCGTTTTCACCTGCGTCGGCAATGATGACGACCTGCGCTCGGTGACCACGGGCGAGAATGGCGTTCTTTCGACCATGAAGGCGGGCGCCATACTGATCGACAATACGACCGCCAGCGCCGAAGTGGCGCGCGAGCTCTACGCTGCCGCTAAGGAAAAAGGCGCGGACTTTATCGACGCCCCCGTCTCCGGCGGCCAGGCCGGCGCTGAAAACGGCGTATTGACCGTCATGTGCGGCGGTGACGAAGCCGTATTCGAAAAGGCACGTCCCGTCATCGACGCCTACGCCCGCATGGTCGGCCTGATGGGTTCTGTCGGCGCCGGTCAGTTGACCAAGATGATCAACCAGATCTGCATCGCCGGCATCGTTCAGGGCCTTGCCGAAGGTATCCACTTCGGCAAACAGGCCGGACTCGATATCGAAAAGGTGGTGGAGGTCATTTCCAAGGGCGCTGCCGGCTCATGGCAGATGGAAAACCGCCACAAGACCATGAATGCCGGCAAATATGATTTCGGCTTTGCCGTCGACTGGATGCGCAAGGATCTCGGCATCGTGCTTGCCGAAGCGCGTCAGAACCAGGCCAAGCTGCCGCTAACGGCGCTCGTCGACCAATTCTACGGTGATGTTCAGGCTATGGGCGGCAACCGTTGGGACACGTCGTCCCTGCTCGCACGGCTGGACAAGAAATAATAAAAGGCGCTCAGCCGGAATAGTTTCGGCTGAGCGCCTCTGCCAGAATTGCGCTTAGTCTTCGTTCGACTTTGCATTCTCGATCAGCATGTAATCCAGCGGCAGTTCCGTCGAATACTTGATCTGCTCCATCGCAAAAGCCGAGGAGACGTCACGGATTTCGATCTTGGCGATCATACGCTTGTAGAAGGCGTCATAAGCAGCGATATCCGGAACGACGACGCGCAACAGATAGTCGACATCGCCGCTCATGCGGTAGAATTCCACCACTTCCGGGAAATCGGCAATCACTTCGGAAAAACGCTTCAGCCATTCGATGGAGTGGCTATTGGTGCGGATGGACACGAAAACGGTAACCTTCGTGTTGACCTTTTCCGGATCGAGCAGCGCGACGCGGCGGCGAATGACGCCGTCTTCTTCCATCTTCTGGATACGGCGCCAGCACGGTGTCGTCGACAATCCAACCTTCTTGGCAAGATCGGCCACGGCCAGAGTGGAATCCTCCTGGAGGAGGCGCAGGATTTTGCGGTCAAGACGGTCCATTTTCAGCATCCCTTCGAATTATATTCTCTCTATAGCCTATTTTCAGGACGAGAAAAGAACCATTTTTCAAGAAACTAGGATTCTCACACGTTCTTGCAATACCGGAAGCAACTCCGCCTCGAACCAGGGATGACGTTTCAGCCAGCCGCTGTTGCGCCAGCTCGGATGCGGCAACGGCAAGATGGCCGGCGAGTGATTGGTCAGGAGATAACGCCGCCATTCGGCGACCGTCTCAGTCATCGACGCCATGCGTTCCTTGCCGAGATGCCATGCCTGGGCATATTGCCCGATTGTCAGGATCAGCTCTACCTGCGGCATCGCATCCATCGCCTTCTGACGCCACAGAGGCGCGCATTCCCTACGTGGCGGCAGATCGCTGCCAGCGGCATCGTAACCGGGAAAACAAAAGCCCATCGGCAGCATGGCAAAATGGTCGGGGTTGTAGAAACTATCGCGATCGACATTCAGCCACTGCCGCAGACGGTCACCGGAAGCATCGTTGAACGGCAGGCCGCTTTCATGAACGCGCAGGCCAGGCGCCTGCCCCGCAATCAGGATGCGTGCTGTCGAGGAAAGCGTGGCGACCGGCCGCGGCTCATGCGGCAGCCGATCCGCCTCGCCCTTCGCCGGGGCGTCACGACAGAGACGGCAGGCGGCGATGGCCGAATGCAGAGCCTGCAACTCGCCCGCTCCAATCATTGCGCGCTCCATCCGACAATCCCTCGCAGATATTCAATCAGGCCCGTCATCGGATCGCCTCCCGACGAATGCTCCAGACGCTCTTCCCGCCGGTAATCGCTCGGCCGTTCGAAATCGCCGGCCCAAACTCCAGCTTTCGCCTGCCGCGCCATTCGTTCCTCAGCGGCATAACCTCCATAGGATAATGCCATGCCATTGCGCACCATTGCGGCGTTGATATCGAGGTCGCCAACCCCACAAGTCACCAGCAGGCGACCATAGCGATCCCTGTCTCTTCCGCGGCATTCCAGCGCACCGATCTTAATGATTGTGACAAGCGCCTTGCGCGCCTCTTCTCCGCATGCCCAGTCCGTGCCATCACGCCGGCACCGCTGCCGATATTCCGGCGCATCGATGCCCTTCAGCCTCAAACGCTCGCCATTGGCAGAAAGCGTATCGCCGTCGATCGCGTAAAATCGTCCCGTTTGAACAAGTTCTGGCCGATTGTTCAACTTCAACGCGAGAAAAGCAAGAATGGCGAGCAGGGCAAATGTGACCGCGCCGTCGCGAAACAGGCGGCTTGACCGCATCACTTTCTTGCCTCCTTTCACAACAAATCCTTGGCGAAGATGGCAAACAAACCATTTCGCCGCAGTATCTTCTTAATGTTTGGCCGCTAGTCTGTAACCTCAGGAAGACTAATTTTCAACGAAACCATGAAAATCGGCGTCAGCACATCGACAGATAAAAACATCGTCGACCGATCGCGCAGTCACCGAAACCGGGCTGTGTCGAAGGCCGTGCGGCAGACCCGCGAACGCTTGCAAATTGGCCACAGCAGCAATTTCGACCGCGAGCTCATGCTCATGCACATTGATACGATGCTGCAGGGTGCTGCCGTCGTGCCGATCTTCGCAATCGTCGTGGCATCGATCGGGGTCTATCTGACCCGCGACGCGCTGATTTTCTTCTGGGCTATTCCGATCCTGACTGCGCATGCCATCAATATGATCCTCGGCAGGCGGGCGAAAAAGCAGGAGATGAGTGTCGAAAGCGCCAGGAGATGGCGGCAGATCCTGTTGCTGGGGCAATTGCTGACCGGGCTCTGCTGGGCAGTCTTCGCGATGCAGAGCTGCTCGACCTGCGGCGGCGACAGTTTCAGCCTCTACAAGGGCGCCGTCCTGCTGGTGGCGATCTGTATCACGGCAATGTCCAGCTTCATGCTGCCGCGTGCCGTGCCCTTCTGCTTTGCGCCGGCAACGGTGGCGCTGGTCGTCACGGCGATATTGACCCGCAGGCCCTCGGATATCGCCTTGACAGCGGTCGTCTCTGTCGCGGTGATCTTCTTTACCTTCATCACCAATCGCATGTTCCAGTCCAATCTGAAGATCCTCTCCTTCCAATCGGAAAAGGATGATCTGATCGCGGAATTGGAAGTCGCGAAATCCATGTCCGACGAGGCGCGCAGGCGCGCTGAAGAGGCGAACCTCGCCAAATCGCGCTTCCTCGCCTCGATGTCGCATGAGCTCAGAACGCCGCTGAACGCCATTCTCGGTTTCTCGGAAGTCATGTCCGCCGAGGTCATGGGGCCGTTGAACAACGCCACCTACCGGGAATACACCACCGATATCCATCGCTCCGGACAGCACCTGCTCAACCTGATCAACGAAATCCTCGATCTGTCGCGCATCGAGGCCGGCAAATACGAATTGAACGAGGAAGCCATCTCGCTGCTCGACATTGCCGAAGACTGCATCGGCATGGTGCAGTTGCGCGCGCGCGGCAAGAACATTTCCATTTCATCGCAAATCGAACCGCAGCTTCCCTCCGTCTGGGCCGATGAAAAATCGCTGCGTCAGGTGATCCTGAATCTCCTGTCGAACGCCGTGAAATTCACGCCGCAGAATGGCGAAATCACCGTCAAGGTCGGCTGGACGGCCGGAGGCGGCGAGTATGTGGCGATCAAGGACAATGGACCCGGTATTCCCGAGGAGGAGATTCCGGTGGTGCTCTCGGCCTTCGGCCAGGGCTCGATCGCCATCAAGAGCGCAGAGCAAGGCACTGGCCTCGGCCTGCCGATCGTTCAAGCCATCCTTGCCAAGCATGATGGTCAGTTCGTGCTGAAATCCAAATTGCGCGAGGGTACAGAGGTCATCGCCATACTGCCGGCCAAGCGTGTGCTGCAAAGCCTGCCGGCTGTCGAAGATGCCCCGCTCATCGGACGGCGCAAGAAGAGCTTCGCCTGAGGCTCAGCTTCCGACAGTTACCGGAAAAACAGATGGCTGCCGATGATGTAGAGCATATAGAGGCCAGCCGCGACCAGCATGCAAAACACTGCAAATGAGCCGAGATCCTTGGCATATTTGCCGACATTGGAAATCTCCGGCGAAATCCGGTCGATGACCTCTTCAACGGCCGTGTTCATTGCCTCCACAGCAAAGACGCCGAGGAAAATCACCATGCCTATGACGATTTCACCGAAGCTCGCGCCGACGACAATCAGCAGGATCAGCGAAACCGCCGCGAAGAGCAGTTCCTGGCGGAATGCAGCCTCCTGAAGCAGTCGTTGAAAACCACCCCACGAATAACCGGCAGCGGCAAAGAAATGCCGGATCCCCGTTTCCTTGGTGACTGCTGATTTCGAAAATTCGGTCATTCTCGTTCCGCCCGTAACGCCCCAACTGCAATTTAGACGCTTTGCGAATACCGCCTTGCTCCCCATGACGCAAGCTGACAGTTTCGACCGCTTCAGGAATTCATTGCAGATTTATGACGCGAACCAACAGTTCCACAGAAAAATCGGCAACGGGATGCTGTCCAGCATCCCGTTGCATTGGTCCATCAATGCTTGTTGGTGACACCAGCGCTTTCGAAGGTCGCCATGCCCGAATGGCAGGCAGCCGCCGCCTTGACGATCCCGGCCGCAAGCGCAGCTCCGGTGCCTTCGCCGAGCCGCATGCCGAGCGCCAGAAGCGGCGTCTTACCAAGCTTCTCGATCGATCTCAGGTGCCCGGGCTCCGCCGAGACATGGCCGATCAGGCAATGATCCAGCGCCGACGGATTGGCCGCCTTGAGGATGGAGGCTGCAGCCGTCGCGACGTAACCGTCGATGATCACGGGAATGCGCTCCATGCGCGCCGCAAGAATAGCGCCAGCCATGGCAGCAATCTCGCGACCGCCGAGACGGCGCAGTATTTCCAGCGGATCGGACAGGTGATCACGATGCAATGCCACCGCCTTCTCGACGGCAGCGATCTTGCGTCTCAGCATCTCGCCTTCGGAACCGGTGCCGGGGCCGACCCAATCCTCTGCCTTGCCGCCGTAAAGCGCGTAGTGGATGGCGGCCGCAATCGTGGTGTTGCCGATACCCATTTCACCGATGCAGAGCAGGTCCGTGCCGCCCGCAATCGCCTCCATGCCGAAAGCCATGGTCGCGGCACAGTCGCGCTCGCTGAGCGCCGGCTCCTCGGTAATGTCGGCGGTGGGGAAATCGAGCGCCAGATCGAAGACCTTGAGGCCGAGATCATAGGCGACGCAGATCTGGTTGATGGCTGCACCGCCAGCGGCGAAATTCTCCACCATCTGCTGCGTGACGGAAGGCGGGAACGGGGTGATGCCCTGCTTCGTGACACCATGATTGCCGGCGAAAATCGCAACCAGCGGCCGGGTGACGGCCGGTGCTCGGCCGGTCCATGCGGCCAGCCAGAAAGCGATCTCCTCAAGACGGCCAAGCGCGCCCGGTGGTTTGGTGAGCTGCGCGTCGCGCTCTCGTGCCGCTACCAGTGCTCGGGCATCCGGGCCCGGAAGGTCGCGCAGCAGCGTGCGGAAATCATCGAATGGCAAGCCGGTTACGCTCATGAATGCCGTTCCTTGTTTTTTGGTCTCAAATCAGGTTCTTTGCGTGCGACTCTATTAGTCTTCGGAATCGGCGCGAACAACTCCAAAAGCGCCCGATGCCGTCGCGCGGATAGCGGGGAGAGAAAGAAATGCGGGAATACATGCGCGACACCGCGCGCGCTGTCGCCTTTTTAAGTCGTATTCCCGTGCCGACATCCTTCTTTGCAGGCTATGATGGCAAGCTGGCGCCGGTTTCCCGTGCCTTCCCCTTTGCCGGCCTGCTGATCGCCCTGCCTGGCTCCATTGTCTTCGGTTTACTGCTTGCCCTGCATGCCGATCCGCTGATGGCTGCGCTCTTGGCTCTCACCGTCCTAACGGTTGCAACGGGCGCCCTGCACGAAGACGGTCTCAGCGACACCGCCGATGGGTTGGGTGGCGGCAAGGATCGCGAGCGTGCTCTCGCCATCATGAAAGACAGCCGCATCGGCACCTATGGCGCGGCCGCTTTGATCCTGTCGTTCGGATTGCGTGCCGCGGCACTCGCTGCGATCGCCCGCCACCTCATGCCGTTTGACGCTGCGCTGGCGCTTCTCGCGACGGCCGCGCTTAGCCGCGGTGCGATGGTCTGGCACTGGCATGTGCTCCCCCCCGCCAAACCGGATGGGGTTGCGGCTTCCGCCGGCCAGCCGGATGGCAACGCCATGCAACTGGCGCTGATCACGGCTCTTGCCTTGGCAACCTTGTTCATCTGGCCGAGCCTGGGTATCTCGGCGCTTGTCTCTTGCCTTCTCGTCGTGGCCATCGCCACATTTTTCGTAACCCGACATGTGCGCCGAAGGCTATCCGGCCATACTGGCGACACCATTGGCGCGACGCAGCAGATTTGCGAGATCGCGTCGCTCTGTACCCTTGCCATGTGCATTTGAAGCCTCGATATATGATCCTATGCTAACACCATGCATCCTTATCTGCTCGATCGACGACATTACCGGCTATTGCTTCGGTTGCGGTCGCACCGCGACCGAAATCGGCGCGTGGATGAACTATAGCGATGATGAACGCCGCCAGCTCATGGAGATCCTCCCTGAACGCCTGACGAAGGTCGAGCGCAAGCCGCGCAGGGAAACCCGTCGACAGCGACTGGCAAAGGAGCGCAACGCCGTATGAACCGCCTGAACATCGTTCTCGCCATTCTCGGCATCGGCCTCGCACTGCTCATCTTCAACAACAACACCGGCACGACCTTCGGCATGCACAATGATGACTTTGCCCGGGTCATCTACCTCTTGCCGATCGCCTTGATGATGAGCGCCGCTGTCTGGGCAAGCCGACACACCGTCAGCCAGTCGATACGCAACCTTCTCATCTGGTTCGTCATCATCATGGCGCTGGCAACAGCCTATATCTATCGCGGCGATGCCGAGCAGGTCGGCAATCGCCTGTTCGCCGGCCTGGTGCCCGGCCATGCCGTCGTCGTCACCACAAGCGAGGGCGGCCAGGAAGTGATCCTCCACAAGCGCTCGAACGGGCATTTCGAGGCGCGGGTGATCATCAACGGGCAGCCGATAGATATGCTCATCGACACCGGTGCCAGCACGATCGCACTTTCACAGGAAGACGCCGAACGCGTCGGCATCATCCCCGAAAACCTAACCTATTCCATGACGGTGCTGACCGCGAACGGTCGTGCCAGCGCCGCTCCCGTCGAACTCGGCTCGGTGGCAATCGGCCCGATCAAACGTCGAGACGTCAAGGCGAGCGTCGCCGAAGCGGGCAAGCTCGACCAGAGCCTGCTCGGCATGAGCTTCCTCGAGACTTTGGGGTCGATGCAGATGCAGACCGATGAGCTACGGCTGCGGGACTGAGCCAAGCCAAAGACAGATATCGATAGTTCGGTTGCGATCGAAGCATTTGGCGGTGTAGTCATCTTAGATAGCGGCAGAACCGAACCGCTTGAAAAGTGAAACACCCATGGCGCCCGCAAAAACTACCGTAACGACAGAGCTGCTGCTTCTCATCCTCCTGGCGACCTGCTGGGGGGCCTCCTACAGCTTTATCCGTGTTGGCGTCGAGACCATTCCGCCGATCACGCTGATCGCCGCCCGCACCTTGATCGCCGGTCTCGTTCTGCTTGTCATCATTCGCTGGCGCGGCTTGAGCCTACCAAGAGATGCTGCGACATGGCGGCGCTTTCTCATCCAATCCTGCCTCAACAGCGCGATCCCCTTCACCCTCATCGCCTGGGCTGAGCAAACCCTCGACGCCGGCCTGGCCACGATCCTGAATTCGACCACGCCAATTTTTGCCTTCCTACTTGCGGCAGGACTATTTCGCAGCGAGCGGCTGACCGGGCGCAAGCTCTTCGGCGTGCTCGCTGGCATGGCGGGGATCTGCCTGATCATCGGTGTCGATGCTCTGAATGGCGTTGGTCAGCAATTGCCCGCACAGCTCGCCGTCATCGTGGCATCCATCTGCTATGCGAGCGCCGCGCTGTTTGGGCGCAACTTCAAGGGGCTGGACCCGATGATGCCGGCAGCCGGCTCGCTGTTATGCGGCGCAGCTCTCCTTATTCCCGCCAGCCTGGTCGTTGATCACCCCTGGCAACTCGCTCCATCCTCCGCCTCGATCCTCTGCCTTCTCGGCCTGTCGATCGTCTCCACCGCCCTCGCCTTCAGCATCTATTTCCGGCTTATCCAGACATTGGGTTCCGTCAGCACCACGGCGCAGGCCTATCTGCGCGTTCCCATTGGCGTCGGCATCGGCGTGATCTTCCTCGGCGAGCCTCTATCCTCGACGGCGGCGATCGGTCTTGTCTGCGTCGTCGCTGGGGTCATGGCCATGACGATCACCCCGCGCAAGAAAGTCGCCGCTGGGTGACATTCGTAGGAAGACGGCTCGAAAAATCAGCGTAGAGCTGACAGATCGTCCCAGACGAAAATCAGGTTGTCCGAACGCCAGATCGGCCCAGGATCAGTGTATCGCCCGATCATACGGCCTCCGAGCGAGCGGTAGAATGCGATCGCCGGATGATTGCCGACGACAACGCCAAGCCCAGCGCCGGCATAGCCCATGGCTGCAAGCTGCAATGCCAACTCACGCATCAGGCGGCGCCCAAGTCCCTGTCGCTTGACCGTGGGATCGATGTAAAGCGAGCGTATTTCCCCTCGCCCATCAAAGGCTGCTTCCGATGGCGCACCAATGGCGCCAATGCCGACGAGCCGGTTGTCCTGCTCCGCCAACAGCACGCATTGATGCTGACGCGGATTGGCGAGCATCTCGTTCCACCGCATCAGGCGGAAATCTTCATCGAGCAAACGATAGACCTCGGCCGGCGCAAGATCGCGATAAGTATCGCACCAGACCGCACGATGCAGCCGGGCGATAGCAGCCGCATCATCGACAACAGCTGGCCGAATTCTGATCTCGGCCGTCAACCCGCGCCCTCCATTAGCGCACCGCGCAGCGCGCCAACCAGATAGAGCGAACCGGTAACAAGCATCCAGCTTTCACCTTGCAAAACTCTGGCAGCAGCCCGATCGAATGCCTTTTGCGCGTCCGGTTCGGACTCACAATCCATTCCCATGGATTTTGCCAGCATCTCCAACTCGCTAGCAGGATGAGCGCGTCCGGATCCGGACGCTTCAGTGAAGACTGCATAGGCTACATGGCGCGACAGAACCGTGAGAAAGCCTTGAGCATCCTTGTCCGACGCCAGCGCAACAATCGCCACGCATTCGCCGCTGGTGTCGGAAGAACGCGCGATATCCCGCAAGACCGCTTCAATATTGAACGGCACATGCGCGCCATCCATCACGACAGTCACCCGCCGCTGCGTGGCCTGGGAATTGGCCGAAAGCTTGACGTTGAACCGCTCCATCCGGCCCAGCAAACGCGCTCTGTCCCTGACGGTCTCGTCAAGCAGCCACGCACCGATCGGCCTGCCTACCTGAGCAACCGCGGTTGCGCGTTCGCCCTGCCGCCCTAGTTCATCGAGCACCAGACTGACCAGCGCGGCGTTCTTTTCCGCTATCGTCGCATCATCCGGGACATCCGTGCGCAAGACACGGCAGCCAAGTTCATCGGCCCGTTGCTGAAGAACCCGCCCCGCCGCGTCTGCGGCAGGAAGTGTAGTGGCGAGCGTTGCACCGGGCTTCAAAATGCCGACCTTCTCGCCCGCAATCGCTTCGCGCGTATTCCCGAGAATTTCCGTGTGCTCGAGCTCGATATTGGTGACGACGGCGATCTCGCCGAAGACGACGTTGGTGGAATCCAACCGTCCTCCGAGCCCAACCTCGACCACAGCCCAATTCAAACCCGCATCCCTGAAGGCGACGAAAGCGGCAGCCGTTATCACATCGAACCAGGTGGCGTCTTCACCTGCCGTTGCTTCTCGCTTTGCCACCTCGTAGCAATCCAGCACCTGCATCACGGCCCGCGCGAGCTTGTCATCCTCAACCGCCTGACCGAGGATGCTGACCCGTTCGTTCACGCGGTCGACATGCGGTGAGGCATAGCGACCCACGCGCCACCCTGCTTGCAGCAGGCTGGCCTCGACGAGCGCGCAAACGGACCCCTTGCCCTTGGTGCCGGCGACGTGGATGGCGCGAAAACTCTGATATGGGTTACCCAGGCGCTGCATGAGGTCCAGCATCGGCTCGAGGCCGACACGCATCTCCCCACGCGGCTTGCGCTCCCAATTGGTCAGTTGGTCGAGGCGGCTGAGGGCGTCGGATAGCGCCCGGCTGGGATGGGATTGCGGCATGATATACCTTCGGCAGGATTTCGGATTGAAGCTGTTAATTGGCAGGACGGTCTATCATGACTTCGCATGCCCGACGACCTCGCACGACAACTTCAAACCAATGAGTTCCATGCCACAGCGAACGCCGCAAGACCCTAAATTTGCGGTCCCTCCCATCCGGCCAATATCCCCGAGAGCCGCCTCAGGCTTATCCCAATCAAGCCGGAAGGCCCTCTCCAAGCAAAGATTGGCGAGGGCCAGGCACTATTTAGACGACAACGACAATCTTTCCGATCTGCTCATTGCTTTCAAGGAAGCGTGTCGCCTCCTGAATTTGATCGAAAGCAAAGGTCCGGGAAATGAACGGATCGAGTACCCCCGACTCCAGGCCCTTATTGATGAATGTCTTTGCCCGCTCGAGAATGGCCTCGTCGGACACGATTTCCGTATAGAGATAGCCCTTCAGCGTCAGGCTTTTCCCCAGAACGGCAAACTGCGGGAAAGACCCCTCGTCCGGGCTTAGCGCGCCATATTCCAGAAGAATGCCGCCGACCGCCATGCACTCCGCCAGCTGTGCGACGGCTGGTCCGCCAATCGGGTCGAATACGACACGCGCACCTTTGCCATCGGTGATATCCCTCACCCGCGCAGTGACGTCTTCTTCCGCCGTGGCGATAACATGGTGTGCGCCGGCTTTGCGCAAGGCTTCGACCTTGGCACCGGTGCGCGTGGTGGCAATCACGGTCGCGCCAACGCTGCGTGCGACCTGAAACGCGGCAATGCCAACGCTGCTCGACGCTGCTGAGACGATGACGAAGTCATTGCTTGAAAGCTTCGCCTGCTCGATCAACGCGCCCCAGGCTGTAATATACTGCATCCACGAAGCCGCCGCCCGTTCGAAGGAAAGGTTCGCCGGGTGCTTGACGACGTGGCGGGCGGGCACGTTCACGACTTCACCATAGGTGCCCCAGCGGGCCATATCCAGCGTCGGGATGACGCTGACCGCATCGCCCGTCGCCAATCCGTTCACGCCGCTGCCAAGAGCCTTGATGGTGCCGGCCGCTTCATAGCCAAGCCTTGAAGGAAATTCGGCTTCCTGAAGATAGGCGTGTCGCCTGAACATGACTTCGGCGCGGTTGAGGCCGATAGCCCGCACCACGATCTGCACCTCCTCGGCCGCTGGCGCCGCGACCTCGATATCATCGATCTGCAGCACCTCGGGCTCACCATATTCGTGAAAACGTACAACTCTGGCCATGCGTCATTCTCCTTGCATGTTTTCGTCACGCGCTGACAGCCGGCGCGACAGACCGCATGCAATTGGCTCGTAGCTATCGAAATGAAAATACGGTAATAAAAAGCATATAGTGCTCAAAAGTATACCGTTACGAGGCCGCAGGATGAATAAGGATAGGGACTATTACGAAGTGCCAGGCTGCACGATGTATGCGACGCTCAACCTCATCAGCGGCAAATGGAAAGGCATGATCCTCTACCGCTTGCTCAACGGCACTCTTCGCTTCAATGCCCTCAAGAGAGAGCTGGGGGATTGTTCCCAGCGACTTCTGATCAAGCAGCTCAGGGAGCTGGAAGAAGACGGCCTTATCGAACGCAAGGTGTTCGCCGTCATCCCGCCAAAGGTGGAGTATTCACTCACCGAGGAAGGCAGGACGCTGACACCAATACTGCTGAGCCTCAGAGATTGGGGACATGGATGGCTGACCCGCCGCAACCTTGTTGCCCGCGACGATCCTCCATCGGCGGCGCAGGCTGAAGTTTCATCTGCCGCGTGACTGGTGTTCCGGGTTGACCGCTACGGCAAATATCCGCCCGCAGCGCCACCTTGCCGTGAACGACGCCGTCAGTTTCTCAGCCGATAGCCCGTCTTGAAGATCCATCCAAGAACGGCAAGACAGATGAACAGAAAGAGAGTGATCATCGCAAGGCTCAGCACCGGATTGACGTCGGCGATGCCATAGAAGCTCCAGCGGAAACCGCTGACGAGATAAAGAACCGGATTAAGATGGCTGACGGCCTGCCAGAAGGGCGGCAGCATGTTGATCGAATAGAAGCTGCCGCCGAGGAAGGTCAGCGGCGGCACGACCAGCATCGGAATGAGGTTCAGCTGCTCGAAATTTCCAGCCCATATGCCGATCATGAAGCCGAACAGGCTGAACGTTACAGCCGTCAGCACGAAGAACAGGATCATCATGAACGGATGCTCGATCCTGATATCGACGAAGAAGCTCGCCGTCATCAGGATGATCAGCCCGATCAGCATGCCTTTGGTCGCCGCCGCGCCGACATAACCGAGGACGATCTCGCTCATGGCAACGGGTGCCGACAGCACCTCGTAGATCGTACCCGTGAACTTCGGGAAGTAGATGCCGAAGGAGCCGTTGCTGATGCATTGCCCAAGCAGGGTCAGCATGATCAGGCCCGGCGTGATAAACGCCCCGTAGGACACACCTTCGACGAGATTGATGCGCGATCCGATCGCGGCGCCGAAAACGATGAAATAGAGCGAGGTGGAAATAACAGGCGAGACCACGCTCTGCAGCAAGGTGCGGCGCGTGCGGGCCATTTCAAAGCCATAGATGGATTTGATCGCTTCGAAGTTCATTTGGCTTCCCCTACCAGCGATACGAAAATGTCCTCGAGCGAACTCTGACGCGTCGAAAGGTCTTTGAAATGGATCCCCTCGGCCGCCAGACGCGACAGGAGAACCGCGATGCTCGACTGTTCATTCTGGGCATCGAAATCGTAGATCAATGTCAGGCCATTCGGACCGAGTGAAAGTCCGTTGCCGTCGAGACGCGCCGGTACGGCGTCCAATGGCTCGTTCAGATCGAGGATCAGCTGCTTGCGGCCGAGCTTGGCCATCAGGACCTTCTTTTCCTCGACAAGCAGCAATTGCCCGCCATTGATGACGCCGACGCGATCGGCGATTTCTTCGGCTTCTTCTATATAATGTGTCGTCAGGATGATGGTGACGCCGGAGGCACGCAGGCGCTCGACCACATGCCACATGTCCTTGCGCAGCGTGACATCCACGCCTGCCGTCGGCTCGTCGAGAAACAGGATCTCCGGCTCGTGCGAGAGTGCCTTGGCAATCAGAACGCGCCGCTTCATGCCGCCTGAAAGCTGGCGAAGCATATTGTCCTTCTTGTCCCACAGCGACAGATCGCGCAGCACCTTTTCTATGTGCGCAGGGTTCGCCTTCTTGCCATGCAGGCCACGGGAAAAGCTGACGGTATTCCAGACGGTTTCGAACTGATCCGTGGTCAGTTCCTGCGGCACGAGGCCGATCATGCTGCGCGTGGCGCGAAAATCGCGCACGACATCATGTCCACCAACCGTCACCGAGCCGCTGCTCGGATTGGCGATTCCGCAGACGATCGAGATCAATGTGGTCTTGCCCGCGCCATTCGGCCCCAGCAAGGCAAGGATTTCCCCTTGCTGGATATCGAGATCGACACCTTTCAGCGCCTGGAAGCCATTACCGTATGTTTTGGTAAGACTGCGGATGGAAATGATCGGAGCCATGATGCGGGTAAAGTCCGGGCTATCTGATTAATTTTGCAGCGGTTGCCCGCTATATAGCCCGAATTGTGCTTTTACCACCCCACCGAGTTGAAACACAGCGTTCGCTTAAGCCAAATAACGTGTCATCAAATCGTGACCTTCGTCGGGCATATACATCCTTAGGTGAGCAACGTTTGTCGCAACTCCGCCCAACGCCTCTTGGTGACAGCGTTAGCGCCTGTTTTACTCGACGATTTATTGCCCTCGCATTGATACTGCGTGCCTCATTGCCACATGAAGTTTTTTTCTGGAGCAGGCAAGGATCCCCCGTCGTTGTCATGCTCCGTTCAAGCCGGCCATCGCCGGCTTTTTTCTTTTTCGCCAGCTTACGATCAGTGGGATGACGTCTACCAACTGCCGTTCAGGCCGCAGCCGGCCGGTGGCAGGGTCTTATGTTCGAAGCGTGCCTTCAACATTTCGCAGCCCTTGTCGCGAATGGGCCCTGGCATCATCGAATTGAGGCCGATGCCGACTTCATCGAAAGGATCGTCGGCGTAGGCGACATAGGCGTACCAGCGCCCGCCGATCACGACAATGATGGCAATCAACGCGGCAATGAGCGCTCTTCCCAGGCTTCTTTGTCGTCTCGGCACCTGCTCCATCGAACCCTCGCTTGCCTTCCGTGGCCACACTTAACCGCAATTCCCCAAATAGGTAAATCAGCTTTCGCTTTCGGCAAGCATGGATGCATCTGCGTCCAAGCACTAATCAAAGGCTGCAATAGCGCCGGCCGCCCTTGCGATCCCTGAGGTCGAAATGGAAATGATTCCAATGCTCTGCATTGCTTCCCGGCCCGAGAACGGTATCGAAATACCGGCAGCTATCGGTACGAACGGCCTTGAGCAATCCTCCCTCGCGGAAGGAGAATAGGCCCTTCTTGCGAACGTCGATCACATGGCCATTCTTCAGCACGAAGGTGCCGACATCGATGGCATTGCCATGGGCGTGTTCCGACATCGGATTATAACGTTGCCGGCTATTGTTCATCCGCCGGCAGGAATATCCGCCAAGCGGAACGATCGTGCCGATACCGGACCAGTAACGTGTGCGTGCCGCTGGCGCCAATTCGTTCTTGACCCATTTCGCAAAGGCAAGTGTCACCTGGCAATTCAAAGTGACCGCCGGCCTGACCGCGATATTGCCTGACAGACCGCTCAAAGAAACCGGATAGGGAACCTGGCATGCGGGACCATTCGAAATTGCCGGCTTGTCGGTATAGACGACGCCCATGCGCTGCAGTTCCTGGCGGCAGGCGACTTCCGAAGGCGGCATCATGCCCGGCGTCGATTGCGGCGCTTCGAACTGCTGGCCGATGCGTGGCATCGGATTACCTACGCGCGGCAGCATCGCGACTTGTGTGCCCGCCTGTTGTCGCGGTATCGGCGATTGATTGAGTTCGGCCTGTGCGGCCGACCGCTGAAGGGTCGAACGGTTGGTTTGCACCGGCGCGTCCGAACCAATGCCATCTACGACGGGCTGGTCGGTTTCGCCCTCGGCAATATTCTGATCTTCTTCCTGCGCCAATCCGACCACTGATCCGGATCGCGCCTCCTCGGCCGGGCCGACCCCCAGCTCCGCATCCATATTGACACCCTGGGAGGGAACATCGGCCTGTTGAGCCAGGCCCGTCTGGACATCCGTGGTGGTCACAGCCTCGCCCATTCCGGTCGTACGCTTGTAACCATTGCCGTTGTAGTTGCTAGAGGCTGAAACGACGGGATCCTGCGTGCCAGGATAGGCGAATTGCCTTTGCTGCACGCTGCGATGTGGCTTGATCGAGCCGACGCGCGTGTTGCTGTCGACACTCGAGGGCGGCACGAGACTATCTGCCGTACAGGCGACCAGCGCCGACGACAGCAGCAGTGGCAGCAGAGCCCGCCGTAGAATGGGTAAATAGGCCATAATCCTGATCCGTTGCCCCAGCCACGGGTCGGTAACGATGACAAATCCTAAACGGGAACGGTGAATGAATACTTACCGCCACGAACCGGGCTGTTCCGTTGCCACGCTTAGGAAGCGCGCGGACACCTTCAAAACCCCTGGTGGTAAACGCCGACACGGTCTTTCCCATCGCAGTGGGATTGCATAGGTTGGCAAGATGAATCGGTGCCCGGCGATAGGAGCGAAGGAATGAATGGCAGCGTCAAACCGAGAGGCGAGCTGACATTGCGCACGCTGGCTATGCCTGCTGATGCCAATCCCGCCGGTGACATCTTCGGCGGCTGGGTCATGGCACAGATGGACTTGGCAAGCGGCATTCGCGCCGCGGAGCGAGCCCGCGGCCGTGTCGTCACAGCAGCCGTCAAGGAAATGGCGTTCGAACTGCCGGTCAAGATCGGCGATACGCTGAGCGTCTTCACCGATATCGAACGTGTCGGCCGCACCTCGATCACCCTGAATGTCGAGGCATGGGCACACCGCGCGCGCTTCAACACGCTGGAAAAAGTCACGGCCGCGACCTTCATCATGGTCGCCCTTGACGAGAATGGCGCACCCAAGGCGGTGCCGGCGGAGAGCTGAGATGTTGGGCGCGGCGCACGCACCGGAGGTCTACGTCTATATCAGGACGGTCATGAGCATGGTGATCGGCCTTTCGCTCGCCCAGCTCCTGACGCGGCTCGCCGGCTTCGTGCAGGCCCCTGGCAAGAACAAGATCTACTTCGTCCACATCGGCTGGGTGCTGTCGATGTTCCTGTTCATCATCCATTTCTGGTGGTGGGAGTATCGGCTGCAGTCCGTCGCGCAGATCAATTTCGGCGTCTACCTTTTCCTGATCTGCTTCTGCTGTCTTTTCTATTTCCTCTGCGTTCTGCTAAATCCGCCATCCGTCGAGGACTATGGCGGCTTCGAGGAGTATTTCATTTCTCGCCGCGGCTGGTTCTTCGGTCTCCTGGCCGTCACTTATGCCGTCGATCTGATGGACACCTGGCTGAAAGGCGAGGCATATTTCTATTCTCTCGGCTGGGAATATCCGACGCGCAACGTCGTCTACATCATCCTCTGCATCATCGCCGCGATCACAGCCAACCGACGGTTCCAGGCGGCATTCGTCATCGTCGGGCTGATCTACCAGATCACGTGGATCTTCCGCCTTTACGATGTACTTCCCGGATAATGATCAAATACTGTCCGACCTTAAAACGGCTGCCATTTCGATACTCTACAATCCTTGACCAAGACATCGCCATATTGTTCAGATCGATTGCCGTCGGAGACGCAGGGGAGACGCAGCCTTGAAATTAAAGAGCTATGCATTGGGATTGGCGCTTGCTCTTTCATTGCCTTGGCTCGCTCATGCGGAAGATCCGACACCGGGTCCGGCCAACACCACCATTGATCTGAAATACTGGGTGGAATTCGCAAATCAGGGTAACGCCGCGGCGCAATACGGTCTCGGCTATCGCTACGCCAACGGCCAGGGCGTGGAGCGCGACGATGCTCAGGCGGTGGAATGGTATGAGAAGGCAGCCGCCCAGGGCAATGCTCAGGCCCAATACGCCCTCGCCTACATGTATTCGAACGGCCGCGGCATAGACCCCGACCAGAAACAGGCCAACGACTGGTATCTGAAAGCCGCGCAACACGGCAACGCCGATGCCCAATATGCCCTGGGCTACTCCCTCGCGAATGGCCGCGGCATGGATTTCGACAAAATACAGGCCGTCAATTGGTATCAGAAAGCTGCAGCCCAGGGCCACGCACAGGCGGAATATGCCCTCGGCTACATGTATGCCAACGGTATCGGCGTTCGTCAGGATTACGCCATCGCCCTTGGTTGGTATCGCAAATCAGCCGACCAGGGCCGCACTGATGCTCAATATGCGCTCGGCTATATGTACGATACCGGCCAGGGCGTGGCGGAAGATCAGGCCGCTGCTGTTGACTGGTACAGAAAAGCCGCCGCTCAGGGATACGCGCAGGGCCAATATGCGCTGGGCTACGCCTATGCCAATGGCAGGGGCGTCGAAAGGAGCGAGGCTGAGGCCTATTCCTGGTATCGGAAAGCTGCCGAAAAGGGCCGCCCCGACGCGCAATATGCCATTGGCTACAGCCTTGCGAACGGACTAGGCGTCGCAAGGGATTACCGGCAGGCGTTGGAATGGTATCGCAAATCAGCCGACCAGGGACGATCTGATGCGCAATATGCGCTCGGCTATCTCTATGCCAACGGCCAGGGCGTCAAGGTCGATGAGCCCAGCGCCGTGAAATGGTATCGCAAGTCGGCCGATCAGGGCGATGCGCAAGGCGAATACGCCCTCGCCTACATGTATGCCAGCGGCCGCGGCGTCGCGAGGGATTACCGCAAGGCCTTCGAATTCTATGAGAAATCGGCAGCGCAAGGCCACGCGGATGCACAATACGCCCTTGGCTATGTCTATGAAAATGGCCAGGGCACCGCGCCGGACAAGGCTGCCGCCGCCAGCTGGTATCGCAAGGCCGCCGACCAGGACAACTCGCAGGGGCAATACGCGCTCGCTTCGCTCTACTATCACGGCGATGGCGTCGCCAAAGATTATGGCCAGGCGGCCGATCTGTTTCGCAAGGCGGCGGAACAAGGTGATGCCCGCGCCGAATATAGTCTTGGATATCTGTATTATAACGGCTACGGAGTGCCCAAGGACGCAGCAATCGCAGCCGACTGGTTCAACAAGGCTGCAGCAAAGGGACTGCCGGAGGCCCAACACGGCCTCAGCTATATGGAAGCCAATGGGGACGGTCCGATCAGGGATCTCGGGCCTTTGGGCGAAGGACGTGCCGCTGGCAAGGACACCGGCTCGACGCCGGGCTGGATCGCCCTTCGTCTACTGATGGCGCTTCTGCCGTGACGACTGCGAAATTATATATTGATAACCTAACGGACACCGACTGAGGGGTAGATCGTGAATTGGAAGAAGGGGGCCGTGGGATTGCTCTTCGCGCTGGCATCCGCAGGCGCGGCACACGCCGATGTCGGACGCAACAGCTATGATCGCGGAGATTTCAAATCGGCACCCGACTATTTGCGCCCCTTGGCAAACAAGGGTGATGTCGAGGCGCAGCTGAAGCTCGGCCAGATGTACGAGCAGGGTGACGGTGTCGAGAAGAACCTCGAGCAGGCACTCCGCTGGTATCGGAAAGCCGCCGAGCAAGGCAGCGCAGAAGCACAGTTTAACCTCGGCACCATGTACGACCAGGGCGAAGGCATCGCCATCGACAAGGGCGCGGCCATCCAATGGTACAAGAAGGCCGCAGCGCAGGGGCACGCAAACGCACAATACAATCTCGGCGTGATGTATGACACAGGCGAAGGCGTTGCCTCGGACAAGGCACAGGCCTTCATCTGGTACCGCAAGGCCGCCGAACAGGGCGATGCGGACGCCCAATACAATGTCGGTGTCATGTTCGACCAGGGCGACGGCACCGGCAAGGACAAGAGCCAGGCCGTCATCTGGTATTTGAAGGCTGCCGGCCAGGGCAAGGTCGAGGCACAATACAATCTCGGCATCATGTATCGCGATGGCGAAGGTGTCGGCAAGGATGGCCCACAGGCCCTCTCCTGGTTCCGCAAGGCGGCCGATCAGGGGGATGCGGATGCCGAATACAATATCGGTGCCATGTATGCCGATGGCGACGGAATAAAGCAGGACGATGCAGAGGCGATCATCTGGTTCCTGAAAGCCGCCGGGCAGAATGACGTCGAAGCCGAGTACAATCTCGGCGTCATGTTCCGCGATGGAGAAGGTGTCGCCAAGAATGCCGTTCAGGCCGTTTATTGGTTCGAGCGGGCGGCCGGGCACAGCTATGCCGACGCCGCCTATAATCTCGGCATCATGTATCGTGATGGCGACGGCGTTCCGGCCAATTCGACCAAGGCGCTTGAATGGTTTCGCAAAGCGAAGAGCCTGGGCTATCAGGGCGATACCGATGACGGACAGGACGAGCCGTCGGATGCCAAAAGCATCCCGATCTGAGATGGCCATGCGGATCGATCAATAGGCACTGTCGTTTTGTCACCAAAGCAATTCCAGGAAAAGTGCGCAGCGGCTTTCCAGCCGGAATTGCGTAGAAACAAAGAGATGGAGCGGTTCAGAGATTCCGTGAAAAGCTGAACCGCTCTAGCTTATTGTCAGCTCTTCGGCGAATCACAGCGAACCATGCTATCTGATGCAACTTCAAGTATATTGTGCTGCGCCTGGGGGCGGCAATGGGCGCTGAAAGTGGGGGAAATATGAGTTTTGCTGCCTCGGATTACCAACTGGCCTCACTGCCGCCGCGCCACTTCTGGCGTCGGCTTGCCGCCTATGCGATCGATATCATCCTTTTCCAGATCGTGTTCACGCTGCTGTTCCTCGCTTTGTCGATGGTGACGCCCTGGGATCTGACGCTGCCGTTTCTCCAGAATCAGCAGTGCAGCGAAACAACAACGGGGCCGCTTGTTCCGAAGATAGAGGCCGAATGGCCGCTGCAGAAGGGTGAAGTGAGAAGCAACCAGCTGTGCCGCATATCCTGGCTCGGCAGCAAGGGGTACGTCGTCTTCGTTTCGAAAGTCGTTTTGGAACAGGGCGCGACGACCTCCATACGTGCCTTCTCCACGCCGGTCGACAACAATGGAAATCCGGTTGATCCAAACGTAACGGCGAGGCCGACATCCAGCGTCGTCCTGCTCATCCTGCCCCTTGCTTTCGCCTATTGCTCAGCCCGCGCAAGACGAACACCGGGCAAGCGATTGCTGTCCCTGCGCGTGACGACGATTGAAGACGGCCCGATGACCCTGGGATTGGCGGCAAAGCGGGAAATATTCAAGTTTCTGCCCTTTGTGCTGGTTGCGGTCTTCAATCTGGTCAGCCTGTTTATCTTGCGGCCGTTCCAGCCTCCGATCGACCAGTTGATCCAGCAGGCCCGTGACGCCAGTATCCTCACCGCCGACGGTTTCCTCGCCCTGACGGGCGCCTTGGCGCCGATGCTGCTTGTGTTCACGCTCATCTGGTGGCTCTTTCCGTTGCTCATCTGGCGCGGCCAGACCTTCTACGACCGCTTCTGCGACACCAAGGTCGTCAAGGACTAGCGATCACGGCTGGCTCGCGAGCAGACGGGGTTGCCATGCCGGCGGAAGACATGAAAGACTGCGGCCGGCCGGGACCTGCTTTGCTTCTTCTTCTGTCGAGAGGTTAGATCGCCGTGAAACTGAGACATGCCTTACATTCCGCCTCGCTTCTACCGTCCATTCGCACGGTATTGCTGGCCGGAGCTATCGTCTTGCCACTATGCCCACTGCCGATGACCGCGACGCCGGCCGTAGCTGCGCCGGGTACCTGCTGGTCGCTGCTGCAGAGCAAATTCGGTCCGCAGATCGAGAAATCGGTGAATGAAGCCGATCCCTGCAAGAAGCTTCCGGGTATCGATCACAAGGAAAAATTCGAGGTCAAGTCGCTCGATGTCTGCGATGGCCCGACTGGCAACGTGCAGATCAACGCGCATGCCGAAATGGAATGCAAGTCGCATGGCCTGCTGAAGACGACGCTCAAGGGTCAACTCGACGCGTCCATGACGGTCGATGTCGGCGCCTGCCACATCACCGATCTGCGTCTCGGCATCAACGGGCCGATCGGCGAGCTGATATCCTCTGTCGGGGGATTGCAGGACCTTGCCCGCGGTTTTGCGCAGGCTAAGATTTCCGAGATCTGCGGCAAGTAGAGCCGGGGCCGGCAAAACGCCGGCCCCACTTAAATTGGATGCCGAGCCGGCTCAGCTTCGCACGGCAGCATCGGCCTCACCGGCACTCTTGCTGCCGAAACGGACCCCCTTCTTCTCGAAACCGAAGCCGGCGAATAGAGCCACGACGACGGCAACGATGCAGGCGACGATCAGCAGCGCAGTGGCGTAATCGCCGTTCCATTGCTTTGCCAACCCGGCCTGGATCGAGGCATTGCCCGAAGCCAGGAGATTGCCGAGCTGGTAAGCGAAGCCGGGGAATGTGCCGCGCACCTCGTCCGGCGACAATTCGTTGAGATGCACTGGCACGATACCCCATGCGCCCTGAACGAAGAGCTGCATCAGGAAAGCGCCGATCGCCAGCATCACAGGTCCCTGTCCGTAAACCCAGAGCGGTGCGACAGGAATGGCCAGAAGCGCGGCGATGACGATGGTTCGCCGCCTGCCCCAACGCTGCGACAACACGCCAAAAGTCAAACCGCCGACGATCGCACCGATATTGTAGACGATGGCGATGGCGCCAACCGTATAGGAATCATATTGCTTCTGGGTTTCCAGGAAAGTCGGATAGAGATCCTGCGTTCCGTGACTGAAGAAATTGAACGCAGTCATGAGAAGCACCGCCCATATGAAGAGAGGAATATTCTCTCGCAACACGGTGAGGAATGCTCGCTGCGGTTTCGACTGCCGCTCCACGAAGGCCGGCGATTCCTGAACGTTCCGCCTGATGTAGAGCACCAGCAGCGCCGGCACCGCACCGACGATGAACATGCCGCGCCAGCCAATGACCGGGAACAGCAGGAAGAAGACGATGGAGGCAATCAGGTAGCCGGAGGGATAGCCCGCCTGCAGGATACCCGAAACGAGACCGCGCGAGTCCTCCGGTATGGTCTCCATGACCAGCGATGCGCCGACCCCCCATTCGCCGCCCATGGCGATGCCGAAGAGAGCACGCAGGACGAGGAACATCGTCAACCCGGTCGAAAACCCGGTCAGGAATTCGAACACCGAGTAGAGCAGCACATCCACCATGAGCGTGGTGCGCCTGCCGTAGCGATCCGCTGCAAGGCCGAAGATCAATGCACCGAGCGGCCGCATGGCCAGCGTGAGGAAGATGGCGACGGCAACCGCCGGGACATCCGTATGAAACTCCTCGGCTATATGCTTGAGAACGAAAACCAATATGAAGAAATCGAAAGCATCCAGCGTCCAGCCCAGATAGGCCGCGATGACGGTGTTTCGTTGCTGGGGGGACAAGGAACGTAAGCTATCCAATGCGGTCATCATGATCCTCCGACCGGATGGCGGCGGCGAGGCGGGTAATTCCGGATGCCGTCGAAGCTGGGGGAACCCGGCACTGGCCGGGCATGTCGACGTTGCGGTTTGGTTCCTCCTTTGGCGCCAGTGAGGATTGCGCTGCGCGGATTTTGGGGTCAGCGATAACGCACCAGCCGCCTTTGAGTTGTAACACATTTGACATCTTCGAATAATGGAAAATTCCTTTAGTTTGTTTCCCTTTTGTACCCTTTGCCTCTTCACATCCGCGCATTCTCTCGCCATATTCGCCCCATGGCTAAAGCACCGAAAAAATCCCCCGCCTCGTCCGGTTTCGAAGAGGCGCCACAGGCTCCGTTTGAAGGCGCGCCGCTGAGCGGCGGCGTTGCTGATTGGGTAAAGCAGCTCGAGGCCGATGCCGAAATGTCTGGCATCGAGACGCAGCGCGAGATTGCCTCGAAGGCCGGCAAGCACCGCAAGAAAGTGGAAATCGCCGCCTCCAAATCAGGGCGCGGCACCTCGATGGGCGGATCGACCGACCCGAAAACCCGCGCCGCCGCCGGCCTCAACCCGGTGTCCGGCATGGACACATCGCTGGAAAACGCCGCCAATGCCGGCACGGCCGTGACGGCGACGGTCGAGGCGCTGTCGGCACTGATCGAAAGCGGCAATCCGCTCTTCAAGGACGGTAAGCTCTGGACGCCGCACCGCCCCGCCCGCCCGGCAAAATCCGAAGGCGGCATCCAGATTCGCATGGCCTCGGACTATGAGCCCGCCGGCGACCAGCCGACCGCCATCCGTGATCTCGTCGAAGGTCTGGACAATGGTGACCGCAGCCAGGTGCTGCTCGGCGTCACCGGCTCCGGCAAGACTTTCACCATGGCGAAGGTGATCGAGGCGACACAACGCCCCGCCGTCATCCTCGCCCCGAACAAGACCTTGGCAGCCCAGCTCTATTCCGAGTTCAAGAACTTCTTCCCGGATAACGCGGTCGAGTATTTCGTCTCCTATTACGACTACTACCAACCGGAAGCCTATGTGCCGCGCTCGGACACCTTCATCGAGAAGGAAAGCTCGATCAACGAGCAGATCGACCGCATGCGCCATTCGGCGACGCGCTCGCTGCTGGAACGTGACGACTGCATCATCGTCGCCTCGGTCTCCTGCATCTACGGTATCGGCTCGGTCGAAACCTACACGGCGATGACTTTCCAGATGAATGTCGGCGACCGGCTGGACCAGCGCCAACTCCTCGCCGACCTCGTGGCGCAGCAATACAAGCGCCGCGACATGGATTTCATCCGTGGCTCCTTCCGCGTCCGTGGCGACACGATCGAAATCTTCCCGGCCCACCTGGAAGATGCCGCCTGGCGCATCTCCATGTTCGGCGACGAGATCGACGCCATCACCGAATTCGATCCGCTGACCGGCCAGAAGACCGGCGACCTGAAATCGGTGAAGATCTACGCCAACTCGCACTATGTCACGCCGCGCCCGACGCTGAACGGCGCCATCAAGGCGATCAAGGAAGAGCTGCGAATCCGGCTCGCGGAGCTGGAGAAGGCTGGACGCCTGCTTGAGGCACAACGGCTTGAGCAACGTACGCGCTATGACGTCGAAATGCTCGAGGCTACCGGCTCCTGCGCCGGCATCGAGAACTATTCGCGTTACCTCACCGGCCGCAATCCCGGCGAACCACCGCCGACCCTGTTCGAATATATTCCCGACAACGCCCTGCTCTTCATCGACGAAAGCCACGTTTCCGTCAGCCAGATCGGCGGCATGTATCGTGGCGACTTCAGGCGCAAGGCAACGCTGGCCGAATACGGCTTCCGCCTGCCCTCCTGCATGGACAACCGGCCGCTGCGCTTCGAGGAATGGGACGCCATGCGCCCGGACACGATCGCGGTTTCGGCAACGCCAGGCAGCTGGGAAATGGAGCAATCCGGCGGCGTTTTCGCCGAACAGGTCATTCGCCCCACGGGCTTGATCGACCCGCCGGTCGAGGTCCGCTCGGCCCGCAGCCAGGTCGACGACGTGCTCGGCGAGATTCGCGAGACCGCCGCCAAGGGCTACCGCACCCTTTGCACCGTGCTGACCAAGCGCATGGCCGAGGACCTGACGGAATATCTGCACGAACAGGGCGTGCGCGTGCGCTACATGCACTCCGACATCGACACGCTGGAGCGTATTGAGATCATCCGCGACCTGCGCCTCGGCGCCTTCGACGTGCTCGTCGGTATCAACCTGCTGCGCGAAGGTCTCGACATTCCCGAATGCGCCTTCGTCGCCATTCTCGATGCCGACAAGGAAGGCTTCCTGCGTTCGGAAACCTCGCTCGTCCAAACCATCGGCCGTGCCGCTCGTAACGTCGACGGCAAGGTCATCCTCTATGCCGACACCATCACCGGCTCGATGCAGCGCGCGATGGACGAGACTAGCCGCCGCCGCGAGAAGCAGATGGCCTACAATCTTGAACACGGCATTACGCCGGAATCGGTGAAGGCGAAGATTTCCGACATTCTCGACAGCGTCTACGAGCGGGATCATGTGCGCGCCGATATCGGCGGCGTCTCGGGCAAGGGCTTTGCGGATGGTGGCCATCTCGTCGGCAACAATCTGCAGGCCCATCTCAACGCGCTGGAAAAAGCCATGCGCGATGCCGCGGCAGACCTGGACTTCGAAAAGGCCGCGCGTCTGCGCGACGAGATCAAGCGCCTCAAGGCCGCGGAACTGGCCGTCATGGACGATCCGATGGCGCGAGAAGAGGCGAAGAGCATCGAGGGTGGCAAGAGTGGCCGCCCCAAGCCTTCGAAAGCCAGCGCCTCAAACGGCGCATCTCAGGATGAAGGCTCAGCCTCGAGCAGCTATTTCGCCAAGCCGAGCCTTGATGAAATGGGGCCAGGCAGTGATGCCGGCACTCCACTCTTCCGAAAGAACACGCTCGACGAGATGACCGTTGGCCGCACCGAAAAGCCGGTCATCGGCAAGGTGCCGGACAAGCCGGTCATCCGTGCGAAACCCGGCGTTGGTTCCTATGAAGATCCGGTGGACGAGAAGCAACGCAAGGGACGCACGAAGGGCAAGACCGGACGGCCAGGACGATAAGCCAGCTCCAGCGGAAGCCCCTGGCTCCGTTGCCGTCTCATGGGAGGTGACAAGAGGCCGAAGTATCCGTCCATGCCTTGCGGACGCTAATTTCGCTTCTACATGCCGTTATCTGAGGAGGTACCAACGAGAGGATGACAGGCGCGCTGCCGCATCGCCTCTCTTTGGGCAAGTCACAGCAACCAGGGGAGAGACCGATGTCAGAGCCTTTCGTCGTCCGCCGTGAGACCCATGTCTCGGCGCCGCCCGCTGCCGTATTCGCACTGCTGACCGACCCGGAAAAGATTCTCCGCTGGATGGGCACGGAAGCGCAGGTCGAGCCGAAGCCCGGCGGCCTCTATCTCGTCAACGTCACCGGTGCCCGCTTCGCGCGCGGCTCGTTTCGCGAAGTCGTACCCGTTCATCGCCTTGCCTATAGTTTCGGCTGGGATGGCAGCGAAGTGGTTCCGCCCGAATCCAGCCTGGTCGAGATCGATCTGCTCGAGGAGCCGCCGAACGGAACGCTGCTGCGCCTCACCCATACCGGCCTGCCCTCGGTCGAGCAATGTGAAGGCCACGCCAGGGGTTGGGCGCATTACATCGATCGCCTTGCCGCAGTCGCGGCCGGACGGGACCCCGGCCCGGACCACTGGCACGGGGAAGACGGACAGCGCGGGCAGCCGGCGAAATAAGGTGCGGAAACTATCGGACAAGCCGATGAGGGTTGAGGTCTGATCTTCGAACCATTGTCGCTCGCATATCGCACCCTCACAAAGCGATCCCGGTTTAGAGGCACCAGATGACAGCCTGCAACCGCCATGGCATGATCACAATATGGATTTGCCCGCCCCCCTTGCCTGGCTGATCGATGAAGCCGGCTCCTCGCCCAGCCCCGAACGCTTTCTGGCCGATCTCGGTCGCCAATTGCTGACCGCCGGGCTGCCGCTTGCCGGCGGCGCGCTGACACTGGCCGTGCCGCATCCGATCATCACGGAACGCACCTGGCTGTGGCGAGCCGAGACAGGCATCGTCATCGAGGCCCTAGGCTTTGCCGGCGCTTCGCTTGGCCAGGCCGGGCGTGATTGGCTGGCCGAGCTTGGCCCGACCTGGGAAGAGGCGATTGGCCTTGCGTCCGACAGTCCCATGCTCGGCTGGGCGGGGACGGGAGCTTTCGATCCCTCGGTGACAGACAGCCTACACCAGGTCGCACGTTTTGCGGCCGCTCCCCTTGCAAGCCTTGCCGCCCGCGCGACGCTCTCGGCCTTGCTCGAGGCCTATCTCGGACGGAGGAGTGCCGCCCGCGTACAGGCCGGCGCGCTGCGTCGAGGCACGGGCGAAACCATCCGCGCCGCCCTGCTCTGCGCCGACCTCAGGGATTTCACCGCCCTTTCCGAGGCAACGGAACCGGCCGTGATGATCGCTGCCCTCGACGCCTGGTTCGACCGCGTCGCCGGCGCCGTGCACGCGTTCGGCGGCGAAGTGCTGAAATTCATGGGCGACGGCGTACTGGCAATCTTCCCGGTCACCGGCACCCCGATAGAGGCCTGCGATGCGGCCTTGCGCGCCGCCACCGCCATTCGCGCCGGCATGGCCCATCTCGACGCAACCCGCCTGACGCAGGGCCTGCCACCGCTCCCCTTCGGCGCTGCCCTGCATTTCGGCGATATGCTCTGGGGCAATATCGGCGCCGCCGACCGCCTGGACTTCACCGCCATCGGCCCCACCGTCAATCTCGTCAGCCGGCTCGAAGGCCTGTGCAAACTGCTTGGCCGCAGCGTGCTCATCTCGGGCGCGGTTGCGGCGGAGACGAGTGTGGCGCTGATTCCTTTGGGAGAGCATCAATTGCGGGGAATTGTGGAGCCTTGCGCGGTGTTTACTTTGGTGGAACGATGAGATCTGCAGGTGTACTAAACGGAGGGAATGTCGCTGATGTAAGAGCACACTCGGGAAGGTAAATGCAGCCTCAACAAGTAGCCGCGCGTAACCTCCTACAAGGGATTCCGTCGTCGACCCGGAGCTTAAGACTCAGATCCAACCCGCAAAACAGATATTAACGCAATTTATCGCAGTGAGACTATATGCGCAGTGACGAAGAAATCGAATTAAAACCCCGTGATCTGTGTGGATGCGGATCCGGTTTACTTTACAAAGACTGTCACAAAAAGACAAAGAAACGGTTCTTCAGGGCGGGTGGTGGGGACATCATCTGGAAGGTTCCCATGCCAAAGGAACTAGTCGACAGTATTGAAGACAGTAGGCGGCGCTTCAAAGATGTATTTGGTCGATCACCGACAAGCAAAGATCCAGTTTTTTGGGAAAGAATTTATCTCAACGAGCATAACACTGTTCGCTTAATGGCAAAAAGTATGCGTGAATCTGGAATTCCGGAAGAGCTTATATTTGCTTATCAGAAGACCGGTCAGATGGTGATGGAAAAGGCAGGCGTCTATTCCAATATTGAGAAGCAAGAATTTAGTGATGCAGCAGAAGAATTCCTCAAACTCTCAGAGGAGGGCGTTGATCCGTTCTATCAATTCACATATTTATCAGCGACAGAGTACGAAAGCTTCAAAAGGCTTAGAATATTGATAAAAGAGCTTGCGATTGTTTGCGACATATCGCTTGAGTATACATTAAATAGAATAAAAATAAACTCACACTTAGATGAAAAAATATACATAATCGCAAGCTTTAAATCTGTTTCTCGCTCCATGGAATTCATTGCACGAACAATAAACGACGAATACAATGATGAATGTTTAATCGTCGCAAGAGCTTTAATCGAACATTATCTTAAAATAAAAAATATAAGAATAAAAAAATAGATATAAAATCGATATTCTATGGGATTATGGCTTCAG
Organism: Rhizobium sp. A22-96; assembly: GCF_053521805.1. Classification (NCBI taxonomy): domain Bacteria; kingdom Pseudomonadati; phylum Pseudomonadota; class Alphaproteobacteria; order Hyphomicrobiales; family Rhizobiaceae; genus Rhizobium; species Rhizobium sp. A22-96. The sequence continues at coordinate 181,999 of NZ_JBNWDQ010000002.1, forward strand.
CCGGAGCTGTTCCTTATGCAAAACGTCAGAATGGCAAGATAGATTTCAAGAAAGCAATTGATGAATCTGGAAATTCTGTAAATATAGGATACTCATATAGTGAATTAGCAAAGAACACCGGACAGGATGAAGATATATTCATTTATGATTATATTTACAAATTCCTCTCCAATTTTGTGCATCGCGATGCCTCTGAAGCTATTATGAGGTCATTTTCAAACTCCGACTTACGACGACTTTCCGCGGAGGCCGACGATGACGAGGTACTAGGTACATATCTTTGTGCTGTCATTATAGTTATCTATGTTTCTGAGTCTCTCTGTAATGAATGGCTAGCCAAACAAACTCTTAAAGATATATCGCGGAAGCTACTCCAAATTAACGAGTGCATCGAAAATCTGGAAGAAAATGATATGATTGCAGCCTTAGGGCTATAAGGGCTCAAGCGCTCCACCCGACGAAAAGTATCGTGCTTTCGACCGAAAGAGCTGATTGATAACCATCATTTTCTCGGAAAGTGTATCGGCGGCTTGCCATTGTGCCACTCAGCCAGCCGAAGCAGCGGTTTTTTCAACCCCTTGAAATCCCCACCCGTTTCCCACCCATCTCCCACCCTACCCTAATATTGCCCCTTGCCTTTTTCACAAAATCCTGTCAACCATGTGCATGCTCGGGCATTTACATGCCGGTGACTGGACTGATTTGGTGATCCGCTTGCGGCAGGCAGCGGTTGGGTCTCTGGCCCGCGCAGACGTTCTTTCCCCGTACGTGACTTCTCGACTGGCTTTCGCATGTCGCGGGAGCAAAGCCGTCCGGGTTACCGGATAAACTAAGACTGATGGGTAAAGGACTATCCCCCATGGCCACCAAGGGCACCGTAAAATTCTTCAACCAGGACAAGGGTTTTGGTTTCATCACTCCTGACGGCGGCGCGAAGGACGTTTTCGTCCACATCTCCGCTCTTCAGGCTTCTGGCATCCAGTCGCTGCGCGAAGGCCAGCAGGTCACCTTCGACACCGAGCCGGATCGTATGGGCAAGGGCCCGAAGGCTGTCAACATCCAGGCTAACTAAGCCTCTGGTGATTGCCTGATCAAGGTTTTCGACGGCGCGGTGCAAACCGCGCCGTTTTTCGTTTACCGAAACCAGGCCTGCAGCAGCTTCGGGGCCACCCTCGCCCTTCGAGGCTCCGGCTTCCAGCCTCCGCACCTCAGGGTGAGGTTGGAGTCAACCTTGCCCCGCTGTTAAAGGTCACTTTCTGGTCAAACCCGGTCGAGATCGATCAGTCCTCATGGTGAGGAGGCCTAAAAGGCCGTCTCGAACCACGAGGGCGGCTTGGGATCACTCCCCTCACGCACTTACGCGTTCGCCCTCGCCGGCAAAATCCACCGCAGCAAATGCAGCCGCGATCACCTCCGGACCTGCCCCCGGCTTGTTGGCGTCGGTGGACAGGATCTGCCGGTAGCGGCGCGCGCCGGCCAGGCCGGTGAACAGGCCGACCATATGGCGAGCGACATGGTGCAGGCGGCCGCCATTGGCGATGTGACGCTCGGCATAAGCCATCATCCGGTCGCGCAAATCGTTCCAGTCGGCCACAATGGCGGGATCGCCGTAGAAGCGGTGGTCGACGTCGGCGAGAACCGCAGCATTCTGATAGGCAGCGCGGCCGAGCATGACACCGTCGACATGGGCAAGATGGGCTTCGGCCTGGTCCAGCGTCTGAATGCCGCCATTGATGCCGATAAACACATCAGGCCAACGCTGCTTCATGCGGTAGACGATCTCATAATCCAGCGGCGGGATCTCGCGGTTTTCCTTCGGCGACAGGCCCTTCAGCCAGGCCTTGCGCGCATGAACCCAGATCGCATCGGCGCCGGCATCGAGCACGCGTGTGATCAATTGCGGCAATACCTCTTCCGGCTCCTGCTCGTCGACGCCGATACGGCATTTCACCGTGACCGGTGCCTTCGATATCGCCTTCATGGCCGCAATGCAGGATGCCACCGTCTCCGGCGTCAGCATCAGGCAAGCGCCAAACGTGCCCGACTGTACGCGGTCCGACGGGCAGCCGACATTGAGGTTGATTTCATCATAATGATAGGCGTCGGCGATCCGCAGCGCCTCGGAAAGCTTCGCCGGATCGGAACCGCCGAGCTGCAGCGCGACGGGATGCTCGCTCACATCATGCCCCAGCAGCCTGTCGCGCGGACCATGGATGATCGCATCGGCCACCACCATTTCCGTATAGAGCAGCGCATGCCGGCTGATCTGCCGATGCAGATATCTGCAATGGCGATCAGTCCAATCGATCATCGGGGCTACCGCAAAGATCTTGCGGCCGTTTTTCTGCGCGTCACTATACATGGGATACCTTTCTGCCCCGCGCTCTACACCAAAACCTTTCGAAAGGCCAGTTTTCCCGGCAGCGACAATGATGCTAGGTTCGCTAACGGAGTCGGGAGGCAGTACGCCTTTCCGAGATAGATTGAGAGTTTCGAAAAGCCGCCATGAACGCCCCGCTCACCACAGTCATTCCAGTACCTGCCCCTGTCCTGCTGCCGATCGAGGGTGAAACTAGCCTCTTTCCGGTCCGCCGTGTCTATTGCGTCGGCCGCAACTATGCCGACCACGCCATCGAAATGGGGCATGACCCCAGCCGCGAACCGCCCTTCTTCTTCCAGAAGAACCCGGACAATCTCGATACATCGGGCGACTTCCCCTACCCCTCGCTGTCGTCGGACGTGCATCACGAGGTGGAGCTTGTGGTCGCGCTGCGCAACGGCGGCTCCGATATCCCGGTCGAGCAGGCGCTCGACTGCGTCTATGGCTACGGCGTCGGCATCGATTTCACTCGCCGCGACCTGCAGGGCGAAGCCAAGAAGCTCGGCCGCCCCTGGGAGATCGGCAAGGCTTTCGAACATTCCGCACCCGTTTCTGCACTGGTACCGGCCACCCGCGTCGGCCATCCCGACAAGGGCGGCATCTGGCTGATGCGCAATGGCGAAACGGCCCAGAGAGGCGATCTCTCGCAGATGATCTGGAAGGTGCCGGAAATCATCGCCGAACTGTCCAAGCTGTTCACGCTGGCGCCGGGCGATGTCATCATGACCGGAACGCCCGCCGGCGTCGGTCCCGTTGCGCGCGGCGACAAGATCAGCTGCGCCGTCGATGGCGTCGCGACGCTGGTACTGAACGTCGTCTGATCGAGGAGGATCGACCATGCCACTCTACGCTCTTGCAGGCCATGCGCCGATAACACCCGGTCCGGGCCTATACTGGATCGCGCCGGATGCAAGCGTGATCGGCAAGGTCGAGATCGGCGAAGATGTCGGCATCTGGTTCGGCGCAGTGCTGCGCGGCGACAACGAGCCGATCGTCGTCGGCAGGGAGACGAATATCCAGGAAGGCACGATGGTGCACACCGACCCTGCCTTCCCGACGATCATCGGCGAAGGCTGCACCATCGGCCACCACGCCATCATCCATGGCTGCACCATCGGCAACAATTCGCTTGTTGGTATGGGTGCGACGATCCTGAACGGCGCGAAGATCGGCAATAATTGCCTCGTCGGCGCCAATGCGCTTGTCACCGAAGGCAAGGAATTTCCAGACGGATCATTGATCGTCGGCGCGCCGGCGAGAGCGATCCGCACGCTGGACGAGGCGGCGATCGAGGGCCTGCGCCGTTCCGCCCGCAACTACGTCGCCAACTGGCAGCGCTTTGCTCGCGACCTTAAGAGATTGGATTAGGAAAATCTTATAAAGAGCTGACGAACCGGCCGCCGCCACAAGTTCAGGCCGCGCACTTCGCGCAATGACCGCGAATTTCGATGGTTGACTTCTCCGCTTTAAATTTCTGCGACTTCAGCCAGTCCATCAGGCGATGATCCACCTCATGGTCGTGGAATTCCATTACCTGGCCGCAGCTCTCGCAGATGGCGAAGGCGACGAGGCCGTGGCTATGGCAATCCTCATGCGGATGGGCGCAGGCGACGAAGGAGTTGATGCTCTCAAGACGGTGCACAACGCCGTATTCCAGCAGCTTGTCCAGCGCGCGATAGACCTGCAGCGGCGCGCGAAACCCCTGATCGCGCAGCTTGTCAAGAATGGTATAGGCGCTGAGCGGCGCTTCCGCCTTGGTCAGAACATCGAAGACGAGCGACTGGTTCTTGGTAAGCATCGGAGTGGTCATGATGACTGTCCTCTCTGTTGTGCCGCCGGCGCAACGCCCCTGCGAACCAGGGGCAGTAAACTGAAGATAAACAGAATGAGCGCCGCAACCACGATCGACGGACCGGACGGCGTGTCGTAGCGCAGCGAGCCGAAGAGGCCGCCGACAACGGCGATGGCGCCAAGCAACGAAGCGAAAATCGCCATCATTTCCGGCGTCGAAGCGAAGCGGCGCGCGGTGGCCGCCGGGATGATGAGCAGCGCCGTGATGAGCAGGATGCCAACAATCTTCATGGCGATGGCGATGACGACGGCCATCAGCAGCATGAAGATCAGCTTTGCGCGCTCCGGCCGCAATCCCTCGGCCTCGGCCAGCTCCGGATTGACGGTCGAAGCCAGCAGCGGCCGCCACAGCCAGGCGATTGCCGCAAGCACGAAGATGCCGCCGCCCCAGATCACCAGAATATCGGACTGGCTGACAGCGAGAATATCGCCGAACAGGAAAGCGATAAGATCGATCCTAACCCAGCTCATGAAGGCAACGATAACGAGGCCGATCGCCAGGGTCGCATGCGAGAGGATGCCGAGCAGCGCATCCGCCGACAATGCCTGCCGCCGCTGCAGGAACAGCAGCAGGATCGAAACGAGCGCTGCGACTGCAAAGACGGACAGCGTGAGATTGAGCTGTAAAAGCAGCGACAGCGCCACGCCGAGCAGCGCCGAATGCGAGATCGTATCGCCGAAATAGGCCATGCGCCGCCAGATGATGAAGCAGCCGAGTGGCCCGGTGGTCAAAGCCAGCCCGACGCCGGCGAGAATGGCACGCAGGAAGAAATCGTCAAACATGGCGTTCTCCCCCGGTATGATCATGATGATGATCACCGTGGTCATGGTGATGGTCGCCGTGATCATCGTGATGATGGCCGTCGCCGGCATGGCAATGATCGGTGATCGAGCCATCGGCGTGCTGCACGCGACCGTCGGGCAAATGCGTATGGTCGTGATGGTGGCTGTAGATCGCCAGCGATTGAGCTGCCCTTGTGCCGAACAGCTTGACATATTCCGGGCTCTGGCTGACCGCCTGCGGCGTGCCGCGGCAGCAAACATGGCCATTGAGGCAGACGACGGTGTCTGTCTCGGCCATGACGACATGCAGGTCATGCGAAATCAGCAGGATGCCGCACCCCTCGGAATTGCGGATTGACTTGATAAGGTCGTACAGCGCGATCTCGCCATTGAAATCGACCCCCTGCACCGGTTCATCGAGGACGAGAAGATCGGGCTTGCGGGCGATGGCGCGTGCCAGGAGAGCCCGCTGGAATTCACCGCCGGACAGATGCTGCACCTCGGCCTTGGCCAGATGCGCAATGCCCACTGCCTCCAGTGCCGCGCGCAACTCGCTGTCGGGCAATGGTCCCGTCAACGTCATCAGGCGCTGCACGCTGAGCGGCAAGGTCCAATCGATGGCAAGCTTCTGCGGGACATAACCGACCTTCAAGCCGGCGATCCGATCAACCCGGCCTTCGTCCGGCTTCAGCACGCCGATCGCCGCCTTGGCACTCGTGGATTTGCCGGAACCGTTCGGCCCGATGAGCGTGACGATTTCGCCGCGACTGACGGAAAAATCGACGCCGCGCACCAGCCAGCGACCAGCGCGGCGGACGCCGACATCGTGGAGCGACACCAACGGCCGGCTCTTGCTATCGATGGAAGAGAGCATGAAATTTCCAACTGCGCTATTGCGCCCTGCTATCGCACACGTTATAGCATAACGCAATTGATGTAATAACATAACAGACCCATTCAAGGGCATTTCTCGCATGAACGCAGCAAAAGCTTTCCTCCCTCTGGCTGTCTCCGCACTGTTTTCCGGCCTGCTTGCCTGCACCGCCGCGACCGCAGCGGATGCACCAAGGGTTGTCGTTTCCATCAAGCCGATCCACTCGCTTGTCGCCGCCATCATGCAAGGCGTTGGCACACCGGATCTGATTGTCGACGGTGCTGCCTCGCCGCATACCTATGCGCTAAAGCCTTCCAATGCCCGCAGCCTCCAGCAGGCGCAGGTGATCTTTTGGGTCGGTCCGGGCATGGAAGCCTTTCTGCAGAAGCCACTCGCCTCTCTTAGCTCCAATGCCGACGTCGTTGAACTCGATCAGGCGCCCGGCATCACCAAGCTCAAGTTCCGCGAAGGCGGCGCCTTCGAGCCGCATGACGACGGCGACGAGCCGGCCGGCGGTGAAAATCACGCGCACGCCCATGGTGATCACGACCACGATCATGGTGAATTCGACACCCATCTCTGGCTCGATCCGCGCAATGCCAAAGCGATGGTGGCCGAGATTACTACGTCGCTGGTCGCCGCCGATCCCGCCAATGCGTTGACCTATGAATCAAACCAGAAGTCGCTGAACGACAGGCTGGATGCGCTGGACGCGGAAATCGCCTCGACGGTCGCGCCGGTGAAGGACAAGCCCTTTATCGTCTTCCACGATGCCTATCAGTATTTCGAGCATCGCTATGGCGTGCGTGTTTCAGGCTCCATCACGGTAAGCCCGGAAAGCATTCCCGGCGCGCAGCGCGTATCGGAAATTCACAACAAGGTTGCCGATCTCGGCGCCACCTGCGTTTTCGCCGAGCCGCAATTCGAGCCGAAGCTCGTCAATGTGGTGCTGGAAGGTACATCCGCGAAATCGGGCGTTCTCGATCCCGAGGCCGCGACACTGCCGCAAGGGCCGGATCTCTATTTCGATCTGATGCGCGGCATCGCAAGCTCCTTGAAGTCCTGCCTCTCTGCGCAGGGCTGATTATCGCCGGAAGAAGCGAGCCAGATGCTCGCTTTTTTCAAAACACTAGATGTAATGATATTACATTACAATGAGGTTGCCATGAACAAGAAGCTCCCGGTCACCGTCCTCTCCGGTTTCCTCGGCGCCGGCAAGACGACGCTGCTCAATCACATCCTCAACAATCGCCAGGGCCTGCGCGTTGCCGTCATTGTCAACGACATGAGCGAGGTGAATATTGACGCCGCCCTGGTGCGCGATGGCGGCGCCAATCTCTCGCGCACCGAAGAACAGCTCGTCGAGATGACCAATGGCTGCATCTGTTGCACGCTGCGTGACGACCTGTTGAAAGAGGTGCGCCAACTCGCCGAGCAGGATCGCTTCGATTATCTGCTGATCGAATCGACTGGGATCGCCGAGCCCCTGCCCGTCGCCACAACCTTCGAGTTCCGCGACGAGGATGGAAGCAGTCTCTCCGATATTGCCCGGCTCGACACCATGGTCACCGTGGTCGACGCCGCCAACCTTCTGGCGGACTATGGCTCGACCGATTTCCTCGCCGACCGTGGCGAAACCGCCGGCGATGGAGACAACAGGACCATCGTCGACCTTCTGGTCGAGCAGATCGAATTCGCCGATGTCGTCATCCTCAACAAGATCGGCTCCGCCACCGCCGAACAGCGAGATGCCGCTCGCAAGATCATTGTCGGCCTCAATCCAGATGCACGTCTGCTCGAAGCCGATTTCGGTGCGGTGGAGCCGGTCGAGCTTCTCGGCACGGGCCGTTTCGATATCGATCGCGCCGAAACGCATCCGCTCTGGTACAAGGAATTGCACGGCTTCAAGGATCACGTTCCCGAAACCGAAGAATATGGCATACGCTCCTTCGTCTATCGCGCGAAGAAACCGTTCGATCCTACGAAATTTCAAGCCTTTCTCAATCGCCCCTGGCCGGGTGTCGTTCGCGCCAAGGGTTTCTTCTGGCTCGCCACGCGTCCTTATCATGTCGGCGAAATGAGCCAGGCGGGCGCGCTTGTTCGCACGGGCAAGATGGGCCTGTGGTGGGCTGCCGTGCCGCAGGACCAATGGCCGCGTGATCCCTCATTCAAGCGCGCGCTCGCGCCGTATCTCGATTCGATCTGGGGTGATCGACGTCAGGAATTGGTATTTATCGGTGCCGATCCAATGAACGAGCAGCAGATCGTCGCGGAACTAGACGCCTGCCTCGTCAAGGCGGATCGTTTTACACCCGAACGTTGGCGCAATCTGCCGGATCCCTTCGTGAGCTGGAACGGGCCAACGGCATGAAAACGCCGAAAGTGATCAGATTTCGCTGCTATTGCATCGAATGCAGCGACGACGGCTCGGCAATGGAGCGTGCTCCGCAAGCTAACGTTGTGGAGCCTGATCGAGACCAAATCGACAAAGAGCAAACGAATCCGCACTTAACGGCGGATTCGATCGAAAAAGTGCTGTTTGGGGCCTGAACGCGAGTTCAGGCCACCAGCATATTGGCTGGAACGACGCTAACCTCATGCACGACTAGCAATGCGCCGATGATTTCTGCCTTGGCGCGTAGCGGCGTCATGCTGCAATGGAAGACCTTGCCGGGCTCGACCTGACGATAGGACGGATAGAGGCATTCGACCTTTTCGCCGGCAAAGCAGGCATCAAGCTTCTTCTTCACACTGTCTTCGAATTGTTCGGAACCCACAAATTCCGATATATGTCGTCCAACCAGCTCTATCGGCTTCGATTTCAGAAACTCCGAATTCGCCGCATTGCTGTAGAGATAACGATAATCGCGCGTAACAACGGCGACCCGATCCGGCAGACTGTTGAGGATGACGTCGTTCAAGACGCTGCCCTCGTCGAAGCCGAAAAGATCGTCACGGTCTTCTCTATTGGCCGAAAATGCCACCAGAACATCGGTCGCCGACTCGCTCGCGCCGCCGAAATAGCGATCGATCAGCACCGACAGCGATGCCGAATTGCGCATGACGCGCGAACGGTCATCCGATTCTTCCCGGATGAGATTGTTCAGGAATTGTAGCTGCATGTAAATTTCAAGCAGACTCATGGCCTTATAAGCCAAAATAGCCGCGATAAGTGGCTCTAATTCGCTGTCGAGTGAAGCTACAAGCTCGTCGTCACCAAGTTTTATCGCACGCTGAATCTGATTACATTTCATGGAGAAGGCATGAAAGAGTGCCAGCAAATTGCCCTCCTGTCCCTGACCATAGTCAAACACCGAGGCCTCGATTCCCGGCGTTACCATGCCCAAGGATAATCAGTCTGGTGTCCGCATTCTCACCAGACTTTCTATCATGTGAATTAACATGACTTATAACCTGTTTCAATCCGGTTGAGTGGAAGTTCCCTGGAAAGGAGAACTTTCTGAAATGAAAGGCTTACCGGCAACAATGACTGCATGGAGACCGGATCGAAGGAGGTTTTCCTACCCTCAAATCGCCGATTGGTAGCAAGACCTAGAAAACGGTCTTCTTGATATTCCAGCGATCATGATACCAGAGCCACTGCTCGGGATGCTCTCTGACCCAGCTTTCGACCTTGTCGTTCAACATTTGGGCGGTCGCGGTCAAATCCAGACCGCCCAGCTCGTTGCGGGGCATTTCCAGCTTCGGTTCGATCTCGAGCCTGTAGCGATTGCCGGGCAAGCGAATGCAACGAGCCGGATAGACCTCGCAGTTAAACTGGCGCACGAGCTTCGGCAGGAGCGGATTGGTCTTGACCTCCCGACCGAAGAACAGGGTTTTCAATCCCTTGCGGAACTTCTGGTCGACCAGTACGCCGACGCCACGACCTGCCTCGAGCTCTCTGGCCAGCGCGAAAGACGACCCCGCATGCGACGGCACGAGATTGCCCATGCGCTTTGCGCGGAAATCGAAAACCTTCTTGGCAACATAGGGATTGTTCGGCGGGCGAAAGAGCACCGTCACCGTCAGACCGAAGGCCGCGCCCGCCACAGGCAGCAGCTCGAAATTGCCGGTATGGCCGGTAAAGACGATGAACGGCCGCGGGTTGTCTCTCAGATCGAGAAAGATCGGAATGCCCGAAACCTCGACGCGACCGGGCTTGTCGCTATGGGGATCGAAATCGAAGAGCCGGTCGAGAAAGACGTACTCCGCCGCCAGCCGCCCCATATTTCCCCAGCTTGCAAGCGCGATCTCCTCGATCTCGTCCTCGCTCTTCTCGGGAAAGGCGTTGCGCAGATTGGTCAGCATCAGCTGGTGCCGCCGCATGCGCGGACCGATCCTGCGGGTCAGCCAGTCGGCAAAATTGATGCCGCCATCAGCGGGAAACAATTTCAGAAAGTTGAGAAAGCCGAAGATGACCTGCGCCACCAGCCACTGCCGGAAATTCCTAAGCCCAAGAACGATCCGGGTGATGAAGAGCTTCACGCGGCTCAATCCATCTTCAGGATGATCTTGCCGAAGATCTGGCGCGATTCCATGCGCTCCAGTGCCCGGTCGATATCGCCGAAGCTCACTTCCGTGTCGATCACAGGATGAACGAGGCCACGTGCCATCTTCTGCATGGCATTCGCCATGTTCTCCATGCGGCAGCCGAAGGAACCGAACAGCTTCAGCTGCTGCTGGAACAGCATCATCAGGTTCATTTCGGTCGAGACGCCCGATGTCGAACCGCAGGTGACCAGACGGCCGCCGCGCTTCATGCAGAGCATCGAACCGGCCCAGGTATCCTTGCCGACATGTTCGAAGACGACATCGACGCCCTTTTTCTTCGTCAGCTTACGCACAACGCCTTCAAAGCGGTCGGTGCGATAATTGATGACATGATCGGCGCCGAGAGCCTTGGCCTTCTCGATCTTGTCGTCCGAGCCGACCGTGGTGATGACCGTACAGCCGATTTTCTTGGCGAGCTGGATGGCCGCCGTGCCGATGCCCGAGCCGCCGGCATGAACGAGGATCGTTTCGCCGGGCTCAAGCTTGGCGTTGTCGAACAACATGTGCTCGACGGTACCGAAGGTGACAGGCGCAAGCGCTGCACCGATCGCATCGACGCCGGGAGGCGCCGGAACGAGCAAGCGAGCCGGCAGATTGACCTTCTCCTGCGCAAAGCCATCGAGATGGAAGCCATGCACACCGCTGACATGTTCACAGAGATTGTCGCGACCCTCGCGGCAATGGCGGCAAAGGCCGCAGGTCTGCGCGCCATAGATCGACACCAGCTGCCCCGGCAGGACGTTGGCAACACCCGGTCCGATCGCTTCGACTACGCCAGAGGCCTCCGCGCCGATAACCAGCGGCATCTTGCGCTTGGCAAAGGCCATGCCGCGCCAGCCCCAGACATCGATATGGTTGAGCGCGACGGCCTTGACGCGCAGCGTCACCTCACCCGCGCCAGGCGCTTCAGGCTCCGGCAGATCGGTGATCTCAAGTTTGCGGTCGTCGATCAGTTGCAAAGCACGCATGGCAAAGTCCTTCGCCTCTCGGGCGCATTATTATTTATTCTTCGAACGTCCGATTAAGCCGGTTCAAGCGCCATGACAAGGCTGGCGTTCTGACCGCCGAACCCGAAGGAGTTCGAAAGAACGGCATTCACCTGCTTTTCACGCTTCTTGTTCGGCACCACGTCAAGAACGATCGACGGATCGGGGTTGTTGTAGTTGATCGTCGGCGGCAACGTACCGGTCAGCATCGTCTGCAGCGAGAACACAGCCTCGACCGCGCCTGCCGCCGTCAGCGTATGGCCGATCATCGACTTGTTCGACGAGACCGGGATGGTCGGAAGCCGCTCGCCGAAGACGGCGGACATGGCGCCATATTCCATCTTGTCATTCTCAGGCGTCGACGTGCCGTGAGCGTTGATGTAGCCGATATCACTTTCATCCATACCGGCATCCGCCAGCGCTGCACGAATGGTGGCGATCGCCGGGCCACCATCGGGCGAAGAACGGGTGCGATGGAAGGAATCGGCCTTGTCGCCGGCGCCCTTCATGATGCCGAGGATCTTGGCGCCGCGTGCGATCGCCGCCTCCAGCGATTCCAGCACCAGCGTAGCCGCCCCTTCGGCGATGACGAAGCCGTCGCGGTCCTTGCTGAACGGCTTGGAGGCCTTGGTCGGCGGGTCATTCTGGGTCGAGAGCGCCGACAGCAGCGAGAAGCGGATCAGCGCCTCGGCGCTGAGCGAACCATCGGTCGCCACCACCAGCGCCCGCGCCGTACGGCCCTGGCGGATGGCTTCGATGCCGAGCTGGATGGCTGTCACGCCCGATGCACAGGCGGTCGACAAAGTCACAGGCAGGCCGCGCGTGCCGAAACGATCGGCAAGCCGCTCCGAAATAGCCCCGAACAGCGCCGCCTCATGGAAAACGGGGTCCGGACGCTGGCGCATGGCGGCCAGGAAACGCTCATAGGCATCGCCCTCATGATCCGCCGGCGGCGAACGATCGGCAAGCTCGAAGCGGGCATTCCACTCCGGCTCGATCGGCGGCGCGGCAAGAAACAGCGGCGCATCGAAATCACCCGAGATGCCAGCCTGAGCCAAGGCCTCTATGGTTGTCTCGCGTGCGAAAGCAAAAGAGCGTTCGACGGCATTCGGTGAGGGAATATCGATGAAATCCACTGTGCCGGCGATGCGTGTGGAAAGCCCATCAGTCGGAAAGCGCGTGATATTGTGGATGCCGGACGTGCCGGATGAAAGCGCGTTCCAATTGTCCTGCAAGCCCTGGCCGAGCGAGGTGATTATACCCATGCCGGTGACGGCAACGATCGGGCGTCCAAGGTGATCCTTATAGGCGGATGCGGTCATGATCCTAATCCCTACTACGCTTCAGCGGAAAGTACGGCGATGCCTTCGCCGCGCACATGGCCGACAGTCGTTACGACGGCATTACGCGCGCCTGCGGCCATCGGCTTTTCATAGGAGGCATCGAAGGGGGGCACCTTGGCCCCATTGGCCAGGGCAAGTGCTGCAAAAGCGATCCCGAGCGGAAACTGGCTTTCCAGCCCGTGGCCGGAAATGCCGGAATAGGCACGAATAGCCGCGGCTGGAAGCTGGGCTTCCAGCACCGCCTTTTCGCGTTCTGCAAGATCATGGATTGCCGTCGTGCCGGAAAAGACGACGGTCGTTGCGTCCGGAACCTGCTTGGCGGGTGCAAGCATGCGCTCGAGCCGCGCTTCGAGTTTACCATCGTCGCGCCGGCCGCGATCACCTTCGACCGAATCGATGGTCGCATAGATCCGTGCTCCGCGGCCTTCCGCATGGGCGCGCGATTCAAGCACGATGAAAGCGCTCAGCGAGCCCATGATTATGCCGCCGCCGTCTTCCGGCTTGCGCGACCAGAGCGGATGCCAGTCGCCGATGGCGTGCGCATTGATCGACTCGATCAAGAGGATCATGTCCAGACGTTCGGCCGAAAACGCGCCGCCGACCAGCGCATGGGTCGATTCACCCGACTTGATGCGGTGGAAGGCCGTCTCGATGGCGGAAACGCCGGAGGCTTCCTCACCCATGAAAGTGCGTGACGAACCCGTGACCTTGTGGACGATCGAGATATTGCCGGCCAAAAGGTTCGAAAGCTGCGCCAGAAACAGCGTCGGCCGCAGCTCGGTCGTCAGCTTCTCGTTCAGCAGCAATTCGCGATCGTTGCGCTTCAACCCTTCGTTGACGATCAACGTGTCGACATTCGTATCACGCTCACCGCCGCCGGCCGCGACAATCATGTCCATGCTGCCGCAGGCTTCCAGATCATCCTTGAAACCGGCATCATCGAGCGCCAGGCCGGCGGTGAAGACGCCGATGCGCTGCCAGTTTTCCATCTGGCGCTGGTCGCCACGCTTGGGGATTTGCTGCGACCAGTCGATCTCAGGCAGCGGGTGGACCGGATATGGCTTGAACTTTTCGGTCTCGACGATGGTCGGTGGCGCCTTGTCCGCGGTCAGCAGTGCGACATGCGCATCCTTGCCGACACCCTGGCAGGTGACGATGCCGACACCTGTGATCACCACATCATTCTGAGCCTTGCTCATTCATCAATCCTCTTCGAATGCGGCACCCGCAAGCCGGTAGCGTCAACCGTTGGCGGCGATGGCGTCGAGAAGCCCGACCTCACTCGCCCGCTTGCGCACGATATCGGCGAGCGGCACCTCATTAAACGGCATGGTGCGCAGCTTCAACTGCGCATCGCAGATCTTCTTTCCGGCAATGGTGATACGCGCCTTGGTCACCGCGAAACCGGAACCATCGTGCTCCAGCTCGGCTTCGATATCCAGCTCCGCCTCCGGCTCGACGAATGTCCGCATCTTGGCGCCATCGACCGACATCAGGAACGGCATATAGGTAAACTTCGTGGCGGCAAGCACCAGCATGCCCGAGGCCTGCGCCATGGTTTCGATGAGGAGAACACCGGGAACCAGTGGCATGCCGGGAAAATGGCCTTCGAAAACCGGGCTTTTCGCCGGAACGACGGAATGCGCCTTCAACAGACCCTTGGACAGATCGACCGACTCGACCTTGTCGATCATCTGGAAATATTCCAGCAGCATCAACGCCTCCGCTCCGACCCGACGGCGCACAATGCTACGGGCGGGATACGCTATTTAAGAATGAAACCGCCCGGCCGCCATATTCAGGGGCGGCTGGGCGACAAAAAAAATGCAAGGATGTTGCTCAGCCCTTGGCGGCGCGCAATTCATCGATCTTGGCGCAGAGATTCTTCAGCACGAAGTACTCTTCGGTCGAAACCTTGCCTTCGTTGACTTCCTGCGTCCACTGCTCGAGCGGGATCTTGATGCCGAATTCCTTGTCGATGGCGAACACGATGTCCAGGAAGTCGAGGCTGTCGATGCCGAGATCGTCAATCGTGTGGCTTTCCGGAGTGATCGTAGCCCGGTCGATTTCGCTGGTCTCAGCGATGATGTCGGCAACTTTGTCAAATGTAGCAGTCACTGCCCATACCTCTTGAAATAATAATTCAATCCCCCTCATAGGGAAATCCATTCCAAAAGCCAATGGTTTCCACCAGAAACCCCGGCAATTTGGCAGGTGACTGTTGCGCAAACAGCAAAACCGCGCTCACATCACAATTAAGGAGATCGCAGCCGACATGCGTGCAAGCTGCGGCGGCATTGTGGCATGCCGGCATTTGCTGCGAAACTTGCCCGATCTAGCCCGTTACTCGCTTATGACAATGCGCGTATTGTGAAGTCCCACATCCGATGCCATCGAGAAAAAGGTCGCGGCATTGCGTGTCTCAAGCCGTACACAGCCATGTGATGCAGGCCTGCCCAGCTGCCTGACCTCGTAAGTGCCGTGGACTGCGTAGCCGCCATTGAAGAATACCGCATAGGGCATGGGCGCATCGTCGTATTTCTTCGAACGATGATCCTTCGAAAGCCATTTGGCCGTGTAAGCGCCGACCGGCGTCACATAACCTCTGCGCGCCGTCGACACTTTCCAACGATACTTGAAAACACCGTCTTCCGAGACTGTCATTGTTTGCGAGCGAAGATCGACAGTCGCAAGAACCGTTCCTCCGCTAGCCGATCCAGCGTGCAATAGTGTAGGCAGACATGCAATGGCAGCCATCATTACATATTTCATCTTATCCCCTCCGACCGTTTGCTTCTTCTTGAAGCAATTCAGACGATGGGAGACCTTATCACAATGTGAATTATACCACATTAATACATATAGTGATAAATCTGTTAATGGTGGCAGCCGCTCATAGCATCAGCAGAAAGCCCAAAAAGGCGAGAAACGTCAGCATCGAGCATGCCGAATAGAAGATCGAAATCCCCGCCTCTATATCGCTGACGGTGGCGGTGTCGCGACCAGCGCCATTGATCATCGGTTCGCGCACGAGTTCGCCGCCATAGATCCGCGGCCCCGCGAGCTGGATGTCCAGCGCACCCGCCATCGCCGCTTCCGGTCGGCCGGAATTCGGGGACCGATGCAGCCCGCCATCCCTCACCGCGACGCGGATGGCATTTCCAAGCGCCGAAATCCCGCGCTTGGCGAGCGCACCGACGGCGATCAGCAGGATCGACAGCCGCGCGGCCGGCCAGTTTGCGAGATCGTCCAGCCGGGCGGCAGCGCGCCCGAAGTCGATATAGGTTTCGGATTTATGGCCGATCATCGAATCAGCCGTATTGAGCATCTTGTAGAAAAACAGGCCCGGAAGGCCGAAAATGCCGTACCAGAGCGCCGGCGCCACGACTCCATCGGAAAAGTTTTCGGCAAGACTTTCGATCGCCGCGCGGCAGACGCCAGGTTCATCCAGGGTTTCGGGATCGCGACCGACGATGCGCGACACGGCAAGACGGCCACCTTCCAGGCCATTGGTCCGCAATGCCTGCGACACCTCGCCGACGTGATCGGCCAGGCTCTTCTGCGCCAGGAACACCGCGACAAGCGCCGCTTCGACCAAAATACCAAGCCAGCCGAAAAAGGCGAGCAGCCCATGCACCGCCCAGCCGGCAATAACAGCTCCCATCAGCAAGGCAACGATCGACATGATACCGTTGCGACGGCGAAGCACGCCGGACAGGTCCTTTCCGTTGAACCGTCGATCGAAGGAAGAAATCGCCTTGCCGAACAGCACCACGGGATGCGGGAAGCGCTGCCACAGCCAGTCGGGATCGCCGACGATGCGATCCAGCAGCAGGGCTAGGACAAGAATAAGCAAATGTTCGTCGGCGCTCATGTCGAATAATCCTCAAGAGCATGATGCCGAAAAGTGTGAGCAGTTTTCGGACGACATCATGCTCTACTTATTTGTTTCTGGAGCGGATTCAGATTTTAGGTCGAACAGACCTAAAATCATCCGACTCCAGTGCCCCGGCGAGTCTGCGATCCGCCTGTTCATCCGGAGCAAGACCGAAGCGCAGCCAATGAGGCGCATAATCGAGCTTGCGGACCAGAATATGGTGGCGGCAGAGATGCGTATATATCCTCTCGGCACGGTCGTCCGCAACAAGCGTGAACAAAGCCGTGCCTCCGGCAACATGCAGATGTGATTGACGGAGAACCGTCTCCAGCCCGCGATGTCGTTGCAGAATGCGGTCGCGGATGCCGCTGGTGTCACGCTCCATCAGCGATGCCGCGATCGACAGCGCCGGGCCTGACACCGCCCAGGGGCCGAGCCAGTCCTCGAAACGAGCCATGATAGAGGGTTCAGCAATCACAAAGCCGAGCCGCAGGCCGGCCAGACCGAAGAACTTGCCGAAGGAGCGGAAGACGATGAGGCCCGGCATGGAGCCGGCATAAGGTGCGATGCTCGCCGCCGGCTCGACATCGCCGAAGGCCTCATCAACAAGCAGAATGCCGCCTTGCCTGTGTTGCCTGTCATGCAGATCCCGCAATTGATCGAGCGACAACATCCGCCCGTCCGGATTGTTGGGATTGACGACGACCACAAGCCCATCATCCGCGGTCAGATCGGCAATTCCGGAAACCTGACGCACCTTAAGGCCCGCGAGTGTGAAAGCCCGGGCATATTCACCATAGGTCGGCGATAGAACGGCGATGCTTCCGCCAGGAACTAGCCTTGGAAGCAATTGGATGACCGATTGCGTGCCCGGAACCGGCAAGGGCAGGATGTCACCGCTGCGGTAATATCCCCTCGCCGCCTCGCGCGCCCGCTCCTGCAGATGCTGGTCTGGCAGCCGATGCCAGGCCGAGACAGGCACCTCCGGCAAGGAAACGGGATTGGGATTGATGCCGGTCGACAAATCCAGCCAATCTTCCGGCCGCCCACCATATTGACGCGCCGCCGCGGTGATGCCGCCGCCGTGGACGATCCTGTTGGTCATGCAGGCTCCCCGGCAAGATCGATCAGATGCATATAGGAACCCGCGACATTGGCGCGCTGCAGGCCTGCAGCGCCGAGATCCGCACCGAGTGCATCCTTGACCGCAAACAGGCGGTCCGCCTCGCCTTCCGAAACGATCGTCGAATAGTGAAACTCATGCGCCGTCATTGGTTGGTCGAAGAACGAGCCCACAAGAGGCGTCAAGCGCCGGTAGCCCAGATGGCGCTGCCGCTTCTCGTAGCTCGTCACAACTGGCAGGAGACCGAGCATCGCGTGGCGTGCGCCTGCGGCATCCACCAAGCCGTCGCCAAGCACCATATAGCCGCCGCATTCGCCATAGATGCGCGCCCCGCGCGCTGCCGCGTCTCTCACTCCCGCAAGAAAATTATGGGCGCTCGCAAGTTTGCCTGCATGCAGTTCGGGATAACCGCCAGGCAGATAGACGGCATCCGCATCTGCTGCCGGCGCTTCGTCTGCCAAAGGGGAAAAGAAGGAAATCTCCGCGCCGCGCCGCCGCCAGCCGAGCAGCATATGCTCGTAGCAAAACGCGAATGCGATATCGCGCGCCACCGCGATACGCTGCCCGAGTGGCATCAGCCGCGCGATATTGGCGGCCGACGGGTGCACGACATTCTGCTGGGCCGCCCGCAGCAACAGCTCGAAATTGCATGCCTTCGACACGATGCCGGCCGCGGACTCGATAAATTGCTCCAGCGCGGCGTGCTCTCCGGCCTGCACAAGCCCGAGATGCCTTTCAGGCAGCGTCAGGTTCTTGTCACTGCCCATGACGGCGAAAATGGGCATTCGCACGGCGTCGAGCGCACGGCGCAGCATTGCCTCGTGCCGCTCACTTGCGACCCGATTGAGCACGACGCCGGCGATACGAATATCGGCGCGGAAGTTGGCAAAACCGCTGACGACAGCCGCCACCGAATGTGACATGCGCGAGACATCGATAACCAGCACGACGGGAAGGCTCAGTAAGGCCGCAAGATCGGCCGGCGTGCCGGAACCGTCAGCGGCGCCATCGAACAGGCCCATCATGCCCTCGATGACAAGCATCCGGCCACCGGCGCGATGAAGCGCCGAGTTGGCGGATATAAGTTCGGGACGCATGGCCCAGGGATCGAAATTGAGACAGGGCGAGCCCGCCGCTGCCGCGTGAAAGGCCGGATCGATATAATCGGGACCGGCCTTACCGGATGCAACGGCAATGCCCCTCTGCCGCAACGCCCTCAAGAGGCCAAGCGTAAACGTTGTCTTGCCGGAGCCCGATGCCGGTGCGGCAATCAAGAGGCCACTCATGCCGACTCCTTGCGCCCGGCTCCAGCCCGCCCCTCCGTTGCCGGCAGAAGCTTGCGCCCGGAAAGAGCGCCGAGCCAATCGAGCGACGGGCGCAGCTTTACGACGTCACCGACGACCACGATGGCAGGCGGCTCCAGGCCGGAGGCCTCGATATCAGCCGTTGCGCGCCCAAGCGTCGTTTCCAGCACCTGCTGCGAAGAGGTGGCGGCATTGCAGACGAAAGCGACAGGCTCATCCGCAGAACGGCCAGCAGCAATGAGATTGGCGGTGATCTGGGCGATATGTTTCATCGCCATATACATGACGATGACAGGCGATCCCTTGCCGATCGCCTCCCAGTCGATGGCGTCAGGCACGACGCCGGACGAATCATGGCCAGTCAGGAACGTAACAGCATGATTGACGTCGCGATGGGTGACCGGAATGCCGGCATAGGCAAGCCCGCCGATGCCGGCCGTGATGCCGGGTACGATACGGAAGGGAATACCGTGCTCCACGAGCATCAGCGCTTCCTCGCCGCCCCGCCCGAAAACAAAGGGGTCTCCTCCCTTCAGGCGCAGAACGCGTTTGCCGGCGCGCGCCAGCTCCACCAGCCGCAGCGAAATATCCCGCTGCTTGGCTGAAGGCTTGCCGCCGCGTTTGCCCGCATATTCCAGCACGGCGCCCGGCCGCGCGAGCTTGAGGCAATCCTCGTTCACCAATGCGTCGTGTACGATGATATCCGCCTCGGCCAGTCCCTTGGCCGCCAGCAGAGTCAACAGGCCTGCATCTCCAGGCCCGGCACCGACCAGCCAGACGGAGCCCGGCTCAAGCACCGGCAGATTGGAAAATGCAGTGTCATTCATCTCATTTGTCCTATGCCCGCATGGCTGAAATTGCAACGTTGAGAACGGGATAAGACGACGCGAACCTGGCATCCGTTCCCTCGCCAACACTACGCAATAGAAACCTTCGGCATGAGCGATAGCACGCTATGGGCTTTTCCAACGGCGACAGGACATGGAAACCTATGCCAATCAAGCGAGCGGCTTTGCGGACTCAATATGTCCGAAAACTCAAATAACCATATGATAACTCGCCGGAATGGCTGTTCAATGGAGCCAGGGATGGCGGAGGGGACGCGATCGCCCCCTCCTTATCTGCCTTAGTGCTTTACCTTGCCCAGAATCACATCACGGATAAGGTCGATGACCTGCTGCGAGCGGATGCCCGTGCAGGCGATCTGGCTCGGCAGATTGTCCCAATCACCCGGCGGAAAGTGGCGGCCGTCCTGCTTGATGATCGTCTGACCATCGGCGATACCGCCGCAGACGACACGGATCGAACCGTTGATCGTGTCGAACAACTCCGGCGCCACGACATAGACGCAGGCGCAGCTGTCGTGAACCATCATGCCG
Organism: Rhizobium sp. A22-96; assembly: GCF_053521805.1. Classification (NCBI taxonomy): domain Bacteria; kingdom Pseudomonadati; phylum Pseudomonadota; class Alphaproteobacteria; order Hyphomicrobiales; family Rhizobiaceae; genus Rhizobium; species Rhizobium sp. A22-96. Next base: position 202,450 of record NZ_JBNWDQ010000002.1, read on the forward strand.
TCTTCGACCGCATGCTTGTAGAAATCGATGTAGGATTGCGACAGATCCGACAGCAATTGCACGGACGGGCCACCGGCCTTTGCCATATCGGCCAGATAGCTGCGGCTCATGGTCGTGATCGACGTGACGTCGAGACCGACAACGACCACCTTCCACGGTGCCGTCATGACGAAATCGGCAGCTTCCGGATCGCCATGGATATTCGCCTCGGCCACTGGGCTGACATTGCCCGGCACATAGAAGTTGCCGCCCATGATGACGACATCTTTTACAAGCGAGGCGATTTCGGGATCGTGCTTCAGGGCCAAGGCAAGATTGGTCATGCGACCAACGGCGACCAGCGTCACCTCACCTGGGTTGGCGCGGACAGTATCGATAATGAACTGATAGGCAGGTCGCGGATCGGCCGGCAGATCGATCGTGTCAGGCACCTCGATGTCACCGAGACCGTTGTGGCCATGAACCATCGTCGGCCATGCCCGTTCGTGCCGCGAGGGATCGAAGGTGACGCTGGCACCGCGGGCGACCGGACACGGAATATTCCACTCGCGCTTGAGGAATAGCGCGTTGCGGGTCGTCGTATCCACCGAGGCGTTGCCGAAAACCGTCGTTACACCGAGAAGGTCGATATCCGGGTGGCGATGAAGAAAGAGAAGCGCCATGGCGTCGTCAACGCCCGGATCCGTATCGTAAATGACCTTATGCATGATTTTTCCTTACCAATATACTGATTAAGCTTGATCTTCCGGAAATCTCCTCCCGTTTCTGATCATGCTCGAACTACCGGAATACACGAGAACCACGGCCGGCGAAATGCCGCCACGATGTCGCATGAGCCATTTGTGTGATGGCAACAGTGATTTCAGTCGTCACCCGATCCTGGCGATCGCGGCGGTGGCGAAATCCGATTTTATCTTGGGCAGGACAAGCTCCGCATCGGCACCGGCAGCCGCCAATGCGGCGGCTTCAGCGACGCCATGGCAGCCGACATGGGTGAAGACGACATCGGACGGGTTCCTCAGGCGTGGCGTCTCCCGCTCCAGCGCGGCTGCCTTGAAAAAGCGCACCGGCAGGCGAAAATGCGTCGCGACCTCCAGGATGGCAGGCTCGTCCATGCGTGTATCGATGGACACGACGGCTAGCAGCTCCTCGCGCCCGATTCCGACCTCCTGCATGGCTCGCTCCGCCAACAGGCGCACATGGTTCCAGTCCGTGCCGCTTTCGCAACCAAGGCCAAGGATATAGCGGCGGGCGGAATTGGCATATGTGGTCATGTTCGCTCCCAGCTGCGACAACCGATATCGCAGGTGTAGCCACCCTTTCCCGAGCCGTCAATTTCGCCCGATGTGTCCTACAGGCAATTGCCTTTAAGCCATCGAAGTGCAAGAAGGCGCGCTAATCTCCCGCCTTAGAGTTCCCGCCTTGCAAGACATTACCCTCCAGATCCTGCTCCTGCTCTTTGCCGCTGCCTTCTTTGCCGGTTTTGTCGATTCCATCGCAGGTGGCGGCGGGCTGGTCACGGTGCCTGCCATGCTGTTGGCTGGCATTCCGCCGCTGCAGACGCTCGGCACCAACAAGGTGCAGTCGATCTGCGGCGCCGCCTCTGCAACTATCGCCTATGCCCGGCAGGGGCATGTGCAGCTCCGCGAACAACTGCCGATGGCGCTGATGGCCGTGATCGGCGGCATGCTTGGCGCGATGCTGGCAACGATCATGCCGAGCTATGTTCTGCGCGTCATCCTGCCTTTCCTGCTGATCGCCATTGCGCTCTACTTCGCCATCAAGCCCAATCTCGGCGATATCGAAAAGCATCGGCGCATGAGTGCGGGGCTTTTCGGCGTGACCCTCGTGCCGCTGATCGGCTTTTACGACGGTGCCTTCGGACCAGGCACCGGTTCGTTCCTCATGCTGGCCTTCGTCACGCTCGCCGGCTTCGGCCTGCTGAAAGCGACGGCACATACGAAGCTGCTCAATTTCGGCTCGAATCTGGGCAGCCTTATCGTCTTCATCTTCTCCGGCGCCATTCTTTGGAAAGTCGGGCTGACGATGGGGCTCGGCCAGTTCCTCGGTGCCCAGCTCGGCTCGCGGCTCGCCATGCGCATCGGCGCGAAATTGATCAAACCGTTGCTGGTCGTCGTCTGCATCGCCTTCGCCGTGAAGCTGCTAGCCGACCCATCGCATCCCGTCAGGATCTGGCTCGGACTGTAAGATCAGAGCCTTTGATTACCTCCGACGTAATTGATAGTGCTTCGGTACGCGCCGATGATCGCCCTGCCTGAACGGTTCAGGCGAGCCAAAGGAGTTGACCGATGACCGATGCCACCACCATTGCCGACCGCTATATCGCCATCTGGAACGAGGCGGACACGGACCGCCGACGCGCCCTCATCGCCGAAGCATGGACCGAAAACTGCAGCTATATCGATCCGATGATGCGGGCCGACGATCGCGAGCAGATCCATGCCCTGGTCACGGCAGCGCATGAACGCTTCCCCGGCTTCCGCTTCACGCTGATCACCGAGGGCGACCGGCATGGCGACAACCTGCGCTTTTCCTGGGGATTTGGCCCTGTTGATGCCGAGCCGCTGATCAAGGGTACGGATTTCGCCATTCTCGAGGGAGATCGCCTGAAGTCCGTACACGGCTTCATCGACCAGCTGCCGGTAGCTGCATGATGGCGACAGCCCGCTCTCTCGGCGACCATCTGCGCGAATGGCGGCAACGCCGTCGTTTGAGCCAGCTGGAATTCGCCCTTGAAGCCGATATATCGCAACGACATCTCAGCTTCATCGAGAGCGGGCGCTCGCTTCCCAGCCGCGAGATGCTGATGCATCTCGCAGAGCGGCTCGGCGTTCCCTTGCGCGAGCGCAATCCCATGCTTCTGGCGGCAGGATTTGCTCCGGTCTTTCCCGAACGTAAGCTGGATGATCCTGCCCTTGCGCCGGCACGCCGCGCCATTGATATGGTCCTGAAGGGCCATGAACCCTTCCCGGCTCTGGCAATCGATCGGCACTGGACGTTGGTTGCCGCCAATGCAGCAGTTGCGCCGCTGCTTGCCGGTGTCGCCGATATCTCGCTGACCACCGCGCCGATAAATGTCCTGCGGCTCAGCCTGCATCCGGATGGGTTGGCGCCCCAGATCATCAATCTGGCGGAATGGCGCAACCATCTGCTGGAGCGCCTGCGCCAGCAGATATCAGCGACGGGCGACCCCGTGCTAGTGACGTTGCTGAAAGAGCTTTCCGCCTATCCAGCACCACCCATGCAGAAAACAGGCTCCATCGACCGGGATTTCGCCGGTATCGCGGTGCCGCTCGAACTCCTCACAGAAGCGGGCCGCCTCTCCTTCATCTCGACAACCACCATCTTCGGGACACCGGTCGATGTGACACTATCGGAGCTGGCGATCGAGTCCTTCTACCCTGCGGACACTGAGACCGCCGAACTGCTGAAGACGATGATCCCTGGCAGCTAGGGGAGCCTCGCAGTCAATCAGAATTCGACGCCCGGCTGCCCCTTGATGCCGGAGCGGAACGGATGCTTGATCAGCTCCATCTCGGTGACGAGATCGGCGATCTCGAACAGCTCTTCCTTGGCATTACGGCCCGTCAATACCACATGCGTCATGTAAGGCTTTTCGGCCTTCAGGAATTCGATCACCTCGTTGAGGTCGAGATAATCGTAGCGAAGCGCGATGTTGATCTCATCCAGCAGCACCATGGAGTTGCGCTCGTCCCGGATCAGTTCCTTGGCCTTCTCCCAGGCGGCTCCTGCCGCCGCCACGTCGCGGGCGCGATCCTGCGTCTCCCAGGTGAAGCCCTCGCCCATCGTATGGAATTGGCAGACATCGGAGAAATGCTTCTCGATCAGGTCGCGCTCACCGGTCCACATGGCGCCCTTGATGAACTGTACGACGGCGCAGGGTTTGCCATGGGCGATATGCCGGAAGATCATGCCGAAGGCGGCGGAAGATTTACCCTTGCCCTTGCCCGTATGGACGATGATCAGACCCTTCTCGTCCGTCTTCGACGCCATGATCTTGTCGCGCGCGGCCTTCTTCTTGGCCATCTTGTCGGCATGGCGAGCGTCGTCGTTCTTGGGTGCCTCAGTGCCGGTTTCGGCCAATTCGTCACTCATTGCGTTCTCCCTGATATAATAGATTTTTGTGCCAGCGGCCCGCCACGCCAGAGGTAGAGTGCCACCAGCGGTGTCGCTTCCGTCTGCATGGCATGGGGGATGTTCGAGGGATGATGGATCACCTCGCCAGACCAGCGCGGCAGGAAAGGCTGCCCATCCTTGCTCCACTGCGAACCATCCGTCAGCGGGATATAGATTTCCTCGGCCTGATGATGGTGATCCGGATAATGCACATCAGGCCCAAGCAGCAGAAAGCCGCCGGCCATGTCATCGCTCGCGAAATGCCCGCGCGTGCCGAAGAGCTCGACCCAGCCATATTTCTGCAGAAAGTCGCCACCGAAATCGGTGATGCTGTAGGTCTGGGCCCAATGCAAACTGCTGGCGGTGTTGCGAAGCCTGGCAAACAAAGTTGACTCCGGCTCCTTGCTCGGCCGATGAGGCTCGCGAAGATAACTGACAACAGGCAGATCGCGCGGCACAATAGGCCGCTCCTCCATCGACCATTGAAAGCCTTCGATGAAATGCCCGAGCATCGGATCGCTGCGCAACAGGAGATAGTCGCGGAATACAGTCAAAAGGTCGTTGACCGCGCTCAAGCCGCAACCTCCTTGCCCGGTTTCAGGCTCTCCAGATCAAAATGCGCCGAGTTGCTTCTCGGCGTCCAGAGATTGCGATCGATTGCCTCCAGCAGACGTTCCTTCAAGTCGCGCAGCGCCGCCGGATTTTTCTCCGCCATGAAATCGCGCACCCGCTGATCGACGACGAAGGCCTGATAGACTGCCTCGAAATGATGGTTGCGAACCGCTCCTGTCGTCGCAGCGAAAGCGAACAGATAGTCCACAGTCGCCGCAATCTCGAACGCGCCCTTATAGCCATGCCGCATGACGCCATCGATCCATTTCGGATTGACGACGCGTCCGCGCACCACCCGGCCGATCTCCTCTTCCAGCGAGCGAATGACAGGCTTTTCCGGGCGTGAATGGTCATTGTGATAGATCGACGGTCGCGTGCCTGCCAGCTGTTCGGCAGCGGCGGCCATACCGCCCTCGAATTGATAATAGTCGTCGCTGTCGAGCAGGTCGTGCTCGCGATTATCCTGGTTCTGCACGACAGCCTGGATCGAGCGCAATCGCTCCTCGAACACCCCGCGCTCCGCCCTTCCTTCCTCGCCGGCGCCATAGGCATAGCTGCCCCAGACCAGATAGGCTTCGGCCAGATCCGCGCGCCGCTCCCAGCCCTTCTCGTCGATCAACGCCTGCAGGCCAGCGCCGTAAGCGCCGGGCTTGGACCCGAAGATGCGGTAGCCGGCGCGACGACTGGCGGAGACCACATCTAGACCCGCCGCTTCCAGCCTCGCGATCTCGCCGCGCATGCGCGCTGCGATCGGATTATCAGTCGCACCCTCCTCGAGCGCCCCGACAGCCCGGATCGCCTTGTCGAACAAAGCGATCTGTTCGGGAAAGGCATCGCGAAAGAAGCCGGAGATGCGCAGCGTGACGTCGACGCGCGGCCGCCTAAGCATTGCCGGCGGGATGATCTCGTAGCCGGTGACGCGCCGCGAGCTCATGTCCCAGACCGGCTTGACACCGATCAGCGCCAGCGCCTGCGCGATATCGTCGCCGCCCGTGCGCATGTTCGATGTGCCCCAGGCGGTGAGGCCAAACGAAACGGGCCACTCGCCATGGTCCTGAACATAGCGGCGTATCAGCAGTTCGGCGGATTTCTTGCCGAGCTCATAGGCCGCCGGCGTCGGAACGGCGCGACTGTCCACCGAATAGAAATTCCGCCCGGTCGGCAACACATCCGGCCTGCCTCGCGTCGGTGCGCCTGACGGGCCGGGGGGGACGAAACGGCCGTCAAGGCCCTTCATCAGCGCGGCGATCTCCGCTTCACCGCAGGCAAGGATGGATGGCTTCAGGCGGGTTTCGATCTCGGCGAGAACAGCGCTTGCGTGGGGCCAGTTCACCGGGCAGGCGATTTCGCCTGACACGAATTGAGCAGCCAGAAGTTCGACACGCTCGACAGTATCGCCCTGGGTACGCCAGGGGGCGTCGGAAATATTGGCGAGGATATCTGGACGCTGGCCAGTCCAGTCCGCCGCCATATCGCAATCCAATGGATCGAATGGTGTTCGTGGAGGGATACCCCCCTCTGTCAGCTTTGCTGACATCTCCCCCACAAGGGGGGAGATCAGAGGGAGTATGCCGCTCCACTCTCCTGATCTATCACCAATAGTATCAGCAGCCTCGACCTCAGTTTGGTCCGAGGAAGCACCGCGAGCTAACGATCTCCCCCCTTGTGGGGGAGATGTCGCGACCGCGACAGAGGGGGGTACCGCGCCCTCCGCACTTCCATACCCCAACGCATCCCGCGCAATCGCACGCTGCAGGCTCTGGTCGCCGCCCTCGCCCAAGCCACGCGGCACGCGCGCCAAAGCCACCGTCAAATCCGTCAGCAACCGCCCGGATGGCGAAACACCGAAAATGTGCAGGCCGTCGCGGATCTGCATTTCCTTGAGGTCGCAGAGATAGGCGTCGAGTTTCTTCAACGCCTCATCCTCGCCTTCGTCCTTGGCAATGCCGGCATCCTGATCGAGACCGATATCGGCGACGAGGTGCAAAATCTGCTTGCGCAGCAGACGAATGCGGCGTGGATCGCCACCGGACGCCTCGTAATATTCGTCGACCAGTGCCTCCAGATCCTTCAGCGGGCCATAGCTTTCGGCACGCGTCAACGGCGGCGTCAAATGGTCGATGATCACAGCGCTGGTGCGACGCTTGGCCTGCGTGCCCTCGCCGGGGTCATTGACGATGAACGGGTAAAGATTGGGCAGCGGCCCGAGGATCGCCTCGGGATAGCAGGTTTCGGAGAGCGCCAGCGCCTTGCCCGGCAGCCATTCGAGATTGCCATGCTTGCCCATGTGGATAACGGCATGGGCATCGAAGGATCGGCGCAGAAAAGCATAGAATGCGAGATAGCCGTGCGGCGGAACCAGATCCGGAGAATGGTAACTCTCCTTTGGATCGATATTGTAGCCGCGCGCCGGCTGAATGCCGACGAGCACATTGCCGAAGCGAGTAAATGGCAGGGCAAAGGAACCATCCAAGGCATAAGGGTCTGCCTCAAGATCGCCCCAACGATCCGTAATTTCCTCTTGAATCTGCTTCGGAAGCGATGAGAAGAAACCCCTGTATTCGCTGAAGCAAAGCCTTTCGCGAACGACACGGCCGTCATGCCCTGAATTTGTAGGGCCATCCGCCAAATGCCGCATCAGCGCGTCACCATCTTCCGGCACGTCGGTTACAGGATAGCCTGCCGCCTGCATCGCCTTCAGAACTTCGATCGTGCCGGCGGGGGTATCGAGCCCGACGCCGTTACCTAGTCGCCCGTCCCGGTTCGGATAGTTCGCCATGACAAGCGCGACACGACGATCTCGCGGCTGCGCATTGCGCAATCGAGCCCAGTTTGCGGCCAGCCGCGCCGTATAGCGCATGCGATCATCAAGCGGTTCGCTGGCAACGATGTTTGCCTCGACCCGCTCGTCGTAACGCGCCGCCGCCTTGAACGATACGGCACGGGCAAGCACGCGCCCATCGACCTCTGGCAGCGCGACATTCATGCCGAGATCGCGCGCGGAAAGTCCCTGCGACGATGCCTCCCAGGCCTCTTTTGACGAAGCGGAGAAGATTGCCTGCAGGACGATCGCCTCGCCCGACTCCAAGACTGTCGGTTGGCGATCCGCTCCCGGTGCGGACACCGCAAAGCCCGTCGTATTGACGACAACATCCGGCTTCAACTCGGCAAAAACGCTCTCCAGAATGCCGACTGAAACCGCATCCTTCAGGCTATAGGCGAACACAGGCAACGGCCGCATACCTTCGCCGATAAGCGCTTCGATCATCGCTTCGACGGGCCTGGTTTCACCGCTCTGGACCAGCGCACGATAGAAAGAAATAGCAACGGTCGGAGGTTCGAATTCTGCAGGGACAACCATCCCCACCTTGGAAAGGCTCTTCCACTCGTCGATCCCGATCGCGCCTCTGCCCGGCCACCAGATGCCAGCCTTCATCAAGGGGGCTGCGGGCATCGGCTTCTCGGCGCCCGAGAGCATCGCCTCGGCATAGGCCAGAAACGCCCTGGAGTTCGCCTCCCCACCCTCGATCAGATAGGACCAGAGCGCATTGAGATCATCGAGCGCGACATTGGAAAATGGCGTCAGCCCCGGATCGGGCTTTGAATCGCCCGGCAGCACGGCAATCGCCGCGCCGTAGCGCGCGGCGCAGGCATGCAGTGCCTCCAGCGCATAATGGAAATAGCTTGCACCTCCCAAAGCCCGCACGATGATCAGCTTCGCATGCCGCGCTGTCCGGTCGACATAGGTATCGACCGACATTGGATGCTTGAGGCTCATCAGGCTCGCAAGCCTCAGGGAACGGCCACCCTGCCCGTGCGCCGCGGCGATCGCCGCGAGCTCGGTATCGGCGGCCGACAGGAAAAGGATATCACCTGGCGTTTGGCCAAGATCGATCGCCTCTTCGCCGTCGCTGATCGTTCCCTTCTGGGCTAGCAGGAGATGCATGGCTCTGCCTTAGACCAGCGCTTCGATCGCCTTGCGCACGATCCGCTCGTCCATCTCATGCAGGCCGATGACGACTAGGCGCGTGGCGCGAGCCTCGCCGGGCGCCCAGGCACGATCGAAATAGGTATCGATGCGGCTGCCGACGGCCTGTAACTGCAGGCGCATCGGCTTGCCGGGCACGTCAACGAAGCCCTTTAGACGCAGTACGTCATGTTCCGAGATCACGCCCTTCAGCGCTTCGGTGAAAGCGGCCGGATCAGCAATGGGACCGAGCTCGACGACGAAGCTGTCGAACTCGTCGTGATCGTGCGGCGTTCCGTCTTCATGCTCCAGCTCATGGTGCGATTTGCGGTTGGCAATATCGCCTTCGGTGCCGATGCCAAGGCCGAGCAGGATTGCAGCTGGCACATCGCCATTCTTCGCCTCGATGATCGTCGGCTTGCGCACCGTGCGTGACGCGACTTCGGCGCGAACGCGGCCGAGGCCGGCGACATCGATCAGGTCGGTCTTGTTGAGAACGATCAGATCGGCGCAGGTCAGCTGATCCTCGAACAGTTCCTCGATCGGGCTTTCGTGATCGAGCGAATCGTCTTCGACGCGGCGGGCCTCGACAGCATCGTGATCATCGGCAAAACGGCCGGCTGCAACGGCGGCGCTATCGACCACGGTGATGACGCCATCGACGGTGACGTGGGTGCGGATATCAGGCCAGTTGAAAGCGGCGACCAGCGGCTGCGGCAGTGCCAGACCCGACGTCTCGATGACGATATGGTCTGGGCGGGATTCGCGCTCGAGCAGCTTCGTCATGGTCGGGATGAAATCGTCGGCGACGGTGCAGCAGATGCAGCCATTGGTCAGCTCGATAATATCGTCTTCCGTACAGTTCTCCGCGCCGCAGCCCTTGAGCACATCGCCATCGACGCCGAGATCGCCGAATTCGTTGATGATGAGGGCGATCTTCTTGCCGCCTGCATTCTGCAAGAGATTGCGGATCATCGTCGTCTTGCCGGCTCCCAGAAAGCCGGTGATGACGGTTGCGGGAATCTTTTCCTGGTTCATATGCATCAACCCTTCATTTTCAGCGGCAATCCCGCTGCGATAAAATAAACTTCGGCACTCGCCGCCGCGACCATCTGGTGCAGTCGGCCGGCATGATCGCGAAATTCGCGCGCCATGCGATTTTCGGGCACGATTCCGAGCCCGACCTCGTTGGAGACGAGAACGAGCCGCGATCGTGCCTTCGGCAAAAATTCGGTAAGAGCGGCAAACTCGGTTGCCATATCCCGCTCGGCCATCATCAAATTGGTGACCCAGAGCGTCAGGCAATCCACCAGCACGGCGCGACCGTCGGCGTCGATCGCGGCCAGCCGCGCGACGAGATTAATCGGCTCCTCATGCGTCTGCCAGAGATCGCCGCGGTCGGCACGGTGTTGCGCGATCCGATCGCGCATCTCGTCATCCCAAGCCTGCCCTGTCGCCACATAGTGGCGCTCTAACCCGGTGTCCGAAACCAGCGCTTCAGCGAATCGCGATTTGCCGGAGCGCGCGCCGCCGAGGACGAACATGGCTTGGGAACTCAAAGCGGACATGGGTTGTTCTCGCTCGCAGCAGCGGGCAAAGGCGGAATCCGGCCAAATCCGAAAAAGGGGCGACTGCACGCCCAAAACTCGTTTCTCGCCATGACAACCTCCGTGCTGGCAGCGGAACCAATGTCCCTGGAAAGGCTCTGCGCCCGGCACGTATGGCAGGTCTCCTGGCTCGCGGATAGTGGCGCGACGGGGGCAGACCGAAACCGGTCGCCCCCGATCGTACACCAGCGGATCTTTCTCGCCTTCCCGGCAAGACATCATGAAAAGGCGGACGATTCGTAGACAATAGAGGCGTCCAACCTCGGTAGATCATGATGCCACACCAGTGGCTTTTCCGGCTTGACGTTGCTCCGCCTGTTCGCACCATGCGAACCATCGGCGGGATGGCCATCAAACCGGACGAAAGACCCTGACCGCTCTACAGTCGCGGGGTCGGCTGTGATGAGAACGCCCGGCTTGGGTCCGTCCCGTCACATTCCCTTTTCATCCCATGCGGCAGATCGCCGCTCAGGAACCATTCGTTATGCCGGCAATGATTAGGCTTTCACTTAGTTCAAGTCAATCAACGACATGGATGCGACATTGCATGTTCCAGCCGCGAACTTGCCGCATAATCACTGAAAACGCCGGTCTTTTTGCCGCATTTCTTTGATGTTAGGAGTTTATAGAGGTTAAGCCCTCATCTTCTAGAAGAAACGTGTCGTCCGCTCCCAATGTTGCAGAAATTCCAACCCCGTCGCCTCGGCGTGTTCTCGGCCCTATTCGATCTTGGTCGATTTAGAGCATTACTGCGTCGTGGTGAGTTAGGACTCGTTTTCGCTGGCGCGCTCGTAGGCGTCGTATCCGGCTGCGCCGTGACGGCCATGAGCTTCGTCTCCCGCAAGCTGCACAGCCTCATCTACGGGATTACGGATTATGAACGCCTAAGCTCGGCGGCAGTGGCCATTCCCGACAAGTCGGTGTTGCTGATAGCACCGGTGGCAGGCGGCATCATTCTCGGCATCCTGCTCTATATTCTGTCCCGCACCCGCAAAAAACCGATGGTCGACCCGATCGAAGCCAATGCGCTGCATGGCGGGCGCATGTCGCTCACCGATAGCATCATTGTCGCCGTGCAGAACCTCATCTCGAATGGCTTCGGCGCCTCCGTCGGGCTTGAGGCCGGCTATACGCAGCTTGCCGCCGGCATCGCCTCGAAGTTCGGCTACAAGATGCAGATGCGCCGTGCGGACCTGCGCATGCTTGTTGGCTGCGGTGCGGCCGGCGCCATCGCCGCCGCCTTCAACGCGCCCTTGACCGGCGCCTTCTATGCCTTCGAGCTGATCATCGGCACCTATTCCATCCTGACCCTGACGCCTGTCGTTGTCTCCGCCCTGATATCGACGATGATCGCAAGGCTGCTCGCCGGCGACGATTTTGCCATCGATATCGGCCATTTCGGCGCAATCGTGCCGGCGGATTACCTGCCTGCTGTCTTACTCGGCGCCTTCTGCGCCGGCATCGGCATCCTGATCATGCAGGGCGTTGCCTGGGTCGAGGAACTGGCGCGCAAGAGTTCCATCGCGCCGCCCTTCCGCCCGGCGCTTGGCGGCCTGTTCGTCGGCTTGCTCGCCTTGATATCGCCTCAGGTTCTGTCAGCCGGCCATGGCGCCTTGCATCTCAATCTCTCCAGCGACGTCACCCTCTGGGCGCTGGTCAGTCTTTTCGTCTTGAAATCCCTCGCCTCGGCAGTGTCGATCGGTTCCGGCTTCAGAGGTGGTCTGTTCTTCGCGTCGCTGTTCATGGGCGCGCTGCTGGGCAAAATCTTTGCCTATTGCGCCCCCTATTTCGATCACGCCACGCTGACGCCGGTCGTCTATGCCGTGGTCGGCATGAGTGCGCTTGCCGTCTCGATCATCGGCGGCCCCTTGACGATGACCTTCCTGGCGCTGGAAATAACCGGCGACTTCCCGATCACCGCGCTGGTGCTGGCTGCCGTCATCACCTCTTCTCTCGTGGTGCGCACGACCTTCGGCTACTCTTTCGCCACATGGCGCTTCCATCTGCGCGGCGAAAGCATCCGCAGCGCCCACGACGTCGGCTGGATCCGCAACCTCACCGTGGCCCGCATGATGCGCCCCGATGTGCATACGGCTGACGTCGGTATGAGTATCGAGGAGTTCCGGAAGACCTTCCCGATCGGCTCGGCGCAGCGCGTCATCCTGATCGACGAGAAGGAGAAATACTCCGGCATGGTGCTGGTGCCGGACGTCTATGCGAGCCCGGTCGAGAAGGATGACGAGGAACATGGCCTTTCAGACTTCATCCGCCTGCGCGCCGAATTCCTGCAGCCGCAGATGAACGCCAAGCAGGCCGCCGCCATGTTTGAGCAAACCAAGAGCGAAGCGCTCGTGGTCGTCAACGATCTGATCGAACGCAAGGTCGTGGGATTGCTGACCGAAAGCTATACGTTGCGCCGCTACAGCGAAGAACTCGACCGGCGGCGCCGCGAAGTCTCCGGCGAGCTTTAATTGACGAGACTATCGAGCCAGGCGGGATCAAGCACGCTCTCGAGCTCGATCGCGATCTCGTCGAGTGCTGCGTCGACGCCGGCGCGATAGTCGGTCCGCTCGCCGCTGAGACCGAAGCTTTCGAGCAACTTTGCACGATACGCATCGCTGCCGAAGAGCCCGTGCAGGTAAGTCCCCATGATGCGCCCATCTGGTGACAGCGCACCATCCGGCCGCCCATCGATGACGGTCGAGGGCCGCTCGCAGTCCGCGCCGCTGGTCACGCCCAGATGGATCTCATAACCGGATAGAGGCACGTCGTATTCCCTGGAGAGGGCTAGGCTGTTGCGGACAGTTTTCTCCGGCGCCATTTCCGTCTCGATATCGAGCAGGCCCAGACCAGGCGTTTCGGTCACAGAGCCTTCGATACCATGCGGATCGTAGACCATGCGGCCAAGCATCTGATAGCCGCCGCAGATGCCGATGACGCGGCCGCCACGACGCACATGCGCGGTGATGTCGCGATCCCATCCCCGCTCGCGCAGATCAAGAAGGTCACCGATGGTTGACTTCGATCCCGGCAGAACCACGAGCCCCGCATCGACAGGCAGACGTTCACCGGGACGGACGAAAACGAGATCGACGTCGGGCTCGGCCCGCAGCGGATCAAGGTCATCGAAATTGGCGATACGCGAGAGCATCGGCACGGCAATCTTCAAGGCGCCGGACGAACCGCGCGCCAGCCGTTCCAGCACGACGGAATCCTCGGCCGGGAGCCGGGCGGCTGCCTTCAGCCATGGCACGACGCCATGGCACTGCCAGCCAGTAAAGCCGCCGATCACGTCTATGCCCTCTGCAAACAGCGAGACGTCGCCGCGAAACTTGTTGATGATGTAGCCACGGATCATCCGCCGGTCTTCTTCCGGCAAGATATGATAGGTGCCAACCAGCGACGCGATCACACCGCCGCGGTCGATATCGCCGACCAGCACGACCGGAACGTTGGCGCGTGTCGCAAAGCCCATATTGGCAATGTCGCCTCGTCGCAAGTTGATCTCGGCCGGTGAACCCGCCCCCTCGACGATGACGAGGTCGGTCCCCGCGCGGATCGCGGCAAAGCTTTCCAATACCGCTCCGAGCAATTGCGGCTTGAGCGCCTGATAATCCCTGCCCTTGGCGTGGCCCCACACCTTTCCCTGCACGATGATCTGGCTGCCGACATCCGACTGCGGCTTCAGCAGCACCGGGTTCATGTGTACGGATGAAGGAACGCGTGCCGCCAGCGACTGCAGCCACTGGGCACGGCCGATCTCGCCACCGTCCTCGGCAACGGCCGCATTGTTGGACATGTTCTGAGGCTTGAACGGACGGACCCTGACGCCCCTGTTGGCGAACAGGCGGCATAGTCCGGCGACCAATACCGTTTTTCCGACATCGGAGCCGGTCCCCTGCAGCATGATCGCCTTTGTCATTCCTCGTCGCTCCAAGATGGTGTAGCCCTTGAAAATCCGGCATTTCGCCTTGATTTTGCCGCGATCTCTAACGGCTGGAAGCCGCCGGTACGATACAAAAATGCATCATTCTCAATCATGCTCTGTTTGCGACACCGGATGACGATTTCATCCATTGTTAGTTATGAGGAAGAGGATTATCTCCACCGCGAAAACAAACAACGGAACCGGCCGATCCGGCTTAGAGGATACCCCAATGCTCTTCATCTTCAACAGACAGAATTCCATCCAGATCGCCTGGAATGGCAAGCTGCCGGTCCGTCGCCCTGAAAGCCGCCTGCAGCAGCTCGACACGCGTTTTGGTACGGTCGGCTTCATCCGCACCTACAGCGTCGGCTGATATCCAGTCAAGCCGCAAGCCCTGCGCGACAAACCACGCACGACAAGCCGCCATGCGACCGCATCGGCGGCTTTACTTTTGCTCTCCATGACGGATGAACATCGGCTCTCGGACAGGCCGGCCTGGACCCATGGAAAATGCAGGCACCAGAAACGCGAAAACCGCGCGATCCGGAGATCGACGCGGTTTGCCAAAAAACGCCGGCTTCCCTGCACATACGCCGCAAGGTTCGCTTTCCCCGGTACGCATTACCTGATCCGGAGAAGCAGCGGTGTCCCCCGCCACGCATTGATTGATAACCCGACATCGTTACTGGAGGGTTATTAAGTGCTTAACTAAGAATGAATTCGAAAACTTTTTTGAAAATTTTCTCATTCGCGCTGCGAAATCGCAAACGACGCAAATGGAATAAAAAACGTCTTTCAGGGGCGCGATATTTTAATCATACTTATCTCCACCGGCGCTGGAATGCCTCGCCGGACCGTCCTGATGCCCATTTTGCAGCCGTGAATAGTAGAAAATAGGCTAATTCAGACGCTTATATCGTCTTCTCCAAGAGGCGCGATAAGTCCATTTGGCTGGCAGGCTGTTGATTTCTTCCCTCAAATCCTTAGGCTGCCGGTCGTCGATGCAAAGAATGCCCGACCGCGACAGGGTTCCGCGGTCGCAAAAAGACCAGATGCACGACGGCAGCAAAGGGGACCGTGCGGGCGTCGTCAGCGGCGTATGAACGGTTGTGGTTGAACCACGCTGACAGGGGATCGACAGACATCGTACGTGCGTGAAGTCGATTTCCGCAACGCAACGAAAAATTGGGAGACATCATCAAATGAAGAAGCTTCTCGCTTCCGCTATTTTTGCATTCGGCGCCTATGCTTTGGCTGGCTCGGCGCATGCTGCGGAATGTGGCGACGTATCGATCGCCGAAATGAACTGGGCCTCCGCCGGCGTTGCCGCTCAGGTCGACAAGATCATCCTGCAGAACGGCTATGGCTGTAACGTGACGCTGGTAACCGGCGACACGCAGCCGACCTTTACCTCGATGGACGAAAAGGGCCAACCGGACGTCGCACCGGAGCTTTGGGTCAATGCCGTGCGCACCGCACTCGACAAGGCCGTGTCGGAAGGCCGCCTGATAGAAGCAGCACCGCTGCTGAGCGATGGCGGCGTCGAGGGATGGTGGATTCCGAAGTTCCTTGCCGACGCGCATCCGGATATCAAGACCGTTCAGGACGCATTGAAGCATCCAGAACTTTTCCCTGCCCCGGAAGATCCGTCCAAGGGTGCAGTTTATGACTGCCCGGCAGGCTGGAACTGCCAGATCTCGACCACCAACCTCTACAAGGCACTCGGCGCCGACAAGCTCGGATTTACGCTTGTAGACACCGGTTCGGCAGCTGGCCTCGACGGCTCGATTGCCAACGCTTTCGAAAAGAAGAGCGGCTGGCTCGGCTACTACTGGGCTCCGACCGCCATCCTCGGCAAGTACGACATGGTGCGCCTGAGCTTCAACGTCCCGCACGACAAGAAGGAATGGGACGCTTGCACGGCGATCCAGGATTGCGCCAACCCGAAGGTGAACTCCTATCCGGTTTCCGACGTCTATACCGTCGTGACCAAGGGTTTTGCCGCGAAGGCCGGCGTTGCCATGGACTACGTCAAGACCCGCAAGTGGGATAACGCCACCGTCGGCAAGGTTCTGGCCTGGATGACCGACAATCAGGGTACCAACGAGGACGGCGCCAAGTACTTCCTCAAGACCTACCCCGATATGTGGACGAAGTGGGTTTCGGCCGACGTCGCCACCAAGATCAAGGCGTCGCTCTGATCTGCATGAAAGAATCGGCGACAGGCATATGCCTGTCGCCGTTCTGATATTTTCTGGACGAGGCCGACACTCATATCGACACAGCGACATGGCTGCAGGTCGCAACGAGTGCAGATTGAAGCCGGCAAATGTAGTAAGAATTGAAAAGCAGCCTGAAGAACCGGTCGCAGCGCTGCAATACCTTTCGTGCATGAAGGCCACATGCGCGGACAGGGATAGAACCGGATCAAGAAGGGGAAATACATGGCTATCCAGTGTACGATCCTGCCGGACGTGCTTTGCAATTTTCCGGCAATAGACGAGTCGATCATACGCGCCGCGCGCAAGAATATTGATGATGGGTTCAGGGCATCCGTGCGAGCCTACGGCAACCTCATCGATTCCATCGTCCAGCCGCTCCAATGGTTCCTGAACTATCTGGAATGGCTGTTCACCAACACGCCGTGGTTCATCGTGCTCATCGTCATGATGCTCGTCGTCTATGCCGCCAGCCGCAATCTCAAGATCGTCATCGGCACGGCGATATCCATGACTCTCATCGGCGTCTGCGGCCTTTGGGGCGACACCATGATCACGCTTGCGATGGTGACGGTCTGTACGCTCATCGCGATCGTCATCGGCCTGCCGATCGGCATATTGATGGCTCGCTCCGACCGACTGCAATCGATCGTCAATCCGATCCTCGACGTGATGCAGACGATGCCGAGCTTCGTCTATCTCATTCCCGTCGTCGTCATCTTCGGCATCGGCAAGGTTCCGGGCCTGATCGCCGTCGTCATCTACGCCGTCCCACCGATGATCCGACTGACCAATCTCGGTATCCGCCTCGTTGATCGGGAAGTGCTCGAAGCGGCCGATGCCTTCGGCTCGTCCAACCGGCAGAAACTGTTCAACGTGCAGATCCCGCTGGCGCTGCCCACCATCATGGCCGGTATCAATCAGACCATCATGATGTCGCTTGCCATGGTCGTGGTCGCTTCCATGGTCGGTGTCGGCGGCCTCGGCAAGAACACGCTGCAGGCAATCAACAACCAGTTCTTCACCGTCGGCTTCCTCAACGGCTTTGCGCTGGTGGCGATCGCCATCATTTTCGACCGTACGAGCCAGGCCTATGGCAGACGGCTCCAGAAGCACTCGGAGGTCATTCATGGCTAGTCACGCGATCCAGATCAAAAACCTGTACAAGATTTTCGGCCGTCGCGGACATGACTACGTGGATCGAGTGAAGAACGGCATGGGCAAGGCGGAGCTCAACGAGGCACACGGCCATGTGCTCGGCCTACAGGACATCAGCATCGACATGCCGGCCGGTGCGATCACCGTCGTGATGGGCCTTTCCGGCTCCGGCAAATCGACGCTGATCCGCCACATCAACAGGCTGATCGAGCCGACCGTCGGCGAAGTGCTCTATGACGGTGTCGACGTCTGCAAGATGAATGAAAATGCCCTTCGCGAATTCCGCCGCCACAAGACGGCGATGGTGTTCCAGAAATTCGCCTTGCTGCCGCATCGCACAGTCCTTGAGAACACCATTTACGGTCTGGACATTCAGGGCGTGCCGCGCGCCGAGGGCGAGAAGAAAGGTCAGTACTGGATCGAACGCGTCGGCCTCAAAGGCTTTGAAAGGCACTTTCCCAACCAGCTCTCCGGCGGCATGCAGCAGCGCGTTGGCCTTGCCCGCGCTCTGACCAATGACGCCGACATCCTGCTGATGGACGAAGCCTATTCGGCACTCGATCCGCTGATCCGCGTCGACATGCAGAGCGTACTGCTCGATCTGCAAAAGGAATTGAAGAAGACCGTCGTCTTCATCACCCATGATCTCGACGAGGCGCTTCGCCTTGGCGACAAGATCGCGATCCTGCGCGACGGCAAGGTCGTGCAGCAGGGAACAGGTCAAGAGATCGTGCTGCGGCCCGCAGACGACTACATTACCGCTTTCGTCAAGGAGGTGAACCGTGGTCGTATCATCCAGGCACAGACTATCATGAAGCCGCTTTCCGGAGAGCCCGGCGGCACGCGCGTGCCTGCCGAGATGACGCTTGAAATTGCCGCAAAGCAGATAACGGAAGCGGGCCAGACGGGCGCCATCGTTACCGATGCCGGCGGCAAGCCCGTCGGTGCCATCGACCTGCAAAGCATCATCGCAGCGATGGTCACGCCGACAAGCCACGAGACAACGCAAATGGCAGCGGCTTAGCAACATCGCCATTGGATTTATGAAGGAGCGCCCTGCAAGGGGCGCTTTTTTCTTCCGCGGGCGCCCGATCAATATATGGTAGGCGACATTGCCGTTGTGCGCACATAAAGAAATGTTTATATCTACATATAATAGCGAATACTCAAGGAGACGCCATGACAGTCGCATCCAATCCCCTGACCGATCTTCTTGCTGAAAAGGGCGTCCTGCTCGCCGATGGCGCGACAGGCACCAATCTCTTCGCCATGGGCCTGGAGGCCGGTGAAGCGCCGGAACTCTGGAACGAGCAGCATCCCGAACGGATCACAAAGCTGCATCAGGATTTCGTCGATGCCGGTGCCGACATCATCCTGACCAACACGTTCGGCGGCACGCGCCATCGCCTGAAGCTTCACCACGCACAGGATCGGGTGCATAGCCTGAACAAGGTAGCAGCCGAGATTGCTCGCAAAGTGGCCGATAATACTGACCGCAAGGTGATCGTCGCCGGCTCGGTTGGCCCGACGGGAGAGCTGTTGGTGCCGCTCGGCGCAATGACCTACGAAGATGCCGTTTCCGCATTCGTTGAGCAGATCGAAGGTCTGCAGGCCGGCGGCGCCGATGTCGCCTGGATCGAGACCATGTCGTCGCCCGAAGAGATCCGTGCTGCAGCCGAAGCCGCCGTCAAGGTCGGCATGCCCTACACTTATACGGGCTCGTTCGATACGGCGGGAAAGACCATGATGGGCCTGCATCCGAAAAACATTCACGGCGTTGCCGTCGATATCGGCGAAGGGCCGCTTGCCGTGGGTGCCAATTGCGGCGTCGGCGCATCGGATATCCTCTCGAGCCTTCTCGACATGACGGAGGCAGATCCTGACGCCATCGTCGTCGTCAAGGGCAATTGCGGCATTCCCGAATATCGCGGCGCCGAGATCCATTATTCCGGCACGCCGCCACTCATGGCCGATTATGCGCGCCTTGCACGCGATGCCGGCGCCAAGATCATCGGCGGCTGCTGCGGCACCTCTTGCGATCACCTAGCTGCCATGCGGCAGGCGCTGGACAGCTACGTGCCCGGCCCTCGCCCGACACTGGAAGTGATCATCGAGCGGATCGGGCCATTGCGCAACAAGACCGCCAATGAAGGCGGCACGGCGCCGACCCGCGAACGCCGCCGCCGCGGCTGATATCAGCAAAATTAAAGCCGGCGGCAAGAACATTGCCGCCGGCTTGCGTTTAACTCTCTATTCCAGCGCCAAATCGCGCCGCTACTGTCGAAGCGGCGTCCGATTGATCGCATCCAGGAAAGACAGATCCTCGGCGCCATTCTTGCCGAAGACAAAGAAATCCGCTTCCGAAATCAATGGATGCTTGTAGGGATTGTCGACGTGCTTAAGCAACGTCCATTCCGGTAGCCAACGCGCCACGTCATCGGTGAAGCGTCGATTTCTCACATGCACGGCGCCATGACGATCAGGGCCGTCATGGTTCGAGGCATAAACGATCACATAGCGCTTCGACATGGCAAACAGCCGCTCCATGTAGGTGCGATAGACGTCTTGCTCGATCAGATGGAAGATGACGTCGAGCGACAAGGTCAGCTCGAATGCACCGTCATATTGGCTCATGTCCAGTTGCGGTTCGCCAAGCCAGACGAAGTCGCTACCAGGGCGGTCTCTGTGCATGTCACGGCAAAGATGGATCGCCGTCTGAGAAACATCGAAACCGGTATAGTGCTCGAAGCCCAGATAACGAAGCTGGTTGCCGTCGCCGCTGCCAAGTTCGCCCACATGCCTCAGCTGCTTTTCCGCTGCGAAAGAGTTGAGGATGAGGGCCTTGTACTCGGCTGATTTATTGTATGAACCGGCGCCGGAATTGCCGCCGGACATATAACGCTGCTCCCAGTATTTCGACGAATCGAAGCCCGGCTGTTCGTCCGCGAAGGATCTTGTCGGCGCTGGTGCGACCGGCAGGACATTGGCGAGTGGCGCAATCGGCTCGAACCATTTTTTCCAGTCATCGCCGCCAACCAGCTTCAGCTCGTTGCCGTTGCGAAGGGTCCACGCCCTGACACGTCCCGCATATGTCGACAACAGGTCCTTATAGCCGGAAGCATGCCCGCCGCTGCGCGCGACAAGGTGAACTTCGCAGAGGAAATCGGGATGCAGCACCGTATCGCGCATCTCCTGGGTTTCATGATCGCAAGTGACGAAGACGATCGGATCGCGCTCGCGCGCGGCCACCGCCAGGATGAACTCCACCAGCCCGTCGGCGCGGTCTGCATCGACCAGGTAAATGATCGACGAGGCATCTGCGGCATCCGATCGCAACAACGAGATCGGGTACATGGATGACAGGATTTCGTCTTGCTTCTTCGAACTGTCATAGGCCGTTCCGGTACCGGCAGACGACTGTTCGTAGATCGTCGGGCGTTGCACCTCTATCGGCAGCAGCCAGCCTTCCTTGCGAGGCACGATGTAGGACGGAATACCCTCGCGATGAAGATATTGCGCAAGCCAGGTATCGGCCATGTTGCGATGGCGGAAATCGGCAAGCGTCATCTTCACTGTGCTCGAGTGGAAGGCACAGGCATTGGTTGCCACCACGTGGACGCGACGGCGGCGCATGAAAGCGCGTTCGAAATGAAGAACCGCCCGTCCGCGATCCTTATAGTAGCCGAGGCTCGGCTGCAGGATGATCGCCCCATGCACGCCCACGACAGCCTGCCCACCCAACTGCGCGAGTTCGCCGACCGTGCGTGCGACAAAATCGTCGGGATAGATGATGTCGTCGTCGCAGGTGATGTAGATCGCGTCCTCGACCTGTTCCAGCCCCCAGAACTTGCCGGCATCGCCGTAGCGGCTGCCGTCGGTATCGATAAAGTGCCGGATCTTCGGATGCTCGGCTATGAAGCGCGGCGCCTGCGTAAACCCGTTGAGATAGACAAAGAGGCAATCGATCTGCGGCAGCAGAGACATGACAGTTGCGCGAAGCGCAATCTCGTTTCCTGCGACCGTCGCCATTCCCGCAACGATCTGCCGGGTTGGCGGCAGCATGGCGAGATGACGCGGATCGACCAGATCTATCGCCCTTGTCGGCGCGGCAGCCTCGGAATATGCCGGTTCAAAGAGATAGGTCGGGGTGTCATTGTAGAACTGTATCTTGCGGTAACCCAGCGGCCGGAGAATGGCCTCGACCTCGGTCAGGACTTCGCGGCTCCTGGCGCTGACCAGAAGCTTCGGCCGTGAGCGGGCAATGGTTTCATGCGCGCCCCGGAGCACGTCGGCTTCCGCACCGCTCACATCGATCTTGATGAGATGCACCCGCCGCTCGCCGATGACATCATCGAGCCTCACCATCTGGATGCTGCCCTCGCCGGTCGGCTGGAATTGCGCATCGCCGAGATTGGCGGCATCCACGTTGCCAATTTCGCCCGTTGTCGGACCGGCGCCAAGTGCCAGCGGATGAAGCTCGACCAGCCCGTTGATGCCGTTGAGTTCGACATTGGTCTGCAGAGCGACGAAAGCGAGCGGATTGGGTTCGAAGGCAATCGTCCTGACCCCGAGGACGGAGCTGAAGAAGAGCGTGTGATTGCCGATATAGGCGCCGACATCGACCGCGAGCGCATCTTCCGGCAGGGACGAACCGACATCTTCCAGCATCGCCCGCTCATAGAAGGCGTTGTTCTGCAGAATGATCCTCTGGATGTGGTCGTTCGGATTGGGAAGGTGGAACCGGACCGAAGTCCGGTAGCTGTTCACTTCGCAGGCGATCGTGGCTTGAAGCGTCATCGCAGTTCTTTCCAACAGGCAAAGGTTTGTGGGGCAAAGGCTATCGGGAGTATGTCGGCGCGGCCGAAAGCATCGTCAGCGACCGCCGACGACCATCAATCCGCTGCCGCCTATGGCATCGAGGCTGAA
This sequence comes from Rhizobium sp. A22-96, assembly GCF_053521805.1. Classification (NCBI taxonomy): domain Bacteria; kingdom Pseudomonadati; phylum Pseudomonadota; class Alphaproteobacteria; order Hyphomicrobiales; family Rhizobiaceae; genus Rhizobium; species Rhizobium sp. A22-96. Next base: position 225,025 of record NZ_JBNWDQ010000002.1, read on the forward strand.
TTTCAAACCGGCGCTGACGCTGGCCCAGCGCTTGGCGGCCAGCACTTCGGTCGCTCGGTCCTTGGCGAAAAGGCAAAGGTTGAAGCCGGCAGGCGATAGATTATTTGCCAGTGCTGGAAGGGCAACCAGGGCACTCTCCACCGGATAGGACGTATTCTGTAGATCGACGACGACCAGATCGAATTTGACATCCTCGGCAATGCGCCGCGTGTCAGGGAAATAGGCCGAAATGTCCTCGAAGCCGATTGTCGCAGCTTCAGCCTCGATGATGGAGACACCTTCCGTCAGGCCGCTTGCGATGAAACGCGCTTCGAGATCTCCAGCTTGCTCCGGCGTCACGCACAGGCAGTTCAGCCCGGCATTGCTGCCCGCCAAAAGCGAGGCCAGCACCAGGCCAGAGCGCGGCGCACCGATATGCAGAATATTCGGCGCATCGCTTCTTCCAAGCGCGGCGCGTCGAAGCGCCCAGATCTGCATCGGCGTCAGTGGGTTGCGGCCGGCGGCGGATTGGGCATCGAGCAGGGTCGGATAACCCGCAACGAGGATTTCGCTCGCCGTCGTCTGCCAGGCATCTGAGGCGGCAACGGGTGCCACGCTAGTGGCAGCAGGAAGATCAGACAGATAGCTTGCCACAACGGCCGGTGCGGCAGCTTTTGGAGCGACGGTCTTTGCCGGCCTGGTCAACGGCAGGGGCGGCTTGTTGAAGGCATCCTGCGCGGAGCGCTGCTGCGCGGTGGAATTCAAGCCGTTCGAATTGGGGTCGAGATTGTGATGCGAATATGGATTGGTCGCCGTATAGCGATGGGCATTGACCGGCATGAATTCATAGCGCCGTGTCTGATCGAGGATCGGCAGCGCAAGCGCAATGTCGCAGGCAGCCATAAACCAGTGTCCGGCATTATCCTGGAAGTAGCCCTCTGGAATATTGTCCAGCAAGGATGAGCGGAAGCTGAAGAGATGGCTGGTCTTCCAACCCTGCTGTCGCGGAGAAAGATTGGGATCAAGCGCAGCATTGCCTCCGACCCCGCCACCATCGGTGACGAAGTTGGTCCAGACAACGTCCTGCCCGCTTGCATAGCTTCCGGACATCCGCTCAAGGATGGTGGGGATGATCAGCTGGTCGTCACCGTCAAGAATGGCGATGAACTCCGCCATGCCGGTGCGCGGCCGCAAATGCTCCCAGACGTTGCGCGACTTTCCGAGCTGCACCTCGTTGCGGATGAAAGTGTGCCGGCCGGGAAAGAGATCGCTCAGAAGCGCTGCGGCGATGATGCCTGTGTCATCCTTCGAGCAATCGTCCACAAAAAGAACGTGCAGATCGTCAAGCGTCTGCCGCGAAAGGCTTGCCAGCGATTGCCGGACATACATTTCGCAATCGCGCGCCGTCATGAAAATCAGCGCCTTTGCCCCATTTGCAATCTCTGTCATCGATGTCTCGAAGCCTCAATCCGACAATGTCCGTGCAGAGGACGTAAAATCCCCTGCTACGTCGATTAGCGAATGTGGCTGGCTCCAACCTTGCGCATCGCGATGCCTAGCCCGGCAATAGCTCGGTCACGGCGATGATCGGACCGAGCGGAAACAGGCCATCGCGTCTTTGCCATTCCGGAATGTCGAGGCTGGAAATACTGCCATCGAGAAACAGCGCGTTGGCGCAGCCAAGATCGTCACGGAAAAGCGTCGCGAAGTCATGGAAACGCACCGGGCTGTCCGAAACCGCGAACACGACCTTGCCGTCACCGGTAACGCCGACACCATTTCGCGACTTCAAGCTGTTGCTGTCGGCCAGAAATGACGGATGGAGCGTGCCGTCAATGACGAGCATGGGACCGGATTGGGTCGCATAGAAAGGCTTGATACCGGAGGCAACGAAAGCCCTGCTTTCCATCACGCCGGCCCGGCCCGGCAGAAGATAGAACACGCCATTCGGCAACAAATGAAAATTGCCCCAGCCCTTGTTGGTATTGATTGCTTTCAGCTCCCGACCGTTCTGGATGAACAGACCGACAGGGGACTGATCGTCCAGATACATGCCGCCGTTCATGGCAAAGCGCACATAGGTGCGATCTAAGCGCAGATCGTTCTCCAGTGCTCGGAACGAACCATAGGGCTTGCCGCTGCGATCATTCTGGAAAAGCTGGATATCGTCGGCGGTCGGGTCGAAGATGCAGACCGTATAGCCGTCACCGAGATGCTGGACCTTGCGGCAGGCTTCGCCAGCCGACGCCGTCGCAGCAAAAGCAAGAATGGTGAGGATGATCATCAATCGAATCAACGCATGACTCCAAATGCCTATCCATCACAACTGAAGCGCCGCCATGTGAAAGGCAAGCTGCGCCGCGGGATAACGATAGCTCGCCCCAACGGGACAGGCATTGCGCGCAAGACAACCGGCAACCATGCAGCCCGCCTGCCCTTCCCTCGTCCGCAGATGCGATCGGCAGCGCGGAACGTCGAAGCGGGCGGGCGCCACAGCGCCGGCGGGACAGGCATTGAGGCAAGGCTTGGCCGCACAATGATCGCAAGGATGCTCGCCCTTCGCCGGCGCGGCATCGTCCATCAGATTATCGGCAAAACCCAGGGCGCCGCGATAGCCGTGCCAGATACCATATTCCGGATGAATCAAGATACCGAGCGGCGAAGCCTTCAGCCCTTCCGCCCGCATGGCCCATTGCTGAAACGGCTGCCACGGCGGGTCCGAGGGAAAATAGGCCGTTGCGCCCAACTCGGCCGCAATCGGCCGAATGATCACCTTCGACCAGTCGTCGAGCGGATCCTGGCGCAGAACGTTGTCCGGCGATTGTCGCCAATGCGAGAAGGGCGGCCAGATCGAACCGCCGATATTGCCGAGCAGGATGACACTGCCGGCAGCTGTGCCGTCTGCCAATAGTGGCCCCTCGCCCCGATCGAAGGACAGGCTACCGCGAACGAAAACTCCGTGGACGCCGAGCGCCGCACGGAGCTGTTCGAAGATGGCAGGGCCGCCGTTCACCGTGGCCCCTTATACTGATAGTGCGGCCGCCAGACCTCCTTCTGGATGAGATCGGCAACGCGTATCGCTCCGCCTTGCTCCCTGGCGGCTTCGGGCTCTCTTCAAGTGAAAGCGTCAGGCATCGAATCCTTGCGCATCTTGATATAGGCCAGCAGAGCCTCATCAATCGCCGGGTCGAGCGGCGGCGCTTCATAGTGGTCGAGCCACGACCGGCAAAGCGCGTTGGCGCGATCCTCGATACGCTTCTGGCCCTCGATCTCCCACTGTTCGAAGGAGTTGTTGTCGGCGAGCGCGGAGCGATAGAAGGCGGACTGGAAGTTGGCCTGCGTATGAGCGCAACCGAGATAGTGGCTGCCGGGGCCGACTTCGCGGATGGCGTCCAGCGCCTGTCCATTCTCCGAGAGATCGACGCCCTCGGCCATCTTCTGCATCATGCCGAGCTGGTCCTGGTCGATCATGAATTTCTCGTAGGACGAAACGAGACCACCTTCCAGCCAGCCGGCCGCATGCAGCACGAAGTTGGTGCCGGCCAGCAGCGTCATGTTCAAGGTGCTGGCCGATTCATGCGCGGCCTGCGCATCCGGAACCTTCGATGCGCAGAGCGAACCGCCGGTACGGAACGGCAGTCCGAGACGGCGCGCGAGCTGCGCGGAGCCGTAAGAGACCAGCGAAGGCTCCGGCGTGCCGAAAGTCGGAGCACCGGATTGCATGGAGATCGAGGCAGCGAAAGTGCCGTAAAGCACCGGCGAGCCCTTGCGGATCAACTGCGTGAACGAGGCGCCGGCCAGCACTTCCGCCAGGATCTGCGTCAGCGTACCCGCCACCGTCACCGGGCTCATGGCGCCCGACAGGATGAACGGAGAAACAACCGAAGCCTGGTTATGCCGCGCATAGACCTTCAATGCGCCGAGCATGGTCTCGTCGAAGACCATCGGCGAATTGGCATTGATGAGGTTCAACGTGACGCAATTGTTCTCGACGAATTCATCGCCGAAAACGATCTTTGCCATGGCGACAGTATCCTCGGCACGCTCCGGCGCCGTCACCGAGCCCATGAACGGCTTGTCGGAATATTTGATATGGCTGTAGACCATATCGAGATGGCGCTTGTTGACCGGGATGTCCACCGGCTCGCAGACCGTGCCGCCCGACGAATGCATCGACGGCGCCATATAGGCGAGCTTCACGAAATTACGGAAATCCTCGATCGTCGCATAACGGCGGTTGCCTTCGAGATCACGTACGAAGGGCGGACCATAGACCGGCGCGAAGATCGTTGCCTTGCCGCCGACATGGGCGTTGCGCTCGCTGTTGCGCGCGTGCCAGGTGAATTCCTTCGGCGCAGTCTTCAGGAGTTCGCGGCAAAGCCCCTTCGGGAAATGCACGCGCTGCCCACGCACATCGGCGCCGGCTTCCTTCCAGAGTGCCAGAGCTTCGGCATCGTCGCGAAACTCGATGCCGATTTCCTCAAGAACCGTATCGGCATTGCGCTCGATGAGCTGCAGGCCTTCTTCGTCAAGCACTTCGTAGACGCCGATCTTTCGGACGATATAGGGAAGCGACGGGCCCGGACCGCCGCCACTGCGCGACGCTCGCCTTGCCGCCGCGCCTCTTCCCTCACCGCGCGAACGCCGCCCACCGCCATCGCTACCCGCAACCGGCTGCTCGATCATATCGTCCATGATGCTTCCTCACTCCTGCGCATAATGCGTCTATCTGACCCTATGCTACCCGATTCCGCCAACCGGACGTTTCTTAATGCGCCAGCGACTAGCATAGGACAGACATGGCGGCTGCGATATCGCCTGATCTATATCCGTCGCGAATTATCCGTGCGACGTCGCTTTCGAAAAGAGTTTTGTCATCGTTGAGGTTTATCGCTTATTCAGGCAGTATTTTATACGGGCCCTTGATGCATTGCACGAAACGGGATGGAGCGCATGGCTGACGACGAAATCATTCTCTCGGAACTTTCGGACGAAGAACTCGTGCAGCAGATGCATGACGACCTCTATGACGGCTTGAAGGAGGAAATCGAGGAAGCGACCAATATCCTCCTCGAACGCGGCTGGACGCCGTATGACGTGCTGACGCAGGCGCTCGTCGAAGGCATGCGCATCGTCGGCATCGACTTCCGCGACGGCATCCTTTTCGTACCCGAAGTTCTGCTTTCGGCCAATGCGATGAAGGCCGGCATGGCCATCCTGCGTCCGCTTTTGGCGCAGACCGGTGCACCAAAGCTCGGCAAACTGGTGATCGGCACCGTCAAGGGTGACATTCACGACATCGGCAAGAACCTTGTCGGCATGATGATGGAAGGCGCGGGCTTCGACGTCGTCGACCTCGGGATCAACAATCCCGTCGAAAACTATCTCGACGCCATCGAGCGCGAACAGCCCGACATTCTCGGCATGTCGGCTCTGCTGACGACCACCATGCCCTACATGAAGGTCGTCATCGACACTCTGAAGGAAAAAGGCATGCGCGACGACTACGTCGTGCTGGTCGGCGGCGCACCGCTGAACGAGGAGTTCGGCAAGGCCGTCGGCGCTGACGCCTATTGCCGCGACGCTGCTGTCGCGGTCGAGACCGCCAAGGATTTCATGAAGCGCAAGCACAATAGCCTGGCGGCGAGAGCCTGACCATAAAGAACGCGGAGCCGGCGACAACCCTCGGGGTTGCCGCCGGCCTATCGATACCCCAAATTAATTGTTGGCAGCTCTCTTGACGGTATGACCAGCGTCTTCAGTGGCGTTAACGGCATTGGCCGTATCCCTGCCAACGCCACGAATTGTATTGGCGCATGAAGCGAGTACCATAAGGACTGCGCATGCGGCGGCAATTTTGGTGAGTGAAGGTGCGGTCATGATTGGGAACCCCCTCTGAGTGGATATCGATCAAAAACAAGCGGAGACAAATTCTCCGCAGAATGAACGCATGAACACGCAAAAGGTTCATGTGATCGCGTGCGGGGCAATCGCGCGCGAGATATTGGCGGTCACCCGAATAAACGGGCTCGACCATATCGACCTGCACTGTCTTCCGGCGATCTATCATTCGTACCCGCAAAAAATCGCGCCGGCGCTGGAAGAGGCGATTGTCGATGCGCGATCGCGCGGCTTCGAGAAGATCTTCATCGGCTATGCCGATTGCGGCACCGGCGGTCTGATCGACCGCATTTGCGAGCGCGAGGGCATCGAACGCCTCTCCGGACCACACTGTTATTCCTTTTTCACCGGCAACGAGGCTTTCGCCGCTGGGGACGATGACATCACGTCGTTTTTCCTCACCGATTTTCTGGCCCGCCAGTTCGAAGCCTTCGTCATCGTCCCGCTTGGCCTGGACCGCCATCCGCAACTGCGCGACATGTATTTCGGCAACTACCGCAAGGTGGTCTATCTCTCGCAGGAGGAAGACCCGGTGCTGCAGGCAAAGGCCAGGGATGCCGCGGCCTATCTCGGACTCGACTACGAATATCGCTTTACCGGCTATGGCGATCTTGGCCGCGAACTGCTGGCCGTCTGATTGCGACATATTCGTCGCTTCCTGCTTGCGCGGCTTTGCCAGTACCGACATATCGGCGAGAGCGTAGATATTGAAAAACATTTTAAACTCGGCAATTTGAGAGGACAAATGCGCTTTTCCGCCGCTTGCTGATACGCTTTCCTCACCGCGTCGTTTTTTGACATATATCGCGTCGTGGCGAGCGCAGTCCCAAGGTCGGTCGCCGTGCATTCTGGAGTGAAGAGGAGATTTTTACGCATGGCCGATCGTATTGTCGTCTACTGGCGGGATATTCCAGCCCAGGTCATCATCAAGAAGGGCAGACAGACGGCAAAACGGGAGCTTTCGCTGCGTTTTACCGAGGCGATCGATATGTGCGCCATGCGCACCGGCGCCGCCGAAACAGACGACTATCTCGCCGAATGGCGCAAGGCTGATCCCACGCCCGTTTCTGATGACCTCGAGGCGGAAGCGGATAAAGCGGCCGGCGAGCTGGAAGCCGCCTATGATCGCGAACGGCTGGTGGCGCTGGTGAAGGCCGGAGGTCGCGACAATGGCTGATGCCATCCAGAAGCCTGGCAACGCCGCACCCGCGGCAAAAGCCGCCAGCGGCGCCTATACGCCGGCCGGTGTCTCGCCCAATCGCCGCGCCCGGCGCAAATATACCGTGCGGCTCTGGGCGGTCCGTCATTCCCGCTTCTTGGAATGGTTTTACCATCGCTTCGCCGACGTCTTTCTTCTGCTGCATCCCCTCTGGAAATCGATCGGCTACGAACGCGTGGAGCGGCCGATCACCTTCATCGAGCGCAATGTAAAGGGTTTTCTGTTCGACTGCCGCATGTGCGGCCAGTGCGCGCTGTCATCGACCGGCATGTCCTGTTCGATGAACTGTCCGAAGCAGCTGCGCAACGGCCCTTGCGGCGGCGTGCGCGCCAACGGCAACTGCGAGGTCGAACCCGATATGCCCTGCGTCTGGGTACAGGCGTGGAACGGGTCGCGGAATATGACCCATGGCGATTTGATCCTCAATGTGCAGAAGCCGGTGAACCAATCGTTGCGTGAAACGTCTTCCTGGCTGCGGGTCACGGCGGAAGCCGCAGCTGCCCGCGAAGCTGCAAAAAGGGAAGCGTGATAGATGGCACATATCGACGAAAATCCGCTCGGTGTGCATCTGCCGCTGGACCCGCTGCCGGGCCATTCGTCGCTCGGGCGCCTTGAGCGCGTCCTCCGTCGCGGCGAATTCGCCGTGACAGCCGAATTGAACCCACCTGACAGCGCCAATCCCGAAGATGTCTATGAGCGCGCCGCGATCTTCTCGGGCTGGGTCGACGGCATCAACGCCGTCGACGCCTCGGGCGCCAACTGCCACATGTCGTCGGTTGGCATCTGCGCGCTGCTGACGCGCATGGGCTATGCGCCGATCATGCAGATCGCCTGCCGCGACAAGAACCGCATCGCCATCCAGGGCGACGTGCTGGGTGCCGCCGCCATGGGTGTGTGCAACATCATGTGCCTGACCGGCGACGGCGTACAGGCAGGCGACCAGCCAGGCGCCAAGCCGGTTTTCGACCTCGACTGCATGTCGCTGCTCGAAACCGTGCGCATCATGCGCGACAACGCCAAATTCCTCTCGGGGCGCAAGCTGACATCGCCGCCAAAAGTCTTTCTCGGCGCCGCCATCAACCCCTTTGCGCCACCGCATGACTTCCGGCCCTATCGGCTGGCGAAGAAGATCGAGGCCGGCGCGCAGTTCGTGCAGAGCCAATACTGCTATGACGTGCCGATGTTCCGCGATTACATGAACAAGGTGCGCGATCTCGGCCTGGACGAGAAATGCTTCATTCTGGTCGGCGTCGGGCCCCTCGCCTCTGCGAAAACCGCCCGCTGGATGCGCTCCAACGTGCCGGGCGTGCATATTCCCGATGCCATCATCAAGCGCCTCGAAGGCGCGCAGGATCAGAAGAAAGAAGGCAAGCAGCTCTGCATCGACATCATCAACGAGGTGAAGGAGATCGCAGGCGTTTCCGGCGTTCATGTCATGGCCTATCGCCAGGAAGAATATGTCGCAGAGATGGTGCATGAATCCGGCGTACTGAAGGGCCGCCAGCCTTGGAAGCATGAAGCCAACCAAACGGACGCTCTCGTCGCCGAACGGCTGGAGCACATCCGTGGCGGCAAAGAGGAAAATCAGCAGGAAATGGCCGAGGCCGCCGCTCATCATCCCTTACACAAGACGCATTGAGATCGAGTGGCGGGCGGAGGAGCCCGGCCCCGCTTGTAACCCCCATCCCGGCACGATAGACCAGCTCTATCGGGCAGACCGACCAGAGGATCAAACATGACGCGCACCATCGTTGCCTCCGCCACTCGCGAAATCATCATCGGCTTCGACCAGCCCTTTTGCGTGATCGGCGAACGCATCAATCCGACGGGGCGCAAGAAGCTTGCCGCCGAGATGATCGAGGGCAATTTCGATACCGTCATCAAGGACGCGCTTGAACAGGTAGCCGCCGGCGCGACCATGCTCGACGTCAATGCCGGCGTCACCTCGGTAAACCCGAACGAGACGGAACCGGGCCTGCTGGTGCAGACGCTTGAAATCGTCCAGGGCCTCGTCGACGTACCGCTCTCGATCGACAGCTCGGTGACAGCAGCTATTGAAGCCGCTCTCAAGGTCGCCAAGGGCCGACCGCTGGTCAATTCCGTAACCGGCGAGGAGGAAAAGCTCGAGGCCATCCTGCCGCTCATCAAGAAATATGATGTGCCCGTGGTCGCGATTTCCAACGATGAGACCGGCATCTCCATGGATCCGGACGTCCGTTTCGCCGTCGCCAAGAAGATCGTCGAACGCGCGATGGATCATGGCATCAAGCCGCATGACATCGTCGTAGACCCGCTCGTCATGCCAATCGGCGCGCTGGGCGATGCCGGCCGCCAGGTCTTCGCGCTACTGCACCGCCTGCGCAACGAGCTGAAGGTCAACACCACCTGCGGCCTTTCGAATATTTCCTTTGGCCTGCCGCACCGCCACGGCATCAATGCCGGGTTCATCCCGATGGTCATCGGCGCTGGCATGACCTCGGCGATCATGAATCCCTGCCGCCCGCAGGAAATGGAAGCCGTGCGCGCGGCCAACGTGCTGAACGGCACCGACGCCAATTGCACCAATTGGATTATGACCTATCGCGATTACAAGCCGGCGGAAGGTGGAGCGAGTGCCCCGGCCTCTGCGGCTCCATCAGCTGGCGGCGGCCGGCGTGGTGGACGCGCAGCGCGAACCGGCGCGGGAGCTGCGAGGGAATAGCGATGACCTATCCCAGCCGCAAGCTTTCCGACGACCTTGCCACCTTGTGGATCCAGGCCCCCATGGTGATCGGGATGCGCCTCTCGCAAATGTGGATGACGGCCATGATGGGCGGTCGCGTCGATACGGTCGAATTCAACCGGATGATCAACGAGAAGATGGCTGCGGCCGGAGAAAGCGTCATCGCCGCCAACACGGCGATGGCTGAACAGAATATCGCGGCAATGACAGCAATCGCGATGGGGCGCAACGCCTCGTCGCACAAGGCGGCAAATGCGATCGCCGAGGCAGCGATCAAGCCATATACCAAGCGCGTCCGCTCGAACGTGCGCCGCCTTAGCAAACAGAAAGACTAAATCCGTGGCCCAAGCCGGCGACAGCGCGAATCCCCTTGTCCTTTTCATGCCTTCCGGCAAGCGTGGCCACTTTGCGGTGGGCACACCGGTGCTCGAAGCCGCACGACAGCTCGGCGTCTATGTCGAAAGCGTCTGCGGTGGCCGTGCGACATGCGGCCGTTGCCAGGTTTCGGTGCAGGAAGGCAACTTCGCCAAGCACAAGATAGTCTCTGCCAACGACCATCTGTCACCGATCGGCCCGAAGGAGCGGCGTTACGCAGAGGTCCGCGATCTTCCCGAAGGCCGCCGCCTCTCCTGTTCTGCGCTGATCCAGGGAGATCTGGTCATCGACGTGCCACAAGACACGGTGATCAATGCGCAGGTGGTCCGAAAGGCAGCCGACGAGCGGGTGATCATCCGCGATACGGCCGTACACATGTGCTATGTCGAGGTCGAAGAGCCGGACATGCACAAGCCCTCAGGCGATCTCGACCGGTTGAAGGCTGCACTCGCGGCCGATTGGAAATACGACAATCTCGAAGTCGACTTCCACATCATCCCACAGGTGCAGTCGATCCTCCGCAAGGGCGAATGGAAGGTCACCGCAGCGATCCACAGGGATCACGAAAGCGATCCCCCTCGGCTGATCGCCCTTTATCCTGGCCTCAAGAACGAAGCCTATGGCATCGCCTGCGATATCGGCTCCACCACGATCGCCATGCACCTTTCCTCGCTGCTGTCGGGCCGCACGGTGGCGTCTGCGGGCACATCAAACCCGCAGATCCGCTTCGGCGAGGATCTGATGAGCCGCGTCTCCTACGTCATGATGAATCCGGATGGCCGCGAGGCGATGACGAACGCCGTCCGCGAAGCGCTGAATGGGTTGATCGACAAGGTCTGCGCCGATGGCGGCGTATCGCGTCAGGACATTCTCGATGCCGTCTTCGTCGGCAACCCGATCATGCATCACCTCTTCCTCGGCATCGACCCGACAGAACTTGGCGGCGCGCCGTTCGCGCTTGCCGTGTCCGGTGCCGTGCATCTGAAATCGGCCGAGATCGGCTTGCCGATGAATGCCGGCACCCGCGTCTACATGCTGCCTTGCATTGCCGGTCACGTCGGCGCCGATGCTGCTGCTGCCACGCTGGCAGAGGGACCACATCGTCAGGACGAGATGATGCTGCTCGTCGATATCGGCACGAATGCCGAAATCGTGCTCGGCAACCGCCATCGCGTCGTTGCAGCCTCCTCGCCGACCGGCCCCGCTTTCGAAGGCGCTGAAATCTCCAGCGGCCAGCGCGCGGCGCCGGGCGCGATCGAACGCGTCCGCATCGACCCTGTCACGCTGGAGCCGCGCTATCGCGTCATCGGCATCGAACCCTGGTCGGACGAGCCCGGTTTTGACGAAGGCGCCGCAGCTGTCGGTGTGACGGGTATCTGCGGATCGGCCATCATCGAGGTGGTCGCGGAGATGTTCCTGAGCGGCATCATCTCGGAGGACGGCGTCGTCGACGGCGGCATGATGGCGCGTTCGCCGCGCATTTTGCAGAACGGCCGCACCTATTCCTACCTGCTGCGCGATGGCGAGCAGCGGATCACAGTCACGCAGAACGATATCCGCGCCATCCAGCTCGCCAAGGCGGCACTCTATGCCGGCGTCAAACTATTGATGGACAAGCAGGGCATTGCTCACGTCGATCGCATCGGTCTGGCAGGCGCTTTTGGCACCTTCATCGACCCGAAATATGCGATGGTGCTTGGGCTGATACCGGATTGCACACTCGACAAGGTCAAGGCCGTCGGCAATGCCGCCGGCACCGGCGCGCGCATGTCATTGCTCAATCGCGGCTACCGCCGTGAGATCGAGGAAACTGTCAGCAAGATCGAGAAGATAGAGACGGCGCTTGAATCAAAGTTTCAAGAGCATTTCGTCTACGCCATGGCATTGCCGAACAAGGTCGATGCCTTCCCGGAACTGTCCAAGGTCGTGACCCTGCCTGAACGCAAGCAGATTTCCGACGATGGCGGAGATGGCGGCGGCCGCAGACGTCGCCGCAGCCGCGAGTAAGGCGCATTCGGCCGTGGCTTAAGCCGCCATTTTCCGGCCGATCTCGACAAATGCCTGGCGGATGCTATCCGCCACGGCCTTCATCGGCCCGGTCATCTGCGATGCCGTCAGCAGACGAATGTCGAAGGAGGTGAGTTCCGGCAGCCCCTCATTCGGACCAAGGATCTCCATATCCTCCGTAATATAGGAGCGTGGGAACGGCGCGACCGCAAGATCGGAGACAATGGCGGCGCGCTGCGCCATCGTATGAGCGCTGAGATAGGAGACGCGATAGGCTCTCTTCTGCTGCTCCAGCTGCGCCATGGCTTCAGAACGCCAAATGCAGCCCTCCTCCCAGATCGAAATCGGCAACGGATCGCGGCGATAGGCAGTGCCGCATTTTGCGCCCGCCCAGACGAGGCGTTCGGTGTAGATGACCTCGCCTTCGGTCGGAAATGGCCGCGTCGCGCAGTTGATCAACGCCAGATCCAGCCGCTGCTCCTCGAGGCGTTTCTTTAGCTGAATACTCATGTCGACGGTAACATCGACCATGATGCCCGGATAACTCTCCGAAAAACTCTTCAGAATGGTCGGCAGCAAGCGCTCGCCGATATCATCGGGAGCGCCAAGCCGCACCACGCCGCTGAGTTCGGGCATGATGAAGCGCGATACCGCTTCGTTGGAAAGCGCCAGAATGTTCCGCGCATAGGAAAGCAGCATCTCTCCATGCTGCGTCAGGCTCACCGAGCGCGCATCGCGCAGGAACAGCGTGACGCCGAGCTGCTCTTCCAGCTTCTTGATCTGCATCGACACAGCGGACGGCGTGCGAAAGACCGCATCGGCAGCGGTCGAGAAATTCCCGGTTTCGGCGATGGCGACAAAGGTGCGCAGAACTTCATTATCAAGCAACGGTATAGGCCGGCGAAACGGTACGGTCATATCGGTGACTTTCAATTTTTCTGATCCTTAGCACCATATCATTTCATTTGTCTGATTGTCAACGAAGCACCATATTAGATGTAATGGAAATTAACGCAGACAGCCGCAAAGGAGAAAACACCATGGCTGGCACGGTATTCGGCGACACCTCTCGCCTTCTTACACTCTTCAATGTCCGGAAAATTCAGCGGACGGCACAGCATACGCTGGACGAGATCGCAGCACGCTTTCCCGCCCACTTGATCGACGACGTCAACGCACGCGGGCTGCCGCCGGATCGGACGCTATCCGCTCTCGAACGAAAGTCCGCCAAAGCGCGTTCGTTCAAGAATACTGATGTCAGCTATAAAATCTATTCGTTTGATTGATGAGTATGCTGCATCCATATTACCATTCGACGGTCGGGTGACTGTTTGAGGCTGAAAGGAGCCTGGAAATGACCACGATAACTTATAGACAGGCCAGCGGTTCACGGAACTCGTTTCCGTCTGGCGGCTACACGCCCTTCCTCTCTCGCATCGCCAATCGCTGGCAGCAGTGGCGTTCGCTCCGCGAGCTTGAGTCCCTGTCCGACGACGTTCGCAAGGACATGGGTTGGCCGGCGGCGATTGAAACCAAAAATCCGAAGGCCACGCGATGATCGGACGGAAACGTAGAAACTAAAGGCGACGCTCAACCTCAGCGGGTGTCGCCTTTTGAACATTTGTGCCTCTGAATACGCATGCCGGATTAAACCTGAGAATTACCCGCATATATATTTGGCTATTCAGGCAGATTGCCTGCCTTCCCTCTGCCTCCCTTATCAGCACAGCATTTTTCATAGTATACGCAAATATCCCTTTGCGGCCGCGATTATCCATGCCAATGTCGCTATTAGACCATCGAGCCGACGTATTTGACGCAAGGAATACGTAATGGTCCTGGAGCATGGATTTTCACGATATGAGCAAGACTCCGATTAAGACGCGTTCCCTGGTTTTCTTCCTCGTTCCGCACTTCACCATGCTGCCGTTTTCCGCCGCGGTGGAGACGTTGCGTATCGCCAATCGCATGCTGGGCTATCCCGCTTATACGTGGCGGCTTGCCTCCACCGACGGCCAGAAGGTCTATTCCTCCAGCGGCATCGGCCTCGAGGTCAATTCGGCGCTGGCCGACGAGCGTCGTTATCTCGGCGGCGAAAACCGGCCGAACATGGTACTGGTCTGCTCCGGCATTTACGTCGAGGAGTTCAACAACAAGTCTGTCAATGCCTGGCTGCGTGAGACCTATAATCGCGGCGTCGCCGTCGGCAGCCTCTGTACGGGCGCGCATGTGCTTGCCCAAGCGGGTCTGCTCAATGGCAAGCGCTGTGCGATCCACTGGGAAAATCTTCCCGGTTTCTCCGAGACCTTCCCACAGGCGGAAGTCTATGCCGATCTCTACGAGGTCGACAGCAATCTCTATACCTGCGCCGGCGGCACGGCTTCGCTCGACATGATGCTGAACCTGATCGGCCAGGATTTCGGCGAAAACCTCGTCAACCGCGTTTGCGAACAGCAGCTCACCGATCGCGTCCGCAGCCCGCACGACCGCCAGCGCCTGCCGCTGCGCGCGCGCCTCGGCGTGCAGAACGCCAAGGTGCTGTCGATCATCGAGCTGATGGAAAGCAACCTCGCAGAACCCCTGTCGCTGCTGGAAATCGCCGATGACGCGGGCCTGTCGCGCCGTCAGATCGAGCGCCTGTTCCGCCAGGAAATGGGCCGTTCGCCGGCTCGCTACTATCTGGAAATACGTCTGGATCGCGCCCGGCACCTGCTCGTGCAGTCCTCCATGCCTGTCGTGGAAGTGGCCGTCGCCTGCGGCTTCGTCTCCGCCTCGCACTTTTCCAAGTGTTATCGCGAACTCTACAACCGCTCGCCGCAGCAGGAGCGCGCCGAGCGCAAGCTGACCATGTCGACGAACCGCACAGGCATCGTCGTCTGATAGGCCCTGAGCCAAATTAATGGAACAATATGGGCGGCCTACTCGGCCGCCTCTTCCGTCATCCTGAAGTCGGAATAGACTTGATTACGGCCATTATGCTTGGCCATATAGAGAAATTGATCGGCGGCGTTGAGATAGTTCTCAAAGGATTCGTAGCCGACAATCTCGGCCACGCCGATGGACACCGTCACCGACAGTTCCTCGTCATCGGCATGGACCTTCAGGTTCGCAAGGCTGAGCCGAACCTCGTCACACAATGCGGTCGCAGCCCGCGAATTCATCTCCGTGAAGAGGATTGCGAACTCTTCGCCGCCGAGCCGTGACAACAGGTTGTCGCTGCCCTCGAAGAGGGAGTGAAGCCGGCCGGCAACGGCCTTCAGCACCTGATCGCCAATCTCGTGACCATAGGTGTCGTTCAATTTCTTGAAATGATCGATATCGAGGATAGCGACCGAGCTCGGCCGCTGCCGGCGCAGACACTCATTCACAAGCCTCGGCCCGTGATCATAGAAATAGCGTCGGTTATAGAGGCCGGTCAGATAGTCGCTCGCCGCCGCCGCGCGCAACTTCTTCAGCTGTGTCAGCGTCTCGACATTCAGCGCAATGCGGCATTGCAACTCCTCTGGAACGAAGGGCCGATAGATGAAGTCGCTCGCGCCGGCCTTCAGAAAGGTCGCTGACAACAGCCGGTCGGTCGAAGACGAGATGCCGATGATCCGCATCCAATCCGATCCGTAGCGATGGCGTATGCGGCGGGTCAGTTCATGGCCGTTCATGTCAGGCATGTTGTAGTCGGTGACGACGATTTCGATATCCTCGAACTCCTCAAGCGCAGCCAGCGCCTCGATGCCGGTACCGGCTTCGGTGACCTTGAACTGCTGAGCTTCCAGGAGATCCGTCAGCATCTTGCGTGCCGACGGCACATCATCCACGACCAGCACCCGCGTCGAACGATTGGCAATGGCACGTCGCACCGCCGAGACGAGGTTATCCAGCGCGAACTCACTGTCTTTCAGCACATAATCGACGACATTGCGTTCCATGATGCGATTGCGCGTCGCCATGTCGAAGGACGCCGTGAAAACGATCGTCGGGATACGATGCGCGACCGCAACATCAAGTGCCTCCCCATGCGCGGCATCCGGCAGATTGAGATCGATCACCGCCATGGTGAAGCTATGGCTCGCATCCGCCAATGCTTCGTTCAGCATTTTCAGCGAGGAGCAATGCGTGACGGAAAAGCCGAGTTCGGTCTCAAATCGGTGCGACAGCACGGCGGAAAACATGCGTGAATCCTCGACCAGAAGTATCTTCTGGCTGCTGTTGCGATAGCTGCCGCTATCGCTGAGGGATCCCACATGCAGTACCATTTCCCTTCAATTCCCCCCATGCCTTCCGGCATATGAACATTCAGTCAATCGCAGCTCTTCCAAACCGTCTTTCCCATTATCCTGAACAGGATTCGTGAAAAATTGGAACCGCAGATTGCAGGTATTTACTTAAAAAATGACTCATCCTCACATTTTGCAAGCACTGCCCTTTACTGGCGGCACTGTTCTACGCGATTTCGCTGACCTTTCGCGCCGACTGGATCTGCAGCAGCGTGTCGAGGTTTTGATTCACGCGGCAGTAGAACTCTTCGTCGATGAACGGCCGCAGGATGAAATCATTGCCACCGGCCTTGAGGAAACGCGCGGAAAGAAGCCGGTTGGTGGATGACGATACACCGATGATGCGCAGCTCATGCGAGCCGGTCGTCGCGCGGATACGCCGCGTCAGGTCGAAACCATCCATGTCGGGCATGTTATAGTCGGTGACCATGAGGCCGATATCCGGATTGGCCTTCAAGAGCTCGAGCGCCTTGGCACCACTTTCCGCGACACTGACACGGAAGTTGTAACGCTTCAGCCGGCTGGAGAGCAAAGCCCGCGCCGTTGGGCTGTCATCGACGATGAGGACGTGATGGCGGTGGTTGGTGAGAAAGCGGCAGATCGATTCCGCCAGCATGTCCACAGCGAATATATTGTCCTTGAGAATGTAATCGACGACATCCTTGGCGATCAGCTCATCGCGCATTCCTTCGAGAAAGGTGCCGGTGAAGGCGATCGTCGGAATGCTGAGATCAACCAGATATGTCAGTGCCTCGCCTTTTTCGGCTCCTGGCAGGTTCATGTTCGAAATTGCCAGCTTGATCGGCTCAGACGACTTGTCGTAGGCGAGCTGCAGCTCCTCGAAATTGCGGCAGGTTTCGACGTCGATATCCAGAAGCTCCTTGAGCTTGGAACGGATCATCGAGGTAAAGAGATTGGAATCTTCCACCAGAAGAATGCGCGAGCCGGCAAGCGACGCGCCGGAATACTGCATTCCAGAAACACCTAGAAATGGCATAATAAAAACCTGTTTTGAAATTACCCCTCTATAGTTTTTCTAGAACAAAGCCTTTGAGTATTTGTTAAATCGACTGGTTTCCCGAAGATGAAGAAAATAGCCGGCTACGGCGCGCTTGTTGGCAAGCACGCCCGGCTGCAGCTTCTTCGGTATCGTCGTCTTATTCGGCTGCCGTTCTTCCGCGGCGGCGGCCTGCGCTCTTTGTGTCCGGCGCATTGTTTTCGGCCGGGGACGCGATGCTTTCAGCCATGATGTCCTCTGTCTCGGGACCATCGGCCGAATCCGTCAGCTTGCTGCCCGCGGCATCCATACGCTGGCCGCGCCTGCCGTCGCGAACAATGTGCAGTTCCTGATGCGGATAGGGAATGGATATTCCCTCCTCGCGGAAGCGCTTGAGGATCTGGATGCGCAGATTGTTGCGGATTTCCATACCGTCGGAAAGATCTGAGAGGTAGAAACGCATCTCGAAATCGAGCGATGAAGGGCCGAAGCGCAGGAACTCGACATGCGGCTCCGGATTTCTCAACACCTTCGGGACGCCGCGCACCAGTTCCAGCAGGATCTCCATGACCTTCTGCGGATCGGATTCGAAACTGACGGATACCGGGATCTCCGAGCGCGCCAACCTGTTGCGATGGGTCCAGTTGCCGACCGAGGCGTTGATGAGCTCGGAATTCGGCACGATGATCGATTGCTTGCGGAAGGTCTCGATCTCGGTGGCGCGCACCGAGATGCGCTTGACGATGCCTTCCGATGTGCCCGACACGATCCAGTCGCCGACCTTGAACGGCCTCTCGACCAGAAGGATCAGACCTGACACGAAGTTAGACACGATATTCTGCAGGCCGAAACCGATACCGACGGAAAGGGCGCTGGCGACGAGCGCCAGGCTGGAGAGGTCTATGCCCGCGGCCGAAATGGAAATGATCGCCGCGACTGCGATGCCGAGATAGCCGATACCTGTCTTTACCGAATTGCGGACACCCAGATCCACCTGGCCGCGCGCCATGACGTTGCTGTCGAGCCAGCGCTGGAACCAGCGCGTCACCAGATAGCCTCCGGCGAACAACAGGATGCCGGCGCAAATGCCGAGCAGAGAGATCGATATGTTGCCGATGCGGATCTCTGTGAATAGCCGGTAGGCGATGAGTTCGAGGTCCTGGATGTGGAAGCCCCAGGACAGCAGGATCAAGGGAATGCCGGTGAGCAGCGCCACGGCATAAGTCGCAAGCCCGGCAATGAGCCCGCCCTGGTCAAGCGCGACGTCACCGAGCTTGAGACGGTTTTCCAGAAAGCGCCCGATGATCGTCTCGGCAAAGACACCCTGCTTCGAGACCGCCTTGCCGAGCTGAAAGCCAAGATACATGGTCGCGATGACGGCACTCGTCACGATCATCTGCGTTGCCATGAAGCGGGCAAGGCCGACATAGCCGATGAACGAGATAAAGATGACCAATGCGCCGAGAATACGAAGGATGAGCGCCATGCCATGCGGCCAGCGGCGACCTGGAGCATCGGGATCGCCGTTCTTGGCCAACATCGGTGAACCGAACGAGGCCGCAATCAGGATCAGGCCGATCAGCAGGGCAGCAAGGAAGCTTTTGGCAACCGTGACGACGACAGGCGATCCCATAGACTCGCTGATACGATCGAACACGTAGTCCAGCCCATTGACCACTGCCATGGCCTGCAGGCACCAGGTCAGCGAATGCGCGCCCTTGTTCGACAATTTGACCAGACGCCAATGCGGCCGGAACGGCGCGAAGACGGCATTGCTGAGACGGCCGACGAAATAGACGAGACCGATGAAACCGAAGAGTGCCGCCAGGATCGGCGCAATATCCGGCCTGAGCACGTTGAAATTCGAAAGGAAGAAAAAGGACGTGACCAGAAATGCCGCGAGCGACAACGTGCGGATCAAGGTCGACCAGAACGCAACCGAAAGCCGGCTGATGTAGGGCGGGTTCTCGACGGCTTCGTCCTGAACGTAGTAGCGATGGAACAACCGATAGCCGCCGGAAAAGATGATCAGGGCAGCGGCGATGGACAGGAAGACGGCGGCAAGCAGCGAGCCGAGCTTGGCTTTCAGCACGAAGCCGATCCAGCTGGTCACCGCATCCCTGAACGATATGCTCTCGTCGACCAGCGCCGATCCGGCATCCTCGAATGTCCCCGAGGAAATTTCCGTGCGCTTCAGCAATGTCTCGGTGAAGAGCTTGCGGCGCTTCTCCGTCAGCTGGATCGAAAGCCGATTGGCTTCCGCAGTCAGATTGTCGGCATCGAGTATCAGGGCGCTGATCTGCGAACGCTCGGCATTCAGGCGCTCGCGCTCCTGCGTGACGATCGCGGCTTCCGGCGGCTGCCCTTCCTTGGGGGCAGCCCCGAGCTGAGTCAGGCGCGCATCGATCTCCGTGTTACGGGGCTTCAGCCGCGTCGAAATTGCTGCAACGGAGCGATTGAGATCGTCTGCCCGACCCGAGAGCGCGACGAGCGTCTCATCGTCGCCACCCGGTTGCTTTGCGCTGTCCTGAAGGGATGCATATTCCTTCTTCGCCTTGTTGAGGTCGGTGACCGCGGCTTCCAGCAATCCATTGGCAAGCGGCTGGGGCTGTTGCTCTGTCTGCTGTGGCGGTTGCGCCGTCTGCTGATCTTGCGCGAAGGCATCCTGGCCCGCCAGCGGAACGGCGGCCATGATGGCGCTCAGTCCCAACAGAAACACGGGCAAGAGAAGGAGGCGGAAATTCAACAGGCGCAAGCAAAGCTCCTCGTCGCACATAAAATCATGAGCAATGGATGACCAGAACCGCCACGCAGAATGAAGACCCGAGTCGTCCTGATTGTGATTGCGAACTTCATAGTCTTTACGCGTACGCCTTGTAAGACAAAGAAAGGCGACACAAAGGCATTTCCCGCCTTATCAGGCTCTATCGCCCCGTCCAAGGCCGTACATCGTCCATTTCACCTCGCCGACGCCGTATTGCACCGTGCATCGCCTGCCGGAAATAGGCCGGCGAAGGATCTTGGCAATGGCCTCCCTTAGCTCTGCCCCTTTCGCAGGATCAGGATGAAGGCCATGCCGCCGACCAACCCGGTGACAATGCCGATCGGCATGTCTTCCGGCGCCATGATCAAGCGCGCGACGATATCCGCCCAGATCAAGATCAACGCACCGAACATAGCACTCAGCGGCACAACACGAACATTGTCGCCACCAGCAATCAGACGCACGAAATGCGGCACCATGAGCCCGATGAAACCGATAGCGCCGGAAAACGCGACCATTACGCCCGTCAGCAAGGCCGTGGTCACAAACAATAGCAGCCGGAACTGCTTGACTGCTATGCCCAGCGTCGTTGCCGTCTCATCGCCCATGGCGAGCGCATTCAGCTCCCTCGCCTTTGGAATAAGCAACACGAGGCAGAAGAACAATATGCCGGCCGGATAGACGAGGTGCTGCCATTGCGCCAACCCCAATCCGCCGAGCATCCAGAAGACCACAGTGTTAGTCGCCCGCGGATCGCCCAGGAAAATCAGCAGATTGCCGAGCGCGGTAAAGACGAAAGCGACAGCCACCCCTGAAAGGACCAACCTGTCTGCCGATTGGGATCGCGTCAGATGCGTGGTGAGGCCGACTGCCCCAGTCGCGAGCAGCGCGCCCGCGAAAGAAAACAACGGCACCGTCAACAGGCCGAGGATCAGCCCGGTATGCAGCAATGCCAGAATGGCACCGAATGCTGCCCCTGAGGAAACGCCGAGAAGATGCGGGTCCGCCAGCGGATTGCGCGTCAGGGCCTGAAGCACGGCGCCGGTGACGGCAAGCCCCGCCCCGACCAGCGCCGCCAGTATGACGCGCGGAAAGCGCACATCCCAGACGATACTCTCCTGGCCCTCCGACCATCCGACAATAAACATGCCTGCATGCAGTTTATTGCCGACGATCGACCACACGGTCGAAAATGGAATGGGCGCGGCCCCGAGCGAGACCCCGGCGGTGATCGACAGGACAAGGCCGATAGCGAGCAATGGAATGAGAATGGAGAGGCTGAGGCGCATATTCAAATCTGTAAAAAGAGATCCGCCCACTGATGGACTGGACGGACCTGCATTGGCGACAATCACATCGCGTTCGGATGAAACGCCTTTGCCAGGGTCGCAATGGCCTCGATATTGCGCGGCCCCGGCGTCGCCTCGACATAGGGCAACACGACGAAGCGGTCGTTCTTGACGGCATCGATATTCTTGAAAGCCGGATTACCCTTGAGGAACGCGATCTTCTGCGCCGCAGTCACCTGACCATAATCGACGATGACGATGGCCTCCGGGTTCTTCTCGATGACGGGCTCCCAGGAAACCTCCGTCCAGCTCTTCTCGACGTCCTCCATGACGTTGATCCCGCCTGCGGCTTCGATCAGCGCGGTCGGAATTCCGTAGCGACCCGAGGTGAACGGCTTTTCCTCGCCGGAGTCATAGACGAAAACGCGGGTCGGCTTGTCGACATGGCCGATCTTTGCCTGGATCTCGGCGAGCTGCTTGCGATAGCCCGCCACCAGTGCTTCCGCCCTATCCTCGACACGAAAGATCTTGCCGAGATTGAGCAGATCCACGAACATGTCGTCCATGGTCGGCTTGTTCTTCTGCATGACGAAGATGCAGGATTCCGTCAGCTCGTAGACCTTGATGCCGAAGGGCGCCAGCGTTTCCGGCGTGACCTCGCCACCGACCTTCATGCCGTAGTTCCAGCCGGCGAAATAGAAGTCCGCATTGGCGCCGAGCAGCACTTCCTTGCTCGGATATTTCGGCGACAATTCAGGGAGTTCCTTGACGCCGTCGCGCAGCTTCTCATCCAGGGTCTTCCAGCCGGAAATGCCGGTATAGCCGACCATGCGGTCCTGAAGCTTCAGGGCCAGCATCATTTCCGTCAGGTTGACGTCATTCGAAACCGCCCGCTCCGGGGCCTTGTCGAAGGTGACATCGCGATTGCAGCTGCGCACGGTGACCGGTTCGGCCATTGCTGCGCCCGCGACAAATGTGCCCACCAGCAAGGCGGCGGCGGATAGGGAAAAGCGAGAAAACATCAATGACTCCAATGATCGAACTATCTGAGGGAAAAGGAGAAGCGCCTGCTGTCGCCGCGATCAGCCTGATGCAGGCTGGCACCGACACGGAACGCGGAAGAAATATGTTCCACGGTGAGGACATCGTCAGGCTGGCCATGCCCCGTAAGCCGCCCGCAATCGAGCACTGCGACATGCGTGGCGAAATCAGCGGCCAGATTGATATCGTGAAGCGTGGTGATGATCGTCCGGCCAAGGCCTTTCAGCAGCTCGAGTATCTCCAGCTGGTGGCGGATATCGAGATGGTTGGTCGGCTCGTCGAGAATGATCAGGTCCGGCTCCTGTGCGAGAGCGCGGGCGATCAGCGCCCGCTGCTTTTCACCGCCGGAAAGCGAAACGAACTGTCTTAGCGCCAACGGCTCGAGCTCCAGCCGCGCCAGCGCATCCGTTGTCACTTCATGATCTCGCTCGCTCCAGCGCGCCATGCCCTTGCGGTGCGGAATGCGGCCCATCAGCACCACGTCCCGCACGCTGAAGGGAAAATCGCTCGGCGTCTCCTGCGGCACGACGGCGATGCGCTGTGCCGCCTGTCGCGGACCGAGGGACCAGAGATCGATGCCATCAAGGCGAACCGTGCCGCGATGCGGTTTGAGACCACGATAAAGGCAACGCAGCAGCGTCGACTTGCCTGCACCGTTTGGCCCGATGATGGCCAATCGACCGCCGGCTTCGACGGACAAAGTGATACCGCTGATGATGGGCATGCCTTTTTGGACACCCCAGGTGACGCCCTCAGCGTCGAGTCTTGCGCTTCCTTCCGGCATGGTCACCTCCTACTGCAGCGATACCGACTGACGCTCGGCCGAGACGATGGCGGCGGGAATGCGCGCCAAAGTCTTGCCCCCAAGCGTCCTCGGACGTTCGCTCTCACGCGTCAGCCCGTCGGGCCGGTCGCGATAGAGCTGCGCGAAGGAGACGAGCGCACCGATATCCGCACCGTCCTCGATGTCACCGAAGAGGTACGTTGCTTTCGCCGTTGCCTGAAAGGACACTGTGCAGGGCCGTTCACAGCCAGCCATGCAGATGCTGCCCTCGAGACTGAAATCATCGGAAAGAGCGGCGCCCGCCTGGGCCATGGCCGCCTGCAGATGTTTTAAAAGATCGAGACCCGGCCGGCACGGCTTGCCGACATGACGGCAGCTGGTGCACACGGTGATCCGGTGCGTCGTTTCTCTTGTATTGTCCATGGAGTGCCTCCCGGAGATCTCGCCGGAGGCAAAGTCAATATAGGGCCAGCGGACGCAAAAACGTCCTCGCCCAACCACTGAATTTCCATCGGAACACCCCGTCCGTTGCGGTTGATATCGTCGATGGCAGGTCTCCTGGCTCGCGGGTCATAGCTCGTTCGCGCCTTCCCGGCTTGACGCCAGTGGCATGCTGCGAACGCGCTCTCCGCTTACAGTTGCGGGGGCAGCCACGGTTTTGGCCCCTGATGGGTAATCCGCACCGTGTTCCCTTTTCAGCCACCAGCCGGATTGCTCCGGCGGCAGCACCATCTGCGGCATTCATCTCATAGAAAGCGGAAGCGGGCAACGGCGATGTCATATGTATCTTCGTTTGTCCTGGGCGACAGTAATAGCATTCTTGTTACGTTATTACATAACTTATCGCAAGTCGCTTTCTTCCGAAACGTCATCTCTTTTGGAAATGACGAGACCTCATCTGAACATTCAAGAAACAGCTACACCGCCTTGCATTGCGGATGAAAACGCTCCGCCATGCTTTCGGCGGCCGCATAGGCCTGCGTCACGATCTCCGGCACTAGGTCGATATCCGGAAGACTGCCGAGCCCGAGCGGACCGATGGCAAAAAGCCCTTCCGTCGTGCGGCCGTCCACCTCAAGCGCACCCGTCGCCTCGACGGCAAGACCGAGCCCGAGTTCGTCCGGCACGGCAAGACCGGCCTCGATCAGGTTCCGCAATAGCGGAACGCTCAGATCGGCTGACTGGCAGCGACAGTCGATCACGTCATCGGCATAGAGCTGCTCGGTGTCCTGTCGTCCTGCCGGCCTCAGCACCAAGCCGGTCGGCGTGCGGCGGATCAGGTGGCCACGCCTGAGCAAGGTGTTGCCTTCGGCCAGCTCCTGTTGCAGGCGAACATGCAGCGCCTCGGGCAGCCTATTGCGATGGCTGTCGTAGAGCGCGCGAAGATGGCGATTGAACTGCCGCTTCTGGCCTGCGGGCAGCGAGCGCCAGAGCGAGCGCGCATGCTTGCGCAGACCGTTCATGATCGATTGCCAGCTCTGACCGTTAGCCTCCGCACCATCGCAAGCCTTGCGAATGAAACGGACGATCTCGCTCAGCTGATTGGGCATCTCGTCGGCGGGAAAGACCGGATCGGCATTGTTGCGCGTATGGCTCTGCGGCAGGAAACCGCGTCGCGAAACGATGGAGATCTGGCCGGTATAGCCATTGTCGCGCATCTGCAGAAGCCGGTCGACGACGCGCAGGCCGCTGCCGAGCAGGATCGTGTGCGGCCGCGACACCAGGCGGCGCGCCCGCACTGTCGTCGGAATGTTCGCCAGGTCGCTGGCCGGTGATTGCTGGTCGATCATGCCGTAGCCGGTAGCGAGTACGACCATGTCGAACGGCGCATTCGCGGCCCCGTCGCTGTCCACCACGAAACGATTGCCGCGAATACGGCGAACCCCGAAGACCATCTCGCTGCTGACCTGCACCGTGACATCCCGTCGCGATGAGAAGGCCTCAGAAAAGCGCTGATAGACATAATCGCTGAAAATGCTCTTCGGAACGAAGATCTGCAGAAAGCCCGGTATTGCGGCCGGAACCGCGCTGCGGAAGGGCGCATTGGCACTGAGCCATTGATTGAAGTCGTCGGGATCGCCGGCTGAGACGGAAAGATCGCGCACGCGGCTGTTCAGGATTTCGCTACTATGGCCGGACGCCAGCGCCTGACCGCCGCTAACGCTGGAATTAGGATCGAACAGCTGCAGATGAAAGGGAAAGCGCACCGTCTTCATCAGCGCGATCGCCATCATCATTCCGGAGAAACCACGCCCGACAACGGCAATGCGGGGCATCGCATAGCCCCTGCCTGCCGCATCCGCCTTCGCGGAAAATAATCCCTGAACCGTCATATCAACTCCTGGAGCGAGAGGTGGTCGATCATGCCTTTCTTGGGCTTTTTCACTGCACTGCCTGCGAAACCCTGAACTCCGATGTTCAGCACCTGACAGCCACCAAGCTGCGGTTCATGAAACGCACGGAAGCCACAGCGGTTCTCAAAATTCGGCGCATCCTCTTCAATCGGGTTTCTATTCCGCTGCTGAAGGATGCTAACGCGGGTCCAACTCTGGTCCGAAACCAGATGCCCGCAATCGGCTGCCCACATGACGCCTGTAAAAAAGGGCAACAGGATTATTGCTATAGTCTACTTATTTAGTCGTATATGAAAGCGCGAAAACGCGCCGCTAGCAAGTGCTTTCTTTTCAGCCGGACGATAGCAGCCGCTCAGATGGCCACGCCATGATGCCAAACACCCAGTGGCTATGGATCTCTTGCCGACCACTGCGCAATATCCCGCCGAGTGCTCACAATTTGTTCGTTCAATGCCTATCATGGCCAACGGCGCGGTGCGCGTAAGCGCAGAAAATCCGTTGTACACGACACCCATGGAAATTAAGATGGCACCGATTTGCCTTGCCAGAAGCATCGGCCGATGGAGTGACGAATGGGGACTGTTTCGCAGTTGCACGAATGCGTCAGGCCGCCCGCGCATCGCATTCAAAGCGAAGAGGAAGCGCTCGATATCGCGCGGTCCCTGGCCGCAAACTTCGCCCAGCAGGCGAGCGATCGCGACGTCAACCGCGTTCTGCCCTATGACGAAATCGAGGCTCTATCCCAATCCGGCCTGCTCGGAATATCCGTGCCCTCGGAACATGGCGGCATCGACATTTCCAATTCGGTGCTGACTGAAGTCGTCGCCATTCTCGCCGAGGCCGACCCTTCTATCGCGCAGATTCCGCAAACGCATTTCCATGTGCTGGAAGCGGTGCGCGTCGGCGGCAGCGAGGAGCAGAAGGCTTCGCTCTTCGCGAGAGCCATCATTGGCGACCGTTTTGGCGGCGTATTCCCGGAAAACGATGCGGGCGCAACGGGTCAGGACGATCTGCATCTCACATCGGACGGCCCGGGCTATCGCCTCAGTGGCCGGAGCCTGCGTTCCGCCAGCGTGTTGTTTTCCGACTGGATTGCCGTTTTCGTAACCGAAGAAAGTGGCGAGGTCACCGTTGCCATCATTCCGCGGAACACCGAGGGCACCCAGATCATCGATGACTGGGATGGCTTTGGCCAACGCACCTCCGGAAACGGTACGACCATCCTTCACAACGTCTATCTTGGTGCCGATTCCGTTCTGTCACAGCGCGAGAAGCCCGGGCATCCCACAGTCACCGAGTCGGTGAGCCAGCTCACCCATGCAGGCATCAATCTCGGCATAGCCCGATCCGCGCTTGCGGCGACCATCGACTTTGTCCGCACGCATCCGCATGCATGGGCCGACGGCGAGAGCAAGCGCGCCGCGGACGATCCCCTCATCATCACCAGGATAGGAGAAATCGCCGTCCGTATCGAAGTGGCGACAGCGATCGTGGAGCGCGCCGGCAGCAAGATCGATGCCGCCCAGATCAATCTCACCGAGGATCATGTGATCGACGCCGTGCTTTGCGTCGCGGCGGCCCAGACGATGACGGCGGAGATCGCCATGGAAACGGCCAACACGCTGTTTGATCTGGCCGGCACATCGGCGGCCCGCATCGGCCTCAATCTCGACCGCCATTGGCGCAACGCCCGAATTCACACGCTGCACGACCCAGCGCGTCGGAAATACAGCGTCGTCGGCAATTATCATCTCAACGGCATAAAGCCATCGAAGAGTTCATCGCCCTGAACGATCGTCGGGGTAGGTCAGCCGATGTTTGAGGCGCGGTAGTCTTCCCGCTCTTCGATCTCGATCCCGGAGCCGCCACCGGCAACGAACTGTTCCAGCGTCATGTTGTCGAGAATCTCGGCAATGGCATCGCGGACCTCCGTCATGGAGCGCCGCACCTGACAGCGCTCCGGATCCGAACAGTCGTCGCAGGCTTCATAGGCCGTGCGGCTGGCGCAGCGGATCGGCGCCAATGGGCCGTCCAGCGTGCGAATGACATGACCGATGCGGATGTCCGACGAGGGGCGGGACAGGGAATAGCCACCGCCTGGCCCCTTCTTGGAGCGAAGCACGCCGGCATTGCGCAACTCGAGCAGGATGGTATCGAGGAATTTCTTCGGAATGTTATTGCGCTGGGCAATATCATTGATGAACGCGGTTTCGCCCGGCGCGAGGCGAGCCAGATCCACCAGCGCCTTCAATCCGTATTTTCCTTTTTTCGTAAGCATCGCTATCCGCTTTACTGCAAAGTCAATTGTTGGAAACCCGGCCTGGGTTCAAGTGAGACTCACCCAGCCGATCTTGTCATCATGGATTGCCGAAGTAACCCTGCCATCTCCGACGAACAAGACAATAACTCACAAATTGTATAGTTTATATGAGTAAATTTAGGCAAATGTATCGCCCAAGCAACGATTTTGCGGCTTTTCTTGGATTTAGGCGGCGCTACTGTCCAAATATGCCTTGTGTGGCTTATCCGCGTGTTCGTCAATTGCGCCCGCCAGCTGTTCGGCAACGAGAACTGCATGCTCGATCACCTCTGGCAGCCCCATCAGCTCGCCGAAGGTTCCGCGCGCCAGGGGTCCCGAGATGAACAAGGACGGCACGATCTCGCCATCCGCATCGAGCGCCCGCGATTGCATATCGCAGGCGAGCCCCAAGCCGGCTTGATCCATGGCAAGACAACCGTCTCCCGCCAACTCGCCGATCCAACCCTGCGATTGCAGAATTCCGCGATGACCGGGGCCGGTGGTGACGACAACGGCATCGAATTGCCTCTCGATAGTCCGGTCGGAGCGACTGAGGCGAAGCCTGCAATCGATGATGCCTTCAGCCGCCTTAACGGAAGCCACCGAGGCGGCCAGTACCTCCAGCCGGCCGGTACCGATCGCCCGCTCGCTGACTGCCTCCACCTGCGGTGCCACGCGAAAACGATGTACATCCCAGAAAGGCCGCAAGTGCCTGACGACGCGGCGTCGCTCTTCGATCGGCAAGGCATTCCACAAATGCCGCCCCTGCCCGCGCACGTGATCGATAACACCATGCCAGCTGCGCCCCTCGCCTTCCGCTTCCCGGATGGCAGCACGCACGCATCTTAGAAGCGAGACTGCCGTTCGCGAAGGATGACTGGCGAAATCGCCGAACAGCTCCTGCTTTACAGGCGCATGGCCGCGCGAACGCAAGCCCCTGCGGGATATGGCTGTGATGGGGCCTTTGTGGCCCCGCAATTCAAGAGAGGCGATGACATCGGCCGACGTCAATCCGTTGCCGACCACCAGCACGCGATCATCGGCGCGGATGGCCGCAAGCACATCCCGCTTAGTTGGGTCCGCGACGAAACGCGGATGATCGGCAAGCGCATCCTGCAGCAAGCGCGGTGGCAGGGGCGATGGATGGCTGGTGGCAATGACGAGAATATCCGCGTCCACCTCCTGCCCTGCATCGCCGGTAACCACCCAGCGATGACCCCACCGGCGGATGCGCTCGACACCCTGCTGGACATGGACCAGGCGCCCATCCTCGACGAAAGGGCGTATCATGCTATTGATATAATTGCCGAAAAGAGCGCGGCGCGGAAAGAGCCCGCCATTGGCTGCGACCGCCACTTCGTCACCTGCCAATGCGTCCCGCTCCAAGAGCCAGCGTTGAAAATGCTCAAGGTCGTCAGGCAGAAGACTCATCTTGGCCGCCGGCACGTTGATGCGATGGGCGGGATCTTGCGTGTCGTAGGCAAGCCCGGTCCCCAGACGCTCCCGCGGCTCGAATATGAACAACTGGCCAGGCTGTAAAGACCGGTGCTGCAGCAGATGGAAGGCGACTGCCGCGCCGGATACTCCACCGCCGACGATGGCGATAACAGGCAGTTCCCGGGCCTCATGGTCAGAGCCAATAGTCAATCGCCAACTCCTTCCAAATTGATCGGCATTATGAGCTTATCGCCCGCCGAACAACAGCAATTTCCATAGCCGCAAGAAATATACTCTATAAATTTTATTGACAATAAGATCCAGGGGCGAACAAGCGCTTGCCTTGCAACCAGACCTCACCGGGCGGCGGCGATAAGGCTTTGCAAACAAGTATTTAATTGTGCCCCGCACAACATTGTTTTTGCACCGCAGGATGTAAAAAACTTGGCATACAACGAACAAAAGAACATACTAATAATTGTTCTGATCCGTTTTCTCTCGGGAGGAGAAACATCATGGAACTGCTTCGTCTACTCACCGCCTTCGATTATACGCTGATGCTGCTTTTGGTGGTTATCTTTGTATTCAGTCTGATGGAAGGTGGGCACAAAAAGCATTGAACTTGTGCCGCTGAAGGCCAGGCCTGCCGGGGATTAACGGCCTCATAAATAGCTGCGTTCAATTGGTTGGCGAGATAGACAAGCCGGCTGTTGGCACACAGAACATAGAGTGGCGACATCACGGTAAGCAGTTGATCGCTAAATCGTCCGCTGGCGGCTGGTCCAGCTTCCCCGCATTTCTTCAACCCATCATAGCGCGAACCGTATCCAGGCTTGCGGCATATTGTGGAGGTGCGAGCTCATGATGAGCACCGGTCGCACACCGCCACTCCCCCCGGCCGCCGAAACCCGTGTCACGCCGCGTGTCACGCGACAATTAGCTTGCTCTACTCTACATGGCTCCCAGCCACTCTGAAGGCATGTCTTTTTGGGAGCGAATTGATGAGAACTTCGGTCTTGACTGTTTTGACAGCATGCAGCGGCGCGATTGCGCTCACCCTTATCGTCGTAGGGTTCTTTCACTGACATCGGCACGGATAGACAACGCTGCTCCGTTCCAAATTATTTCTCGTTGAATAACGCGTGCCGACCTGAGGCACGCCTCGCCGTTCATGGCCGTTCATGCATGAGACGACGTGAGGTCGATCATCCCCGAGCACTACCTAGCCGGGCAGGAAGCAGCCGAGCTTGTCCGCTTCCGAGAAGGAAATCTGAAATTCAAAAGCCGCCACTCTCTTAAAATGACGGCTTACAAATCAGCGCTAAGTAGTTGAATTTGGTGGGTGATGTAGGGCTCGAACCTACGACCCGCTGATTAAGAGTCAGCTGCTCTACCAACTGAGCTAATCACCCGTACCGCTTGCTGGCGGCGTGATCGGGCATATAAATAGGATCGCTTTGATTGTCCAGCGGCCAAGCGAATTTTCTTTGATTATTTCTCAAAAAAATTTCACAGAGCGCCGAAAACCCTGCAAAATCAAAGCTCAAGAATTCCTGACGCGATACGCACCGCTTGTCCACCGATCCTGGCATTTGCGATCTGGCCGCCATCGACATCAAGGTGAAGGTGAATCATCGAGGGCCGCCCCATCTCTATGCCCTGCTCGATGATCATGGGATGATGCCCGTCGGGCAATCCGTCGAACTGATTGATCGCGCCGGATAGCGCCGCCACAGCCGCACCCGTCGCCGGGTCCTCGACAATGCCCATTCCGACAGGGAACATACGCGCATGAAACTTGGCGGCGTGATTGACCCCACCACGACAATAGACGAAGGCCGAGGCAAGCGCGCCGTCGACAAAGGGAACCGTTTTCTCCCAGAGCTGAAGATCGAATTCCAGCCGTTCGGCGGCCCCGACATCATGCACAGGCACCAGGAGGAAGGGCACGCCGGCGGTCCAGATCGACGGCACGTGATTCTCAAAGCCGATCTCGGTGATCTTCAGGCTGAGCGCGTTGGCGATACCTGCCCTGTCGAGCGGCAAGAGGATCTGCTGCGATTTCTTCGGCAGATCGAATTCGGCGAAGCTCGCCCTGTTCTGGCGCAGTCTGATCGCACAGCGCACCGGTCCGACGCGTTCATCCAGCACGGAAACAAGATCGAGATCGCCGCCATGGCTGGCATGGGTCTTCTCTGCAAGCGCGATCGCCGTTCCGACGGTGGGATGGCCCGCGAAAGGCAACTCGCGGCCGGGCGTGAATATTCTAAGATTGGCGGTATGCGCCGGGTTCTGCGGCGGCAGCACGAACACTGTCTCGGAAAGGTTCATTTCCCTGGCGATCGCCTGCATCGCCTCGTCGCTCAAACCCTCGGCATCGAAGATGATTGCGAGCGGATTGCCCGCCAGTTTGCTGTCGGTGAACACATCATAGACACTGTAACTGCGCGCCAATCCGGCCTCCATCTATGCTTCCAGACCTAATTATTCATAACGGCAAGCGACTCCAGCGCAAGCCCAAGCTATTTTCCCGTGCCGAAGAACCAGGCGAGAATGGGCAGCATCGCCACGCTATAGTGATGCGCTGTCGGATCGGCCGATCGAATGGCGACAACTCCATCGACCTCGTCCTCTTCCGAAACCAGCATATGCGCCTCGATCCGGCTCAGCATATCCTCAGCCGTCCAGGGAAAGCGGAAAACGCGGAAAACGGTGACCGAACGGTTCATATGCGTACCATAATAGGCAGGGTCGGCGACCGCATCGTTGAGATCGAGGCCGGTTTCCTCCAGCACCTCGCGCCGCATATTGCCCTCGACATCGCAGTGCCCATCGACAATATCGTGCTCATCCATCGACCCGGCAGCGCAATAGATCTGGCCAGGATTGGCCGTATGCGGTGCCATGCGGATCGCGATGATCGCGCCGTCGGACGAAACCGTCACCGCAAAGGCAAACAGGTGAAAGCCGCCCGGTTCTCTCTGCTTGCGCCACCAGAGGAAGGTAGAAAACGGCGTCACATAGGCTTCGCCCTTCACCACACCATCGGCAAGCGAAAGCCGGTGCTGGAAGATCATGCGGCCGTCGAAGAGTGCGGGGTTGGCGGCGATCTCCCTTGCCCAGTTCTCACGCGCGGCATCCAATTCACTGAGATGAAACGGGTGCTCGCCGGGCAGCACGGCAAGATCGATATGAGAGACGGGAAATACGCTATTTTCCGGCGGCCAGCCGGCCATATCATTCTGCAATTCTGAAATACTCATTTCAAATCCAATGTCATGACAACGGGGCAATGGTCGGAGGCTTTCGGCCTGTCCCAGCCGACGCGCGGATAGCGCTCCACCTCCTGCCCCGGCGGAAATATGGTTCGGAAAGGTTGGCCGGAGCGGACGATATCGGGAATGCGTGTCGCATTAGCGCGGGCCAGAGCCGGAGACAGCCAGATGTAGTCGAGCTGGCAGAGCCGCTGCTCCTGCGGCCCGCGCGCATGGTAAAGCGTCCAGCGGTCGAGCTCGTCCCGGCGATGCATGATGTTTTCGGCGAAGCCGTCCTGGCTGAAGACATCGAGCGCGCTCTCATTTTCCTCCACCCGCGGCTCGAAACGATAGCCGGTGTGGCGCGTGCCGATGACATCGATCCACTCCTGATAGTCGTTCATATCGCCGCAGATGGCGAAGTTCTTCGTTGCCGTATGGCCGGCGCCGAAGCGGTCTTCGATGATGCGGCGAACGGCCATCGTCTCGGCGCGACGCACCGGCATGGTCGCCTGGCGGCCATCGACACCCTCGCGCGCCGGTCCCATCGATTTCAGATGCACGACATAGAGCGAGAACGGCACGCCGCCGATATGGAGATGCAGTTCCAGGCAATCGCGCTTAAAGATCTTGTCTTCCGCGTGATGGCCGAGCGCTGCCAGCTCGTCGTTGAAAAGACCGAAATCGCCATAAGTCACCATGGCGTGACTCTTGATATCATCAAGGACGATCGGCTGCCCGTCACGTGTTTCCTCGCGCATCATTACGGCGACATCGATGCCACGGCTGTCATTGCCCTCAATCAGAAACTTCTGCCGATAGCCGTTGCCGACCATGCGGTAGAGATAGCCGTATTCGAACGCCTGCAACGCCGCCATGTTGTCGACCTCCTGCAGGCAGATGATGTCTGCATCAGCATCGGCGATGGCAAGCGCCGTCATCTGCCTTGTGTCGTCGGCGGCAGCAACCACACGGGCCGCTTCCAGCTGCTGATAGACATTCTCGTTGCGGACATCGAAGAGCTGCAGCACGCGATCCTGGCGCAGTTGGTTGCGAAAACCGGTGTAATCGAAGCGGGTCAGCAGGTTTTCGACGTTGAAGGTCGCAAGGCGCAGGGACATGAAGCATTCCAATTTACGAAGAAGACTGTAAGCGGGCCTATCCCGCTCGCATTATCCGGCCTTGGCAGTGACCGTCGATTTGAATTTACCCATGAGATAGGGGCCGGAAAGAACAGGCGCATATTTCGGTTGCTCTCCCGGCTCTACACAGGAAGGCAGGCAGGCGATCTCGGCAAACCAGTTTGGCTGATGGAAGAAGGCGAGCGACTGCCGCCGCTGCATGCCGCCTTCTTCCGGTGGCGGATTGACGACGCGATGCACGGTGGAAACCCAGCGATCATTGGTCCAAAGCGCCATCAGGTCGCCAATGTTGATGACGAAGGCGCCCTCAACCGGCGGCACCGGCGTCCAGTTGCCATCAGGCGCGATAATCTCAAGCCCTTTCGAGCCCGGTTGCGGCAACAAGATGGTCAGGCTCCCGTAATCGGTGTGCGCTCCGGCGCGAAGCTGCCCCGGCTGCGGAGGCACATGCTGCTCGGGGTAATTCAAGGCCCGCAAAGCACTGATCGGCGCGTCCACATAGGAATCGAAGAAATGCTCGTCGAGACCGAGCGCCGTCGCAAACACGCGCATGATCCGCGCCGCCAGATCCTCCATCGCCCCGTAATAGGCCTTCCATGCCTCTACGAAGCCTTCAGGCCCCTCCGGCCAGATCGTAGCGGCGTAGCAGAAGCCGAGCGCGTCGGGATCGCTCATATCGGCAGGCACGGCGAGCGGACCGCCATTGAAACTCTCCTTGAGATCGGGCGGCGTGTCGACGTTGCGGGATTTCGCCAGGGCTTCCGTGCCGGGCCCAAGGTAACCATAGGGATAGCCGGGATAGAGCGTCTTGGCGCGCTGCTTCACCTCGGCAGGCAGATCGAAGAATGCCCGCGTATTTTTCCAGACGTCGCCAATGACTCCGTCAGCAACGCCGTGATTGGCTATCGCCAGAAAGCCGGTCAAGCGGCATATCCGATCCACCTCCGCGCCAAGCCGCGTCTTCTCGGCAGAATCGGCGGCCTCGAAGGCTCCGAGATCGAAAATCGGGAAGCTTTGATCGGACATACGCGACTCCCATTCGTGACGTCGAGCAAATCAAGCATAGGAGGCGGCTGCGAACAACCGTCTATCCCTCGATCAATCAAAGTCGCCAGGCCGAGCGGATGGCGACGGGATAGAGATCGCCCGCCTTCACAGCCTCGCGGCTATAGGCCCTGAGCACCTGCCCGTCCGGCAGCGACAGGCGTATCGCATAACGCTCGCCCTCGTAGAGAACGGAATCGACCCGGCAGGAAATGCCCTCGGCGTCGCCGATCACATTCTCCGGTCGCACGAGGATATCCGCATGCGCCGAGCCTTCGGTCGGTTCACACCACAGCTTCTTGAACAAGGACCAATCGAGGAGGCGCGGCCGGCCATTCGGAAGGGTAAGCGACAGGATGGCACCCTGCCCCACCAGGCCGCCGACCATGCGGCCCTCGGGCCGCGCATAGATCTCGGCCGGCGGCGCCACCTGCAACAGCCGCCCCTCGGACATGACGGCAACGTCGGTCGCGAGCGCCATGGCCTCGCTCTGGTCGTGCGTCACGTAGATCATCGTGGCGCCCGAGCGCTGATGGAATTCGCGGAAAGTCTCCTCCATCTCCTTCTTGAGATGGCGGTCGAGATTGGCAAGCGGCTCGTCGAGCAGCACGACATCAGGCGATGTCACCAGGCAGCGAGCAAGCGCCACCCGCTGGCGCTGGCCGCCGGAGAGATCGGCGGGCCGCCGCTCGGCGTAATCAGCCAAACGCACCGTCGCCAAGGCGTCGCGCACCTTTTCGCGATAGCGCTCACCGGAGATGCCGCGCACCTTCAGCGGATAGCCGACATTGTCTGCGACGTTCATGTGCGGCCAGAGCGCATAGGACTGGAACACCATCGCCATGTTGCGCCGCTCCGGCGGCAGCATGTTCGCGGCATCGGCCAGTAACCGCTCGCCGAGATGGATGGACCCATCCGTCGGCTGTTCGAAGCCGGCTATCATCCTGAGAACCGTCGTCTTGCCGCAACCGGATGGCCCGAGCAGCGCCAGGAAGCCGCCCTCGCTCACGTCGAGCGACAGCGCATTGACGGCGGCGCGACCGCCCGTGCCGAAATCCTTGCAGAGGTGGTTGAGGATCAGCTTCGCCATGGCACCACTCCCTTCGGCAGGCGCTTGGCCATGATTTCGAGCAGCAGCATCATGGTAACGACCATCGCAATGACGATAACGGACATGGCGGAGGCAAGATCGGCGCTGCCGCCATCGTCGAGATTGTAGATGACGACGCCGAGTGTCTGCGTGCCGGCCGACCAGAGCAGCGCCGAAACCGTCAGCTCGTTGCAGGCGATGAGGAAGACGAGGATCACCGATGCACCCGCCGCCGGCGCAATCAGCGGCACGATGATATCGGCAAGCCGGCGAAAGAAACTGGCGCCGGAAAGACGCGCCGCTTCCTCCAGCGCCGGATCGAGCTGCAGGAAGGCACTCATGACCGGCTTCAGGCTGACGGCGAAGTAGGCGGAGAAATAGGCCAGCAGAATGATCCAGATCGTGCCGTAAAGCGTGACGTTGAGGATCGGCAGGGGTGCGGCAAACACCAGGATGAAGCAGACGGCGATGATGATGCCGGGGAGCGCATAGGGTATCTCGATCAGGCCGCCGACGATACGGCTCAGCGTATCCTTGCGCCGCGTCAGCGCATAGGCGGTCAGAACTGTCACCAATAAGAGACCAAGCGCTGTCATGCCCGCCAGGAACAGCGAATTGGAAAAGGCAGTGCGCGTCACCGTCTGCCGAAACAGGATCTCCGTAAATGCGTTCAGCGATGCGGTCTTGAAGGTAAGCGGCACGCCATAGGTCGGCACCAGCGCGCCGGCGACCAGCGCCAGGAAGGGTGCGACCAGCATGAAGAACAGGATCAGGCAAAGCCCCGGAACGGCAAGATAGCGCCACCGGCCGAGCGAAAAGGCGGCTGACGCACCGGAAAGGCCGATGACGCGATAGTCCCGCCCTTTGAGCGCTCTTGCCTGCACCGCGAGGCCGGCAACAGCGATGACGGCGATCATGGTCGAGAGCACGGCGATATCGCCGAAGGTCCGCGGGCCGAAATTGGAGAATTTCGTGAAGATCAGGGTCGAGAGCGTATAGATCGAGGCGGGAATGCCGAGGATTGCCGGAATGCCGAAATTGCCGATCGAGGAAACGAAGGCGATGGCCGCACCGGCAATGACGCCGGGCAGCGACAAAGGCAGGATGATGTCTCGAAAGACGCGCAGGCCCGAAGCACCGGACAACCTTGCCGCCTCGACGCCATCGCGCGGCAAGGCCATCAATCCGGCCCGAAGCGCCAGATAGACCAGCGGCGCATGCTGCACGCCATAAAGAAGCGCGATGCCGCCGATGGAGTAGAGCGGCTGCGGCGAGCCAAGCGGCGGCGCGATGTGCAGCGCCTTCAAAAGCGGGCTCGATGGGCCGGACATCTGCACCCAGGCAAGCGCCGTCACCTGCGGCGGGATCATCATCGGCAGCATGAAGAGAAAGCCGAGCGGCCCCCTGCCCGGCATGTCCGTCAAGGTCAGCAGAAATGCGAAGAGGCAACCGAGAGCCACGGAAATGATCGTGCCCAGCACGGCCGTTTCGATCGTGTACCAGGTCGAGCGCCAAAGGGCGGGATCGGTGATGAGTTCATAGGTGCCGCCTCGCAGCAGCGCCTCGATACCAACCATCGCCAGCCGCGCCAGCGGCAGGACGCTGAGCAGCAGCACGACGGCAACAACAAAAGGAAACAGCCAGGCCGGCTGGCTGTTTCCCTTACGCACATATCCGTACATTTAAATTCCGGGCCGGATTACTTCGACTTGAAGTAGGTGGAGAAGGTCTTCAGGTCCTGATCCGTATTCTTGAGAGCAGCGGCGGCATTCAACGGCAAAAGCTTGATGCTGTCACGCGCCGGAAAACCTTCCGGCAGCGGCGTACCGTTGCGGGCCGGGATGTAGCCGAGCTTCAGGAAGCCTTCTTGGCCCTTTTCGGACAGGACGTAATCGACGAACTTCTTGGCGGCGTCGGCATGTTGCGTGCTGGCGAGAATGCCAACCGGTTCCGTCACGGCCGAAACGCCTTCGGTCGGGAAGACGAATTCCAGCGGTGCGCCCTTGGCCTTTTCGCGGATCGGCATGTAGTCGACGATCATGCCATAGGCCTTCTCGCCGGAGGCGACGGCCTTGAGCACAGCGCCGTTGCCGCCAGAGGCGATAGCGCCGTTGTCGGCGAGGTTCTTGTAGTAGTCCCAGCCCAGGCTGCTGACGCCGGCAAGCGTCTGCGCGTGAATGAGAGCAGCACCCGAGGCAAGCGGGCTCGGCATGGCGACGAGGCCCTTGGCTTCCGGCTTGACCAGATCCTGCCAGCTTGCCGGCTTCAGCGATGCGGCGGTGTTGTAGACGATGCCGGTCGTGATCAGCTTGGTGGAATAGTAATAGCCATCGGCATCATAGAGCGAGGCGTCGTAGTTGGCGGCTTCCGGCGACTTGTAGGCCAAGAGCTTGCCGGCTTCCTTCAGGCGCTCCAGCGTTACCGTGTCGGCGATCAAGAGAACGTCGGCAGCGGGAGCGCCGGCCTGCATTTCCGCTTGCAGCTTGGCGATGATCTGCGGCGTGCCGTCACGAACCCAATCGACCTTGATACCGGGATTGGCGGCCATGAAGCCATCGACGGTGGCCTGCGCATCGGCATTTGGCTGGCTGGTGTAGAGGACGAGATCGGCGGCGTTGGCAGCACCGGAGAAAAGCGCAACGGCCAGAAGGCCGGTAAAGGCGGAAACAAAGGTCTTCATGAAATGTCCTCGGCTGGGTTGTAGGAGGGTTGTCTAGACGCGCGGCTTAACATGATTGTGACAGTTGAATTTGAAGAAGATATCGTTGGTATGATGATTAGACCTTGACCGTCCGTCCCCAGCGCTATTTCCTGACACCCGAATTTCAAGATGGGATCCAGGAGGAGAAATCAATGGAATATCGCCTGCTTGGCCGCTCCGGCCTCAAAGTTTCCACCATCACCATGGGCACCATGACCTTCGGCGGCGTTGGCTGGGCCAAGACTGTCGGCGATCTCGGCGTCAAGGACGCCAAGAAGCTTCTCGACATGTGCGTCGATGCCGGCGTCAACCTGCTCGACACGGCAGACGTCTACTCTCAGGGCGCCTCCGAAGAAATCCTCGGCGAGATCATCGGCGGCCCGCGCAAGAACGGTGTGCTTATCGCCACCAAGGCCCGCTTCCCGATGGGTCCCGGCGTCAACGATGCGGGCTCCTCCCGCCAGCATCTGATCCAGGCTTGCGAGGCAAGCCTGAAGCGCCTGAAGACCGATGTCATCGACCTTTACCAGCTACATGAATGGGACGGCCAGACTCCCTTGGAAGAGACGATGGAAGCGCTCGATACGCTGGTCCGCCAGGGCAAGGTTCGCTACATCGGTTGCTCGAATTTTTCCGGCTGGCACATCATGAAGGCGCTCGGCGTCAGCGAGCACGACAAGCGCGAACGCTTCGTCAGCCAGCAAATCCACTACACTTTGGAAGCCCGCGACGCGGAAAACGAGCTGGTGCCAATCAGCATCGACCAGGGCCTCGGCATCCTTGTCTGGAGCCCGATCGCCGGCGGCCTGCTGTCAGGCAAGCACCGCCGCAACCAGGCGACGCCGGAAGGCACGCGCCAGTTCGCCGGCTGGACGGAACCGCCGATCCGCGACGAGAACCGTCTCTGGAACATCGTCGACACTTTGGTGGAAATTGCCGATGGCCGCGGCGTCTCGGCAGCGCAAGTCGCGCTTGCCTGGCTGATCGGCCGCAAGGGCGTGACCTCGGTCATCATCGGCGGGCGCACCAAAGCCCAGTTCAAGGATAATCTCGCCAGCGCCGAGCTGAAGCTGACCGACGAGGAACGCAAGCGTCTTGACGATGTCAGCCTGCCGCCGCTGATGTATCCCTATTGGCACCAGCGCAACACCGCCAGCGATCGGCTAAATGAGGCCGACTTGTCGCTGATCGGCCCGCATCTGGTGAAGTAGATCGAAAACGGCGCGGCGGCTCAGGCCGCCAACGCCCCGATTTCTCCGGCAATCAGTTTGCCGAGCCGTGAGATGCCCTCTTCGATCATCTCATCATTGGCACAGGAGAAGCTGACGCGGAATGTATTGGCGCCGGTGCCATCGGCGAAGAAGGCTTGACCGGGAACGAAGGCAACCTTGGCAGTCTCAAGCGATCTTGCCAGCAGCTTCGCGCCGTCCATGCCCTTCGGCAGGGTGATCCATACGAACATGCCGCCCTGCGGTTTCGTCCAGCTGACCCCGTCCGGCATGTATTTGGCGAGCGCCGCCAGCATACAGTCGCGACGGTGGCTATAGGTCTTGCGGACCTTGGCAACCTGCGCATCGAAACCACGTTCGGCAACCTGATGGATGGCGATCTGGTTGATGGTCGAGGAATGCAGGTCGGCGGCCTGCTTCATCAGCACAAGCTTGCGGATAACAGGCGCATTGGCGACGACGAAGCCGACGCGAAGGCCCGGCGCCAAGGTCTTGGAAAAGCTGCCGCAATAGATCGTGCGCGTATCGTTGATATTGCCCTTGCGGGCGATTTCCAGCGCCAGGATCGGTGGGATCGCCTCGCCGTCATAACGCAGCGATTGATAGGCGGCATCCTCGATGATGGCGATGTCGAGTTCGTCGCCGAGATCGATGAGTTTCTCGCGGGCAGCCAGATCGACCGTTTCACCCGTCGGATTGGCAAAATCGGCTGAGAGATAGGCAAACTTGACCCTGCCGCCGGCCTTGGTCGCGGCGGCGCTGTAGGAGTCCGGCGTCCGGTTGCCGTTCGGCGTCAGCTGGTCATAGCTCGGCTCATAGGCGTTGAATGCCTGCAGCGCGCCGAGATAGGTCGGCGCCGTCACCAGCGCCGTATCGTTCGGCGACAGGAAGAGCTTGCCGAGATAATCGAGACCCTGCTGCGAGCCGGAGACGATAAAGACGTTCTCAAGTTCGCAGGGGACGCCAAGCGCCGCCATCTGTCCAACGAGCCATTCGCGCAGCGGCTTGTAGCCTTCGCTGACCGAATATTGCAGCGCCGCGTTGACGGTCGGGCCGGAAAAGATATCGGCATAGGCCTGCTTGAACTCCGCATCCGGAAACAATGCAGGGTCGGGAATGCCACCGGCAAAAGAGATGATATCCGGCCGCTCCAGCAGCTTCAGCAACTCGCGGATTTCGGAGGCGCGCATACGGCTCGAACGCGTCGCAAAGATATTTTCCCAATTCAACATGGGGCTTCCTCGTAATTTTTGGTCTTTCCAGCACAAGATCACGCAATAAAAGATAAGTCAACAATGCTGACCTAATTTGTTTTCATTGCCTCTGAGAATCGCAATTTTTCCTGATAGGAATGGGCCTCTGAACCCAGTAGCCGAGACATAAAGAAATTATGAGCACCGACCCGACGTCATCGTTCTACGCCGACAATGCCAGCATCTATGCGGCACGCGAACGCAACCTCCCGACAAGCCGGCTCGATGCCTTTCTTGCCGCCCTGCCCGCTGGCGCATCCATCCTGGAACTGGGCTGCGGAGCCGGTCAGGATGCGGCCTACATGCTGTCGCGTGGCTTCGACATCACCCCGACAGACGGTTCGGCGGAGCTTGCCAGTGAAGCCGAGAAGCTGATCGGCAGGCCAGTGCGGATCATGCGGT
Source organism: Rhizobium sp. A22-96 (assembly GCF_053521805.1). Lineage (NCBI taxonomy): Bacteria > Pseudomonadati > Pseudomonadota > Alphaproteobacteria > Hyphomicrobiales > Rhizobiaceae > Rhizobium > Rhizobium sp. A22-96. The sequence goes on from NZ_JBNWDQ010000002.1 coordinate 266,579, forward strand.
TCGAGACGCTCGACGCCCGTGCTGCCTTTGACGGCATATGGGCGGAGGCCAGTCTCCTTCACGTACCGCGATCCGATCTCGCAAACATCATCGACCGGATTCTACGTGCCCTGAAGGACGGCGGCATCTTCCACAGCAGTTTCAAGGCCGGCGATGCAGAAGGGCACGACACGCTCGGCCGCTACTACAACTATCCCTCGGCCGAATGGCTGACGGCTCTCCTCAGCAAAGGCGGCTGGCGAGACATAGTGATGACCGAAGCAGATGGCGGCGGCTTCGACGGCAAGCCGACGAAATGGCTCTATGTCTCCGCACAAAAATAGAGGGTGGCGCGACCTTAATTGTTGCTCTCATCACCCAAAGTCGCCTGGAGCCGGCTCCGCTGGCCCAGGCGAAACTTACCCTGCCAGCCGCTCCAAACCCGAATTAGCGGCAGGGCGTGCTGCGCAAAAAGACCAGGGCAGCCTTGATGGAATCGATGCGCCACATATCTCTCTCGGCTACCTCGCCGACCACGGCCATCATGGCAGCTTGCAATGCATCACCGCAAAGCCAGTCGACAATCGTGCGCCTGGTCGCCAAATCAAGATCTTCCCAGAAAGTGCGGCCATAAGGCAGATCGCCCGACCGACCGATGACATCGGCGAGTTGTAGGGCGGAATTCGGCGTCAGATTGGACAGCCACGCGTCCAGAACGGATCTGACATCCTCTTCGAGGCGAATTGCGGATATGAACCAATTCATCGCGTCGAGTTCATCGGGATGTTGCAACCGCGCATAAACCCACGACGCGTGAAAAACGTTCCCGATTGCGAGGCGCTCTGCTGCCGGCCATTGGCGCCAGTCAGCATATTCCAGCTTCGGGAGGATCATCAGCGGATCAAAACCGGGTTCACCTGGTGTCGCAAGAGCGTGCTGCAAAATGCGCGGCAGATAATGCCTGTAGTCGTCGGCACCCCCAACGGTGGTCATTGCACTCATGGCATAGCCGCCGAGCGCTTTCCCACTCAAGTTCGCCAGCGGTGCCGAACGCAAGTCGCGAAAGATCTTCTCTGCATCACCTAGTGGCGATGCATCCAGATTTTCAGGGGATGGATATCCAGCAAACGCTGCATAGGCTACCTGCCAGCACCCCTGCAGCCTGGTCGCCGCCCCGGCCAAATTAGTTTCATCCGCTCTCATATACAACTCTATAGCGAATTCACGAATAGCTCGCCAGCTCGGATTAGGCAGCAGAAATTCAAAGGCCGAGGAAGTTTCCCTCCTCGGCCCGTACTCAATAGTTCACCGTATAGAAAGCTTAGTTGACAGCCTTGTCGACCAGCTTGTTCTTGCCGATCCAGGGCATCATGCCGCGCAGCTTGGCGCCGACTTCTTCGATCTGGTGGCTGTCGTTCAGGCGGCGGATACCCTTGAAGCGGGCAGCGCCCGAACGGTATTCCTGCATCCAGTCCGAGGTGAACTTGCCGGTCTGAATGTCCTTGAGGACTCGCTTCATTTCAGCCTTGGTTTCGGCAGTGATGATGCGCGGGCCGGAGACGTATTCGCCCCATTCAGCGGTGTTGGAGATCGAGTAGTTCATGTTGGCGATGCCGCCTTCATAGATCAGGTCGACGATGAGCTTTACTTCGTGCAGGCACTCGAAATAGGCCATTTCCGGTGCGTAACCGGCTTCGACCAGCGTTTCGAAACCAGCGCGGATCAGCTCGACGAGACCGCCGCACAGAACGACCTGTTCGCCGAAGAGGTCGGTTTCGCACTCTTCGCGGAAGTTGGTTTCGATGATGCCCGAACGGCCGCCACCAACGCCGCAAGCGTAGGAGAGAGCGAGTTCAAGGGCGTTGCCCGAAGCGTTCTGGTGAACGGCAACGAGGCAGGGAACGCCGCCGCCCTTCTGGTATTCGCCGCGAACCGTGTGGCCCGGGCCCTTCGGAGCGATCATGACGACGTCGACCGAAGCCTTCGGCTCGATGAGGCCGAAGTGAACGTTGAGGCCGTGAGCAAAGGCGATAGCAGCGCCGTCGCGGATGTTCGGAGCGATATCGGCCTTGTAGATGTCGGCCTGGAGTTCGTCCGGGGTCGCCATCATCATCAGGTCGGCCCAGGCAGCTGCTTCAGCAACCGTCATGACCTTGAAGCCATCGGCTTCGGCCTTCTTCACGGTCGGCGAACCGGCCTTGAGCGCGATCGCAACGTTCTGTGCGCCGCTGTCCTTCAGGTTCAGCGCGTGAGCACGGCCCTGAGAACCGTAGCCGATGACGGCGACCTTCTTCGACTTGATGAGGTTGAGATCGGCATCACGATCGTAATAGACGCGCATTGTTTGTCCTTCCCTTTGCTTGTCTGGGTATAAGTTAGATGTCTCAGACGGTCGCCGCTGCTTCCGCCAAAACCTTTTCCGTACCGTAAAGCCTGAGGAAGGCCGTAACAGCCTTCTCAGCCTGACGGCTGGAATCCTTCAAACCGGGCTCGCCGAGCAGCATGCGGACATGCAGATCGGAGACGATGAGCCCGTAAAGCGTGTGATATGCCTCGTCGGCATCCGCAAAGCGCAGCAGCCCTGCCCGCTTGCCGGCATCGATCAGGCCGCTGGCGCGCCGGTCGATCTGCCGGCGGCCGCGCTCCAGCAAAAGCTTGCCGAGCTTCGAGCCATCGCGGTTCGACTGGCCGATTGCCAGACGGTTCAGCGCGAGCGAAACATCGCCCGCCAAAACTTCCAGCAGGTCGCGAGCGAAAATAACGAGATGGTCGTGTAAGCTGGCCGTATTCAGGCGCTCGCCATTACGCTCGAAGGTGCGAACCTTGCTGGCCTGATAGGCGATCATTGCCGACAGCAGACCGTCGCGATCGCCGAACCACTTATAGAGGCTTTCCTTGGAGCAATTGGCAGCGCGCGCGACGCCCGAGGTCGTCAGCGCCTTTTCGCCGCCGTCGACGAGCAGACGCAACGCCTGCTCCAGGACGGCGTTCTGGCGCGGCGAAAACTCGCTCGACTGTCCTACTTCGCTCAGCACGATGGCCACTCCCAAATGCGTACCGTACGGTACGGTTCGTGGCGCGTTATGCAGCACCCCGAAGCAGGCGTCAAGCGAAATTCGTTGCTGCACTGCGCCAAAAAATCGGAGCGCGCTTGTCATGGCAGGCACACGACGGCTAGAGCTTGCCGGCATAGATATCTCTTCATCAGGACTTGGGTGATGAACGCAGCATTGACGCACATTTCCACCATACCTCTTGCCCCCGCACCGGTTCATCTCGGCAAGGGCAAACGAGGAATGCTTGCCCGTGTCATAGGCATATGGTTCGCGACGACCGCGCTTGCGCTGCCAACGGCAGAGGCCTCGGCGGCAAAACCTGCTGCCGGTCCGGCTGGGCACTATTGCGGCAAGCTCCTCTCCGCCGGATCGCTCGTGGATGTCGAAACATCATTGCAGGTTGACACGCAGGGCCATATCGCCGGCACCTATCGTTTCCAAGACGATGGCAATACGACGATCGGCGCTCTCTCCGAAATCGGAACGGCGCACGGCAGGAAGCGAACCCTGCGCTGGTTCGACAAATATGGGATGGGCTCGCTGACGATAAGGTTCGATGCCGAATATGATCGTTTCGAAGGCCTGTGGGGGCCGCAAGACGCCGTTCCGAGCTTCACCTGGAACGGCGGCGATTGCCACGCGCCCATCAGTTAAGTCTATTCGGCAGCGACAGCATTGTTGCGCATCGCCTCGACATCCCTGAGCGGCGGCAGTCCGTAGAGGCGGCTATATTCACGGCTGAATTGCGAAGGGCTCTGATAGCCGACACGATGGCCGGCCGAACCCACATCGAGCTGCTCGACGATCATCAGGCGCCGCGCCTCATGCAGCCGGAGCTGCTTCTGATACTGCATTGGCGACATGGCCGTGACGGCCTTGAAATGATGATGCAGGGAGGAAACGCTCATGCCGATGCGCTCGGCCAGTTCGTCGATGCGCAGAGGCTGTTCGAAATTGCCGCGAAGCCAGGCAATGGCGCGCGCCACCCGGTTGCTCTGGCTTTCCGCCATGGCGACCTGCAGCAGCCGCGGACCGTTCGGGCCGGTCAACAGGCGATAAAGGATTTCCTGCTCGATCAGTGGCGCCATGGCCGGAATATCCTCGGGCCGATCGAGCAATCTGAGAAGCCGCAACGACGCATCGAGCAATTCCGGCGAAGCCGTATTGATCGCGAGGCCACGCAAAGGCTCGGCCGTCACCGCCTGGCTTGGAATGTTGACGCGTGACAGAAGTTCCTTCAGGCGCTCGCTGTCCAGCGCCATGCCGAAACAGAGATACGGCGTGTCACTGCCGACATTGGTCACCTGAGTCGATACGGGCAGATCGAGGGCAGTCAAAATATACTCGCCGACACCATAGTGGTAGGTATCGGTGCCAACAGTCAGGGTCTTCCGCCCCTGAACGACAATCGCGTAGCAGGGCCGATAAGCCCCGTGCTGCCAAACCGTCGCAGCCGATTGCCGATACAGGTTGAGACCATCGATCGGCGTACGATGTTCCCCCTCTCCTGTGGCGAAACGGGCAATGATGGATGCGAGTTCCTGATTTGGATTGAAAGGCAGTGTCATTCGCAACCAACTGTTTTCGAGTAGATATCAAGGCCTATCTAGGTAACGGAAGTCCGCTGTGAAAGAGCGGCCGCGCATTTAGATTCGCAGGATCGTACATAAAGCTTGCAGGATCGCTCTAACGCTGCGGCCCCTTCCCGATGCATAGTCGGCCATCCCAATTCCACTCCCACCTCCTCCGAAAAACAAGGAAGTCTCCCATGCCTATCGCAAAGGGTTATGCCGCCACCGACGCGTCCAAGCCGCTCACGCCGTTCACCTTCGAACGCCGCGAGCCGAATGAGGACGACGTCGTCATCGAGATCAAGTTCTCCGGCATCTGCCATTCCGACATTCACCAGGCCCGCAACGAATGGGGCAATGCAAAATATCCCATGGTACCGGGTCATGAGATCGCCGGCATCGTCAGCGCCGTCGGCTCGAAGGTGAGCAAGTTCAAGGTCGGCGACCGCGTCGGCGTCGGCTGCTTCGTCAATTCCTGCACGACCTGCGCCACCCGCGACCTCGACCTGGAACACTACATGCCGGGCGTCGTCCAGACCTACAACGACTTCGAAGCCGATGGCGCGACGCCAACCTATGGCGGCTACTCGGATTCGATCGTCGTCAAGGAAGGCTACGTCCTCTCGATCCCCGAAAATATTCCGCTCGACGCTGCGGCTCCGCTGCTCTGCGCCGGCATTACGCTCTACTCGCCGCTGCACCACTGGAAGGCCGGTCCAGGCAAGAAGGTCGCGATCGTCGGCATGGGCGGCCTCGGCCATATGGGCGTCAAGATCGCTCATGCGATGGGTGCCGAAGTCACCGTTCTCAGCCAGTCGCTTTCCAAGAAGGAAGACGGTCTGCGTCTCGGCGCTGACCACTATTATGCCACCAGCGACGCCGAGACCTTCACGACGCTCGCCGGCACCTTCGACCTGCTCATCATGACGGTCGGCATTGCGCTCGACTGGAATGCCTATCTTGGCCTCTTGAAGGTCGACGGCAGCATGGTCGTGGTCGGTGCGCCTGAGCATCCGGTCCCGGTCCATGCCTTCTCGCTGATCCCCGGCCGTCGCAGCCTCTCGGGCTCGATGATCGGCTCGATCAAGGAAACCCAGGAAATGCTGGATTTCTGCGGCAAGCACAACATTGCCTCGGAGATCGAGGTGATCAATATCGATCAGGTCAACGAAGCCTATGAGCGTGTACTGAAGAGCGACGTTCGTTACCGCTTCGTCATCGACATCGCATCGCTGGCGTAAGCATCACCGCATTGTGACTCATAAGGAAAGGGCAGCCATAATGGCTGCCCTTTTTCAATCCTCGCGCATGGTTTCCCTTTGCGTGATCAGCCGGGCGCTGTGCTGCCGGCTGATATAGATCCACAGCCAGCTCCAGGCGACGGCGATGCGCCAGCGGGTGCCGATCAGGAAATAGATGTGGGCGAGACCCCAGACCCACCAGGCAAGCCAGCCCTTTAATTTGATCCAGCCGAAATCGATGATCGCGGCACTCTTGCCGATGGTCGCGAGGCTGCCCTGATGCTTGTAGCGAAACGGCGCCGGCGCCGGCTTGCCGGCCAGCTTCGCCCTGATCACCCTGGCGACATAATCTCCCTGCTGCTTGGCGGCCGGAGCGATCCCCGGCACCGGACTGCCATCCTCGCGCAGAACCAATGCCGTGTCGCCGATGATAAAAATATCGTCCTTGCCCGGCGCCCGCAGTTCCTTGTCGACAACGGCGCGACCAGCGCGATCGGCGGGTATGTCAAGCCATTTCGCCGCCGGCGATGCCTCCACACCCGCCGCCCAGACGATGGTGCGGCATGGCACGAAGCTATCGCCGATCACGACCCCCTCCGCGCTGCATGAAGTGACCGGCTTGCCGAAATGGAGCTCGACGCCGAGGACCTCCAGCTCCTTGCGCGCATAGTCGGACAGTTCCTCGGCGAAAGCAGCCAGCACCCGCGGCCCGGCCTCAACGAGAATGATCCTGGCCTTGCGTGTGTCTATATTGCGGAATTCCTTCGGCAGCGTCGTCCTTGCCAGTTCCGAGATGATACCGGCAAGCTCCACCCCCGTAGGACCCGCGCCGACGATTACGAAAGTCAGTAGCGCTTCACGGACAGCCGGGTCGGTTTCCAGCTCCGCCTGTTCGAAGGCCAGAAGGACGCGCCGGCGAATGGTCGTGGCATCTTCCAGCGTCTTCAGGCCAGGTGCTACGGGCTCCCATTCGTCATGGCCGAAATAGGCGTGTGTCGCGCCCGTCGCCAGCACCAGTGTATCGTAGCCGATCTTCTGGCCATCCTTCAGAAGCACCTGATGCGCCTCGCTGTCGACGCCAACGACCTCGGCCAGCAGGGTCGTGACTTCGGGCCGATCCCTGAAGAAGCTGCGGATCGGCCAGGCGATTTCGGATGTGGCAAGCAGAGTGGTCGCGACCTGATAGAGAAGCGGCTGGAAAAGATGGTGATTGCGCCGGTCGATCAGCGTGATGCGGACAGGTGCGCCCTTCAGATCATTGGCGAGCTGCAACCCGCCAAAACCGCCTCCGACAACGACAACATGATGATCCTGCATGGCGACACCTCATATCTACGGTTACCGCAAAACGTAGAGTTGCGGAGGATGGGCGGCAATCGTCTTTTATGCATGGCACCCCTGCGGCTGCCACGCTCTCAAATGCCTACCGCGCGTAGCCGACAGGAATGGATGCACCGCTTTTCAGCTCCTCCATCGAGATCGACGCCGATACGTCGAACAATTCGACCCGGCGCACGAGCTGCTTGTAGATGACGTCATAGTGTTCGACGCGGGGCAAGACGATCTTCAGAATATAGTCGTGATTTCCGGTGAGCCGATGCGCCTCGACGATTTCTGGGATGTCACCGATCGCCTTGCGGAAGGCCTCGATCCACTCGTCGGCATGGTGCGCCGTCTTGATCAGCGCGTAGACCGTGGTCGGCACCCCCATCTTCTCCCGGTCAAGCACGACGATGCGCCTGGCAATATGGCCGCTCTCCTCCAGCCGCTGGATGCGGCGCGAGCATGCGGAGACCGACAGGGCGACGCGATCGGCAAGCTCAGTCACCGAAATGCCGGCATCGGCCTGCAAAAATTCGAGAATCTTTCGGTCACGTTCGTCCAGCATGTGCAACAATCCCCATAAGAGCGCCGTAATTTTGCACAAAATTCCGGAAATACGCAAATCGTTGCGGATTGAATTGTCAAAATCACAAAGATTGCAAACACACGGCGCGTGAATCGCAGCACTATTCCTGCATTCACATTCAAGAGCGGAGAACACCATTATGCGCACCATTGGCCTGATCGGCGGTATGAGTTTCGAAAGTTCGGCGGTCTATTATCGCCAGATCAACGAAATGGTTCGCGACCAGCTGGGTGGCCTCTCGTCCGCCGAAGTGCTGATGTACTCCGTCAATTTCGCCGAGATCGTCGCCTTGCAGAAGGCCGGTCGTTGGGATGACGCCGCCGCCCGCCTCGGCGATGCGGCACACCGCCTGCAGGTAGCCGGCGCCGAATGCGTGCTCATCTGCACCAACACCATGCACCTGATCGCGCCGGAAGTTGCCGCCCGCATCTCCGTGCCGCTCATCCACATCATCGACGAAACTGCCGCGGCGTTGAAGGCCGCCGGAAGCGTAAAGCCGCTGCTGCTCGCCACGCGCTACACCATGGAACACGGCTTTTATGCCGAACGCATGGCTGAGAGCGGTGTCTCCGTCATGGTGCCCGGTCCCGAAGACCGGACCGTGACGCACGACATCATCTTCAACGAACTCTGCGCCGGCATCATCAAGGACGAGTCGCGTCGGAAGCTGAATGCCATCATCGAGCGTGCCAAGGCTGATGGCGCCGATAGCGTCATTCTTGGCTGCACCGAAATCTGCCTCATTCTCGATCCGAATGCATTGATTCTCCCCGGCTTCGACACGACGACCATCCATGCCCAGGCAGCCGTCGATTTTGCTCTCGCCGATGAAGGTGTCCGCAGCAGTTGCGCCGCATAAATCAAGACCAAGTTACTTGACTCAGTCCAATAAATAATGGACATCGTCTCTTATACCGAGGAGACGATGTCCATGACCATTGCCGACGAATTCACGACCATTGATGCCGTCCGTAACTTCAATCGCTTCTACACCAATTTTCTCGGCGTCCTGAACAAGGCCTATCTCGACAGCCCCTATACGTTGACGGATGTGCGCGTGCTGTTCGAAGTCGGGTTTCGCGGCGGCGTTGCCGCCTCGGCATTGACCCGCGATCTGCATCTCGACCCCGCCTATCTCAGCCGCATCGTCAAGCGCTTCCGCGCGGACGGCCTGATAGAGACGACGCCCGACCCCGAAGATGCGCGCAGCCAGGTCATAAAAGTCACCGACAAGGGACAGGCGCAATTCCAGGAATTTGTCCGCCGCTCCCGCGCCCAGATTGCCGGATATTTCGACCGGCTGGCCATTGGCGAGCCCGAGCGCATCGTCGAAGCAATGCGGACGATACAAGACACACTCGGTGCGGACCGAAGTGCCACTTCTCCCGCAATCATCCGCTCTCCCCGGCCCGGTGATATCGGCTGGATCGTGCAGAGCCAGGCGCGTTTCTATACCGAGGAGTTCGGCTGGGATCATCGCTTCGAGGCACTTGTCGCCGAAGTCGCCGGCAAGTTCCTGTCCAGCTTCAATCCGGACAAGGAACGATGCTGGATCGCCGAGCGGAACGGCCTGAACGTCGGTTCCGCCATGATCGCAGACGGCGGCGATGGTGTCGCGAAACTCCGGTTGCTCTATGTCGACAAGACGGCACGCGGCCTCGGCCTCGGCAAGCTGCTGGTCGACGAATGCATCCGCTTCTCGCGCGACGCCGGCTATACCAAGCTTTCGCTCTGGACCAACGACATTCTAGACGCGGCGCGGGCCATCTACATCAAGGCCGGCTTCAGGCTCGTTGCGGAAGAAAAACACCGCATGTTCGGCCCGGAATTGAACGGCCAGACATGGGAACTCGATCTGTGAGCGACGGTTGTATGCGGCGATAGACAGGGCGAGGGTTGATCCCTATCCTCAATACATCCCTGATTTGCATCGAGATATTGCCCCATGACCGCCAGCGCCGGTATCACTATCCTGCCCATCGCCAGCGAGCATATCGAAGGCTTCCACAAGGCGCTCGATATTGTCGCGCGCGAGCGTGAATATCTGACGATGCTTGAAGCATTCCCGCTGGAGGACACGCGCGCTTTCGTGTTCGGCATGATCGCGAAAGGCAATCCGCAATTCGTTGCTTTGGCAGGCAGCGATGTTGTCGGCTGGTGCGATATCAGCCGCCACACCTTCCCTTCCCATGCTCACGCAGGTCACCTTGGAATGGGTATCATCCCTGCCTATCGCGGCAAGGGCCTGAGCCGCAGGCTGATCGAGACGACGCTGCAAGCCGCACGCAACGCCGGCATGGAGCGCGTGGAACTCAGCGTTCATGCCGACAATATCAGAGCGATAGCGCTTTATGAGAAGGTCGGCTTTGTCCGGGAGGGTCTCGCGCGTAGATCCGTGCGCATAGATGGGCGTTACAAGGACGCGATCCACATGGCCATCATTTTCCAATAACGGCAATAAAACAATCAACTTAACACCGACACCTGATAGTGGCGGCCGGTAATAGTTCTGTTGCAGTGCAAAATTCGCTTGATTTGGAAACGATCATTTCCTAAAAGAGTCGCATGACGACGGACACCATCGATATCGCGCCCAAACTGCGCGGCCGCCCTAGGGAATTCGACATGGACGCAGCGCTTGACGAGGCACTGCGGGTCTTTTCCGAGCGCGGCTATTACGCCGCCTCGATCAGCGAATTGACCGAGGCCATGGGCCTGACCGCAGGCAGCGTCTACAAGGCCTTCGGTGACAAGCGCGGCGTCTTCCTCGCCGCCTTCGATCGCTACCGCCATGTGCGCCAGCACCTGCTCGACGACTGCATTGCCGCAGCACCCAACGGCTACGAAAAGCTGCGCGCGCTGATGACATTCTTCGCCGGATCATCATGGGGCGACATTGGCCGCCGGGGTTGCCTTGCCGTTGGCAGCGCCACCGAGCTTGCCCTTTTTGACGATGACGTCGCCAAGCGCATCGGCGTGGCCTTCGATTTTGACGAACGGCGTATTCTCGATCTGATCCGCCTCGGACAGGAGGATGGCTCCATCCCGAAGCATGTCGACGCCGAGAGCACGGCTTGCGCGATCCTCTCCCTCACGAAGGGCATGCGGGTGGTCGGAAAGACCGGCCGCACACAAGAACACATGTTTGCCGCCGCCGAAGCGGCCATGAAACTACTGAACTGATTTTTCATTGAAATATCCGGGAGCATGCTCCCAAGCCCCCATCGAGGACAAGACATGCCTGCAACTGCTGCCGCCAGACGGGAGAGCATGCCGCTCCCGGAGAAGACTATTTCGCCACTAATGACCTTCATGTTCGCCGCCGCCTGCGGGCTGGTGGCTGCCAATATCTACTATGGTCAACCACTCGCTGGCCCCATCAGCCAATCGCTTGGCTTCTCCCCAGCCGCGACCGGCCTGATCGTGACCCTGACACAGATCGGCTACGGCCTCGGTCTGCTCCTGATCGTGCCGCTTGGCGACCTGCTCGAGAACCGGAAGCTGGTGCTGATGCTGGTGGCGCTTGCCGCCCTCGCCCTTATCGCCGCCGCCTTCGCCTCGTCCCCGTCGCTGTTCCTGCTGGCATCGCTCTGCATCGGCCTGGCATCCGTCTCCGTCCAGGTCCTGGTGCCCTTCGCGGCCCACATGGCGCCCGACGCCAGCCGCGGCGCCGTCGTCGGCAATGTCATGAGCGGCCTTCTCTGCGGCATCATGCTGGCCCGCCCGGCAGCAAGCTTCCTCTCCGAGCTTCTTTCATGGCACGCGGTCTACATCATCTCCGCCGCCATCATGATCGGCCTCGCCATCCTCCTGCGCGTCGTGCTGCCAACACGTGTGCCGCACACCAAGCTGCATTACGGCCAGCTGCTGTCTTCCATGGGCCATCTCGCCCTGAATACGCCAGTGCTGCAGCGGCGCGCACTCTATCAGGCCTGCATGTTCGCCGCCTTCAGCCTGTTCTGGACGACGACGCCGCTCCTGCTGGCAAGCCCCGCCTTCGGCTTGACCCAGAACGGCATCGCGCTCTTTGCATTGGCAGGTGCCGCCGGCGCAGTCGCCTCACCTATCGCGGGCCGGGTTGCCGATCGCGGCTGGACGAAACTCGCCACCGCCTTCGCCATGGTGCTCGCCATCGTCGCCTTCTTTATCGGCCATGTCTCGGGCGGCGGTTCGCTGCTGGCGCTGATCACGCTGACGCTCTCCGGCATCATGCTCGATTTCGGCGTGCAGACCAATCTCGTGCTCGGCCAGCGCGCCATCTTCGCGCTCAGCGCCGAGCATCGCAGCCGCCTGAACGGCCTCTATATGGCAACCTTCTTTGGCGGCGGCGCCATCGGTTCGGCACTCGGCGGCTGGGCCTATGCATCGGGCGGCTGGAACCTCGCCTCCTGGTTCGGCATCGCCTTCCCGGTGATTGCGCTGCTGGCTTTCCTGACCGAGCGCAAGAACTGATCAGGACGGCTGCGGAGCAACACTCCGCAGCCAGTCACATTCACTGAGGCCGGCAGCCGCGAATGGATCGACCAGCGTGCCTGAAACGATTGCTGCCAGGATCTGCGGTGCCGGCGGCACCTTGGCGATAGTCGCGACCAGCCGGTCGCGGATCCAGGCCAAGGCAGCCGAATCCGACTGATAGAATGGCGTGAACGCCAGCGACAGCAGCTGGAACAGCCGCACATGCATTCGCCGCGCTCTCGCATAGGCGGAGAATGCCGCTTCAACAGTCTCGTGGCTCGCAAGCGCATGCGCCAGCGCAGCGACATCAAGCAGTGCCATATTTGCACCCTGCCCGAGCTGCGGGCTTGTAGAATGCGCCGCATCGCCGACAAAAACCGTTCGCCCGCTATAGGGTAGCTTCACAGTTCGATGGGCATAGCGCGCCAGCGTCAGCTGATCCCAATCCGTGATCTGCGCGAGCAATGGCTCGCACTCCGGCCAGTAACCACGGAGGGTTTGCTTCCAGCCGTCAAGCCCGCGCCTGCGGACCTCATCGGCATCAGCGACCTTCAGGCTCCAGAACAAGGCGGCCTGTTTCGGCAGATCAGGCTTTCGGTTGCCGACTGGCAAAACACCGATCATGACGCTCGCCTTGTCGTAGCGTTGCGTCAATGCCGCCTGATCCACCAGACCATCCGGACAGTCGAGCGTCGCCCAGAAGGCGCCATAGGTGAGATTTCGCACACGTGGTGCCGCGGGCGAAGCCGCTACCAGTTCGGATCGCGCACCACTGGCATCGATCACAAGATCATAGGGGCCAAGCCGCTCACCGCCTTCGACGCAAATATAGCTGTGATCGCCTTCTTCGATCACGGCGGCAACTTTCTGCCCGGTGAAGATCGGATGTCTTCGGGCGGAGACTTCATCATAGAGCGTATCGAAGAGCGCCGCGCGATGGACGCCAAGCCCATAACGGCCGCCCGGCAGCGCGTTGTAGCGCACGTCGAGAACGGTGCGGCCACGGGTGGTTTCCGTGCCGAACAAGCGATCGATACGATTGCCTGCCGCGTGGATAGCCGGACCAAGCCCGAGCGTCTCGAGCACGGTCAATCCCGTCGGCTGCAGCATCAGCGCCGAGCCGACCGCCGCAGGGCTGTCGAAACGTTCTATGATATCGGTCGTATGACCGGCGCGCGTGAGAAAGAGAGAGGCGGCGAGACCGGCAGGTCCGGCACCGACGATGGCGATCTTCAAAGGCTTCACGGCAAGGCTCAGTCCGGCGATTGATCGAAACGGACGCGTGCTGCACGCACGGCCTCATGATTGGCCTCCGCCCAGTTCAAGAGCATGGCCAGCGGCTCGTACAGCGAACGGCCGAGATTGGTCATGCTGTATTCGACGCTTGGCGGCTTGGTTGGGAAAACCTCGCGGTCGACATAGCCATCGCGCTGCAGGTCACGCAATGTCTGTGTCAGCATGCGCTGGGAAATATCAGGCACGAGGCGGCGCAACTCGCCGAAGCGGTAAGGCCGCTTCGCCAATGTTTCGAGAAGCAGCACCGACCATTTGCCGCCGATCTGCGAGATCAGGTCTCGCACCGGACAATTGGAGAAATCGAGATTGCTAAGGTCGACGTCGCGCAGCGGCGGATCTATGCTGCGCAAATTGACGACGGTGCTGGCGCTCATGCCGGTTCCCTTTTGGTAACGTTGAGCTAAAAAACTGCCTCCTTTACAGGTCGAAGTCAAACACCAATGTAGTGCTAGTCTCTTTTTGAGAGCAACCAACCTCTGCAAGTCCGCGGCGGTCAAACAAGGATAAAGTCATGAGCAGCACTCTTCTCGTCACCGGTGCCGCCGGCCAGCTCGGCCAGCGTGTCATTCATCACCTACTGGAGACATACAAGGTAGCACCCGGTCGTATCATTGCCGCCACCCGCAGCCCGGAGAAGCTTGCCGATCTCGCCGCCAAGGGCGTCGTCACCCGCAAGGCCGATTTCGACGATGCTGCCACGCTTGCCACCGCCTTTGCCGGCGTCGATCGGCTGCTGATCATCAGCACCGACGCGCTTGCCGTTCCCGGCCTGCGCCTGAAACAGCACACGGCTGCCGTCGAAGCTGCGAAGAAGGCCGGCGTGAAGCACATCCTCTACACCTCCATGCCGGCGCCGGAAGGTTCGCTCGTCACCTTCGCACCCGACCATCTCGGCACGGAAAACGCCATCAAGGCCAGCGGCATCGGCTATACGATCCTGCGCGATGCCTGGTATTTCGACAATTATCTCTTGGGCCTGCCGCATAGCCTTGAAGTCGGCAAGTGGTACACCGCCACTGCCGGCGGCCGTACCAGCAATATCAGCCGCGAAGATTGCGCACTCGCCATTGCAGCGGCACTCGCTTCCGACACCACCGAAAATGCGACCTACACTCTGACCGGCTCCACATCGTTGACGATCGAAGACGTAGCATCCGTTGTCAGCAAGATCACCGGCCGCCCGCTGGAAGTCGTTGCGGTCAATGACGAGCAGTTTGCTGGCGGCCTGACTGGCGCCGGCTTGCCGAAATTCGTGGTCGACATGCTCGTCTCCGCCGACGCCAACACCCGCGCCGGCAAATTCGACATCCTGACAAATGATTTCAACAAGCTGACCGGCAAGGAGCCGCAGACGCTGCGCAGCTTCGTCGAAGAACACAAAGCCGCTTTGCTCGGCTGATTGTTCGGCTCGTCAGGCTGGTCTGACATTGCTGCAAGCCTTTGCCTGGCCCTCGCCCCAACCCTCTCCCCGCCATGCGGGGCGGGGGAAGTTTCACGCTTTGTACACAACTTCCAAACGCACCGCATCGACAAACCGGTCGAAATTACACACCCCATACCACCGGCCGTTTGCCGGCGATCCTTTGGGGTGTTTGCGCAATAAACGGCCATTGGGAAGCCGACGATGACTTATATCGAGGACGACGTGCTCTAGTTCAAACGGGATCTTTGATATCAGAGCCGTACGTGTAAGTGCCGTCCCACTCGATAAACGCTTTAGGCCGGACCCGCTTGAAATGGGATTTCACCGGCAACCCTGTATCATCGGATATCCAAATCTTAAAGTAGTCAACCTGCTGGTACGCTAAGTGGTCGTAATTCCAAATTTCGGTCCGGATTCCATCTATAATTTCGCTGCCGAGATGCTCGCAGTTCTCAAGATCGCTGGTTTTTGAATATTGGCGCGGCTCTATATGCCACGGTTTAGAATCTTCATGCCACCACTGCTTGGTGTCAACAAATAGGCTTGTGAAATTGATTGCCTTAACCTTATTGGTGCCGACCAAGCGAATTCGCGATGTAACATTGAATTTTTCCAACATCGCCCTGACGGGCGCACATACATCATCTGCGGCAAAAGCGGGTTTCATTGTGGCGATGGGGATGCAGATCGCAAGTACCATCATCAGAGCTACAGCGTGCTTTTTCATGAAAGTCTCTCCCAACCTGAGCGCGATTCTGGAAATACCAGAGGTCATGAAAGCTGTCACGTCGGTGACAAGAGTTACGATTGCTCGCAGCTTTGCCGTGCAATCTATCAGTTGCTGCCTTGATTGAGAATGATAACGAATATGCTGCCCGCTTTGCGCCGAAGGCGGACGAAGGTCTCGACGGATCACGCCACGCGGCCATTCGTTCACTCTCGGCTTTCCCGGCCAGATGCACCGCTATCGGGGGTGCGTCTGGCCGGGAAATGCTCAGCTCGTTCGGACTGCCGCCCGATCAGCTCAATCCCTCTTCCTTGAGCGCCCTGATCACGGATGGCATCGCCTTCATGCGATCCAGGCAGTTCTGAAGATTTTCCGGCAGTTCGACGCCGCTTCTCGGCGCGACCATCAGAACCCAGAAAAGATAGCAATCGGCAATCGTCATCTCATTGCTCACCAGGAATGCCTTGTCGCCCATCTGATCGGCAAGGATGGCGAAGGACTTCTTGAGCTTCTCGCGGGCGCGATCCTTCTCCGGCTCTGGGAAATCCCTGAAAAAAGGGGTGTAGCTTGCATGGATCTCCGAGGACATGAAGGCGAGCGCCTCGAAGGTCCGCCACCTGAGAATGTTATCGTCGGGCAGGAGTTTGCCGCTCTGTTCCGCAATATAGGCCAGGATGACCTGGTTCTCCGTGAGGATCGCCCCGTCGTCCATCTCAAGGGTTGGGATATAACCCTTCGGATTAATCGACAGAAAATCCCGGCCATCTTCGGTCTTTTTCTCGCGGTTGATGCTGAGGAGCTTGTAGGGAAGCCCGGCCTCGATAAGCGCTATGTGATCAGCCAGGCTGCAGGCGGCGGGATAGTAGAAGAGGTTCATGGTGGTCTCCGTGGGTGGCCCCATCTCGACATTTCCCGGTCGAAGATAAGGTCTACAATGTTGACCACAGCCATTTATGGGACCAAAAACTAACGGTCAAAAGCATATTTTTAGGAGCAGGTCAGATGGATGTGACCGTCAAGCCCGCAGGAGCCGACTGTAAGGGCGTGAGCGAAATCCTCAGCCGCGTCGGCGACAAGTGGACGATCCAGGTGGTTGTCGTACTTCGCGCGGGCTCGCAGCGCTTCAACGGAATCAAGCGGCGTGTGGTGGGTATCTCGCAGCAAATGCTGACGAGGACGCTTAAGACGCTGGAGCGCGACGGCATGGTCGAGCGCACCGTTCACCACAGCACCCCGCCACAGGTCGAATACACGCTAACGCCGCTCGGACATTCCCTGTCGGAAACCGCGCGTCATCTCGCCGATTGGGCTGCAGCCCATCGGGGAGAGATCGAAGACAACCGCCTTCACTACGACACTCGTCAGCTTTGATGAAGCAGCGATCCGATGCTTACGATCGTCGCTGATTAGACCACCTGCCCGCAAGCCCGGCGGAAGCGCCGCACCGTTTCGGCCATGCCATATTCCAGCGCATCGGCGGTCAGCCCATGGCCGATCGAGGTTTCGGCGAGCTTCGGAATGCGCTTCACGAGCGCCGGCAAGTTGGCAACCGTCAGGTCGTGGCCGGCATTGACGTCAAGGCCGTTGGCGAAGGCGGCGTCGGCTGTTTTGCCGAGCGCTTCGAGAATGACGGCGGCCTTCTGCGGATCATCATAGCAACCGCCGTAAGGGCCGGTGTAGAGCTCGATGCGATCGGCGCCGACTTCCCTGGCAATCTTCACCGCGTCAACATCACCGTCGCCATCGGCAAACAGCGACACGCGGCAGCCGATCTTCTTGTATTTGGCGACGACATCGACCAGCAGCTCGCGGTTCTTGCGGAAATCCCAGCCGTGATCCGATGTCGCCTGTGTGGGATCATCGGGCACCAGCGTCACCTGCTCAGGCTCGGCCGAAGCACAGAGATCGAAGAATTCGTCGGAGGGGTAGCCCTCGATATTGAACTCCGCCTCCGGAAATTCGTCATCGATCAGCGCGCGGATTTCGGGCAGATCGGAAAAGCGGACATGACGCTGGTCGGGCCGCGGATGCACCGTGAGACCGCTCGCGCCCGCCGCAAGCGCGATACGGCCAAGTCCCGTGACGCTCGGCCAGGGAAGGTCACGCCGGTTGCGCAGCATAGCGATGGCGTTGAGGTTCACGGAAAGCTTGGCGGGCATGATCGAAATCCCTGATTTTCAGACCGGATGGTAGCGCCGTTTTATGCCATTATGGCCAGCAAAACCAACGAGATTCCGACATCAACCCATGCAAAACTTTGATGGACGTTCGGAACATCGGTCACCACTCGGTGACAGATAGGCCGCAGCGCCACAAGCGCGATGTTATCGGACGATCGTCAGCGTTTCGGCGGCGCGGGTGATAGCCGTATAAAGCCAGCGTTCACGCGTATCGCGGAACGCCCAGCTTTCATCGAACAGCACGACATTGTTCCACTGCGAGCCCTGCGCCTTGTGTACTGTCAGCGCATAGCCGTAATCGAACTCGTCATAGCGCTTGCGGGTCGACCACGGGATCTCGCCCTCGACATCCTCGAAGGCCTGCTTCAGCAGCTTGATCTTCGCCGCACCCCTGTCCATGTCGTCGTCTTCCGGCCGGATCAGCAGGTTGATACCGGGCTTAGTCGTTTCCTTGGAAGAGGTCATCACCTGCCAGAGCGAACCGTTGAGCAGGCCCTTGGCGGGGTCATTGCGCAGGCAGACGAGCTTGTCGCCGGATTGCGGATATTCGGTCGAAAAGCCCTTGAGTTCGCGCAGGCGTTGATTGTAGCGCTTGCGGGTTCGGTTGGTGCCGACGAGCACCTGATCCGCCTCCATGACCAGAGCCTGCGTGACCTCGTTCTTCGAAATCACCTGCGCCGTCCCGTAATCGCCGTGCATGATCTCCTTGCCCTCACGCACATGCATAGCGAGCTGGATGATCGGGTTGTCACGGGCCTGGCGGTGAATATCGGTCAGCAGATAGTCGGGCTCCTGATCGGTGAAGAAGCCACCGCCTGAGATCGGCGGCAACTGGCCGGGGTCGCCAAGCACGAGGATCGGCGTGCCGAAACTCATCAAATCCTTGCCGAGCGCCTCGTCCACCATCGAGCATTCGTCGACGATGATCAGCGCGGCCTTGGCTACGGGGCTCTGGCGGTTGATGGTGAACATCGGCGCGATCGACGTCTTGCCGGTTTCCTCATCCTCGACGGATTCTTCGCCGCGCGGACGGTAGATCAGCGAATGGATTGTTTTGGCGTTGCTGGCTCCGCGCGAACGCAGCACCTGCGCCGCCTTGCCGGTAAAGGCCGCAAACAGGACTTCGCCATCGACATGCTCGGCAAAATGCCGCGCAAGCGTCGTCTTGCCCGTGCCGGCATAGCCGAACAGGCGAAACAGCGGGGAGCGCCCTTCCTTCAGCCATTTGGCAACGGCCTTGAGCGCTTCATCTTGTTGTGGCGCAAATTGCATCGGTCGACTTGGCAGGATTCGGTCTCCGGACGCAAGCCGTAAAAAACATGCCCGCGGCCGGGAATAAAATAAGAACGGAGCGTGTCTCACATCCGGCAGCGCAGAATGCGAGGCCTGGACGGATATGCGTCCATCACCCGAGGAGAGATATCATGAAGACCGTGACATTCCTGGCGGCGCTTGCCGCCGCATCCGCCTTTGCCACAGTCGCCTTCGCCGCTGCGCCGGTGAAGACAGTCGACAGCGCCAAGGGCAAGGTCCTTGCCGGCGAAAACGGCATGACGCTTTACACCTTCAAGAACGACAAGTCGGGTGAATCCAACTGCAACGGCGATTGCGCCAAAGCCTGGCCGCCGTTGATGGCCGATGACAAAGCCAAGGCGGAAGGTGCATATTCCATCATCACCCGCAAGGACGGGATGAAACAGTGGGCAAAGGACGGCGTGCCACTCTATTTCTTCGTTAAGGATGCAAAGTCCGGCGATGTCGCCGGCGATGGCTTTAAGGACGTCTGGAATGCCGCACGGCCCTGACAGGACCGGAAAGGGCGCGGCGACATCCCCGTCCGCGCCCGATAGTTTCGAGGCGGAGGTGCTGACGCTCCTCCCCTCGCTGCGACGTTATTCGCGCAGTCTCACGCGCTCCGACGCCGACGGCGAGGACCTGCTGCAGGACTGCGTGGAAAAGGTGTTGACGCGACGCGACCAGTGGCGCGGGCTGAACCTGCGCGGCTGGGTTCTCACCATCATGACCAATATCTATCGCAACGGATTGCGCCAGCAAGGCAACCGCAGCTTCGTCGATATCGACGACAATAATCATCTGCCTGCGACCGAAACGGATAATGACCCGCTGGAACGCTCGCGGCTGGAGATAGCCCTCAATAGCCTGAGCGAGGAGTATCGCGCAGTGCTGATGCTCGTCGTCGTCGAAGGCTACAGCTATCAGGACGTCGCTGACATGCTGGATATCCCGATCGGCACCGTCATGTCGCGCCTGTCTCGCGCGCGCCAGAAGATGACCAGCCTGATGAGCGCCGACAATGTCATTACGCTTCGGAGGCCAAAATGACCGAACGCAACCCCACCGTGACCGAAGCGGATCTCCACGCCTTTGCCGACGGCCAGCTGCCGCCGGAAAGACAGGCGCAGATGGAGGCATGGCTTGCCGAAAATCCGAAAGACGCCGCCACCGTCGCCGCATGGCAGACCCAGAGCGATGGCATCAAGGCCCTGTTCGCTCCCTATGGGATCTCCAGGGAGGATGATCCGGATCTGATCGCAAGAAGCAGAAGAGCTCTGCTTGAAGAGAAGGCGGCGCCACATAAATTTCGCCGGCTAATTATGTTTGCTGCCTCGCTGACGCTCTTCCTCGCCGGCGCCGTGGCCGGCCATTTCGGCCCGGATCTGTTTGCGAGACCCGAATTGCAATTGACCGCCATGGAAGCCTGGCCACAACAGGCCCACTCCGCCTTCATCGTCTATGCGAGCGAGGTGCGACATCCAGTCGAAGTCGGCGCGGATCAGGAAGCGCATCTCGCCACATGGCTCGGCAAACGCATGAATGTTGCCGGCCTCAAGGTGCCGAGCCTGCAGGTACTTGGTTTCCAGCTGGTGGGCGGCAGACTGCTACCGATCAACGGCACGCCGGGCGCCATGTTCATGTATGAAAATGCCGGCGGCCAACGTCTGACCGTGCTTGTCGGCCACAACACCGCAAACACGACGACCAGCTTCCGTTTCGCCAGCAACGGTGACGTCGAGACCTTCTACTGGATCGATGGCAGCCTCGGTTACACCGTGACCGGCGAAATCTCCCGCGAGATGCTTCAGCGGGTTGCGGACGAATGCTACAAGCAATTCTCGTCTTAGGGCTGCCTAACGCTGCGGATCGTTTTCCAGCGCAATCGGCTGTCCGTGCGGTGTTGCCTCCGCCGCGCGCTGCCAGCTTTGCTGCAAAGTTAGGATCGCACTGGCATCGGCAATACCCTTCGCCACCAGCAGATTGCAGAGAGCCGCCACCCAGCAGTCGAAATAATCGTTGCCGTCAGGCGCACGACCCGGTTTGTGCAGCTCGGCCGAAAGCCGTTCTGCCCATTCGCTCCACGCAAACACGCCTTTCTCATGCAGATGCACGGTCATGGCGAAGGCTTCGGCAGCCCAGGGTTCCGGAAAAACCGGTTCGCCATCAGCAGATTTCGGCAGCTCCGGTGACTGCGCCAGTGACGAAGCGACCTCACACGCGCTCAATATAGCTCTCCCAGGCGTCGATGGAGATCGTCAGCGAGGGATCGGCGCCCTCACCCCAGATTTCCAGACCGTCGAAGACGACTGTGTAAACCCATTGCGGATTCTCGCCACGGCCATGGGCATTATCATCCGGAAAGACAAAGGAGCCCTGCACCGCCTCGACAACACCGGTCTTGGCGCGAGCATATCGCGGTAGCCTCGTATGGCCGGTCGGGTTGAAATTCTTCGTGCGCACGCGATCGCTGACGGCAAAAAGTGGCGCCGTATCGACTGGCCGATCGCAAGGACCACCCTTGGCGAGCACGGCATCGACCATATCCGCCTTTAGAACCCGCTTCGGCGCTCTTCCCTGCTGGAGGGAATGGCCGGTTCGCAGCTCCTCGGCCGTGGCAAAGCCATGCCGCTCCAGCAGTGTATCGATGCCTCTCGTCCAGATTTCGTAGTAGCTGGCGGCGAGATAGTCTGATGGCGGAATGTTTTCCCGCGCGTGCCGGCTCTCGTCAATGTTCCAGGCGCCAAACGCACCGCAGGAGAGCGTGATGCCGAGCGCGCGCTTTTCCCATTCGGCATGGAAATACGGTTCGTTCTGTTCCGGTGCGACCGGACCGAAGCCCATCTGCCCGCCGAGATCGTGCGGCCCGTTCATAGCTCCGCCTCCGGGGATCTCGCGAGCGCCGTTCCGATCATGGCATCGCGGCTGATGAGATCGGCCAAATCAGCCTCGTCCAGATCTTCAGAACCGGCAGGCCGTTGCGGGATGACCAGATAACGTAGCTCCGCCGTCGAATCCCAGACACGGACCTTGGTTTCCTGTGGCAATGCCAGACCAAACTCGGCCAGCACCCCACGTGGATCAATCACGGCGCGCGAGCGATAGGCCGGCGCCTTGTACCAGACGGGCGGCAGCCCGAGCACGGACCACGGATAGCAGGAGCAAAGCGTGCAGACGACCAGATTATGGGTATCCGGCGTATTGAACACGGCGCGCATATGCTCGCCCTGTCGGCCAGTGAAACCGAGGCTCGCGATAGCAGCCGTCGCATCGCGCCGCAGCCAGTCGGCAAAGGCGGGGTCGCTCCAGGCTTTTGCCACCACCTGCGCCCCGTTGCGCGGCCCGACCTTCGTCTCGTAGGTTTCGACGATCCGGTCGATCGCAGCCGGATCGATCAACCCCTTTTCCGTCAGCAGCGTCTCCAGCGCCTTCACGCGCGCCTGCATGTCGGAATAGCTGTTGTCGTGGTCATGATGATGGCGGTCATCATCATCGGGATGCTCATGGGACATGGCTGCCTCCTGTCTTTTCCGATCTACTTTAGCATCGGCCAGAGGCTGAGCACCAGCAGCACCGCCATGGTGATGTTGAACCATTTGAGCCGAACGGGAACCGACAGCCAGTCCCGCAGGGCCGAGCCGAAGCCGGCCCAGGTCGAGACGCTTGGAACGTTCACCGCTGCAAAGGCCAGGCCGACCACCAGCACGCTGAACAGATAGAGTTGCTCGTTGGTATAGGTAGCCATGGCGGTGACGGCCATTACCCACGCCTTGGGATTGACCCATTGAAAGGCGGCGGCGCTGATGAAGCTCATCGGCTGCGCATTGCTTTCACTCTCGCTCAGGCTGCGTGACGTGCCGATCTTCCAGGCGATCCAGACGAGATAGGCCCCGCCGGCGAATTTCAGCACAGTATAGAGCAGCGGTACGGTGTGCAGAACCGCGCCCAGTCCCAATCCAACAGCAATCAGCAGCACAAAGAAGCCGACGCCGATGCCGAGCATATGCGGGATGGTGCGCCGGAAACCGAAATTCACGCCGGATGTAAACAGCATCATATTGTTCGGCCCTGGCGTGATCGAGGTCGTGAATGCAAACAGAAGAAGAGCCAGAAATGTATCCAGCGCCATGAAGCCTCCCCGGACACCGTATGTGACAAAGGGCGGCATCCAAATTCTTTTCAATAGACATTGTCCACGCGCGGATAAACCGACGCATGCCTGAGGCGACATTAATTCGCGCCAAATCCGAAAGCCATAGGGCGATTGTCACGGTGACATCAGTACTGTCGATTGAAAAGCGGCAGAATGAACCTATCCTTCGCTCCTAGAAGTGAGGACATATCATGCGAGACCCGATTCCCACCGTCACTCTCCCCTCCGGCATTGCCGTTCCCGCGCTCGGCCAGGGGACATGGAATATGGGTGATGACGCCTCCCGCGCCCGGGATGAGATCACCAGCCTGAAAACCGGACTGGATCTCGGCATGACGCTGATCGACACCGCCGAAATGTATGCGGATGGTGGCTCAGAGGAAGTCGTCGGGCAGGCCATAGAAGGTCGGCGCGACGAGGTTTTTCTTGTGAGCAAGGTCTATCCTGCCAATGCAAGCCTCAAAGGCGCGGTGGAAGCTTGCGAGCGCAGCCTGAGGCGCCTGAAGACCGATCGCATCGATCTTTACCTGCTCCATTGGCGCGGCAATCATCCGTTGGAAGAAACGGTGGAAGCCTTCGAAAAACTGAAGGCGGCCGGCAAGATCGAGGCCTGGGGCGTGTCGAATTTCGACGTCGACGATATGGATGAACTGCTCGCGGTGCCAAACGGCGGCAATGTCGCGGCCAATCAGGTGCTCTACAATCTGGCCCGGCGCGGCATCGAATATGATCTGCTGCCCTGGTGCCAGGAGCGCAGCATTCCGATCATGGCCTATTCCCCCATTGAACAGGGCCGCCTGCTCGACCATTCGGATTTGATCCACATCGCCAAGACCTATCAAGCCACGCCCGCCCAGGTCGCGCTTGCCTTCCTGCTGGAACGCGACGGCGTGATGGCCATTCCGAAATCCTCGAACCCGCAGCGCATCGAGGAAAATCGCGGCTGCATTGACCTCGACATTACCGACGAGGATTGGGCCGTCCTCGATGCCGCTTTCCCGCCGCCATCGCGAAAGAAGTCGTTGGACATGCTGTAGGCTGTGTAGACGAAATCAACGTAGCGTCGCACCCAAACCGACCAAGCCGTCTTGCGAGGTACAGCTAGCAAGTTTTTCGATTGAGAATACTATGAGAGCGCCGTTACCGAGGTTGCCAGCCCGGCGCGTTTTCCAAAACGGGTGGCCAATGCGGCTCGTGCTCGTGATCGGCCCACGGTGGATCAACTACATAGTCCGGGTCGCAATACTGACGAAGCCATTGAGCGGCACGCTCCTCGCAGTATCGGGAGTTCAAAGGGGCACCTTCCTCATTTAACTCCATGTTGTTCGTAAAAACGGTGAAAAGTGTTTCCATTGCGCTCGGTTCATGGAGCACTTCCGAATAATCCACGCCCTCAAGCAATGGGTATCCAACCGAACCGTTCGCAATCCAAAGGGAAAATCTAGCTATTGCTCCGCGAAGATCGGGATGCATCCGGCGAGGCTTACCCTCTTCTTTTAAGTTATCCATTCATACCCTCCATCTTTCGCGCATTTAAAAAACACCTCTCTCGATCTGAGAGGTCAAACAACACCTGTCGTCTGGCAAAAAATGCCTCCGATGTTCCATTGGCAATAGGCGAGCGCACTTTCTCTGCAGCTGGTGTGATGGGAAAGTTACAGCTCCATCCGCAAATTGGTTTCCCGAAAGGAGCAAGTAGCAAACCTTCCATGACAGTCGGTGTCTTTGAATAGGGGGATGAATGTCTTATCGGTCGAAGACTATGTTCGGGACCTAGCCAAGAGCCGCCGCCCTCTGCTGCGCGACGATCAACTCGATCGCCTGAAAGACGTCGATCTCCCGCCAGTCCGTCGGGTCGCGATAGGTCGGATAAAGCGAAAAGGCGGCAGCGGCAATCTGGTCGACGGTCCGCAGCTTGGTGCGCCTGCCTGCCAGCGCCGCCTTGGTGTAGACGCCGTAGTGATCCTGCGTCACGCCCCAGCCGGCATAGAACGGCGCGGCATAGCAGCGGACCGGAAGCCCGCGCAGCAGCGCATCGAAACCGAACTGGCTGGAGACTGTCCAGACCTCGTCGACAACTTCGAGGATCGAGGCCACGGATACGGCATCGTCGACCAGCACTGCATCCCCCTTTGCGGCATCTGCAGTCAGATATCCCTTGCGAAGTCCGGCCATGACATCGGGATGGGTGCGGATCAGGCATTGCGCGCCGCTTGCCAGCCCATCGGCCAACATCTTCTTGAAAGAAGCTTCCGAACCGAGCGCCCTGCCGACCGAAACATCCCCGACCACCTGATCGACCAGCAGGATGCGGCGCTTGCCCGTCCGTTCGATCCGGGGCGGTCGATGCGGCAAATGATTATATTTCGATAGTCTGTTGAGAACGATCTGCTCCCGAACGGCGCTACCGAGAGCACCCGCATCGCCGGCGCCCTCTATGAGACGTTCAAGGCGTGACGGCCGGTTTGCATCGACGGGCAAGCCGAGATCATCCATCACGATGGAAAGCGGAATAGCCCCCGCCTTGCCGAGCCCGACGGAACGGAGAAAACCATCCTCCAGATACCAGTGCGGCAGATGACGAAACCGGGCAATGGCCGCCGCCGTCTTGGCGGATATGCGGCCACCCCAAGAAATGATGCCGCCTATGCCGGGTGAGACAACCGAGGCAAGCCTCTGCTTTCCGAAATATTGATTGAGCCAGGGAAAATCATTGCGCACGAAGAAGGCGGCGCCGAGCCGCATGTCCGCCGGCGGATGCCAGGGCTTTTCGCCGATATCGGGAAAAATCTCGCCAGCGACGGCCGCCACCTCTGCTACCCCGTATAAATCAAGCCGTCGATCGGCCCGAGCGTCGCAAAGGCTAGGCGACGCCCGCAAGCCGGTCAATGACAGAGGGTCATTACATCCCCTGCGAGCCGCGATTCATCGCTGCGATGCCGGTACGGCAGACTTCGATCAGGCCGAGCGGCTTGATGATGGCGATGAACTGATCGATCTTCGAGGACTTGCCGGTGATCTCGAGAATGAAGTGCTCGACGGTTGCGTCCACCACCTTGGCATGGAAGGCATCGGCCAGCCGCAGCGTCTCGGCGCGGGTCTCGCCGCTTCCGGTCACCTTCAGCAGCGCCACTTCGCGCTCGATCGGCCGCTCCTGGCCGAGTTCGCGGGCGCGCACTGTCAGATCGACGACGCGGTGAACGGGAACGATACGCTCAAGCTGTGCCTTGATCTGCTCGAGCACCTGCGGCGTGCCCCGCGTGACGACGGTGATGCGCGACAGATGCGCCTGATGTTCAGTCTCCGAAACCGTGAGGCTTTCGATGTTGTAGCCCCGGCCGGAGAAAAGGCCGATGACGCGGGCGAGAACGCCGGGCTCGTTGTCGACCAGTACAGAAAGCGTGTGGCTCTCGGCGACTGCGGTCTCCGGCGAGATAAAATAGGCTGAGCCGGTGGGTTGAAGGTGTGCGTTCATTGTCCTTGTTCCGTTTCCTAAGGTTCTGTTCGCTATGCCAACGAGATCGACTGCCGGGGCATGGTCTCTACCCTGCCCCGGCTATGCGATCAAACGAGCTGGCGACCCTTGGCGTCGATGGCGTTTGCAACAACCTCGTCGGTGGCTTCATCCGGCAGCAGCATCTCGTTATGCGCCTTGCCCGAGGGGATCATCGGGAAGCAGTTGGCGAGATTGGCGACGCGGCAATCGAAAATGACCGGCTTGTCGACGTCGATCATCTCCTGGATCATCGCATCGAGATCGCCTGGCTTTTCGCAACGCAGGCCTACTGCGCCATAGGCTTCGGCCAGCTTGACGAAATCGGGCATCGCTTCCGTATAGGAGTTGGACAGGCGGTTGCCATGCAGCAGCTGCTGCCACTGGCGAACCATGCCCATGTACTGGTTGTTCAGGATGAAGATCTTGATCGGCGCATTGTGCTGGATCGCGGCCGACATTTCCTGAATGCACATCTGGATCGAGGCATCACCGGCAATGTCGATGACCAAGCTTTCCGGATGAGCGATCTGAACGCCGAGCGCCGCCGGCAGGCCGTAGCCCATCGTGCCGAGGCCGCCCGAGGTCATCCAGCGGTTCGGCTGTTCGAAACCATAGAACTGTGCCGCCCACATCTGGTGCTGGCCGACTTCCGTGGTGATGTAAGTGTCGCGATGCTTTGTCAGCTCGTAGAGGCGCTGGATGGCATATTGCGGCATGATGACATCGTCGTTCGGCTTGTAGGCAAAGGAATTGCGCGCACGCCAGCGGGCGATATTTCCCCACCAGTCGCCAAGACGTTCAGCAGCCGGCTTCTGCGGCAGCGCCCGCCACAAGCGAACCATGTCTTCCAGAACATTGCCGACATCGCCGAGGATGCCGATATCGACGTGAACGTTCTTGTTGATCGACGACGGGTCGATGTCGATGTGGATCTTCTTCGAATTCGGCGAGAAGGCATTGAGGCGGCCGGTAATACGGTCGTCGAAGCGCGCGCCGATACAGACCATGACGTCGCAATCATGCATCGCCATGTTGGCCTCGTAGGAGCCGTGCATGCCCAGCATGCCGAGCCAGTTCTTGCCCGATGCCGGGTAAGCACCGAGGCCCATCAGCGTCGAGGTGATCGGGAAGCCAGTCAGCTCGACCAATTCGCGCAGCAGCTTGGAAGCTTCCGGGCCCGAATTGACGACACCACCGCCGGAATAGATGACCGGCTGACGTGCATTCTTCATCAACTCGATGGCCTGATTGATCTTGTTGAGATCGCCCTGAACCTTCGGCTGATAGCTCTTCTGTGCATCATGCGCTTCCGGAGGCGTATAAGTGCCGGTGGCGAACTGAACATCCTTCGGAATATCGACGACGACAGGACCGGGTCGGCCTGATTGCGCAATGCGGAAGGCTTCATGAATGACGGCGGCGAGCTGGTTGACGTCCTTGACCAGCCAGTTGTGCTTGGTGCACGGCCTGGTGATGCCGACCGTATCGCATTCCTGGAAGGCGTCCGAGCCGATCAGCGACGTCGGAACCTGGCCGGTCAGGCAGACCAGCGGGATCGAGTCCATCAGGGCATCCTGCAGCGGCGTGACGGCATTGGTCGCGCCGGGCCCGGAGGTAACCAGCATGACGCCGACCTTGCCGGTGGAGCGGGCATAGCCTTCGGCCGCGTGGCCGGCGCCCTGCTCGTGGCGAACCAGAATGTGCTGGATGTCGTCCTGCTGGAAAATCTCGTCGTAGATCGGAAGCACCGCGCCGCCCGGATAACCGAAGATGTGTTCGACGCCGTTGTCCTTGAGCGCCTGCAACACGATCTCCGCGCCTGTCATTCGATTGCCGCTCGCCTGATTATCTGTGCCGGTCATACGTTTGTTCCGCTGTCTACTGGAGGTTTGGAAGGATGAAATCTCAATTTCGGGCATAAAAAAAGGCCCCTTAGGGAGCCTGTCATCTAGCGCATGGGTGGCTATCGCCGGATGGTTACACCATCCTGCCCATGCGCCTTCCCACCACGATAAGTACGATAGAGATTTTCATGGGGTGGAGTGATAGACAGAAAATTTCGAAGCGTCAACGTATTAAGCAATAAAAAATCCCGACCTTTCCTACTCCGAATAAAAAGCGCTTGATGCCGAAAGGGTTTTGTTAAGCCGCTCTCCCTATGCTTCGGCATCCAACGCTTGGGGTAGCCGTTTGCTCAACAATGATCTGCAGACATCTGGCAAGGCCGGAGACCTTGATCGCCGCGATAGACTGAAGCCGGGAAACCGTTTCCTCGGCCGTGTCGTCGCGTGCAACGGTTCAAGAGCAACGATCGCCGCCGTCGCCGAGGCCGGAGGCACCGACCTGACCGAGCTCTGGTCGGTCGGCAAGCTGATTTCCATCAGTGTCGGGTCAAACCGCGTCGCCGCCCTCGTCTATTCCATGAATACCAATAGTATCGGCTGGGGCGAAGGGCAGGACAACCTCTTCCGCATCGAGGTCGAGCTTTTGGGCGAAGTTCGCGTCGAGCCGGATGGCCGCGAAGAATTCTCCAGCGGCATTTCCGCCTATCCCTATCTCGGCGCGATCGCGCATCGTATCCGCGCCAGCGACCTCATCCGCATTTTCGATGCCGGCAAGGGCAATAGCTGTGTCATCGGCAAGCTGACGCAGGACGAAAGCATCGATGCCGCCATCCATATTCCGTCGATGTTGTCTAAGCATTTCGCCGTCGTCGGCTCGACCGGTGTCGGCAAATCGACGGCCGTCTCGCTGCTGCTGCACAAGGCCATCAGCACCGATCCGAAGCTGCGGGTCCTGATCCTCGACCCTCATAACGAATTCGCCGCCGCCTTCCCGCGGCATGCCGTCGTCATCGATACCGATACCCTCGACCTGCCCTTCTGGCTGATGCGGCTGGAAGAATTCGGCGAGGTCGTCTTCCGCGGCCGGCCCGCAGTCCCGGAAGAACTCGATGCGTTGCGCGATCTCATTCCCGAGGCGAAGCGCGCCTTCCGCGGCGGCAGCGATTCCGCTTTCATGCGCCGCCAGACGGAAAAGGCATCCGTCACCGCCGACACGCCGCTTCCCTACCGCATGGCCGACCTGCTGGCGCTGATCGATGAACGCATCGGCCGGCTGGAGGGCCGTCAGGAGAAGCCGCATCTGCGCTCGTTGAAGATGCGCGTCATCTCCGCGATCAACGATCCGCGCTATAATTTCATGTTCTCCAACAATACGATCACCGATACGATCATGGAAACCATAGCCAAGATCTTCCGCATCCCTGGCGACGGCAAACCGATCTGCACCTTCCAGCTCGCGGGCATCCCGTCCGAAGTCATTAATTCCGTCGCCTCGGTCCTCTGCCGCATGGCCTTCGAACTGGCGCTGTGGAGCGACGGCGCGATCCACATGCTCGTCGTCTGCGAGGAAGCGCACCGTTATATCCCCGCCGATCAGAGCCTCGGCTTCTTCCCGACGCGGCAGGCGATCGCCCGCATCGCCAAGGAAGGCCGCAAATACGGCGTCTCGCTTGGGATCATCACCCAGCGTCCGGGCGAACTCGACCAGACGATCCTGTCGCAGTGCTCGACGCTCTTCGCCATGCGCCTTGCCAACGACCACGATCAGGACATCATCCGCTCGGCTATCCCGAACTCCTCGATCTCGACGACCAGCTTCCTGTCTTCGATCGGCAATGGCGAAGCCATCGCATTCGGCGAAGCCATTGCCGTGCCGATGCGCATGCGTTTTTCGCGCGTCGAGGGGCATATGCTG
Source organism: Rhizobium sp. A22-96 (assembly GCF_053521805.1). Taxonomy (NCBI): domain Bacteria; kingdom Pseudomonadati; phylum Pseudomonadota; class Alphaproteobacteria; order Hyphomicrobiales; family Rhizobiaceae; genus Rhizobium; species Rhizobium sp. A22-96. The sequence goes on from NZ_JBNWDQ010000002.1 coordinate 297,117, forward strand.
CCGAAAGCCAATGGCAATGCGGCGAAGGCCAGCGAAGAATCGCCGGATACCGTCGACCTGCGCACCATCGTCAGCCGCATGCGCTCGATTTCCAGCCCCGATATCAGCGCCCTGCAGCAAAGTTATAGCGCCGCCGCCGATATCGGAAACGAAGTCAGCGATCTGGTCATCGAGCAGACGTCGGCGCGTGTCGCGGAGATGGACGCACCGTTAAACGAACCATATCGCCCGGATATGCTACCGCGCGCTGCGGGTCTGCAGGCTGAACTGCCGGTACAGACATCGATTGAAAGCAAGCTTGCGGAGCTTCGCCGCGAATTCCGAGGCGATGATGCGGCGGGCACGCGCACCTTGCCGCCCCGAGAAGCACCCCCGTCGCTGCGGCGCGAGCCCGGCCTTTCCTTGCGTGACAGCATTCTGAAGAAGCCGCTCAGCAGCCTTTACGACAAGGATTGATGTCAGCTCAGGGGCTGACGCGCTCCCAGCTTTCATCCATCTGGTTGCGAAACCAGGTCATCTGGCGCTTGGCATATTGCCGCGTTGCCGCTGACGCGGTTTCAAGAACCTCGTCGCGCGTCATCTCGCCCCTCAGCATCGCCGCGATCTGCGACACCCCGATCGCCTTCATGACCGGCATCTCTGCCGGCAGATCCAGCGCCAGCAGAGCCCGCACCTCCTCTTCGGCCCCCATCGCCAACATCGCCTCGAAGCGGCCGTTGATGCGCTGATGCAGCAGGGTGCGTTCGGGCAGCACCACGATCTTTTGCGCGCGGTCAGGATCGATCACCACGAGCCCGGTCTTGCCTTGATAGGCGGCGATGGATTGCCCCGTCGCCTCGATCACCTCCAGAGCACGGACGATGCGCTGGCCATCCTGAGGATTGAGGCTTTCTGCAACGGGAGCGTCACGAGCGGCAAGCTCGCGATGCAGGATCTCAGCTCCCTCCGCGAGCAACCGTGCGCGCAGGCTGTTGCGGATCTCCAGGGGAATGGCCGGCATATCCGAAAGACCGCCCGTCAGCGCCTTGAAATAAAGTCCTGTTCCGCCGACGAAAACGGGCAATTTCCGCTCACCGCGCAAGCGCGCAACCAGTTCGGTGGCCTCGCGTAGCCAGACGCCGGTGGAATAAGCCCGTCCGGCCGGAACGTGACCATAGAGATGATGCGGAATGCCTTCCATATCCTCTTCGGAAGGCCGTGCAGTCAGCAGCCGCAACGTATCATAGACCTGCATACTGTCGGCATTGATGACCACGCCGTCATGCGCACGGGCCAATTCAACCGCAAGCGCGGACTTGCCGCTGGCGGTCGGCCCGGTTATCAGGATCGCGTCGATATCGCTCATAAGGTTTCTGCTCATGGCCTTCGTTGCCACGCTTATTGCCAATCCGTCAAACCCCGTTCTTGTTCCGGCGATTGCCGAACGGGCAGCAGAGGCCGCCAAGGCTTCCGGGCTCTATTGGCTGGCCGACGGCATTGCCTGCGATATCGCGCTACGTGACGATGCCGATCTGCAGGCGGCCGAAGCCAATATCCTCGCCACGATCGGCAACGCGCCGATCGACCTTGTCATTCAGAGTGCCGAGACCCGGCGCAAGAAATTGCTGATCGCCGACATGGATTCCACCATGATCGGCCAGGAATGCATCGATGAGCTGGCAGCCGAAGTCGGCCTGAAGGATAAGGTCGCCGACATTACCGCCCGCGCCATGAACGGCGAGATTGCCTTCGAACCGGCGCTGCGCGAGCGCGTGGCTTTGCTGAAAGGCCTGCCGCTCTCCGTCGTCGACGATGTCATCGCCAAGCGCATCACCCTGACGCCGGGCGGCCCCGAACTCATCGCCACCATGAAGGCGAAGGGCTATTACACCGCCCTCGTTTCCGGCGGCTTCACCGTCTTCACCAGCCGCATCGCCGCGACGCTTGGCTTCGACGAGGATCGCGCCAATCTCCTGCTGGAGGAGAATGGCGTGCTGACTGGTTTTGTTGAGGAACCCATCCTCGGCAAGCAGGCCAAGGTCGATGCACTCAACGATATCGCTGAAAAGCTCGGCATTTCCACCGACGAAGCACTCGCCGTCGGCGACGGCGCCAATGATCTCGGCATGCTGCAACTCGCCGGTTCCGGCGTCGCGCTGCACGCCAAGCCGACGGTTTCAGCACAGGCAAGGATGCGCATCGACCACGGCGACCTGACCGCCCTGCTCTACATCCAGGGCTATCGAAAGAGCGACTTCATCAAACCATAGAACCGGCAGAGTTGCCGAAATCGGGGGCACCGATGATCATCACGGAAACCGAACGCCTCATCATCCGCAATTGGCGCGAGACCGACCGCGACCTGGCCTTCGAGATCAACTCCGACGATGCGGTCATGGAGTTTTTTCCGTTCCGCCGCAACCGCACGGAATCGGATGCCTTCTTCGACCGCGTCCACTCGATGATCGCCGAGACCGGCCTCGGTCTTTATGTTCTCGAACTCAAGGCAACTGGCGAGGCAATCGGCTATTGCGGGCTGATGCGAACCGATCACCTGGAACCATACATCGCGGCCGGAACAGTCGAAATCGGCTGGCGGCTGGTGAAACGGCATTGGGGCAAGGGCCTGGTCAGCGAGGCGGCGCGGGCACTTTTTGCCCATGGCTTTGAAAAGCTCGGTCTCGACCAGATCGTCTCTTTTGCCGTGCACAACAATGTCAGGTCGACCGCCGTCATGGAGCGGATCGGCATGCATCGCGTCGTCGGTGGCGATTTCGATCACCCTGTCGTACCGGATACCCACCCCCACCTGAAACACCATGTGCTCTATCACCTGACGGCAGCAGAGTGGCGCGCCGGGCGATGACATCGGTTGAAACATCGCGGTTGATCTTGCGGCCCTGCCGGGAAGAGGATCGCGATCTCTTCTACGAACTCAGCTCCGATCCCGCCGTCCTCAAATTCTTTCCCTTTCGCCGCAGTCGCGAAGATGCCGATGCGGTCTTCACCATGATCCGGGAGCTCACGTCGCAGCCGGGATTCGATCTTCTGGTGATGACCCTGAAGCAAGGCGGTGCGGCAGTCGGGCTTTGCGGCCTGTCGAAGCCGCAACTCCAACCTCATCTGCCCGAAGGCGTGGTGGAGATCGGCTGGCGGATCTCGGCGAGCCATTGGCGCAACGGCTACGCCACCGAAGCCGGCATGGGGCTTCTGCACCATGCCTTCGAGACACTGAAGCTCGCAGAAGTCCTGTCGATCGCCGTGCATGACAATTACCCTGCCCTGGCGGTCATGCGAAAAATCGGCATGGATGCCGACCCAACAGGCGATTTCGACCATCCACAAATTCCGGACACGCATCCGCATTTGAAGCGCCACGTCGTTTATCGCTTGAGCGCCACCGCGTGGCGCTCGCTCCGGACCCGGCCAGCCGAAGGCTGAGCGCCTATTCCAACGGGACGGCGATAAAGCGCAAGTCACCCTTCGGAGACGCAATCATCATCTGCGCGTTGCGGCGTCCTTCGCGCTTCAGCGACGATACCTTTTCCGAAGCAGCACTCGGTGTCTGCACGAACTCCTGAGCAACTTCCACGACGACATCGCCCGGCTTCAAACCTTTCTCGGCCGCAGCCGAACCCGGCGCCACTTCGGTGATGACGACACCGTCGACACTGTCGGCAATGCCGAAGCTCTTGCGGTTTTCCGCGGTCAGCGTCGCCAGTTTCATGCCGAGTATGGCCGAACTTGCCTGGGCCGGTGGCTGAGCCTGCGGCGACTGCTGCTGGTTGTCGCCCTGATCCTCTCCATCCATGCCGTCATCATTGCCATCATCGCTCCCATCGGGATTGATGATGCCGTCACGGTTGCCGTTGCCATCGGGCGCAAGCTGCGGTTTCTTGTCCTTGTCGGTGCTGGCTGCTGCCGCCTGATCGCTATCCTCAAGCCGCCCGAGCGTGACCTTGACGGTCTGTTCCTTGCCATCGCGGAAGATGATCACATCGACAGCCTTGCCAACCGGGCTTTCGGCGACCACGCGCGGCAGGTCGCGCATCTCGTCCACATCCTTGCCGTCGAACTTCAGGATGATGTCACCCGCCTTGATGGTGCCATTGTCGACCGGGCCCCCCTTGATGACGCCGGCCACGAGCGCACCCTTGGCGCTGCCAAGACCGAGACTGGTCGCGACATCGTCCGTTACCGGCTGAATGCGCACGCCAAGCCAGCCGCGGCGGGTTTCGCCGAAATCTCTCAGCTGGTTGACGACGCCTTCGGCCAGTTCCGAGGGCACGGCAAAGCCGATGCCGATCGAGCCGCCGCTCGGGGAGATAATGGCCGTGTTGATGCCGATCACCTCGCCCTTCATGTTGAAGAGCGGGCCGCCGGAATTGCCCTTGTTGATCGCGGCATCCGTCTGGATGAAATTGTCATAGGGGCCGGCATTGATGTTGCGCCCACGGGCCGAGACAATGCCGATGGTAACGGAGCCGCCGAGACCAAAGGGATTGCCGATCGCCATCACCCAGTCTCCGATCCGCATCTTGGCGGAATCGCCGAACTTGACGGCGGTCAGCGGGTGCTTCGGCTCGACCTTGAGAACCGAAAGATCGGTCTTCGTGTCCGTTCCGATCAGCTTTGCCTTCAGCTTGGTGCCGTCAGGAAAGATCGCTTCGATATCGTCAGCACCCTCGATGACGTGATTGTTAGTGACGATATAGCCTGCAGGATCGATGACGAAGCCGGAGCCGAGCGAGCTGACCTTGCGGTTGCTGTCGTCATTGTTCCGGTTCTTGAAGAAATCGTTGAAGAAATCCTGGAACGGTGAATTGTCCGGCACTTTCGGCGTCGCCGGTCCATCGCCCTCATCCTTCACCTTCTGCGAGGTGGAGATATTGACGACGGCATTGAGCAGTCCAGCCGCAAGATCAGCCACCGAAGCGGGGCCGGCGTTCATTGCCGGGTTCATCGACATGGTCGGCGTATTTGCGGGCGGCGTCTGGTTGTTGGTAACGGGCGGGGCCTGAATACCAGCGCCCAAACCACTATTCTGTGCCTGAGCGAAAGCCTGTTTCGCGCCGCCCGCAACAGGGCCGGCAATCAACGCGATGCTGGCCAGCAAAGCGAACGAACGTCTGAAGGGCAGGCTAGTGTTCGAAGCCATCAGGCATCCTCGTCGAATTTGGGAAATCTTGTATAAGCATCAGCATAAGGCGGAATGATGAAGCATGAAATCACCTTTTTGCGATATCCCCGAACCTCCGCCCGGCCCTTGGCTTTATGGTAAAGGTGCGGCCTCGTCACATAAAGAAAAGGGCCGCCGTGAGGCAGCCCTTCGATTTCAGCGCATGACCCCTCAGTTCGCAGGGGTCGTCGTCGGATTGGCAAGTGCCGGCGCAGCGGAATCGGGCGCCGTGCCATTCGGACTATCAAAGAACTTGAAGAAGTCCGACTTGTTCGGCGGCAGCACCAGCGTCTTGCCACCGTTGACGAATGCCTTGTTGTAGGCAGCCATCGTGCGGTAGAATTCATAGAAGTTCGGATCGCGCGAGGAGGCATCGGCAAAGATACCGTTGCGCTCTGCTTCACCCTGACCACGCAGGACTTCCGAATCCTTCTGCGCATCCGCAACGATCTCGACGACCTGACGGTCGGCAATAGCACGGCGGCGCTGGCCTTCTTCGTTACCCCGTGCGCGGATCAGTTCCGCTTCCGCCAGACGTTCGGCCTTCATGCGGTCGTATGTCTGCTGCGAGACTTCCTGCGTCAGGTCGGTGCGGCGAATACGGACGTCCTCGATGTTGAGGCCGAGCGTTTCGGCATCGCGATGCAGATCGTCACGCACTTCGGTCATCATCGACGCGCGTTCGTTGGACAGCGCCGCTTCGAAGCCGCGCAGACCGTAGACGCGACGCAGCGAGGCATCGAGGCGGGTTCTGAGACGCGATTCCGCCGCGTCGCGATCACCCGACACCGTTTCGCGGAACTTCCGCGCATCGGTGATCTTGTAGACGACGAACGCATCGACTTCGTAGAACTTACCACCCGAAACCTGGACGCGGATATTGTCCAGATCGAAACGGAGCTCCTGCTGCTGGATGTACTGGACGCGGTCGGCGTCCATGAACGCGAAGGGCAGCTTGAAGTAGAGGCCCGGCTCCGTCTTGACCGCGCGGATCTGGCCGAAGCGCAGGACGATGGCCTGCTCCTTGGCGTTGACCACGAACACCGACGAATAGACAAGCAACAATATCACCGCAAGCGCGATAAGAATGGTAGGCAAACGGCTGGACGTCATTATTTGGCCTCCGGCTGAGCTGCAGTGGCAGGCTTGGCCGCCTGCGTCGTGGACTGCTTGCCGACTTCATTCAGCGGCAGGTAGGGAACGACGCCCTGCTTGTCGTCGATGATGACACTGTTGGAATTGCCGATAACGGTCTCCATGGTTTCAAGGAACAGCCGCTTGCGCGTCACTACCGGTGCCTTGATGTATTCGTCATAGATCGAGATGAAGCGCTGAGCCTCACCCTGAGCTTCCTTCACGACGCGATCCTTGTACGCAGCTGCTTCTTCGCGAATCTGAGCCGCGCGACCGCGAGCCTGACCGAGCTGCTGGTTGGCGTACTGATTGGCTTCTTCGACCTGCTGGTCTTCGTTCTGCTCGGCACGCTGCACCTCATCGAAGGCATCTGCCACTTCACGCGGCGGCGAGGCATCCTCGATCGGCACGGCGTTGATGGTGATGCCAGCGCCATAGCGATCCATCGTATCCTGAATGATCGCCCTCACCTGAACGGCGATTTCCTGACGGTTGTCACGATAGATGTCCTGGGCGGGACGACGGCCAACAACTTCACGCATTGCGCTTTCGGAAACCTGCTGCAATGTCTCGTCGGGGCTTTCGAGATTGAAGAGGTATGATTGCGGGTTGGTCACCGCATAAAGAACCGAAAACTGCACGTTGACGATGTTCTGGTCGCCGGTCAGCATCAGACCGTTGGTCGAACCGGCTGTCGAACGGCTACCGATATTGCGCTGCTGTTCCGTCACCTTGACGAACTCGACGCGATCCATCGGCCAGAAATGGAAGTGCAGGCCGGGCATCGAAACTTCCGTGTTCGGCTTGCCGAAACGCAGTTCCACGCCGCGCTCATCGGGCTGCACCGTGTAGACGCACTGAATGAGCCAGAAAACACCGATAACAGCGGCAATGATAAGAAAGACGCCGGCGTTGAAGCCACCGGGGATGAACCCCTTCAGCCTGTCCTGGCCGCGGCGAATAATATCCTCAAGATCCGGAGGACCACCGTTACCGCTTCCTCGCGGCCGGTTCGGTCCCTGCCCCCAAGGTCCCTGGTTATTTCCACCACCGCCGCTGCCGCCGCCGCCCCACGGGCCGCCACCGCCGCCATTCTGATTGCTCCAAGGCATCAAGACCTCTTTGTTTGTTGAACCCCAATATCGCGCCGAACCCACGAAATTCGCAGGCGGCAGCGATTGTTTCCCGTTATAGGTATCGACACACCTGCTTTCAACGCGACTTGAGGAAGTTCGTCGGATTAACTGGAAAATATTTGCTTTTTCGCCGCCGCTTTCATGCTTTTCGCCTAAGATAGGTGACGAACCGCGTCGGATAGGTGTCCTTTTCACCTGCCGGCAAGGCAAGCTCGCTATCAACCCGCCAAAGGGCCGGATCGATGATCGGAAAGGATGTGTCGCCATCCACCTCCGCTTCGACATGCGTGATCAGCAATTGGTCGGCCAGACCGATCGCCTGCCGATAGATCTCTCCGCCACCGAGAATGCAGATTTCGTCAATGCCGCCTTCCGCGGCAATGTGGGCGGCTGCATCAACGGCCTCTTCCAGCGAATGCGCCACCGTCACGCCTTCGGGCGAAAAGCTTGCATCGCGCGTAATCACGACATTCGGACGGCCAGGCAGCGGCTTGCCGATCGATTGGAAGGTCTTGCGCCCCATGATGACAGGTTTGCCGAGCGTCATCGCCTTGAAGCGCTTGAGGTCGGAAGACAGCCGCCAGGGCATATCGCCGTCGCGCCCGATAATATTGTTGCGCGATACGGCAACGACGATGGTCTTGATCGGCTGGGTCATGCGTCTTCCTCAAATACGGTCGCTGCCGTCATATGCGAGTCGGCCTTGCGCTTCCGCCGCATGATAGTCTGGACGATGGATCAAGAGCACCCCTTTCAACGCCCCGTCAGATACCTTTATTGAGCCCGTCGAGCTGCTCGGCCAGCACGCCGCCGCCTTCCCGGTCCTCCGCCATCTTGCGATAGAGGCCAGCCATTCCCCTGAATATCAGGGAGGCAGGATCATCTTCGCCGAGAAATTCCGAGATCTCCTCCATCTCGGCAACCCAGCGATAGGCCTTCGGATACATGTCCGGAATGCCCTGCACCAGTTTTGCATCGAGATCCGGCTGGCTGTCCTGAAGTTCGCGTTTCAGCGCCTCGTCCGCACCGGAACGGATCGCCGCAAGCAGCATGGCCGTACCCAGACCCGTCACGCCCTTATTGATGCCGGCATAGCACATCTTCAGGGCCGAGGCGGCACCGATCGCCCCATCGACACGGCGCACCTCGAGGCCTCGTTCAGAAAGCACGGCGCCGCTGTTGGCCTGGTCGCCGCTCACATAAAGCTTTGGCCCCTTTTGCCCGCTTTTCGGCGGCCCGCCGATGATGCAGCCATCGAGAACGACGCCGCAATCATTGCCGAAAACGGCCGCGACCTGCGTCATCGTCTGCGGCGAAATCGCGTTGCAGTCCATGAACACCGTTTTCGAGCCGCGCTGGCGTATCGCGGCAGCGACCTGTTTGGCCACGCCAATGGCACTGGCAGGCGGTACGATGGAGAGGATGAGACCCGCGCCGGCGATAACGTCTAGCCCGACGGGCTCCATACCCGCAGCCTTCGCACGCTCGATGGTCGCCGGTGAGCGGCCCTCAAGGTAAGTCAGCACCTTCGCACCGTTTTCGACCAAACGCCTCGCAATGGCGCTGCCCATCGCGCCTGCTCCGATGACTGCAATATCCACGACTGAACTCCTTCTCCACGCAAGGCGACAACATAGCGCCTCGGGCATGACCGGACGAGCGGAATGGCTAGCGGTAACGATAAGTTTTACTGCGCGTGGAGAACTTTCCGCAGCCTACTTTGCACCGCATGGCGGATTGGGCTGAGGCTAGACGTTGCGCAGAACAAGAACGGCATAGGTGCAGGGCTTGTCGCCCTCGTTCCTGAACACACAATCCGTCGGTGGGCCGAGCTCGAGACAATCGCCTGCCGACATATGATGTCTTGCAGTGCCCTCGATAAAGGTCAGTTCACCCTCCAGCACCCAGATGAGCTGCCGCATGAACGCATAGGCCGATGCCGGCATCGGAACGTCCGCGCCTGCAGGCAATTCGATGCGAACCAGATCCAGCGGCAGATCCGACTTTGGGGAAACATGCCGCCGCTCATAACCAGTCTGCGGATCGACCCAGACGGGCTGATCCTCCTTCTTCAAGAAACGACCCTGCTGCATTTCCGCACGGGCCATCAAGGCCGACATACTCAGGCTGAAGGCGCCCGACAGCTTACCCAGCAGCGTCGCTGTCGGACTGCTTTCCCCGCGCTCGATCTTATGGATCATGGCGCGCGAAACGGCGGAGCGTTCCGCAAGCTCCGTCAGCGACCAGCCGCGGCTCTCGCGTTCGATGCGAATACGTGCGCCTATCCGCCTGTCTATATCGTCAAGATGGGACATATGTGCTACTATAGTAGACTATTGGAAAACCCGCAATTAGCTGGGCAAGCTTAATAATATCATGGACAATCGCTGAAATCGGCGTATGAGAGACGTAAGGATCAATCCAACATTCATCCAATTTAGTGGATAGCTTCACGGAGCAGCCGATGCAGATTCGCGATGCCAATGATGCCGATATTGCGGGAATAACCGCGATCTACAATGACGCTGTCGTCAACACGGCCGCGATCTGGAACGACACGCAGGTCGACATCGACAATCGCAGGCTATGGCTGCAGGATCGGCGCAAATTGGGCTATCCGGTGCTTGTCGCCACCAACGACCATGGCGATGTTGTCGGCTATGCCTCGTTTGGCGATTGGCGCGCCTTCGACGGTTATCGCCACACGGTCGAACATTCCGTCTATGTCCGCAACGACCAATATAGAAGCGGTATCGGCAAGGCGCTGATGGTCGAACTGATCGAACGTGCCAGAGCGATCGGAAAGCATGCGATGGTCGCCGGCATTGAGGCTGGCAATGCGGCCTCTATCAGGCTTCATGAAAAGCTCGGCTTCCAGCAGGTCGGCCTGCTCCCGCAAGTCGGCACGAAGTTCGGCCGCTGGCTTGACCTCGCTTTCCTGCAATTGCTGCTCGACGAGCGTACTGATCCCGATTCAAAACCCGCAGCCTGAAAGCTGCCGCATCACTCTGCTCACAGAGGCGGGCGCCGGCTAAACCGCGACTTCGGCCGCGATCGCGGCGTGCGGTTCGTAACCGAAAACTTCGAAATCCTCAATACGGTAGTCATCGATGCTGTCAGGCCGGCGCAGCAGGCGCAGTGTCGGAAAGGGCTTGGGATCACGGCTCAACTGCTCACGGATCGCATCCAGATGATTGAGATAGAGGTGGACGTCACCACCCGACCAGACCAGTTCCCCCATATCCATGTCGACCTGCTGCGCGATCATCGCCAGCAAGATCGCCTGCTGCGATATGTTGAAGGGATTGCCGAGGAAAAGGTCGCATGAGCGCTGGAAGACCATCAGGCTGAGGCGCGGACGGCTGCCGTCTGCATTGGATATATTCGACACATGGAACTGATAGACCATGTGGCAGGGATGCAGCGCCATCTCGGCAAGCTCACCGACATTCCAGGCATGAAAGATCATGCGGCGGCTGCTGGGATTGGTCTTCAGATCCCTGATGACGGATGCTAGCTGATCATGCACGCGGCCCTCGGCATCGCGCCACTGGCGCCATTGTTTGCCATAGACCGGACCGAGATCGCCCCACTGAATCGCAAAACCTTCGTCTTCCAGAATCCGTTTCTCGAAGGCGACCTGGTCGATGTCCTCGCCGGTGGCCTTGCGATATTTCGCGAGCGGCCAATCCGTCCAGATCCGCACATTTTCCTTCAGCAGATTGCGGATATTGGTGTCGCCGGTCAGAAACCAGAGCATTTCCTTGACCGCGAGCTTCCAGTAGACGCGCTTGGTCGTGAAGATCGGGATCTGCCCCTTCGACAGATCGAAGCGCATCATCGCGCCGAGACCGCTCAAAGTGCCGACGCCCGTCCGGTCGATGCGCCTGTCACCATGTTCGAGCAGGTGCGCCATCAGGTCGAGATATTGATACTCCGGGTGGCGAACCATCTTCAGCTCCGAAATCGTTCTTGAAGTTTTGCAGTCGGCGCGAAAACCGCCAGCGGCAATTCATCGGCCTACGATCAGCCGATTCCTTTTTCGCGAGTTTAATGACAAGCCGGCACGAAACCAACCATAGCGCGGCGTAATCCCGGCCAAATGTCGTATCCGGCGTCGCCAACCGCTGTTTTGGCAAAGCATTTGTGACAATTGCCCTTCCCTTCGCCCGCGGAAAACACTATATCACCCTTGCCGGTCTTCGGGCCGGCTATGGCGATAAATGAGCGGTGTAATAAACCTATTGGACCCGGGGGCGGTACCCGGCGCCTCCACCAAAAACCGGCCGGCAAAATCGGCGTCAGACCGGCTTTTGATGGGGGCGAAACAGGATCGACAAGGGTGTAAAGATCGACTTTTTGCTCGGCATTGTACCGCCGTTATCGGGCTAAAATTGTAGTTGCAAACGACAACTATGCGGAAGCTCGTCTCGCTGCTTAATCGCGGTGTGACACTTCAAATAAAGTCCTAAGGGGTCGCACTCTTAGGCGGGGTTCGAAGGCACCTGGCAACAGAAGCCTTCACCTTATCCTCCAGTGCTATATTATAGTAAGACAAGGCGATGACTCGCGCACGGGGCTTTCCCCTTGGCGCCGAGCGTGGCATAAGCCTTTAAAAAAACATGGGCTAACGAAAGACAGGAAAGCATGGCGCAGGATCACATCCGCTACGATATTTTGGCACAGGACGCCCTGCGTGGAGTCATCCGTAAGGTGTTGACTGAAGTCGGCGCTACCGGCCGTCTACCCGGTGATCACCATTTCTTCATCACCTTTCTGACGGGCGCGCCTGGCGTGCGCATTTCGCAGCACCTGAAGTCGAAGTATCCGGAGCAGATGACCATCGTCATCCAGCATCAGTTCTGGGATCTGAAAATCACCGAGAGCCTGTTCGAGATCGGCCTGTCCTTCTCCGACGTCCCGGAAAAGCTGGTCGTACCTTTCAATGCGATCCGCGGCTTCTACGACCCCTCGGTCAATTTCGAACTCGAATTCGACGTTCCCTTGGCCGACGACGAGGAGGAAACCACGTCCGGCGAGATCACCGCCTATCCGGTTCCGGCCGAAGGCGCGGAAGAGCCCGTGGCAGCCAAGGATGGCGAGGAAAAGAAGCCGGGATCTGTCGTATCCCTCGACTCATTCCGCAAGAAACAATAGCCGTATCAGGGGGAGCATCTGCTTCCCCTTTCCACATCGCCAATAGGAAGAGCTCGATGAGCGCGGAAATCGTCAATCTGCGTCAGTTTCGCAAGAAGCAAGCCCGTTCCGAAAAGGAAAAGGAGGCTGAGCAGAACCGCATCAGCTTCGGCCGCACCAAGGCAGAAAAGAACCTGACGAAAGCGCTCAACGACAAGGCCGCGAAGACCCACGAAGCTGGTCGGATGGACACGCCGAAAGCAGACGAATAATTACTGTGTCGGCATAAAAAAACTTCAGAAATCAGTTGCTTACTAAAGCATTTTGAATCATTTTCAGAAACACCCTACCCTTTCCGATTTTTGATCGATCCACCGATGATCCGTAAACATTCCGCGACGCTGCATGGCCATCGCACGAGCTTTTCCCTTGAGGACGCCTTCTGGACAGAACTGAAGGCGATCGCCAATGCGCGCGGCATCTCGCTCGCAGCACTGATCTCCGAAATCGACGACGGGCGTGAGGCCGGCAGCAACCTCTCCTCTGCGCTGCGCCTTTATGTTCTCAAATGGCTGAAAGACCGCCACTAGAACATTTCCGCTTTTCTTCGAATCGCGAAAACGCTCTATCTTTTTCTTTCTTGACGCATTCCGGATGGAAAACCGCTGCGCACTTTTCCTGGAAGTGCTCTGGCAATTCCTGGGAAATACGGCAGCGCTCCTTTGGCGGCTTGACCGCCACGGCTGCGAACAGGCTCACAAGCGCGGATGACTACTGAGCCACACCAGGCAATTCGTTGAAATTCAGGGGTGCTCCGGTTTTCGGAGCCTGGCCACTGGGTGCAGGCGTCTGCTGGGCTTCGGCCCTGGCCTTTGCCTCTGCGGCGGCCTTAGCCTTCGCCTCCTCGGCGGCGGCTCTCGCTTTGGCCTCGTCCGCTGCCTGTTTGGCCTTGGCATCATCTTCCGCCTGTTTTTGCGCAGCTGCCTGCCGGGCGAGATCGCGCAGCCGGATCTCCTCTGCACGGCGTTGCTGCTCAATGGCCGCATCCCGCTGCCTCTGCGCCTCACGTACGCCGGCGGCATATTTGTAGAGCGCCACCTCGCGCCGGAGCCGCTGCTTCTCCAGCACATTGGCCTGGAGGCGCTCGACCCGACGGCGCTCGCGCTCGAAAGCACGCACCGAGAGGAAGCTGGTGACGTCGGTGATATTTATCGTCCGGCCCGGCGTTGCGAGCGGACCGGCAAAATCGAGGCGCACAGCTGGTTCTGCGCCGCTCTGCGTCTCACTTCCGGCATTGAAGTCGATGCCGAGCGACCCGCGCATGCGCTCGTCCGGCAGGCTGATTTCGGCATTGCCGGAAAGTTTCGCCAGATCATTGCCGGCCGCAATATTGGTCGCGCGCACGACGCCGGCGGAGATGTTGAATGGTATGCTCGTGGCCGGCAGCACCGCTTCGCCATTGTTGAGCAGCGTCTGCACGATTGGCAGCACCTTGTCGGCCGTGATGTCACCCTGGATCTGGTCGGTCGCAGACAGCAATGGCGGCAGGACGGCAAGATTGAGGCCACGCACATGCGTTTCACCAAGCTTGATCTCGCCCGAACCGCTGGCATTGGCCGCAAGCTCGGCAAGGCTCTTGCCGCTTGCCTCGACATTCATTCCCAGGCCAAAGCGGCCGCTGGCGAGCGGCGCGCCGTCACGCTGCCAGGCAACGGCAGCGAGATCGCCGTCGGCAAGGTTCAGCTTCGTTTGCAGCAGCCCGGTGCCGTCGGAGTTGGCAAGCATCAGGCTGCCGCTCACCGTGCCGCCGTTCCAGCCGCCGGTCAGATCGTTCAACCGAAGCTCCTCGCCCTTATAGGCGGCATTACCCGTGAAATTCGATATTGGACCGAATACGCCAGGCCATAGTTGCTTCGCAGACAGCTTGACGCCGATATCAAGCCCGGTGAAGGCCGGCAATCCGAGCTTCTCCCTGGACAGATTGCCAGTCTTGGCATCCGTCATCGGCCCGTAGATCGACTCCGCCAGCCAACCAAGATCCACCTTGTCGAGCGCCAGCGCACCGGTCGCCTTGATATTGGCAGCCTTTCTGTCGAAGGTCAGCGCACCCGACACATTATTGTCGGCGAGCAACCCCTTCATATCGGACAGAACGATCTTGTCGGGGCTCAGCGCGGCATTGGCCTGGAATTTGACCGGCAGGCCGGTGCCCATTTGCGGCGTGCCGATACCGTTCATCACGAAATATGGATCGAGATCGGCACTTTCGAGCGACAGCGCGATATTGCCATTGAGGAAACTGTCAGGCCGCACATCGACCTTGCCATTCGCGGTGAACGACGTCTTGTCGGTCGCGAAGGTCAGCGCAGCATCGGCCGGATCAGTACCGTTTGCAGACACCTTCAGGGTCATGCGGCCATTGGCATCAGCTTCCACCGGCAGTGGATCGAGACCTGCCTGACCGAAAAGGATCGAGGTAATCGAGTTTTCGAGCGTTCCCTCAAGCGTTGTCGTGCCCTTGCCGGTGAAGGCCGAGAGATCAGACATGCGGTAATCGAAATTCACACGGCTGCCATTGGAGACACCGGCGAGCGTCACGGTCAAGGCATTGTCCTGATCGCCGCCGAGTGTCACTGCGCCGCGAAGCGCCGTGTTTCCATACCAGGCGGCATTGCGCACCAGCCGGTCCATGACGGGATGATGCGGCAGATGTTGGCGCAGCATTTCGAAGAATGGGCCGGGATCGGCAGCCTTGAAGGTGATTTCGCCCGAACCCTTGTAATCCGAGGGTGAGCCATCGGCACGCCCCGTTGCGGTGATTTCGGCACCGACGACATTGCGCACGGCAAGCTTGTCGATCGTCAGTGCACCGCCCGCGATGGAAAACGATGTGTCGACATTATCGGCCGGCACACCGAAGGCGACGAACTTTCCGGCCTGCAGATGCGCGGTGATGCGATGATCGAACAATGATTCCCCACCGTCCTGGCCGGTGAAGAGGCCCGTCAACGCTCTCAGCGCATCGAGATCGAGCGTATCCCCCATGAGATCGACGGCGAGCTTCGGTGCATCCTTCTCGTTCGGCACTTCCCGATCAAGCCGGCCCTTGAGCATCGCCGGGCCGATGGCGATCTCCAGGTTCTCGAAGCGCTGCTCCTCATGGCGCAGGCTGACATCGGCGGAGAAACCTGCCTGCCGCAGCTGCCGGATCGATGGATCGACAGACCCGACCAACCACGAAGCAAGCCCGGAGGGCTGGTTCGACGCGACGACGAGATTGCCGCTGAAGTTTGGCTCGCCCTGCAGCATCAGGTTGCCGCGTGCCTCGACCTGCGTACGCCCAGGCAGCGTGCCGATCGCATGATCGATCTTCCACCCCGTTCCCGCCGGCTCGAGATCGAGCTGCACGTCGCGCACGGTTGTGTCACCAGCGACGATTGCCGGCAGGCGGAAGGTCGCCTTGCCGGGTACCTGCGGCACCGGAATTTCAGCGGCGATCGCAATCAGGCTGTTCAGGCGCTGACGTGCCGAGACCGCCGGGTTGCGGTTGGTCTTGCCGTTGGTACCCTTGTTGTTGCCGAGACGATTGACGTCGATCTGCTGGCCATCGGCGGTCAGCAGAAACTCGGGCTTCGTCCCCGTATCCAGCGTCGCCTCGCCCGTCACCACATAGGGATCGTCGGCAGCACCGACCTCCAGGCGATACTCTGGTACACGAATGCGATCGTTGGTCAGCTCGAAGCGACCCTTGATGCGAGGCTGGGCTTGCTGCTCGCCGGAATTGCCGGAGCGCTTGTCGTCGACACCGGCATTGAACGAACCCATATAGTCCGGCTTGCTGTCGACCAGCTTCAGCTCGCCATCGAGATCGACATTGAGGGGATGACGATCGGGCATCAGCCGGGTGCGGACGCGCAACACGCCATTGTCATCCGGCTGGCTGCTGGAAACCGTAAAGTTGCCGTGCTCGCCGTCGAGCGCCGCATCGCCTTCGATACGCCACGGACCGGCCAGCGATTTGGCGGACATTTCGGCATTGAGACCGGTCACATGCCGGGTACGGCCGGATTGCTCGTCGATGAACAGCAGATCGCCGTCTTCCACATGCACGCTTTCGAGCACCACTGACTTTGCGGGAATCTCGGGTTGGCTGCCGCGCATCCAGTCGAGTGTGCCATCCTTCAGCAGCCGCAGGCGCACCTTCGGCTTCGACACGCGCATGTCGAAGATCAGCGCTTCGCCGGACAGGAAGGGAGCAAGCTCCGCATCCATGGAGAATTCGTCAATCTGCACGAGCGGCGTTCCATCAGTCTCCTGGCCAACGCGGACATCATGCAGAGTTACGGATGGGAAAGGCAGGAGACGCGCGTCGACAGTGCCGTGAACCGTCACCTTCTTGCCGATGATGCGGCTCGCCTGATCCTCGAAATTCTTGCGAAAATCGGTCCAGTCTATGAAGAGCGGAGCGAGCAGTGCCACGAACAGCACCACTACGAGCAATCCACCCAGAAAAACCAGGACCCTACCTAACAATGCGCACCGTCTCCAATCTGCATTCCAAATAAGCGATAAACCGTGACCTATCGGAGCACATACACCACATCGCCCCGGATACGCACGTTTCTATTGAACCCCATTTCAAAATCGCACCATTTTTCCAGGGCCTGCCGCATGATCTAGCGCATCCTGGCTGCTTTCCATGACATAAGTTGGGAAAAGCGGCTGCAGCCTAGAGCATGATGCCGAAAAGTGTAAGCGGTTTTCAGACGGCATCGGGCTCTACCTGTTTGATTCTAGGGCGGATTCAGATTTCAGGTCGGTTCGACCCAAAATGGTCCGGCTCTAGCGTCATTCGCACCGGCAGCAAGGCAGGATCGTGGGAACGCTCCCGTTCTCAGTGGGGATGGAATATCTTTCCGGGGTTGAAAATCGCATCGGGGTCGAGCGCCTCCTTGATCTGGCGCATCAGATCGACGGCGCTGCCGAGTTCCTGCTCGAGAAACGACATCTTGCCCTGTCCGACACCATGCTCGCCGGTGCAGGTGCCGTCCATGGCGAGCGCGCGCGCATTCAGGCGCGCAACGAAATTCTCGACCGTGGCAATCCCTTCGGGCGTCTTGTCGTCGAACAGCACAAGCACGTGGAAATTGCCGTCACCGGCATGACCGACGATCGGCGCCAGCAGCCCATGCGCCTCGATATCGGCCTGGGTCTCGGCAACGCATTCGGCAAGCCGCGAGATCGGCACGCACACATCCGTCGACAAGGCTGTCAGCTCCGGCGCCAGCGCACGGCATGCCCAATAGGCATCGTGGCGCGCCTTCCAGAGCTTGTTGCGCTCCTCGGCATTGGCAGTCCAAAGGAATTCGCCACCGCCGCATTCGGCGGCAATCTCGGCAAACTGCGCAGATTGCAGCGCAACTGTCTCCTCCGTGCCATGGAACTCGAGGAAAAGCGTCGGCTTCTCATCGTAGGTAAGGCCCGAATAACGGTTGCAGGCGCGCATCTGCATGGCATCGAGCAACTCGATGCGGGCGACGGGAATGCCCATCTGGATCGTCATGATGACGGCATCACAGGCCGCCTTCACATCCGGGAATGCGCAGGCGCCGCCAGCGATCTTCTGGGGAATGCCCTGCAGGCGCAGCGTTACCGACGTCAACACGCCGAGCGTGCCTTCCGCACCGACGAACAGCCGGGTCAGATCATAGCCGGCGGATGATTTCTTGGCGCGGCGCGCGGTGCGAATTTCCTCGCCATTTGCAGTGACGACGGTCACTGCCAGCACATTGTCCTTCATCGTGCCGTATCGCACGGCGTTGGTGCCTGAGGCACGCGTCGACGCCATGCCACCGATCGAGGCGTTGGCGCCGGGATCGATGGGGAAAAACAGGCCGGTGTCGCGAAGATAGGTGTTGAGATCCTCGCGCGTCACGCCGGGCTCCACCGTGCAGTCAAGATCCTCGGCATTGACTTCCAGCACGCGATTCATCCGGCTGAAATCGATGGAAATTCCACCCTGTGGCGCATTCACCTGCCCCTCCAGGGAAGAGCCCGCGCCAAAGGGAATGATCGGCACCTTGTGCTCCGCGCAAGCCTTGACGACGGCCTGCACATCCTCGCTCGTTTCAGCGAAAACGACACCATCGGGAAGCTGAGCGGGAATATAGGTGGTCGTATGGGCATGTTGCGAGCGAAAGCTTTCGCCGGTCTGGAAGCGCTCGCCGAATGCCTGTTTCAGGACACCGAGAACGACTGATATCCCAGCCTCGTTACGTATCCCCGCCTTCGCATCAGCCAGAACCATAATCCGAATCTCCCATCGCGCACATCGAAAGGCGTTAACCTTTTGACGGTTCTATGGGACATAGAAAGGGCGGTGTCCAGTCATGAAAATGACCCGTACTCCCGACCTCATATTGCCCCTCGCACCTTTGGGATCGGGCGGGCCTCAAAGGCTTGGAAAAGGCCCGCACAAAGAAGCGACACGGCTGAATATGCGTAAATTTTATGCAAACGCCGCACAAACTACCCGCCGAAGATGAAGCCTTCTCGCGATGGCACTGACAGTTAGTGGAGATCGGCGCCACACAGGCGACTGGCATGGCGCTTGCTTTTTGCCTTCCAGCTTACATAGCCCGATTGGAAGGACATTCGATGAAGCGCAGACAATTGCTCATGGCACTCGGCATCGCGATACTCGCGACGGGATCGCTTTCCGCCCCGCACGCAGCAAGGGCGGACGCCTTGAGCGACATCGTATCGCGCGGCACGCTGCGCGTCGCAGTTCCGCAGGACTTCCCGCCATTCGGCAGCGTCGGCACGGACATGGCGCCGATGGGCTATGACATCGATATCGCCAACCTGATCGGCGAAAAGCTTGGCGTTAAAACGGAACTTGTGCCGGTCACCAGTGCCAACCGCATTCCCTATCTGCAGACGAACAAGGTCGATCTGGTGATTTCGAGCCTCGGCAAGAATCCTGACCGTGAAAAGGTCATCGATTTCTCCGACGCCTATGCGCCGTTCTTCAACGGGATCTTCGGCCCGGTTGAGACGGCCGCCGCCAAGCCGGAGGATCTTTCCGGCAAGACGATCGGCGTCACCCGCGGCGCGATCGAGGATCTGGCGCTGACGAAGGTCGCGCCACAGGACGCGACGATCAAGCGCTACGAAGACAATAACGGCACCATCTCGGCCTTTCTCTCTGGCCAGGTGCAATTGATCGCCACGGGCAATGTCGTCGCCGCGGCGATCCTTGCCAAGAACCCGCCGAAAAAGCCCGAGATGAAATTCCTCATCACCAATTCGCCCTGCTATATCGGCCTCAACAAGAGCGAGCCGGCCCTGCAGAAGAAGGTCGATGAGATCATCGCCGCCGCCAAGGCCGATGGAACGCTGAACAAGATCTCGCAGAAGTGGCTCGGCGCTGACCTTCCCGCCGGCTTCTGATCAACGCACGACAGACCGCGCTGTCCACTGGCGGCGCGGTCTGTCCGAGCGAGGCATCTTCCCATGCGCTATCATTTCGACTTCGGCTGGCTCGCCGAATATTACCCGGTCCTGATCAAGGGTGTCCTCGTCACGCTCGAGCTGACCCTGATCGGCGCCGTGCTCGGCATCATTCTCGGCATAGCCTGCGCCTGGGTGCGTGCGCTCGGCCCAGGCTGGCTCAAACCTCTTGTCGCCACCTATGTCGAGCTGATCCGCAACACGCCATTTCTGATCCAGCTGTTCTTCATCTTCTTCGGCCTGCCCGGCATCGGTGTCCAGATGAACGAGATGACGGCCGCCAATCTCGCCATGGTCATCAATCTCGGCGCCTATAGCTGCGAGATCATCCGCGCCGGCATACAGGCAACCCCGCGCGGCCAGTTTGAGGCCGGCGCCAGCCTCGCGATGACGCCATTCGAGACCTTCCGTCATGTCGTCCTCGTGCCCTCCCTGCAGCGCATCTGGCCGGCGCTGTCATCACAGGTCGTCATCGTCATGCTCGGCTCCTCGGTCGTCTCGCAGATCGCGGCGGAAGATCTGACCTTCGCGGCAAACTTCATCCAGTCGCGCTCCTTCCGCGCCTTCGAAGCCTATTTCGTGTCTACGGCGATCTATCTGGCGCTGGCGATCCTGCTCCGGCAGGCGCTTGCGGCTGTCGGCGCATTGATCTTTCCACGCAGGGCCAGCCGATGATCCAGTTCACCACATGGGATATTCTCCGCGGCCTGCTTTTGGCCACGCGCTGGACGATACTTCTGTCGCTGGTCTCCTTTGCCGGCGGCGCCATCGTCGGCGCAACCCTGCTGTTCCTGCGCATCGGCAAGCGCAAAGCCGGGCGCATCGCCGTCAAGTATTTCGTTGAGCTGTTTCAGGGCACGCCGCTGCTGATGCAGCTCTTCCTCGCCTTCTTCGGCCTGGGCCTGTTCGGCATCGACGTACCGGCGTGGCTCGCTGCGGGCGCTGCACTGACCCTCTGGTCGGCCGCCTTCCTTACCGAAATCTGGCGCGGCTGCGTCGAGGCGGTCGCCAAAGGCCAATGGGAGGCCTCCGCCAGCCTCGGCATGGGCTATATCCAGCAGATGCGCTACGTCATCCTGCCGCAGGCGCTGCGCATCGCCGTGCCGCCGACGGTCGGTTTCTCCGTGCAGGTCGTCAAGGGCACCGCCCTCACCTCGATCATCGGCTTCGTAGAGTTGTCGAAGGCCGGCACCGTCATCACCAATGCGACCTTCCAGCCATTCACCGTCTACGGCTTCGTCGCACTCATCTATTTTGCCCTGTGCTGGCCGCTGTCGAAAAGCAGCCAGATCCTGGAAAGGAAGCTCAATGTCGCTCATCGAGGTCACTGAAGTCCGCAAGAGCTTTGGCACCAACGAGGTTCTGAAAGGCATCAACCTTGATGTCGAACCCGGCGAGGTGATCGCCATTATCGGCAAGAGCGGCTCGGGAAAGTCGACGCTTCTGCGCTGCATCAATGGGCTGGAGACGATCAATGACGGCTCGATCTCAGTCGCAGGCGCGCAACTCCTGCCCGACGACCTGCACTTGAAGGCGCTGCGGCTGAAGGTCGGCATGATCTTCCAGCAATTCAATCTCTTCCCGCACTTGAGTGCGGGCCGCAACGTCATGCTGTCGCAAATGGTCGTCAAGAAGATCGCCAAGGCAGAAGCGGAGGCCATGGCGCGGCGGATGCTCGATCGCGTTGGCCTCGGGCACAAGTTCGACGCCTATCCGGACGAACTCTCCGGCGGCCAGCAACAGCGTGTCGCAATTGCCAGAGCACTCGCCATGCAGCCGATCGCGCTTCTCTGCGACGAGATCACCTCGGCGCTCGACCCGGAGCTGGTCGCCGAAGTTCTCGCCGTTGTGCGCGAACTGGCAAGCGAAGGCATGACGCTGCTGATGGTGACGCATGAGATGAAATTCGCTCGCGACGTCTGCTCCCGCGTGGTCTTCATGCATCAGGGGCGAGTTCACGAAATCGGGCCACCGAGCGACGTCTTCGCCAATCCGCAGACGCCGGAACTCAAGCAGTTCCTCGGCCACCACTGAAAGCTGGTCAGCCCCGCTGTCCGCCTCCCCGCACCATGTTGCCCCAAGCACCGGGCGCGATGCCGAAGGCCTTCTTGAAATGTCGGGTCAGATGGCTTTGGTCGGCAAAGCCGGTCGCAGCGGCAATTTCGGCAATCGGCTCCCCCTGGCTGATCATGATCTTTGCCTGCTGCAGCCGCCGCATCAGCAGGAAGCGGTGCGGACTGGTGGCGAAGGCAGCTCGAAAATGCCGGGCGAGCGCGAACCGATCGAGGCCGGTGATCCGCTCAAGGTCCTGTGAACTCACGCCCCGGGTCGCATGCGCTTCCAGATAGTCGCGCGCCGCTTTCGCCTGCCCCCAGGCGATGCTGCCCAGCGGCCTCAGCGGCAGGCGCGCATGCTGCACGAGACCATCGGCAAGCTGCGAGACGAAGTCGTCCACGAAGAGTTCATCGAGTTCCCGGTCGAGTTCACCAAGCGCTGCCAACAGCAGGCCGGCAAAGCGATTATCCTCAATCACAGGCTCGTCGACAAAAGGCAGGCCGATGCGTGCCGCCTCCAGACACTGAAACAGCAGGGAAGGCTCCAGATAGAGCATCCGGTAGACGAGGCCGTCATCGGTTGCCGCCCCGCCGTCATGCAGCTCGTCCGGATGCAGAACGATCACCCGCCCCGGCAGGCTGTAGCGCTGCTCGCCACGATAACGGAAGGTCTGAACGCCGCGCATGGTGACCCCCAGCGCATAGGTGTCGTGCCGATGGAGATCGAAGGCGTCGCCGCGAAATTGCGCCTGTATGCGTTCGATGCCCGGATAGGCGGGCGCCGACAGGATGCGGTTCGCTTCAGGCGTCACGCACAAACGTTCAAGACCCTCGAAGATCTGTCCGGCTACATCCTCGCGCAACGTCCCATTTCCAGACTGCATGAAAGTGACCACCGATGTTCGATACCAAAATCGCGATCGTCCTGCGAAGCGACCTTCAATCCTGGCAAAAACTGAATGTGACCGCATTTCTCACAAGCGGCATAGCCGGACAAAATCCGGAAATCATCGGCGAACCCTATCGCGATCGTGCCGGCAACGTCTACAACGCATTATCGATCCAGCCGATCATCGTCCTCTCGGCCGACGAAGGCAGCATCGCAACCATCCATCGCCGCTCGCTGGAACGCGGCGTCACCTCTTCGCTGTTCATTGAGGAAATGTTTGCGACCGGTCATGATGCGGCCAATCGCGCCGTCTTTTCCGAATTCGCCCCCGAAGACGCCAAGGTCGTCGGCATCGCCATCCGGGCCGACAAAAAGATCGTCGACAAGATCACCAAGGGCGCAAGCATGCACGCATGATAACAGCGCGCAAGAAAAACGGCCGGATCGCGAGATCCGGCCGTTTTTGATTGAGAAAGGCTTAGCCGTTCTGCGTGATCGGCGCGATCTGGATCTCGACGCGGCGGTTCTGGGCGCGTCCAGCTTCGCTCGCGTTGGATGCAACCGGCTGCGTCGGACCGAAGCCAATGGCGGACATGCGGCGCTGGTCGATGCCCTGGCTGCCAAGGTAAGAGGCAACCGAGCCGGCGCGGCGTTCGGACAGATCCTGGTTATGCTGCAGGCTGCCGGTCGAGTCCGTATGACCGTTGACGTCGATCAGCGTGCGGTTGAACTTGCGCAGAACGATGGCGACCGAATTAAGCGTCGCGAAGAATTCCGGCTTGATCGCATCCCGGTCGATATCGAAGGTGATCGCCGACGGCATGTTCAGAATGATGCGGTCACCAGCGCGGGTAACCGAAACCCCGGTACCCTGCAGCTGTGCGCGCAGCTCGGATTCCTGCTGGTCCATATAGTTGCCGATGCCGGCACCTGCGAGTGCGCCGACACCGGCGCCGATCAACGCTGCATTGCGGCGCGAAGACGGCGAATGACCGATGAGAAGGCCGGCCACAGCGCCGACGCCCGCACCGAGTGCCGCACCGCCCGCCGTGTTGGACATCTTCTGCTCGCCCGTATAGGGGTCGGTCGTCGTGCATGCGTTCAAAAAGGCCGCCGCTAGGGCAAGCATGGCAATTTTCTTGATCATAGAATCGTCGCTCTCCAGTTCGATGGCCGCAGCAGATATGAAGCATTGCGGCAATATGATGAAGAGAAAACTTCTCCAGACCGTTGTCCCCTGTGCACAGCGCAAACGTGCGGCTTTTCAGAACACCGATCACCGCCCCGAGATCCCGAGGGGTCGACGATCAGAGATTCTGGAAGAGCTGCAGTACGGTATTGTAGCTCGCATTGGCGATCGAGAGTGACTGCAGTCCGAGCTGCTGCTGCGTCTGCAACGCCAGGACCTTGCTGGACTGCTGCTCCATATCGGCGTCCACGAGCTTGCCGACGCCGCTGGTCAGCGAATCGCTGAGCTGCTGGGCGAACGCCGTCTGCAGGCCGATGCGGGATTCGAGAGAACCGAAGGCGGAGCCGATTGTGTTCAACTGCTGCAGCATCCCCGTCACGGTGTTGACCATATCGGTCAGGGCACCCTTCGTCGTATTGGCATCGAGCGAGATTTCGACCTGGCCGCTCGTATTGCCGTTCTTGCTGCCGATCAGCACATAATTCTTGGCAGAACCGGCGGCGGTGGCAAAGGCAGTCGAAGTCAGTACGCCATATCCGCCTGAGCCACTCGACTGATCGTCGATCAGGTAACGCGCATCGCTTGAGGTGATGGTCCCGCTCGTCGACGTCACGCCTTCGTAGTTCAGCATGCCGATCGAGACGGTTCCATTGCTGCCGCGGATGAGAGAACCGGGAACCTGGTGCGGCTTCGTCGGATCGGTGCCATCCTGCAGCACGGTCCAGTTGACACCGTTGAAGGTCGCTGACTCCCCGACATTGCGCAACTGCTGCTTGAGCTGCGTGATCTCATCGTTGAGCTTGGTCCGGTCGACGCTCGTCTCGTAGGCGCTGACCAGCTTCGTCCGGATCTGCGTCACGACGTCGATCGCGCTACTGACGCCCGTGGACGCGGTATTGACCGTGGACGCCGCAAGGCCGAGTGCATCCTGCACCGATGAGATCGCGCCGATGTCGGTATGCGTCAAAACCGAGATTTTCCAGTAGGTAGCGTTGTCATTGGCCGTCTGCACCCGCAGTCCGGACGACATCTGCCGCTCCGCATTGGTCAATTTTGCCTGGGTGTTTTTCAACACTTCCAGCGCTGTATTCACAGAGGGACTGACCCTGATGAAGGTCGAAAAAATACTCACGGCACACGAACTCCGGACGCAACAATACGCAACAAATACTGGGAGACATCGGAACCTTGCCGCGGGCGCTCATGCACGCGGGCCGAGAGTATCGGCGGACGAGGAGCCAGGCAAAAACAACACCCGAACTCCAGCGGTTACATGCCGCTATGATTAGCAAACACGCTTAATAAACCGCTAATCGGAACGTATGATTTACCATAAATGAGAGCGTGGGACGAAGAGAAAGCAACTCATCCGTGCCGCCTTCATTCCGCGGCCCTCAGATTGGCAAGCTTCGAACGAAGTACGGCATCCGACATCTCATCATGCAAGCGCTGCTCTTCATGCATCTGTGGCTTCGCAAAGCGGGCAATGAGGAGGTAGGCGACAGGCGTGATGTAGAGCGTCACCAATGTCGCAAAACCTAGCCCGCCGACGATCACCCAGCCGAGCGCTACGCGCGCCTCCGCACCGGCTCCCTCGGCAAATACCAGCGGCACGCCGCCGAGGATGGTCGCGATCATGGTCATCATGACGGGGCGCAGACGTAGCGCACAGGCCTTCTCGATCGCATCGCGCACACCCTCGCCCTTGTCGCGGAGCTGGTTGGCGAATTCGACAATCAGGATACCGTTCTTCGCCATCACGCCGACGAGCAGCACCAGTCCGATCTGGCTGTAAATGTTGAGGCTGGAACCTGTGATGACCAGAGCGAAGACCGCGCAGGCAAGGCCCAGCGGCACCGTGGACATGATGATCAGCGACGACAGCACGCTTTCAAACTGCGCAGCCAGCACGAGGAAGATGATGACGATGGCAAAGCCGAAGGTCAGCGCCATGCCGCTGGAATTCTCCTCCAGCGTCGCTGCTTCGGCCAGCGGCATCAGCCGCGCGCCGGGCGGCAATAGCGGCGTCGCGATCCGCGTTACCTCTTCCACGGCTTGTCCAAGCGACATGCCGTTCTTGAGGCCGGCGGTGATTGCAACCGAGGCCAGCTGCTGCTCGCGGGTCAACTGCGGCGCAACGGCATTCTCCTTCAACGATGCGATCACCAACATCGGCACGATCTTGCCATCGCCCGTTTTCAGGAAGACGTTTTCTAGATCCGTGGGATCATCGATCGGACGCATCGTCGAGGTGAGCAGCACCGGATAGGATTCACCCGCCACGAAGACATCGACCACAGAGCGACCTTCAAGCAGCGACTGCAACGCCACCGAAAGGCCGGCTATGTCGACCCCGAGATCGGAGGCGCGCTCGCGGTCGATAGCGACCGAGACCTGAGCCTGCGTCGGCTCGTTATTGAGCCGTGGCGTGTCGAACTGTCCCGTCGCGTCAAGCGCCTGCACCAGCTTCAGTGCCGATTCCGTCAGCGCCTCGTGATTGTTGCCGATGAGCGCCATCTGCACGCCGCTGCCGGCGCCGCGGATGCGCAGGCTGTTTGCCTGGACGACGTTGCCGCGAAGAGCCGGCACATTGGCCATGGCGCGATTGATGTCGGAAACGATGTCCTGCTGCGTGCGATGGCGTTCGCTCCACGGCGCCAGCGTCAGCACCATGAAGCCACTGTTCTTCTGGCTGTTCATGCCGGAGATTGCATAGATGTTGCGGATATCGCCGCTATCCATCAGCGGCTGCAGCCGCTCCTCGACGCGCTGCAGCTGATCCTTCGTATAATCGAGACCGGCCCCCTGCGGCGTTGTCAGCCGCAGCATGACCATGGCCCGATCCTCCGTGGGCGTCAGTTCGCTTTTGACATTCATGAATGCCAGGACGGCGGCAGCCGAGAACAGCGCACAGAAGACGATGACCACAAGCGGCCCATGGAGACAGGCCCGCAGCGTGCGACGATAGACACTGGCGAAGAGTTCGCCGAAACGGCCAAGCATGCCGTGATCCTCGCGCATCTCCTTGGTCAGCATCCGCGAGGCAAGCATCGGGCAAAGCGTCAATGCGACGATGGACGACAGGCCGACCGAGAAGGCGAGCACGAAACCGAACTCGCGGAACAGGCCGCCTACTTGCCCCGGCAGGAACGACAGCGGAATGAAAACCGCGGCAAGCGTCGCAGTCGTCGCGATGACGGCGAAGAACACTTCGCGTGTGCCAAGCACCGCGGCCGCCCGCGGCCCGATCTTCTCGGACCTTCGGCGCACGATATTCTCAAGCACGACGATGGCGTCGTCGACCACGAGGCCGGTGGCGAGCACGATAGCCAGGAGCGTCAGAATGTTGATCGAGAAGCCGACCATGTAGAGCGCGGCAAGCGTGCCCGTCAGCGCCACCGGCATGGTGACGACCGGGATCAGCGTTGCCCGCCAGTCGCGCAGGAAGAGGTAGATAACAACAGTGACGATCAGAGCCGACAGGATGAGCGCCAGCACGACCTCGTGGATCGCCCCCTGAATGAACACGGCGTCATCACTGGTGATGGCAATGCGCGTTCCCTCCGGAAGCGTCTTCGCCAGCTGTGCAACGACGGCCTTTACGCCCTCGGAAATATTCAGCGTATTCGACTGCGCCTGACGAATGATACCCAAGCCAACACCCTGCACGCCGTTGGAGCGCAGGGCGGTCGTCCCGTCGCGCGGACCGAGCGTCACGGTGGCGACATCCGAGAGCCGCACACGGTCTTTAATAATCAGCCGCGCAAATTCCTCCGGCGTCTGTAGCGCAGCGGTGGCACGCACGACGATATCCTGGCGCGCACTCTTCAGCGATCCCGCCGGCACATCGAGGGCCGCAGTCGCAAGCGCCGTCGTCAGATCGCCGATCGTCAGGCCTCGCCCGGCCAGCGCTGCCTGATCGACATCGATGCGGAAGACCTTCTCCTGATCGCCGTAAAGCTCGACATCGGCAACGCCTTCTACCGAAGCCAGCCGGTCGGTGATCTCCTTGTCGACGAGCTGGGTCAGGTCATCCATCGTCAGCGTATTGGAGGTGACGGCAAGGCGCATGATCGGCTGCGAATCCGAATCCGCTTTGACAATCTGCGGTGCATCGGCCTGATCTGGCAATTGCTCGGTGATACGGCCGATCGCATCGCGCACGTCGTTGGCCGCGACGGAAAGATCCGTGGCATCGGAAAACTCCAGCGTCACCCTGCTCTGCCCGAAGGAGGAGCTGGAGGAGACCGATTTCAACCCACTGACGCGTGCAACCGCACCTTCGATGACCTTGGTCAGCTCCTGGTCGATCGTCTGCGGTGACGCGCCGTCGAACATGGTTCTGACCGTGACGACGGGACGGTCGACGTCAGGCAATTCGCGCACTTCGACGCCGAAATAGGCGGCAAGGCCGGCAACGACAAGCAGCGTATTGAAGACCAGCGCCAGGATCGGCCGGCGCACGAAGATTGCCGTGAATGACTGCTTGCCGTGGCTCACGCCGGCTTCGGTCACATCATCATTGTGGCCGGTCATTGCGTGATGACCTCCGTGGCCTGGGCGAGATCGCGCGCAAAACGCACGTCGCCGCCCTCGGTCACCCGCTGCAGCCCCTCGATGACGATGGGATCACCATCGCGAAGATCACCCTTGACCAGGACGGCATCGGGATTGCGTTGCACGATGCTGACCCGCACCTTCGACGACTTGCCGTTGGCAACGCGCCAGACATGGGCGCCCTCCCCATCCCATTGCACGGCAAGCGGATCGACGGACGGATAGGTATCGCCGGCAAAGCGCATGCCGACGTTGAAGGACATGCCTGCACGCAGCTCATCGGCGGCATTGTCGATGCGCGCGCGAATACGCAGGGTCCGGCTGGCACCGTCGACGCGATTGTCTACCGCCTCGACCGCGCCTGTGAAGACGCGCCCCGGCAGCGCAACCGATGTCGCCTCGACAGGCTGATCGACCTTGACGGTGTTGGCGAAACGCTCCGGCACCCAGTAGTCCACCAGGATCTCGGAGCGATCGTCCAGCATCACGATGCTGGTGGCCGTCGTCACGTTATCACCGACGACAACGGGCACGATGCCGACGATGCCGTCGATCGGCGCAACAACGTCGCGGCGCTTCAGCGCCAGCTCCGCCGATTGCAGCGCAAGCTTCGCCCCCTGCTCGACGATCTCGGCATCGAAAACATCCATTCGCGAGACGCTGGATTTGATATTGCGATAAAGCTGGGATTTCTCGGAGGCGCTCTTCAGCGCCACTTCCGCCTGGCCGCGGGCAATGATCTGCTCATCATCGTCGAGGCGCGCCAGCACCTGCCCCTGTGTCACGCGGTCGCCGGATTTGATGAGGATTTCCCGGATTGTGCCGGCTGCCTGCGGCATGACGACCACGGAACGGATGGCATCGCCCGTGCCGATCGCGCTCAGCCGATCATTGACGATGGCGCCCACCACTGGCTCGGTGACCACCAACGGCACATTCTTCCCACGCCGCCCTGCGTTATTGGCCGCATCCGCCTGCTTCCCGCCACTGTTGTTCTTGCCGGGCGCAAGGACCGCCACAGCAGCCTCGGGAACACCAGCCCCCCGCAACAGGTTGGCTGCGCCCGGCACAAAAGCCACGGCGGCGGCAAGACCTGCCAGCAATAAGAAAAAACACAAGGAAAGTTGCTTCCAGGCGGTCATGTACGTCTCCGGCTCTTTGTGTCAGAGGCGATGAAATCGCGTCGTCAGTTCAATATGGCCTCATTTCGCCAAGCGCACTTACTGAGGCCAAGTTCGGGTCGGCGGTGGTATAACGCACGATTGTGCCCGATTTGCTGCAATATCGTTTTTTTATACATATGCAGCAAGCTTTGCTGCCGATTATGACGAAGTTGTAATCTTTGCGCGGACAACGAGGCGTTTCATTCGTAGCCCAACGTCGCCTTTCGGACACTGAAATAGCGTCTCCCTCACTGCTTTCTCCCTGTGAATGTGCACTTTTTGTTCTATTTTGGGCCCGTTTCTTTTGCCTTTCAGGGTAG
Source organism: Rhizobium sp. A22-96 (assembly GCF_053521805.1). Lineage (NCBI taxonomy): Bacteria > Pseudomonadati > Pseudomonadota > Alphaproteobacteria > Hyphomicrobiales > Rhizobiaceae > Rhizobium > Rhizobium sp. A22-96. The sequence continues at coordinate 327,365 of NZ_JBNWDQ010000002.1, forward strand.
AATCATTACATTGGGCCGCATGACCATCGGACATGACGACATTCCCTTCTTTGACGAGGAGCCGGAGCACCTGGCGCCGCGCCGCGTTGCGCCGGATACCGGCAGCATCGGCGGCGGCATTGCGGCCCGTGCCATGGCGGCGCGCGACAGCCATCGCCGGCCGGACTATCTGTCGGGCCTCAACCCGGAGCAGGCCGAAGCGGTGGAAACGCTCGACGGCCCCGTTCTGGTGCTTGCTGGTGCAGGTACCGGCAAGACGCGCGTGCTGACGACCCGCATCGCCCATATCCTCTCCACCAACCGCGCCTTCCCCAGCCAGATCCTCGCGGTCACCTTCACCAACAAGGCGGCCCGCGAGATGAAGGAACGCGTCGCCCTGCTCGTCGGCGGGGCGGTCGAAGGCATGCCCTGGCTCGGCACCTTCCACTCGATCGGCGTCAAGCTGCTGCGCCGCCATGCCGAACTTGTGGGCCTGACCTCCAGCTTCACCATTCTCGATACCGACGACGTTACCCGCCTGATCAAGCAGTTGATCCAGGCAGAGGGCATCGACGACAAGCGCTGGCCGGCCAAGCAATTCGCCGGCATGATCGACACCTGGAAGAACAAAGGCCTCAGCCCGGCCGAGATTCCGGAGGGCGATGCCCGCGCCTTTGCCGATGGTAAGGGCCGCGAACTCTACGCCGCCTACCAGAACCGCCTGAAGACGCTGAATGCTTGTGACTTCGGCGACCTTTTGCTGCATCCGATCAACATGTTCCGGCAGAATCCGGATGTGCTGAAGGATTATCACCAACGCTTCCGCTATATCCTCGTCGACGAGTATCAGGATACCAACACGGCGCAATATATGTGGCTGCGTCTCCTGGCGCAGCGGCCGAAGGGCGAGTTGCAGAATGTCTGCTGCGTGGGTGATGACGACCAGTCGATCTATGGCTGGCGCGGTGCGGAAGTGGACAATATCCTTCGCTTCGAGAAGGATTTTCCCGGCGCCAAGGTGATCAAGCTCGAGCGCAACTATCGCTCCACCGAGCATATTCTCGGCGCTGCGGCACATCTGATTTCCCATAATGAAGGCCGGCTCGGCAAGACGCTGTTTACCGACCGTTCCGATCCCGAAGATATCAAGGTGCAGGTGCACGCCTCCTGGGATTCCGAGGAAGAAGCCCGCGCCATCGGCGAAGAGATCGAGCAGCTTCAGCGCAATCAGCACAAACTGAACGATATGGCGATCCTGGTGCGCGCCTCCTTCCAGATGCGTGAATTCGAAGATCGTTTCGTCACGCTCGGCCTCAACTACCGCGTCGTCGGCGGCCCCCGCTTCTATGAGCGTCTCGAAATCCGCGACGCCATGGCCTATTTCCGCCTGGTCTGCCAGCCGGCCGACGACCTCGCCTTCGAGCGCATCGTCAACACGCCGAAGCGCGGCCTTGGCGACACCACCATACGCGCACTGCATGATTATGCCCGCGCTCGCAACATCCCGATGCTGGCGGCAGCAGCCGACATCATCGAGACCGACGAGATGAAGCCGAAGCCGCGCAAGGCGCTATTCGACGTCGTGCAGTCCTTCCGCCGCTGGCAGGGCCTGCTCGAAAATACCCCGCATACCGACCTTGCCGAGCAGATCCTCGAAGAGTCCGGCTATACGGACATGTGGAAAAACGACAAATCGGCGGAAGCGCCCGGACGGCTGGAAAACCTGAAGGAACTCATCCGCTCGATGGACAGCTTCGAATCCATGCGCGGGTTCCTGGAGCATGTCGCGCTGGTCATGGATGTCGAGCAGAACGAAAATCTCGATGCCGTCTCGATCATGACGCTGCACTCAGCCAAGGGCCTGGAATTCGAAACCGTTTTCCTACCCGGCTGGGAAGAAGGCCTTTTCCCGCACCAGCGCTCGCTGGACGAAAGCGGCCGCGCCGGTCTGGAGGAAGAGCGACGCCTCGCCTATGTCGGCCTCACCCGCGCCAAGCGCCGCTGCCACATCTGGTTCGTCTCCAACCGCCGCATCCACGGCCTATGGCAGTCGACCATCCCTTCCCGCTTCCTGGACGAACTGCCGATCACCCATGTCGAAGTCGCCGAAGTCGAGCAATCCTACGGCGGTTACGGCCGTGGCGGCTACGGCCAGTCGCGCTTCGACAAGGCCGAACCCTTCGCCAACTCCTACTCGACCCCAGGCTGGAAACGCGCCCAGGCCAACAAGACCGACGCCACCCGCGACAACTGGGGCTCTCGCTCCGGCCACGCCGTCGAACGCATCGGCTATGGCGAAAGCGGCCCGAAGACCCGCACCATCGACGGCGAACTGGTGGCCAAATCCACCTCCGCCGAACCTTCGAAGTTCATGGTCGGCGACCGTGTCTTCCACATCAAGTTCGGCAACGGCAATGTGTCAGGGATCGAAGGCAACAAGCTGACAATCGAGTTCGATCGGGCGGGGCAGAAAAGAGTGCTGGATGGGTTTGTGGAGAGGGTGTGAATCAAGAAGCAACGTACGACTGGATTACAGCGTGTATTTGCGCTTTGGCCTTAAAGATATCTGCAGTTTGCGTAATATCAAACCGAGATCCAACTTTCTCAGCATCGAAGATCGTGAGAAATTTGGTTTTGGAATTAAAATGTAGTCTGACAATCGGTTTACGATTGTTGTCGTCGAAATTGATGCCGCAATAGGATTTTTGATCACGCATGACAATTCGCGAGACATCCGCCAGTTCTGCTCCGATTGCTCTGACAATATTAAATCCGTCAATTTCCTCTTGGGTTGTCTCGATACCGTCGCCTTCGTCATTGATTTGAGTGACCGAATCTACGTCCTTTATCGTCGGAATATTCACATTCTCGTTGAATGCAGCACTTAATTTCTTTTGGATTTTCTGACGAACGAGATCTTCGAACGCCCGTTTGATAATCGGCTTGAATTCAGCAACGACGGTTGCAGTGAGCTTGCCGTCATGTATTTCCTTTGAAATGAGCCGAACGAACTCGTCATCAGGATCGTTGAATTGTGCTTCTATGCAGCTAATCGTCGCCTTCATCCGTTTGAGAATACTGGCCGAGCTTTTAATGTCTTCAATCGAAAATTTTTCTTTGTGAAATTTTTCGAGTTCCTTCAGATCGTTATCGTCGTAGTCGAAAAGATCGAATTTAAAGAACGGATTGCTATCAAGTTTGTTGGGCGCATCAAGATCGGTAAAAAACCAGATTTGTATGCCATTCGTGAGGATCGCAATTGAGCAATCGGTCGTCGAAAAATACCGATAAAGCTGGCTGTATTGGGCCTGCGAAAGATTCGCACTAACAGCCTTCGCTTCCAGAATGAATTCAATCCGGTCATTTATCTTTACAGCATAATCGACCTTCTCTCCCTTTTTCAAACCAACATCAGCTATAAATTCCGGCACAATTTGTGTTGGATCAAAAACATCAAAGCCAAGCGTGCGCAGAAATGGCATAACAAGAGCGTTCTTTGTCGCTTCTTCAGTAAGAGCGATATTCTGCGCAGAAATCGCGCGCTTCGATAGTTCCGCAACTTGTTCCTTGAACGACATACTAGCTCCCAAATTCGATCCCCAACAAAACAATATTATATTTGTCGCCGGATGCAATCGATGCGAGCGTATATTTTTGATTGAGTTTACCTACAGGGCCGATACCAAATATAGCGTGTAGTCCATCGCCGTTAAAAACTCGGAACTCACGATATCTTCCCTGTTCCCATGCGCTCCCTCAAAGCGAAAAGCCAAACTCAAGCCGCATCCCGATCCTTCAGCCACAGCCCAAACTCCTTGACCACCGCCACCACCTTCTCCAGACGGCACCCGTCCTCCGTGAGCGAATACTCGACCTTCACAGGAACCGTGGGATAGACCGTGCGGTTGATAAGACCCGCCTCCTCCAGCGCACGCAGGTCCAAAGTCAGCATTCTCTGCGAGATGCCCGGCATCAGTCGCCGTAACTCGTTGAAGCGTTGTGGACCATCGACCAGATAGGAGACGATCAGCAGCCGCCAGCGGCCTCCCAGCAAATGCATCGCCTCTTCGACGGAGCAGCCTGTCACGGTCTTTTTCATCGGATGTACCTCATATGCAAGGCGGTATAATTTTTGTACCTAGATGTCAAACTTTTCCGTTCTTACTATTCCATACCAGAGAGAATACATGGATCAGCAGCCGTCTTTCCAAGCGGAAGCTGGCATCGGAAACACCATGGAGTTCCCTCATGAAATTGTACTATCTGCCCGCAAGCTGCTCGCTCTCGCCCCATATCGTCATCAACGAACTCGGCCTGGAGGTGGAGCTGATCAAGGTCGATCACACCAGCCACCAGACCGAGACGGGACTTAATTTCTACGACATCAACCCGCACGGCTATGTCCCCCTTCTCGAACTCGCCGATGGAAATCTCCTACGGGAGGGGCCGGCCATCGTTCAATATCTGGCAGATTTAAAGCCCGAATCCGGGCTGGCCGCTGCCGCCGGCACGATGGAGCGCTACAAGCTGCAGGAAATGCTGGGCTTCCTGTCGACGGAGATCCACAAGGGCTTCATTCCGCTCCTCTATGCGCGGCTGGCGGGAAACTATGTCGACACGGCAAGACCGAAACTCGAAAAGCGATATCAATGGATCAACGAGCATCTCGCCGACCGCCCCTTCCTGATGGGTGACAGGTTCACGGTTGCCGATGCCTATCTGTTCGCACTCACCGGCTGGGGCCAGGCGGCGTGGCTCAAGTCCTACTACAAGGCCGACATCCACTTCGATGGGCTGCGCAATCTCGAAGCCTGGTACACCCACATGAGACAGCGTGACGCCGTGCGGAAGTCTATCGAAGAAGAGGGATTGGCTTTCGATTGATCCGGGCAAATGCCGCCGTTCGGCTTGGGAGATCGGTGGGCGGTCGCCCTTCTCATCAGTCCGGAGAATGTCCTTGTCTTTCGGTCGCGCGATAGCCCGGCGCGGCCATATCCATCGTAAATCCTGCATCAAAATAGTTTATCGGGCGGCAGACAAAATTCTCTGCTAGACTTCAAAAAGACGTTTGCAACGCGATCCGGCTTTTGCCGCAAGCGCATCCCGGTTCCAACAACCCTGCCCTGCAAAATCCGCATCGCTAGCATGCTACCAATATAGGCCTAATCGATTATATCGACCTTAGTGGCTTCGGGATTCCGCACCTTCCGCGATATCTCGGCAAGCCGCTACCAGCCTGTCTTTCGGCCCGTTCGGGCTCACCGCCCGGGTCGAACATCGAAGCCTGGTAAAACTAGAACCGAGGATAAAAAAGTGGCTGGCTCAGCAACAAGCTCTGCGTCCACCAGCGCGCGTGCATCCGCACGCCAAGGCCAGGGCAATTACCAATTCGCGCTTATCGCACTCACCTCACTCTTTTTCATGTGGGGCTTCATCACTTGCCTGAACGACATTCTGGTGCCGCACCTGAAGAGCGTCTTTCAGCTCAACTACACTCAATCGATGCTCATCCAGCTCTGCTTCTTCGGTGCGTACTTCATCGTATCACTGCCGGCTGGAGCGCTTGTGAAGCGCATCACCTATAAGTGGGGCATTGTCGTCGGCCTTACCATTGCAGCAGTCGGCTGCGCGCTCTTCATCCCGGCCGCCAGCTATCGCGTCTATGCACTCTTCCTCGGCGCCCTCTTCGTGCTTGCCACCGGCATCACGATCCTCCAGGTCGCCGCCAATCCCTATGTCACCGTATTGGGACCGCCTGATACCGCCGCAAGCCGCCTGAACCTGACACAGGCTTTCAATTCGCTCGGCACGACGATCGCACCGCTCTTCGGTGCCATGCTGATCCTGTCGGCGGCAACCGTTGCCGCCACCAACGCCACGCCGGAACAGCTCGACGCGATACGGGTCGCGGAAGCAAGTGCAGTGAAATTCCCCTACCTGCTCCTTGCCGCAGCCTTCCTGGTGCTGGCTGCCGTCTTTGCAGCGCTGAAGCTGCCTGAAGTCGAAGATGAGGAAACCGTCGAGCCGATGCGCGGCGGCGGTTCTGCCTGGCAATATCGCCATCTCGTGCTCGGCGCTGTCGGCATTTTCCTTTATGTCGGCGCCGAAGTCAGCGTCGGTAGCTTCCTCGTCAACTTCCTGAGCCAGCCGGATATTGCCCACCTCTCCGAGGCGGACGCCGCTCATTATGTCTCCTATTTTTGGGGCGGCGCCATGATCGGCCGTTTCGTCGGGGCACTAATCATGCGTCATGTAGACGATGGCAAGGCGCTCGCCTTCAATGCCGCCGTGGTCATCATCCTGCTCGCGGTCACCGTGCTGACGACAGGCCACGTTGCCATGTGGTCCGTACTGGCGATCGGCCTGTTCAACTCCATCATGTTCCCGACGATCTTCAGCCTGGCGCTGCATGGTCTCGGCAAATATACGAGCCAGGGCTCGGGCATCCTGTGCCTGGCCATTGTCGGCGGCGCCATCCTGCCGATGATCCAAGGCGGCCTTGCCGACACCATCGGCATCCACCTCGCCTTCCTGATGCCGATCATCTGCTACGTCTACATCGCCTACTATGGCCTCAAGGGCCACAAGCCCGTCGCGTAAGCCTTTGCAAACCATCGCGCCTCGCCGCCTTGATCGGCGGGGCGCAAAAGGCTTGATCCGAAGCCCGTCACTTGGCATCGTGCAGTGCAACAAGGACGGAAGGACAGGCCTCATGAAAGCACTGCTGCTCATCGACATCCAGAACGGCTTCTGCCCCGGCGGCAATCTTCCGGTACCTGAAGGCGATGAGATAGTGCCCGTTGCCAACAGGCTGATCGACAGCGGCGGATACGACCTGATCGTGGCATCGCAGGACTGGCATCCGGCTGGTCACGGCAGCTTCGCCTCGGCCCATCACGGCAAGAAGCCTTTCGAGATGGGCATGCTCTCGGGCAAGCCGCAGATGATGTGGCCGGACCATTGCGTCCAGGATACCGAAGACGCGGAGTTCCATCCCGCTCTTCATGCCGATCGCATCGATTTCATCCAGCAGAAGGGCCAGAACCCGGCCGTCGACAGCTATTCGGCCTTCCGCGACAACGATCAGGCGGCGCTGACCGGCCTTGCCGCACATCTGCGCGCTAAAGGCGTCACCGAGCTCGATCTCTGCGGTCTGGCAACGGATTATTGCGTGAAGTTCTCGGCGCTCGACGCAGTCGAGATGCTACCCGGCGTCAAAATCCGTTTCATCGAGGATGCAAGCCGCGGCATCGACCCGGTTGGCGTCAAAGCCGCTATCGACGAAATGCGGACGCGTGGCGTGGCGATTGTCAGCAGCACGGACGCGTTCGCCTGAAATCAAGCACGCAGAGCTAAACCTTCCCTAAGGAAAATCGTGCAAGCTGTTCCCGATCAATAAGATTTCGGGACCTATCGCGTGCAATCGATCACCATCAACGGGCGTTTCCTCGGCCAGCCACTCTCCGGCGTGCAGCGCTTTGCCCGCGAGCTGACGCTGGCGCTCGACCGCAAGATCGCCGCCGGCGCCGTGCCCGCTGCATTGAAGGGCGCAAGCTGGCGGCTGGCCGTGCCCAACAATACGCCCGTCGATCTCGAACTTTCCACGATAAAGATCGACAGCTTCGGCTCCGGCCCAGGCCATGTCTGGGAGCAGACGGCACTGCTTTCACGCTCGCGCGGGGACAGGCTGATAGGTTTCGGCGGCAGCGGGCCGCTCCTGCATCGCCGCCAGATGGTCGTCATCCATGACGTCACCATCTTCCGCCACCCGCAATCCTTCAAGCGCAGCTACCGCCTTCTGCATGGCGCGCTCGGCGCCGTGCTCACCCGCACCGCCAAGATCGGCACCGTCTCCGAGTTCTCGCGCCAGGAGCTCGCCTCCGTCTTCCGCGTATCCGCTGCTGGCATCGAGGTCGTCTATAACGCCGTCGATCATTTCGCCGCCATCGAGCCCGATGAAACCATCATCGAGCGGCTCGGACTGAAGACGAATGGCTTCTTCCTGCTCGTCGGCACGATGAAGCCGAACAAGAATCTCGACTTCGCAATCCGCGCCTTCGAGGCGCTCGGCGATATCAGCCAGAAACTCGTGGTGGTCGGCGGCACCGCCCCAAGCGTGTTCAAGTCGGATGGCCCGCAGTCGAACGATCGTTTGCTCTTTCCCGGCCGATTGACGGACGCGGAGATCGCAGCGCTGGAACGCCATGCCACAGCCTTCGTCTTTCCAAGCCTCTATGAAGGTTTCGGCATCCCGCCGCTGGAAGCCATGACGCAGGGCTGCCCGGTGCTCGCGGCCGATATCCCCGCCGTTCGCGAAGCCTCCGGTGATGCGGCCCTCTACTTCGACCCCACGCGACAGGACGAGCTTGTCGTTGCCATGCAGCGGATCGCAACGGACGAAGCCCTGCGCGACGATCTGCGTCGGCGCGGCCGTGAGAATGTCACCCGCTTTTCCTGGGATGGCAGCGCTGACCGTGTACTGGCCATGCTGGAGGCTCTCTAGGAAACTCTAGGGCCGGACTTGCCGCCGGAACATCGTCACGAAGTAGCTGTAGAGGCCGAGCAGGCAGAAAAGCGCGCCGCCAAACACCCCGACCGACACCGATAGCCACAGCGAATAGTGGAAGCCAGCCGTCGCAAGCACCGGCACAGCGAGACCAATGGCTGCGAGCAAGACCGGCTGCCAAACGAAATCGAACGGCAGTGACACCAGCACCTTCACCCCGATCGCCATCGCGATCAGCGCACCGATCATGCCGCCCGCCATCAATTCCGCATCGCCGAAGGAACCGAGATAGCCGCCCGCCAGGGTGCCGGCGTTCAACAGCACACAATCGAGCAGCGCAAGCAGGAAAATTGCCAGCAACCGATGCCGTAGATGCGCAGGCGTCGGCAGCATATTGGATGTCAGCGCGCGGCATGTGGCGAGCCCGATGACGAAAGGCGCCGCGGCTAGAAATTCAGTGCGTAGGCCTGCGGAAATGACCCACTGCCCCACAGGCTGCAGCAATGCAAAGATACCGGCCGCCGTCATCAGCGTAAGGCCGGTCAGAAGCGAATAATAATCCCCGAGTTGCTTCCTGAAAGCCGGTGTCGGCCCCTCACGATCATAGGCCGCCACCACATCCGGATACTGAATGGCCTGCAGGGCGGAAACGATCAGCACGAACGGCCGTTGCAGCAGATCGAGCGCCAGCAGCCCGCCGGCTGCTCCACTTGCTCCCAACGTGGCTGTCAGGATGGACTTCAATCCGAGCGGCGCCAGCATACCCATGACCGACGCACTGGCCGCGACGCTGCCATAGACGAAATGCTTGCGAACCAACACAGGCTCGAAGCTTGCTGCTTCGCGCAGGCTGTTGCGGGTCAGAAATGCGGCCCAGAAACCATAGGTGACATAGCCCGCCAACAGGCCAGCGACCGTTGAAGCAAAGGTTGGAGCCACAATTGCACCGGCGAGTGTGCCAACCGCCAGAATGGTGGCTCGCGATCCCTGCAGGCGGGAAAAGACGCGAAACTCCTGCCGGAAGCGCAGCATGGTCAGATGCAGGTCGCTGCCACCTTGCAGGATCGCTACCAGACCACCGAAGACAGCAATGTCGCCGGGAACCGAAAAGAAGATCGATGTGGATGCTGCGATCAGGCAGATCGCCGCGCATGCCGCGAACTCGACGCCCAGAGCCTTCCGCTCAAGCGCTTCGCTTCCCGGTGTCGATCCTGGATAGAAGCGGCTGCAGGCGAAGCGGACCCACTCGAAGCAGAAGATCGCGGCAAACTGGCTGATGGTGATGAAGAGTGAATAAGCAGCATAATCTGCAGGCTTAAGCAGATGCGCCACCGCAATCAGCAGCCCGAAGGCCACCGCTGCCTGATAGAAATATGCCGCCAATGCCACGATCTTTGCCATGCAGCCAGCTAACAGCAAAAGATTGAGAAAAGCGCTAATCCCAAAGGGAAGATTCCGGAAGAGGATGACAAGTGCCATTCGTCATTAGGTAGCGGCCTCACTCTTCGAAGATCTCCTCGATCTGCAGGGGAAAAACCCTGGCGATGACGAAGGCAAGCGGCAGGCTGGGATGATAGCGCTCGCTATCGACGGCGTTTGCAGTCTGTCTGAAGACATCGAACTTGGCTGCAAGCTCGCTCTGGGACCAGCAGTGCCGACCTGGGCAGGCCTGCACCGCTATTTCCTCCTCGCCTCTTCGCTCATCCAGGCGATCACGGTCTCGATTGCCGGGGATTTGCGATAGCGCGGCCAGACGAGATAGAAGTCGGCAGAGCCGCTGAGCGTACCCTCAACGACCTGCATCAAGCGCCCTTCCTTCATATCCCGTGCGACGAAATCCCGGTTGGCGAGAACTATGCCCTGCCCGGCAATGGCAGCCTCTATCGCATGCGATGTCTGGTTGAAGCTGATACCCTTATAGGAGGGCTGCGCCGCCCCTCCGAAATGGGTATCGATGAATTCGGGCCAGGAATTATGGGCGTCGTGAAGGAGCGCATAGCCTGCAAGCTCCTCAGAGGTCTTCGGCGGCTCTCGGTCGCGCAGCAACACGGGGCTGCAAACCGCAATAATTTCCTGTTCGAACAGCAGTTCGGTCGCCAAGCCCGGCCCGAAGGGCGGACGCCCATAGCGAACCGCAAGATCCACTCCATCCGCCTGAAACCCCGACATGCGCTCGGTGGCGAGGATATGAAGATCGAGATCGGGATGACGGCTCGTAAAATCCGGCAGGCGCGGGATCAGCCATTTCGATGCGAATGTCGGCGTGGTGCTGATGGTGAGCCTGACCGGTTGCGGCCGGAGATCACCAGTCGCCTGGGCGATGATTTCAAAGGCGCGCCTGATATCGGCGATATAGCCGCGCCCCTCGCCGGTCAGAACCAGGCTTCGCGGCATCCGTTCGAAAAGCTTTACGCCAAGTTCGGCCTCCAGCCCGCGCACCTGCTGCGCTACCGCACCCTGGGTAACTCCAAGTTCCTCGGCCGCCACCCTGAAGCTCAGATGACGCGCCGCCACCTCGAATGCCTTCAGGCCGTTCAGAGAAGGAAGTTTACCGAGTGAGCCGTTCATGCAATAGTTTTTCTACTGGCAAATAAGAGTGCAACTGCTTCGCCCTCGCGCGAGGAAGATGATATTTCATCGGCAAGTCTGAAGCAATCAGCCCATCCGGGCAAGACCAAAGAGGAGACGAATATGTCAATAGAAAAAGTCGCGATCATCACTGCGGGCGGCAGCGGCATGGGCGCCGAGAGCGCCAGGCGTCTTGCCGCCGACGGGTTCAAGGTGGCTATCCTCTCGTCCTCCGGAAAGGGCGAGGCTCTTGCAGAAGAACTCGGCGGCATCGGTATCACCGGCTCCAACCAGTCCAATGACGACCTCAAGCGCCTGGTCGATGCGACGATGGCAAAGTGGGGACGGGTCGATGTGCTCGTCAACAGCGCCGGCCACGGCCCGCGCGCTCAGATCCTCGATATCACCGATGAACAATGGCACACCGGCCTCGACGTCTATCTGATGAACGTCATCCGCTCGGTCCGGCTCGTCGCCCCCATCATGCAGAAGCAGAAGTCCGGCGCGATCGTCAACATCTCCACAGCCTGGACGTTCGAACCCTCCGCGATGTTCCCGACCTCGGCCGTATTCCGCGCAGGCCTTGCTTCTTACACCAAGATATTCGCCGACACCTATGCCGCCGATAATGTGCGAATGAACAACGTGCTGCCCGGCTGGATCGACAGCCTGCCCGCCACCGAAGAGCGCCGCGACAGCGTGCCGATGCAGCGCTACGGCACCAGCGCCGAAATCGCCGCCACCGTCGCCTTCCTCGCCTCCGATGGGGCTGGCTACATCACCGGCCAGAACCTCAAGGTCGATGGCGGATTGACCCGATCGGTGTAAGCCCAAAATAAGCCAGCAGTATCACCGTCGCTCTCCCAGGCATCGCTTGGGAGAGCGATATTATTTTGGAGTACAAGAACTCATATATTTCCCGCCCCCCGCAGAATCTGCCACGGGACCGGCCTTGCCGGCGCCGGGAGCGACGAGCAACGCAGGCAAGACGCGAAGCGCTCGTTCCCTTGAATTGCTTTTTTGCACTGCACACGTTAGAAGGGCCGCCAAATTACGGGATGGAAATGGGCGGCATGGGGCGGCGCTGCCTCGGGAGGAGTGCCACGATGGACGTCATCAACACGATAGCGGCACTGCGCGAGAAGCTCGGCCAGCATCGCAAGGCCGGCCGTAGAATCGGCCTGGTGCCGACCATGGGCTATCTGCATGCCGGGCATATGGAACTCGTTTCCCGCGCAAAAGCCGAGAACGACATTGTCGTCACCTCCATTTTCGTCAATCCGCTGCAATTCGGCGCTAATGAGGATCTGGCGAAATATCCGCGCGATCTTGAGCGCGACAGCGCCATGCTGCGAGACGGTGGCGTCGATTTCCTCTTTGCGCCTGGCGTCAGCGATATGTATCCCCGCCCGATGGAAACGGTCGTCGACGTGCCGAAACTTGGTGCCGAATTGGAGGGCGCAGTGCGCCCTGGCCATTTCGCCGGTGTCGCCACGGTCGTCACCAAGCTCTTCAATATCGTCCAGCCGGGCAGCGCTTATTTCGGCGAAAAGGACTATCAACAGGTGGCGATCATCCGCCGTATGGTGGAGGATCTCGCCCAGCCCGTTCGGGTCGTGCCGGTGCCAACAGTCCGTGATGTGGACGGGCTCGCTCTGTCCTCCCGCAACGTGTACCTCTCGAAGGAGGAGCGGGCAGCGGCGGCTATCGTCCCACAGGCACTGGCGGAAGCCGAAAGGCTCTATGATCTCGGTACCGATGATCCCTCTGCATTCGAGGAGGCATTACGAACTTTCATCGAAAGCGAGCCGCTCGCAACCGCTGAAGTCGCCGCCGTTCGCGATCCCGACACGCTGGAGCAACTGACGAAGCTTCAGGGCCAGCCTGTGCTCATCGCCCTGTTCGTGCGCATCGGCTCCACCCGCCTGCTCGACAACCGCGTGATCGGCCGCAAGCAGACTGCCGGCGAAAAGGCTGCATGAGATGAGCACCGTAGGACAGATCAAACGCATCACACCGGCAGCCATCGAGGCGATGAAGGGCACGCGCCCGATCGTCAGCCTGACCGCCTATACGACGCCCATCGCCCGCCTGCTTGATCCACACTGCGACCTGCTGCTGGTCGGCGATTCCCTCGGCATGGTGCTCTACGGCATGGAGACCACAGTCGGCGTCACGATGGAAATGATGATTGCCCATGGCCAGGCCGTCATGCGTGGTGTCAAGCATGCCTGCGTCATCGTCGACCTTCCCTTTGGCGCCTATCAGGAATCGAAGGAACAGGCCTTTCGCAATGCCGCGCGCATCCTGAAGGAAACCGGCTGCGACGGCGTGAAGCTCGAGGGTGGCGAGGAAATGGCCGAGACCGTATCCTTCCTCACAGCCCGCGGCGTGCCTGTCTTCGGCCATATCGGTCTCATGCCGCAGCTCGTGAACACCACCGGCGGCTACCGCTCGCTTGGCCGCTCCGAGAAGGAAGCAGACAAGATCCGGCGCGACGCCAGGGCGATTGCCGAGGCCGGTGCTTTCGCGATGGTTGTCGAAGGCACGATCGAACCCCTCGCCCGCGAAATCACCGCTGCAGTCTCCATCCCCACCATCGGCATCGGCGCGTCGGCCGCCTGCGACGGGCAAATCCTCGTCTCCGATGACATGCTTGGCCTCTTCAACGATTTCAAGCCGCGTTTCGTCAAGCATTTTACCGAATTGGCGCCGGCGATCTCGAAGGCTGTGGAAGCCTATGCTGACGAAGTCAAAGCCCGCAGCTTCCCGGCCCTGGAGCACACGTTTCAACCGAAGAAATGAAGCCGGATCAGCCCTTGGGCGGCTCCTTCTCCAGCAAATAGATCGCCTCGCCGAAATCCTCCATCTTGCTCATCAGAGCGGCGTGAGCGTCGCGCAGACCCTGATTGTAGTAATAGGGGCCGATCTCGGCGGTAAAGAAATCCAGCAGGAATTCCGTGGGCAATGTGCCGATCGACTGGTCGAGTTCTTCAGAGAAATAGCGCTGAATGCGCGCGACGATCGCTGCCTTTTCTTCCTTGGTGAAGGTGATCTTCTGCATGTTCCGTATCTCCCGATTTGCGAGCAGTCTTGGGGGCTGCTTCAAGGAAATCAATTGATCCATCAAGTAAATTCAATTGCCGCCTCCTGGCGCGCGGCTTACAGCTCCCGCCATTGAACAGCGCTTGGGCGCAGATGCGCAAGCGGCGATCACGGTTGTAAGTCGCGCTCGATCTGTGTGCCGGAACTGCAAACACAGCATCTGGGCCCAGGCACCGGATTTTCCATGAAGGACAGAGCGGACGATGGGTCGCGCGGATTTTATTGACGGGTTGAAGGGCGGCATCCCCGTCGGCCTCGCAACGGCACCTTTCGGCGCCTTGTTCGGTGCCTTGGCGCGCGACCAGGGCATGTCGGTCGGCGAATTGACGCTGATGAGCAGCACGGTCTATGCCGGCGCCAGCCAGATGGTGGGTCTCGATCTCTTTGGTCACAACGTCCAGGCTTGGCTGATCGTGTTGTCGATCCTGGCAGTCAATTTCCGCCACGTACTCTACTCGGCGGCGATCGCCCGCTATATCAGGAGCTTCTCGCTGGTCGAAAAATTCCTCACCTTCTTCTTCCTGGTCGATCCGCAATTTGCCGAAACGATCAAGCGCGACGAAAGCGGCAAGCCCGTAACCTTCGCGTGGTATATCGGCTCCGCGACGATGATCTACATTCCCTGGGTGCTGGCAAGCTTTGCCGGTGGCTTGCTCGGCAGCCTTATCGGCGATCCCAGGTCGATCGGTCTCGATATCCTGCTGCCGATCTATTTCCTCGGCATTGTCATCGGCTTCCGCAAACGTGACAATTTCCTGCCGGTGGTGGTGGCGAGTGCCGCCGCATCGGCCATCGCCCACCGCTACATCGGCTCGCCCTGGCATGTGAGTATCGGCGCCCTGGTAGGCGTCGCCGTCGCCGCGTTCTTGCCGCCGGTGAAGGCGAATCGCAAGCCCGATCTCGCTCGCGAAAACCACGAGGTCTGAGCATGTTCGATTTCAACGCGAATATGGTCCTGCTGATTCTGGCCGCCGCCATCATGACCTTCCTCACGCGCATCGGCGGCTATATCCTTATCGTCAAAATGACCCGCATTCCGCCGCGCGTCGAAGCCGCGCTGAATGCCGTACCCGCAGCGGTCCTGACGACGCTCGTCGCGCCGGCCTTCTTCATCGGAGGATGGGATACCAAGGTGGGGCTGCTTGCCGCGCTTCTCGTCGGCCTGCGCTACCCCTCGACCTACATGCTGGTCGCGGGATGGATCGTCGTGATGGCGTGGCGACATTCGATCGGCGCCTAAGCCATCGCAAGGCCATCCCGCTCTCAAGCGAAAGCGGGATGGCATAGATTGTCAGTGGCTGAGTTCCAGCGTCGCATTCTCCAGCCAGGCCCGAATGTCCGCATCATGGATGAGGGGCATCAGCGCTTCGCGCGTCTTCACATGATACTCGTTCAGCCAATGCAGCTCTTCGTGCGTCAGCAGTTCCACGAGGACCAGGCTGCGATCGATCGGGCAGAAGGTCAGCGTTTCGAAGCCGAGCATCGGCATATCGCCGCCTTCGATCTCCTCCGGATCGCGAATGTAGATCAGGTTCTCGATGCGGATGCCGAAATGGCCAGGGCGATAATAGCCGGGCTCGTTCGACAGGATCATACCGGGCAACAACTCCTGTAGGGCGAGCCGGGCAATGCGCTGCGGCCCCTCGTGCACCGAGAGATAGGAGCCAACGCCATGGCCGGTGCCATGGGCGAAATCGACGCCCGCCTTCCACAGCGCAATGCGCGCCAGCGGATCGAGATCGCAGCCGCGCGTGCCCTTGGGGAAGCGCGCCGTGCTGATGGCGATCATTCCCTTCAGCACCAGCGTGAAGAGACGCTTCTTTTCTTCCGAGACAGCACCAATGCCGACCGTGCGGGTGATATCCGTCGTGCCATTGATGTACTGAGCGCCTGAATCGATCAGGAAAAGCTCGCCGGCCTGAATCATCTGGTCGCTAGCCGTCGTCACGCGGTAATGCATGATCGCCGCATGCTCGCCGGCGCCCGAGATCGTATCGAAGGAAATGTCCTTCAGCGGGTTCTGCATGCTCTGGCCGACGCGGGCGCGGCAGGCCTCCAGACGCTCGGCGGCGGCAATCTCCGTCACCGTGCCCGGCTTGCTGGTTTCCAGCCAGTAGAGAAACTCCACCATGGCGGCGCCATCCTGCAGATGGGCGGCCGCCGATCCGTTGATCTCGGCGGCATTCTTGCAGGCGCGCGGCAGCTTGGCGGGATCATTGCCCTCGACGACTTCGCCGCCCTCATGACGGATGATATCGGTCAGCGCATAGGAAGCGAGATCCGGATCGACCAGGATGCGCCCGCCATTTGCGGCCGCGGCAGCCAGCCGCCTGGCCAGCTCGGACGGCGGCAGCTGCTTGCAGATCTGGGTGAGATAGGCTTCCGCCTCGACCTTGGTCTTGCGCTTGTCGAGAAAGAGCTCAGCCTCGCCTTCGGCATGAATGATGGCACGCGCCAGCGGATGCGGCGTGTGCGGCACGTCGCTGCCGCGAATATTGAAGATCCAGGCAACCGAAGACGGATCGGTGATCAATACAGCCTTGAGGTTCTTTTCCTTGAGACTGGCTGCAATCGTCGCGAGCTTGTCCTTCGCCAATATGCCGGCCTGGGCGATATCCTGGATAATGACGCCGCCAAGCGGCTCTGCGGGTCGGTCGCTCCAGAGCTTGTCGAGGGGATTATGGGGAAGAAAGACCAGCTTGCCGTCGATCTCGCTCAACGCCTTTTCCAGCCGGCGGACTTCGGCCCCGGTATGCAGCCAAGGATCAATCCCGAGCCGGAATCCCTTCTTGGCATGGCGCGGCAGCCAGATATGCGGTGGCTCGTTCACCAGATCGCCACCGGTGAAGACGCTGCGGTCCACCTGCTCGGCAAGCTGCGTCACATAGCGGCCATCCACGAAAACCACGGCCTGCGTGTGTGTCACAAGTGCAACACCCGCCGATCCAGTGAAGCCTGTGAGCCAGGCGAGCCGCTCTGAACATTTGGGCACATACTCGCCCTGATACTCGTCGGCACGCGGCACCAGGAAGCCGTCAATACCGAGATCGCCAAAGGCATTGCGCAGCCCAGCGACCCGTTCGCGGCCGAATTGCGGGGTGGAAGTGACGTCGAAAGACTGGAACATGGCTTAATCCGAGACTGGTGGGAATCCGTGAAACTGAATAGTGCCAGTATGTTAGAACATGATTGCAGGAAGTGCGACGTGATTTTCGGGGGAGAGCGAAAACTGTCGGTGATGTGGCGATTCAAGCCTGCCGTGCTGCCAGGTTCGCCATAGGCGCTGTTAACGAATCCGCCCATTTCGTGAGCATGACAGGTCAAATATGACATCTTCACGGCAGGCAATATGCATATCGCGCATAGCTCCCATGAAGCCTCCCCCCTGCCACGCGAGCGAACGAGTCGCTATATCCGCCACATCAAACGGGGTTCACGAAGAACCCAACCGAAAAGGACTAAAGACAATGCCTATCTCTCGCTCCGCATATGTTAGCCCGGCGCTGGCTGGCGAGCGTCGCACCGTACGCCACTCTGTCGGCTCGCTTCGTCAGCTCGAAGTCGAAACGTCGAAGGCAATCGGCGCAAGCCGTGGTGATCGCCACTAACAGTTATCAGCTACGCGTTCACCAGATCGCGATCCGGTTCTCCTCCTCCCTCCCCGGATCATGATCAGAACGCTAGAGCCCGCTTGAGCACTCCTCCTCCACACGCTCGCGGGCAAGATCGGTCTAGGCCGATCTCAAGGCGGTGCCTCGGCACCGCCTTTTTTGTTTTCCGCATAGACGGATGACCGGCTCAAGGCCGGTCAAGATGGATGGTCACCCAGCCATTGCGCCAGATTGTGCGCACATGGCGGAGCTTCGCACCATTATAGGCCGCAAGAACCTTCCAGCGCTGCTCGGCGAGAATGCCCGACAGGACGACCGAGCCACCCGGCGCTAGATGTGCCACAAGCTGCGGCGCCATCTTGATCAGTGGACGCGCAAGAATATTGGCAATGATCAGATCGAACGGTCCATGACGCGAAAAGGCCGTCGAGTGAAAGCCCGGCGCCGTTTCAAGCGCAATTCCGGAGGCTATGCCGTTGCGGCGGACATTCTCGCGCGCAACACGGACGGCAATCGGATCGATATCGGTCGCCAGGACCGGAATATTGCGCAGCTTGCGCACTCCGATCGCCAGCACACCGCTGCCGGTACCCAGGTCGAGGGCGTTGCGGACCTGTCGGCTGGCAAGAACCTTCTCGATGGTTTCCAGGCAACCGGCCGTCGTGCCGTGATGACCGGTGCCGAAGGCCTGCCCTGCATCGATCTCGATGGCAATATCGCTCGAACCGACCTTGTCGCGATCGTGAGAACCATGCACCAGGAAGCGTCCGGCGCGAACCGGCTTCAATCCCTCCAGCGACTTGGCAATCCAGTCGACGTCGGGAATGATTTCCTTTTCGATGGCAAGTTCCGGAAAAGCCTGCTCCAACAAGGCTGCGAAGCGAGGACGAACATCGTCTTCATCTTCCGCATAGAGATAGATCGAGGTTTCCCAGATATCCCTCTTCTCATCGATCTCGCTGGTCGCGATCGGCAGTTCCTCGTCCTCGAAAACGGGCGTCATCAGATCGAGGACCTGTTCGGCCTTCTTCTCGGTCGTCGTCACATAAAGGCGGATTTCACTCAACTCGTCGCTCTTTCTTGTCTTATTCGGCCCAATCGATCCAAGGCGGCTTTGGAGTATCATAACCAGCCACGCTTCGAAGCAAAACCCGTCTGGCCGGGCCGAAGCGCAGGACCAGCGGTGCAATGAGATTGCGCATCGCGATCGCCAGCGGATTTGTCATGGTGATCAGCCGCGTCAGGCCATAGGTCTGCTTCAACACCTGCTTCACGGCGGGAATTCTCAGCGCCGAATACTCCTGTTCGCGGCCTTCCGCAATGAGCCAGGCAAGCCAGCAGGCATCTTCGATACCGAGATTCATACCGCGCGCACCGGCCGGCGAATGGATATGCGCCGCATCGCCGGCCAGAAAGACATTGCCTTTGGCCATAGGCTCGACGTGACGAAAATGAATGCGGAACTGCGAAGCCCACAGCCTTTCGGCAATGGTGGCCGGATGAACGATACGGCTTTCGAAATCTTCCAGCGTCGAGATATAGCGAATGACATCCGATGCCACCGGCAAGCGCCCGATCATGCCCGGATCGAAGATCGAAACCTCGCCGAAATGTGTATCGATCTGACCTGAATAGCGAAAATCAACCAGATAGAAATAAGCCTCCAGCGCTTCACCCGGGAAACCCGCACCGAGAGCCTTGCGAACGACGGAATGGGCGCCGTCAGCACCCACCAGAATATCAGGCCGAACCGTTTCCATAGCGCCGTCAGGCCGCCGAACTGTAACCTCCGGCCTCTGGAAATCAGCTATTTCGCCCGCAACGATCGCCGTCTGCCACTCCGGCACAATGCCATAAGTCGACAGCGCCTCCAGAAGCAAACGCTCCGTCTGCCCCTGAGCCAGACCGCGAATGGCGCTGAACCGGCCCTTCACCTGGCTTGCATCCAGTTCGAAGAGAGTTCTTTCACCGGCGCGGACACGGAAGCAGTCTATGGATTGGGCAGCTTCGACGATGTGCTCTGCGACACCGGACGGGGAAAGCAGCGTCAATGTCCGGGCATTGACACCCAGAGCCCGGCTCTCTTCCACCGGCGTCGGGCCAGGACCATCATCAATGATCCGTGGGGTGAAACCGCGCCGGGCGAGTTCGAGCGCTGCAGTGAGACCAACAGGCCCTGCTCCGGCAATCAGAATGGATCTGAATGTCGCCTCTCCGCCGATCCTCTCACCCATCTAAGCCCCTACCCCTTCTTGATGAGGTTCTCCAGCTTCTTCACCGCCACGTCGGGATCCTCCTCATAGGCGATGGTTCCGGCAAAGCCGCCCGACGAATCCAGCAGGAAGACCGAAGCGGTGTGATCCATCGTATAGTCGCCGTTGGGCTGCTTGTCGTCGGTCGGCACCTTCTTGGCATAGACACGGAAGCCCTTGACCATGTCCATCACCTTGGCCGGATCGCCCGAAATGCCAGTAATCCGCTTGGAGACGTTGGACACATACTGGTCCATGATCTCAGGCGTATCGCGCTCCGGATCGACAGTCACGAAATAGGCGTTGAGCTTGGTGCCATCGGGATCGACCTTCTCCAGCCAGCTGTTGAGCTCAAACAGCGTCGTCGGACAGACATCGGGACAATGCGTGTAGCCGAAGAACACCGCCGAAGGCTTGCCGCGAAACGCCTGCTCGTTGATCGACTTGCCGTTCTGCGAGACCAGCGTGAAGGGCACGCCATAGGGTCCCTCGGCAGCCACCTGCGGCGCCTTGCTACCCCCGAAACTCAGCCAGCCCAATACGCCGGCAATGATCAACACGACTACCCAGACACCAATCCGCACACTTCTCATGACTGCCATTCCTCATCCAACCCCGGCGACGGCACCTGAAAGGCGGTACGGTCGGTCTCCCAGCCGGTGTAACGGCTCGAAGTAGAGGACGCAATTCAAGAAGATGTTCCGGGCAGGCCGAAATCGTCGCAGCAGTCGGCTCGATCCCCAGAGAACTTGACTGTTCTACCACTATGATTTCGCAAGTCCCTCAAGGCGAATTCTGCTTCAGTGTTAAAGTAATCCTAACCTGTCCGCGCGAACATCTGCATCAAATGTCGAACACGACTTCGACCGCCGCCGAAACGCGCGGCAGACCGATTTTCAGAAGGGCATGACGCCCGCCGGAGCAGCCAAGCATTATCAGCTTGAGCACCGGACGCTGCCGCTGCCAAAGCCGCTCCAGCCGATCTCTCTTTTCAATCGCTAGCGTCGTTTGCCATCGGCGCCCAACGGGAAGTCCTCATTCATGACGAACGCCATCAAGCAATCCGGCGCCTATCTGGAAATCGTCTCCTTCCACCTCGGCGATCAGGAGTTCTGCATCGACATCATGGCCATCCGCGAAATCCGCGGTTGGGCACCGGTAACGCCGATGCCGCACACGCCGCCTTACGTGCTCGGCCTGATCAACCTGCGCGGTGCGGTGATCCCTGTCATCGACATGGCCTGCCGCCTCGGTATGAAGATGACGGAGCCCTCCGAGCGTTCGGCGATCATCGTCACCGATATCGCCGGCAAGCTTGTCGGCCTCTTGGTCGAGCAAGTCTCAGACATGATGACCATCAAGAGCGAAGATCTGCAGCCGGCGCCGGAAATCATTCCGGAGGCGCAGCGCGCCTTCTGCCGCGGCATCGTGGCGCTGGAAAAATCGATGGTCTGCTTCCTCAACCTCGACACGATCATTGCGGATCAGCTGGCACAAGCCGCCTGATTTCAATGCATTAGCCCAAAAAGAAAATCGCCCTGGAGCCTCGGCTTCAGGGCGATCGATTTTCTAGCTGACCAGCATTGGCAGGGGTGTAGCCAACGCGCCAGTCATGCAGGCCGTGAACAAGCGGGAGATTCACTCCCCTGTTCGCTTTCGAAATTGCATCAAAAAGGTGCAAACCGAAAGCAACCAGAGGGAATTAGACAACTCAAGAGTAAGACTTTTTTTGGTATTACCCTTCCCTCGGTTGCCGTTGAGGTATCCTGGTAGCGTTACTTCGGCTTGCCGTTTTTCCAGCTAACATTTTGGCCGAACAAGGGTATCGTCGAAATTGCCATCTTCGCCGACCCGTTCGTCAACTGGCGCGAGTGAATGAGGTAGACCAGCGTATCGTTCTTCTTGTCGTAGATACGCGTCACCACCAGCTTCTTCCAGATGAGCGATAGCCCGGCGCGAAACACTTCCTCGCCGCTCTGCGACAGATTGATATCGCCGATCTCGATCGGCCCGGTCTGGCGGCAATCGATGGAATTGTTGGAGGGATCTTCGAACCAGTTGCCCTTGCGCAAACGGTCTATGACGCTGCGATCGAAATAGGTGACGTGGCAGGTGACGCCCGTAACGCCCGGATCGGGCACGGCATCGACCAGAATATCATTGCCCGTCCAGTCCACGCCAACCTTGCCAACAACCTCGGCGGACGCGGAAACAGGCGCCACTGCCAGAAAAGACGCGGCAATCGCGGCAAAGAACTTCGCTGAATGCATCGATCATCCTCCAATAAAGCCGCCGGGAGCGAAAGCGGCTTGGCTAAGGTAGGATGGCCTACGGGCGATGCAAGATAGCTTTGCTCTTCTCCACACTGCCTGCCTGATGCGCGAAATCGCAGGCATTACCCTTGATTAGGCAACGCCTGCAACGGAGGCACGGCGTGCCCGCCTCATTTCTGGCTCATCGCCACCGCTCCCGTTTCCAGAAGCGACTTGAGATTCGACAGGATTTTTGGCCAACCGCCTGATACGGCGTCGATGAACTTCGAGTTCTCGACCTCGATCGTGTGACGAACGGTCAGCTTCACGGTCTCGCCCGCCGGCTCCAGTTCCATCACACAGCGAGACCAGCCCTCGTCCTTCAGATCCGGGCGCCATTCGTTGCGCCATTTGAAAGCGAGGCGTTTGGGCGGATCGAATTCCGCGATCTCGCCGGCATCCGCGACCCTGCCATCCGGAAAAAGCATCTTCCACGGTGATCCGACCCTCCACTCGGTGTGATGGACCATATCGAACCAGTACTGCTTGATGAATTCGGGTGTGGTCAGGGCCGACCAGAGCTTTTCCGGAGTGGTGCGGATGAAGGTGACGTAGACGAACTTGCTTCCGGTCATGTCATTTCTCCTTGTTTCAATAATTGCTCGCGGGACGATTATTGGCCACCCTCGTCTTCCAACGCCTTCTTCAGCGCCGAAAGCGCATTGAGATGCCGGCGCTCGAACTTGTTGATCCAGCGCTCGGCAATGCCGTTGATCGGAACCGCGTTGATGAAATGCAGCTTCTCCCGTCCCTGTTTCTCGGAGGAGACCAGCTTGGCCTCTTCCAGAATGGCGAGATGCTTGGCGACCGCCTGACGCGTCATCGCCAAGTCCTCGCAGAGCGCGTTCAGGGTCTGCCCGTTGCGCTCAAAGAGCCTGTCGAGCAACAGCCGCCGACTGGCATCCGCCAGCGCCTTGAAGACTGCATCATCATCATCCACAGATACGAAACCATTTGGTTGCCTATTATAGAGTTTATAAGCAACCAAATGGTTGCCTGTCAAGCAATATCCTGGGAAACGACAATCCTGCGCACTCAGCGCGCGGTCGCTCAGTCGACGCAATTTGGGAGAGGCGCGATTGACAATGGTCGCATCGCGTTGGATCATCCACCCATGATCGCAAACCGCACCATGGTAACGCACCTTCACACCATCTCCCCCTTCGCAGGGCGAGTGGACGGCGTGTTGCGTTGAAGTAGCCGCGATCCATCTCAACCCTGCCGAGGCGAGCAGGGTTGAAAACGCCTTGCTCTCCTCCCCCACATCAAGGAGAGCACATGTCTTTCGAAGAGCAAGAACCTGCCAAACGACGACCCGCCAAGGTCGGCCTGGTGACGATTCGCGCAACCCACCCGGCCGATGCCGAGGCAATCGCGGCCATCGCCAATCTCCCCGGTTTCCGCGCCGGCACACTCCGCCTGCCCTTTCAAGGCGTCGAGGAGACGCGGCGCTGGCTGGACAAGCAGGATCTCTACGCAACCCGTCTTGTTGCGGAAGTGGATGGGCAAGTGGTCGGCAGTGCCGACCTGAGGCGGCTTTCCGGCCGGCGAGCTCATATCGGCCAGATCGGCATGGGCGTGCACGATGATTTCACCGGCTGCGGTATCGGCTCGGCACTTATGGCCGCGCTCGTCGACGCCGCCGACAACTGGCTGGCGCTCAAGCGGCTGGAATTGACCGTCTATATCGACAACACGCCAGCAATCGGCCTTTACGAGAAGTTCGGTTTCGAGACCGAAGGGCGCTTGCGCGCCTTTGCCTTCCGCAACGGCGAATATGTCGATGCGTTCACGATGGCGCGGCTGAGATTCTGAGCGATATGAGAGCGGCGGATTACGCTACCGCCGTTCTCCTCACCCGCCGATGAGCTCGAGCCACTCGTCCTCGGTCATGACCTGGACATTGAATTCCTGCGCCTTGTCGAGCTTCGAACCCGCGCCCGGTCCGGCCACGACGATGTCAGTCTTCTTCGAGACCGAGCCCGAAACCTTGGCGCCCAGGCTCTCCGCCTTGGCCTTGGCTTCATCGCGGGTGAATTTTTCCAGCGAGCCGGTGAAAACCACCGTTTTGCCCGCGACGGGGCTGCCAGAGGTCACCGGTTGTTCGGCCTCTTGAGGCTGAACCTCCTCCAGAAGCCTTGCAATCACCTCGGTATTGCGGGGCTCCTTGTAGAATTCGACAAGCGTGCGCGCCACCACCTCACCGATGCCCTCGATATTGTTGAGGTCGCTCCAGGCATCACCCGCCAGCGGGGCCGCCTCCTTCATCGCCGCCTCGAAAGCCCCATAAGTGCCGTAGGAACGTGCGAGCAGCTTGGCTGTCGTTTCGCCGACATGGCGGATGCCAAGTGCGAAGATGAAGCGGTGGAGCGCAATCTGGCGTCGCTCGTTGATTGCCGCATAAAGCTTGCCGACGCTGACCTTGCCGAAGCCATCGATATTCTCCAGCTTGGCAAGCGACGATTGCTGACGCCGCTCGAGGGTGAAGATATCAGGCGCGGTCCTGATCTGCAGCGCCGGATCCTCGCTCTCGAAGAAGAAATCGATCTGCTTCGAACCCAGCCCTTCGATGTCATAGGCATTGCGCGAGACGAAATGCTTGAGATGCTCCGTCGCCTGCGCGCGGCAGATGAAGCCGCCGGTGCAACGGGTCACGGCGTCGATCTTGCCGGTCTTCTCGTTGATATCGCGCACCGCATGGCTGCCGCAGACCGGGCACACCTTCGGAAACTCGTAAGACGCGCTAGACGGCTCGCGCTTCTCCATGACGACATCGACGATCTGCGGAATGACATCGCCGGCACGCTGCACGATCACCATATCGCCGACGCGGATATCGCGGCCATCGCGGATCGGCTCGCCCTTGTTACCGATACCTTTGATATAATCGGCGTTGTGCAGCGTCGCATTGGTGACGACGACACCGCCGACGGTGATCGGCTCCAGCCGCGCCACTGGCGTCAACGCTCCGGTACGCCCAACCTGGATATCGATGCCGACCAGCCGCGTGAATGCCTGCTCCGCCGGGAACTTGTGCGCCGTCGCCCAGCGCGGTGAACGCGAACGGAAACCGAGGCGGCCCTGCAGCTCCAGACTGTCGACCTTATAGACGACACCGTCGATGTCATAATCGAGATCGGGCCGCTGCAGGCCGATCTCCTGATAGTGGCCGAGAATGTCGGCGACCGAACTCAGCCGCTCCATCAGCGGATTGATCGGGAAACCCCATGCCTTGAAAGTCTGCACCATGCCAAATTGCGTATCGGCCGGCATTTCCGACATCTCGCCCCACGCATAAGCAAAGAACTTCAACTTGCGGCTTGCCGTCACCTTCGCATCGAGCTGCCGGAGCGAACCCGCCGCGGTGTTGCGCGGGTTGACGTAGGTCTGCTTGCCCTCTGCCTCCATCTGGGCGTTAAGCGCCAGAAAGTCGCTCTTGGCCATGTAGACCTCACCGCGCACCTCGACGACATCAGGCGCGCCCGCTGGCAGGGTCTGGGGGATTTCCTTGATGGTTCTGATATTGGCGGTAACATTCTCGCCGGTCGTGCCATCGCCGCGCGTTGCAGCACTCACCATCCGGCCATTCTCATAGCGAATGGACATCGACAGCCCGTCAATCTTCGGCTCGGCGGTAAAGGCAATCGAGTTGTCGGGCAAGCGGCCGAGAAAGCGATAGACGCTCGCGACGAAATCCTCGACGTCTTCCTGTGAGAACGTATTGTCGAGCGACAGCATCGGCCGGGCATGGACGACGGGAGCGAAGGTTTCCGATGGTGCGGCGCCCACACGCCGCGACGGGCTGTCAGCGCGAATCAATTCCGGAAACCGCGCCTCGATGGCATCGTTGCGCCGCTTCAGCGCATCGTAAGCGGCATCCGAAATCTCTGGTGCGTCCTTAGCATGATAAAGCGCGTCATTGCGCGCGATCTCCGCAGCCAGATAGGCAAGTGCAGCGGCCGCTTCCTCTTCGGTCAGATCTTCGACCGGTTTCTGTTCGGTGCTCATGAATCGACACTCCCCGATTTTGAAGATGTTTTAGAGCACTTCGAGGAAAAGTGCGAAGCGGTTTTCCACTCGGGGCGCGCAAATACCAAGAGAAAAACTTTGAAATTCGATCGCAGGCACCGGTCACCGGGACACAACTTCGCGCCGCAAACCGTCAACAGGATCGTCCTGTCACCCCGACCGCAAAGACCGCTCAGTTGCTCGCAAACTGTTTCAATATGCTGGACCAAAGCTCGACCAACTCGGCATTCCCTATTCCATGCATCTTCGTACGTACGGCGGTGTGGACGAGCACCACATGCGTCGTCGGATCGACGAGGATGCGCTGCCCTTCCAGGCCGTCCATGAAAAATGTTCGGTGCGGACCCGGCATCAGCCAGGTTTGATAGCCGTAACCCCAGGGGTGAGCTTCTTGGGTGACTGCGAGGAATGAACCTTGCGTCGCAGGCTGTGTGGCATCCAGCAGCCACTGACGCGGTATGATCTGTCGGCCGTTCCAGGCGCCGTCATGGGCGAGCAGCATGCCGAAACGAGCATAATCGCGAAGCGTCGCGCTGAAGCAGCAATAGCCGACCTCCTGACCAGTGCTGTCAACCTGCCAATTCGCGCTCGCCTCCGCGCCCATCGGCTGCCAAATCTTGGATTGAAGATACTCCGCCATCGTCATGTGTGTGGCGTGGGTCAGCACCAGGCTCAACCCCTCTGTGTCCAGATTGCTGTAGTGCCAAACGGTGTTGGGAGCGGCAACCCGCTTGTTGAACCTCGTAACAGCCGCAATCGGATTGAGCTGTTCCGGGCCAAGCAATGAGTTGCGAAGCTTTTCCGCATCCTGAGGTGTGCCGAAGCTTTCGGTAAAAGCGATGCCGGAAGCCATATGGAGCAGCGCCCGAATCGGCGTTACGCCCATTTCCGTGCCCTTCAGCTCCGGTACATAGGTCTCCACGGTATCGTCGATCGAATGAATGGCGCCCTCGGAAATCGCAATTCCAATGAGCATGCCGGTCAAGGTCTTTGCCATGGATTGGGAGAGAAAGCGGTCCTGATCGGTACGGCCATATTGGTAATGTTCGAACAGAATCACGTCGTTATGCGCAATCAGCAGCCCAGTCGTTGGATTGGTGTCGAGATACTTCATCAACGAAGTGGTTTCGGTACCAAATTTAAAGCTGGTCGAAAGCTCGGCCGGTGCTCGCAATAGCGTCGATGGCTGTTCGGCGGCGGCTACCGTGTGGGTCGGCCAAAGTCGGTCCGCGTGCGTGTAATTGCCGACCATGTGGGGCTGGTCTTTGAACGGCAGACCGACGGGATAACCGAGCTTCTCGCCATAATCCGCAGCATCGGGCCCGGTCTGAGAAAAGACGGGAACGGCTTTCGGTTGTGGCTGCAAAGGCGCAGCACTTGCCTGAATGGAAAGTGCTCCAAAAAAGATGGCGACAATGCTGCCCCAAAGCCTCACGTAAAAACCCTTCTCAACAGAAATGCGACGTCGTCTAGCAAAGCCCGGTAACAGGCATTTGACGAATTATCCCGGCAATCAGCCGTTGCCAGCCAGCAGCCGCTTTGCAGCCGCCCTCGCCTCTTCCGTCACCGAAGCGCCTGCAAGCATGCGGGCGATTTCTTCAGTGCGATCCTTCGGCTCCATGGTCGCAACGCGCGTCGAGATCTTTTCCGAGCCATCCGCGATTGGCCCTTTGGAGATCAGGAGATGGGTTGCAGCGCGCGCCGCGACCTGCGGTGCATGGGTAACGGAAAGCACCTGGACACGATCGGAGAGCCGCTTCAGCCGCTGGCCGATGGCATCGGCCACCGCACCGCCAACACCGGTGTCAATTTCGTCGAACACCAGGGTCGGCGCAGACCCGCGATCGGCGAGCGCCACCTTCAGCGCCAGCAGAAAACGCGACAGCTCACCGCCGGAAGCGACTTTGGTGATAGGGCCCGGACGCGTGCCCGGGTTGGTTTGAACGTGGAATTCGACCACATCGATACCGTCAGCCGTACCGGCGTCCGGATCGCTGGTAATTTCCACCATGAAACGCGCCCGCTCAAGCTTCAGTGCCGGCAATTCCGCCATGACCGCGGCGGCAAGCGCCGCGCCAGCGTGATGACGCTTGTCGGACAGGCTGCGCGCGGCGGCATCGTAGTCCGCCTTGGCGACAGCCAGCTCGCTATCCAGGCGCGCCAGCCTTTCCTCGCCGGCATCGACATCGGCAAGATCGGAGATCATTCTCACGGCCAATGCCGGAAGCTCGCTGACCGGCACGGAATATTTGCGCGAGGCTCCCCGCAGCCCGAACAGACGTTCCTCGACCCGCTCCAGCTCCCGCGGATCATATTCGGTCTTGCGGAGTGCGGCCTCGACTTCCATCTGCGCATTGGAAAGCTGATCCAGCGCCGCATCAAGCAGCGCTACGGTGTCTTCCAGCAGGCCCGGAGCCTCGTGGCTCTTGCGCTCCAGCCTTCGCACCAGCGAGGCGATATGCGGCACGGGAGACGCATTGCCGTTCAGAAACTCGGAGGCTTCGGCAATATCGCCGGCAATGCGCTCGGCCTTCATCATCCGCGCGCGGCGTTCTGCCAGATCATCCTCTTCGCCATCCTGCGGTGAGAGCTTCTCGAGCTCCTCGACGGAAGCGCGCAGATAATCCGCCTCGCGCGCCGCCTTCTCCACCTGCTCGCGCTGCTTCTTCAGCGTCCGCTCGGTATCGCGCCAGACCTTGTGAAGCCTGCCAACGACCTGTGTTTCCTCGGCAAGGCCCGCGAAGGCATCCAACAGCATGCGATGCGCGTCGGTATCGACCAGCGCGCGGTCGTCATGCTGCCCATGAATTTCGACGAGGAGCTGGCCTACCTGGCGCATGAGCTGCACGCTCAGTGCCTGATCATTGACGAAGGCCTTGGTGCGGCCGTCGGCCGACTGGACGCGGCGAAAAATCAGGTCGCCATCGTCATCGATACCATTGTCACGCAGGAGTTTGCGGGCGGCATGCTGCGTGCCCACATCGAAGACCGCAGTCACCTGGCCGCGATCTTCTCCATGGCGCACGAGACCGCCATCGCCGCGCCCGCCAAGGGCCAGCGACAGACTATCAAGCAGAATGGATTTGCCTGCACCCGTTTCGCCGGTCAAAACCGAGAGACCGGACTCGAAGGCAAGATCCAGCCGCTCGATCAGAACGATATCGCGGATCGAAAGCTGGATCAGCATCTTCGCTCAATCTCACGTCCCAAGAAGAAGTTTCTTGCCCGCTCTGGAAATCCACGAACCGGAGTTCTCGCTCGGCTCCACGCCACCCTTCTTCAGCAGCTTGTAGGAATCGGCATACCAGCGGCTGTCCGGATAGTTGTGGCCGAGAACGGCAGCTGCCGTCTGCGCTTCCGGAACGATGCCCATCGCATAATAGGCTTCCACCAGGCGTGCCAGAGCTTCCTCAATCTGGTTCGTCGTGGGATATTGCTCCACGACGATGCGGAAGCGCGAAATGGCTGCAAGATAGTCCTTGCGCTCAAGATAGTAGCGTCCGACCTGCATTTCCTTGCCGGCGAGCTGATCCTTGGCAAAGCGGATCTTTTCCTGCGCGTCGCTGACATATTGCGACTTCGGATAGTTGTTGACGAGCTTGGTCATCGCCTCGATCGTCTGCGCCGCAGCACGCTGATCCTGCGTGACGTCGACGATCTGCTTGGCATAGGACGAACCGACCAGATACTGGACGTAATCGGCATCCTCGGAGCCCGGATACTGCTTCAGATAGCTGTTGCCCGTCTGCACGGCATCGTCATAGCGACCTGTGCGGTATTTCACGAAGGTGCTCATCACCATCGCCTTGCGCGCCCATTCCGAGAAGGGCTGCTGCTGGTTGATGGCGTCGAACTTCTTGCCCGCCTCCGTCATGTTGCCAGCCTTGATGTTGGCAAGGCCCTGATTGTAGAGCAATTCCGGCGGATCGGTCTCGACACCCAGCTTGGTGATGTCGATATCCTTTTTGGTGTTACAACCCGTCACCACCGCACCGGTACCAGCGAGGAGAAGCGATACGAGCAGAGCCCGTGCTGTGACATTCATGCTTTCAGACCTTGCAAAACCCATCGGATCACTGTCCCACTAGCCGTCGTTGCGGAGACGGCATTCTCTCGCTGGCGTTTCTAGCCGCAAAAACACCATCAGGGCAACGCATTGATGATGCATTAACGCATTTTTGTGGCAAAGACCGCATATCGGCAGGCTTAATCACTGTTTTGACAATGAATTCTTTCGTTGGACGGCCTGACTTCGATGTTGCACGCCGACGAAAAATAAACCTTGCGAATCTCTCGCCAAAAAAAAGCCGCTCCTCATCGGAGCGGCTAATTTTTTATCTCTGTTCCAAAAGATCACGCCGACCAGGGCGCAAATTCCGGCGCATTGACCGAAACGAAATCGCGGCTGTGAGCACGCTGGCGCGGCGCCGCAGTTTCGACGACATCATAGGCGCTCGCATCGCTGAGCAATGCCTTCAGGGCATTCGCATTCATACGGTGACCACCGCGATACGAACGGTAGTGACCGATGAACTGTGCGCCGGCCAATGCCAGGTCGCCAACGGCGTCCAGCGCCTTGTGACGAACGAATTCGTCCTTGGGATAACGCAGGCCTTCGACGTTGATGACGGTGTTGTCGTCAGAGATGACGACCGAATTTTCCAGCGACGAACCCAACGCGTGACCCGAAGCCCACAGCGGCTCGACATCGCGCATGAAGCCGAAGGTACGAGCGCGCGACAATTCAGTCTTGAAGGTCTCGGCGGTCAGATCGCCTTCCCACTTCTGCCGACCGATGAGCGGGCATGCAAAATCGATCTCGATTTCGAATCGCGTGCCGTCATACGGACGAAACTCGCACCAGGAGCCGCCAGCCTCGATACGAACCGGCTTGATGACCTTGATATAGCGGCGCTTGACGCCGAGCGACACGATACCGGCCTGCTCGATGGCTTCGATGAACGGATAGGAGCTGCCGTCCATGATCGGCATTTCAGCGCCGGTGACTTCGATAACGACGTTATCGAGGCCCATCGCGTAGATCGCCGCCATGACATGCTCAACCGTCGCAACCGAGCGCAGCGGCGAGAAGCCGAGGACAGTGCAGAGATCGGTGTTGCCAACCTGCGAGGAAACCGCGCGCAGTTCCGTCACGTCGCCATTGTCATGCTGACGCTGAAAAACGACACCAGTACCAGCTTCTGCGGGATATAAGGTGATCGACACATTGGCGCCGGAATGAACGCCTATACCTGAGAGTGTCACGGGATTTGCAATGGTGGTCTGAAAACCCAGCAATCCGATTGCCATATAAATTCTGCCTTCGTCTATCTGATCCAGGCTGGGGCGGTCATTCTTCGGACACTTACCCATATTGCCGGTTCAGTCTGTTAATCCTGCCGCGGGCGTCACATACATTCATCGACGAATGTGATTCCGCAGGCTTGCTTGTTCTCTACATACTCGCCGAGGCATCTCATTCCAAATCACTGTTTCTTTCGCTTTGTTACGAAAGCAGCTGATTGAATTTGCTGGATAATTTCAGATACGGCATCAAGTCTAAAATAAGGAAATCCGGAGCTTTTCAGCCCCGGATTTCGTCAGGATGGTTAGCAACCTATTAAAAGGCTGCCCAATGTCGGATCAGTTCGACTGGCGGCGCAGGAAGGCCGGAATTTCGAGCTGATCGTCTTCATGGCTTGCCATGCGTGCCGACGGAACCTGCCGGCCCTGGTCGTCGAGCTGGCCGCGACGCGGAGCGTAGAGGCTAGCTTCCGGCGAAGGCGCGCGGCGCTGCTGCGGAGCAGCAGTGTTGGTGGAAGCCATCATATCGTCGAACGCCGGGTCTTCTTCACGGCGGCCAAGCGAGTTGGTGATGCGCTTCAGCAGGCCCATCGGACCGCGCTCTTCGGCAGCCTGAGCGGCAACCGGCTGGGCGCGGTGTTCCATTTCAGCCTTAACCACCGGCGGGAAGTCCTCCACCTTCGGCATGCGGACCTGCTCAGGAGCCTGACGGATGATCGGCTGCTGATGCATGACCGGAGCCGGCTGCGGCTGAACCGGAGCCTGACGGACAGGCTGGGCTTCAGGCGCGGCTGCGAAGATGCGGCTCTGCGGACGGAAGTTGTCTTCCTGTGCTGCGGGCTGCTGCATGACCGGCTGCTGCTGGACATGAGCCTGGCGGGCCATCTGGATTTCCAGTTCGCGTTCGAGATCGGCTTCCGCCGCACGAATCGTCTGCGCGACAGGATCCACGGTACGGGGAGCTGGAGCAGCGGCCGGTGCGGTGTAGGCCTGCGCGACATGGGCAGGCTGAGCTGCGGCCGCTGCCGGAGCGGCGGCCGCGGAAGGACGGATAGCCGGCTTTGCCACCGGGCGGAACTCCATGCCCCGGTCGGCTGCTTCGTTCATTGCGCGGTCGATACCGGTTGCAACGACGGAGACGCGGATGATGCCTTCAAGCGATTCGTCGAAGGTTGCGCCGAGGATGATGTTGGCGTCTGGGTCGACTTCTTCGCGAATACGGGTCGCGGCTTCATCGACTTCGAACAGGGTGAGGTCACGACCACCGGTGATCGAGATCAGCAGGCCCTGTGCGCCCTTCATCGAGGTTTCGTCGAGCAGCGGGTTGGCGATAGCGGCCTCAGCAGCCTGCATCGCACGGCCCTGGCCGGAAGCTTCGCCGGTGCCCATCATCGCACGGCCCATTTCGCGCATGACCGAACGAACGTCGGCGAAATCGAGGTTGATGAGACCTTCCTTCACCATCAGGTCGGTGATGCAGGCAACACCCGAATAAAGAACCTGATCGGCCATCGAGAACGCGTCGGCGAAAGTCGTCTTGTCGTTGGCGATGCGGAACAGGTTCTGGTTCGGGATGACGATCAGCGTGTCGACCGACTTCTGCAGTTCCTGGATGCCCATCTCGGCGAGACGCATGCGGCGGCCGCCTTCGAAGTGGAAAGGCTTGGTGACGACGCCGACGGTCAGGATGCCCTTGTTGCGGGCTGCCTGTGCGACGACCGGAGCAGCACCCGTACCCGTGCCGCCGCCCATGCCGGCGGTGACGAAGCACATATGCGTGCCGTTCAGATGATCGATGATCTCATCGATGCACTCTTCGGCAGCTGCACGGCCGACTTCCGGCTGCGAACCGGCGCCGAGACCTTCCGTGACGTTGACGCCGAGCTGGATGATCCGCTCCGCCTTCGTCATGGTCAGCGCCTGGGCATCAGTGTTGGCGACGACGAAATCGACGCCCTGCAAGCCTGCCGTGATCATGTTGTTGACGGCATTGCCGCCACCGCCACCAACACCGAACACGGTGATACGCGGCTTAAGCTCGGTGATATCTGGCTTATGCAGCTTGATAGTCATTGTACCCGTTCCTTCTCTTTATGGCCGCATCGCCACGCCGGCCAATTCACTCGATTTCACTTGCCTGACGCTTGCCCCGGGAAACATTCCCGGGATCAGGCACTCAAAAACTCTCTTTCAGCCATTGGCCGACGCGGCCGATGCGGCTGTTGTTCCCTCCAAGCGACGAGAGCAGTCCGCTGCTCGGCGCGTGTGTCTCCATGTCTGCGACCTGAGGATAGATCATCAGGCCCACCGCCGTCGAAAAGGCCGGCCCCTTGGCCGCCGTCGGCAGGCCGGATACGCCCATGGGGCGACCGATGCGGACATTGCGGGCAAGAACACGACGCGCCACATCGGGCAGACCGGTCAACTGACTGGCACCGCCGGTCAGAACGACACGCTTGCCGACGATCGGGCTGAAGCCCGAGCGCTGAATGCGATCGCGAATCAGTTCGAGGGTCTCTTCGATACGGGCCTTGACGATGCGTGACACCAGAGCCTTCGGCACCTGTGTCGGCTGGTCACGCTCGTCTTCGCCGATCGGCGGGATGGAAATCAGTTCACGTTCATCCGAGGAGTTTGCCAGCGCCGAAGCGTGTACCACCTTCAGCCGCTCGGCATCCTCGATGCGGGTCGAAAGACCGCGCGCAAGGTCGGTGGTGACATGATGGCCGCCGAGGCTGACCGCGTCGGTATGTACCAGCTTACCCTCGGCAAAGACCGAAATCGTCGTCGTGCCACCACCCATGTCGATCGCAGCGCAGCCAAGCTCGACTTCGTCGTCGACGAGCGCGGCAAGGCCGCTGGCATAAGGTGTTGCCACCATGCCTTCCACCGAAAGATGCGCACGATTGATGCAGAGCTCGAGGTTGCGCAAAGCTGCGCGCTCAGCCGTCACCACATGCATGTCGACACCGAGCGCATCGCCGAACATTGCCAGCGGGTCGCGAATGCCGCGTTCGCCATCAAGCGAATAGCCCGTGGCCAGCGAATGCAACACGGCGCGCTCCTGGCGGATCGACTGCTGGCAGGCCGCAGCCAGAACCTTCTTGAGATCGTTGCTTTCGACTTCCTGACCGCCCAGATCGATGGTCGCGGTATAGATATCGCTGCCGAGCCGGCCGGCGGAAACATTGACGATCAGACTGTCGACGGTGAGGCCCGCCATGCGCTCGGCAGCATCGACCGAAAGCCGGACGACACTTTCCAATGCGTCGAGATCGGCGATGACGCCGGTCTTGATACCGCGGGAACGCTGATGGCCGATGCCGATGATCTCGATATTATGCGTGCGGTTCGGGAGAACCTGGCTCTCCTCGCGCGGCGTCAGCCGACCGATCATGCAGACGACCTTGGTCGAGCCGATGTCGAGGACCGACACGATATGCGATCGCTTCGAAGACAGCGGCTTCAAGCGCGGCAGGCCGAAATGGGACGAACCGAATAAGCTCATGTATCCTGCCCTGCTTTCTTCAAAGCCTTGTTTCTCGCATCGACGGCGGCCTGGCGGCGAAGCGTTGCGTCCGGGGTCAATTCTATTGCGGTACGATCGTCGAGACGAAGATCGACGGCAGCGATATCGCGCTGCAGAAGGTTCTGATCCTTGTCGAGATCGATGAGCCGCGCGAGCGCGCCGTCGATATTATCTTCCGGCAATTTGATGATGACGCCGCTGTCGAGATACAGATCCCAGCGGCGCCCGGCGACGCGCACAAAGGCCTTCACATGGTTGCGAATGTCGGGCCACTTGGCAAAGACATCATCGACAGAAGCGGCGGCGGTTTCAGCATCGCGACCGACAAAGAGCGGCAGTTTTGCAAACTTGTTATCCCGCAGCGGCGCAATGACGCTGCCATCCTTCTGGATCAGGGAAAGCTCGGAACCATGCTGCCAGATGGCATAGGCCTTACGCTCCGTCAGCTTCACTTCGACAGTCTTCGGGTAGACCTTGCGAACCTGGACGGTCTGCACCCAGGGCAGGTTCGCGATCTTCAGGCGTGCCGCATCGGCATCAAGCGCAACAAGCGATGTCGTGCCGTCGAGGCCGAGCAGCTGCAGGATCTCGATTTCCGATGTCTCGTCGTTACCGGAAACCTTGACATCTTCGATGGCGAAACCGGCCGCGGACGTCGTCGCTTCCGCAACGGCCTGACCATGCCCACCGACCGACATGCCGTAGAGGCCCGTGGCAGCAAACAGCAGCAGGGCGGAAACCGTACCCGTGTGATTGGGAATATTGACGCGCCCGGAGCCAAGGCTGACCAGGAAGCGCACGGCGCGACGAAGCGGGCGCGGCAGAACGAACGCATCCTCGACATCATCGATGGCGAGAGGGACGCGATGACGGGACCGCCTCATATTTTTGACCGTCAGCGCAAACAAGACGCGTCCTCCACCATCCACCGGAGAAATTCACCAAAAGAGTAGCCGGCATGAGCGGCCATTTCAGGCACCAGCGAGGTAGGGGTCATGCCGGGCTGAGTGTTAACCTCAAGCCAGACAAGTTCACCTTCTTCGGAAAAGCGATCATCGAAACGGAAGTCAGATCGACTGACGCCGCGGCAGCCGATAGCTTCATGCGCCCTTAACGATAATGTTTGTATCTTTTGGTAAAGATTCGGTGAAATTTCCGCCGGGAGGACATGTTTTGATCCACCTTTGGCGTACTTGGCATCATAATCATAGAAGCTGTGGCCGAGCGGCACGATCTCAGTGACCCCGAGAACCTTGTCACCCATAACGCCGCAAGTCAGCTCACGGCCATGAATATAGCGTTCGACGAGCACTTCATCGCCATAACGCCATTCCGAAGAGGTAACGATCTGCGGCGGATGCGTCTGATCTTCCTTGACGATCACGACACCGAAGCTCGATCCTTCGCGCACCGGCTTGACGACATAGGGCGGCTTCATCGGATGTTCGCCGACAATATCGAAACGATCCATGACAACTGAGCCGGCAACCGGAATGCCGGCCGCAGCGGCGACCGTCTTTGCCCGCGACTTATCCATCGCAAGAGCCGAAGCGAGCACGCCGGAATGGGTGTAAGGGATCTGCAGATATTCGAGGATGCCCTGAATGGTGCCGTCCTCGCCGAAGGGGCCGTGAAGAGCATTGAAGACGACTTCGGGCTTCAGTTCCGCCAAGCGGCTGGCGACGTCATGATCGACATCGACACGGGTGACCTCAAAGCCTTCGGCTTCAAGGGCGTCAGCGCATGCTTTCCCTGAGGAAAGGCTGACAGGCCTTTCCGAGGAAAATCCGCCCAAAAGGACAGCCACATGCTTGCCACCCATCAATACCCCCGGTCTCACGATCTCTGTTTTGCGGTTACTCAGCCTCGCCTAACAGCGATTCTAGCTCCGCTTTCAATAGGCCGATTAGAACGACATTAAGGTTAATGAAGCGTTTACTTTCGTTAACTTTCCGCCGCTCGGCCGACGATCGAATTATTCGAATCAAACCGACTTAAAGAATTCTGCCATTGGAATCAGAGCGTTGCTACTTTTGAAATATCTACATTTAGATTTTTTAAACAAAGAGGCCCGCACCGGACGTCCGATGCGGGCCTGAAAGCATTAAGACGACGCTGATCTCACTCGCTGTCGTCGACCAGTTTCCAGACAAGCCCGCCCAGCGCACCGCCGACGATTGGCGCAACCCAGAACAGCCAAAGCTGCTGCAGCGCCCAGCCACCGACGAACAGGGCCTGCCCTGTCGAACGGGCCGGATTGACAGAGGTGTTGGTGATCGGGATCGAGATCAGGTGGATCAAAGTCAACGTCAGGCCGATGGCAATTGGCGCGAAGCCGGCCGGCACCTTGCTGCTCGTCGAGCCGAGAATCACGACCAGGAAGAACAAGGTCAACACGATCTCGGCCACCAGTGCCGACACGAGCGAATAGCCGCCGGGCGAATGTTCGCCGTAGCCATTTGCGGCAAAGCCACCGAGCTGGAAGTCCGCCTTGCCGCTGGCGATCAGATAGAGCACGGCTGCCGCCACGATGGCACCGACAACCTGTGCCACGATATAAGGAATCAGTTGGCTACCGGGAAAACGGCCGGCCACAGTCAATCCAACCGACACGGCTGGATTGAAATGCCCTCCTGATATCCCACCGACCGCATAGGCCATGGTCAAGACAGTTAAACCGAACGCGAAAGCAACACCTAGAAAACCGATACCGAGGCTCGGAAATGCGGCGGCGAATATTGCGCTGCCGCAACCGCCGAATACGAGCCAGAACGTCCCAAGAAACTCAGCGATAAGCTTTTTCTGCATGAAACCCTTCTCCTCTGCCCTCAACCGAGGCGAAAATCAGCAGTCCATGAAAAATGGTCCGGAAAAGACCCGCCGGAGACATCCCCACGCCCTGGCAAACGCTCGCCCAATTGCTCGCGAATCAACAATTACGGCTAAATAATAGCATGCAACCGTTGATTTCTTGCGCAGTTGGCGTTTGCGCTGATCAAAAATTACGCTAAGCACAGATTTTAGCCCCTAAGAAAACTCAACGTCATCTAAATTGGTGGGATTATGACTGACGCGATATCGCCTCTATCGCCGACCCCCTCGTCATCGAACAACGCCGCCGCGAATTCTCCGGCGCGTGTTCTGATCGCGAGCCTCATCGGCACAACGATCGAATTCTTCGATTTCTATGTTTATGCAACGGCGGCGGTCATCGTCTTCCCGAAGCTGTTCTTCCCGGCAAGCGACCCGACCTCGGCGACGCTGCAATCCTTCGCGACCTTCTCGATCGCTTTCTTTGCGCGCCCGATCGGAGCGATGATCTTCGGCCATTTCGGTGACCGCATCGGCCGTAAGGCGACGCTTGTCGCGGCCCTGCTCACCATGGGTCTGTCGACCGTCGTGATCGGCCTGCTTCCCACCTACGAATCGATCGGCGTTCTCGCCCCGATATTGCTGGCGCTTTGCCGTCTCGGCCAGGGTCTCGGCCTCGGCGGCGAATGGGGTGGCGCGGTGCTGCTTGCCACGGAGAATGCTCCGGAAGGCAAGCGCAGCTGGTATGCCATGTTCCCGCAGCTCGGCGCACCGATCGGCTTCATCCTCTCGGCAGGCCTTTTCCTGATCCTGCGCGAAAGCATGGCCGATACGGACTTTCTGAGCTTCGGCTGGCGTATCCCGTTCCTGATCAGCATCGTGCTGGTTGCAGTCGGCCTCTATGTCCGTCTGAAGATCACAGAAACCCCGGAATTCCAGCGTGCGATCGAAAAGGAAGAACGCGTTTCCGTTCCGATCGCCGTCATTTTCGGCTCGCACCTCCGCAGCCTTATTCTCGGCACCATCATTGCAGTCGCAACCTTCGTGCTGTTCTACCTGATGACGGCCTTCACGCTGAGCTGGGGCACCCGACCGGTGGGCACCGGCGCACTCCCGGCAGGCCTCGGCTATTCGCAGGGTCAGTTCCTCGTCGTCCAGCTCGTCGGCGTCGTCTTCTTCGGCCTGATGATCCCGGTTTCCGGCCTGTTGTCCGACCGTTATTCTCGCCGGCTGGTCCTGATCCTCACGACCATCGGCATCCTCATTTTCGGCCTGTTCTATTCGTCGCTGCTGACCGCCGGCCTTGCGGGCGCGTTTGCCTGCTCGATCATCGGCCTGGCCTTGATGGGCTTCACCTACGGTCCGATCGGCGCTGCCCTGGCCGCGCCCTTCCCGACCACCGTGCGCTATACCGGTGCATCGATGACCTTCAATCTCGGCGGCATCGTCGGTGCGTCCCTGGCGCCTTACATCGCCACATGGCTCGCGACGACCTATGGCCTCGTCTATGTCGGCTACTATCTGGCAGCGGCCGCCCTGCTCTCGCTGATCGGCATCCTGCTGTCGGGTAACGACGAGATCTGAGGTTCTTGAAATAACCAATTGAAAAGGCCGGGTTTCGACCCGGCCTTTTTCTTGAATCAATTTGTGAGCTGCGGACGGATCGAAGCGTCTTATTCCGTCGTCACGCCCTGGAAAGGCCGAACCTCGCGGCCGGGCATGAAGTGGCCGAGACGTTTGATTTCCCATTCCAACTTGACACCGGAATGTTCAAAAACCTCGCGGCGAACCTGCTCGCCGAGATATTCGAGATCGTAGCCTGTCGCCTGTTCCATGTTGATCATGAAATTGCAGTGCAGCGACGACATCTGCGCACCGCCAATAACGAGACCGCGGCAGCCCGCTTCATCGATCAATTTCCACGCCGAAAGACCTTCAGGATTCTTGAAGGTCGATCCGCCAGTCTTTTCGCGAATAGGCTGCACCGTCTCGCGATGCGCGCGTACCGCGTCCATCTCGGCACGGATCTTGGCCTTGTCCTCGGGATAGCCCTCGAACAGAACATGGGTAAAGATCAGATCTTCCGACGCATCGGAATGCCGATAGCTATAGCCCATCTCGGCATTGCTAAGCACGTGCTTCTCGCCCTTGCGGTCGACGGCATGCACCTCGATGAGACGCTCGCGCGTTTCGCCGCCATTGGCGCCGGCATTCATCCGTGCGGCGCCGCCGATTGTCCCCGGAATACCGTAATAGAAATGGAAGCCGCCGATGCTGTTATCCATGGCCATGGCGGCAACGTGCTTGTCCGGGCATATGGCACCGGCCAAAATACGATTTTCGCCGGCAAGCTCGACGGAGCCGAAGCCCTTGGCGGAAAGTCGAAGCACGACCCCCGGAATACCTCCGTCGCGCACCAATAGATTCGACCCTACGCCAACAACCGTCAGCGGCACTTCTTCCGGAAGGATCTTCAGGAACGCGATCAGATCGTCCGTGTCGTGCGGCTGGAACATCAGTTCCGCCAATCCACCGGCGCGAAACCATGTGACGCGGTCCATCGGCGCGTCCGGCGTCAGTCGACCCCTGATATCCTTTACACCGTCGCCGAGCGACGCCAGAAGCTTTTCCCCGTTTACCTGTTTCATGCGGACTTACCCGAGAGGCCTTCCAATTCCTTTGGCAATGACGCTGCCCAATATGTGATACTGCCAGCCCCCAACAAAACCACAAAATCACCCGGTTGCGCAATCTCTGCAACCATGGCGGCAAGATCTTCCTGAGATGATAGATAGCGCGCATCGCGATGACCGTTGGCCTTGATTCGCGAAACGAGTGCCTGCGAATCAACGCCCTCGATCGGATCTTCACCG
The DNA here is from genome assembly GCF_053521805.1 of Rhizobium sp. A22-96. Classification (NCBI taxonomy): domain Bacteria; kingdom Pseudomonadati; phylum Pseudomonadota; class Alphaproteobacteria; order Hyphomicrobiales; family Rhizobiaceae; genus Rhizobium; species Rhizobium sp. A22-96. The sequence goes on from NZ_JBNWDQ010000002.1 coordinate 368,244, forward strand.
GCGGCATAGACGGGCGCCAGGAAAATGCTGTCGGCATCGTTGAAGCAGGCGGCGAATTCCTCGAACAGGCTCGACAGGCGCGTAAATCGATGTGGCTGATGCACCGCGATGACGCGGCCGTTGCAAGCCTCGCGCGCTGCCTTCAGCACCGCCTTGATCTCGACAGGGTGATGTCCGTAATCGTCGAAGATCTTTATGCCGTTCCATTCACCGGTCAGCGTGAAGCGACGCTTGACTCCGCCGAAGGAGGCCAATCCCTTGGCAATCGCCTCGCTGGAAATGCCAAGCCGGTTGGCAACGGCAACTGCCGCTGTCGCATTGGAGATATTGTGGCGCCCAGGCATCGGCATTACGAGATCCTTGATATGGATCACCTTGCCTGTACGGCGCCTGCGGATCTCGACGTCGAAGAGCGACCGCGTGCCATCGATGCGCACATTCGAGAAACGCACATCCGCCTGCGGATTTTCACCATAGGTGATGACCTTTCGGTCCTCGATGCGTCCGACCAGCGACTGCACTTCCGGATGGTCGATGCAGAGAACGCCGAAGCCATAGAACGGCACGTTCTCGACGAACTGCCGGAAGGCAGCCCGCACGGCATCGAAATTGCCGTAGTGGTCGAGATGTTCCGGATCGATATTGGTGACGACGGCGACATCGGCAGGCAGCTTCAGGAAGGTGCCGTCCGATTCGTCGGCCTCGACCACCATCCATTCGCCGGCACCCATACGCGCATTTGTGCCATAGGCGTTGATGATGCCGCCATTGATCACTGTGGGATCAAGACCACCGGCTTCGAGAAGCGTGGCCACAAGCGATGTCGTCGTGGTCTTGCCGTGCGTACCGCCGATGGCGATCGCGCTTCTGAAGCGCATGAGTTCGGCCAGCATTTCCGCACGGCGCACCACCGGCAGCAGCTTTTCGCGCGCGGCGATGAGTTCTGGATTGTTCTTCTTGATGGCGGTGGAAACGACCACGACTTCGGCGTCGCCGAGATTTTCAGCCTTGTGACCGATATGGACCGGAATGCCCTTGTCGCGCAACCGCTGCACGTTTGCGCTTTCCGATTGATCGGATCCCTGAACGCGATGACCGAGGTTATGCAAAACCTCGGCAATGCCGCTCATCCCGATACCGCCGATACCGATAAAATGCACAAGGCCGATTGCCTTCGGCAGCTTCATACGCCTGCCCCCTTGAATTGCTGAATTGAACGTCCGCCGGCAATAGCCTCAACCATGTCGGCGAGCAAGTTTGCCGCATCCGGCTTGCCGGCTTGCTTGGCGGCAGCGGCCATCTTGGCGAGTTTTTCCGGCATCGTCATCGAACCGCGAAGGATCGTCGAAAGCTTCTCCGGCGTCAGCTCCGATTGAACGATGACTTTGACGCCGCCGGTTGCGGCGAGCGCTGCCGCATTGGCTGCCTGATCATGATCGAGCGCATGCGGATAAGGCACCAGGATCGCCGGGCGGCCGATGACGGCGAGCTCGGATACCGTGGAGGCACCGGACCGGCAAAGAACGAGATGCGCGGCTCCAATACGCTCTGCCATGTCGTTGAAGAACGGCGCGACATCGGCGCCCATCTCAAGCCGTCTGGTGCAGCTGTTGACCGTCTCCATATCCTCCGGGCGAACCTGCTGCGTGATCCGCAGCCTCTTGCGCAATGGCTCTTCCAAAAGGCTGATGGCCGTCGGAACCGCCTTGGAGAAATACTGGGCACCCTGGCTGCCGCCGAAAACCACCAGATTGAACGGGTCGTCCGGCCCAGACGGCACATAAGGCTGCTTGGCTGCCTCGATGACGGCCGGGCGCACGGGGTTGCCGGTCGTGACAGTCTTCTCCGCAAAAGGTCCGTTGTCTGTCAGAAAGCCGCCGGCGATCGCGCGCACCCGCGTCGCCAGCATCTTGTTGGCGCGGCCCATGACGGCATTCTGCTCATGGAGCATGGACGGCACGCCCATGCGCGTGGCGGCCAGCAAAGGTGGAACAGTCGGATAGCCGCCAAAGCCGACAACGCAAACCGGCTTGATCCTCTGGATCAATTTGCGCGCGGCGCGCATGCCGGTCCACAGCGTCCACAGGGCACGCGCGACCTTCAGGGGATTCTTCGACCCGATCGTTGCAGACGGCACGACATGGATCTCATCGGCCGGAAACTTGCCGGCGTAGCGCTCAGCACGGCTGTCGGTGACGAGGTGCACGGAATAGCCGCGCTCCTTCAGCTTATAAGCCAGCGCTTCGGCCGGGAATACATGGCCGCCGGTTCCGCCGGCGGCAAGCAGGACAATGCCTTTACTCATAATTTTCGCTCCCGCGAACACCCCATTACTCGGGGCATCTCCCTAATATAGGAAGTCGCCACCACCGCGTCATCTGCGCGGACCAAACCCTCGTCATAGACCGCCACTCCAGGAAAAGCGACCGGAGATTGCACAGACGACGGGAGGTTTTGGGGATGGAATGCAGGCAAATTCAAGACCGTTTACTCCGCGGGCAGTCCATGCGTCACGCGAAACAGGCTGCGATCCTGCGCGCGCTTTTCCGGACGATGGCGCGTCAGGGCCAGAATAAAGCCCGCAGTGACGCAGATCGCTGTCATGGACGAACCGCCATAGGAGATCAACGGCAGGGTCATGCCCTTGGCCGGCAGCAGCTGGAGGTTCACGCCGATATTGATGATCGACTGAATACCGATCTGCAGGACCAAGCCTGCGACGGCAAACCGGTTGAAGTCGTTCTTCTCCTTGTAGGCATGGGATAGGCCGCGAAGGACGAGGACCGCGAAAATGCTGACGAGCACCATGCAGAAGATGACGCCGAACTCCTCGGCCGCCACCGAGAATATGAAGTCGGTATGGGCGTCAGGGATGATGCGCTTGACGATACCCTCGCCCGGACCGACGCCGAACCAGTTGCCGTGAATGATCGCTTCCTTGGCGGTGTCGACCTGGAACGTATCGCCCTCACCCGTCATGAATTTATTGACGCGCTGCGCCACGTGATCGAAGACGTAATAGGCCGCGACAAAGCCACCTGCGCCAAGGCCACCAAGGACGATGATCCATAGCCATGGCATGCCGGCCATGAAAAACATGCCGCCCCATACTGCGGTCGTCAGGATCGTCTGACCAAGGTCCGGCTGGGCCACGAGCAGTGCGACGACGATGCCGAAGAGAATGATGGCGAAGAGATTGCCGGGGATCTCCGGCTGGCGCGCATGCTCGGCAAAAAGCCAGGCACAGACGACGACGAAGGCCGGCTTCATGAATTCCGACGGCTGGATCGACAGCGCCGCGATATTGACCCAACGCCGCGATCCCTTGACCTCGATGCCGAAGAACAGGGCAAAGAGCATCATCGCCAGTGAAACGACCAGCAGGATGACCGCCGTGCGCCTCACCTGCCGGGGCGTCATGAAGGAAATTCCGATCATCGCCGAAATCGCCGGGATCAGGAACAAGGCGTGGCGCTTGACGAAGTGGAAAGGCTCGAGCCCGATGCGCTCGGCAACCGCGGGCGAGGCCGCGAAGGAGAGCATGAAGCCGATACCGATCAGCAGGATGAAAAGTGCCAGGAAAACACGGTCGATGGTCCAGAACCATTCGGCCAAGGCCCCACGTTCAACGCGGCTTACCATATCATTTGCCTCCAGTTGCTGAACCGATCAGCATGGTGACGCCCTCAATCGCAGCCACATGGCTGACGAACGCGTCACCCCTGACCTCGAAATTCTTATACTGATCGAAGCTTGCGCAGGCCGGTGACAGCATTACCGCTGCGGATGGATGTTCGTCCTTGTCCGCATCGTTAGCTGCGTGCGCGACGGCACGCTCCAGCGTGCCTGAAATCTCGTAAGGCACTTGCTCGCCAAGCGTCGCCGCAAAGGCAGGCGCTGCCTCGCCGATCAGATAGGCTTTGGCGATGCGTGGGAAGAGCGGTGCGAGCGTCGTGATCCCACCTTCCTTTGGCAGGCCGCCTGCGATCCAGTAGATATTCTCGTAGCTCGAAAGCGCCGGTGCGGCTGCATCGGCATTGGTTGCCTTGGAGTCGTTGACGAAGACGACCCGACCGCGCTTGCCGACGGGCTGCATGCGATGGTTGAGACCGGGAAAGGATTTCAAACCCGCGCGGATATCGTCGGGAGAAACGCCGACTGCCAGGCATGCGGCAATTGCCGCCGCGGCATTCTGAGCATTATGGCTGCCCCGCAACGTCTGGATTCCGTCGAGATCTGATATCTCGGTCATTGCTCCGACCGATGCCTGCATGATGCGGCTGCCTTCGGCATAGAGACCATCCGCCAGCACATGCCGACGGGAAATTCGGGTGACCTTGCTGCCCGCACGCTCAATGCGATCGGCAATCAGCGAAGAATGGCTGTCATCGATACCGACAATGGCGACACCGCTACCGGCAACCAACCTCTCCTTGATATCGGCATAATGCTGCATCGTGCCGTGCCGATCGAGATGATCGGGCGTCAGGTTCAGCAGGATACCGGCGGAAGGATTGAGCGTCGGCGCCAGATCGATCTGGTAGGAAGAGCATTCGACGACATAGAAGCGACCAGCCTTTGGCGGGTCGAGCGTCAGAATGGCCGTGCCGATATTGCCGCCAAGCTGCGTGTCGCGGCCGCTCGATTGCAGGATATGGGCAATCAGCGCCGTCGTCGTCGATTTGCCGTTGGTGCCGGTGATCGCGATGAACGGGCAGTCCGGCGCATGCGCGCGACGCTCCCTCACGAACAGCTCGACATCGCCTATGACCTCGACGCCGGCAGCACGGGCAAGATCCACCGTCCAGTGCGGCTTCGGATGCGTCAGCGGCACGCCGGGCGACAAGACGAAAACCGATAGTCCGCTCCAGTCGATGGTTCTGAGATCGGCGACCGCTATTCCTTCCGCAGCCGCCTTGGCCACGCTGTCCGGATTGTCATCCCAGGCTGTGACCTCGGCGCCGCCCGCGACCAGCGCACGCGCCGTCGCAAAGCCGGAGCCGCCGAGGCCGAAAAGGGCGACCTTTTTTCCTTTTAGCGTGGTGATCGGGATCATCGACGCCTCACCGCAGCTTCAGGGTGGAGAGGCCGACCATGGCCAGGATGACCGCAACGATCCAGAACCGCACGACAACCTGACTCTCCGTCCAACCCTTCTTTTCGAAATGATGGTGGATCGGCGCCATCAGGAAGACGCGGCGTCTGGTCAGCTTGAAAAAGCCGACCTGGATGATGACTGAAAGCGCCTCAAGCACGAACAGACCGCCAATGATCGCCATAACGATCTCGTGCTTGGTGGCGACGGCAACCGAGCCGATCAGGCCGCCCAGCGCCAGCGAGCCGGTGTCACCCATGAAGATCGCAGCCGGCGGCGCATTGAACCAGAGAAAGCCGAGACCCGCACCGATAACTGCGCCGAGAACCACCGCCAACTCGCCCGTACCCGGCACGAAATTGATCGCCAGATAATCGGCAAAGACAAAGTTGCCGGCAAGATAAGCAATGACGCCGAAGGAAGCGGCCGCGATCATGACAGGCACGATGGCAAGCCCATCAAGACCATCCGTCAGGTTGACAGCATTACCGGCCGCGACGATGACGAAAGCGCCGAAGAACACGAAGAACATGCCGAGATTAAGCAGCAGGCTCTTGAAGAAGGGGAAGGCGATCGATGAGCCGAAGGTCGAGCCGGCAGGTCCGGAAGACAGCGCCGTGGTCATCATGAAATACACAGCGATAGCCGCGATGACGAATTCGATGCCGAGACGCGCGCGGCCGGAAAATCCCTTGTCGCTCTGCTTCGTCACCTTGAGATAGTCGTCGTAGAAACCGATTGCACCAAAGCCGAGGGTCACCAGCAAGGTGGCGACGACATAGACATTGGCAAGGTCGGCCCACAACAGCGACGAGACGACGATCCCCGCAAGGATCATCAGACCGCCCATGGTCGGTGTGCCGGCTTTCTTGAAGTGAGTCTGCGGACCGTCCGCGCGAATCGGCTGTCCCTTGCCCTGACGTACGCGTAGGGAGGAGATGATTCGCGGCCCGAAGAGGAAAACGATGAACGCAGACGTGAAGAGAGCGCCGCCGGTACGGAACGTGATGTATCTGAACAGATTGAGAAATCTGAAATGAGTACTGAAAAAATGAATATGGTCCGACAGTTCGGCTAGCCAGATCAGCATGCGAGCCCTTTCTAAAGCCCCTGATGGGTGTGAGTGCCCGTGTCGGAAAATGCGGGAAACTTGTCAAGCAAGCCCGCAACGATCTTTCCAAACCCCATTCCCAGCGACGATTTCACCATCAACACGTCGCCAGGGGCGACAGTATTGAGCGCGAATACCGAGAGTTCCTCCGTCGTCTCCCGATATTCGACATGAACACTTTCCGGCAGCTCATCCCTCAAAGCCGCCATCTCCGGACCCGCCAGCCAGACATGCTCGATCCCGGCCGCCAGAAGCGGTCCGGCAAGGTTTGCATGTACACGCTGGGCATAATCCCCCATTTCCAACATATCGCCGAGAACAGCGATCCGCCTGCCCGTGCGACCACCGAAACCCGCATTCGGCGATGTCGTCGCCAGCAGCGCGATAGCCGCGCGCATGGATGCAGGATTGGCATTGTAGCTTTCGTCGATCAGCGTGAAGTAGCCGTTGCCGATCGCGCGCTTATGGCGCTGTCCCCTGCCCTTTTCCGGCTGCAGGTCTGCGAGTGCATCGATAGCCTTGTCGAGATCGGCCTCCACGAGCATGACAGCGCCGAGGACGGCAAGCGCGTTTTCGGCAATGTGACGGCCCGGTGCGCCGATTGCCACTTCCATGGTCTCGCCACCGATGGTCAGCCACAGCGTCGAATTTTCTTCCGAAGCGTTGAATTCAGCGAGACGAACATCGGCCTTGGCGTGCTGGCCGAAGCTGTGCACATGTTCGATGCCGGCTGCTATGGCCGCCTGCTCCAGCATCTCGAACTGATCATTGTCGTGGTTGAGAATGGCATGACCGCCCGGCACGACGCCGTCAAAAATCTCCGCCTTGGCGGCTGCGATCTCCGTGATGCTGTTGAAATTGCCGAGATGCGCCGGTGCGATCGTGGTGATGATCGCCACATGCGGCTGCACCATCTTGACCAGAGGCCTGATTTCCTCGGGATGGTTCATGCCGATTTCGAAAACACCGAAGTCAGTATCTTCCGGCATGCGCGCAAGCGTGAGCGGAACACCCCAGTGATTGTTGAACGAGGCAACGGAGGCATGAACTTTGCCCGAGGGTTCAAGCGTACGCCGCAGCATCTCCTTCGTCGTCGTCTTGCCGACGGAGCCGGTGACGGCAATGATCTTGGCCTGCGTCCGCTGACGGGCCGCGACGCCCAGTCGCGCCAGAGCCGCCAAGACATCCTCGACGACGACCTTCGGTACGGCAAGGCTGCCCATGGCCGGCAAACGCGCTTCGCTGATCACGATGAAGGCCGCGCCATTCGCCATGGCGATATTGGCATAGTCATGGCCGTCGACACGATCGCCCTTGATGGCAAAGAAAGCCTCGCCCGGCTTGATGGAACGACTGTCTATGGAAATGCCCGTAATGCCCTGAGGCAGCGTTCCTATGAAGCGGCCCGAGATTGCGGTGATCAGATCCTCAGTAGTCCATAGCCAGTTCAAGACTTCAATTCCTCCAATGCTTTGCGCAGTTCGGCGTGGTCCGAGAACGGCAGCGTCACGCTGCCGATCGTCTGACCTTCCTCATGCCCCTTGCCGGCGACAATCAGCGTATCGCCGGATTTCAGCATGCCGACCGCCTTGCGGATCGCCTCGGCGCGATCGCCGATCTCAGTAGCACATGCAGCAGCCGCCATGATCTCGGTACGGATGGCACCCGGATCTTCCGAACGCGGATTGTCATCGGTGACCACGACGACATCGGCGAGACGGCAGGCAATTTCACCCATGATCGGGCGCTTGCCGCGATCTCGGTCGCCACCGCAGCCAAAAACAACGATCACCCTGCCCGTCGTGAACGGCCGTACCGAATTCAGAACATTTTCCAGAGCGTCCGGCTTGTGAGCGTAGTCGACATAGGCCAAAGCGCCGTCGTGCGTATGGCCGACGAGCTCCAGACGGCCGGATGCACCGACAAGCTTCTCGAGCGCTGCCATGGCGACCGATGCAGCGACACCCGTTGAAATGGCAAGACCAGCCGCAACAAGCGCATTAGCGACCTGGAAGTCACCGGCCAGCGGAATATGGATCTCGAAAATCTCATCGCCGAAATGAACTTCGGCAATCTGCTTGTGGCGGAAATGCTCGACGCGCTTCAGTGTCAGAAAATCACCCTTGCGCCCGACCGTGCGCACATCCTGCCCGGCGTCGCGAGCGGCGGCAATCGCTTGGGCCGACCAGGCATCATCGGCAAAAATCACTGCGGGCGAGCCCTTCGGCAACAAATCCCTGAACAGCCGCATCTTCGCGGCCATGTAGTCCTCGACCGTGGGATGATAGTCCATGTGGTCGCGACCGAGATTGGTGAAGGCCGCGGCGGTAAGCCTGACGCCGTCGAGGCGGAATTGATCGAGGCCGTGGCTGGATGCCTCCATGGCCGCGTGGGTCACGCCTTCATCGGCAAGTTCGGCAAGCAGTTCGTGCAGCGATGCCGGATCCGGCGTCGTCAGCGAACCATATTCATTGCGGGTTGGTGAAACGACACCCGTCGTGCCGATCATTGCCGCCGGGTGACCGGCAAAAGCCCAGATCTGCCGCGTGAAGGACGCGACGGAGGTCTTGCCGGCGGTACCGGTTACCGCAACCATGGTTTCCGGCTGTCGCCCATAGAAGTGCGAGGCGGCTATCGCCAGAAAGCGGCGCGGCTCAGAAACAGACAGCAACGGCGCACCATTTACGGCGGCTCCGGGACCGGCGACGATAATGGAAGCTCCGCGTGAAATCGCATCGGCGATGAAGCTCGCGCCGTTTGCCTTCGTGCCGGCGACGGCGACAAAGGCCATGCCCGGCGAGACGTTACGGCTGTCGGCGGAAATGCCGGTTATTTCGAGATCGCCAAGCGCTCCGCCAACCTGTGTGTTGATTTCCGGAAATCCATCTCCGGCGATATCCCGCAGTTTCATCGACTATACTTTTCGCTTTTGATCGACCCACCCTCTCGCGAATCGACCCGTGTATTCTTCCACGCTTAATAAGACGCCAGCAAGGCCGAGTCATCTTTTCCAAAACTGGGCTGCACTCCGAGAATCGGCGCCGAACGGGCGACGATATCACGGGCGATCGGCAAGGCTGTGTAGGCTGAAATCGTCCCGCCGCCGCGCTCGCCGCTCTTCGGCTCGTCAATAAAGGTCATGACGATGTATTGGGGATTGTCGATCGGAAACACCGCCATGAAGGTATTGAAGTTCAGCGTATTGGAATATCGGCCGTTGACCACCTTATCGGCCGTGCCGGTCTTGCTGCCGACATTATAGCCGGGAACGCGGGCGTTACGACCCGAGCCCCTGGTGCCGTTGAATTCGAGCAGGTAGCGGATGTCATCGCTGGTGCTCTTCTTGACGACCATTCTGGCGATTGCGTCAGCCTGGTCGCGCGTGCGCGGCAGGAAGGTCGGCTCGATCAGCTTACCGCCATTAACGAGTGCCGCTCCCGCGACCGCTGTCTGCAGAGGTGTCGTGGAGACACCGTGACCGAAGGAGATCGTGATAGAATTGATCTTCTTCCAGACGCGTGGCTGCGACGGCATTTTCACCTCGGGCAATTCGGTCTGCATCTTCGAGAGCAGGCCGATGCGGGTGAGGAATTCCTTGTGACCATCGATACCGACGATATCGGCAATCTTGGCCGTGCCGATGTTCGAGGAGTACTGGAAAATTTCAGGAACGGTCAAAACGCGACGCTGGCCGTGGAAATCCTTGATGGTAAATCCGCCGATGCGGATGGGGTTGGTGGCATCGAAGGCATCGCGCAACGTTACCTTGCCGTCGTCGAGCGCCATGGCCATGGTGAAGGTCTTGAAGGTCGATCCCATTTCGAACGTGCCGTTCGTCATGCGGTTGAGCCAGCCTTCCGTAGCGCCTTCGTTGGGATAGTTCGGATCGAAGTCCGGCGCCGAAGCCATGCCGAGAACCTCGCCCGTGTGGACGTCGAGTATCGCCGCGCCTGCACCCTTTGCCTGGAAATTCTTGACCGCATTGACGACGGCATCGCGGACGATGCCCTGCACACGCAGATCGATCGAAAGCTTCACCGGCTGGAGGGGCTGGCTGTTGGTCATACCGGCGGCAGCAAGGTCGGCAAGTCCCTGATCGTCGATATATTTCTCCATGCCGGAAACACCGCGATTGTCGATGTTTACGTAGCCGAGAATATGGGGGGCGGTAGAGCCGCCCGGATAGAAGCGACGCTTCTCGGGGCGGAAGCCGATGCCGGGAATACCGAGCGCCAGAATCTGGCTCTGCTGCTTAGGCGTCAGCTGCCGGCGGAGCCAGGCAAAATGCGAGGTCTTGGCGGAAAGTTTCTTGTAGGTGGATTTTGCATCGAGATCCGGCAGAACCGTACGCAACTCCTCGACAGCTTCATCGGCGTCGATAATCTTGTTCGGCTCGGCAAACAGCGAGACGGTACGGATGTCGGTCGCCAGCAGCGCACCATTGCGGTCGACAATGTCAGGGCGCGAGGCCATCAGACGATCCGGCGGCAGGATGCTGGATGTGGTCTCCGGTGGCGTCATGGCGAACTGGGCGAGCCGGCCACCGATCACGCAATAGATGGCGATAAAGCTGCCCACCAACAGAACGACGCGGCTTCTGGCCTGATTGGATTTACGCTTGCGAGCCCCTTCGAACGTCGAACGGGAAGAGCGATCGTTCGGCCGATTGTTGCCGTCGGTGGAGAAGTGCGCCTTGCTCTTCAAGATCATGATACGGGAGAGAAAAGACATTATTCCTCCACCGATCCGGTTGCGATATTGTCGACATCTGGCTTCTTGCGTTTAGCCAAAGCAGGCGACTTGGGTCGTGGCGCAGGGGCGGCTGCCACATCGGCGATAGCCTTCCTGATCTCCGCATCGGTCGTGTCACCGTTTTTCGATGCCACAACGGTATTGCCCTTGGAACCGGTTGGCTTGCCGGTCTTGGTGCCATCCTTCGCATCCGCCACGATCGGAGGCGGGACCTGCGAGCGCAGCATCGGTAGCTCGCTTGGCTGAACGATCGCCGTCGAGAGGGTCGGCTGCAATTGAAGCTCGTTGCTGTAATTGTTGACGAGACGCTCGAGACGGTTCGGCTGCGAAACGAGCGCCCAGTCCGCCTTGAGGAGTTCGATCGTGTCCTTCTCAAGCTTGATATCGGCCTCGAGGCGATGAACCTCTTCCAGCTTCAGCTCGGCTCGGTGCTTGATCGTATAGGTCACGCTGGCCATCGCCGTCATGACGCCAATCAGCACGATGTCAAAAGTCTTCAGCATTTCACCCCCCGAGCTTTCCGAGACTGGCGAGATTGGGCAGATCGAAGATAGAAAGATCTGCAATCTCCGCCGGCGCCAACGTGCGAACCCCCGCCCGCAATTTGGCTGAGCGTGCGCGCGGATTGAGGTCCGCCTCGGCATCGCTCGCAGAAATCATCGACTTGCCGACCGGCTCGAAAGTCGCCGGCCGCTCAGTTACAACAGGCATATGACGCGATCCGACGGCCCGGCCGGAGCGATCCGCAAAGAACTTCTTGACGATCCGGTCTTCCAGCGAATGAAAGGTCACAACGACGAGGCGGCCACCCGGCTTGAGCGCACGCTCGGCTGCAAACAGCGCCTGCGCCAGCTCGCCAAGCTCATCATTGACGAAGATGCGCAGGGCCTGGAAAACCCGTGTGGCGGGATGGATCTTGTCCTTGGCCTTGCGCGGCGTCACAACTTCGATCAAACCGGCCAGATCGCGGGTGGTAACGAAAGGAGCCTCGGCGCGGCGCTTCTCGATCGCATGGGCGATGCGCGGCGCCTGCTTTTCCTCACCCAGAAACACGAAGATGCGAATGAGATCGGCAAGCTTGGCGCGGTTGACGACATCGGCTGCCGACACGCCGTTCGCTGACATGCGCATGTCGAGCGGGCCATTCTTGTTGAAGGAAAAACCACGCTCCGCTTCATCGATCTGCATGGAGGAGACGCCGATATCGAGGACGACACCATCAAGCCCACCTTCCGGAGCATGATCTGCAAGCTGCGAAAACTGCGACTGAATGAGCTTAAGCCGGCCTGCATGGGCAGCGACAAGCACCTGCCCCGCCGCAATCGCCGTCGGATCGCGATCAAGCGCGATAACTTCGGCGCCGCCAGCCAGAATGGCCGAGGTATAACCGCCAGCCCCAAAGGTTCCATCGAGAATGACCTTGCCAGGCAATGGGGCCAGCGCCTCGATCACCTCCGAAAGAAGAACCGGAATGTGGCGAACCGGTCCGCCATCGGCATCAGTAGAACCTCCGCCTGAATTCGCCGCCATTCCGTTTCCCCGCTCTATTCCGAGCGCCTGCCCGCCAGCCTGCGCTCCTCTCGTGCCTGCGCCTGCAAGGCCAGGAAAGCCTCCGGTCGCCATAATTGAAAATGATCCGCCCGTCCGACGAATGTCACATCGCCTGATATGCCGGTGAAGTCGCGGATGAAATCCGTAATCATCAACCGACCTTCCGCATCGAGCTTCATAAAGACCCCGCCCCCATGAATGAGGAGCGACATCTGGTTCGCCGCCGGCGAAAAAGGATCGTCCGCCGCAATCTGCCGCTCGAAACGATCGAGCAGATCGAGGCCGCCGACACTGATCGCCGGAAACACAAAATCCTGGAAACAATACAGCTCCTGGATATTGCGTTCGGCCAGCACGGAACGAAACGCCGCAGGCACGGAAACCCGCCCCTTGGCATCGATCCGGTTGGTCGCATTCGACAGGAAGCGGTTCATGACGCGAAACACCCGTCCCCCATGTTCCGCGAGCAATCATTCGCCCGCAGACACAGCCAAAATCGGACACAGCTTCGCAAGCCGAAAGAGCGAACACCCCTTCGACACCCCCGGAACGGGAGCAATCATGGCTTTGCGATGATTGGGCTCTGATTTGCCCGTATGCAGTGTTCTTTTGGGATACCATGGGACCATATGGGCGTCAATGGGATGAAGCCGCATCAGGCGCGGCCACAGCTTGAATATTCATAAGCCGTTAAGTTTAACGAAAGGTTAGGAATGCCTTCAGCCGACGTCTCGAAACGGATTGTTTTCACAGGCGAAAACTCTCACCGGCAATCGTTGGAAACCCCGGAAATCCAGGGCGTCCAAGCGCCCTCGGAAATATTTTCGGAGAGCAGAAAACGCCTTGTTGAAAGAGCGTGTTGATTTGCCAGTTGGCCTGTAAGCCGGGTTCTGTATGGCTCCGGCCGAGACCGGAACGTGGCAGCCATTCATCTGGGACGGCGCTTGCGCGACGCCTCTTGCAACCCACCCGGATGACCGGCCCGGAAACGGGCTGGAGCGCTTGCGCGCCCCGCGTCATCCCTATTCGGTTTTGCTCCCGGTGGGGTTTTCCGTGCCGTCGCTGTTTCCAGAGACGCGGTGGGCTCTTACCCCACCCTTTCACCCTTACCCGATCCTGAGACCGGGCGGTTTGCTTTCTGTGGCACTTTCCCTGAGGTTGCCCTCGCCGGACGTTATCCGGCACCGTGTTTCCGTGGAGCCCGGACTTTCCTCACCTCATCGTCTTTCGACATTGATGAAGCGCGGCTGCCCGGCCAACTGGCACTGGCTCATTAACCGAGACGGCTGGCAATTGCCACCGAAATATGTGGCGCCGCAGCGCTCGACATCAATTACGGAAATGCGCAGAGAAATCTGTGCTGTAGCCTTCGTCCTTGATTCGACCTGCAAGCAACAGCTCCGCTCCCAGCCGTCCGATCTCGTCCGAGCTCTTCGCGGCCGTGCCGCAACCGCCCGTCAAGACCGCAACACGCGGCGACGACGTGTAGCCGATCATCGGGTAGCCTGATGGTGAGTAGGAAACCGCGCAGGAATTGGTGAAGGCGGGCGGGCGGGCGACGCTTGGAACGAGATCGTGGAATATCCGCACCAGATGCTCGCGTGCCTTGTCACGACCGGCGGTGCGGAACCAACTGCGCAATTCGGACTCGGTTTCGAACTGCAGGTCATCCGGATCGCCGCCGATCTTGATGTAGTATTTGCCATCCGGGTAGAGGATCGGCGGCAGCATGTAGATGCTGTCGACGTCATCAGGCCTTACCGATATCAGCGACGGCATGCCGGAAAGTGCCTCTGCCTCTCCCTCGCTCACCTCGAAAAAGGTGACCGTGCGGCCATAAACCTTCATCTCAACAGGTCGCGGCAAGAGATTCTCGGCAATGGAGAATCCGCCGGCAGCCAGCAGCACCTTCTCCGCGCTGAATGTCGAGCCTTCGGCGGTGGTGACAACCGCGAGTCCATTCTCGTCGCGGATCGACTGGGCCGTCTGCTTGATGACCCGTGCTCCCGCCTTTTCCGCCAGCAGGGATTGCGCCTTCACCAGCCGCCTTGGGCTGATATAGCCGGCGCCGTGAGGCTCATAGACCCCTTCGCTTGCGGGTGCGAACGAGAAAAACGGAAACTTGGCCTGGAGCCCGGCATCGTCGAAAATCTCGGACTGAACGCCCAGCCGCCCTGCAGCGTCAACGACGTCACCGACATAATCATTGTCGCCGCCCCGCTTCGGTCCTGCCACCAGGCAACCGACGGGAGCATAGAACTGGATGCCGCTATCCCGTTCGATTTCCGCATAACGGCTGATCGAACGGTTCGCGAGGCGAGCCCAATCGGTATCGGGATCGATGGTGCGGGTAATGCGGCCTTCGTCATAGTGGCTGCCGAAGACGCCCTGATGGCTGGCGCGATCCTCGGGCTCGTCCGGCCCGATAACCGCAATGCCATCCGTTTGCCTCGCGAGATGACGGGCAGCAGCAGCTCCCATCATTCCTCGACCGACGACGATGAACCTGAAATCCGCTGCCATGCTATGTCCCTCGCAATTCACTGCGGGTTCGATAGCATGGAAAACAAGGCCACCCTACCCGCAATGTGGATAGGATCGCATGTCAATCCAGAAGCGCCAAGACCTTGCCGCAATAGCGCTTCGAGATCGGGTTCATCCGCGTCGCGCCATGGCCGGCATTGTATTTGAGGATGGTATTGCAGGTAGCGCCGCCGCCGAGATTCTGCGCCATGGCAAGATACTTCATGCCGAACTTGATGTTCGTCTCGGGATCGTAGAGCCCTTTGGTGCGGCCCGAATAGCCCATCAGCCGGGCAGTCGCCGGCTTGATCTGCATCAGGCCGATTTCTCCAGCGCTCCCGCGCGTCTTTGCATTGAAATTGCTTTCAATCTGGATGACCGCGGTCGCCAATTCAACCGCCACGCCATTCTGCTTGGCATATTTGGCAATCAGTGCGGAGTAGCCATTCTGCCGGACGAAGGAATTTTCTACCTGCCGTAATTCGGCGGGAACATTCGGGACCGGAAAGCCGGTGGTGCGGCTGACGGTCTTGAGCGGAACCGTTCGCTGCTTCGCATCACGCTGGCCTGCAAAGGCAGAATCATTCCCTACGAGCAGCACGCCAACGCATGCTGCAGCCGCAACAATCAAATTTTTCATGTAGTCTTTTGTCTCCAGGCGCGGGACCGCGGACAGCGTCAAGCCGTCACGTCCGGCTGGAGGCAAAAAGAGCCGCCGGAGTGCACAGTCCCCATTAGTCGTTACGACCGCGCGACACACAAAACCAAACTGCGCGGCCGCCGTTTAGCGAGCGTGGTTAGACCAGTGCAATGCGGAGATAATAGGGAAATGATGTGGCGCAGCAGGGGGTTACGCGGTTTTCGACTTATAGCCGGCTATAGATATTGCCGCCCTCGGCCACTTTCTTATGAGAAACGAGGCAATGCCGACAGAAGGCGGTGAAGCGTATCGATCGTCGAAAAATCGGCGATACCGTCGACGCGCTCGGGACGGAAATGGCGCTGGAAAGCCTCCACTTCTCCCTTCAGCTTTTCCGAGAATTCGCCTGTGATTTCAGTTCCGTACCCATAGAGCGACAGCATGGACTGCAGGGCCTCGATAGGCTGCCCCACATCCCCCTTCTGGAAAAACCGTCCGCCCGTGATCGGCGTCGGCTCCACCCAGTGCCCGACA
Organism: Rhizobium sp. A22-96; assembly: GCF_053521805.1. Classification (NCBI taxonomy): domain Bacteria; kingdom Pseudomonadati; phylum Pseudomonadota; class Alphaproteobacteria; order Hyphomicrobiales; family Rhizobiaceae; genus Rhizobium; species Rhizobium sp. A22-96. The sequence goes on from NZ_JBNWDQ010000002.1 coordinate 384,450, forward strand.
CCTGCCGCAGCCAGCCGAGCCCAGGGGAATTTCTCGCCCGGATCGACCTTGCGTACAGGGGCGACATCGGAGTGTCCAAGCACCCGTTCAGGCGCGATTGCCCAGCGTTGGCCGCAATCGCGACACAGTTCGATGACCGCTTCGATCTGCGCATCAGGGAATTCAGGCAGCCCGCCGGGATGGCCGGCATTGGCGATTTCAATGCCGATCGACAGCGAGTTTATATCAGCCTCGCCGTGCCATGCGCTCTTGCCTGCATGCCAGGCGCGGCGCTCTTCCGGCACGAGCTGCATGACCCGTCCATCCTCGAAGATGAAATAATGGCTCGATACCTGGCTCTCGCTCCGACAGAGCCAATCCAGAGCACCTTCCGCAGTCCCCATGCCGGTGTAATGCAGAAGGATGATCTCGGGTTTGCGCCCATCCTGCCGCTCGCCATGGTTCGGCGACGGCTGTACCTTGGCGCCCGCAAAGTCGGCCGGGAATGCACTCATGCCGCGCGGCGTTCTTTCTCGATCTCGGCGTAAGCCGCATTCAGGGCCGCCATGCGCTCATTGGCTATGGCCTGGAACTCTTCCGGCACGCCGCGCGAATAGAGGCGGTCTGGATGGTTCTCATAGACGAGACCATGATACCGGCGACGGATCGTCGGAAAATCGTCCTGACGCGATACGCCCAGCACCCTGTAGGGGTCACGGCCACCGGCAATCACGTGGCGAGCCATGATCTGGTCGAACCGCTCTTCGCTCATATGGAATATCTGGGCGACATGCTGCAGGAAGGCCATCTCACTTTCGTGGATCAGCCCGTCGGCCTTGGCGATATGGAACAGACCGTCGAGCACGTCTTCCAGTACCGGGCAATCCTTGGTGCAGGTCTCGCAAAGGGTCGAGAGCCGCTCCGCATAGGCCTCGTAGCCAGCCACATCCTGCCGAGCAAGATTGTAAAGCCGGGCAACGTTTTTGGCCTGATCCGGCGGGAACTCGAAGATCTCGCGAAACGCATTGACCTCCTTTTCCGTCACCACGCCGTCTGCCTTCGCCATCTTGGCAGAAAGCGCGATGATTGCGACGGAAAATGCCACCTTGCGGCGCGTTTCAGGATCACCCTCGAACACGGTGCGGATAGCTTCGACCACCGCCGACAGGGCATTGCCGGCAGTGCTACCGATAGCATTCAGCAATTTTTCCCAAAACGACATATGTAGTCCAAACGGCTCCGTAAACAGTAGAATACCTTGATCAAATAATGGTTGCCATTGCAAGCTGTCCATTCGTCGCAAGGCCGAAAACACTTTTCACAATTTGGTAACGATAGCGTATTCTGCGCCTGCGTTCCTCGACCCGATGCGAGCGCATCCAACCGCGCTTGAGGGGCGAAACAAACCGCGGATTTCGTAAATTCTTTACTTTACAGCCATGCACACCTGTCGCATCCATTCCCACGGCAACCATCGAAATGAAGCAGCTTGACTGCAAGGAGGATCTCCATGGCCAAACAAAAAGTCGCAATGCTCACCGCCGGTGGATTGGCGCCCTGCCTGTCCTCAGCCGTTGGAGGGCTGATCCAGCGCTATACCGACGTGGCGCCCGATCTCGACATGATAGCCTATCGTTCTGGCTACCAGGGAGTTCTGCTGGCCGACAGCATCGCGGTGACACCGGCCATGCGCGAGCGCGCCCACCTTCTGCATCGCTATGGCGGTTCGCCGATCGGCAACAGCCGCGTAAAACTCACCAATGCCGCCGACTGCGTCAAGCGCGGCCTGGTCAAGGAAGGTGAAAACCCGCTGCGCGTCGCAGCCGAGCGCCTCGCATCCGATGGCGTCACCATTCTTCATACGATCGGCGGTGACGACACCAATACGACTGCGGCCGATCTCGCCGCCTATCTCGGCGCCAACGGCTACGATCTGACCGTGGTTGGCCTGCCGAAAACGGTCGACAACGACGTCGTGCCGATCCGCCAGTCTCTCGGCGCCTGGACGGCAGCCGAAGTCGGCGCGCATTTCTTTGACAATGTCAGCAACGAACAGACCGCAGCGCCTCGCACCTTGGTCATCCATGAAGTGATGGGACGCCACTGTGGCTGGCTGACGGCAGCCACTGCCCGCGCCTATATCCAGAAGACCAGCGCCAACGAGTATGTCGATGGCTTCATGATGAATGCCCAGATGAAGAGCATCGACGGCCTCTATCTGCCCGAACTGGACTTCGACATCGAAGGAGAAGGCGAGCGCCTGCGGACCATCATGGAAAAGACCGGCCAGGTAACGCTGTTCGTATCGGAAGGCGCGGCGCTTGACGCCATTGTCGCCGAACGCGAAGCCGCTGGCGAAACCATCAAGCGTGATGCCTTCGGCCACGTGAAGATCGACACCATCAATGTCGGTGGCTGGTTCCAGAAGCAATTTGCCTCGATCATCGGTGCCGAGCGTTCGATGGTGCAGAAGTCGGGCTACTTTGCCCGCTCCGCTCCCGCCAACGGCGACGATCTCCGCCTGATCCAGGGCATGGTCGATCTCGCAGTCGAAAGCGCGCTCAACAAGGTATCAGGTGTTACCGGCCATGACGAGGGCCAGGGCGGCAAGCTGCGCGTCATCGAATTCCCCCGCATCAAGGGCGGCAAGGCATTCGATATCTCACAAAAGTGGTTCACCGATGTGATGGGCCATATCGGACAAAAATACGCGCAAGCCTGATGGATTGCTAATCTACCGGATTGACGGATCGTAAATCCGATGTCTTTGCTGGCGGCGAAATAGGAATAGGGGAGGATTCCATGTCCATCGAAACCTGGCTCGCTTTCGCCGCCGCATCCTGCATTATGCTGGCCATACCAGGCCCGACTATCCTCCTTGTCATCTCCTATGCCCTCGGCCACGGCCGCAAAACGGCGCTGGCGACCGTTACCGGCGTGACGCTCGGCGACTTCACGGCGATGACTGCTTCCCTTGCCGGTCTTGGCGCTGTCCTCGCTACCTCGGCATCGCTGTTCACGATTCTCAAGCTCATCGGCGCGGCCTATCTCGTCTTCCTCGGAATCAAGCTTTGGCGAGCCCCGATCGTGACCGGGCCGATGGGTGATAACGACAATCTCCCTGAGGAAAAACCGTTAAAGATTATGCTGCACGCCTACGTTGTGACAGCCCTAAATCCAAAGAGTATCGTCTTCTTCGTTGCTTTCGTGCCGCAGTTCCTCGACATGTCGAAGCCATTTCTTGAGCAAACGCTTATTTTGGAGGCAACCTTCCTTACTCTGGCGGCATTGAATTCGCTGGTTTACGTCTTTGTCGCCGACATGGCGCGCGGGTTTATCCGCAAGGCAAGCGTGCAACGCGCTGTGAACAGAACGGGCGGAACCCTGTTGATTGCGGCCGGCGCGGTGACCGCCGGATACCGCCGAATGGCTGCTTGAGGTCGGCCAGGGTTGCGGCGCGATCACGGATAGGTTAATGGGGATTCATAATTTTATCGATCCTGTGACCGAATTGTGGGTCCTGTGACCGAATTGCATCGCAGATAGGTTTGGTTTTTTCGAAAGTGACAGAATGGTAGCGATCGGATTTCCCAGCCTGAAGCGCAGCGTTGCCGTATCGGCAATGATGTGCGGCGCTCTTGCCGGGTGTGCAAGCACTCAGCAGCAGACGTCTCAGGCAGATCTCCCGTCGGCACACACCAACGTGCCGCATCCGAATACGAGCCTGACCGCTAGTGGCGCAACTGCGCCTGCCGGCGGTGTAGCAATGGCCGCAGTTAACCCTGGTTTCATCGGGCCGCACCAGCCACAGCAGATAGCAATGGTAAAGTCCGGCCGGGTTACGGCCGGTACAGTAAACCAGCAGCAGATCGACGCCGCGCAGTCCCGTTTCGGCCAGCCCATGGTAGCAGCAGCAAACGCTCCCAACGATGGAGCCGTTGCCATCGCCGCAGCGACAGGCGCTCCTGCAGCCAATACGACTGCAGCCGCTGCCTATGCCGCGTCCGATGCGTCGCTTGTTCCTTCAGTCGTTGCGATCCCGATGCCCAATCCGGCCCGTCCTGGTGATGCGGCACTGATGCCGGTATCCGGTTCAGTTGTACAGGCAGAGCCCATCATTCCGATGACATCGGATGTCGGCGCTATCCAGGTCGCAGTACCCACGCCCCGCCCCGATTCCGTAGCTCAGGCCGAGGTAGCCTTCGCAACGCCGGCACAGATCGGTCTCCTGCGCTATGCAGACAACCGCCCGCACTACGATTTCAATTTCGACAGCACCGGCCCCACGGTCGTTCCGGCTGTCATGACCACCCAGAATTATGACTCTGACGTGCCGGCTGCCGAAAAGAGCTACGTCTCGAGGCTCATTCAGAAATACGCGAAGATTTACGAGATCCCGGAATCACTGATCCATCGCGTCGTTCACCGCGAGAGCCGCTACAATCCGAAAGCCTATAACAGGGCCGGCTATTTCGGCTTGATGCAGATCAAATACAACACCGCCAAGTCAATGGGCTACGAGGGACCGGCATCCGGCCTGCTCGATGCCGAGACGAACATCAAATACGCCGCCAAATATCTGCGCGGTGCCTGGATGACGGCCGACAGCAAGGCTGAAAACAAGGAAGCCAATGCCGTCCAGCTCTACGCCCGCGGCTATTACTACGACGCCAAGCGTAAGGGCCTGAGCGACGTCGCCAACGGCAACTATTGAATTTTCCAGAAGAGCTTACGAAGCCGGCCCTAGTTCGAGGCCGGCTTTATGACGTCCATGATCCGCTTCACCAGGATTTGCGGACGATAATCGGCCCAGGTCGGTGTCAGTCCCATGCGCACCACGACCAGATTGGCTGAGGGAACGATGGTGACAGTCTGGCCGTCGTGACCGGTCATCCAGAACGTATCCGCCGGCAGGCCGAACTGCGCATTTGAGCCGCCTGGACCTGCAAGCCAGGCCTGAACCTGCGAATACACGCCTTCGGAAGCCGTTGTCGGCGTGCGCATTGCACCAACGAAGCCTTCAGGTAGAAGACGACTTCCCTTCCAGACACCATCCTGGAGCAGGAACTGGCCGAAGCGCGCCCAGTCTCGAGCATTGGCATAGAGATAGGAGCTGCCGACGAAGGTTCCGCGCTCGTCGGCTTCGAATACCGCGCTATGCATACCGAGCGGCCCAAAGAGCGCCTCGCGCGGATAGGCTATCGCCGTACTCAAATTTGGAAGGCGGTTCATCCAGATCCGTGAAAGCAGCGTAGCAGTGCCGCTAGAATAGCTGAAACGCTCTCCGGGGGCCGCAACCTGGCGCGCATTGGCGACGATACTTGTCGTATCCGGGTCGAGGTAGAGCATCCGGGTCACGTCGGAAACACTGCCATAGGACTCGTTGAAAGCAAGACCGCTCTCCATGGCGAGGAGATCGCTGAGCTTGATGTCCTTGCGCGCATCGTCGCTCCATTGCGCAAGGAGATTTTGGTCATCGAAAGACATGCGGCCAGTCAGCATGAGGCGGCCGATGATGGCGGCATTGACCGTTTTGGTCATCGACCAGCCAATCAGGGGCGTTGTCTTGCTGAAGCCGTCGCCATAGGCCTCGGCAACGATATGCCCATCCTTGACGACGACGATCGCACGCATGGCCGGACCGGCTAGATCCGGATTGGTCACTATGTTGCCGAGCTTGGTGCCCTGCTCGTCCTGGCCGAGATTGACCGTGTCTCCATCCGGCCAAAGCGCATCGCTCTTCGGCGCCTTGATCTTGTTGAGGAAGACGGCGCTGCGTGCTGCCTGCAGATCACCATCGGGCACAGCAGTGCAGCCGAGCGCTCCGCGATAGAGCGCATAATTGGGCGCAAACATGCCGAGGAAACGTGCTCTGACCACCCCCTCGTCACGATCGACCGAAACCCGGATGAGTTTCAATGCCGGATTTCCGGGAGCCTGCACATCATCGGCCAGCACATGATCCGGGTCCCGCTTGGCGACGAACGTGTTCGAGCAGACAATCTTGGCGGCATAGCCATCACCGACCCTGAGCAGCTCCGGCGGATAGACGGACAGCCAGACGGCTCCGCCTGCGACAATGATCAGCAGCAAAACAACAAGTGCCCCGATCACTCTCGAAATCAAACGCATATTACATACCCTCCTAAAGGTACGCGGAGACAATCAGGAAACGCTGCAAGATGAAAGACCTATCGTCACCGAGGCTTCTCAAATAGGTGCGACAGCCCGTTTGCGCCAGATATACCAACAGGTCACGTCATCAGACTGTAGCATTGCCGCGTTACACGCCCTGAACCTTAAAAATCGGTAGCAAGACTCAGATGACGGAATTCGCCCCGGATGCCGGTCTCCAGAAGAACCGGAAACTCAAGGACGCTCTCCTACAGCACAAGGCGCTGTCGAAAGCAGGCTTCTCGGAGCGCCTTTTCGGGATGCTGTTTTCGGGCCTCGTCTATCCGCAGATCTGGGAAGATCCGGATGTCGACATGCAGGCGATGGAGCTTCAGTCGCATCATCGCATCGTGACGATCGGTTCGGGCGGCTGCAACATGCTCGCCTACCTCTCGCAGAGCCCCGCCTCGATCGATGTCGTTGACCTCAACCGTCACCATATCGCCTTGAACAAGCTGAAGCTCGCGGCCTTCCGGCTGCTGCCCGGCCACACCGATCTGGTGCGCTTCTTCGCGACGCCGGGCGTTGCCGCCAACAGCCACGCCTTTGACCAGTTCATCGCACCGCGGCTTGATGCTGCGACGGCATCCTACTGGGATGGCCGCGATCTCTACGGCCGCCGCCGCGTTACGGTCTTCAACCGCAACATCTACAAGACCGGCCTCCTAGGCCGTTTCATCGGTGCAGCCCATGTGCTGGCGCGCCTGCATGGCGTGCGCCTGGCCAAAATGACGGAAGCCCGCACGCTGCGCGAACAACGCCAGTTCTTCGAAAACGAGATCGCTCCGATCTTCGATCGGCCGGCGGTGCGCTGGTTGCTCGGCCGCAAGAGCTCGCTCTTCGGTCTCGGCATCCCGCCGCAGCAATATGACGAGCTAGCAAGCCTTGCCGGCGACGATTCCATCTCGGCCGTGCTGAAGCATCGCCTGGAAAAGCTCGCCTGTCATTTCCCGATGCGCGACAATTACTTCGCCTGGCAGGCCTTCGCACGCCGTTATGCAGGTCAGCATCAGGGACCCCTGCCCACCTATCTGAAGCCGGAGCATTATGCTGCGATCCGCGCCAATGCCGACCGCGTCGACGTGCATCATGCCAACTTCACCGAGCTGCTCGCTTCCAAGCCCGCCGCCTCGCGCGACCGTTACATCCTGCTCGATGCCCAGGATTGGATGACCGACGAACAGCTCAACAGCCTCTGGGCGGAAATCACCCGCACGGCCCGCGAAGGCGCCCGCGTTATCTTCCGCACGGCCGCTGAAAAGAGCATCATCGAGGGCCGCCTGTCTCCGGCCATCCGTGACCAGTGGGTCTATTTCGAAGAACGCTCACAGGAGCTTAACGCACTCGATCGTTCGGCCATCTACGGTGGCTTCCACATCTATGGGAAAAAAGCGTGAGCCAGGCGGACACGGGTATCGAAACCAGTTCCAACAATCATGCCAGGCTGATGGACGGCATGTACCGTTATCAGCGCCACATCTATGACCTGACCCGCAAATACTACCTGTTCGGGCGCGATCGCACCATCGCCCACCTGAACGTGCCCGACGGCGGCTCTCTGCTGGAAGTCGGTTGCGGCACGGGCCGCAATATGCTGCTGGCCTATCGCCGCTTTCCTTCCGCGAAACTCTATGGTCTGGACATCTCGCAGGAGATGTTGATCTCGGCACGCAGCAATTTTCGCGGCCTGAAGCAGATGCCGGATTTTCGCGTTGCCGACGCCACAGCCTTTTCGCCCTCCGACTTCGATGCCACCGGTTTTGACCGCGTGATGGTTTCCTACGCGCTGTCGATGATCCCGGACTGGAAGAGCGCAATCGATGCATCACTCGATGCCGTCGCGCCGGGTGGTGAACTCCACATCGTCGATTTCGGCCAGCAGGAAGGCTTGCCGGACTGGTTCCAGACCCTCCTCAAAGGCTGGCTGAGGAAGTTTCACGTCACTCCCCGCGCCGATCTCCTCACCGTTCTGGAAGAAAAAGCTAAAGCGCGCGGCATGTCGCTCAAGACCGAAAAAATCGGTCGTGGCTACGCCTGGCGAGCCGTTGTCACCAAGCACTCCGCTTGAACAGCGGGCGATTTCAGCGCAAAATCCATCCACACAATGTCGCAAGCATAAGAATTTGCTTGAAGATAACGCATTTTTTACGTTGATATGGTGAATAAAGTGGCAAGATCGGCTGCAAACAGCATGGTCCGCCGCTCTTCTGGATTCTCGGGGACCATGTTGCGGAAGCCAAATCTTGGGGCAGCCAGGTCACTCGCGTCATAACGGGATAAACATGCGCCGACTTTTGTTGTGCCTACTGCCGCTCGCCTTTTTCTTGAATGGCTGCACGACGGGCTATGACGCCCTCTCGACGACGTCCATTGCCAAGACCAGGTTCAGCGATACCAAGCCGCAGGATTTCGGCCGCGACCATCCTGGGCGCCATCCAATCCACGGTATCGATATTTCCAAATATCAGGGCGATATTGATTGGCAGGCCGTCAAGTCCTCCGGCGTCGCCTTTGCCTTCATCAAGGCGACGGAAGGCAAGGATCGGATCGATCCGCGCTTTACCGAATATTGGCGCCAAGCTGCTGCTGCGGGACTTCTTCATACCGCCTATCATTTCTACTATTTCTGCTCGACCGCTGACGATCAGGCAGACTGGTTCATCCGCAACGTACCGAAGGACGCCACAATGCTTCCGCCGGTCATCGATGTCGAATGGAATCCCAGCTCCCCGACCTGCCGTACCAGACCGGCCCCCGAAACGGTGCGGACGGAAATGAAGCGCTTCATGGATCGCCTCGAAGCCTATTACGGCAAGCGCCCGATCATCTACACTTCGGTTGACTTCCATCGCGAAAATCTCGCCGGTTATTTCAAGGATTACCACTTCTGGGTCCGCTCGGTCGCAAAGCATCCGAGGGAGATTTACGCGGACCGTGAGTGGGCCTTCTGGCAGTATACATCCACCGGTGTCATCCCCGGCATCAAGGGGCCAATGGATATCAATGTGTTTGCCGGTTCCGAACAGAACTGGCACAACTGGGTGGCGGCAGTACAGAAGCAAGGAAATTCTTCAGACTGAGACCAGTTCTCTCTTGCTTATGTCACAATCTTCTGTGAAAGCGACCCTATTCTATGACCAAAGAGGATCGCTCATGGACCGTCACACCATTCGACGCAGCGCGCTCGCGTTGATCTTCGCCTCAGCTGTCGCCGGCACGGCGATTGCTCAGAGTGCCGCTCCGGCCACCGTGCCGCCCGCAAGCAGCGACGCTACTCCCAAAGCGGCCTGCGGCGGCGATCTTGCGGCCTTTCTGGCTGGAGTGAAAACCGAGGCGATTGCCGATGGCGCAGACGCTGCATCGGCCGACAAGACATTTGCCGGCGCGCAGATCGACCCCAAGGTTCTGGCGATGGATCGTAGCCAGGGCGTATTCCGCCAGACCTTCCTCGAATTCTCACAACGCACCGTCAGCCAGGGTCGTCTCGATATCGGTCGCCAGAAGATGAAGCAATATGCCGACGTCTTCGCCAAGGCTGAAAAGGATTATGGTGTTCCCCCCGGTGTCATCACTGCTTTCTGGGCAATGGAGACCGATTTCGGTGCCGTTCAAGGCAATTTCAACACCCGCAACGCCCTGGTCACCCTCGCTCACGACTGCCGCCGGCCGGAATTCTTCCGCCCTCGCCTCATCGCGCTGATCGAATTGGTGCAGCGCGGCGATGTCGACCCTGCCACAACGACAGGTGCATGGGCCGGCGAAATCGGCCAGACGCAGATGCTGCCGCCCGACATCATTGCCTACGGCACGGATGGTGATGGCGACGGCCACGTCAATCTGAAGACAAGCGCCCCCGACGTCATCCTGACCACGGCACGGTTCCTCCAGCATCTCGGCTTCATACGCGACCAACCCTGGCTGCAGGAGGTTGCTGTCCCGGACAATCTCCCATGGGAAAAATCCGGCATCGGCGGTACGCTGACGGCGGGCGACTGGTTCAAGCTGGGCGTCAAACCACGTGATGGCAATACGAAGTTCGAGTCGCTGCCGGCCGCTCTCATTCTGCCGCAGGGCCGCAAAGGCCCGGCTTTCCTGACCTATCCGAACTACAACACCTATCTCGGATGGAACCAGTCGTTCATCTACACGACATCGGCTGCCTATTTCGCCACCCGTTTTGCCGGCGCTCCTCCCTACAACAAGGGTACGCCTGAGCCAGGTCTGAACGACGTCGACATGAAGGCGCTTCAGACCAAGCTCGTGGCGCGTGGCTACGATGTCGGCAAGATCGACGGCATTCTCGGCTCCGGCACCCGCATCGCCATCCAGAAGGAACAGTTCCGCCTCGGCATGCCCGCAGACGGCTGGGCGACCTCGGCACTGCTCAACGCTCTCTGAGCCTACCTGTATCTTGATCGAAAAGGCGGCCACAAGCCGCCTTTTTTGTTTGTCATCTCATCACTCGTCTTCGGCGAACGGCTCCGGGCATGGGGAGGCTGATTGCCCGTCGAGGTGCGGCCCTACAGCGAAAATTTGTGATCTGCGGCCGAAATCGGATGATGTGTTAACACTTATTCACAACCGAACCGAGCAGGAGACGGTGCCATTTTTGCGCTAAAAATCAAGCATTTGCGACGGCATAGTGATTCAAAATGCAAACGGCATATCGCGCCGCAGCATCGAATTTACTTTTCAAGCGACACATTTTCGACATAAAATTTACCGGCTGACTAAGGAGGAAGACATGGGATTGACGCGATCCATCAACGTCCTGGTGGTCGGTGCGGCCTTCGTTTTCGTCGTAACGATGCTCTTCATCTGACGACGGGGCGAAACCCACAGGCGACCCAACTCCGAAAGCTAACAAAACATCTATTCCATTAGAAAAGCGCATGCCCGAGACGGGCATGCGCTTTTTCATGCATTCGTTTCGATCGCTATTTCAGGCCGCGGCACCGGCGCGGGCATCCACCCTGCGCTGAAGCCCCAGGCGCTCCAGGACAGCGGAGACGAGCGGTGAGCGGTTCATCGTATAGAGATGAAATTCGTGAATGCCCCGGCGCATCAGATCCTGGATCTGCTCTGCGGCCACATCGGCGGCAACGCTGGCGCGCTCATCGGTATTTTCGTCGAGACCCTCAAAACGCTGATCGAGCGCCACCGGAATGCTGGTGCCGCAAGCGCCAGCGAAGCGCTTCAGCTGCGTCAGGTTCTGGATCGGCATGATGCCGGGAACGACCGGAATGACGATGCCGGCAGCACGAACGCGATCATGATAACGCTCGAAGGCGTCATTATCGAAGAAGAATTGTGTCAGGGCACGATCAGCGCCGTTGTCAGCCTTGCGCTTCAGCATATCGATGTCGGCCGCGGTATCGCGGCTCTCGGGATGCTTTTCCGGATAGGCGGAGACGGAGATATCGAAATCGCCGCGCTCGCGCAGCGCCGCCACCAGATCGGCCGCGTTGGCATAGCCGCCCGGATGCGGTTGATAGGCGGAGCCGACACCACCGGGCGGATCGCCGCGCAAGGCAACGAAACGGCGAACGCCGGTAGCGAGAAACTCGTCGATGACCCGATGCGTGTCCTCACGGGTCGCGCCGACGCAGGTCAGATGTGACGCGGTCGTGAACGGCGTCTCGTGGATCATCTTGCGCACGGCCGAAAGGGTCGGCGCCTTGGTAGACCCGCCTGCCCCGTAGGTCACCGAAACGAATTCGGGCTCCCAATCGCTAAGGTCCGCAACCGTATTCCACAGCTGCTGCTCGGCCTCTTCCGACTTCGGCGGAAAGAACTCGAAGGAAATGCGGATGCCGCTCTGGCTGTTTTCGGATTTCGAAGACATGTCAAACTCTCCCGGCAAGAATGGGGGACGACTGGTGGCCCTGGTCGGAGGCGATCAACAGCCGCGGGTCGCGCGCCAGCCAGATCGTGACGGTCAGCATCTGGCCGCTCTCCCTCCCCGAATGAAGATCCTGCACCTGCTCGACATCGAGCCCCGCCAATTTCAGCCAATCGGATATGGTCTGATGCGAGAAGCCGAGACGCAGATGCGCATGTTCGTCACGCAGATATTCAAGCCCGTGCGGCGCAAGGTCGATGATCACAAGCCGGCCGCCGGGCCGCAGCATTCGCGCCGCCTCCGCAACCGCGATCTCGGGCTGATCAAGGAAGTGCAGCACCTGGTGAATGGTGATCAGATCGAAATCCTGCTGCTCGAGCGGCAGGTTGAAAATGTCGCCATGGCGTACAGAAGCAGCCGTGATGTTGGAGCGATCGAGGTTGGCACGCGCCACGGCAAGCATATCACGGCTGGCATCGATACCGACGGCGCGCCGATAATGACCTGCCAAAAGCTGCAGCATGCGCCCGGTGCCTGTGCCGAGGTCGAGAAACGAGTCGATCGGCTGCGGGCCAATCAGATCAATCAGCACCTTGTCGACATCTTCGTCGGCGGCATGCAGGCGGCGCAGCTCGTCCCACTCGGCGGCATTGCGGCTGAAATAGGCCTGCGCACGCTCGGCACGGACGCGCTTGACGGCAGAAAGACGCTCTCCGTCACGCAACAGAACCGCATCCTTTTCAGCGGTGTGGCGCAGAAGAGTGCGCGCCAGCGTGACGGCCTTGCCTTCCTGCTTCAAGCGGAAATAGGCCCAGGCGCCTTCCTGATAACGATCGATCAGGCCGGCCTCTCCGAGCAGCTTCAGATGCCTGGAGATGCGGGGCTGCGACTGGCCGAGAATTTCGGTAAGATCGGTGACTGTGAGATCGCTGGCGACGAGCAGCGCCATCAGACGCAGCCGCGTCGGCTCGCCGACCGCCTTCAGTACGTCCACAACATCGTCTAAGCCGAGCTTCACCAGATCCGTCATTCGACACCCAATCAAGATATAAAGATATCTTTATGTGATTTGAGCGCATTCTGCAAGAGCCAATCGGCAACCAAGCTCGTTCGACGTCGGAAATCTGTTAATTTCTGCCGAGAACGGAACATCGGATTTCACCGCCAGACAAACAAAAACCCCGGACAAGCCGGGGTTTTCGAAGAGCGGAAACAAGAGCTTATCGCGTCAGTCTCTTGTAGGTGACGCGGCTCGGATTGATGCTGTCGACGCCGAGGCGGCGCATCTTGTCCTGTTCGTAATCCTCGAAGTTACCTTCGAACCATTCGACATGGCTGTCGCCTTCAAAAGCGAGGATATGCGTCGCCAGACGGTCGAGGAACATGCGATCGTGGCTGATGATAACAGCGCAGCCGGCGAAGTTTTCGAGAGCGATCTCAAGTGCGCCCAGCGTTTCCGTATCAAGGTCGTTTGTGGGTTCGTCGAGGAGCAGCACGTTGCCGCCGGCCTTCAGCATCTTGGCAAGATGCACGCGGTTGCGCTGGCCGCCCGAGAGGTTGCCGACCTTCTGTTGCTGATCGCCGCCCTTGAAGTTGAAGGTTGCGCAATAGGCACGCGAATTCATTTCATACTTGCCGAGCTTGATGACTTCGGCACCGCCGGAGATCTCCTCCCAGACGGTCTTGTTGCCGTCGAGTGCATCGCGGCTCTGGTCGACATAACCGAGGTGAACGGTGTCGCCGATCCGGATAGAACCGCTATCCGGCTTTTCCTGGCCGGTGATCATGCGGAAGAGCGTCGTCTTGCCGGCGCCGTTCGCACCGATCACGCCGACGATGCCGCCGGGCGGCAGCTTCAGCGACAGGTCTTCGATCAACACGCGGTCGCCATAACCCTTGGTGATGCCTTCCATTTCGATGACCACCTGGCCGAGACGCTCGCCTACCGGAATGATGATCTGCGCATCGCCGGGACGCTGGTTCTCGGCGGCATCGACCAGCTCGTCATAGGCGCGGATACGGGCCTTGGACTTCGACTGGCGGGCCTTCGGGCTGGACGCGATCCATTCCTGTTCGCGCGCGATCGCCTTCTGGCGACCGGCTTCTTCGCGGCCTTCCTGCTGCATGCGCTTTGCCTTGGCCAGCAGGTACGAGGAGTAGTTGCCCTCGTAAGGAATGCCGCGACCGCGGTCGAGTTCGAGGATCCAGCCGGTGACGTTATCCAGGAAGTAGCGATCGTGGGTAATCATCAGCACGGCGCCCGGATAGGCACGCAGGTGCTTTTCCAGCCAGGCGATGGTTTCGGCGTCGAGGTGGTTGGTCGGTTCGTCGAGCAGTAGCACGTCGGGCTGCGACAGCAGCAGCTTGCACAAGGCAAGACGGCGACGCTCGCCGCCCGAAAGCTTGGTGACATCGGCATCGCCGGGCGGGCAACGCAGCGCATCCATCGCCATTTCAACCTGGCTTTCGAGATCCCAGAGGTTCTGGCTGTCGATGATATCCTGGAGCTTGGCGCCCTCTTCCGCCGTCTCATCGGAATAGTTCATCATCAGTTCGTTATAGCGGTTGAGAACGTCGGTCTTGGCCGCGACGCCTTCCATGACGTTTTCGAGCGCCGTCTTCGTAGGATCGAGGTGCGGCTCCTGTGCCAGATATCCGATGGTAGCGCCTTCGGCCAACCAGGCTTCGCCGGTATATTCCTTGTCGAGACCGGCCATGATGCGCAGTACAGTCGACTTACCCGCACCGTTCGGGCCGAGAATACCGATCTTGGCGTCGGGGTAGAAGGAGAGATGAATATTCTCCAGGATTTTCTTGGCGCCATAGGCCTTATTCAGACCGGCCATATGATAAATGAACTGACGTGCCATAGCTTGGGTTACTCCACGGGCGGATAACATTGCGAATTGTGCCGCTATGTAGGCGAAACCCCGCCCTCGGGCAACGGCGAAACCTTATCCGAGGGCATTTATCCGCGTCACAAAGGCCGGAATAAGTCAGAAACCGGCTGCATCCACCACGCCGCGATCGCAGCCGAACGCCGTACTGCCGGCACCCTGGATCAGTTTTGCGAGCCGAGGCTCATTGCCCTGTTGCTGATCGAGAGCGTCTTCGGAGAGACCGATCGTCAGTTCCGAGATCATTCTGACATTGCCGACGCGACGGCAGCTCATCTTGATGCGCGCATTGGCACCCTCGCCGAAGCTCTGGTCGAAAGCGGCCTTGATGCTTTCCGCATCCAGTTCCTTGCCGATATTCTGAGCGAAAAGTTCACGCACGGCGGATGCGTTGAGCTCGTTGATCAGACCCGCCGCGGTCGAGAAGTAATCGTCGGCACTAAGCTTCGTGCAGGTGCCGTGCTTGATCCATTCGTGACGCTCGAGGCCCGATTGCGTACCCGGCATCACCTTGTCGAGCTTCGCCTTGACGTCCTGCGACAGCTGCACTGCCGGCAGATCCTTCCAATCGCTGCTGCGATCCGCCTGCTTCAGATCATCCGAAACGTCGCAATATTCCTGCCGCATCGGCCAGAGGCCATGCAGGGAGAAATTCGTGGCATCGTGATTGCTCGACGACTGGTTCCGGCATTCCGCCTTCTTCTGGTTCGTCGCACAAAATGCCGGCTCCCAGCTTGCCGCCAGGATGAAGCGTGTCCGCCCCCGGCTGTGCTCCTGCGCCACTGCACTCGCGACTGTCCCGACCGAAAGGAGCACAACCGCAAATATCCGAAGCAAATGCTTCATTCCACGCCTCCAACTAGAACATTATAGGAACAAATAAGCAGTTTGCTTTTGCGCATGCAACCCTGAATCACAGGGCTCGAAAGATTTATTTCTGTGGGCTTCGATGACTGTCCATTGCAATCACCAGGATGATAACCTCTCGTCCGATTGGGGAGGAACCATGCATGTTCGCCGAAACGCAACGCCTGCAAAGCCCGACGGGCGCGACGATTGCCTATCATCATTCGCCAGCAAAGGGCGAGGCGCGCGGAATCCTCCTGATATCCCATGGCCTCGCCGAACATTCGCGCCGCTATGAAGCTTTCGCTGATGCCATGGCCACCCAGGGCTTCCATGTCTATGCCCCCGATCACCGCGGCCATGGCGAAACGGTTGCCGTCGATGCGCCTATCGGCCGTTTCGCCCAGCGAGATGGCGTCGATCAGGTTATGGCAGATGTGCTTGCCATGAGAGAGCTCGCCGCAACCACTTATCCGGGCCGGCCAATCATCCTGTTCGGTCATTCCATGGGTGGATTGATCAGCCTCAATACAGCTGTCACCTATCCGGATAAATTCGATGCCGTTACGGTCTGGAATTCGAATTTCCATCCGGGCCTTGCCGGCCGCGCCGCCCAGCTCATCTTGAAGACCGAACGCATGTTCAAGGGGTCAGACGTTCCAAGCGGGCCACTGCCAAAACTGACCTTCGGCGCCTGGGGCAAATCCATCCCGAACCGCCGCACCGAGTTCGATTGGCTGTCGCGCATCCCCGAACAGGTGGACAAGTACATCGCCGATCCACTCTGCGGCTTCGATGCATCCGTTTCGCTCTGGCTTGATATATTCGAACTCAGCTTTCGCGCCCCGCAAAAGGCCTATCTCGACCAGCTGCGGCACGACATGCCGATCCATCTCATCGGCGGCGGCAAGGACCCGGCGACAGACAACGGAAAAGCAATTTCCTGGCTGTCAAATCATTTGAAAAACGCCGGCTTCTCTCATATTACAACCAAGATCCACCCGGACATGCGGCACGAGACGCTGAACGAAATCGGTGCCGACCAAGCCATTGCCGACTTTGCTAACTGGTGCAAAGAGGTCGTGGCAAGGAACTGATTCTCAAAGGAACTCTCCAATGAATGCCAACAGCGGCTCCTCGCTTCGATTGCCGCAATCGGAGCTGACGTTCGGCCTGTTGATGATGTTCCTCTCCGTCGTCCTATCGCCGATCATGGACATCTTCTCCAAACTCGCGGCAACCACCATTCCGCCGGCCGAAGTCACCGCCGCACGCTTCATCTTTCAGTCGCTCTTTGCCCTGCCGATGATGGCCGTGCGCGGACAGTGGGGCGTATGGTCATGGCGCCAAAGCGGCGTGCACGCGCTCCGCGCTGCGCTTTTGACGCTGTCCATGGTCTCGTTCGTGACTGCGCTGCAGGTCATGGAAGTGGCCGATGCCATCGCCATCTTTTTCGTCGAGCCGATGATGCTGACCATTTTGAGCAGCATCTTCCTCAAGGAAACCATCGGCTGGCGCCGTTACACAGCCTGTGCCGTCGGCTTCCTTGGCGCCATGCTCATCATCCAGCCAAGCTTTCAGGAGGTGGGCTTCGTTGCCCTTTTGCCCGTCGTCACCGCGCTCTGCGTTGCAGTTTACGTGATGATCACGCGCGTCGTGTCCCACCGCGAAGACGCGTGGCCCATGCAGTTCCAAACAGGCATATGGGGCACCGGCCTCAGCCTGATCCTGCTTGGCATCGGCAAGGCGACGGGATCCGCAATCCTTCATCCGGTTATTCCGGATCTGACGGCGATGCTCTATTTGCTCGGCGTTGGCGTCACGGCAGCGGCCTCGGGCATTCTTACGGTCTATGCCTATCGCGCTGTCCAGGCTTCGAAGCTCGCGCCCCTGCAATATTTCGAAATCATCTCGGCGACGATCTTCGGCTGGGTGGTGTTCCATAACTTTCCGGATGCGATCAAATGGCTCGGCATCCTCATCATTATGGGCTCCGGGCTCTATATCCTCTGGCGCGAGCAGCGCTTTGCTTCCAAGCCCGTATCCGATACATCTGAAACAGCATTCACGCCCTAAGCGAGAGAGCGGATCGACATGACGGACCAGAAAACCAAGAAACCTCCGCTTTCCGGTATTCGTGTCATCGAGCTTGCCCGCGTCCTTGCAGGCCCCTGGGCGGGCCAGATGCTGGCCGATCTCGGCGCTGACGTCATTAAGGTGGAAAATCCGGACGGAGGCGACGACACCCGCCAATGGGGCCCTCCCTTCGTTGAGGGCAAGGATGGCGAAAACCTATCCGCCGCCTATTATCATTCTGCCAATCGCGGCAAGCGCTCCATCACAGCCGATCTTAGGACTGAGGAAGGACAGGAGCTGGTACGCCGGCTAGTCAAGACAGCCGACGTCGTCATCGAAAACTTCAAGCTCGGCGGCCTGATCAAATACGGCCTCGACTATGAAAGCCTGAAAAAGATCAATCCGAGGATCGTCTACTGCTCGATCACCGGCTTCGGACAGACCGGCCCCTATGCCGGCCTGGCAGGCTATGACTATATCGTCCAGGGCATGTCCGGTTTCATGTCGATCACCGGCGAGCCGGAGGGGCAGCCAGTCAAGGCAGGCGTTGCGATTGCCGACATCTTCACCGGCATCTATGCCGTCTCGGCGATCGAGGCGGCACTGATACACGCACTAAAGACCGGTGAAGGCCAGCTCGTCGACATGGCCCTGCTTGACGTGCAATCGGCCGTTCTTGCCAATCAGAACATGAACTATCTGATCTCGGGAAAGCCACCTGTCCGCCTAGGCAATGCCCATCCCAACATCTCGCCCTACGAAGTCGTTCCCACCGCCGATGGCTACCTCATTCTGGCTGTGGGCAATGACGGGCAGTTCCGCCGCCTCTGCGCAATCCTCGGCCTCGATAGCCAGGCCGACGACGAGCGCTACGCAACTAACAAGGCTCGCGTCGCCCATCGCAACGACGTTCGCGCATTCATATCGGCAAGGACGCTGACCTGGAACAAATCGGATCTGCTGAAGATCTGTGAGGATAATGCCGTTCCGGCCGGCGCGATCAATACGATCGAGGATATGTTCGCCGATCCGCAGATCAAAGCGCGCGGCCTGCGCATCGATCTCGAGGATGCGGCCGGCACCATGATCCCAAGCGTGCGTACGCCGATCGTGCTTTCCGAGACGCCGTTGGCCTATTCACGGCCAAGCCCGCGTCTTGGCGAACATCAGGAGGAGGTTCTGGCCGAATTGGCCGAACTGGAGGGGAAGGCGAAGATATGAAGCGAACAGGCGGCCAACTCATCGTCGAAGCTTTGAAGGCCAATGACGTCAAGCGCATATCCTGCGTACCCGGCGAGAGCTTTCTTGCCGTGCTCGACGCGCTGCATGACAGCGACATCAAGGTCCTCGTCTGCCGTCAGGAGGGTGGTGCGGCGATGATGGCGGATGCCTGGGGGCGCCTGACGGGAGAGCCGGGCATCTGCATGGTCACCCGCGGCCCCGGAGCCACCAATGCCTCCGCCGGCCTCCACATCGCCCGGCAGGATTCGATCCCGATGATCCTCTTCATCGGCCAGGTGCAGCGCGATGCCCGTGAGCGCGAAGCGTTTCAGGAAGTGGAGTTCCGCCGCGCCCTTACCGAATATGCGAAATGGGTCGGAGAGATCGACGATGCCGCCCGTATTCCGGAATTCGTCACCCGCGCCTTCGCTTTGGCGACGTCGGGTCGCCCCGGCCCGGTCGTGCTGACCTTGCCCGAGGACATGCTGCGCGATGAAGTCGAAGCGCCAGACGCAAGGCCGTATGTGCCTGTCGCCGCGCATCCCGGCCGCAGCCAGCTCGCCGACTTCAATCAACGCCTCCTTAGAGCTGAACGCCCGATGGTTATTCTTGGCGGCACGCGCTGGGATGAGGAAGCGGTTGTCGGCATCCGGCAGTTCGCCGAGCGTTTCAAGCTGCCGGTCGGCTGTTCCTTCCGTCGCCAGATGCTGTTCGATCATCTGCATCCGAACTATGCCGGCGATGTCGGGATCGGTATCAATCCGGCGCTCGCCAAGGAAATCAAGGAGGCGGATCTGCTCATCCTTCTGGGCGGTCGTCTCTCCGAAATGCCCTCCTCCGGCTATACGCTGGTCGATATCCCCTACCCGCGCCAGCAACTCGTCCATGTATATCCCGATCCGTCCGAGCTCGGTCGGGTCTACCGTCCAGACCTGGCGATCTGCGCCAGCCCTGCCGATTTCGTCGCAGCTCTCGCCGATCTGGATACTCCGAGCGAACCACGCTGGGGCGAGCGCACCGAACGCATGCACGCCGTCTACCTAGCATGGTCGACAACGCCGGAGAAAAGCCCCGGCTCGGTTCACATGGGCCGCATCATGGACTGGATCGAGGCCAACACACCTGATGATGCGATCTTCACCAACGGCGCCGGCAACTACGCGACCTGGTTGCATCGCTTTCACCGTTTCCGCCGCTTCAACACCCAGGCGGCCCCCGCTTCCGGCTCGATGGGCTACGGCCTGCCGGCAGCGGTTGCCGCCAAGCAGCTGTTTCCGCAGCGCGAGGTGATCTGCTTTGCCGGCGATGGCTGTTTCATGATGCACGGTCAGGAGTTTGCGACCGCCGTCCAATATGATCTGCCGCTGATCGCGCTTGTTATCAACAACGGCATGTATGGCACCATCCGCATGCATCAGGAGCGGGAATATCCCGGCCGCGTCAGCGCCACGGCGCTCCGGAACCCGGACTTTGCCGCCCTCGCCCGAGCCTATGGCGGCCACGGCGAAACCGCGAAGGCGACGGAAGAATTCGGCCCGGCCTTCGAGCGAGCCCGCGCCAGCGGCAAGCCGGCGATCATCGAGATCGCGCTCGATCCGGAAGCGATCACGCCCTCGCGCACCCTGACGGAAATCGCGCAAACGAAAGGCCGGTGAGCGCGAGCCCACCGGCCTTCCAAACAATAGGCTGGATCAACTTAGTCGACGGCAGCGATCACGATGAACTCGACCTTGTACTTCGGTGCGGCGAGCTTGGCTTCGCTGGTCGCACGAGCCGGTGTATTGGCCGGATCGACCCAGGCCTCCCAGGCAGCGTTCATTTCGGCGAAATAGGAAATGTCCGAGAGGTAGATGAGCGTCTGCAGGATCTTCGACTTGTTGGAGCCGGCGGCTGCGAGCAGGCGATCAACTTCAGCCAGTGCCGACTTGCACTGATCGGTGACGCTTTCGCCTTCGCCAACCTGGCCTGCGAGATAGACGGTGTTGCCGTGAATGACAGCGCCGCTCATGCGGGCGCCAACGTCGATACGCTTGATGCTCATGGTTTTCTCCTGATGTTGTTCTGAGGCAAAATGAGCGAAGAGCATGGCTGTGGCCTACCCTTCAATCTCAAGATTGGAAATACGCCCGCTCAGCCGCGGATATGATGCGTCTTTTGATAGATCGCCGTCGAGCGCGCGCCGGAGCGGCAATAGCCAAGCATCGGCCGCGGGAATTCGTCCAGCGCATCGACCATGCCCTGCACGGCCTCTTCGGTGACGCCCATGGGGCCAACCGGCACATGGGTGATCTCGAGACCGAGTTCCTTGGCACGGGCCTCGATGGCGCCAAACGGCGTCTGATCCAGGCTCTCGCCATCCGGGCGATGGCAGACGAGAGACTTGAAACCCAGGGCCTTGATCTGGTCGAGATCCTCTACGGTGATCTGGCCAGATACCGAGTATTCATCGTCGATCGGGCGGATATCCATGGTTCATGTCCTCTCTAAAACCGAGGGCTTTGATCTACGCCGCGACAGGGCGAGCGTCAACCGCTGGCCAGCCTCAAACGAAGGCAAAGTTGAGCATGAAATTGCGGGCTTCGCCGGGCTGGAGAACATTGAATTCGCCTGCTTCCTCCAGCTCCGCGCGCGAGACCCAGCGATGCGAAACGGGCTCGATGCCCAGAACATCAGCCGGTGCGCGTTGATTGCGCCAGACCTGCAGGAACGGCAACGTATCGGTGCTGAAACGCACCCTCAATGTCTTGCCGCCAGTGGCTGCGATCGGACCGAGGCAAACCTCCGCCCAGTCCTTGCTCTTCTCCAGAGCCGGCACGCAGAAAATGCCACCCAGCTCATCGCCGAAGGTCCAGGGGAAACCGCCATTCTCCAGCATTTGGCCCGACAGTCGGGTGCCGTCGTCAAACCATTTGCCGCCGACATTCATGTGATACATCAGGAAGACCGGCATCGCCTCTGAACTCGTATTGACGACGCGATCGGCAAGAGAGACCTCACCCGTGGAACCATCGATCTGCCAGAGGCGTTCCAGCCGAGCCGTTCGTCCCTCTGCGGTGACGATGTCGATATCCGCTCGGCATTCCGCATTGCCATTCTCGAATCTGGTCCAGAGAATTTTGGCGGGATGAGACGCTAGGGAACCATGCAGCGGATAGCGTTTGCCCTCATATGCTCCCGACATCGGTTCGGGATGACGGATGTGATCCGGCCCGCAGGTGAAGAGGAAACCTTCTACGGAATGGCTGATCCGCGGATCGCCGTCGTCGGGAACGGCGCGTCCGGGCGCCAGATTGTTGCCCTCGACGATGCAGGCGCCGATATCCAGCACGGAGCCCTCGTCCAGCGTCAATTTCGGCCCTTTGGCCGCGGAAAAATCGATCATTACCCAAAACCCTCCCTGGTCGGCGCTACGCTCTGGCGTTGTTCCATAATGGCGAGCGGCGCAAATAAACGGTGATTTGGCTTACCGAATGTTAACTTGAAGCCTTGATCACGGAATTTTTTATATTTTATTCAGCATGATAATCTAAATTTCCATACTGGCGTCAAATTTGCCATGTGTGAGTCAGCCGAACTACCATCCAAGGATTCGACAGACGTGAACCGGTTCGTGAAATTGAGTTTTACCCTGGCAATGGCTGCCACCGTGTCCGCGCTCGCGCTCGGCGACGCGCAGGCACAGTATTATCGCAGCGGAGGCCGCGATACGGTTCTCGTCACTCCCGATGGCCGTATTATCGATCAATACCCCTCTGGCGGTGGATATGCCATGGCCCGCGACGGACGCGGCCGGCGCGTTCTCATCGACAGCTACGGCAATGTGGTCGCCACGGAGATGCGGGCAAGCACCTATTATCCGCGCGCACCGGGCCGCGATGCCAATGGCGACAACGGATACGGCGGCGGCAACCGCTACGGCGATACGCAGCTTTCCAACAATGGCGGCGGTTATCAGGACTATCGTCAGTATCGCAATGACGGCTATGGCAATGGCGACGGATACGCCGACAACGGCTATGACCAACAGGACCGCAATGTTGTGACGGGCGGCATTCCGCGCGATGGCGACATCCAACGCCAGCCGCTCGACAACCAGCCGCTTCCGGGCGCCAAAGGCCAGCAGGCGAATCCGGGCGGCAATGACTACGCATCGATAGATCCGCAGCAGGAAACACCTGACATCGTCCGCAAGCCGCCAGCCGAACCGGTGATAAACCTCAAGGGCAAATCGAAGATGGAGATCACCGCGCTGGAGGTCTTCCTTTCTCGCCAGGGCATTTCGCCCGGCGCAATCGATGGCCGCATGGGCGCGAACGTCACCAAGGCTGTTTATGCCTATCAGCAGATGACCGGGCAGACGCTCGATCCGAAAAACACCGACGCCATCCTCGAACAGTTGCGGATGTCCGGGGGAATGCCGATCATCAACTACACGATCACAGCCGCCGATGCGGCCGGCCCCTATGTCGCCTCGATCCCCGAGGATTATGCGGCAAAGTCGCAGATGCCATCGCTTGGTTATACGTCGACGACGGAAATGCTGGCCGAACGCTTCCATATGGATGAAGGCTATCTGAAGGAACTCAACCCCGGTGTCGACTTCACCGTCCCGGGTAATACGATCAAGGTCGTCAACACCGGCCCTGCCAGAACCGGTACGGTCGCGAAGATTCTCGCAGACAAGGGCCGCAAGCAGGTTTTCGCCTATGATGCCAACGGCACACTGATTGCGGCCTATCCGGCAAGTATCGGCTCGACCGACACGCCCTCGCCCTCCGGCACGGTAACGGTCGAACGTGTCGCCTTCAATCCCGGCTATACATACAACCCGAAGATCAACTTCCAGCAGGGCGCCAACGACAAGGTCCTCAACATTCCACCTGGTCCGAACGGCCCGGTCGGCACCGTCTGGATGGCCCTGTCGAAGCCGACCTACGGTATCCACGGCACGCCAGAACCCTCGAAGATCGGTAAGTCGCAGAGCCACGGCTGCGTTCGTCTCACCAATTGGGACGCGACCGAACTCGCCAAGATGGTCAAGCCAGGCGTCGTCGTCGAATTCGTTGACTGATTGCAGATGACATTTACGAAAAAGCCGCTGGATGAGCCCATCCGGCGGCTTTTTTATTTCGCTAACTGATGCGCCGCAATTCAAGCGCAGCACATCAATGGCTTTTTCAGAAGCAATCGCGGAACAATGCCTTGGTGTTTTCCAGCGTCAACGGCACCGGATTGCCGCCGGCGCTTGGATCTTCAATTGCCATGGCCGAGAGTTCATCGATCCGGTCGGGCGCAATACCCATGTCCGAGAGGCTTTCGGGAACGCCCAGTTCAGCACGCAACTGCAACACGTAATCGTAGAAGCCGTCGAAACCGCCCGAAATGCCGAGATAGGCCGCGGCGCGGGCAATCTTGTCCTCGATAGCCTTACGGTTGAAGCGCAGGACGGCCGGCATGACGACGGCATTGGTCATGCCGTGATGGGTGTTGTAGACAGCGCCGATCGGGTGCGACAGTGCGTGAATAGCGCCAAGACCCTTCTGGAAGGCGACAGCACCCATGGCGGCAGCGCTCATCATATTGGCGCGGGCTTCAAGATCGGTTCCTTCGCGATAGGCGCGTGGCAGGAATTCCTTGACCAAACGCATGCCTTCCAGCGCGATACCGGCCGACATCGGATGATAGAAAGGCGAGGAATAGGCTTCCAGGCAATGGGCAAACGCATCCATGCCGGTACCGGCCGTGATGACCTTCGGCATGCCCACGGTCAGTTCCGGATCGGCGATGACGACGCCCGGAAGGAACTTCGGATGGAAGATAATCTTCTTCACATGCGTGGCGGAATTGGTGATGACGCTGGCGCGACCGACTTCAGAGCCGGTGCCCGCGGTGGTCGGCACGGCAACGATCGGGGCAATGCCCTCGACGCTGGCGCGGGTCCACCAGTCGCCGATATCTTCGAAATCCCATACCGGCCGGGTCTGGCCGACCATGAAGGCGACGCACTTGCCGAGATCGAGACCGGAGCCGCCGCCAAAAGCGACAACGCCATCATGGCCGCCATCCTTGAAAGCCTTGACGCCGGCTTCGAGGTTTTTCTCATTCGGGTTCGGATCGACGTCGGCGAAAATGGCGCGGCCGAGGCCGGCATCTTCCAGAATGTCGAGCGCGGTCTTGGTGATCGCCATCGAGGCAAGCCCCCGGTCCGTGACCAGGAGCGGCTTCTTCATGCCCAGGCTCTTGCAGGCGTCCGCCAGTTCCTTGATCCGGCCGCGGCCGAGCTTGAAGGCGTTCGGATAGCTCCAATTGGCTGAGATATTGCTCATGCTGTTACTTTCTTCAGGTGATAGGATTTCGGACGGGTCAGATTGTGGAAGCCGATGATCGACAGCGAGCCGCCGCGACCGGTTTCCTTGACACCGGTCCAGCAAAGCGCCGGATCAAGATAGTCGGCACGGTTCATGAAGACGGTGCCGGTTTCGATCTCGCGGCCGATGCGCGAGGCGCGTTCGACATCCTTGGTCCAGAGCGAGGCCGTCAGGCCATAGGGGCTGTCATTCATCAGCTCCAACGCTTCCGCATCGCTCTTCACCTTCATGATGCCGACGGCCGGACCAAAGGTCTCCTCGCGCATGAAGGCCATCGAATGATCGACATTGACGAGGATCTGCGGTGCGAGATAGGCGCCGCCATCATCGGCTGGGAACAGCTTGGGATCGACCAGCGCCTTGGCGCCCTTCGCAACCGCATCGGCGATCTGCTCGCGCACGACCTTGGCAAAGCGCTTATGCGCCATCGGCCCGAGCGACGTTTCCGGATCGAGCGGGTTGCCAAGCTTGTAGTTCGAAACCCAGGCAACCGACTTCTCGACGAAGCTGTCGTACAGCGACTCGTGCACATAGATGCGCTCGATGCCGCAGCAGCACTGGCCGGAATTGAAGGTGGCGCCATCCATCAGCGTATCGACGGCAGCGTCGAGATCGGCGTCTTCCATGACATAGCCCGGATCCTTGCCGCCAAGCTCAAGCCCGAGGCTGGTGAAGGTGCCGGCAGCAGCGCGCTCAATGGAGCGCCCGCCTTCGACAGAGCCGGTGAAATTGACGAAATTGAAGCTGCCGGCGGCAATCAGCGCCGAAGTCGTTTCATGATCGAGGAAGACATTCTGGAAGACATCGGCGGGAACGCCTGCCTCGACGAACGCTTGTACCAGCCGCTCGCCGACCAGCAGCGTCTGGCTCGCATGCTTGAGGATTACGGTATTACCGGCCATCAGCGCCGGCGCGATCGTGTTGATCGCCGTCATATAGGGGTAGTTCCAGGGCGCAATGACAAAGACGACGCCATGTGCTTCACGCTCGATGCGCCGCGCGAAATTCGCGCTGTCTTCGACAACCAGCGGCGCAAGCGCATCGGCGGCGATAGAGGCAACATAGTTAGAGCGCTCGTTGAAGCCGCGATATTCGCCGCCATACTTGATCGGCCGGCCCATCTGCCAGGTAAGCTCCGGCACGACGACATCGGCCATCTCATTGAGACGGGCGGTGCCCTTCAGCACGAGCTGGACACGATCTTCGAGCGGGCGGCGAGCCCAATCCTTTTGCGCCTTGCGGGCGCGGGCCACCACTTCTTTGGCCGCATCCAGCGACAAGGCCGGACGTTCAGCATAAACCTCTCCGTTCACCGGGGAGACGCATGTGATCATGGTCATGATCGAATTCCTGTTTTCATCGCCAACAATTTGATTATCCGATGCTTCACAGCCCGTCGCCTGCACCATTGCTTAGAGGCAAAAGACAGACGTGCGGAGCATCCTCATGCCCCTACCCGACCATAGAATGAAAATCGGGCAGAAGGCAGATCGCAAGCAGCCTTACGCCCTTTCGAATCCGCGCGCCACTTCCCAATCGGTGATGCGACGATCGTACTCTTCCTGCTCCCATTCGGCAGCGCGGGTGTAGTGATCGATGACATCGTCGCCGAAAGCAGCACGCAGCATCTTCGAATTGGCAAGGGCCTCGGTCGCACCGCGCAGCGTGCGCGGTATCTCGCGAACTTCGCGCGCGCCATAGGCATCCCCGACAAACGGCGCTTCCAGTTCGAGCTTGTTTTCGATGCCATCAAGACCGGCAGCGATCAAAGCGGCGAACGCCAGATAAGGGTTAAGGTCGGAGCCGCCGACGCGGCATTCGATGCGGATGCCCTTGGTCTCGGCGCCGCACAGGCGATAACCGGCCGTGCGATTATCCGTGCTCCAGATCGCCTTGGTGGGCGCAAAAGTGCCGGCAACGAAGCGCTTGTAGGAATTGATGTAGGGCGCCAGGAAATAGGTGATTTCGCTGGCATGGTTCAAAAGACCGGCGACATAGTGCTTCATCAGCGGCGTCATGCCGTGTTCCTGCTCCTTGTCGAAGAACAGCGGCGTCTTGCCATCGGCGCTCCAGAGCGACTGATGGATATGCGACGAGCTGCCGGCGGCGCTGTAGTTCCACTTTGCCAGGAAGGTGATGGCCTTGCCCTTCGACCAGGCAATTTCCTTGCAGCCATTCTTGATGATCGTATGGCGGTCGGCCATGGTCAGGGCGTCGGCATAGCGCACGTTGATTTCCTCCTGGCCGGCCGAGGCCTCGCCCTTGGAGTTCTCGACCGGGATTTCGGCGCCCTGCAGCCCCTTGCGGATCGCCCGCATCACATCCTCTTCCTTGGTGGTCTGGAAGATGTGATAGTCCTCGTTGTAGCCGCTGACGAGATTGAGGTTGCGGTAGCCGGATTCGCGAGCACTGTCATAGCTCTGGTCGAACAGGAAGAATTCAAGCTCCGAGGCCATGTAGGCCTTCATGCCCATCGCCTCAAGGCGCTTGATCTGCTTTTTCAGGATCGCGCGCGGCGAATGCGCCACTTCTTCATGCGTGTGATGATCAAGCACGTCGCACAGCACCAACGCCGTGCCTTCCAACCATGGAATTCGACGAAGCGTCGCAAGATCGGGCTTCATCGTATAGTCGCCATAGCCCTTTTCCCAGCTGGTCGACTTGTAGCCGGAGACGGTTTCCATCTCGATGTCGGTCGCCTGCAGATAGTTGCAGCTATGCGTTTCCTTCCAGGCGCTTTCGACGAAGAATTCCGCCTGGAAGCGCTTCCCCATCAAGCGGCCCTGCATATCCACCTGGCATGCCAGAACCGTGTCGATGCGCCCTTCGGCCACATCCTTCTTGAGGTCGTCGAACGTATAGCTAGTGGTCATGATTAATCCGCCTGAAAGATAGAAGAGTGATCGGCCGGAGCGCTGCTGGACATATTACCCCAAGCCGCTCGTCAAGTTGGATGGGGCCGCAACAGCGGCCCCCGCCGGATCGATGATATGTGAGGATTACGTCTCGCCGACGGCCCGTTCGGCAGCAGCGATATCGGCCTGACGCTTGGCAATCATGTCGCCAATCGGCGGCCCCTGGAAACGGCGCTTTTCAAAGGCGAACCAAACGATCGCGGTCAGCACCAGGAAGCCAATCGTAATGTAAAGCGCCCATTCATTCGGTGGCTGCACACCAATGATGAAGATGATCGCCATGGCAAGGATCACGAGAACCGAGACCACCTTGTAGAGGCCGATACCCATGTTCCATGGCCCCATTTTCGGCCATTTCGCAGTTCCGATCGCCTTGATGCCGAGTACGATCGGCACGGTGAAGGAGAGGAAAAGGAAGATGACCGTGCACGACACGACGATGGTATAGGCCGAGGAGCCGGCGATCGTGACGAGCGACGCACCCCAGACGAACAGCACGGCAAGAACCGCAGCCGTCCAGATCGCGACGGAAGGCGTCCTAAACTTCGGGCTGACGCTGGCAAGCGCCTTCGAAAACGGCAGGCCGCCATCGCGCGAGAAGGCATAGATCATGCGCGAAGCCGATGTCACGGTCGCAAGACCGCACAGGAGCTGCGAGATGAAGATCGCCACGTAGAGTATATTGGCGACGACAGGATTGGTGATGCTGTTGATCGTCCAGAAGAAGACGTTCCAGCCCTGCTTCGAGGCTTCGTTCATGTCCGGGATCGCCAGCAGGAAGGCGAGCAACATGATATAGCCGAAGAAAGAGGACCACCAGACCGAGGAAACCATGCCGCGCGGCACCGAGCTGGATGCCTTGACGGTTTCTTCGGAGGTATGCGCCGAGGCATCGTAACCGGTGATCGTGTAGATCGGCAGCAACAGGCCAAGGGCGAAGACGTACCAGATATTCTCCATCTTCGGCCAGACCGATGAATCACCTTCCGGCGTGCCGGAGTAGTTGGTGAACGTCCAGATGCGGCTGATATCCCAGCTCTTGACGCCGATGAGGCAAACGATGGTCAACGCGATCGCGGCAGCGAAGATCAGGTAGCCGGACATATCCGTCAGCTTTGCCGTCAGCTTGATGCCGAAATGGTTGATCAGGGCTTGCAGGCCGGTGATGACGGCAACGAAGATGATCTGGTTGGCAAAACCCGCCGATGTATTCGTGTCGACGGCAATGCCGAACCAGCTGGCGATGGAGCCGCTGAAGAAGCCCCAGGTCCCAACGTTGATCGCACCGAGAACGGTGATCAGGCCGAGCAGATTGAGCCATGCCGTCAGCCAGCCGGTGAAGCGGTTACCGAGGATCGAACCCCAGTGATAAAGGCCGCCAGCAGTCGGATAGGCCGACGAAATCTGCGCCATGGAGAGAGCGAAAACGCCGGAAATCAGGCAGCCGAGCGGCCAGCCGATGCCGATAGCGGCACCGCCGGCGCCCGATGTCGCCTGCGCGAGCGAATTGATACCACCCGATAGAATGCAGATGATGGAGAAGGAAATGGCGAAATTCGAAAACGAACTCATGCGCCGTTCCAGCTCCTGGGCGTAGCCCATGGAGTGCAGGATATGCACATCCTGCTTCTTGTCTAAGTCTGTATATTCCGGCATGTCACTCCCCTAAAGCCCTGTCGTCCGCGGGATTGCGGAGAACCATGTGCACTGAGCGGCCCGCCTTTCGGCACGCCGCCTTGATCGCAGTTGAACTGCTCCCCGGGGTCTTTTTCTTTTTATGCTCAGGCTTCCAGACTGCTCTGGAGAAGCCCAGTCAGATAATCGGCCACGACCCCTTGGCCGACGTCGTCTTGGATGAGGTCGTTGCGGACCTCTATCATTACGTTATGCAAACCATTGGCGATCCCATGCAGCTTCAGCGTATGGGTGACACCATCTTCAGGCCCGTAAGGTTGGTTACGTTCAGTCTGATAAAGCGGCGCTTCAGCCGCTGCGTCCAGCATGCGATCGGCCAGCCAATGGTCCTCGTCATGCAGAATGCCAAGCTCCACAGCACGCGGCTTGCCGTTATAGATCGGCGTGAAGCTGTGGATTGTCACGATCACGGTTTTTTGTCCGCGCGCCGCCCTTTCTTTCAGCAGTGACCGGATACGGTCATGAAACGGGATATAAAGGCCCTCCGTACGCGCCTGTCGACCCGCCTCGTCCAGGCTTTGATTGCCGGGAATCGTATAGATCTCGCTCGTCTCCGGCATGGCGCCGGCGCTTTCCGGCGGGCGATTGCAGTCATAGATCAGCCGCGAGAAGCGCTGATAGACCAGGGTCGCATCGAGGCCTGACGAAATCTTCTTTGCAACCGCGAGTGCGCCCGGATCCCAGGCGATGTGGCTGGAAAGCGCCTCGGCGGAGAGCCCCAGGTCTCCGAACCGCTCGGGCAAGGCGCGGGAAGCATGTTCGCAAATGATAAAAATCGCACTGCTTCCGTGCGGCCTTTCGACCGCAACACAATCACCGTCCGCCTTCGTCAAAATGCCTTGCTGTGCAAGCATCCGGGACGCCCCATCGCCGATTAATAAAATGTTTATAAGAAAAGAATTCTTCAGGTTTTGGTCGGTGTCAACCCGAAACTGAAATTATTTCTTCATTTGTGACATTGACTCGAAATGTGACAGCGTTGTTATATCCTCGCAGGAGACTGGCATAAGACCGTCCCGGGGAGCAAAAATCGAGTGAACAATGCGTCGAAGACAGTTTCTGACGTGATCAACGCGCGCTTTGACACGCTGACGCGTGCCGAAAAGCAGCTGGCTAAGAGCCTGCTCGACAACTATCCCGTTTCGGGTTTGGGCAGCATCACGACAGTCGCGGAGAATGCCCGCGTATCCACGCCGACCGTGGCGCGCATGGTTCAGAAACTCGGATACAAGGGCTACCCGGACTTCCAATCCCATCTTCATCAGGAGGTCGAGGCGACGATCTCCAACCCACTGACAAAGCATGATCGCTGGGCATCGAATGCGCCAGGCACCCATATTCTCAATCGCTTCGCCGATGCCATTACCAATAATCTCCGCCAGACGCTTTCCGATATCGACGCCGCGACGTTCGACGGCGTTGCAGCCCTGCTGTCCGAACGCAAACGCGGGCTCTATTTCGTCGGCGGCCGCATCACCGGCGCGCTTGCCGAGTATTTCTTCACCCACATGCAGGTCATCCGCCCCAATACGACGCTGCTCTCCTCCAATTCCAGCACCTGGCCGCAATATGTGTTGAATATGAATCCGGGCGATCTGCTCATCATCTTCGATATCAGGCGCTACGAGCAGGAAATGGTCAATCTGGCCGCCGCTGCCCGCCGTCGCGGCGCGGAGATCATCGTCTTCACCGATCAATGGGCAACGCCGGCCGCCAAGCACGCCAAGCACACTTTCCGCGTGCAAATCGAGGCGCCGTCGGCCTGGGATTCATCGGTCGTCACGCTCTTCATCGTCGAAGCCCTGATCGAAGCCGTGCAAAGTCTCACCTGGGACGAGACGAGCGAGCGCATGAAAACGCTCGAAGGTCTTTTCGAGCAAACGCAGCTGTTCCGCAAGCTGAACTAGAGGGAACGAAGCCACGAAAATACATGGGGGTGACGCGGTGAGAAATGCAGCAGCTGTCACACTTGGCGATTAGAAGCAAAATCATGCGTGTTTACTGTAAACGCAATGCTTTGAAGCCGTCACACAACCTTCATGCAACGTCATTAACAGCAACGCCAGCACTGAAAACCCTAAAGGAGGAAATGCAGTGATCTCTAAAATTCATCGTCTTCTGGCAGTCTCCACTGCGATGCTCGTCGCTTCGACGGCTATTGCGGCCGCAGAACCGAGCGCCGATCTTATCGCTGCCGCCAAGAAGGAAGGCACGCTGACCACGATCGCCCTGCCCCACAACTGGTGCGGTTATGGCGACCTCATCGCTGCGTTCAAGGCGAAGTACGGCATCGAAGTCAACGAACTGAACCCAGACGCCGGTTCGGGCGATGAAGTTGAAGCCATCCGCGCCAACAAGGGCAACACCGGCCCGCAGGCTCCTGACGTCATCGACGTCGGTCTCTCCTTCGGCCCGACCGCCAAGAAGGAAGGCCTGCTGCAGCCGTATAAGGTTTCGACCTGGGACTCCATTCCGGACAGCGCCAAGGATGCCGAAGGCTACTGGTATGGCGATTATTACGGCGTTCTCTCCTTCGTCTCCAACAAGGACGTCGTAAAGAACCCGCCGAAGGATTGGGCTGACCTGCAGAAGCCGGAATACGCCAACACCGTTTCGCTCGCTGGCGATCCGCGCACCTCGAACCAGGCTGTCCAGGCTGTTTACGCCGCTGGTCTCGCTGCTGGCGAGAAGGATGCCACCAAGGTCGGCGCTGCTGGTCTCGACTACTTCGCCAAGCTCAACAAGGCTGGCAATTTCGTTCCGGTTATCGGCAAGTCTGCATCGCTCGCTCAGGGCGCAACGCCGATCGTCGTCGCCTGGGACTACAACGGCCTTTCCTGGCGTGACAGCCTGAACGGCAACCCGCCGGTAGACGTCACTGTTCCGGCTTCGGGCGTTATCGCAGGCGTCTACGTCCAGGCGATCTCGGCCTACGCTCCGCATCCGAATGCTGCCAAGCTCTGGATGGAATTCCTGTACTCCGACGAAGGTCAGATTGGCTGGCTGAAGGGCTATTGCCACCCGATCCGCTTCAACGACCTGGCGAAGAACAAGAAGGTTCCGCAGGAACTTCTCGACAAGCTGCCGCCGGCTGCTGCCTACGAAAAGGCTGTCTTCCCGACGCTCGATGAGCAGGATGCCGGCAAGGCCGCCATCACCACCAAGTGGGATTCTGTCGTCGGTTCGAACGTACAGTAATCAAACCTGACACGACCTCCCCGCTTAGGCGGGGAGGTTTTCCGTTTTTTTGACGCCGCGGATTGGGCCAATCATGAGCATCGTCACGACATCAACGATCAGTTCTCCTCCCCTGATCAGCAAGCGCGTGGTTGTTGACTGGCTGGGCATTGCGCCCTTCCTGATCTTCGCGCTGCTGTTTCTGATTTTCCCGACAGTCTACCTCGTCGCCGGCGCTTTTCTGACGCCCGACGGAAGCTTTACGTTCAAGAATATCGGCGATCTGTTCACGCCGACGATCATGAGCGCCTACTGGATCAGTATCAAGATTTCGGTCGTGTCAGCCCTCGGCGGTGCGATCATAGGCTTCTATCTCGCCTGGGCGCTCGTGCTTGGCGGCCTCCCCACATGGCTCCGCCATGCTTTCCTGACCTTCTCGGGCGTCGCGTCTAATTTCGCCGGCGTGCCGCTGGCCTTCTCGTTCATCGCAACGTTAGGCCGTCAGGGTCTTGTTACCGTATTGCTCGCTCATTTCGGTTTCAATCTTTATTCGAGCGGCTTCAATCTTCTGAGCTTCATCGGCCTTACCATCACCTACATGTACTTCCAGATCCCGCTGATGGTGCTGATCATCACGCCGGCACTCGATGGCATGAAGAAGGAATGGCGCGAAGCTGCCTCCATTCTCGGGGCGACCAACAAGCAATATTGGTTCATGGTCGCATTGCCGATCCTGTGGCCCAGCCTGCTTGGCACAACGCTGCTGCTATTCGCCAATTCCTTTGGCGCCATCGCGACGGCAATCGCGCTCACCGGCAGCTCATTGAATATCGTTCCGATCGTGCTCTACGCGCAAATCCGCGGCGACGTGCTGCACAACGCCAATCTCGGCTATGCGCTGGCACTGGGCATGATCGTCATCACCGGTATTTCGAACGTCATCTATATCTTGATGCGCATGCGCGCTGAACGGTGGCAAAAATGAAGCTGCAAAAATTCTTTGCCTGGATCGCGGTCGCCATCGGGCTCATCTACTTCATCGTACCGCTCATCGGTACCCTGGAATTTTCGCTGCGCATGCGGCGCAACGCCTACAGCTTCGACGCCTATGCCTCGGTCTTTTCGGACTTCGGCTTTTTGGTCGCCTTCGGTTTCTCCATGCTGATGGCGCTTCTGACCATCATCTTCGGCATGCTTCTTGTCGTGCCGACGGCCTATTGGGTGCGGCTGCGACTGCCTCAGCTTCGTCCAATCGTCGAATTCATTACGCTGATGCCGCTGGTCATTCCGGCCATCGTCATCGTCTTCGGCTATCTCCGCCTCTACAATTCGTCGTCGATCCTGCCGCTGACCGGCTATAACGCCACGACGAACATTCTGCTTGTCTGTTCCTACATTGTATTATCCCTGCCCTATATGTATCGTTCAGTAGATACGGCGATGCGCACCATCGATATCGGCACGCTGACAGAGGCAGCCGAAAGCCTTGGTGCAAAATGGACAACGATCATGTTCAAATGCATCTTTCCAAATGTCATGAGCGGTGTGCTTTCCGGGGCTTTCATCACCCTCGCGATCGTCATGGGTGAATTCACCATGGCATCACTGCTCAATCGTCCAGCGTTTGGGCCCTACATGCAGCTCGTCGGCGCGAACAAGGCCTATGAGCCGTCGGCCTTGGCGATCATCGCGCTTGCTGTGACCTGGCTTAGCATGGCCCTCCTCCAGCTGGTCTCCCGTTTCTCAAAATCCGCTCCGATTAAGGCGTAAGGTTCCCCACTATGGCTTTTCTCGAACTGACCCACATCAAGAAGTCCTTCGGCGACATTCACGTCGTCCATGATTTCAATATGCAAATCGAGAAGGGGGAATTCATCTCCTTCCTCGGGCCTTCGGGCTGCGGCAAGACGACCGTGCTGCGCATGATAGCCGGCTTCGAAACGCCGACGGCTGGCTCGCTCACGATCAATGGCAAGGATCAGCGGGCGCTGAAGCCCAACCAGCGCAATATCGGCATGGTGTTCCAGGCCTATGCGCTGTTTCCGAACATGACGGTGCATGACAACGTCGCCTTCGGTCTCAAGGTCGCCGGCATGGCCAAGCCCGAGATCGACAAGCGCGTCAAGGAAATGCTTGCTCTCATCAAGCTCGATCATCTGGCCGGTCGCTTTCCGTATCAGATGTCCGGCGGCCAACAGCAGCGCGTGGCACTTGCCCGCGCCATCGCCGTCAAGCCGCAGGTTCTCCTGCTCGACGAGCCGCTCTCGGCACTGGATGCGAAGATCCGCGTATCGCTGCGCGAAGAAATCCGCGCCATTCAACAGCAGCTCGGCATCACCACCGTCTTCGTGACGCACGACCAGGAAGAAGCGCTATCGATCTCCGACCGTATCGTCGTCATGAATGCCGGCCGCGCCGACCAGATCGGCACGCCCTTCGAAATCTACAATACCCCGGCCACCCGCTTCGTGGCGTCGTTCGTCGGCACGCTGAACCTGATCGAAGGCAAGGTCGTCGATCCCGATAGCAATCGCATCCTCATTGGCGACCAAGGCGTGACGCTGAAGCAGTCGGTCACGGCCTACAAGCCGGGCGACACCGTATCCCTCGCCTTGCGCCCGGAAGCAGGCTCGCTGGCGGAATCTGCCAAGGGCGATACCGCGCTGACGGGTGAAGTTTCCTCGGCTCACTTCCTGGGTTCGGTCATCCGTACGCGCATGAACGTCGCAGGAAATACGATTTCCTTCGATATGTTCAACAGCCCCGGCATGCTGCCCCCAAGCGTCGGAGAAAAGGTCACGCTGCGCTTCGCCTCATCCGATCTGCTGGTCATTCAGGACTGAGAATATGCCCTGTACGGCAGGGCAATTTTGGAAAACTATTCGCCAACGCCGGGTCAAAAGCCCGGCGTTTTTCTTTGATTTCCCTGCTGAAATGGATTTATAGTCCACACGTTCTCAGGGCGGGGTGCAATTCCCCACCGGCGGTATGGGGGTCTTCCCCGAGCCCGCGAGCGCTTTCCGGTTGCGGGAGGGTCAGCAGATCCGGTGAGAGGCCGGAGCCGACGGTATAGTCCGGATGGAAGAGGGCAAGCAGGTCGCATCCTTCTCGACGAGAGGAGTGTTGCGTGCATGCGTGTTCGCCCAAGGGATATTTGATACCAACCCTTGAAAGGCACAATTCATGACCATTTCTATCTCCACCCAGCCGAGCCGCATTGCGATTATTCGGGCTCGCTGGCACGCCGATATCGTCGATCGCTCCGTGGATTCCTTCGTTGCCGAATGGCAGACGACGGAAGGAGCCTCGCCCCTCGACATCTTCGATGTACCGGGCGCACTGGAAATTCCGCTGCATGCACAGACGCTCGCCCGCAACGGCCGTTATTCCGCGATCATCGCCACCGCTTTCGTGGTCGACGGCGGCATCTATCGCCACGAATTCGTTGCCAATACCGTTCTCGATGCCATGATGCGCGTACAGCTCGACACCGGCGTGCCGGTCCTCTCGGCCGTTCTGACGCCAC
Source organism: Rhizobium sp. A22-96 (assembly GCF_053521805.1). Taxonomy (NCBI): domain Bacteria; kingdom Pseudomonadati; phylum Pseudomonadota; class Alphaproteobacteria; order Hyphomicrobiales; family Rhizobiaceae; genus Rhizobium; species Rhizobium sp. A22-96. The sequence continues at coordinate 421,166 of NZ_JBNWDQ010000002.1, forward strand.
ATCACTTCCAGGAATCGGAAGCCCACATCCAATTCTTCAAGGAGCATTTCATCATCAAGGGCCGCGAAGTGGCGAGCGCCTGCCGGCATTTGCTCAACGAGCGCGCCAAGCTGCTGCCATCGGTCACGGTCTGAGCTAGCATAGTGGAGGCGCGGCATGAGCCCGCCTCCATTTCTCAAGGGACAAATTCAGTGACCGTTCTGCGCATCATCCCCAACCTGCCCGCCGCCGATCCTGCCAGCGCTCGCCTCTTCTACAATGAGCTACTTGGCCTCGACATCGTCATGGATCACGGCTGGATCGTGACCTTTGCGTCCGAATCGGCAACGGTTCCGCAGATCAGCGTTGCGAGCGAAGGCGGTTCGGGCACGATCGTCCCCGATCTCTCGATCGAGGTTGACGATGTCGACGCGCTTTACCAGCGTGCCACGACGATGGGCTTCGGCATCCTCTATGACCTTACGGACGAGCCGTGGGGCGTTCGACGCTTCTATGTCCGCGACCCGTTCGGCAAGATCGTCAACATCCTCTCACATCGCTAGGCAGGTTATCGCAGCTCGGCATTGAATATCACGCGATCTGCAGACCACATCGACTCCGAAAACGCGATGGGGACACCATCCATATCAACATCCACCTTGCGGGTGATGAGCAACGGCACCGATTTCGGTTGCCTCAGCAGCCGCGCTTCCTCGGCCGTCGGCATGCGCGCCTCGATCTCGGTCGACAATCGCTCATAATCGGTAATACCATAGCTCGCGAGCGCCGCCGTGATCGTCGAATGCTGCAATCGCGCTTTGTCGAAATCCGGAAAACGCTCCGCGGGATAATAGGTGTCACCGAGTTCCACGGGAATACCATCCGCCGTCATGACGCCGCGCCGATGGATGACGAGCGCACCGACCACCAGCTTCAGGTATGGCGCAACACGTTCTGTCGCTGGCAGGATTTCATGGGCCAGTAACTCGCCACCAGGCTCGAAGCCTTGCTCGATGAGGTTCTTATGGAAACGGGTGCGCTTCGAGAGCGTATAATCGAGCACGCCCTTATGAACGAAGGTTCCCCGCCCCTGCTCGGCGCGAACCAACCCACGCTGCTCCAGATGCCCAAGGGCCTGGCGGACGGTGAAACGGCTGACGCCGAAGCGCTCCATCAGCTCGGGTTCGGTCGGCAATCTCGCTCCCGGAGCCAGAGTCCCGGCGGCAATATCAGCCGCCAGGATTTCGCCGATCTGATGCCAGAGGGCGCTGCCGCCCTTTCGGTCAATCGTTTCCATCTCAGACACGCTTTTCGAGGCGAAACAGCAGCTTGTATTCGGCGGGATAGCTCAGCGCATCGAGAATGCTCGGATAGTATTTCCGGTCTTTCGTCGCGCGCACGAAGCCATCATAGCCGAAACGCCTCACGGAAACATCGAAGCCGGCCGCCGCGAAAGCCTCAATGTAATCTTGTGGCGAGCGATCCTGTACCGGCGCATTGCTGTTGCCACCGATCAGCTCGCGCCATTTCAGCCAGAGCGGCATTTCGTTGTGGCATCCCGTGACCGCATAATAGACGCCGCCGTTGCGCATCACCTGAAACATCTGCTCGGCATGCTGCCGAAGCTCCGGCAGCAGATAGACGACCTCATAGCTGAAGGCGACATCGAAGCTGTCGATAAAGGGCGAAAGGTCGGTCGTGACATGAAACTGCAGCGGCATATTGCCGACGGCAGCGACGGCGGCTGCGACAGATTCCGAGGCAATATCAATGCCGACACCACGGCGGAACGGTCGCATGGCGTGCAGCAATCTTAAAAAGCCGCCACGATTGCAGCCGAAATCGAGGACGGATTTCGACGAGAAATCCCGCTCCGGCACCGTCTCGATGAAATGCCGCCAGTAAGGACTATGCGATTCCGCCATCGAGATATCGCCCTGCGGCTCTGTATGCCAAGTTGCATAGATGGATGCTGCGTTTGCCATGATCTGCTCGCCGTTGGAGTGAACTGACCTCGTGATAGCGCGGTCTCATGACAATCATATGAATTCGTCCGGACGACCGGACTATTTATTGCCCTCCCACATCGACCAGCCGGTCATTGGGCGCAATCCACCATCCATTGGACGCCGAAGCGATCTGTCAGCTTGCCGTAATAGCTGCCCCACGGCTGGACAGCGAGCGGCGTCGTTACTCGACCGCCCTCGGCCAATCCGGCAAAAATCCTGTCGGTGCTCTCACGCGTATCCATGACAAGCATATGGGCGGACCCGCGCATCGGTTCGGCATCGTGATTGTCGGACGCGAAAAACAACACGCCAGGCCCTTCGAAGCGCGCATGCATCACCATGCCTCGCATCGAATCGTCAGCGAGCGGCATCCCATCGGCACCGTGTCGGATCAGGAGCGTGATCCGGCCAAGGCCACAGGAGGTATAAAAGGCAAGCGCCTCCTCACAATGCGTGGTGAAGAACAAATAATTGGCGAGTTGCATGTCTTGCTTCCCTCTTGCAGTCGGACCGCAGCGAGTTCGCACGCGTCGGCCCGACACTTTAGAAAACTCTGCCATTCAGGCAGTAATCACCCAATGTTGCCTAGGCAGCGGCAGCATCTTGAATGGCGCCAACCAGATCGGCATTGCTGTAGCTATGCCCTGCAATGCCCCAAGCCCCCTCCGGCGCATAGACTATGTTGGACCAGATGTGCTCGCGCTTGATCCGTCCTTCGGCAACTCGCTCGACGACTTCGGTTGCCTTCTCGATAAAGGCGCGTTTGGCCTCGGCCGTTGCCAACGCGATCTCGGGCAGCTTGAGTTCGATGAAGGCCGCCGCAACCGGCCTCCCCGCGGCCAGAACATGCTCGGCTGGAAGCACATTGATCGTGCCGATGACATTGGCCGTCATGAAGGCATTGCCGGTCAAGCCGGCGACATCGAGGACCGCATCTGTCAATCCGGCAAAAGCTCGCGCCTGTGCTTCGGACGAAAGCAGGCCTTCGGGTACGGTAAGGGTAATGGGCATGGAATATCTCCTTGTTGGACCTGTGATGGCATTTGATATATACCGATCACTCTTTAACGATACACACCGATCACTCTCTATGCAAGCTATAAAGAGTAATCACTCTCAATGGAGACAGCAATGCGCTATAGCGCCGAACATAAGGAAGAAACCCGGACGCGGGTCGTCGCGGCCGCAGGGCAGGTATTTCGAAAGGAAGGCTATGGCGGCGCGGGTATCGATGCGCTGACAAAAGCTGCCGGCGTTACCAATGGCGCCTTCTATGGACACTTCAAGTCCAAGAGCGAAGCGTTTCGCACCGCCGTCGTGGAGGGATTGGAAGAGCTGCGCCAAGCAATCTTGGCACTCAGGCAAAACCAGCCGAAAGACTGGCTAAAGGCGCTCGCCAGCTTCTATCTCGGCTACAAGCGGACCTGCGATCTCGGTGACAGCTGCACGCTGCCCAGCCTTTCACCCGATGTGATGCGCGCCGACGAGGAAACGCGCCGCGTCTATACAGTGGAGCTCAGAAAACTCATTGCAGACGTCGCCGCCGGTCTGCCGGAAAGCAGGAGTTCAACCGAAATAGCGGCCGAGGATCGCGCCATCGTTCTCCTGGCAACGCTGAGCGGTGGCCTGACGCTTGCTCGCGCCGTCTCCGACCCGGTCCTTTCGGTCCACATTGCCGAGGTCATCGAGCGAGCCGCTTTGGCGGCAGGCAATCCCTCACGCTCACATGGAGAATAACGATATAGTTCACACGACCGCGGGCGGTTGAGACGAAGCCCATGGCTTCGTCTCAACGGGACCAGTTTATGCCCGGATCGCCTTGTCGTCCGCATCGAAGCGATGCATGTGGCTGGTGTCCGGCGTCGCATAAACCATTTCGTCCGGCTCGTACTGATGCTCGCCGAAGAGGCGTACGGTCAAAAGCCCGGTGACATCGGATTCGAGATAGATGATCGTGTCGGCGCCGAGGTGTTCGACGTGAATGACCTTGGCCGACCAGGTACCCTGCTCGCGCGACAATGTAATATGTTCGGGACGGATACCAACGGTCTTGGCTCCGCTATCCCCGAGCTTCTCCGCCGCAACGAAATTCATCTGTGGCGAACCGATGAAACCGGCAACGAAGACATTGGCTGGACGGTTGTAAAGCTCCATCGGCGAGCCGATCTGCTCGATCGCGCCGGCATTGAGCACGACGATCTTGTCGGCAAGCGTCATCGCCTCGACCTGATCATGGGTGACATAGATCATCGTCGCCTTGAGGCTACGGTGCAGCCGCGCGATTTCCAGACGCGTCTGCACGCGCAAGGCCGCATCGAGGTTCGACAGCGGTTCGTCAAAGAGAAAGAGCTCCGGTTCGCGCACGATGGCGCGGCCGATGGCGACGCGCTGGCGCTGGCCGCCGGAAAGCTCGGCCGGGCGACGCGCCAGATAAGGCTCGAGCGACAGCATGCCGGACGCTTTGCCGACGCGGCTTTCGATCTCGTCTTTCGCAGTACCGGCCTGCTTCAGGCCGAGGCCCATATTGTCCTTCACGGTCAGGTGCGGATAGAGCGCGTAGGACTGAAAGACCATGGAGATACCACGCTTTGCCGGCGGGGTTACGGTCACGTCCTCGCCGTTGATCAGCACAGTCCCCGACGTCACGTCTTCAAGACCGGCAATGCTGCGCAAGAGGGTCGACTTGCCGCAACCCGAAGGGCCGACGAAGATGACGAACTCGCCATCCTGCACTTCGAGGTCGATACCCTTCAGCACATCATGCTTGCCATAGGCCTTGCGGATAGATTTCAGTTGAAGCGATCCCACAGTCTCTTATCCTTACAAATAAACAGGCTTGCCGGTGCGCACGCTCTCGTCTGCCGCAAGGCAGATACGTAGCGATTGGACGGCATCGGCCATATGGCGATTGAGGTCGATATCCTCGCGGATGGCCTTCAGCATGAAGGCCTGCTCGAAATCGCAGAGCTCCTGGTGGCCAGGTTCACCATCCATATGCAGATCGCGATCCGGCCGGATGAATTGACCGCCTGGTCCGGTCTCGGCATTGTGCAGCCGAATGACGGATGTCTTCGTGTGCATGTCGATATCATCGGACTTGGCGTTCTGATCCATGACGATCGAGACCGAGCCGTTCGGCGACATCACGTCCTTCACGAAGAAGGCCGTCTCCGAAATCATCGGTCCCCAAGCAGCCTCGTACCAACCGACGGAGCCGTCCTCGAAAATCACCTGTAGATGGCCGTAATTATACATGTCCGGCTTGATCTCCTGCGACAGCCGCAGGCCCATGCCACGCACCTCGACAGGCTTGGCGTCGGTGATCTGGCACATGACGTCGACATAATGCACGCCGCAATCGACGATCGGCGACGTGTTTTGCATCAACGCCTTGTGCGTCTCCCAGGTCGGGCCGCTCGATTGCTGATTGAGGTTCATGCGGAAGACAAAGGGGCCACCAAGGTTACGGGCCTCGGCAATCAGCCGCATCCATGATGGGTGGTGGCGCAGGATATAGCCGATCGTCAGCTTCTTGCCGGCCTTCTTGGCAGCCGCGACGACCCGTTCGGCATCTTCGACCGTCGTGGCCAACGGCTTCTCGACAAAGACGTGGCAGCCGGCTTCGAAGGCCATGACGGCGAAATCGGCATGGCTGTCGGAATAGGTGTTGATGGAGCAGAGGTCCGGCTTCAGCTCCTTCAACGCCGTCTCGAAATCCGTATGGATCGTATATCCCTGCAATTCCTCAGGCAGCTCCCGCCTGGAGCGGTTGACGAGACCGACAATCTCGAAGCCGGGATTGTGGTGATAGGCGAGCGCATGGCTGCGGCCCATATTGCCAAGGCCGGCGACGAGAACGCGGATCGGCTTTTCGGATACGCTCACTTGACTGCTCCAGACGTAATGCCACGAATAAGTTGGCGCGAAAATATAACGTAGAGGACGAGGATCGGCAGGATAGCGAGCGTCAGAGCCGCCAGCACGGCGTTCCAGTTCGTGACGAACTGTCCGATGAAGATCTGCGATCCAAGCGTCACGGTCTTTGTCGCTTCGCTCGGTGCCAGGATCAGCGGGAACCAGAGGTCATTCCAGATCGGGATCATGGTGAAGACCGCGACCGTCGCCATTGCCGGGCGAACCAGTGGCAGGACCAGACGGAAGAAGATGGAATATTCGCTAAGACCGTCGATACGACCGGCATTCTTCAAGTCGTCGGAAACGGTTCGCATGAATTCCGAGAGGATGAAGATCGCCAGGGGCAGGCCCTGTGCCGTGTAGACGAGGATCAGCGCCGTCAGCGTATTGACGAGGCCGGCGGCAACCATTCCCTGCAGGATGGCAACGGTACCAAGGCGGATCGGGATCATGATGCCGATCGCCAGATAAAGACCCATCATCGTATTGCCCCGGAAGCGATACTCCGACAGCGCAAAGGCTGCCATCGCGCCGAACAGCAGGGTGAGGATGATCGAGACGATCGTCACCACGAAGCTGTTCTGGAAATAGGTCAGGAAGTCCCCCTGCTTCAGAACCGTGTCATAGCCGATCATGCTGAATGAGGATGGCGTCGGCAGGCTCAAGGGCGCACGGAAGATCGATGCGCGATCCTTGAAGGAGTTGATGACTGTCAGGAACACCGGAAAGAGCGCAACAAGCGTGTAGGCGATCAACGCCAGATGCACGAAGCCGGTACGGACAAGGGAAGTGCGTGCCTTGGACATGGTCGCCTCTCCTCAGAACTGGTAGCGACGGATGCGCCGCTGGACGATGAAAAGATAGAACGAAACGCCGGCCAGGATGATCAGGAACATCACCGTCGCGATGGTCGCACCCATCGAGCGATCCCCGAGCTGCAGCTGGAAGCCGAAGAAGACGCGATAGAGAAGCGTGCCGAGAATATCGGTGGAGCCATCAGGCCCCGCCAACGCCCCCTGCACGGTATAGACCAGATCGAATGCGTTGAAATTGCCGACGAAAGTCAGGATCGAAATGATACCGATCGCCGGCAGCACCAGCGGCAGCTTGATCTTCCAGAACTGGCTCCAGCCGGTAATGCCGTCGCATTCGGCAGCTTCGATGACCTCTTCTGGAATATTGAGCAGGGCAGCGTAGATCAGCATCATCGGGATGCCGACATATTGCCAGACCGAGATCAGCGCGACGGTAATCAGCGCCGTACTTGGCCGGCCGAGCCAAGGCGCAAAGAACGACTTCAGGCCGATCATGCTTAGCAGCTCGGGTGCAACGCCCCACAGCGGAGACAGGATCAGCTTCCAGATGAAGCCGACGACGACAAAGGAAAGCAGCGTCGGCAGGAAAATGGCGGTGCGGTAGAAGGCGACAAACCGCAACCTTGGCAGAGACAGCAGCGCAGCCAGCGCGACACCGATCGGATTCTGCACGCACATATGGATGGCGAAGAAGATCAGGTTGTTGCGCAGCGCATTCCAGAAATCATGCGACCAGCGTTCGTCGCCGAACAATACCCTGAAGTTGTTCAGGCCGACGAAGGCGGGTTGATTGTCGACGACGTTGTAGAGCGACAGCCGCAGCGTCTCGATCAGAGGCAGGATCATGACCGCCGTATAGACGACGACAGCCGGGAAAAGGAAAACGAGGATATGCCAGCGCGTGGAACGCCTGATCGGCTTGACCTCGGCAATATAGGACGTGTCAGCGTCGCTCATGGCTTTCTGCCTGTTCTTGTTGGCTGCATGACGAGACGGCAGCTCTAAGGTTCAAATCCACCCGTTGCCCCGGTCTGGGGCCGGATCGAAACGACGTCGGGTGTGTCGCAATGCAATGGCGATATGATCGCCAATCCGATTATCCATCACAAGAAAAAAGGGCGAGGAGCCCGATGGCCCCTCGCCCGCATGACACAATGATCACTTGGCCGGCTTGTACCAGCTGTCGAGACCCTTCTGCAGCTTTGCGCCAGCCTGCTCCGGCGTATCCGTGCCGTTGATCACGTTGGCGGATTCGGTCCAGGTTTCGTTTTCCAGGTTCGGCGTGCCGCGCGACAGGATCTGATACGTGGAGCGAACGGTCGACTTGTGATCGCCACGCCAGGACACGAACTCCTGTGCGAGCGCATCGCTCATCTTCACCGGATGCGAATTCAGGCTGAAGAAGCCCGGCAGCGAATTGGCATAGATGGTGGCGAATTCGTCGGAAGCGACCCAGCTCAGGAACTTCTTGGCTTCTTCCTGATGTGCGCTCTTCGCATTCAGGCCGACGCCGATATCCGGATGATCCGAAATGTAGCCGGTGTCGCCAGCCTTTGCGACCGGCGGCGGGAAGGCACCCATCTTGAACTGCGCCTGGGTGTTGAACAGAGCGATTTCCCAGGAACCGGCCGGGTAGATGGCGGCCTTGCCGAGCGTGAAGAGGTTCTGGCTGTCAGCATAACCCTGCGCTTCGAAACCATCGCCGAGATAAGGCTTCCACTTGGCGAGCTCCTTGTAAGGATCGACCCAGGCAGCGTCCGTCAGCTTTTCCTTGCCGGAAATAAGAGCCTCGCGGCCTTCCTCACCCTTCCAGTAGTTCGGGCCGATGTTCTGATAGCCCATGGTTGCGGCTTCCCACAGATCCTTGGTGCCCATGGCCATCGGAATGTAGGTTCCATCAGCCTTGATCTTGTCAAGAACGGCAAAGAAGTCATCGCGCGTCGCGGGGACCTTCAGGCCAAGCTTGTCAAAGGCATCCTTGTTGTAGATGAAGCCGTGGATGACCGAAGCCATCGGCACGCAGAAGGTGGACTTGCCGTCGTCGGTGGACCATGCAGCCTTGGCGACTGCCGAGAAATTCTCGATGCCCGGCAGGCTGGTGAGGTCGGCAAGATGCTTCTTGTTGAAGAGGTCGAGCGAGGCGTCGAACGGGCGGCAAGTGATGATGTCGCCTGCGGAACCGGCATCGAGCTTGGCATTCAGCGATGCGTTATATTCGGTCGGAGCCGTCGGCGAGAAAACGATCTTGATGCCCGGGTTCTTGGCTTCGAAAGCCGGGATGATCTTGTCCTGCCAGATCTGCAGGTCATCGTTACGCCAGCTCTCGACGGTCAGCGTTACATCAGCTGCGTGCGCAAAGCCGACTGAAGTCAGCAGGCTGGATGCAAGCAGCAAGCCTTTCAGAACGTTGGTTTTCATTTCCCTCTCCTGTTTTCCGCGCCTGTATGCCAAGGCGCTGTTCTCGATCCGAAAATCCGCTGGCCTGTCCAATAAAACTGCCAGCGCTCCATAGGGATCGCCAGTTCTGCCGATCCCTCATGCATAAGGCTTCAAAGGCACTTTGCCCGATTGGCCCGATCAATTGCCTCCCGCCCCCAAAGAGCGGAAACGCTGCAAGAACTACGCGGGAAATTCACGACAAACGCCGAAACGCGGATCCTCCTGATCCAAATGGCTTCGGACAACGACGAGGTGCACGTCTTTTTTACCACCTACCGGCTGTTGTTATTCTGCCGGTTCTGCCGATGTCTTTTCGCATTGTTCCCTTGAACCGAATTAAGTCCAAAAAAATACCAATTGTCCAGCCGATTTTAACACTCAACCGTAAAAAGAGTGGGCAAAAAAATTTTATCCATAAATTTCAAAGTGATATCAGCGCGCAAAAATGAGCGCATTGCCTATTGGTAAATGGTATTTTTTTGGTATTGTATAAAAAAGCGGGGAATAGACGGCATCCGGAGGCATGATGGGGCAGTTTGCAATAGGCATCGACGGAGGCGGAACGAACTGCCGCGCAGCGGTAATTGATGGAGCGGGGCGAATTCTTGGCACTGGCAAAGCCGGCGCTGCAAACATTCTATCCGACCTGGAAAACTCCCTGATCAATATCGTCGCATCTGCCCGCCAGGCATTGGCAAGCGCAGGGCTGGATCCGGAACTGGCTCAAGAACTACCCGCTTTGATCGGCACGGCCGGCGCCAATGTCGGCAATTATGGTAAAAGGGTGGAAAGTGCTCTTCCCTTCGCGAATTCGCGCGTGGTCACCGATGCGACTATCGCGCTTCAAGGCGCACTTGGGGATGCTGACGGAATCATCGGCGCCTTTGGCACCGGCTCGGTCTACAACGCTCGTCACAAAGATAGAATCTGGGGGATTGGTGGCTGGGGCTTCGTCGTCGGGGATCAGGCAAGCGGTGCCCGCCTCGGCCGCGACCTGCTCGAACGCGCACTTCTGGCACATGATCGAGTGATTGCGGGATCACCACTGACAGATGCGGTCATGGCCGAATATGGCGGCGACCCCGAGCAGATCGTCGAATTTGCTCACGCATCGAAGCCAAAAGACTTTGCTCGCTATGCGCCGATGGTGTTCGAACATGCCGGCGCGAATGACGCAGTCGCCGTCGAGATCGTCAAGACGGCAGCCAGAGCGATAACCGAAAGCCTGGATACGCTGCTTTGGCCCGAATGCCCTTCGATCTGCCTTCTCGGCGGCACGGCCCAGGCCTATCGTCCCTGGCTCGACGCACGCCACAAGACGCTTCTCGCCGAACCCAGGGGTGATGTGCTACGCGGAGCGGTGGAACTGGCGGCAAAACTGCTGCGGGATGGGGAGGAAAATAGAGGATGACCGAGGATCTGAGCGCCATCTTCTCGCCGGAACGCCTGTCGGGCGGCGGCACGGGACCGCTCTATGTCAAACTGCGACGTACGCTCGAGGACGCCGTAAAGGTCGGAAGGTTGAAGCACGGCGACGCTCTGCCGCCCGAGCGCGATATCGCCGAATTCGCCGCCGTCAGCCGCGTCACCGTGCGCAAGGCAATTGATGATCTCGTCGCCGAGGGAATTCTCGTGCGGCGTCACGGGTCGGGCACCTTCGTCACAAAGCCGGTCTCGAAAGTCGAACAGCGGCTATCACAGCTCACCTCATTCACCGAAGATATGGCCCGACGCGGGATGACCGCGCGTTCGGAATGGCTGCACAAGGGCATCCATACACCCTCGCCCGACGAGATGATGATCCTGGGCCTTGCCGCCGACACCAAGGTGTCGCGGCTGAGTCGCCTGCGCATTGCCGACGACCAACCGTTGGCTATCGAACATGCCAGCGTCTCGGGTGAGTTTTTGCCGGATCCGTCGATCGTGACGACATCGCTTTATGCGGAACTGGAAAAGCGGCAAGTCCGCCCGGTGCGGGCGGTACAGCGCATATCGGCCACCAATATGAAGGAATCGGATGCGGGTCTGCTTGGCGTTCCCGTCGGAGCTGCCGGTCTTTCGATCGAGCGCATTTCCTATCTCGGCTCGGGCCGGGCCGTGGAATTCACCAGATCCCTCTATCGAGGGGACGCCTATGACTTCGTCGCGGAACTGACGATCGGCGCGACGTAACATCATCCAGCAAAGCGGGAAACTTACATTAATTATCAGATGGATATCGCCGCAGAATGAATCAAACTGCGACGATATCGGCATAAGGAATCCGTCTCTCAGCGAAACGCTCCAAAACCTTGAATCGACTCGCTATTACGCCGCGTCGTCGACCACTGCCTCGACCTTGGCCGGCACATAGTTCAGCACCGGACCCAGCCAACGCTCAACTTCCTCGACCGGCATGGTCTTGCGGCTCGCATAGTCTTCGACCTGATCGCGCTCGACCTTGGCCACGCCGAAATAGTAGGAGTCGGGATGGGCAATGTAGATGCCCGAGACGGACGATCCGGGCCACATCGCATAGCTTTCAGTGAGTCTGACGCCTGCAGCCTCTTTGGCATCCAGCAGCCGGAAAAGCGTTTCCTTTTCCGTGTGATCCGGCTGGGCCGGATAGCCAGGCGCCGGACGGATACCGGCATAGGCTTCGGAAACAAGCTCTTCGGTGGAAAAGTTTTCCTCCGTGGCATAGCCCCAGAATTCACGCCGCACCCGCTCGTGCATCCGCTCGGCGAAGGCTTCTGCAAAGCGATCGGCAAGCGCCTTCACCAGGATAGATGAATAATCGTCATTGGCGCGTTCGAAGCGTTCGGCAATGGCCACTTCCTCGATACCGGCCGTGACCACGAAGCCGCCGACATAATCGCCTACACCGCTCGAGATCGGTGCAACGAAGTCCGACAGAGCGACATTGGGGCGGCCATCCCGCTTCGACAGTTGCTGGCGCAGCGTATAGAACGTCGCAAGCTCCTGCGAGCGGCCCTCATCCGTAAACAGCCTGATATCGTCGCCAACGGCACCGGCCGGCCAGAAGCCGATAACGGCGCGGGGACGGAACCAGTTTTCTGCGATGATCTTTTCCAGCATCGCCTGAGCATCGCTATACAGCTGCCGAGCCGCCTCACCCTGTTTCTCGTCTTCAAGGATTGCCGGGAAGCGCCCCTTCAATTCCCAGGTCTGGAAGAACGGCGTCCAGTCGATATATTTGGCAAGCTCCGTCAGATCGTAATTCTCGAATATCTTCGTGCCAAAGAACTGCGGCTTGACCGGCTCGTAGCCCTTCCAGTCGACCTTATGGGCATTTTCGCGGGCGCGTGCGATCGGCAGGCGCACCTTCTCCGCCTCACTGCGAGCGTGAGCCGCCGCGACCTTGGCATATTCTGCCCTGATCGTATCGACATAGCCTTGCTTCGCCTCGGGCGAGAGCAAGGCCGAGACGACGCCGACAGCACGGCTGGCGTCGGTCACATAGACCGTCTGCCCCTTCTCGTAACGCGGATGGATCTTCACGGCCGTATGCACGCGACTGGTCGTCGCCCCGCCGATCAGCAATGGAATATCAAAGCCCTGCCGCTCCATTTCCGAAGCGACATGCACCATTTCATCCAGCGAAGGCGTGATCAGGCCGGAGAGACCGATAATATCCACCTTCTCGGCAATTGCCGTTTCGAGAATCTTCGTCGCCGGCACCATGACGCCGAGATCGATGATCTCGTAGTTGTTGCAGGCAAGCACGACGCCGACGATGTTCTTGCCGATATCGTGCACATCGCCCTTGACGGTCGCCATCAGCACCTTGCCTGCAGCTTGACGTCCGCTGCTGTCGCCATTGGCGAGCTTTTCCGCCTCCATGTGGGGCAGCAGTACCGCGACGGCCTGCTTCATGACGCGTGCGGACTTGACGACCTGCGGCAGAAACATCTTACCCGAGCCGAACAGATCGCCGACGACATTCATGCCGGCCATCAGCGGTCCTTCGATAACATGCAAGGGTCGTTCGACCGTTAGACGCGCCTCTTCGGTATCCGCCTCGATGTATTCGGTGATGCCGTTGACGAGCGCGTGCTCCAGCCGCTTGGCGACCGGCCATTCGCGCCAGGAAAGATCCTGGGTCTTGGCCTCCTTGCTACCGGTACCGCGGAAGCGTTCGGCAATATCGAGCAACCGCTCGGTGCCATCCGGCCGGCGGTTCAAGACCACGTCCTCACAGGCCTCCCGCAGTTCGGGGTCGATATTGTCGTAAACGGCGAGCTGACCAGCATTGACGATACCCATGTCCATACCCGCCTGAATGGCGTGGTAGAGGAACACGGCATGCATCGCTTCGCGAACCGGCTCGTTGCCTCGGAACGAAAAGGACAGGTTCGAGACACCACCGGAGATATGAACCAACGGCATGGTCTTGCGGATCGTCCGCGTCGCCTCGATGAAGTCGACGCCGTAATTGTTGTGTTCCTCGATGCCAGTCGCAACGGCGAAGATATTCGGATCGAAGATGATATCTTCGGGCTGCAGCCCCGCCGTTTCCGTCAAGAGCTTGTAGGCACGCGAGCAGATCTCGACCTTGCGCTCATAGCTGTCTGCCTGGCCCTGCTCATCGAAGGCCATCACCACGACGGCGGCGCCGTACATGCGCATCAGGCGAGCTTGCTTGAGAAAATTCTCCTCGCCTTCCTTGAGCGAGATCGAATTGACGATCGGCTTACCCTGCACACATTTCAGGCCAGCCTCAATGATCGAGAATTTCGAGCTGTCGATCATGACGGGAACGCGGGCGATGTCCGGTTCAGCAGCGATCAAGTTCAAAAACTCGACCATCGCCCTTTCGGAATCGATCAGACCTTCATCCATGTTGATGTCGATGACTTGCGCACCGTTCTCGACCTGGTCGCGAGCAACAGCGAGCGCAGCCGTATAATCGGCATTGGTGATCAGCTTGCGGAATTTAGCCGAGCCGGTGACGTTGGTGCGCTCACCGACGTTGACGAAAGGGATATCCTTGGTGAGCTCGAACGGTTCGAGACCCGAAAGCGACATGAAGGGACGGTGTTCGGCAAGCTGGCGCGGCGGATATTTCGATACCGCCTCGGCGATCGCGGCAATGTGCTCTGGCGTCGAGCCGCAGCAGCCACCGACGATATTGACGAGACCTTCGCGGGCGAACTCCTCGACTTGCGCAGCCATCATCTCGGGCGTTTCGTCATACTGACCGAATTCGTTCGGCAGACCGGCATTCGGATAGGCACAAATAAATGTGTCAGCAGCGGCCGAAAGTTCCTGCAGGTGCGGCCGCATCGCATTGGCGCCGAGGGCGCAATTGAGGCCGACGGTAAAGGGGCTGGCATGGCGCACGGAATTCCAGAACGCCGACGGCGTCTGTCCTGACAATGTACGACCGGAAAGATCCGTGATCGTGCCGGAAATCATGACGGGCAGATGGATGCCCTTGGCCTCGAAGCGCTCCTCACAGGCAAAGATAGCCGCCTTGGCGTTGAGCGTATCGAAAATCGTCTCGATCAGGATGATATCGGCGCCGCCATCGATCAGGCCATCGATCTGCTCGCCATAGGCCAACCGCAGATCGTCAAAGCTGACGGCGCGATAACCGGGATTGTTGACGTCAGGGGAGATCGAAGCTGTGCGGTTGGTCGGACCAATGGCGCCGGCAACGAAGCGGCGCTTGCCGTCTTCTCGCTCGGCACGAATCGCGGCGCGACGCACGATCTCGGCACCTTCTTTATTGAGATCATAGACCGCACCTTCCATCGCGTAGTCGGCCTGCGCGATGCTTGTCGACGAGAAGGTGTTGGTTTCCAGAATATCGGCGCCAGCCTTGGCATAACGATAATGGATCTCTTCGATCGCATCCGGCTGGGTCAGGATAAGAAGGTCGTTGTTACCCTTCTGATGACAGGCGCAGCCGATAAAGCGGTGACCGCGAAACTGATCCTCGTCGAAGCCGAGGCCCTGGATCTGCGTACCCATGGCGCCATCCAGCACGAGAATCCGCTCGCTCGCTGCTTTTCGCAGGGCTGCGAATATTTCGTTGCCATCGCGCTTCGTCGTCTCGGAACCAAAAAGATTGTCTAACATAAGCGAATTCCTCTGGCCTGATTGCGACTCCGCAATCAGATCACATAAAGATATCTTTATGTCAACATATCTATGCTCTTGTTAGACACAGCGCAAGCACGCCGCTTCTATAGTTTGTAGCCTTTCGGGAAAATGCAAATGGGACGAATTGCCAGTTGCCCATGGACAACGCAGGGACAGCGACACAGTTTCATCCATTACGCCATGACAGCGCTTTCGGGCGGCGCTATACGGCTTTTGGAAAAGAATCCCAGGAGGACGGCATGAACATACAGGTTGAACCGGCAACGCTCGGAAACTGGAACACGCGCACCTATCATCGGCGCTGGCTGCTGGATCAAGCGAGCGCCCTTTTTGATTTCTTCCAGTATCGCGCCGTCAATCCCAAGGGCGGTTTTTTCGATATGAACGATGCCGGAAAGCCGCTCGATGCAACCAATCCGGTGCGCGGAATCCATTCGACCGCCCGTATGGTGCATTGCTTCTCCATCGGATCGCTGCTCGGCCGCCCTGGCGCCAATGAGATTGTCGACCACGGAATGAACTATCTGTGGAACCACCATCGCGATACGACGCATGGCGGCTACGTCTGGTCGCTCAACAATGATGGTCCGGTCGATTCCAGCAAGCAGGGCTATGGTCACGCATTCGTGCTGCTTGCCGCCTCCTCCGCCAAGACGATCGGCCACCCTCTGGCTGACGGCATGCTTGCCGACGTGACTGAAATTCTGAATACGAAGTTCTGGGAGGAAAAACACGGCGCAATTGCCGAGGAATTCAACCAGGATTGGTCGCCGATCGATGGAGGTACCTATCGCGGCCAGAATTCCAATATGCACCTGACGGAAGCTCTGATGGCCGCCTTCGAGGCGACAGGGGACAAGTCCTATCTCGAAAAGGCTGAAAGCATCGCCGATCTGGTCATTCGCCGCTCGGCGGGCTCGGTCGGCTGGCGGGTCGCAGAGCACTTCAATACCGACTGGGTACTCGACAAGAATTATCGCGGCAATGAGATGTTCCGCCCATCGGGCACGACGCCGGGCCATTGGCTGGAGTGGGCTCGCCTCATCCTGCAGCTTTGGTCACTGGGCGGAAAACGCCATGACTGGATGCCAGAGGCCGCAAAGGGCCTCTTCTCGCAATCCATGGTTCTGGGCTGGGACAATGAAAAAGGCGGCTTTTTCTACACTCTCGATTGGGACGATGTTGCCGCCAAGCGCAACAAGCTCTGGTGGCCGGCCTGCGAGGGTGCGGGTGCCGCTCACTATCTCAATGAGCACGTTCCCAGCGACTTCCACGAAGAAAGCTATCGCAAGATTTGGAGTGTGATCGGCCAGGCCTTCATCGATCGCACCAATGGCGGATGGCATGAAGAACTGACGGAAGATCTCGTTCCGGCTCACACGCTATTCCCCGGGAAGGGTGACATCTACCACGCGCTTCAGGCCTGCTTGATTCCCCTGTTCCCGGCAACCGGCAGCTTGACCAAGGTCATCGCAGAGGCGGGAGGCGACATCTGAGACTACAGGCGGCGCCTCGCCTCAAGCTTGGCGCCGCCTGCGACCTGTCTTACGAGAGGCTAAGGTTGTGAAGTTCGTGGCCGAGCATCAGCGCCAGCGCCTCGACAACAAGATTGTGGTCTTCACGCTGAGGGAGGCCAGAAACCGTCACGGCGCCGATGCAGCTGGTGCCGTTGACCAAAATGGGGAAGCTGCCGCCGGATGCGGCGTAATCGGAGCTGGAAAGCCCGTTTTGCTCAATGGTCTTCCCCTGCTGCTCAAGCCGCAAGGTGCTGGCATAGCTGCTGCGGAAATAGCGCAGAACCATATTGCGCTTGCGGCGTATCCAATTGGAATTATCGGGCGTGGATCCGGGCAAGGCAATGTAGAAAACCGGCATGGAGTGCAGCGTAATGTCGATGGCGACACCCAGATTGCGCTCACTGGCAAGATCACGCAGCAATTTGCCGAGCACCCAGGCGGTGGAGAGGTCGAAGGCGTCGAAGCGCAGCGTCTCCTCTTGTAGCGCGATGCGAGTGAGGTCCTGGTCGATCGTCATGGAAAACCTTTCCTAAAATTGGATCGGCCTATCAAACGCGGAGAGAGTGATTTGTCCACCTATCTCTTTGGTATTTCGAAACCGAGCTGCCACTTCTGGCCGATCGATAGATCGTAATCTTCCGGCTCAAGCGCTTCGAAACCTCCACCCGGGTAAAAGGTCAATTCACCGACGCGAACCCACTCCGCCGACGCATAGAGATCGACGCGAACGAAATCGATATCATGGGCCACAGCTTCAGCAATGCGGATCATCTCGTCGAGCTGCGGTGGCCGTGCGACATCGCCGAGATAGAGGCCAAGATAGTCCCGATCATAGAACGGAAGCTTTTGCCAATCGGGCGTATAATTGCAGGAATAGCCCCGACCATTCTCGCGTATGTCGATCTCAATATGGGAAACCTTGCCGTTGAATGTGAATAGCCGATAGTCCCAGGGCACACGACCATCGACGAGCAGCATGCTTTCAATCAAAATCCGAGGTTGGATTTCACTGTAAGCCCACTCCCTATTGTAGGAAGCGTGGTCGATTGCCAGCCAATTGGCTGAAGGATTGTGTTCAAGGAGCTGATCGACATCGGCCTCTCCGTAAAGAAACCGCCCCACCCCGCTCGCATGCGTAGGCTTCACAACCGCCGGCAAAGAAATAGTAGACCAATCGACTGTGGCCAGATCCGTGCCCACCCAAAGCGTCGGGATAACATACTGGCTCCCTAATCTTTCGGCGATCAGCACTTTGGCCTCAGCCTTATCGACGAAACGCGGAAAGAGCGGATTGCGGTCGTAAAGCTTCCTGGCTTGGATCTTCTCGGTAAGGGTCTGGGGCGATGTCAGATTGGGGAATCTTCCTCGGATCGCACGGTATTTCAGCGCGCAGTAGGGCCTATCCGGCAGCGGCGACATGACTCGCCATAGAAGATTGTGCGCCCGCTCGCGCAATCCCTTCTGCAGATATCCGGGAATGAGAAATCCATCCCGGTCACCGCTTCTATCTGTCATGGCAGCCATCTTGAATCTCAACTAGAGCGCAAGTGAAAATTATCAGCCGCCCTTTAACACAAGGTTATGTGGCAGGCTCCAAGATGGTTCCCATGAGTGCATCTGCATCGAATCTTCTGAGAAGTTCGCTGATCAGCCTGGCAGCGACGTCGATCTCGTTGTTGGCCGGTTTCGCAAGCAGCGTCATCGCCGCCCGCCTGCTCGGCCCAGCAGGTTCGGGCAAAGTCGCCTATGCGATATGGATCGCGACTTCTGCCGCAGCATTGGCGGATATGGGGTTGCCGCAGATCTTGCTGCGCAATACAGGCGGCCTTTCGGGTAACGGCGAGCTATGGAAGGCACTGGTACGCACGGCACTGCGCAGCTTCATGATTTCGGTTGGGATGATAACGGCAGCCATATTGGCCTTTGCCGCTATTACCTACGTTCAACGCGATGCGCGGCATGCCTGGTTCTGGATCGTCACGGGGTCTTTGTTCCTAAGCTATGCATTTCACGTCTTTTCCACGGCAATCGCACGTGGGAGAAACCAGTTCGGACAGACGGCTCGTACGACTGTTCTCGGCGGCGCCTTGCAAATACCACTTGTTTTCGTCGGAGCCTGGTTGCTTGGCCCCACCGGCGCCCTGATCGGATATATCGCCCGCTATCTGCCTCAGGCGTTGAAATTGCGTGGCTATATCGATCGCAACATCAAGCCTTTACATCAGGCCTTGACCCCGGAAATGCGGCATTATGGCCGCTATATATGGTTGAGCGATCTTATCGAAATTCTGGTTCTCTCGCGTATCGAGTTCCTGTTTCTCGGCGTCTTTCTATCCCCGACCAGCATCGGATACTTCGCGGCGGCCCTCGGCCTTGCTGGCTTGATCGAACAGGTCATGCTCCAGATTTCACCCGCGCTGATCGTCAACTTCACAGAAGTCCATGCAAAAAACGATCGCCACATGCTTAATGCTGCATATGGACGCGTTATTCGCATCGTCGCCTTGATCATGCTGCCCATCAGCTTTGGCGGCGCCGCCATCACGCCCGATCTCCTGCCTCTCATATTTGGCGACGCCTTCGGGCCTGCAGTACCCGCTGCAGCCACCCTGCTCGCCTTTGTCTGGCTTGCGGGCCTGTCTGTTATTGCCTGGGGCGTAATCGGTGCGGCAGGCCGGAGCGGCCTTTTGCTGCGGGTGCAGATCATCAGCGGTATATTGACGATATTGTTGCTGGCGGTTCTTGTCCCGCGGGTGGGCCTGGAGGGCGCCGCTCTTGCGCGCGCGACGATTGTGACGCTGACCTTCACCCTACTCGGCTGGACCGCCTGGAGATATGTCCAGGTCGCGGTTCCCATGACGGCGTTGGCGAAAACGATGCTTGCTGCATTTCTTTGCGCAGCGGCTGCGAGCGTCGGCATCTACTATCTCGATGGGATAGCCGCGATCGCCACCGCCGTTCCCGCCGGAGCAATCGCCTATATCCTAGCAATCCGCTTCCTGCGCTTGGTAAGCCCTGAGGACGTACAGATCCTGATGGATACAGTTGGTGGAAAATTGAATGGTGTGTCGCGCCTTTTCGCCACCAGATTGTTCAATTTCCTGGCACCAGGCTGAGCCAGTCACGGCGCATCAAAGGCCACCGCCAACGTCTGTCGAGCGACTTCATCCCAAGTCATTATTCCATCTCGAAACGTCGGCGAACGCTGCATCGTCAGCGCAGCATCGATCTTCTCCCGCCAAGCATCCTCGCCATCGAGACGATAAGAAATGCCGTTGGCCCGGGCAAAAGGTACAAGATTAGGCAGCAGAATTGGGAGGCCGCAATAACTATACTGCGCCAGCTTCAGACTCGATTCCGCGAGATAAACTTCATCAGCCTTCAGACGATATGCGGCGATGCCGAAATCGGCATGCTGTAGATAGGGTATGATGCTTTCAAAGTCTCTCTCGCCGTAGATAATGATGTTTGGTGCCGCCCAACCGCTCCACGTCGCACCGAATACATGGAAATTCACGTCCGCGGCTGCGGCAGCCATTGCCGCGATCGAGGCCTGATCAAAAAGCATATTCCCAATGGAGACCGCATTGCGGCTGCCGGGCTGATATGGCGAGGGTTGCTCTCGATCAAACAGAGCAGCGTCAACGCCTTGTGGAATGACTTTCACGTTCCCCCCTGGCGGAAGCAAAGCTCCCAGCCGTTCCGAAGGAACGCAGACAGCATCGAAGCGCCCAATCTCAGTCGCTTGAATATTTTGGAGCGCGGGCGCCGCGCCGATGCTCTTCAGCAAATCACGACAAAAATACAGCGTGCGCGCCTTCGAATTGAGTCTCTTGATGTGACGAAAGAATGCGAGTGCGGAGCCGCTTTCAATCAACACCAGATCTGCATTAACTATGGCACGGCGGGCAAAGCTCGGGAGGTAGCCGCCATAGAGCGAGAACAGTGCCGCATTCGCCGCATTCAGGAAACGATTGTTTGAGCTGAACGCATGCAACGGCGGAAGATAGGCACCCGCGTTCAAATTAGCGCTGATTGGCTGAAATCGGTTCCCCTGGCCTTGCGACAGGGCACGAAAGCGTGGTCGATCCTTGAGCAGAGTGAGCCAGCTGTGGCCTATGGTCAAAAAATGGACGTCATGGCCCTGCTCTGCCCAGCGGGATGCGATGAAGTGGATTGACGCCTTGCGATAGCCACGCAGAAATACATGCGACGTCAGAATAACGATATTTCGTCGTGGCTCGGCCCTGTTGCCGACCAGCTCTGCGTTTCCATTTGCCAAAGGTAGTCCCCAACAGCGACCCTTAGCCGGTTTTTCATGACCGACATCGAAACATCGATAGGGCTGCGGCGGCGAACAATCATGTCCGGGGCGCTGGTAGCCGCAGCCAAAGCCCATTCCGCAGGGATATGAACCTCAAAGCGTCTAACAGGCGGTTAAAGCTGAGCTATCAGGTATGATAGCTCGTTGAATAAATATTTTGAGATGACGTAAAAGCGACCAGGATTAAGACGAATGCATAAAGAGGCAATATGACAGCCGCGCTTGCCTGCGAGAAGCGAACAGGTCATTGATAACGCTCTGCGAATAGCCCGCCAAAGGAATATCCCAGCATGAAGGCAAAATACGCGCTGCCCGCCATCCTGGCTTGCACATGCGCCGCGACACCAGCTTTGGCCGATGACCCAGCCCAATTGGTGCTGCGCGATAGCTTCGATGGCAAGGACTTCGCACCCTCTGGCCATCTTTATTATCGTGAGAATTCCGAGCAGAAGGCTGGAACGGTCGAATTCCAGTCAGAAGTGAAACGCTCGGGCACCGGAGCACTGAAACTCAGCGTCAAATCACTTTGCGCATCAGGCCAAGCGAACTGTAGCGAGAGAGCGGAAATATGGGAACGGACCAAGTATCGCGTGCCCTACAATCAAGGGGTTTGGTACGGCTTTGCCGTGAAATTTGCCGACCCAATCCCTTCGGGAGACCATCGTTATCTTATTGCCCAATGGAAGCGGGAAATCGGGCCGAAAGCCAAAGGTGATTTCAGCCCGTTCCTGGCGTTACGGCTTAACAACGGCAAGCTCTTTGCCACCGTCGAAACCAATTATGTTGCTCCGGCCGCCAACAAGGACAAAAATAATAGCAAGGCCTGCAACGACAGCGAGACGCCCGTCTGGTTTCGTCCCGAAACCAATCAGATGCGCGCGCTGGTCGCCACCGACAACAATTGGAGCGCGGGTGACGGCGAAGAATTTACGGACTGCACGAGTGCCATTACTGTAATAGATCGAGGAAATAAACTACCAGAACCAAGCTCTGGCTGGATTGACTTCGCCATCTACAGTAAACCTGGCCCGGATGGCTCTGGCCATATCGAGATATTCGCAAATAATAAATGGATTGTAACGGTATCCGGCCACATTGGACATAACGACCATGGGCTCGGCAAGAATCAATACTTCAAATTTGGACCCTATCGCGCCGCCGACACAACGGTCTGGACTTTATATTATGATGATTTTCGCCGATCACCCCGCTGTGCGGATGTATTGGGGGACCCCAACCTTTGCCCAATGAAATAATCGGCATACGACGGCAGGTTATTTGCCAATAGCGATGGTAAAAGGGCGCCGCGGAAAACTGCAGTTTTTTATGAAATCGGCTGAACCTTTTCGCTTCTTGTTGGTTATCTCTTTTCGTGAAGGAGGCCACCGAAAATGCTTACTACCCATCGCGACTGCAAGCATCACGTAAAGAGAAACGCAATTCCCTCTCTCGGCGAAATAGAGGGCCGTGTCGCTGTCCTTGAAATCGTTGCGCAATCCGCCTTGACCCATGTCTTCGATGAAGGCGAGGTCGATATCGACGCAGTGCTGTTGGTGCAAATCCGCAAAGCTATGCATCGCAAATGTACGGAGTTGAAGCTGGACGGCGAAGATACCGCATCCGCACTTTCCTACGCGGAGGAGCTGATCGAAGCTGCTGTGAAGGCTTCGCATCCAACCCATCAATGATGCCTTCTGGGCCAAGATTTGTATTGTCTCTCATGGTTGCGCTAGCACTTACGCTGGGCGTTCTTCTGTTTGTGGCGCCGCATGATTCAAGAGAAAAATTTGCGCCTCCACCCCCCCAGCCACTACGCATCGCGGCTAGTAGCAATGTGCCATAAAGAAACCATGTCGCATTAAGAGACACGGGATCTGTGTCATCTCAGGCTGGCGTTAACGTCCAGCAATGAAGGCGATTGCAAATTTCAAGAATAAACGCAGTGTTTGCTATACCCGCCCCGGCTCGAGCCAAGCCCCAACCAAGAATGGTGTAGCGAATGTCTATGATGGTCACCGCCCCTCTTTATCCTGACGACGTCGATGTTCTCGCAAGCGCCCTTTTCGCTTGGTGCGCCGAACGCAGCATCAGATTGCAGAGCCAGGAGGGCCTGTCCGCAGCCAACGTGGCCATAAATCTTTACAATGCGGGCTACCAAACACAGGATCAGCTTCTTGGCGCCCTGCATAGTCATGAATTTCACTAGCGTTTAGTCAGGGAAATCCCGATATTGTCCGTGGAAGATTGCGATGGAGCGCTAAAGGCTCGTCAAGCGGTTCCTGCGGTTGGCCTGGTCTTCTCCTTGCTCTCAAGAACGCTCGCTATGCACGCCCGCTCCTCGAGAATCCCGGACCACTCATCTTCATGATATCGTGAATCATAGATGAGCGTGAAAGGACCGCGATAACCCGCGGCCTCAGACAGCTCGACGCAGCGCACATAGTCGTCCACATCAAGACCGGAAGCGGAATAGCGTCCTTTCGCATGGCAGAGCTCAGCTCGCGCCATGATCATTGCCAAGTCTTCGTATTTGCCGTCACGCTCCCAATTTCCGAAATCACCGTTGAGCCCGACTTTGCCGTCCAGCGCATCGAGAACACGATTGACTTCCGCAGGCCGAGGAAGCAGATCGAACCAATTTTCTATAACCAGACGGGCACCTGCCGCCGAGGTAGGTTCGGCGAGCTTGCGCAGATAAGTTTCTACCCGGGTCAGGGCCATATCGGTCGGCTGAGCTTTCCCGGCAATGACACGCATGTTCTGGGCTCCAAGAGCCGCAGCTGTATCGATCCAGCCCGCCATCCATTCAGCATCGCGCTGCGCGGTATCCGGATCGCTAAGGTCCCCATCTTCGACCAGCAGCGTTTGGATTTTCACGCCAGCCTCTTGTGCGGCTCTGCGAAATTCGCCGATATAGTCGGGAGAGCGGCTCGGCAAATGGAAAGAGCAAATCTCCAGCCGAAACACGCCATGTTCAGCGCATTGCCGCGGCAGATCGATCAATTCGAGGCTTCCCTCCCCATAAGTCGGTTGACGGTTCGGCTGCGCGTTGTTTGCCGGCGTATAGGGATAAGTGCTGCCTAGCGCCCGATGCAACGACCAGCTCGAAACAGCAAAACGATCGGCGAACTTAACCACTGGGGTCATCTCGGCTTTTCCTCCCTATACCGCATGCCTGTATATGGACGGAAAAGCCCAATCGAATGCAACCAATAAAAGCGAAATCTCAAGATCGAAGATTTGCCCTCATAATCTGCCCGACTTCATACTAAGACCCGCCAAGAGTGAATAAGGTGTCAGGACACTCCTCGGCCACCTTTTACCCATCGAGAAATGGCATCAAAAACCAGATCGGCAATCCACATGGCGCACACGCCCACCACAAAAGCTGTAGCGTTCATGGCGGCGACAGCTTCCTGAGGCAAAGGCCAATTAATGGCTCGCAGATAAAAAAGTGCCGGCTCTGTCAGATAAGTCGCCGCCAGAGCCCCACAGATCGGCGAGGCGACAATTTCGCGTGTCGTGTAGTGACGTCTGGAAAGGCCCCGCAGGATGCCGCCTGAAAGGCCGGCGATGACGACCCCGGCTTTGATGCCCAATGCATCCAGAAATTCGTGAATCGTCATTGCTTCTCTCGGTCAAATTTTTGTGGACTGAAAATTGGATGCTTGTTCGGTCGAAGCATCCAGCAGAAATCGGCCCTATTTGCCAACGGGCGGCTGAGGCTTGATCAATCCGGCAACGCCGTCCCGCATAATATTGACAGCAATCTTCAACGCACTCAGGCCCGCGACCGTAGCGGCGGTGTAACCGGGACCGATGAAGGATTGCGAACATTCCAATATGCCGTCAGTCAGCTGAGTGCAGCCGGTTGCCAATAGAATGGCGACCAACAACGCCGACAAGGTGATCAGAACATTTAGAACATTGTGTAACATATTCGTGTTGAACATCTTTTTTCCTTTTTGGAAGGGTCGCAAAGCGCCCGCAGTCAGCCGGCGTTGACAGGTATGCTGCCGGCTCAAAGCGGTGGCGACGATTTACGCCTGCCTATGTCGATTGAAGGGGTAATGAGGGAGAGATCGCGTGAAGACACTCAGGATTCAGACGCTAGTGGTGGTTTGATACCTCGAGAGAGTCTGCTCAATCACACCGCAAGAAATTACCGAGCCGCCTCAACGGCCGCGGCAAATTTTTTGGCGTAACCGGCAATGTCTGCTGCACGATCCGTGCCATTGATAATTTTTCGCGCGCCGATCCAGTCGGTCACCGTAGTGCTAAAATAGTCGGCAAGCTTTTTGCCCGTAAAACGGCCATTGATCATGCCGTCGAAAAGGATTTCGATGGCCTTGACCGGATCAATTGCCATATCCGGATTGTCAACAATGCCGTATTTCGCGTAATTGTCCCGTCCGGTTATCTGCACCAAACCGCGACCACGGTAACGCCATCCGTCACCACTGGCCTCGTCTCGATTGCCCATCCGATTTGCATAGGCGCGATTTGCTATTCTTGGCGGCTGACGAGCACAAACAGCAGCCTGCGCAGCAGTGAAGTATTTGGGGAATGTCGCCTGCAGTCCAGCCACCGAGTAGTTCAGATTTTCCGAGACAGCGCACATCGTACCGCCAGTCTCGTGATAAACGGTCGCAAGCATGTAGGCCAACCAACGACTATCGAACGGCTGTGCCTTCCACGCAGAGAGAATCGCCTTGATGCCATTGACTTGATCTGCCGAAAGTCTCCCGCCGAACAGTGACAAACGCACCGCCGCAAAGATCTTCGCGTGCTCCATATAATTTTCCTTTGAAGAGAGATCTGACCTTTACCCCAGCATTCTTGACCAGGCCGGGAGACCTTGTGTCAAAGTTTCAGCTTGTGGAGACAACAGCTGACAATGCGCATGCAGCTCGCACCCAATGAACTGATCGCACTAGGCATATGAATGTCTGCCAATATCCGGCCGTCATCGATACTTGAGGGACAGAAGCATTTCATTGTTGAAACGCTACGCTGCGCCCGAAACGGGAAAATTGTGCGTGAGCCGAAATCTCGGATTGTTTATTGAAGGACTCGTTAGAAAAACCACTAGGCCATAGCCTTAGAGGGCCAGGCATAGGCATCGATTTCCGGGGTCGTGGTGATCGTGCCGGCAATGATCTGCTTGTTGACTTCGCCCTCGGCCGCAAAGCTCGCCTGCACATGGGCACCGACCATATTGGCGATCGCCGTCATCTGCGCAGCTGTCAGCTCGACAAAACCGGCAGCCGTCTTGAACTTCACGAGCACGTCCGGGTTTGCCTGCACATAGTTATAGGCTCCAGTGATCAACGACTGGCTGGCGCGATCGGTCATAATGCGCATGCCGTCGATAACGACTCCACCCGTTTCGACAGCGTAACGTTTGGTCGCTGCATAGGCATAGAGGTCCACAGGAACCGGCTCCGGAGACCAGCCGGCGACGACCGCCAGAAGGCTCGACGGCGTTTCCGGCCAATCGCCGGCCGAAGCGATCAGGGCAGCTTCCTTGTTGTTCAGCTGATCGAGGATCGCTTCCCTGTCGGCAACGTCCAGTCCGGCCGTAATCTTCGCGGCAAGCGCCAGCCAGAAATCCGGCACATTGTAGATCTGCTGACGGCCGAGCCAGAAGGCGACACTCGCCATCCAGCGATCGGCCTTGTTCTCCGAGCGCGCGGCAAGCAGCGCCTCTAACATCGGTTCATACATGCTGTCTATGCGGTACATGGCAGTCCTTTCTAGGTTAGGCATTGGCAAAGATGCGCACGGCTCGCCAATCGATCTCGGCGGCGGCGCGGATTTCAGGAGCGGTCTTGGCGGCTGCTAGAGCAATTTTGGCCGATCGGCGAAGAGCCTCGATCATCTGTGAGCCAACCTTCCAATGCTGATCACGCGTCAGGATCTCGACGGCCTTTTCGAAGCGGCTAACGCCATGCTCGTCCGCCTCGACCGTGAGATTGGGCGTCTCGCCTTCGGACACACCTACGCCCTGTTGCGGATCGGCGGCGATCAACTCGGCTTCGCGAAGCTTGACCGCGTAGACCGCGTCCTGACCGGGGATGACCGTGATGAACATCATACGCGCAAGCCTCAATTGCCGATCGATATCGGTCTGCGCTTCGATGCGCTCAAAGGAGAGATCGGCGGGAACATTAAACAGCATGAATGGTCACCTCGAAATGGTGGAAGGCCGCAGGGGCAATGAAGGGAAACCGATAGTCGCCGAGGACGTCGGTGGTAAATTCGAAGACGCCGTCCTCGATCGGGACGATCTCTCCGGCATGAAGGACCGAGGTGCCGGCCGGGACAGAAAAGCTCACCCTGTCCACTCCATCCGCGCGGATGGTGAGGTCGGTGACTTCGATCGCATTGGCTTTCGGCGTGATGACGCCCTCGAGAACGAAA
Organism: Rhizobium sp. A22-96; assembly: GCF_053521805.1. NCBI lineage: Bacteria > Pseudomonadati > Pseudomonadota > Alphaproteobacteria > Hyphomicrobiales > Rhizobiaceae > Rhizobium > Rhizobium sp. A22-96. Next base: position 448,695 of record NZ_JBNWDQ010000002.1, read on the forward strand.
GAGGTAGCATCGATGTCGAGCCGATATTGGTTGGCCGGAATCTCCATCGCCCGGCAGTCTGGAAAAATCGCCGTGAAGCTCTCAAGGTGCTGGCGCTGGACAGCTCCGGACTGCCGGATGCGCCCATCCGGCTCAACGATGATAAATCTAATGGTGGCCTCGGCATAAGAAGGCTGCTCTTCGTCTGGCATGGTTACCTCTTGTAGGATGAAGCCGCGATGTTGCACTCGGCCCATCCGACTGTGTTGCCGGGATTGTTGAGCTGCAAGGTGTAGACATGCCAGCCAGCGCCGGGAGCATCATAGAATCCGGAAATGCCGACCCACCCCGCCGTGTAACTTTCGCTCGACGTGCCGCCATTGCCGCCGCCGCTGACAATCGTTCGAACGATGGGCAAGTAGTAGACCTGTGAGAATATCCCGAGACCATCACGGATGATATTGAGGCCGACCGCCTGGCTACCCTGTCCCCCGCCACTCATGTTGATCCGGGCGATTGCCATGCAGTCGACCACGACACGGCCATCACCCGCCACGGTCACGCCGCATGACACCATGTTGACCGGTCCAGGGCCACCACCGACATTCTGGACAGCAGCGACGCGACCGATACCGCTATCGGTGCAGGCACCGGCTTGAATGTTTGACGTGCCGACTTGCAAGTCGCCGATAACGGCCCGGCTGATGTTGACGGCGCCGAGATTGGCGGTGATCGCATCAAGACTGTTGACGGCGATCTTGTTGGCCGTGATAGCGCCATCCACGATCAGCTCGGCGGAGACGGCACGACGCATGACCGGCTTCGACCAATAAGTTGACGTTCCCGTGCCTCCCGTTCGATCTGTGAACAGGTCCATGCAGATGCGATTGTAGCCGGAAGGGACTGTTATCCTGCCCTGCAGGCGCACCCATTGGTTTTTGAGATCGGTGAATGCCGCTACCGGGTAAGCGTAGTTCCCGGCCGGCGTGAGCAACCTGCCCATAATAGCCGCTACCGAAGAGTCGGTGTTGAAAACCCAGACATCGAACGCATAAATTTCACCGGGCGTGCAGGTGATCCAGTTGGACGCGGCCTGTTCGCGACCGATGGACTGATAGAGCCAGCCAGAAGCGTCACCAGCGTTGTTGTCGACATAAAACGCCTGATTATAACCGAGCGTCCAGCCATCCAGCGTGCCGGTCTGCCAGCCGTTATCGGCCATGTTGGAGAAATCGGTCAGGACCAGCTGCTTAGCCGTGATCGCATTCGCGGCGATCTGCCCCGCGCCGATCGTGTTGGCGGCAAGCTTGTCGCCGGTGATCGTGCCACCCGCAATCGTCGTCGCAGTGACAGTGCCCGCGGCGATCGTGCCGGCCGTTACGGCGTTCGCAGCGATCTTGCCTGCTGTCACGGCGTTAGCGGCGATCTTGTCGGCTGTCACAGCATTCGTGACGATATTGCCACCAGCCATCATCGTGACGCCGCCATCGCTCCATGGACTAGGCTCGGTTTGATTGGGATTTGCCTCACCAAAGTACATGCGGGTCAGCCACAGAAAACTGTCGTTTTGACCGGCAACCGTCCCCTTCATTCGGAAGAAGACAATGGCTCTGGCTGCGTTCGCTGGCATCTGGATCTTGCCCCAGAAGCGCTGGTAGTTCGCGAGGTTTCGCTGCGGATCAATGTTCTGGGCCGCAGGGAAAACTCCCCAACTGGGATAGGCGAGAAGACCGCCGTTGGAGTCATACACCCCGAGGTAAGGTTGGACCCCGTTGCAGCGATGGCCGAGATAGTAAACTGACAGCTCGTACCATCCATTTGGCCTGACAGCGAACTGCTGACCAGTCCCATCGGCTTTGTAAGAGGTCACGCCATATTCAAAGCCCTGATCACCGTTGAGCTGTCGAATTTCGATAGCGCCCGGAATGGGAGCATAGTTGTCCGTGCGCAGCGAGAGGGCGAACTTGGAGGCAAAATTCGACCATTCAGGCCCCCATCCCGTGAGGCCGGCAGACAGATCTGAGTTAGAAAGATAGTTGCCGCCATTACCGATCGCGAGAGTTTGCGTCGAGATAGATCCAGCCGCCAGCTTATCAGCCGTAATTGCGCCCGCTGCGATTTGCGCCGCCGACACAGCGCCGGCCGCGATCGTGCCGACCGTGATGGCGTTGGCAGCGATCTTGCCGGCCGTGACTGCGCCATCAACAATGAGGTTGCCGCCGCTTTTACGCTGGCAGGAAACGAACCCGATCTGGTAACTACCGGCACCCGTAAGCGTGCTGGTAGGAACGAGGTCGACCCATGCCCACACAGCCCCCACGGGGACGGTGACGCTGGTGTTATACTCTGTATAGGTCGTTGGTGTTGTCGTCGGGACTACAACGCCGATCGCGGTCAGAAACGTGATCTTATCTGATCCCATGAAGCGCAGGCGGCAGGAGACGGAGTCCGAAGGTGCTCCCGTTCGCTTCGCAAACGCCTGCAAGAAATATTGCTCGCCCGGAATAACCGGGAAAATGTTGGAGTTTCTGTTGAAGGTGAAGATCGCTGGCGCTGCAATGTTCAGGTAATTGCTACCCGCATATGCGTTGCTGGCGTCGGTTATGACGCTCAAACCGGCTGTGAGTCCCCAAGAGGTCGCACCAAATGCGAAGTTCGGGTTCTCCACACGATTGGTCATGTCGGCAATTACAAGCTTGTCAGCCGTAATGGCATTTGCGGCAATGTTGACCGCAGATATCGCGTTAGCGGCCACTTTCGAAGCCGAGATCGCCCCATCAACAATTAGTTCCGCACCGGAGGCACGGCGCATCACAGGCTTTGACCACGCAACACTCTTTTCTATCGGAACATTCGAGCCGGATGCCCGAGTGTTATACAGGAGCACAGCGCACTTGGTGACGCCGGCAGGAACGATCGCCTGTCCACTGATCTTTGCCCAGGCATTTGTGGTCGCGGTCGTGGCAACATAAGTGTTAGCAATATTGACGTTGTTTACATCAAAACCAGCGAGCCAGATCGAAACCTGACTGGATAGGTCATTGTTCTGCGCCCAAGCTTCGAGATAATAAACATCTCCCGGCGAACATGCGACCAACGATGAAAGCGCTTGCCAGCCACCGTTACCGGACCGCATGTAGTAGCCAGATGCAGCCCCTTCGCCGTTAGAATTGGCATAGGCAAGTTGCCCATACACCTGCCAGCCAGACAAATTGCCCTGCTGCCAGCCATTATCGGCGATGTTCGAGAAGTCGGTTAGAACGAGCTGTTTGGCACTGATCGAGTTCGCCGCAATCTGATTCGCACCTATCGCGCCAGCTGCGATCTGGCCAGCGGTAATGCTGTTGGCAGCGATCTTATCGGTGGTAATGGCGCCCGCCGCGATCGTATTCGCGGTGATCGCGCCGGCGGCGAGCTTGGGCGTCGAAATCACACCATCAGAGATCTGCGTTCCGACAATTTGGCCAGCGATGTCACCAGCTGCCGTCGCCGCCGTCCAGACGGTGCCGGTATAACGATAGAGCTTGTCATCCGTGGTCAGATAGACGGTGCGCCCTTCGATATTGCCCGAGGTCGGTAAGCTTGCAACGATCTCGACCGGCCGGATGCCGGATGCGAATTTGGTGGCATCGACAGCATTGGCGGCGAGTTTGGTGGCACTCACCGAACCATCGGCAATTTTACTGACATCAACCGCCAGAGCCGCAAGCTTATTGCCCGTGATAGCATTGTCGGCGATCTGGGAGCCGGTGAGCGTCCCGTTGACGTCTACGGCCGCAACGGCAGCTGTCCATGCACCATTGTGATAGCGATAGAGCTTGCCATCCGTCGTCAGAAAAACCTGTCGCCCCTCGATATTGCTCGTCGTGGGTAGAGCTGCCACCACCTCCACGGCCTTGATACTGCTGGCAAGGTTGGTCGCGTCCACCGCCCCCTGACCAAGCTTGGCGGCGGTCACGGCGCCATCGGCCAGTTTCGCAGAAATGACGGCGCCACTTGCCAGTACATCAGCCGTGACGGCGGCCACCTGAAGCTTCGCCGTCGAAACGGCCTGATTGGCCAGCTTCACGTTGCTGACGGCTTCGTCCATGATCTTGGCGGCAGACACGGCGGCATCGGCGATCTTGGATTGGACGATCGCGCCGTCAAGCACGTCGCTGGCTTGAATGAGCACATTCGGCGTCTTGACGGTCAGCCACGCCGACCAATCGGTTGCCCGGTTCGACTGCGGGATATAACGGCCCCGTGCCTCGTACTCTACGTTTGGCAGCGTCCATTGGCCGGAAAGCTGCCAGGAATAGGGCAAGGCATAGGGATTGCTGTCGCTGTCGAAAACCACATCGCCACTGGCCTTGACGCGAACCTGCACCCACACGCCCCTGACGTCATCAAGATCCGGCGCGCAGCTGATCTTGATTGCAGGGCGCCGATCGATACCGCCGGCGTCCTTTATGGTCGAGGGCTCTACAGTCCAGCCGATCATCGGCTGTGAGGGCGGCGTGATGGGGCCAAGCCAGCCAATGGCGGTCGGCAATTGCAAACCGGGATGCCAGTCATAGTCGGCAGGGTCAACTTCCTTCAAGGTAACGACGATCAGGAAGTTGGGCTGCGGCTCGACTTTGACGACAAGAAATTTCTTCTCATCATAACCGTTGCGAGCCGATGACCACGAAACGACATCGTTTGGTTCCAGCGGATAGGCGTCGGGTGGCAGCGATATCTGATGGACGCGAAAACGCCGGTAGTCCTGGATCATCGCCAGGCCGACACGCTGCACCTGATTGGCAAAGGGTACGGCAAGAAGCTGAATTTCGGCCGGCAGGCGCCGATTGCCGTCCTGCACTTCGAGATTGGCATTATAGCGACCCGGCGCGTCCTTCGTCGCCCACTTTTCCGCCGGCTCGGGATAGGTTGCTTCGATAGCGTTGTAAGTCGCCGACAGGGACGGGAATGGCTGGAAATCCTGCTCTTCCGTAACGACGATATCATCATCCGTGAAGGAGTAGACCGCGCCACCCGGCGAGCCCACGAGCATCTTGAAGATGCCGCCGACTTCGGCCATGCGGCCGTTGCAGCCTTTCAGCAGTTCGGAAACGGCATCGAGCGGCTCCTGGTCACACTGGACATCGTAGCCGGCGCGAAAAGCCGGCTCGCTACCGCCGCCGTCGAGCGGAACGGACGCGTCACAGGCATTGGCTGCGGCCATCCAGTTCGCCGCGGGCAAGCAGAAGGCGCCGATATTCTGGCCGCCATAAACCCATTCCGGTCCGTAATAAACACCACGGGCGAGATTGTAGATCATCACGGCCGGATTGGCGCTCGGCTCCCATGTCGAGGGATCAGCCCATCGATGCCCGCCATTGCCGCCGACCGACGAATCCTTGCGGACGTCGTAAAGTGGCAGCGGATGCGGCTCGAAAAGGCCGGCGGGAACACCCTTGAAGAGATCGGTGTTGTAGCGCGAGGTCAGGATAACGATCTGGCAGCCACGCCCGATCATGGTCGGCCGCCACGGACGCTCGCCATGGGCGCCGAATTTCGCCATCAGGAATGGATCGGGCGCCGCTTGCGTGCCATCGAGAAACTTGATCCAGAGATAATCCTTGTTCTTGACGCGATATTGCAGCACCGGGAAGCCGCGCCCGTCGGGATGTGGCTGATCCCAGAGGACGCCGACCTTCTGGTCGTCGATCCAGACGCTGGTCAGGCCGCGCTCGCCGGCACGGTTGGGAAGACTACCGACCTCGATGACATCGGTGAAATAGGCATTCGGCGTCTTGCCGTCGTCTCCCCAGGTGCCGGCATATTTGCGCTTGCCGGCGGTCGCATAGCTGCCGATGATGAAGGACATCGCATGATCGTCCCCCATGTTGATCTCGAGCTTCGTTCCGGCCGGCTGCGGCTGATCCTTCTTCGCCAGCGCCTTCTCGATCAGCGATAAGCCGATATTGAGGGCTACGGTCAGAAACAGTTTGCCGATGGCGCCGATTGGTAGAAGTTGCGCGATCACGCCAATGGCGGCGACCAGAGGGCCGGCATGCGCCGCATCCGCCATCAGCCAGAAGCCGAGGACGTTCAGAAGCAGGATGAGATATTTCATGGATCGGACGACCTCGATTGGCGCGCGGGAAAGGGTCGTCGCAGCCAAAGCCGCGCCGACATGTCACCGGTCATAGATAAAATGGATGGCGTATCGCCGGCCTAGCCGACCTTGAAGGCGCGCTTGGCGTCGAGCAGATCGACGGTGCCAAGCCCGCTCTCGCGCAGCACGAAGATGCGCTCGCCGTTGACCACGCCGAGGGCATAGCCGAAGGGGCCTTCATGCGGGACGGCGGCGATGTCGCCGATATGGGCTTCGCTTGGATGGATCTCGGGCAGCATGCTGGCGGCAAGATCGGCGAGATTGTTGAAGCCTGCCGCCTTCATCGTTTTAAGCGCGCCGGCGGCGGTCGAATATTCGCCGCGAAACTGGGCGGCACAATCGACGCCGGTGATTGCCAGCACCAGATTGCCGGCAAGGCCCGGGCCGCAATCATGGCTGCCCCAGGCAAAGGGCGTGCGCTTCAGCCGATCGACCTCGGCGACGAAGCGGGCACGCCAATTCTTGACCCTGACGAGATCGCTGTTCATTTCTGCCCCCAGGGTATCTGCCAATTGGCGACGGTGCTGGAATAAAGGCCGAATTCATCGCCGCCGCGGCGCTTCTGGCCTTCGTAGGAGGATTTGGCCGGGTTGGTGCGCTCCAGCATGGCGATGGCGGCGGAGATGGCGGATATTTCGATATCGCCATCCTGCCCCACGGCCGGCGTCTTCACCGGCGCGCCGTCGGCAATGCCGAGAAAGGCGATTTCCGGCGCCGAACTCGGCAGGCGCGCGCCGGTATCGAAGGTCATGTCGTGGATTTCGATCGGCGCCAGCCGCAGATCGTAGCCGCGCACAAGCTGCTGCGCGGCGGGCGCGATCTGGCCGATGGTGATGGTCACGGTCTGGATCGTCAGATCCGCCGTGCGCGGGATCGGGCTCACCTGCAGATTGAGGCCGCCATAATAGGTCCGCGCCTCCGGCAGACCGGTGACACCAGAGGTGACGGTGATGTTGATGTCGTCATCGCCGGTCCACAGGCCGATCGAGGCGGGCCCGCCGGTGGCGAGATCCTTGCCGGTGATCCAGACGAAACGACGGGGCACGAGCCCCTTGTCGCGCGCGCCGGTCAGCGCCGCGAAGAAGGCGGAGGTGATGTTCTTCATCGTCTATTTCTTCTGGATGATCTTGAAGGTGGCGCCCGAGGTGATCGGGCCGCTCGCGGTGCCGGGGTTGTGGCTGCCCGGCATGATCAGGCATTTGCAGGCCGGCAGCAGAAGCGTCACGCCGAGACCGGCGGCAAAGCCCGCCGGCAGATGCGGGAAGACGCCGAAGACGGGCGTGATCCCCTGCCCGCTGGCGTTGACCGTTTCCGAAACTTCGAGAAAGGCATAGCGGCCGCCATAGCCGACCTGCATCTTATCGCCGACCGTCAGCCGGTATCCCGCCGGCAGACCCTTGAGGCTGAGCGAGGCATTGTCACCCCCGAGCGCCGCGACGCTGACCGCAGCGCTCCCGAGCTTCGTCCCGTCGGGATCGGCCTGCGGATATTTCGACAGCGGATCATAAAGAAAAAGCGCCTCCTGGGCGCCGTGTAGCTTGCGGATGCGGGCGGCGATCTGTTTCGCCTCCGCATTGTACATGTCGGCCAGCGTCACCGTGCCGGTCCAGAGCGGCGGCGCCAGCTCCGCCTGCCAGACCCGGCCATCGCCGGAGCCGGAAAGCTCGTCATTGCGCTGAATGTCCCAGACGATGCTGGAGATCTTCAGAAGATCGGCAAAGGCCGGCAGGCTGTAGGGATAGGAAACGGCCATCAGCGCCTCCGGGGATTGCGGTTGATCTGCGCGACACGATCGGGAAGCTGCTGATTGAAATCATTCAGCCCCTGCCGCGTCGAACTCTGCGCTTCCGATTGCGCGACATTCTTCACATAGGCCTTGAGATTGCCGTCCTCATCGACAGAAACGCCGACTGTGACATGCACGCCGGAAGCGGAGCCGGAGGCATCGTTCTGGTTGTCAGCTCTGAGACGGCGGACGGGAACGGCAGCATCGGGCTGCGCCCGCACCAATTGCGGCCCGCCCTCGCCGACCACGCCGCCATCAGCATAGCCACGCCGGCCAAGCCGCATCGCCTCGACGATGCCGACGCCGCCCGCCCGGGCGATATCCTTCTGGCTCCAGACGACCTCGCCGGCGTGAACGATGCCGGCCGGTTCATGCTTGCCGCCCGGACCGGTATAGCCGCCATCGGCCCAAAGGCCGGGAATACCACTCGCAACGGCTGCCGCCGCCTGCGGCGATCGCGCCAGAATGCCGAGGTCCAGCCCACCACCTCCACCCAAGAGCCCGCCAAGGATACCGCCGCCACCGAACAGCCCGCCGCCTGCAGCGGCACTGTTGACCTTGAACAGGCTGTTGAGCACATCGTTCAGTAACCTGTCGGAAATCTTGGTGAGCACGGAAATCGCCGCCTTCCCCAGAGATTTCCAAAGGCCCTCGCCATTGCGCAAGCCGCTGACCAGCGTCGAGGCAAAATCGCCGGCAAGCTCGCGAGCATATTTCAGCTGTTCATTGTAGCGAATGATATTGGCAGAGGCCGAATTCATGTCGACCGGAAGGCCATATTGCTTCTGTGTCGAAGCAACAGTCTGGTCGACGGTCGAGCGGCCCATTTGATCCTGCTGGAACTGGATATCGCCCGCGAGCTTCTGCAGCGCCTGCGCGTCGGCAACGCGCCGATAGGCATCAGCCTGGTCGTTGGCCGCCTTGGTCAATTGCGGCATTTGCGCCAACTGCGCTGCACCGCTTTTCTGAAGCTCATCCTGACTTTGCTTCAGCGTGACAACCTTCGAGTTCACATTGTCCGTCGCGACAGCGGATTGAGTAGAGGCCTGTGTTCCGAGTTTGGTCTGTTCGGTATTGGCTTGTGTCGACTTCGTAAGAGTATCCGTTGCTTGTTGAACACCCTGCAATTCATCCTTTTGGTTGCGTTGAACGTCAACGCTGCCAACCGCAACTTGTTTCGATTGTGCTTCAATCACGAGGGGCGCCGCGCGAGCGAAAGACGAAAGCGCCGGAAAGAATGTTTCCACAAGAGCTCCGATTTGGGAAAGCTTGCGTTGTTGTTCAGCCGGCGGAGCAGGGGCAGCGCCATTTTGCTCTGACTTTACTTTGGCATTTATTACTGCTGACGTTGCGTCAACGTTTTTATTGACCTTCTCATCCAAAGCAACGTAATCTCTGTATGCCTCTGAATTCTGGATCAAGCTCGGCATGGCGTCCTTGAATAGCTGAGCAAAAGTCTGAAGGTTTACAAACTGTGGGTTCTTCGCAGCGCTTTCGGCTACGCTGTTCCCAAAAGATTGGTATTGCTCCCTCGTGGCTTTTCCCGACAAGATTAGCGGCTTAATCTCGTTATATTGCTTCTCCAGTTCAGTAAAATTCCTTCCCCCGATAAATGAATCCGTGCCGAACTGCATTTCGGCGGCAAGTTTTATTGAATTAAATGTATCTCGCACCATTGCCAGCTTAGAATCGGATAAAATTTTAGGAATTTCTAACGCACCCACTAGGCCGTTTTCGGTATGACTCTTTTCGTAATCAGTTTTCATCGATGGGGTTTCATCAAGACCAAGCTTGCGTAACTCGTCTGTCATCCTCGCCTCATCGGCAATGACTTTCTTCGAAGTATCAAAGCGCCTTGATGGTAAATTTTGATCAATTTTGTCGGCTGCAGAATTAAAGAAAATGTCTGCCAAGAATCCACGGATGCCGGGAATCAAACTACTGCCGCTTTTTAACAACTGACTTACGAGACTACCCGCAAGGTTGGATGCGTTTTTTCCCTCATCGGCTCGATTATCAAGATAGTATTTCATCTCCGGTGATTTGCGATAAGGGAATTCTTCAACCGCAGCGGATTGTGACTTACTGCTCAAAGGTTGTAAACTTCCACCGCTTTCGCTTGACTTCATGTTCAAGGCAATCAGGGTGCTCGACAACTTGATGGGAGACGATCGATCGCTGCCACTCAACTTGCCGATAGTGTCACCAACTCTAACGAGAGAGCCCGCCGCGCCTCTCGCTTCGTTGCCCATCGCCCTTAGTGCGCGACCCGTCACGCCGGACACTTTTTCCGCCTGACCCGCAGCAACAACATAATCTCTCACATCGTTACTTGCCGTTTTGATTTCGCTGCTATCAACTTTAATGCTCAGAGTTGCGATATCTGTCACTGGACCACCTTTTGATTTCATGCGAGAAAATGCTGCAAAGCTATTTCGCGGGAATTTTGATGAAATTGATTGTTAGCGTGATTGCAGTGCTTGCCGCGTTGCTGTTGCTCTACAGCTTTGGCATCTTTGATCCGCCGATCGTGACCGCTTGCGAGGCCCGTCTCAAAGGGTATCTCGCGGCACCTTCCACCTATGAGCGCAACAGATTCTTTCTTAGTGAGAGGCCAGGCACCACAGCTGACTTGGAAGAAGAGTTAAAAGGCTTCCCTGACATACAGCGCGTTTATCAGAAGGAGTTTGACAAAGGCTCGGTGAAGCCCGTTCTCTATACCGCAACTATAAATTTTAATGTGCTAGACACACAAGCTGAGAAGGTTACTAGAGCTATTACCTGTCAATATTTTTCCACCGATGGCAGCATTTCTAAAATATCGGTGGGAGGAGTTTCTATCTTTGCAACCGATGCCGCAACGTATTCTCAGATTGTCCGGGATTTCAGCCATGAACCTCCTCAAGCTGCGGAAGAATTGCGGAAAAAATTGAAGCCAATTGCCCCTTATACGGGATGGGTTCGCGACACATTCAGGCGGCTTTTGAATTGAGCACCGACCTCTTGAAGAAAAGATCAGAGGTTGCGTGTCGGTGCGAACGAAACGACACAAAGGTAATTTCCGATCGTCGTTGTAAGCTGGGGCTCAAAATGAGAAAGATTCTTAGTTTCGGAAGCGCGGTGTTGCTATCGTTGACAGTTGCAGGTCCCGCGCTCGCGGAACCAACGCCCGTTGCTGTATGTGAAACGACCTTGAAGGATCGGCTCGGTGCGAATTCTGGGTATGTCCGGGTCGGTTTTAGTCAGTTAATCCAACAGCTTGGACGACCGGAATTTGAGAAATATGTTGACAAGGCTACGTCATTTTCAAACAAGGACTTATCAAACAAGTACCATACCATGCTGATCGAAGCTTTTGACGCCGGAAAAATAAGTCCGCAGCGACATATTGTATTCCTCAACTACACGGTTCCAGGCGTAAACGGGGTAGCTGCGGCTGCAACGGCAAAATGCGAATATGTCATAAACAAAGGCCGCGAGGACGAGCTAAAAGCCTCCTTCCTAGACGAACTTTCAATAGCGAAATTCCAGCCAGTCAATTGATAATAACTAAGGCGGCAAGAGAAATTGCGCGCATTTATAGCACCAATATGCCTGTCCCTGATGTGGTAATGCGGTTGCCAACAGGGAATTACGGTGACAGTGCACCCAAATAAGAACGCATATTCTATCTAGCCCACCGATGGCCCTCTTGTTTGGCCAAAGCAAGGCTATCACTGACGGAAATTAGTGCACTGTCACCGTAATGGAAACTATCCTGTTATTTGGCGCAGCCACTTCAATCATAAGATTTATTTTTTAAAAGTCGCGTTATACGGTTGAATGGGAACAATCAGAGGCATGGACATGAAGGCGTGGCGAATTATTTTAGCACTCTCTACTTTGGCATTTCTCACACACACCGCCGCCGCTGCAGATAAAAAGCTCGTTCAGTTGGTGGATGACATCAAAGAAAAGGCTTCAACGACATTTATGATGGCATATGCGTGTAAAGATGCTCTTGGCGTGACCTACTATGATGCAGTTCGGGCATATGGAGAACGCGCCTTTCAGAAGACTGGCGCTTCGCCCAAAAATACAAAGTTTACGTTTGACGTTCTTGAGAACAGATTCAGGGATGATAAAGAGCTACTGCGAGAAAAAGATGTAATGAAGTGCGTGTGGACGACGACGGAAGCTAACAAACTTCTTCATGAATCAGAGACCGCCCTTATAGATTACACTCTCTCTGCAAAACCATGAGCTGTTGTCGGCGCACTATTGTCTCGATGACGCAATGTCATCAGGATGCGATGGATATTTTATCGCCAGGAACATTTAGAGAACAATCTTATTGACATGAGTGATAAAGGGTGCAACTTTCGCCAAAGTTGCACCCATCCGAAATCACACCTTACGGCATTATAATGCATCCTCACCAAACGAAGCCCATAGTTAGCATCTTGTGCCTGATGGCTACCGCATTGGCCTTAAGCAGCTGCGACTTATTTGATTCGAAGCTTGTCACTGCCTGCGAAACGGTTCTCAAACAGCGCCTGCTCTCATCGGCGGAATATAAACGTGTCAAGGTTTCCGAGCTGGACGAACTAGAATTGGATAGAAGATTGCTCGAAAGCTATCTCGTGACGAAACAACAGCGATCCAAAGCGTCGGGCTATCCGTTAGCCATGGACGATGCATGGATTCAAACCGAACTGAAGGCGTTTGATATTGGCATCTCAAGGCCTTCTTTTTTTAGCGCGTCGATAGTTTATGAAACGCTCAATGATCTTCAAGAGCCGGTGAGACACCTTGCGAAGTGTGTATATGTTGGCAACAAGAGCGACTCGTCTCTCGGGTGGGAAGTTGAAACCGCCGTGGATGGGCTGACTGCACTTGAGTGGAGTTACAGCAACATAAAGTTACATTAGGCTCATTAGTCATGGAGCAGCCTGACCCTCTACCCCGCCTCCCGCGCCCTGATCGCCTCCGTCTCCTCCTCCACCGCCTGGCAATAGCGCCCGTCCATCGCCTTCAGCACGGCGATGTCCTCGCGGCGCAGAAGGTTGCCGGTCAGGTGCAGCCAGGCCAGCATTTCCTGGTGGGAGAGCGGCACCGGGCCGGAAAGGCCGGGGGCCTGCGCCGAACGCAGGTCCCAGAACCAGTCCCAGAGCCAATGGCCCGCCTCCGGCACCTCGGCCTCCGGGCTGATAAGCTCGAAGGCCTCGTTGCGCTCGCGCCGGGTCTCGCCGTTTCTATCGCGCACGCAATCATAGCGCGCGACGACCCCTACGGCTTCTGAAAGCCCTTCGGCAAGCTCTTCATAAAATTTGCGCGGTCCTCCGAGGCGCCGGCCACCTGATCGTAGATCCAGCCGGCTTCCTCGACGACTTCGCGAGCCTTCTCAAAGGAGAGGACCGGCTGCTCGCCCTTCCACTGCTGCTCGCCCCAGCTCCAGGAAGCGATGGCGGCGGCGGCCTTGTCGAGATATTCAGCCTCGACCTTGCTGGTGGTCAGCTTCTTCTTGCGGCTGGCGAGGAAGCGGTCGCTATGCTGGCGAACGATCTTCTTCACCTCGTTGCTCTCGGCCGAGCGGATCATGAAGGAGATGCCGAGCGGCTCCTCGGTGGCCGGATGCAGGAGCTGCAGCTCGAAGAGATCTTCGGAATTGACGAGACTGGAGATATCCAAGGAAACACCTTATCGGTTGGGACATATTCGAGTGGCCGCGCGCCGCAGGAGAGCGACGCGCGCAAGGTTCCGAAAGATCGCGCTTACGGCGTGGTGACGGGATCGACCCGGATCGGCAGCTGGTTGAGGCCGATCTTGAACTTCTCCAGATCGAAATCGTCGGAGCCGCCGCCGGGATAGAGCGGACCGGAAACGACGCCGCGCGAATAGAAGACCGTGTTGGTCTTGCCCTGCGGCGCGTCGTTGCGCTCGACCTTGATCGCCATGTTGTTGATGTTGAGGGGATCGCCGAAGACGCGCAGAATGTCCTGGCCGGGATCGTCGGCGATGGAGGCAACTTCGAGCTCCGGATCGCCGGCGTTGGAAACGCCCTTCTGCTTCTGCTGCACCGGCTCATCCAGCGTATTGTAGTTGTTGATGGTGGATTCCGAGCCGAAATCGCCGACCTTGCCGACCTTGCCCACCTGCACCCAGGTCAGCGCGGCATAGGCGGTGGCCGTCAGGTCGGTATTCTGGGGCGTCTCGCATACGTAGACTTTCGAGCCCTTCTTCGTGCTTTTGTTCGCCATGGATCATGTCTCCGGTTCAAAGGCGGTGTAGGGAATGGTGACCGGTATCTGAACCCGGTCATCCTCTTGGATCGGGCCTGCGGCCCACGGCTCGCCACTGATCGTGATCTTCACGCCAGAGGCAAACAGCGTCTTGTTATTGAAATGGTCGATGACCAGGCCGGCGGCATCGAGTGGCTTGATCAGCCCGCCGCCGGCCTTCCAATAGACGGAAACCTGCAGAAGCCCGAGCTTCTGCTGCGGATCGTCGCCAAGCGTCACCTGCCGGGGGCGGTTGGGCAGGAAGCTGACGGCCAGATAATTATCCGGCTTTTCTTGCCCCGCCGGCGGAAAGGCAATGCCCGGCTGCGCCACCGGCAATGGCGGCTGAAATTGGAGTGCCGCCAGATGATCCAGCAGCGCAGCCAGAATGAGAGCGTCCGTCGCCGTCGCCATGCGTCACCCATGTCTATGATGTTGAAATTTCGAGGGATTAGTCTGTCGTGTCGCGAACAGCGCGCTCGACGATGTCAGGCCATTGGCGCGCCGCAATGCGCACCATGCCCTGCCCCGCCTGACCATCCTTGCCATATTCCACGGCGGCGGCGTGCGGCGCGGTGAAACCCATATGGATCAGACCGCCCAGCGGCACGCCGAGGCCGGCCAGATTGACCGGCTGACCGTCATCCTTCCCCTCGGCATCACCGCTTTGCCTCGGCGGGGCGGAGACCCGGAAAGAATTGACAAGGTCGCCGGAGGCTACAGGCGTTGCCTCGACGATCGCCTCAGCCAGCCGCTGTGTGGAAAGGTTCACCACCTCTTCCATGCGCTTCTTGGTCCGCTCGGCCCAGGCCGCAATATCGGCGGAGAAATTGGAGGAAGACATGTCGATTGCCCCTTGATAAGGTTAGGCGTCATCGGCGGCGTCGCCCGGTGAAGAGCCACGCCGCTCGAAATTCAAAAGGGTAAGATGGCCGTAACGGGCACGAACCGCTGGTCTGGCGGTTTGGGATTCGTCTTTGGCCCCATCACTCCGCTCAATCCCCGGCAATGGTGAGACACGGTTGAGCAGCAGGATGACGCGCGCCAGCAGCCAAAGCGTCAGGATCGTCTTGAAACGCAGGAGCGCCGTCATCGCCGCACCTGCAGCTGCCAGAAGACGACAGTCCCGCCCGGCGACAGCGGCTGGAGATCGACAATCGCATGCTCGGCACCGCCGATCAGCAGTTTGTCGGCCAATGTCGGCGTGATCGGGAGCCCCTCGGTCGAGAGATAGACCATGCGGTCTCCACGCTGGATGAGCGTGTCGCCGACATGCGCCTCACTGTGATCGAGGTCGACGAGCGAACACGCAAAGTCCTCGCTCGTCTGGAGGGGATCGTAATCAGGACCGGAATTGACGATACGTCGCAGACTGGCCTTCTGGCCGAACTTGGCGATCAGCCGCTCCGCCGTTGCGCGGGCCTTGCCGTAATCGAAAGCATCCATCACACCACCAGAATGCCCGGCAGAACCGGACGCAGGAGGGGATAAAGCAGGCCGTCGAGCTTTGTCAGCACCGGCCTGGCCGCTGCGACCATATCGTCACTCGTGTCGACGACGGCGTATTCCGTCTCCAGCGGCCCCACCTTCTCGCGCTTCACCGTACGGGCCGCAACGATAACAGGCGTCAGGCTGCCCGGTTCCGAAAGCTCGAGCGCGGCGGCCTCATAGGACGCATAGGTCAAGGTCAGCGGCAAGGCATCATCGGCGATTGCCTCACCATTGACCGTTATTGCATCGCTGCGCGGCCAGGACAGCGCCTGATCATAGCCGCCGGTCCGGCGTCCCGTAAATCTGGACTCATAGAGGCTGTCGACAGCCTGCGACCCACGCACCAACGCCGCCAGGCGATCGCCACCACTGGCCGCGGCCCAGGTGGCATTGGCGCGCTCGACAAAATAGGCATCGGCGGCAGCGAGCGTGCCGTAAAAGGATGCGGACATGGAAGCTCCGGTGTCGATCGATGAAAAGCGGATGCCCCTCTCCCCGGCTGAACGGGGAGAGGGAGATTAAGCTCAGGCAGCAGTGGTGATCTCGTCGCCATAAGCCATGGCCGCCGGCAGGCGCACTTCGGTGCCGCCGGTGCGGGCGATGATGCCGGTCTCGAAGCTCATGATCGACTTCTGGCGCGGCTGCAGCACGCGGCGCGGCATCGGCAGATGGAAGCGAAGCACTTCCGGGTCGCGGCGATAGACCACCATGCGGCCGCCGCTATCCTGCGAGGCCGTCGCCAACTCGCGCAGCGGCTGGATATCGAGCGGCTGCCCTGTCTCGGCGGTGTAGACGTTGCCGCGCCGCAGGAATTCCAGCACCGTGATGTAACCGTCACCATCGGCAAGGCGTTTGGTGGCGATCAGGCGGAAGGCTTCCGGCGGCAGACGCAGGCTATCGACCCACTCGACCTCGCCGGTCCTCTTGCGCACGCCGCCGATAAGATCGTTGACGTCGCGCAGGATCTGATCGGCCGTCTTGGCAGACCAGTTGGTCGAGCCGCCTGTGCCATCGGCAGCGACATCGACGCGCGACACCTTCGGATCGTTGACGAAACCGGTCCAGCCCTTTTCCGTCGAGCCTGTCATGGCGACGGAATTCAGCAGGCGCTCGATCTTATCGGCGGCGAAAATGGCGTTGGAGGCGTTGAGATCGAGATTGTAGAGTGCGGCCTGATTGACTTCCTCGAGGTTCCATTCCCAGCCGGAGCCGATCATCGCAAAATCATGGCTGGCGCTGTCGCGCGTCGACTGGTTGAACGGCATGTCCGTACCGGCGGCCGAGAGGAACTTCGCCTCTCCGGCGCTGTCGACCGTGAAGAAGGTCGTACCGGCAGCCCATTCATTGCCTTCGGTGACAACAGGCACATGCAGGCCGTAATTGAAGGTCGGATAGCGCCGTTGATAGATGCGGGTCTCGATATTGCGGCCCTGCGCGATCACGAAGGAATAGGCCGCCTGAGCATCGGCGAAATGCTGTCGAACGAATTGGTTCATGGATTAGGCGCTCCTGTGCTTGAGCGAGATTTCGACGATGTCGCCGTTGCTGCCGCTCGTATCGAAGAAACAATCGGGAATGGGGCCGACGATGCCGGTGCCGGCAGCGTTGACATAGGCGTCGGCGGCGGGGCTGTAGTAGACGGCATCGCCGTCGGCGACAGTGCCGCCTGCCCGCACATAGAGCTGGCCGGAGGCGAGGAATGCGCCCGTGACAAACTGCGCATAGCCGCCGGCAGGCGCGACATCCGGCAACACGGTCGGCGTCAGCACGGCGATGCCGAGGAATTTGCCGCCTGCTGCATAGGGTGCCACGCCGTGATCAGCGAGGCCGCGCTGGACGGGCTGGCCGAATTTGATGCCAGCAGCGTTCTCCACGGTACGGCTGATCTTGTTGGCGTGTTCCTCCGAAGCGATCTGCCCGTGCAGGCCCTTCCGAGGAGCGTTTCCATAGGTGGTCTGATAAGTCGCCATTGAAGCGTCTCCTTTTCGTTGACCTGGTTAGGTGGGATTGGCGGCCAGATGCGCGGACTGGAGGTCGCGGACCATGGCGGCATAAGCGGTGAAGGCTGGGGACGCCGACGTTTGTGCAGAGGTGATCCCGTCCTTGACCGCATCGGCAAAGCGATCGGGCTTCTCGCGCAGACCCTCGGCCAGCATGTCGAAACGCGCGTCGATATAGGCGTCCGATCGGCCCTGTACGGCGCCCTCGCCTGCCTTGGCGATAACGACAGCCTTGCGGATCGTCGCATCGGTGAGGCCTGTCGTCTTAATATTGCCAGCGATCATCCTGGCGAGGCCGATCAAGTCGGCACGCGCCTCGACTTTCCGATCGATTTCGACATCATTGGGAATGACGGATTTGAGCGCATCGAGCTCGGCGTCGCGAACGGCGACCGCCTTCTGATGCGTGGCCGCCGCGTCAGCAAGTCGTTGCTGCAATGTCGCGATAATTTCCGCGGCCTGATCGCTGACCTCGATGTCGATGCCGTCGATCGTCATTGTCTTCGTGGGCATCATTCCTTCCTTGCTTTGCTTGTCATCGGAATGGGGGCGTGGGGCTGCGAGAGGAGAGCAGCCCCACGGTGCGGCTGCATCGCCGATGCGGACTTTCGAGCCCGCTCGGCCACGGCGCACAATGGCGATATGGTTGATGCGAATATTTCGCTGAATGGCGTCATAGGCTTCGCCTGCAGGCGTGATGCCCGCGGTGAAATCGACATCGCAGATGTAGCCGGCCGAAAGCTCCTGCTTGCCACTTTCGATGTCCTGAATGGCCGCTTCATCGCTGACCATCAGCGGCACGCGGAGGAAAATCCCCTCCCCGGCAATCTCGTCACCGGTCTGGCCGACCGAATACTTCTTCCAGTTCTCCGACGTTACCATTTCCGGCGGATGGTCGTTTGTCACCGGCCGGTGAGCGGCACTTTTGAGCGTATCGTCGGAAAAGACTTCGGCTCCGGGCCGATAGATCCGCACGGTGCGCAGCTCGGGTCTGCCGATCTCGGC
Organism: Rhizobium sp. A22-96; assembly: GCF_053521805.1. Taxonomy (NCBI): domain Bacteria; kingdom Pseudomonadati; phylum Pseudomonadota; class Alphaproteobacteria; order Hyphomicrobiales; family Rhizobiaceae; genus Rhizobium; species Rhizobium sp. A22-96. The sequence goes on from NZ_JBNWDQ010000002.1 coordinate 467,358, forward strand.
GCCGCTGTAGCTTTGAATGCCCGTGCGGGCGATCCGGGCATCGGCGACAAGATAGCCGTCCCCGGTCCGCCGCGTTCCCGCGACGGTGACAGTGTCAGTAAAGTTCATGATTGGATCTCTCCTGGTCGGAGCCGGCTTGGTTTGAGGTAGGGATGGGTGCAGCTGGCTATGCCGATGCGGCTTCGGTTCCTTCGGCGGGATCGGAAGCCAGCGCCGGCTTATCGGCACGTGCCTGTTGGTTGGATGGCTTCATGGCCACCTCCAGCCCTGGCAATGATCCGTCTTCGACGAAGGCATTCACCAGTGCTTCCGACAGCGCTGGCCGCGTGATGATTTCCTCACCGGCGGCAGATCCGAACAAGGCGCGTGCAGCATCCGCTTTCGTTTTGAAGATGTCGGCGCGCTCCTTCTCGCTCATCTGCTCCAGGGGCGCCCATGTGGAGAAGACGGCAGGGTCGCGAGCGCCAGTGGCGGAACGAATAAGGCACTCGTCCAGCCGCACCAGCGCGGGCGTATAGTCCAGCTCCTGGATCGCCTGGATGCGGTCGTGATAATTCTTCATGTCGGCCGTGCCGGTCGCATTCAGCCCGGCCGGCGACTGACCGAGTAAGCGCGTCACAGGGATATCGGCCGCACCGGCGACGATCTGCATGAAAGCCATCAGAATATCAGTGAGGCCCGCGAGCGATGCGCTCTTGCTGTCATACTCCTCCTCGGCGTCGAGGATGAGCGTGCCGTTGATGCCTTTGATGGTGTTGGCGAGCGCGTAGCGGCGCAGAACGGCATCTTCATAGGCCTGATTGCCGATATTGGCGGAAAACTGCGGTACCTTGATAATGTCGATCTTCGCCTCGAAGACGAGGCTGGCGATATTGGCTGCAGTGCTGTCCGCATTCTTGATCGCATCGAATGTCGCCGCCAGCACACTTTCACCCCAGGCATGGTTACTCATTCCGCCGAATTCTTCGTTCGGCATCATGGCGCCCTTGAAGATGACCAGCCTCGACGGATGGATAATCACCTGCATCCCGTTGGCGCCGGTGAGCGTGTAGAATTTCGGTTTGCCGTACCATTCGGAAGCCGGATCGCCGTCCATGTCGCCGGCGGCAAGCTGACGACGCGTCAGGACGGTCAGATGCTTGAGGCCGCTTTTGCCAACCGCCTCCAGATCAAGCGGCAATGCTGGATCGAAGTCATCGACACCGATGAACAGCGCAGCGCCACCGAAGAGACGCGCCTTCGTGGACGCCTCCAGCACCTTGCCGCGCAGATTGAGGCGGCGCTCTTCCGCCTCGATCAATCCGATCTGATCGCCTGCAGCTTGCCAGTTTCGCCATTTCCGGCAGCTATCCAGCGCCGGTATATCGACGATCTTGCGCGGCAGCCACGCGCCACGATAGGCGGCGACAATCTGCTCGTCTGTCAGGATCGGTTGCGCATAGAAGACCGAAGCCGCCTTGTCCCTCTCCGTTCCCATGCGGGATGCAAGGCTCACCAATCCGTCGCGAACCATCGAGAATACCTGCCCCATGGATTGTCCTTTGATATCGATGTGATGAAGAGACCCGCGTTTCCGGGCCTAGAAATTCTTGAAGCTGAAGGAAGAATTCAGCGCGAGTTCGTTCAGAGCATCGGCAAAAGCATCCACCTGGTCGTCGAATTGCGCGTTCGGAAAGGCGCAGAGCTCATCCAGAAATGATTCGTTCCAGTCGCTACGCAGTAGCTTGACGTTTCCAGCTTCCGCCTGTGCCGATGCCGGCTTGGCCCGCGTCGCCTTGTCACCGGTCGCCGACAAAACCCTGATCGGGAAGCCGGCCAGCAACTTGACCTTGGTTTCCGCATCAGCCTTGCCCGCCGCACCCGGATCTTGCGGCATACGGATCGTCACCGTCGGCCCATCCTGTGATGCCATGTTCTTCAGATTGCGCTCGACCTCTGCCGGCGACCAGCGGCCACGAGCGATCGTCTCGACGTAGAAGACGCCGTCGACCCATGCCATGCGCAGACCAACGGTCCAGTCCGGCTGGTGACCGGGCCGCTCCTTCGAGGCAGCGAAATCCCAGGCCCGGCAACGTCTGGCGCCGGCGGGAACTGCATCAACAATCTCGAAATCGCCGCGCTGAAACAGGCCACCCGAGCGCGGCGAAGGCCGCTGCTGAAACTGACCGGCAACCGCATAGGAGCCGAGCGGTATCTTGTCCCGCTCCACGACAACTCGCGGAAAACGCTGCGGAAAGAGCAACTCGCCCTCTTCCAGTCTCGGATCGACAAATCCGATCGACGTTCGACAGCGCCGCTCCTGCTCGAACTCCATCGGCAGCATCAAATGCTCGTAACCGAGCCCCAGCGCCAGAATCGTGCCGGACACATCAGCCTCGTGCAATCGCTGCATGACCACGACAATGGCCGAACGCTGCGGATCGTTGAGCCGCGTCGGCACCGACTCTCGAAATGTGCGAACCGTCGACAGGCGCTCCGCCTCGGATTCAGCACCATCGACCGAATGAGGATCATCGATGATGACCCGGTCGCCGCGGCCACCGGTCAGTCTCGAAAAGGGTTCACCCTGGCGAGAGCCCGTGCTTGTATTGGCAAAGGCCATCTCGCCGGTTCTCGTCAGCTTGACCCGATCACCCCAAAGCGCCTGATACCACTCTGAAGCAACGAGATCGCGCATGCGCCTGTTGTCGCGCTTGGCGTAGTGTTCCGAATAGGACGCGCCGAGATAGCGCATCTGTGGCCTGTCTTTCGGACCCCATTCCCATGCCGGCCAGAAGACGCCGCAGAGGAGCGACTTCATCGTGCCCGGCGGCACGTTGATCAGCAGTCGCGTGATCTCGCCTGACGTTACCGCTTCGAGATGACGGCAGATCGCATCGATATGCCAGCCATGAACATAATCGGCGGAAGGCTCGACGACATGCCAGGCCTCTCGGACGAAGCCCGCCAGCGATTGGCAATTGGCACGAATTCGTTCGGCATCGGCAGCAATCTGCCTGGCATGCTGTGCCCGTTCGCGTTCACTTGTCCGCCTCGCCTTCTCCTCCTGGATCGCCGCCATCATCGCCGCCGGATCCGGCAAGCGGACCGAAGAGGGATTCGAGTGTTGCAAGCTGCTCATCCGTGGCATTGGTTAAGTCGATGGTGAAACCCCGGCCTCCCTTGGCCCCGGTTACCGAGCGTTCGCTCGGCTTCTGATGCACATAGGACGCCGCAATCTTCGCCATCTCATCGCGCCGCTTTTGATCCGCCTCATCGTCGCGCATCACCTTCAACATATAGTCTAGCGGTGTATCGCCGGTCGGAACGGCCTTGCGTCGACGCGCACGCGGTTTGCGCTGCACGACTGGCTTGTCGGCATTGGACATGCTTGAAATTTCCGATGGAACCTTGAAAGGAAACAAGCGGTCTAAAACATCGCTTGCGGTCAACAGTGCGTCGCTGCAACTGTTCTCATCATGCCAAAATGAATACCCCAATTCGGCCCTGTTGGCGACACCCTTGAACGACGATACTGCTGCAAGGATCTAAAAATCTTGATGAGAGTGACCATTAATTAGTTGATATAACTTGAAAATATCGCACTCTGCAGTCCGACGATTTGATCGATATTCTCTCCGAAGACAGGTCTCTGGAGACAGGCAAGAGGATACATTGAGCCCCGATTTGGAAAGCCCCACAGACCGTGACTGGATAAGGCAGTTCATCACCACCAACCTTCCGATTCTGCCCGTTCCCGGCATTCCGGAGATTCGGCTGCACAAAGCAGCCCCCAATAGCGGTTTACGACGCCTGGCGGAGCGAGATCCGCAATTCGGTTCACCCTATTGGGCGCATTATTGGGGTGGAGGATTGGTACTGGCCCGCTATCTTCTCGACCGGCCGGAGACAGTGATCGGTCGCCGCGTGCTCGATCTTGGTGCCGGATCAGGAATTGTAGGCATAGCCGCCGCGAAGGCAGGAGCTGCGCAGGTACTTGCGGCGGATGTCGATCGCTATGCCATTGCGGCTATCGAGCTCAATGCAGCGCTGAACGATGTGACCATCGAAACAGTCCTCGCCGATTTGGCTAACGGCGAGCCTCCGGCTATCGATATCGTCTGCGTTGGTGATCTCTTCTATGATGCGGCGCTTGCAGGGCGGATCATCACATTTCTGGATCGCTGCCTGGCAGAAGGCATTGCGATTTTGATCGGCGATCCATGGCGCGCGCATCTGCCGACATCGCGGCTTCGGCTGCTGGCAGAATATTCAGTGCCAGACTTTGGCGATGGTACCGCAAGCGCACGGCCAAGCGGCGTCTTTGCATTTGAAAGCAGCATATCACCGCAAGGTGAAGACGGTCAGGATCGCTCATAGCGGCATATACGGAGTCGGACCGAATAGCCGCCGCGATCTAGGCCTTCATCTTGGCGCGCCGGCGGTTTTCACGCTCCAGCCGCTTGGCAAGTTCGGCAAGTTCGGGGCTTGCCGCATCGAACACCGGCCGGGCGTCATCCGGCAACCAGTGCGTTTCATGCTTGGTCGCCGGCGGCTTCCTTCGCTCCGTACCACCAGGCGAATTCGGCATCATCGACGATATGCGTGCCCAGTCCGGCTCCTGCAATAGCGGCGAAGTCGCAAGAAGTGCGCCCGCGACATTGCGGAATTCGCTTTGAATATGCCGCTCCGCCGTACGTCGCACACGACCCGTTCGAGCACAGAAATCCCGGAAGGATCCCGCGATATAGGGTGCAGCAAGGCAAACGGACCAGCGCGAAAGCAGGATGCGGCGTTCCTCATCCCTGACGCCGGTCCGCAGCCATTCCTGCAAGACCTCTTCCGCGCGGCTGATGGCGGCGGCGCTCGGGCGATAGCGGACACGGACCTCGGAATGGTCCAAAGCTTCCGGCAGAACCTCCGGCCAGAGCGTCCGCATTCTGTCCGGGCGAACACCACGGACATCGAGGTGAACCATCGTATCAGCCGCCTCGACGAAGCGGGCGCGAACGAGCAGGCTCAGATCGGCAATCTCCGCCTCACGGTGGGAAAGATCGTCAAACTGCGAGGCGGGTCGGTGCATCAAGTCGTCTCTCCAATTCCCAATAGATTAGCGTCCGCAGCGTCGCCCGTACCGGCCAAGGTCGCCTCGCGACCGCCTCCGAACGCAGTGAAGCAAGTGCAATATCGTCGAAGGCGCCGAGCAGATCGCCGGCTCGCTGGAGCGCCCAATCCTGGCGTTGCGCGAGAACGTCGGAGACCGCTCCGATCGTATCCGACCACAGCTCGTCGCGATTGTTGCCGGTCTGACGGATGCAGCGCAAAACGAAAACCAGATGGCCATCGCCATAGCGCCCGCGGATTTCCTGCATCGTGCCACGCGCATGGCTCTGCGCCGGAGCGCGGCGGCGATGAACGGGAACGAGCTTTATACCGAGGCCGTCCAGAAGAAGATCAAGCTTGCCTTTGGTCATGGATCTCTCAACTCCTTGAGTAAAAGCATGCACCTGCTCAACTTGCGCATCGATCATGCGCCGGTACCGGCCGGGACGGCGGCACCGGCAGATCTGGGCTTAAAGAAAGCTTCCGCCTTGGAAATCGCCTCCACTCTGGCGCCATCACGCAGCATGGGCGTGTTGAGATAGGCGACCATCGCCTCGCCAGCGGCAGCCTTGGCCGCGTCTGGCGTCGCAAAGACGATCGGTTCGCCGCGGCTATCCCTGAGGATCTCGTTCGTCGCGCGGTGAACTTTGCGGATCCAGCCGAGATGACCGCTGGCAACAGCCTCAGTTCCGATTTGAAATTCATTCATAGCAACCTCCTCTGGCCGGCAAGACCAGATCTGTTTATTCAGTCTCTGATGGGTTTGATGGCAGTGCGCGATGTGTCGTCAGCGCCGTTTCGCCGAACCTGTCGGCTCGCCGGCACGGATGGCGTGGTCCCCAGCTACACGGAAATGAGCCTGATCTCCCTCGGGAGCACCACCCTCCTCCTCAGCGTATGGGAACGCCGGTTTCCGGACGATCGACCTCACGGCAGCCAGCATGCTGGCAAAAAAGAGTGCCGCACCGATGCACGCCAGGAACCCCTGGAACATCTCGCTCATGGCAGCCTCTCGAAACTAGACGCCTCTGCCGTAGGCTGAGTATCTGCCATCTCAGTCGGTTCCACGGCTGCTTTGCAGTATTCACAATGAAGCTCGATGACTTCCGCGATAGATAAGCTGCGATGACAGGTCGGGCAGCCCCAGAAGCTATCGAAATAATCTGCCGACTTTCTATTTCTCCTGCTCGCGATCATGCCGTCACCTCCTAAATCCACCTGTCCGCCGCGCCAAAGAGGCCTGACATCCAGCTCGCAACAAAATGAGCCGCAAGCATCTTGATAAACACCAATTATGTTGATAAAGATGCATATGTCAACATGATTTATGTTGTTAATTTTGCAAGGGTCGGAAAATGCAAAAATCCATGGGCGAACGACTGAGGGCGGCACGCGAAGCCGCAAATTATTCATCGGCAACGAAGGCGGCAGAAGCGCTCGGGGTGAGCCTCTCCACCTATCGCGCCCACGAAAACGGCCAGAACGACTTCAGCGCCGAGATTGCCAGTCGCTACGCCAAGAAGTTCGGCACGACTGCGGGCTACCTCTTGACGGGCGAAGGATCGCACAAGCTGGCCCGCGCGGTGCCGAATATGGTGACCTCTTTCGATCCGGACGAGCAGGATAACGACGGATTTGCCGAAGACGGTGAAGAGCTCAGCTACAGCCGCGAACATTGGCAGCCGCAGATTGCCGGGGCAACGCCGGAGGTCGATGTCAAGCTTGGCGCCGGCAGCGGCGTTGTCGGCGAAGTCATCAATCTGCCCGTTGGTTCCGGGAACGTAGCAGGGCATAAAATCGTCGCGGAATGGCTCATTCCCACCGGATATCTACGCAACGAGGCGAAGGCCTCGCCGAACCATACCATCATCATGGAGGTGATCGGCGACTCTATGCAGCCCACCTATATGCCTGGCGATCGCGTTATCGTTGATCTCTCGCAAAACCAGATGACGACCGACACTGTCTATGCCATCAGCGATGGCTATTCCGAACCACAGATCAAGCGCCTGCAGCGTGTGCCTTTCACGCAGCCCGGACAGGTGAAAATCATCTCGGACAATCCGGCGTTGGAAACATTCACGGTCGAGCTGGAGCGTCTGACGATCATCGGCCGCATTTGCGGACACATTGCCCGCAAATAAGAAGACCGGCCTTCGCTCACGCTGCGGTATCGCGCCAATTTTTGATTGGCATCGGAAATATCATCTCATATGGACGCAAAACATCTTTGATGTCTTTGTTGACTTTCATAGACATAAAATATGTTGACATTAATCGTGTTTCCTGACAATTTCCCGATAGAGCCGATTGGCACTGGAAGGAATGAGCCCGAGCAAGCCTAACAGCCTTGCACGAAGTCAGCGAAACCGGCCAGGCAACGGCGATCGATAGTGAAAGGAGAATACTGGCGATGCGCCTGAGAACCGACACCGCTCCGATGGAACCGGCGAACACGTCAAAAGCAGGCAAACGCAACACCAGGCTTAATCTATCGTCCCCGTCGGCTACACAGGCGGGAAGATAATCATGCACAACGCCGCCTTCTCCTGCGAATATTCATTCGACGAGCTGCAAATTTGCCTCTGTGATCGCTGGGAAACCGGATTGCTGCTGTATGGACACGCCGAGTTGACATCTGCGGGAGCCGACTACGAGGACGAGTTCTACGTTTCGGCAATTCGTCTGGATGGTGGAGCGCGACTGGCCAGACCAAACACGCAGACCATCGCGAGCAACTTCGAATCCGAACTGTTTCGACGCATAGCTGCGGTCATCGAAGACGAAAAGACACTTCCCGGTCGTCATGCCGCCGAACTTTTCGCCGGGGAATTGGAGCAATTCCGGGAGGCCGATTGCGATCAGGCATACAAAGTCAGGCAAGAGCAGGGAGTGGCCGTCTTTGCATAATATCCTCTCCCCTTAAACGGACCTACACTGAGCTTGGAAGCAAGATGAAACGGAGACTGTAAGCGCGATGGAAATTGCACAGGACGAGCTAGAGGACATTCGCCGGCTGGAGGAGATGTTGCATCGTCCGGAAATCCGGCAATCGCCGAAGGCAGTTGCTGAGCTTCTTGCGGAAGGCTTTGTCGAATTCGGCAGTTCGGGCACGATCTATGACGACAGAGACGAACTCATCGCCAGTCTGGCAGCGGAAAGGACCGAACCAGCCTCACCGCCGGTAACTGCGTGCGACTATGCCTTCCGATCGATTTCACCGGATGCCATTCTCGTGACGTATCGGAGCATTCGAGCGGCAATGGGCGATAGCCCTTCGCGGCATGCCCTGCGCAGCTCGATCTGGCAGCGCTCGATGGCCGATGGCAAATGATATTTCATCAAGGCACGCTCACCACGCCCCGCCCCTAATTCAGGCTAGTTCAAATACTGAAGCGGCTTCGCTGGGGCACCGAGATCGGTGTCGGTAAAACATGAAGGCCTAGCGCGACGCGGATGCGGGGCCGCCGCCCTTGCCGCCAATAGCCGTTTCGGTCAATCCGAGGCCATCGGCCATCCTGATGAGATCGGCAACGGAATCGGCTCGCATCTTTCGCATGGCCTGACCGCGATGGACCTTTACGGTGATCTCACTCAGGCCGATTTCCCCGGCAATCTGCTTGTTCAATAACCCTCTCGCAACAAGCGCCATGACCTCACGCTCCCGCGGTGTCAACGATGCGAAACGCTCGTGAAGATCGGCCGAGGCGATTTCCTTTTTCAGTCGAGCCCGATCAACATCGAGGGCTTGCCGGATTGCGTCGAGAAGATCCTGTTCCCGAAACGGCTTCAGAAGGAATTCCACCGCACCGGCCTTCATGGCGCGCACCGACATTGGCACATCGCCGTGACCGGTTAGAAAGATAATCGGTATCGAATAACCTATCCTTGTGAGCTCGTCCTGAAAATCGAGACCACTCGCATCCGGCATCCTGACGTCGAGAACGATACAGGCCGGCCCTTCCGATCGGGGGTGCGAAAGGAAATCGCGAGGTGAGGCGAAGCATCGCGTGTCGTAGCCGACAGAGCGCAAAAGGCTGTCCAGCCCGTCACGCACGGATGGGTCGTCGTCGATCACATAGACAGTCGGTTGTTGCTCCTGCATATGCCCTACCCCTTTGTCTTCCCACCCAGCGGCAGGGTGAAGCCGAATACAGTCCCATGCGGAAAATTGGGCGCGGCATAGACGGCGCCGCCATGCGCTTCGATGATCGATCGGCTGATGGCAAGCCCCATTCCCATACCGTTCGGTTTCGTCGTGTAGAAAGCCTCGAATATTCTATCAAGCTTCGCCGACGGAACGCCGACGCCCGTGTCGCGCACGCTGACCGTGATCTTGCTTTCAGCGGCAGCAACGCTGACCAGCAATTCGCGCTCTTCCAGCTCGACATCTGTGAGAGCTTCAATCGCGTTCATGATGAAATTGAGCATCACCTGTTGCAACTGTACGCGATCACCAGTCACGGGAGGCAAGTCGCTCGCCAGCTCGGTGCGAAGAAGTATCTGCCCCTTGCGGATTTCACTGCGAACGAGTTCAAGCACGTCGGTAATGGCATCCGTCAGATCAAACATGTCGCGTGAAGGAGACGATTGCGCAACGAGCCTACGAACGCGGCCGATAACATCACCTGCCCTGTCAGCATCCATGACGATCCGCTCGATGGCACGCCGCGCCTCATTCTGATCGGCAGGTGTTGCCGAAAGCCATCGAAGTGCGGCGTTGCCGTTTGCGGCTATCGCCGTGATGGGTTGGCTGACCTCATGAGCGATCGATGTGCCGAGTTCGCCAACAATGGTGAGCCGCGACATACGCGCAAGCTCGGACTGCGCCTGCCTCGCCTTTGCATCAAGCCGCTCGATTCTGATCGCCAGGTAGGTGGTCGCGCCGATGGCAATCAGGCTCAATATACTATTGATCAACCCCGCCTGCGAGGCGCCATGCCGCGTGAGGAAATAGCTCAATATCGTCAGGACGGCGCAGACAACGCCGACGACGGCGATCGCACCTGTCCGCCCGGAATGTACCGACAGCAGGATGACCGAAACATAGAGGACGGCGAACGCGATCTCCAAATCCGTGATCGTGTCGCCAATGAAGATAAGGCCGGCAAGAACGGCGATACCGAGCCAGAATAGAGGCATCTCGAAAAGATACTTCAGAAACTCGCGCCTCATGCCTTTCGTCCCCGTGTCAGCGTTCTCGACGCCTTGCATATCCGAGTGACAACCTGCCTGATCCAAATCCCAAAAACAACGGCGGCTGTTGCTGCCATAATCCCTGTATAGCACTGATTTCACTGGATGATGGCTTGCGCTTGCTACCTGGCTATTGGCGGCAGAACGAAGTTGAGCGAGCCGATCATCTGCTTGATTGCCGAATGCTCGTGATGCGCTCCGATGAAGTCGGCCCGCCCGGAAACGTGCAAACCACAGCCAGGTTGCGAGCGATTGGTCAAGCGCGATGGTCATGATTGTCGTTTCCGGCATAGCGAGTGAAGAGACGGCGGCGCTGGCGGCGACGAAGAATGGCAAGGCTTGTCCTGTTCAGACGCGCTGCCCAACGGAGCAGCACGCGCGTCTGATTTGCAGGCAAGATGCCGCGGAGAAAGAGCCGTGTCGCCCATCGTGTGAGGCAATGCGCGCCCCACAGAAGCGCCAGCATCGCCGCCAATCCGACATAGTCTCTGAAGCGAGTCAGGCGCGCGTTTAGCCTGCTTCTCTTACTGGATTGTAGGCGCTTTCCATTGCAGGGCTTGTTTCGGCTGTTCCTGCTGAGGGTTTCCAGAAAACGGCCAAGTTCTTCGTTGTCTCTGGGCATGACGATCCGTCCCGCAGCCATCCAGGCTGCGCGACGGAATCCCGTGCGCTAGGCCCTGACTTGGCTGCTTGTCAAATTCAAAAGTGTAATTGGGTCGGTCGCCGCCTTATCCGGCGGCAACCTTGATCCGTCTGATCCGGCTGCCTGTTTCAACTTGGGTTCTCCAACGTGAACAGATCCGCATTTTCGTCATAGGCGAAATATTCCGCGTAACGGGCCCAGTTGGTGACGGCCTTGATGGTCGTGTCGGCATAGTCTTCGGACATGTAATCCTCGAGCTCATCACGAAAACGCCGCGCAGGAGCACGATGCGTCGGCCGTTCGTCGAGGACGCGGCGGATATGGGCAGCAAGTGGCACATAGGTTGCCAGATGCTGCTCGAAGAGCCGCTTGCGCTCATCGACATCGCTGTCGGAGAAACGCAGCCCAGGAGCCGTCAACTTGATGTCGCCGCCTTCCAGATCGGCGAAACGCAGAAGCTGGAGTGTTTCTGCCACCGGAAAGAGGTCATCGATGCCGAGATGCAGATGCGTCGCCAGCGGCGGCAAATCTGCCTGCCCGCGATAGGGCTCGGCTGCCACCGTTTCGATCAGACCGGACATCAGGTTGGTCGATACGCGTGGCAGCGCCATGGCGATACCCGTACCCGGGAACAGCCCTTCACGCGTCGGAGCGCCGGTTCTTGCCGTCATCCGGGCATAGATATCCTCGACCAGCATGCGAAACGCCGGATCGAGGCGGTTGCGCGGCTGCGGCAGATCCACCTTGATTTCTGCAATGACGCGACCGGGGTTCGATCCGAAGATCAGGATGCGGTCGCACATCAACACGGCTTCCTCGATGTTGTGCGTCACCATCAGCACCGAATCGATCGGCATGCGGCCTTCGCACCACAGATCGAGAAGGTCGGTACGAAGCGTTTCCGCGGTCAATACGTCGAGCGCGGAGAAAGGCTCATCCATCAACAGAACTTTGGGCCGAACCACGAGCGCACGGGCAAGACCGACGCGTTGGCGCATGCCGCCCGACAGCTCCTTGGGATAGGCGCTTTCGAACCCATCAAGGCCGATCAGGTCGATGGCGGCCAGCGCACGCTTGCGGCGCTCCGTCGAAGCGACGCCCTGAGCCTCGAGCCCGAGCTCGACGTTCTGCAGCACCGTCAACCAGGGAAACAGGGCGAAGCTCTGGAAGACGACAGCAACATCGGAGTTGGGGCCGACCACCGGCCGGCCGTCAAAGGTGATCTCGCCCTTGCTTGGACGGATGAGGCCGGCAATGGCACGCAGCAGTGTCGATTTGCCGGAGCCGGAGCGGCCGAGCAGCCCGACGATTTCATTCGGATAGAGCTGAAGATCGACATTCTCGAGCACGACGAGCGAACCGGAGGTTCCCTTGTCATATGTCTGACAAACCTGTTTCGCCAGAACCAGCGGCGAACCTTTTACAATGTCGAGCTTCTTGGAGATGACAGCGTTTTCCATGTTCATTTCTCCGATGTGTGATTAATCGAGGCGTAAACGGCGTTCAGCGAAGACGTAGAGCGGCCGCCAGAGCGTTCTGTTGAAAAGAGTGACGAAGACGGACATGACGACGATGCCGAGGATGACCCGCGGAAAATCGCCCGCTTCCGTCGCTTTCGCGATGTAGGAGCCGAGACCGAAGGCTTCGAGCTTCGTGTTTCCCCAGCTTGCCAGTTCCGCAACGATGCTCGCATTCCAGGAGCCGCCGGAAGCCGTCAGCGCCCCCGTGACGTAATAGGGGAATATCCCCGGCAGTATCGCCCGCCGCCACCATGTCCACGAACGCAGCCTGTAGACGGAGGATGCCTCCCGCAGATCGGTCGGGAAAGCGCTTGCCCCGGCAATCACGTTGAAGAGGATGTACCACTGCGTGCCCAGCACCATCAGCGGTGACAGCCAGATATCAGGGTTGGCGCCCGTCGCGACGATTGCAATCACCGCCACGGGAAAGAGCACGTTCGCCGGAAATGCTGCCAGAAACTGAGCGATCGGTTGGACGCGCTCCGCAACCGCCGGGCGCAGACCAATCCAGACGCCGAGCGGGACCCAGATCACGCTTGCGACCGCGATCAGAACGACCACGCGGAGGAGAGTAACGAAGCCACCGGCAAACGCGATCGAAACATCCCCCCATGACAGCGTCTGACTAAGATAAGAGACGATATCCCAGATGCTCCAGGCGCCGATGGCGGCAATCAGAGCGAACCAGGCATAGTCGATGACCCGGCTAACAACACGCCGCTCGTCCCGCCCCTTCGCAACCGCTCTTGATGCAGGCAGCAGCCGCAGAAGGAACAACCTGCCCCACACGGCGGCAAATGGTGCCGTCACATTTTTCAGAAGACGCGTGCGGCGGATCAGCGAATAGACCCAGGAACGCGGCTTTTGCTGGCCGGCCGTCTGCTCGAAGCGAAATTTGTCTGCCCAGGCGACGATTGGCCGGAAGAGCAGCTGGTCATAGAGAAGGATGACGATGCCCATGGCCAGGACCGCCCAGCCGACGGCCACGAAATCCTGCTTATCGATGGCGAGCGCCAGCCACGAGCCAAGTCCGGGAAGCTGCACAGTGGTATTGCCAACCGTGATTGCCTCTGAGGCGACCACGAAGAACCAGCCGCCGGACATGGACATCATCGTATTCCACACCAGACCGGGTGCTGCAAAGGGGGCCTCCAGACGCCAAAAGCGCTGCCAGGAGGACAGACCGAAGCTGCGGCTGACTTCATCGAGATCACGCGGCACGGTCCGCAACGACTGATAGAAGGAGAAGGCCATATTCCAGGCCTGGCTGGTGAAGATCGCAAAGATCGAAGCACATTCCGCACCGAGCTGGCTTCCAGGAAACAGCCCCATGAAGAACGTCACGGTGAAGGTCAGGAAGCCCAGTACCGGCACCGATTGCAAGATGTCGAGAGCCGGAATGATGATCTTCTCGGCACGCCGGCTCTTTGCTGCAAGCGTTGCAACCACAAAGGTGAAGATGAGCGAGGCAACGATTGCAGCCATCATCCGCAAGGTCGTGCGCAGCGCATATTCAGGCAGATAGGCGGGATCGAGCGAGAGCGGAGTCGTCGAGAGGCCCTCCAGCGGCGCCCGCATCTCGCCCACTCCATGAAGCGTAAGATAGCCTGCGGCAGCGATGAAGGCGAAGGCGGCAAGATCGTAGCCGTTTGGCAGGATGCGTGCACCGGCCAACGCGGCAACGGCGCTGCGCTCGCGTCGATCATTGGCAAGGAAAACCATGTATAACCCCTTAAAAACAGGATGTTATCAATAGAGCGCGCCCGCATGACGCAGCAGTTGCAGCGTCAAGGGCGAGCCTGTGTGAAAGAAAGGGCTAGGCCGCTCGCCGACTGTCGTCCTCATCGGAGACAGCAACATTTCCGGTCGTCCAGAAGCACTCCAATTTCCCCGTATGCGGATTGGTGTGCCAAACGGCCATCAGGCGCGGGCGTTGAAAAAGCACGATCCGGCCGAGCGACGACGAAGCCGTCGTAGCTGGCAGCATGTGCGGAGCGGAAAACTTGGTTGCGAACGTGCGTTCGCGGAAAAGAACAATATTGTTCATGGCTCACTCCTCGGTCCGCTTACGAGCAGATCCGGAGGTCGAGCCGGAGAGGCTAGGCCCGACCGTCGCTCGCCCGGCGAATGCCGATAGCGGTCCAGGTTGTTGCGATGACCATCCGGATACGGCGCGAAGCCGCAACCGGACAGCGACTAGGGTAGCTGTCCATTTGCTTCTTTTATCTGTTGTTGCATCTGCCCTTGCATCATGTTGCGCAGGCAGGGTCGTCTTGTCATAACCGCTGGGTAGGGTCAATCAAGCGATGGTGCCGTGCGATTATACCAAGGTATAGGCCCTCGGATTTCGTGCTTGCCAAACTCTGGAGAAAGCGAAAAATCGCTATTTCGGAGGGGGTTAAGAGCCTTCTTCGGTCTAAGCCTTAGCCTTACGGGAGGAAGAAACCATCCTGTCCCAGAAGCTCGTTGCTTCGAAAATCCAGTCGGGCCTGACCGCGAGACGCCGATCCGGTGCCGAGACGACGACATCGATAAGACGCTCTGCATCCAGCAGCTTTTGATTGACGAGATTCTGCCGCAGCGCCGTCAGCACCAAAGTCGCGCGATCCGGGTCCTGAATGCTGGACTGTACCAGAACCTTATACGTCCGATCCTTGAAGAAGGTCGCTCTCGCGGCCTCCAGAAGCCGGTCATGCTCGGCATCGGTAATGCATCCGCGATGCAGGCATTGCGCGATCGTTGCGCGGACATTGACGAGCGGCTCGCTCAATGAAAGGAAGCCCAGTTCCGCGGGCCCGTGCGACTGGGCGACATCGGCATCGTCCAGCAAAGCTCCACTGGCATAGTCGTCGTAGATCTTGCCGATGCCGATCATGCCGAAAGCTGCACATTCGGCCGCCCTCAAGGCGCCCATGCTTGCGCCACCAAAGACCTGAACTCCCTGGGCAAGAGCGAACAGGATCTCCTTGTGCCAGATCGCCGGTACATGCTCATAAATCCCGTCAATCAAGCCGATAACATTCGCGCCATCCTCAACCGCCCTGAAGAAATCACCTTGCCTGGCGGGCGGCCGCAGCTCGTAACCTTCGCTGGGTAACTGATTCGTCCCGTGTAGAGTCGGGCCTGCGAAAATGACTTTCATATCGAGTTAGGAATACCCATTGCGGTACGTTAGTCGAGCTTTCCTTCCGGATTTCATCGGAATTTCACCGTCGACATCGAAATTTCACACAACAACGTCTTTGAAACTACAGAACGGCTAATAGTCGAGTTGCAATTAATCACGCCTTGCAGCAAAAATATAGCATGAGTTTCACTCGCCGTATCGGTGTCTATCTACCCGATAATCACCAGATTTCTCAAAGGCGGCGGCCGTTACATATGTAAAACAATATAGATGGCGCGATGCAATTTTCACTCAGAACATTTGGAGAGATCGCTCTTCTCGATAGCGCCGGACGCGAGGTAGCATTTCCGGAAAAAGCACTCCTGATACTTGCTTATCTACTTACAGGCGAAAGAGGATATACAAGCAGAACAAGCATAGCGCGATTTCTGTGGGGCGAGGATGATATCGCCAACTCGCTGACGAACCTGCGGAAGCTCATTTCTCGTATCAAGAAGCGGCAGGCGGAACTCAACGCAGACTTCATGACCTTTGACGATACGGATATCCATCTCGCCCGGAACTCACTGACCAGCGATCTTATCTCCCCATATGCCGATGCCTCGAGGAACCAATCGCAGCATCTTCCGCTTCTAGTACAGGCTGTGCAAGCGACGTTCCTGGAAAACGCGAACTGTCAGAGCCGGGCCTTCGTCGATTGGCGAGAGGGTGAAAAAAAGCGGCATCTCGCTGCGCTAAAGGAAGCACTTGAGATAGCCACACAACGTCCGGCGACAGCCGACGAAATCGCTATCATCAAGGAGGCGGCGCTCCTTCTTTTCGAAGCGGAACCCGAGGACGAGAACACCCATCGCATATTGCTGAAAGTATTTGATGCAGAAGGTGGGATCGAGCAGCTGAAACGCCTGTTCGAGCGGCGCAAGGACCTTGTTTCGTCCTGGCCGGCTAGATCGCCAGCATCTCCGCGGTCATCCATTCCGGCCCCGACATCCGACGAGGCCATCTCGGAACACGACCTTCCAACGCAACCCATCCTGCGCATACCGCGGCTTGCCTTACTGCCTCCAGGCAATGACAGCGCCGATACGGCTGCGCTGATGGTGGCGTCGTCGCTGATCGAGGACATAACCCTCGGCTTTTGCGCATTGAACAGTCTGCGGGTCATCGCCCCCTACTCGGCCATGCAGATAAGCCGCCAGACCGAAAATCAACTCGCGCTCTTCCAGCAGTACGATATCAACTATGTTCTCGACACTCGGCTGAGCGGGCTTGGCAATGATCTCTCGCTGTTCTCGCAGCTCATCTATATGTCGAACAGCGAGGTTGTTTGGGCGGAGCGCTTCAATTTCGGCAAGCTGGATCTGGCCCGCAACAAGCGCGATATCTCGCGACACATCGTTCTTGAGGTTGCAGGGCAAGTGGAGCGTCATGAAACGACGCGGATCTATTTCGAACAGAACCCTGCCGCCTATCATCAATATCTTGTCGGGCAACAATATCTCCATCGCCTGACGCTGCCGAACATGCGTCGCGCCCGCAAGGAGATGAAGACGGTCTTGCGGGAAAGCGCCGATTTCGCACCGGCGATGAGTTCCATCGCCCGCACCTATTCCAAGGAATGGTTGCTGACGGCGCGCGGCGATATCGAACTGCTGAAATCCGCCGAAGCCTACGCCACCCAGGCCATCGAGATTCGTGACGACCTGGCGGACGGCTATCGCGAACTTGGCGTCGCCAAAGTCCTGCAGGGAGCCATCGATGAAAGCGTGGAAGCGCTGGAACTCGCGGAAGCCTTGAGTCCACACTATGCGGACGTGATCGCCGACCACGCCGATACGTTGACCCATTGTTCGCGCCCGCAGCTGGCACTTGAGAAAATCACCCACGCCATCGAGTTGAACCCTTTAAGTCCGGATTCGTATCTCTGGACAGCCGCCGGAGCCAGCTATGCGCTCGGGCAATTCAGCGAAACAGTCGAATATATCGGGAAAATGGCCGACAGCAGCCTGGCCGACAGGCTATCGGCCGCCAGCTGGGCCATGCTCGGCAATAGCGAGAAAGCGCGCTTCTTTGTGCGCAGAACCCGAGAAACCAATCCTGACTTCGATGTTGATCGATGGCTCGCAATCGTGCCGGTGAAGGAACAATGGCACAAGGACATGTACAGAGAGGGCCTAAAGAAGGCAGGATTTTAACCAGCAAATCATAGTCAAAAGGAACACCACATGGCACGCGTTGTTATTCTAGGAATTGCCGGAGAGACCGGCCTTTGGGTTGTCGATCTGGATGCCGGGACCGCAGCTCCCCTGACGAACCCACCGGACTCGACACTACAGCCGATCGTCAATCTCCGGGCGGCCGGCGCCACGGTGACCAGAGGGGTCAATGTCGCCGTTTCCGTAGCATCCGCGGAATCGGCATATTCCGGTCATTTTGACGGCTGATCACCAAATAGGTTGGCGGGAGGTGCCGAACCAATCGGTATCTCCCCCGCAGTCTGTTCAGAGCTGTAACGCCGAGCAATGTCCTCTCGACGATAGTCTTTCAGGTGCCCTGCGAGATCTTTAAGCTAATCAGGTCGGAAATACCCTCAAGCCGCCGGCGGCTTAAAATATTAGACAGCCAAACGAGGTGGTTTACATAGCTGCAAAAACCCATACGCCGCGAGATCATGGCGAGGCATCAAAGATCGCATCTCGAATGTGGTACGGCTATTTTATGTAAGATTTCCCACCCAGCGCCCAGTTTTACAAACCTTTCGATCCAATAAATGTTGCAGACGACTGCGAGCGCATTCACCGCATGATTGTGCTAGGTAAAATGCAACCTGAAATCACCCATCAGCAAGGCCAATATTAGTGATTATTGTACGCACAGAGAGACCGGAAGATATCGACGCCATTCGAGCCATAACCACCGCCGCTTTCGCAAGTGCCGAACACAGCTCCGGCACGGAAGCAATGATCGTCGATGCCTTGCGAGCTGCCCATGCGCTGACGCTCTCACTGGCCGCCGTCGAACAAGACGAGATCGTTGGCCATGTGGCGTTCTCACCCGTCAGCATCGAAACAGGAACAACGAAATGGTTCGGTCTCGGGCCGGTATCGGTGCGACCTGATCGACAAGGGACCGGCATCGGCAAGGCCTTGATCGAGGCCGGGATCGCCAAGCTCGAAGACCACGGCGCCCACGGCTGCGTCGTCCTCGGCGATCCCCGATACTACGCCCGCTTCGGCTTCGTTAGCGACCCCGCTCTCCGATACGCCGACGTGCCATCGGAGTATTTCCAGCACATTACATTCAAGGGACCAACACCGATTGGTCAAGTTGCCTATCACGAGGCATTTAGCCAGGATTAGATCAAGAGCCAGAAAGCTAAATCTAGCTTTGGCCTCATCGATGACGGCTGGTGCTTCGTACAATCTAACTATTGCGAATTGAAAATTACGGATGCTAAGTTGTATCCGCTACCTTGGGGGCAAGGATAGCGTTTAGCATGCCGGGGGTATAATGCTATTTCGACTTTACGGGTCGATCCGTGAGCTGTTCGGGGGAACTGTTCGCGGTACATCGGCCAACGATCTCTCGCCAACGCTCGTGACGCCAAGCTGGGTCAAACCCCGCCAGAACAGAAGTCGTCGCCTGCGCCAGTACATCAACGAAACAACGAAGGTTCTTGAAATCGGACCGCTCGCGCGGCCAATTGCGCCGAAACGAAAAGGGTATAACGCCTACATCGTGGACAATATGGATCGGGAGGGCCTTCTCCGGCAGTATGCTCATGCTGGCTATGATCCGAGCAGTATTGAGGAAGTCGACTTCGTATGGAGCTCAGGTGATCTAGCGGACGTGGTGCCAGAAGAGCATCATGCGACATTCGAGGTCATTGTTCTCAGCCATGTTCTAGAGCACATGCCGAACCCTCTCGCATTTTTCAGTAGCTGTGCACGACTGCTGAAGCCGGGTGGTTACGTGACCCTGGCACTTCCCGACAAGCGGCATTGCTTCGATCTCTTTCGGCCCGTCACGACGACCGCGCAGTGGCTTGCAGCTTTCCGAGCCAAAACAACGGCACACAACGAGATATCATTGTTCGACTACGCAACCCTTGCGGTTGCACGACGAGCGGAGATTGCCTGGGACAGGTCAAAACATAAGACGCAGGACCTCACGTTCCTGAACATGAACATTGAAAGCGCCTATGCACGCTACTTCTCCGGCGGTGATCGCAACAGCAACAGCTACGAAGATTGCCACGCGTCCGTTTTCACTCCGGCGAGCTTCGCCCTCGTTGCACAGGAATGCCATGCAATCGGGGTTAGTCGGTTTGCACTGGATTACGTGTCAATCACAAGGGAACACGAGTTTATCGCGCATCTCCGGCTCGAAGATCGAAAGCCCATCAGCCACCACGATCGGATCCAGCTTCTGGCACTTTCAGCGAAAGAGCAAAGCGTCGGCTACCGCGGCGTGAAAATTGCAAGCCGACCGATCTGGAGTAAGATTCGCGCGGCTCTCAGTGGTTAGCATCGGGATTCCTCATCGCTATCTCGAGCCACGACTGCGAACCTTGCAGAAATGGCTTCGGAAGCTAAAGTTTCCGCAAAACCGGAACCGACGGCAACAGAAAGTAAAAAGATGGTGGGCCCGGAGGGACTCGAACCCCCAACCAAGCGGTTATGAGCCGCCGGCTCTAACCATTGAGCTACAGGCCCGGCACGAGAAAGGATCCCCGCGCGCGACTCCGGAGCAATGGTTCTCCGAAAGCCGAGATGGCTCTAGCCCAATTTCTCTTTTCCGACAAGGGACTGCCGTAATACCTTCACAATCAATCCGCAAAAGCGAATCCTGAGGGACCATCAACCAAGGAACGAACTATGCCACTGACCAAAACCAGAGATTTTGTCCTTGCCGCTCTTGTCAGCGCCACTTTTTTCGTGCCTGCAGCCGCAGCCTTTGCCGAGGACGCCAAGCCGCGCGAGGCCGTCATCACGGTCACCGGTGAGGGACATGCCGCCATCGCGCCGGATATGGCCGTGGTGACGCTTGCGGTCGTCCAGCAGGCAAAGACGGCGCAGGATGCGCTTGACCAGAACAACAAGGCCATGGGCGCCGTTCTGGCAACGCTGAAGGACAGCGGCATCGCCGAGCGCGACCTGCAGACCTCGGGCTTCTCCATTCAGCCGCAATATACCTATCCGAATGACAAGGATGGCCATACCCAGCCGCCGGTTCTCAACGGCTATCAGGTCTCGAACGGCCTGACGGTTCGCGTGCGCGACCTCTCGAAGCTCGGCGGCTTGCTCGATCAAGCCATCAAGCTCGGCGTCAACCAGGGTGGCGATATCCAGTTCACCAACGACAAGCCGGATGCCGTGCTCGAAGACGCCCGCAAGAAAGCAGTCGCCGATGCCGCCGCCAAGGCGAAAACCTTGACGGATGCCGCCGGCGTCAAGCTCGGCCGCGTTATCGCTATTCATGAAGGCGGCATTGCCGCTCCGCCGCAGCCCTACATGCGTGCCATGTCTGCCGCAGCGCCGATGGACAAGGCCGTTCCCGTCGCAACTGGCGAGAATGAATACAACGCCTCGGTCAGCATCACCTACGCGATCCAGCCGTAACCAAAAGCAAAACCGCCCTTCGCTCAGATTCATCCGAATCGAGCAAAGGGCGGTTCCGCGGCCCCCGCCAAAAGGCGAAAAGATCAAACCAGCAATAACGGGCGCGACAGGCGCCCGTTGTTTTTATCAGCGGCCGAGCAAAGGGCAACCGCGCACATTTGCAAACATCATCGTATCCGGGCCGCGACGGCCGAAGCCATCGACGATCACGCGGCGCGGCGTCACATCCACAACGCGAGCGCGACGCAAGCCATAGCTGCGGGCGACATCCAGGGCCTCACGCGGGTCGCAGCCGCGGCGACGGTCGAAGCGCGGCGGCGGGTTGTCGTAATCCGGCGGCGGCGGCCGATGGCGGCCGGGACCGACATAGATATCCACGCCCTGTGCGGAAGCAAAATCCGCCGTTCCCGACAACGCAGTAACTGCGATGGCAGCGGCGACCCCCAACTTTGCCAGCAATTGTCTCATTGTGTCCTCCATGGAGCAAAAAAGCCTTTTCCTCGCTCCTGCAATATTTGCCGAGCGAGTGCTGAGAGATAACGGCCAAACGCTGAAAAGCGCAGAATCGACCGTACCTCTACTCGTCAGGTACAATGAACGCTAAAATGACACCAGATGTGCCATGATAGCACAATGTAAAAAAATAAAGCCGCCTCCTGAGTGGAGGCGGCTTCGGAACTATCGAATATATGTGGAAAACGTCGCCGCTTTCGTAGTCAGCATCAACGGCGGATCAGCGGGCAACCCCGCGCATTGGCGAAAACGACGCGATCCGGACCGCGGCGGCCAAAACCTTCGACAACGACGCGGCGCGGCGTGATGTTGTCGATGCGGGCGCGGCGCAGGCCCATGTCACGCGCCTTCTGAACAGCCAGAACCGGCGAGCACGAACGGCCGCGATAGTGATCATAGCGCGCCTGCTGGATGCCGGGGTGAAAATCATTGGCAGATGCGGTGGCGGCCGTTGCGGAGATACCGCCGAGCGCGATCAGAGCGGCAATACCGACCTTGGTGAAAAGATTGGTCATGGGTGTTTCTCCTTCAAATCCTTGCTGCGGATTGTTGCAATCCCGGGATCCGGCTCGACGCCTTTGGGATTGAGTGCAGGTTACGTCGGCCAAGCTGAACCGAACGCGAACTCGCCATTCAGATTGTATTCATGAGGGTTAACAATCGGTTGACGCGAGGATTTCAGAAATCAGGCCGAGAGATGCAGGACAATTTCACGCCGGTGAGGCCCGTCGCGATGCTCGAAAAGATAAATGCCCTGCCATGTACCGAGCGCCAGGCGGCCGTTCATGACTGGAATGCCGATCGAGACTTGCGTCAGGGCCGCCTTGATGTGCGCCGGCATGTCGTCCGGCCCCTCCATCGTATGTATGACCCAGCGCATTGACGGGTCCGAAGAGGGCGGCACCAGCCGCCGGAAGAAGGTATCGAGGTCCGTCTTCACATCCGGATCGGCATTTTCCTGAATGAGCAGCGAGCAGGACGTGTGCCGCACGAAGACGGTCAAAAGTCCCTCGCCGCCGCCGGCCATTGCGCCACGAACGAAATCTGCGGCCTGATCAGTGAACTCGTAAAGTCCCTGACCACGGGTAGAGAGTGTGATGACGGTTTGCGGCATGGCTTCTTCCGACAATAGTAATGGTGATCGGCATCACGTCTGCCGCAACACTCGCAATGTCAAGTCCAGCAGCCGATAGACTATGTCTCGAGAAAGATGTCGAAGCCGCCATAGATCAAGCGTTTGCCATCGAAGGGCATGTTCTGCATGTCATCCTTCAAGCGTGGATCGGCCATGACCTTTTTCAGCACCTCGTCACGGCTCTGCCGCGATTCATAAGTGATCCAGGAAAAGACCACCACTTCATCCTCGGTTGCCAGCACTGCGCGAGGAAAGGATGTCAGTTCTCCATAGGGCACATCGTCGCCGATGGCTTCCACGTAGCTGAGAGCACCATGTTCCCTCCAAACCTCCCCGGCCCTGCGCGCCTGCGCCTTGTATGCCTCGATCTTGTCTTTCGGCACGGCAAGAATAAAACCATCCACATAGGACATTTGAGCCTCCTCTGTTCTACGCTCACGTCAGAATGACGATTGGCCACATCACTATCCGACATGGGGCGCTCACTTTTTTTCGGCGATTGCCCAACAGACGGATCCGCCCGAGTGATTCAAATGCAGATAGAATACAAGGACGACCCAAATCCTGGAAATAAAGCCCTCGGCGCTCTCTGGGCGAGCGCATGGAATGATCCCTCCATGCGCGATTTCTCGCCTATCCTCGCAAGAAGCCTCGCCCATGTCGGCGCATTTGCAGGCCCGAGGCTAATCGGTTTTGTCAATGTCGCCTGGGATGGCGGCATCCACGCCTTCATTCTCGATACCTGTGTCGACCCGGAATTCCGATGTCAGGGTATCGCGACCGGCCTGGTCGAGCGAGCAACAATTCTTGCCCGCCAGCGTGGCGCGGAGTGGCTGCATGTTGATTTCGAGCCGCATCTCACCGGCTTTTATCGAAAGCTCGGTTTCACCCCCACCGAAGCAGGCCTGATAAGATTGCGTGATTGAGACCCGAGTGCTTTGACCAACGCCTCACCCGGGCGAACGAGCTTGCGACAACAGCCAATTGCGAAACAATGCTGCCGACGGGTTCTCCAGCGCATTGGGCGGATAGAGCAGGTTGTAGCTGACGGGTGCCGGCTGGACCTCGACAAAACAACGCACCAATTTTCCCTCGGCAATATCCCGTGCAACCAACGAACTGCGCACAAGCGCGAATCCTCGCCCTTCCCGGCACGCCTCAAGCATGTCGGCAAAAGATTCGAACTGCTCACTGCTCTCCACAGCCCGGATGATATCGAAATACGCGCCTGCCTCGCCGATCCCGCCGGTGATCTGCTCATGCCAACGCTGCCAATCCAGTATCGTGTGACTCATGCCGGCATAGCGCAGCAGCGGGGCCGCCCTTATGGCGTTGCGCGAGGGTAAACGTTTGGAAAGCTCTGGCGAGCTGACGACGAACTCCTCGTCCGCCAGCAATACCTCCTCAACAAGGCCTGCATCGGCATGGCCAAGCCAAATCGCCAGATCAATCCCACCGGGCCGGAAATCCGGACGCTGGTAGCCGACGGCCATCCTCAATTCGATCTCCGGATGTCGCTGGCAGAAATCCGGCAGCCGCGATGCCAGCCATTGGTTCGAAAACTCCGGCGAGACGGAAACGGCAACGCTACGAACAGAAATACTCGCCCGCGCCTGATAGAGCGCCGTCTCCAGCTCGGAAATCGTCGCCGCAATTGCCGGATGCAGCCGCGCACCGAGCGGCGTCGGCCTTGCACCGTTTCGGCCACGATCGAACAGGCGCCCGCCGATCCATCCTTCCAGCTGCGCGAGCTGATGGCTGACGGCGGTCTGCGTCTGCCCGATCCGCTCTGCGGCGCGGCCAAAGCCGCCGGTTTCGACGATGGCACAAAATGTCTGCAACACCGACAGGGGTGGGAGCGGTCTTTTACCCATGAAAATCCTGCATGCCCAATTGCGGGAAGCTTCATTATACATCGCGAATTTTCGGGCGCATCCATTCATCTCAGGAAATCATAAGGCTCCGAGAGATGAAAGATCTTCATGGAAACGATTGGGCACGATGGATTGCTCGGTGGCTGGCTCAAGCAATCCGCGAACATAACAGCGAAAGGCCGCCCCAACTGAAATCTAAAGGCAGGCCCAATAGGCTCGATGCGGCGAACGACCATTTACTGAGGGATATCGGGCTCGGCGACAGCAACGCAAACTGCCGGGATTGTCGCGAGGGCTAGCCCTTGAGCGTCTTGACCCTGGTGAGATCAGGGAAGATCCGCATCCACAGCAGCACCACAAATATGGTGCCGACACCGCCGACGATTCCGGTCAACACCGGCCCGAGAGCGCTGGCCAGCATGCCGGACTCGAATTCGCCGAGCTGGTTGGACGTGCCGATGAAGAGCGAGTTCACGGCGTTGACGCGACCGCGCATCGCATCCGGCGTCAAAAGCTGCACGAGCGAGCTGCGCACCACGACGCTGACCGTATCCGAAGCACCGACAACAAAGAGTGCGGCGACGGAGAGGATGATGTTGCTCGACAGCGCGAACACGACGGTGGCCACGCCAAAAATCAGCACGGCGAACAGCATCTTCTTGCCGACATCGGTCTGCAAGGGCCGCCGGGCCAACCAGATCGACATCACCAAGGCACCGATCGCCGGAGAGGCGCGCAACAGTCCAAGGCCCCAGGGGCCGGCATGCAGAATATCGCGGGCGAATATCGGCAGAAGCGCGGTCGCACCACCCAGCAGGACGGCGAACAGATCGAGCGAGATCGTCCCCAGCATTACGGGCCTGCTCTTGATGAAGGAAACGCCGGCAAAGACGGAGCTCAGCGTGACCGGCTCTCGCGACGACGGTTGCTCCCGCTCGACACGGATCGAAATGACGTTGCTGCTCGCGATGACATAGAGCATTGCCGAGACGGCAAACGGAGCCACCGGATTGAGACCATAAAGCAGGCCGCCAAGCGACGGGCCGATGATGAAGGCCGTCTGCATCATCGACGTCGAGGTCGCGATGGCGACCTGGAGCAGCGAGGACGGGACGATATTCGGCAGGAGCGCCGCCATTGTGGGGCGCTCGAAAGCGGTAGCCGCACCCATGACGGCGACGGCAGCCAGAATGCCCGCAGGACCGATCCAGTGCTGCCAGACGGCAACGGCCAGCACCAGCGCCGTCAGAGCCTCGACCAGTTGGCACGCAAGGCCGATGCGCCTCCGGTCGAACCGGTCGGCGACATGGCCGACGACAAAGGTCAGGATGACCATGGGCAGGAACTGGCAGAGGCCGACCAGGCCGAGGTAGAAGGCGCTATGGGTCTGATCATAGATCATCCAGCCCATGGCGACGGTCACCGACTGAAAGCCTATCGAGGAGAAAACGCGCGACGCCACAAAGGAACGGTAGCCGGGGTGACCGAGCACGCCCGGCCGGTCTAGGTTCTGCAGGGTATCCATGGGCCTTCTTCGTCTTCCGGCGCCGATGCGCGGAGACATGCGCTCTCAATCGTCAAAATCTCTGTAGCCCCTGCTCTGCCTGAACGCGGCGCTTGTCAACCTCGTTTCGGTTACAGTCAAGCATTCGTCTCCGCCGGGAGATCAAATCGCGGTGATGAGCGGCTTAGCAGTCCTCGCCTGGCATCCAGCGACCAGACAGCGGCAAGCTCGACAGCAATCGCATCGATCAGCCGCGGCACATCGCCGGCGGCCGAGTCGTGCAACGCTTCCGCCACGATGAGCACGGATCGCGTATCCTCCCGCACCGCCGAAAGACCGCTTTGCCGATTGGTCCACCGCCGGGCATGGGCCTGTCCCGCGCTATCGGCAAAGACCACCTCGCGAGGCTCCGGATGCTCGACCTCTCCCGAAAATGTCAGATAAGATTCGCGACCGTCCGCATGTCGCACCTCGAGATCAGCGGATATTTTCGAGAGATCGAACACGGCGACGGGAATGGCGAAGGCGATGGAAACAGCGTTGCAGAGATCGACGAGCGGATGCAGCCGCGGCAGCGAACCCTCCTGGCGGAAACGGCGCAACAGAGCCTCGGAGGCACAGCGATACTGAGTGGGCTTCAATCCCATTTTCGAGAAGCAGCGCCGCCAGGCCTGAATCTCAGGCATCTCACTTTCGGGACCTTGTGCGAGCCGCTCCGTCGCAGTCGCATAGTATCCATTGAGGCGATGGGTAACGACGGCATCCGGGGTGATCCCGTCGGCAAACAACACGCCGGCAACCAACTCGGGAAACTCGTTCCACATCTCGTTCGAATGGCGAAAATACATGGCCTCTCCTTCTGCATGTCCGGCTTTGCATTTCAGAAGACCCTGTCATCATCGCAAGGTCTTGAATGAAATTGCAGAAGCCTCAGCAGGCGGCGGCATAAGCGCCGGGCGATACGCCGAAATTGCGCACGAACAGGCGCGTCATGTGGCTTTGATCTGCAAAGCCACCGGCAAAGGCAGCTTCGGCCAGCGGCGTGCCTGTTGCGATCAGCCGCCGCGCTTCCTGGATACGACGCTGCATGAGATAAGCGTGTGGAGTAAGCCCCGTCGCTTTGCTGAATGCGCGCAGGAACTGGAATTGGCTCAGCCCGCAGACATCCGATAGCTCGCCAAGCGTTAGGGGTGCAGCAGGATCATCGTCGATCATGTCGCGCGCCCGATCGATGGGCGCGGGGACAGCGATATCGCGCGCCGTCCGTTCGCCTTCACTCATCACGGCGGCGACCAGCGATAACAACAGCCCATCCCGCAGCAACCCATCCGCGGGCTCAGCCCGATCGACCACAAGCGGAAACAACGCGCTGAAACATGCGGCTATCTGGCCATTGCGGATGACAGGGGCCGGAAATTCGATCTCACCGATCTGCCCTTCCCCGATATCCTCAAGCAAATCGCCGATCAATCGTGGATCGAAATAGAGCATCGACCATGCCCGGCTTTCGCCGATGGGCACGCCGTCATGCACCTCGTTCGGACTGACGCTGATGACGTCTCCAGCCTCCGCCCGCACCATCCCCCGCCCGCTGAGCGACATCTGGGCGCCAGCCTCGATAAGACCGATGCCGAATTGACCATGGGTATGCTTGGGAAAGCTATGCCCCGTTTCCGCCTTCACAGCCTCGATGCCCCCGACGTGAGACCGGAATATCCTGAACTGGCTGGATCTCATGCGTATCGATTCCCCACGGAAACAGGATCACTCGCTCGAGGATAACGAAGCCTAACCCGGCACCGCTAGGCTGGCAATCTCGCTCGTTTTACTTCCAGCCCAGCCGCTATCTTTCCGGTGTGGCTGCGTCCTCATCCTGGGTTGTTGCCAATGCCGCCTGCGTGTTGCCGGCAACGGCGGCCGGCAGCGGGGTACCGCGCCTGCGCTCCCTCGCCAGCGTCAGCAGGCCGGAGAAGATGATGAGGGCGATGCCGAAGGCCATGGGCATATCGATGCTGTCGTTGAACAGCAGATAGCCGAAAATAATCGCCCAGATCATCTGGCTGTACTGCGGCGGCGCAACCAGATTGGCAGGCGCCATGCGTGCAGCATTCATCAGCAGCACGTTGCCGATCGCACCTAACAGACCATAGCTTGCGAGGAAGACCCATTGCGTCGCCGTCGGCGCCATGACCTCCGAAAGCATCAGAAAGCCGCTGACAATCAAAGTGCCGAACAGGCCGGCACCATAAAGCGAGATGCGCTTTTCCTTCGAGCCGAGCGCACGATTAATGACGATCGAAATCGCCGCCGCAAGGCCGCCCACCGCCGCGCAGAGATGGCCGATCGAAAGCTCGCGAAAGCCTGGCCGCAAGACGATCAGCACGCCGATGAAACCGAGAATAACCGCCGTCCAGCGCTGCCAGCGCACATCCTCTTTCAGGAAGATCACAGAGAGGATCGTCACGAAAGACGGCAGTAGGAATAGAAGGGCGAAGGCCTCCGCCATCGGCAGCTTGGTAAATGCGATGACCGAGCAGATGGCGCCGGTCGCGCCGCAGATGAAGCGCAACAGCCACAGCGGCCGGTTCGACGTCCTCACCATGTCCAGCCAGCCGTCCTCCCGCTTTTTCAGAAAGGGCACGGCGGCAAAGCCAAACAGCGCGCCGATGAAGGCGACCTGATAGGACGGAACCACGCCGTGCAGGATCTTGATCGAAGCATCGCTGAAGGCAAAGACGGCATAAGACGCGAATGCCACGAGGACACCACGCAAGGCGGAACGGCCAGCGGCCGCAGAACTGGAATCGGCTGCAATCGAGGACATCGGAATCGCGCAATGTGACGGGAGGAGAATTAAATCAGGTAGATATAGGCAATTGTATGATGAAACGAGCCGAATTTCGATTGAGCTGACAATAAACTATTGTTTCAGGTGGATGCGGCGGGCGATCTTGCCGCCTTAATTTCCTGCAAAGCCCAGCTTGTCGAGTTGGCTTGGGGGAACACGCCCCCTGACGGTGTAGGAAAAAGCGACCACCTTCAACGCGTCGCTGTCCACCTCACAGGTAAACGCCACTCTCTGCCAATCATTTTGGGTCTGCACCGCCACCCCTTCGCCGAACAGACTGGTGTCCGAAACCATCGCGGGAGACAGGGCAGAATTCACATAACCGACGGCACCGAGATCGTGACGGTACTGTAGTTTTTCCTCGGAGTTGCAGAGGTAGGCGACACGCTGCCTACGTGGCAGCTTCTTCCAGGCATCATAGTCACTCTTCGAGAGGCGCGACATCTCCGCGTTCGAATAAAGCTTCTTGGCCTGGACGGCCCTCTTCGGTGCGTCGGACTTGGGCGGCTGCGACTCCGTCACCAATGCGGTACCACCGGTCTGACCACCCTGACTGCTCGAAGCAGACTGACTTTGCGAAGCTTGCTCCGTCGGAGACGGCCTGACTGTGGGAACGACAATCTGCGGCTCGGCTTTCGCCTCATCCTTGGCTTCATTGGCGGTAGGCTGCTGTTGCGGATCGGATGGTGACGCCTGCGCGGCGGCTTGCGCCTGCGGATCATTCTGATCGGTCGATTGCGCCTGCGGCTGCTGCACCTGCTGATCAGAGGGTTCGTTGGTCGCCAGCACATCGGGAGCCGAAGACGCAGCTTTGGCGGTCGAATCGCTTCCCGGCGGCTTGGTCGCATTTGCTTCCTGGCTCTGGGTATCGGCTTGCTGTTGAGCTTGCTCGACCTGGGCCTGGGCTTGGGCAGCTGCTTCCGCGGCAGCCTGGGCCTCAGCCTGTTGCTCGGCGGCGGCATCATTCGGCGGCGTCTGCGGCGAGTCGCTCGGCTGCGCTGAGGCCTCAGCCTCCTGCGTCGTGGTTGCGTCCTTCTCCTCGCCCTTCATATCCGGAAGTGGCGTCTCCGTCGCAGAGGGCTTCTGCTCGGCTTTCTCGACGGGCTTGTCAGCGCCGCCATCGTCAGATTTGGGCGCAGGCTTTTCCGCCTGCTCTTCAGGCTTGTCGGCCTTGGCCTCATCGGATTTGGGTGAAGGCTTGTCGGTGGGCTCCTTGCCCTGAGGATCGGATTGCTTTGGCGGTTGTTTGTCTGCCTCTTTCCCCTGAGGCTGCTCTGGCTTCTGCTGGGCTTCGGCCGTCTGCTGCTGCGGCTTCTCGTCGGGCTTCTGAACGGGCTTCGGAGGCTGATCCGGCTTCTCGTTCTCCTTCGTCGCGATCTCCTTTTTTTCCTCCGGCTGCGGCACCAGCTCGACGTTGACGCTCTGCTCGGGCTTTGCCTGTGGCGGCGCGGGCAACAGCGGCAGCAGAAAGATAGCCACAAACAGGACATGCAGGAGGATCGACAGGACGAAGCCCGGCCTCGTTTCCTTTTCCCGTTTTTCCGCAACCTTTTCCATCGTTCAGCGGATGGCTCGCGAAGAGAAAACAATCAAGAGGGAACTGCGCATCGATTCATTCGATCCTTGCCGGCAAACAGATCAGAAGACTTTCAAACCCGCTGACATATGGTATCCGACAGCACGCCAAGAAAGAGGCAGCCATCAAAATCGAACTTGTCAGGCCTCCGGGCGATCCGCAATGCTTCAAAAACAAACCTGCGTGATCGCACCGGCGCCAAACGCACCCGTCCACCGTTAAAAAAACTCGTCCAACAGCCGATAGTAAGACATCTTTTCAGGATGCAGCTCGAAGTGCCCATAGGCATTGAGGAAATCGGCAACCAGCGCCGCGCCGAAATTGTATTGGATGCTGCCGCAGGCCAGCGCCAGGTCCTGATAGCGATCGGCAATGCCGAGGCGGCCGCAATCGATATAACCACTGAAGCCCGCGCCATCGGCGATGAAATTCGGAAGGCAGGCATCGCCATGGGTGACGACGAGGTCTTCCGTCGCTGGCCTCTTCTCCTCAAGTTCCCCGAAAAGATCGTGCCCCGAACGTCCCAACCGGGTCTCATCGAAATCATCCTCATCGACGCAGCCGGCAAGCAGGCGCGCCTTTGCCTCGCTAATTCTGTTCGCCAATCGATGATCGAAAGGGCAGGCAGCGATGTCGATCGCGTGCAATCGCCGCAACGCGTCCGCCAGAAGACGGACACGTTCGGCCGGCGACATCAGCTCCGCGCTGACGAGATCGCTGCCGGGAAGCGCGCTCATCAAAAGCCATTCGCGCTCCTCGTCCTTCACATGGGCAACGATTTCCGGGCAGGCGAGGCCCTGAGAGCGCAACCATCGCAGCCTTGCGGCCTCGCCGGCCAGCTCGCCCAAGGGGGCCACGGGCTCGGTCTTGAGATAAACAGGCGCGCGTCCATCGGCCTCAAGCCGGAAAACATGCGCCGAGGAACGCCCGAGCGCATCCTGCCGCCATTCATACCCGGCCAGCAGATCGCGCAGCGGGACGGGGATGGGTGTTTCCATGAATTGCCGCTTACCTGCCATGCTCAGACCTTTGATGCCGATGTCCTCAATGAAAAGCCCGGCTCGCTTTCGCGAACCGGGCTCCGTTTCGTATACTGCCAATACCGGCTTGCGCCAGGGCCTTAGCTGTCGAGGAAGCTTCTGAGCTTGCGGCTGCGGCTCGGATGCTTCAGCTTGCGCAGAGCTTTGGCCTCGATCTGACGGATACGTTCGCGCGTAACCGAGAACTGCTGGCCGACTTCTTCGAGCGTATGGTCGGTGTTCATGCCAATGCCGAAGCGCATGCGCAGCACGCGCTCTTCACGCGGCGTCAGCGACGCCAGAACGCGGGTCGTGGTCTCGCGCAGGTTCGCCTGGATGGCGGCATCGATCGGCAGAAGCGCGTTCTTGTCCTCGATGAAATCGCCGAGGTGCGAATCTTCTTCGTCACCCACAGGCGTTTCGAGCGAGATCGGCTCCTTGGCGATCTTCAGTACCTTGCGCACCTTTTCGAGCGGCATGGCAAGTTTTTCGGCCAGTTCTTCCGGCGTCGGCTCGCGACCGATCTCGTGCAACATCTGGCGCGACGTGCGAACGATCTTGTTGATCGTTTCGATCATGTGCACCGGAATACGGATCGTGCGGGCCTGGTCAGCGATCGAACGGGTGATTGCCTGACGAATCCACCAGGTGGCGTAGGTCGAGAACTTGTAACCACGCCGATATTCGAACTTATCGACCGCCTTCATCAGGCCGATATTGCCTTCCTGAATGAGGTCGAGGAACTGCAGGCCACGGTTGGTGTACTTCTTGGCGATGGAGATGACGAGGCGCAGGTTGGCTTCGACCATTTCCTTCTTGGCGATGCGAGCTTCGCGCTCGCCCTTCTGCACCATCTGAACGATGCGGCGGAATTCCGAGATGGAAATGCCGGTTTCGGTCGCAAGGTTCTGAATTTCCTGGCGAATGTCACGGATCGTGGTGTTTTCGCTCTTGGCGAATTCCTTCCAGCCGCGCGCGGCCAGATTGCCGATCGACTTCATCCAGTTCGGGTCGAGCTCGGCACCCTGATACTGCTCCAGGAAGCTGTCGCGCTTGACGCCATAGGATTCCGCAAGACGCAACAGGCGACCCTCGTTCTGCACGAGACGCTTATTGATGTCATAGAGCTGCTCGACGAGAGCGTCGATGCGGTTCTGGTTCAGCGACAGTGACTTGACCGACTTGACCAGTTCATCCTTCAGCTCCTTGTAGCGGCGCTCCTGCGCCGACGACAATGTGCCGGAAGCGGACAGGCGCTGTTCGACCTGCTGATCCTGCAGCTTGCGCAGCTTCTTGTAGGTCTCGGCAATGGTGTCGAGCGTCAGCATGACCTGCGGACGAAGCTCGGCTTCCATGGCTGCCAGGGAAAGGCTGGACTCGTCTTCGTCCTCTTCCTCTTCCTCCATCGGCAGGCCTTCGCCGCCGACATTGGTGATATCGTCGTCGCCACTTGGCGAACGGCCACGGCGGGCCTTTTCCTTTTCTTCGGCGGCCTTGCGGTCAGCCTCGATCTTCTCGGGGCTCTGGAACTGCGGAGCAGCCTTTGCCTCGGGACCGGAATAGGTGGTTTCGAGATCGATGATCTCGCGCAGCAGCGTCGTGCCCTCGTTGAGTTCGTCACGCCAGATGATCAGCGCCTGGAACGTCAACGGGCTCTCACAGAGGCCGCCGATCATGGTTTCGCGGCCGGCCTCGATGCGCTTTGCGATGGCGATTTCGCCTTCGCGCGACAGCAGCTCCACGGAGCCCATTTCGCGCAAATACATCCGCACCGGGTCGTCCGTACGGTCGGTCGGCTCTTTCTTCTTGGCGGTCGCAAGCGCAGATCCCGTAGAAGGAGCCAGCTCGCCGCCTTCGCCTTCCTCGTCGCCGCTCGCGTCGTCATCGTCGTTGGAAGGCGTGCCCGCCTCTTCGACGTCTTCGTCCTCGATGACGTTGATGCCCATGTCCGAAAGCATGGCCATCGTGTCTTCGATCTGTTCCGATGTCACCTCTTCCGAGGGCAGGACGGCATTGAGCTCGTCCATCGTAACGTAGCCGCGCTTCTTCGCGGCCTTGATCATCTTCTTGACCGCGTCATCGGAAAGATCGAGAAGCGGGCCGTCGGAGGTGCCGTCGCGTTCGACTTCAGCTTCTTCGTTCTCTTTGACCTTGGTTGCCATCTCTATATCGTCGCTTTCCCTGACGCTGCAAACTTTACACGCGGTAGAACATTTCAATCAGGCCGGCACGCCCTGCGCCAGCCTCGACTCACCGACAAACACCTAACGGAATGACCTTTAATGCCCGATTAACCACGATCACCTCTACCGGATTGCAAAGCTGGATTGCGTTTGGATTTCCGGCCATGGTATTAGGTGATCCGCTTGATCCAGTTTACCGTTCTTCCCGAAGTTAAACGGTGATTCCTAGATTTTTTGTTCTCGTCAAGCTTTTCCGGTAAAAAAGCACGTTAAATGCGCGAAAAAGCCTTATCCACAGGCTCGGTGCGCCATAAACCATTATTTCCCGTATTTAGGAAGTCCCCGCGCGATGACAAGAGCATCCTAAAGAAAGCTGCACATTTCCGACATCGCGTGCCATTGTCGATGTCGGAAATCGACAGTCAGGATCAATTCCAGTCCATGACGACCTTGCCGGAATTGCCTGAGCGCATGGCCTCGAAGCCCTCGCGAAAATCATCGATGCCGATGCGGTGCGTAATGACGGGCGATACATCGAGACCGCCCTGCACAAAGGCAATCATCTTGTACCAGGTCTCAAACATCTCGCGGCCATAGATGCCTTTCAGGTTCAGCATCTTGAAGATGACCTTGTTCCAGTCGATCTCGAAGCCCGCCGGCGCGATGCCGAGAATGGCGATCTTGCCGCCATTGTTCATCTTGTCGATCATGTCGCGGAAAGCAGGTGCAGCGCCCGACATTTCCAGCCCGACGTCGAAGCCCTCTGTCATGCCGACGGATTTCATTACATCGGCAAGGTTTTCCTTCGAGGCGTCGACGACGTGATCGATGCCGACCTTGCGTGCAAGTGCCAGCCGGGTGGGATTGATATCGGTGATGACGACCTTGCGCGCACCAGAGCGCTTGGCGACCATGGCCCCCATGATGCCGATCGGCCCTGCGCCCGTGACAAGCACATCCTCGCCGACGAGATCGAAGGATAGTGCCGTGTGCACCGCATTGCCGAACGGATCGAAGATCGCGGCGATCTCATCGGAAATGTCGTCGGGGATCGGAACGACGTTGGATTCGGGAATGCAGACGAATTCGCCGAACGAGCCGGGACGGTTGACGCCGACACCGAGTGTGTTGCGGCAAAGGTGCCCCCTGCCCGCCCGGCAGTTACGACATTTACCGCAGACGATGTGCCCCTCGCCGGAGACGCGTTCGCCGACATGGTACTTCGTGACAGCCGAACCGATTTCGGCGATCTCGCCGCAGAACTCATGGCCGACGACCATCGGCACGGGAATGGTCTTTTGTGCCCATTGGTCCCAGTTCCAAATATGGACATCGGTGCCGCAGATCGCCGACTTCCTGACCCGAATCAGCACATCGTTCGGCCCGACTTCGGGAACCGGAACATGCTCCATCCACAGCCCGACTTCCGCCTTCGATTTTACCAGCGATTTCATCATGTTCGACATGATCGGTTCTCCCCAACCAATTCAAATGATTCCGAGTTCTTTCCCAGCTTCCGCAAAGGCCGCAATCGCCCGCTCGACATCGGCCTTCGAGTGGGCGGCCGACATCTGCGTACGGATGCGCGCCTGTCCCTTGGGCACGACCGGGAAGGAAAAGCCGATGACGTAGACGCCCTTCTTCAGCATCAGCGCCGCCATGTCCTGCGCCAGCTTGGCGTCGCCGAGCATCACCGGGATGATCGGATGATCGGCACCGGCAAGCGTGAAGCCGAGCTTGGTCATTTCGCTGCGGAAGAGTTCGGCATTGCTGCGAAGCCGTGCCCGCAAGGCGTCGCCGTTGTCGATCAGATCGAAGACCTTCAGCGAGGCAGCCGCGATGACCGGCGCCAGCGTGTTGGAAAAGAGATAGGGGCGCGAGCGCTGCCGCAGCCAATCGACGATCTCGCCTTTGGCCGATGTATAGCCGCCCGAAGCGCCGCCGAGCGCCTTGCCGAGCGTGCCGGTGATGATATCGATCCGGCCCTCGACGCCACAATGCTCCGGCGAGCCGCGGCCGTGCGCGCCGACGAAGCCAACGGCGTGACTGTCGTCGACCATGACCATGGCACCGTATTTCTCGGCCAGATCGCAAACACCGCCAAGGTTGGCGATAATGCCGTCCATCGAGAACACGCCGTCAGTGGCGATCAGCTTGAAGCGGCTGCCCTCGGCCTTCTTCAACTCCTCTTCCAGCGCCGCCATTTCGTTGTTGGCATAGCGGAAGCGCTTGGCCTTGGAGAGCCGCACTCCATCGATGATCGAGGCGTGATTAAGGGCGTCCGAGATGATGGCATCTTCCTCTGACAGCAGCGTCTCGAACAAGCCACCATTGGCATCGAAGCAGGAAGAATAGAGGATGGTATCCTCCATGCCGAGAAACGCCGAAATCCGGGCCTCGAGCTGCTTGTGTTCTTCCTGCGTGCCGCAGATGAAGCGAACCGAAGCCATGCCGTAGCCATAGCGATCGAGCGCTTTCTTCCCGGCCTCGGCAAGCTCCTCGTTATCGGCCAGGCCGAGATAGTTGTTGGCGCAGAAATTGAGCACGCGGGCACCACCGACGACGGCGATTTCACCGGCTTGCTTTGACGTGATGACGCGCTCGGCCTTGTAGAGACCGGCTTCTTTCAAGCCGACAAGTTCCTTGCGCAGATGGGATAGAAATTCTGAGGTCATTGTCGCATTCCGATGCTGGTCGCAGTGCCTAATTGATGAAGAAGTAACACAGGATTCGGCCGCTTGCTGCATCCAGCAGCGGCAAAAATGCGCAACGCGGTGACGTCGGCGCGATAGGAGGCAGGTTCGATATTATCTGTCAAACCAGCCTCGATCCACGCAAGTTCCTGTCCGGTCCCCTTTAATTGCCATTGCGGAAATTACTTGACTGAGTCCATTATCTTGCGGCAGCTTGTCTTCACCGCAGGACAAAGGGATAGCCATGAGCATACTTCACAGATTTTCCCTCACAGGGCGTGTTGCGCTGGTGACCGGCGGCGGCCGCGGCCTTGGATTTGAGATGGCCCAGGCACTTGCCGATGTAGGCGCTCACGTCATCATCAACGGGCGAACCGAAGCGACATTGAATGCGGCGGTCGAAACCATCCGGGCAAGAGACGGTTCCGCCGAGGCTGCCGCCTTCGACATCGCCGATCGTGAGGCGCAGCGCGCTGTGATGGCCGATATCGAAAGCAACCATGGCCGGCTCGACATATTGATCAACAATGTCGGCGCCCGCGACAGACGCCAGCTGGCAGATTTCGACGACGAAGCGATCCTTGCCTTGCTCAACACGGATCTTGCCGCGTCGATCATGCTCTCACGCGATGCGGCCCGCTTGATGAAGCGGCACAATCATGGACGCCTGATCTCCGTCACCTCGATCAGCGGTCAGGTCGTCATGCCCGGTGACTGCGTTTATCCCGCAGCCAAACAGGGACTGACGGGGCTGATGCGCGGGATGGCGGTCGAGTTTGGCCCGCACGGCATCACCAGCAATGCCATCGCTCCCGGCTGGTTTGCGACGGAAACCAATGCCGCGATGGCCGCAAATGAAGAGCTGATCCCTTTCGTGCGGCAACGCATCCCGGTCCAGCGCTGGGGACGACCCGACGAAATCGCCGGTGCTGCGCTCTTCCTTGCCAGCGACGCCGCGTCTTTCGTCAACGGCCATGTTCTGACAGTCGACGGCGGCATGACCGTACGCATGTAGCCGCGTCTCTACACACGACCGGCAGATATCAACGACGATCGAAATCCGAAATCACGCCAAGGAACGCATCTCCGTAGCGCTCCAGCTTCGATTGGCCAACACCGGAAATGCCGAGGAGTGCCTTGGAATTCTTCGGCCGTTCGGTCGCGAACGCGATCAGGGTCGTATCCGGGAAAACGACATAGGGCGGCACACCCAATTCCTTGGCGATCCTTGTCCGCTCGGCGCGCAGCGCGTCGAACAGCGCTTGAGCCTCGCCGGCAAGACCATGCGCCGGCTTTTCCGAGCGCCCCGCCTTTTTGCCACGGCGCCCTGTCTCGGGCCGATCCTTGCGGAAGAAGACCTGCCGCTCGCGCTTGAAGACGGCCCTCGCTTCCTCCTCCAGCTTCATGGCACCGAAGGCCGTGTGGTCGACGCTGATGAGGCCGCTTGCCAGCAATTGCCGGAAGATAGATTGCCAGGTGCGGGACGGTATATCCTTTCCGGCACCGAAAACGGGCATGTCGACATGGCCGAAACGCTCAGTCTTCTCGTTGACCGTGCCCAACAGCACATCGATGACATGGCCGGTGCCGAAACGCTCGCCGGTGCGATAGACCGCCGCCAACGCCTTGATCGCCGCCTCCGTGCCGTCCCAGGTCTCGACGGGTTTCTGGCAGGTATCGCAATTGCCGCAACCGCCACCATGCGCTTCGCCGAAATGGGCCAGGATGGCCTGTCGGCGGCAACCGGCCGTTTCGCAGATGGCAAGCAGCGCATTGAGCTTTCCCCGCTCCACGCGCTTGATTTCATCGGCTGCATTGCCCTCATCGATCATGCGCCGCCGCTGGATGACGTCGGCCATGCCGTAGGCCATCCATACCTCAGAGGGCAAGCCATCACGCCCGGCACGACCGGTCTCCTGATAATAGGCCTCGACCGAACCCGGCAGATCGAGATGCGCGACATAGCGCACGTTCGGCTTGTCGATGCCCATGCCGAAGGCGACCGTTGCCACAAGACACAGGTCTTCCTCCTTGAGGAAGGCATCCTGATTGGCATCGCGCACCGCCCTATCCATGCCGGCATGATAGGCAAGTGCCCGGACGCCCTGCCCGTTCAACCACTCCGCGGTGTCCTCGACCTTGGCCCGCGACAGGCAATAGACGATGCCGCTATCGCCACGGTGCCCGTCGAGAAAGCGCAACAGCTGCTGGCGCGGCTGATCGCGCTCGACAATCTCATAGGCAATATTCGGCCGGTCGAAGCTGGTGGTGAAAACCTCGGCATCATCAAGAGCAAGCCGCTCGATGATATCGTCGCGGGTATGAGGATCGGCCGTCGCCGTCAGCGCGATGCGCGGCACGCCGGGAAACAGTTCGGCAAGCTTGCCGAGATCCCGATATTCCGGCCTGAAATCATGTCCCCATTGAGACACGCAATGCGCCTCGTCGATCGCAAACAGCGCGATTTTCGCCTTGGAGATCATCTGCTGGAAGCCATCTGTCAGGATACGCTCGGGCGTGACGTAAAGCATATCCAGCGTGCCGCTGGAAACCGCGCGATAGACATCGCTGGCCTCTTCGCGCGACAGGGACGAGTTCAAGGCGGCCGCCCGGATGCCGAGCTGCTTCATCGCCTCCACCTGATCGCGCATCAAGGCGATCAGCGGTGAAACGACGATGCCGACACCGTCTCGGCACAACGCCGGAATCTGGAAACACAGCGACTTGCCGGCGCCGGTCGGGAACAGCACGACGGCGTCGCCGCCGGAGACGACATGCTCAACCACCTGCTGTTGCTTGCCGCGAAATGCCGAATAGCCATAGACACGCTTCAGCACGTCGAGCGGCGCAGATGCACCACCTCTGTTACCGAATAGGGCGTCATCGGCGGAAAATCGCGGTTCCAGTCTATCCGGCTGCGGCATCTATTCCCTATTTCCCTGCTACGCCCTTGATACGGCCGGACAACACGCCAAAGCCATCGATGATCGCCTCCTGGTTTTCCAGCCGCACCGCTTCAAGCTGTACTTCCTGCAAGGCGCGCATCAGCTGCTCGATCGCTTCTCCATCGCCATCTTCCGTCGCCTCGGCGATCGCGCCTTCCAACTCGATCTTGTGCCAGCGCAGCGCCTTGGAACGCTTGTGAAGTGCAAGCGCCTGGCGATAGCCCTCGCGGGCATCCTCCATCGCGGCTTCCTC
Source organism: Rhizobium sp. A22-96 (assembly GCF_053521805.1). NCBI lineage: Bacteria > Pseudomonadati > Pseudomonadota > Alphaproteobacteria > Hyphomicrobiales > Rhizobiaceae > Rhizobium > Rhizobium sp. A22-96. Next base: position 507,090 of record NZ_JBNWDQ010000002.1, read on the forward strand.
GGTTGCCGTCCAAAGCCGGGCATTGCGAACCTGCTGGTCGAGATTCTTCAGCAATGCGCCGAAATCCTGCTCTTCCAATTGCTCGACCAACCGATCGCGGACAAGCTGCGATCCGATCGTGGTTGCGGCAATCCCGAGAACCGCCGACCATAGGCGCTGCAATTCCCGGCTCTCGTAGTCGATCGCAGCGATCTCGTCATATTCATCCTGCAGCAGCAGCGGATGATTGACGATGGTCAGCGCCAGGACGCTTTCCCGAAGGCTCGGAATGTCCTGATGTCCCTTGATCATCGCCGACCGCGTCAACCGATCGGATGCCGTCGTGCTGACAGCAGCCCGATCACGGCCCTGCTGTCCACCACGGCCGCCGAAGGAGCGGCCGTTGCCGTCACGGGAAAAACCACGCCCCTGCTGATTGCCGCCGCGCTGGAACTGCGGCTGAAACAGCCCGTTCAGCCGCTCGCGCATGCTCTGCTGATAGTGGCGGCGAACATCCTCATCGACGATGACGGACACGATGCGCCGCAACCGGGCCTCGAGCTCCGCCCGTGCTTCCGGCGTTTCGAAGGTACCGCTGCCCGCTTCCCTTGCCCAGATCACGTCTGCCAGCGGCTTTGCCTGCGCTAGAACCTTGTCGAAAGGCGCACGACCGTCATGGCGGACGAGATCGTCCGGATCCTTGCCATCGGGTAGCAGCGCGAAACGGACGGTGCGGCCCGGCTTGATATGCGGCAGCGCCAGATCGGCGCCACGGTTGGCAGCGCGAATGCCGGCGCCATCACCATCGAAACAAAGCACCGGTTCCGCCGTCATCTTCCAGAGAAGATCGAGCTGATTCTCGGTCAGCGCCGTGCCGAGCGGCGCGACGGCATTCTCGACGCCTGCCTGGTGCAGGGCAATGACGTCCATATAGCCTTCGACGGCAATAATGGTGCCGGCACCATCGGCGCCCTGGGAGGCGCGGCGCGCGCGGGTGAAATTGTAGAGTACGTTGCCCTTGTGGAAGAGCTTGGTCTCATTGGAATTGAGATATTTCGCCGGCGCATCCGGCGACATGGCGCGGCCACCGAAGGCAATCACCTTCTCGCGTGACGACAGGATCGGAAACATGATGCGGTCGCGAAAGCGATCGTAGGATACGGGTACGTTCTCGTGCACGACGAGGCCGCAGGCTTCCATCTGCTCCTTCAATACGCCCTTGCCGGCCAGAAACTCCTTCAGCGCATTACGGCTATCCGGGGAATAGCCAAGACGGAAGGTCTCGATGGTGCGTCCACTCAAGCCTCGGTCGCGCAAATAGGCGCGGGCGCGGGCGCCATTGGCGGTCTGCAGCTGGTCCTGGAAGAATTGAGTGGCCATCTCCATGACATCTAGCAGCGATGTGCGCTCCTTCTCGCGCTTCGCCTCCATGGGATCGGCAACCGGCATGGGAACGCCGGCCATGTCGGCGATCTGCTGCACCGCCTCGGGAAAGCTTAAGCCCTCGAGCTCGGTCAGAAAACGGAAATGATCACCCGTCACGCCGCAACCGAAGCAGTGATAGCGGCCCTTGCGGTCTTCGCAGTGGAAACTTGGCGACTTCTCGCCATGAAAAGGGCAGCAGGCCCAAAAATCGCCACGCGGCACATTGGTCTTGCGCCGATCCCAGCTCACGCGACGACCGATCACGTCTGAAATCAGAACGCGGTCGCGAATCTCGTCGAGAAACGTATTGGAAAATCGCATGGCTACCTCTGGCTTGCCCCATATAAACAGGAATGGCGCGCATTGCCACGACGACCCGACGGACACACACGGTATTCACAGCCCATTACGGACGATTGCATTTCCATCCCGCCGATCACAACTTCGTGAAGCGATCACCAAAATCGAGCCAAGCAGACCGGCGAGATAAGTCAATTTCAGCCTGATCCACACCCGCTTTTGCATCGGAATCGAGCGGAAGGACTGACGGATCTAGCTGCCTACGCTCAACTGTTTTCACGGCAAAAGAGGCGGAAAAGCAAAGGCTTGCACATCTTGAGGTGGGTGGAAAGGAAGGTCGGATGCGGGAATGACAATCAATGGCTGCAACGTCCACGGCTTGCGCCCAAACTGCTTGGTGGCGCATTTGCGGCATGGTTTGTAAGCCAAACATTATTTTTTTGTAATTTGATTGTTGATGTGCACCGCAATAGCGTTCTTCTCACGGGGCGAGACAAGCCGGCGAAGAAACGACTTCGCGACGCGACATGCCGAGACGCCCCGACGAACCGGAAGCCATAAGGAACAGGGCTTTCAGTTTAGGAGATAAAATGCGTGTTCTGATCGTACCCTTAGCCGCCGCGGCGATTTTCGCCACAGCTACTTATAGCTCGGCCACGACAGCTAACGGCAGTAGCGAAAAGAACGTGCTTTATGCCGGCGCGGAGTACCAGCTGCCGGTCGATATGAAAATCCCTGCCCTCACGGCAGGCGTTAAAGTTCAGATGTACGGACTGCCGTCGCAAGCGTTGGCTTTGCCCCAGCAAGTCAGGATCATTCGATAGGTTCACCAGATACTCAGGTGGGGCACCATCCCTACCCCCGGCGCCGCCCCACCTGAGTGCCTTTGCAATAGACGTTTGATTTTTGGGCCCCACCCTGCGTCATCAAACGGCTGCAAAGTGCAAGAAGGCAGGAGCTCCCCCAGCTCCTGCCTTCTCTAATTTTAGGCCCCCAAAACGATGAGCGCCACCTGCGAGGCATCGCTATACCGCGTACGCAAGTATTTTGACGTACGTGATGCAATGTATATTTCCTAAGATCACAAGATATGCCATCCTGATGAACATCATCTTCTTCAGACAATTCGGAAGTTTGTCCAGTTCATCGGAGACGGCGACATGTCTTTATCCGCGAAGGAACTTGCCCAAGACCCTAATTTTTTCGCTGAAATTCTGGATTATACACGAGAGATTATATCAACTTATAATGAAAATCAGAAAATCTGCTCTGTCTTTGCTTCGCAGCAACGCTGGTTGATGGCGCTTGCGGGTTTTGCCTTATACTATGGCGGCGTCGACGGAGAGCCGCCCGGTCTCCATGCGAATCGTTTTGCCACCTATGTGGTCGAGCACGAGATCGCCAGCCACAACACCGCCCTCAGCTTCATGCAGGAAATGCTGGCTGAGGGCTTTCTACGTTACCTGCCAAACACACCCGACCGCCGTACGCGACCAATGGAACCGACGGAAGAAGCCATCAGGCAACTGGGCAAATGGCTTGCCATTCATCTCGCAGTGCTGGACCGGCTGGATGGCGGCAGGCGCAGCGTCCTATTTGCCAAGCGCCCCGAGCTTATAGCCGCCTTGCAGCCCGCGATCTCGGTCGGCATCATCGACAGCGATGATGTTCGCCGCCCAGGGGATACGTTCGATCTCTTCACATGGGTCAATTCCGGCGGCGTGATCATGGACTATCTGATCTCGCGTGTCGGGCTGGTCGATTCGGTAACGCACAGGGCAATTGTCGGGCGAATTGCCTTCACAGACATTTGTCGCCGCTTTCATATTTCCAGAACCCATGCGAAGCGGCTGATGAACAGGGCTGTGAAAATGCAAAGTATCGGGTGGACGGGCTCTTCGGGGAGAAGCCAGCTCTGGCTTTCCTGCAGCTTCATTCAGGAATACCGGAACTTTCAAGCCGAAAAATTCGCCATCATAGACGGGGTCTGGAAAAATGCCTTCGGCACGCAGCAAATCCGCATGCCGAAGACGAAACAGCTTTTTACTTCAGCAATTCCTTGAGGATCGACGAAGCCTTGGCGAAATCCATCTGACCGGCATAACGCTCACGCAGGGCGGCGACGCACTTGCCCATATCCTTCAGGCCCTGCGCACCAAGCTCCGCCACGATCGCGACGCAGATCTCGCGCACTTTGTCTTCCGACAACTGCGCGGGCATGAAGCCCTGAATGACCGTGATTTCCTCACGCTCCTTCGCGGCCAACTCCGGACGCCCGCCGTCGACATAGATCTTCTCGGACTCTTCCCGCTGCTTGATCATCTTGGCGAGCAGCTGAAGAATCTCGTCGTCGCTGGCCTGTTCCTTGGCCAGGCCGCGATTGGCGATGTCCTTGTCCTTGATGGCGGCAAGGATAAGACGCACGGTGGAAAGCCTTGCCGTATCCCTTGCCTTCATCGCATCCTTCTGGGCGTTGGAAAGGGTCTCGCGGATCATATCTGTACTCCTTGAAGCAGGCGGACGACGATCGCCCGGTCTCTTATTTCATGCTGCCCGTCTCATAGACCATCAGCAGCAACCAATGCAAATGCGACAAACCGGCTGAAATGGAATGAATTCCATGCCAGGAAACGAAAGCGCGCATTGACCGGCTGGCCTTGTTTGGCTATGTCCAACACCTGCACATTAGATCCATATGAAGATCTCAAGCCGCGACACGTGTCGCCGGCCGTACCTTGCTACAAACATGGCGGAAGCCGACGGCCTCTTCAAGGTCGCGCACGACGCCGGAAACGGGATGATTATGACCGCCACAGCCCCATGGACCACCGAAAAGCCGACCGCTCTTCTCGTTCTCGCCGACGGCACCGTGATCGAAGGCAAGGGTATCGGCGCGACCGGCAAGGTCCAGGCCGAAGTCTGCTTCAACACGGCGCTGACCGGCTACGAGGAAATCCTGACCGATCCCTCCTATCTCGGCCAGATCGTCACCTTCACCTTCCCTCACATCGGCAATGTCGGCACCAATGAGGAAGATATCGAAGACCTGACGCCTGCCGCCCGGCACGGCGCGGTCGGCGTCATCTTCAAGGCCGACATCACCGATCCGTCGAACTATCGCGCCGCCAAGCATCTCGACCAGTGGCTGAAGGCCCGTGGTATCATCGGCCTCAGCGGCATCGATACTCGCGCGCTCACGGCCTGGATCCGTGAAAACGGCATGCCGAACGGCGTGATCGCCCATGATCCGAACGGCGTCTTCGATATCGAGCAGCTGAAGGCGGATGCCAAGGCCTGGAGCGGTCTCGAAGGCCTTGACCTCGCCAAGGTCGCCTCCTCCGGCCAGTCCTCGCAATGGTCGCAGACACCTTGGATCTGGAACGAAGGCTATGGCGAACTCGGCGCCGCCGAAGCCAAATACCACGTTGTCTGCCTCGACTACGGCGTCAAGCGTAACATCCTGCGTCTCTTTGCCGGTCTCGATTGCAAGGTCACCGTCTTGCCGGCGACGGCTTCGACCGACGAAGTGCTCGGCCTCAAGCCCGACGGCATCTTCCTGTCAAACGGTCCTGGCGACCCGGCCGCGACCGGCGAATATGCCGTGCCGGTCATCAAGGACCTGCTGAAGTCGGACATTCCGCTCTTCGGCATCTGCCTCGGCCACCAGATGCTCGGCCTCGCACTCGGCGCCAAGACGGCGAAGATGCACCAGGGCCATCACGGCGCCAACCATCCGGTCAAGGATCACACGACAGGCAAGGTCGAGATCGTTTCGATGAACCATGGCTTTGCAGTGGACTCTAATTCGTTGCCGCAAGGCGTTGAGGAGACTCACGTTTCGCTCTTTGATGGCAGCAATTGCGGCCTGCGCGTTTCCGGCAAGCCGGTCTTCTCGGTGCAGCATCACCCGGAAGCGTCTCCCGGCCCGCAGGACAGCCACTACCTCTTCCGTCGCTTCATCAATCTGGTGCGCGAAAAGAAGGGCGAGCCGGCTTTGGCGGAACGCGCCTAAATCTTTCCAACCCGGCAATATTTAAAAGCCCCGGATTGGCAGCCAATCCGGGGCTTTCTTTTGTTTAGGCCAGCACTGGAAACCTTAGCCGGTCCGTTATCCGGTCAGGCCTGCAGGCGGCGCTGCTTGACCACTTCAAGCTCGCTCATCATGATCTCTTCCAGGAACTCGAAGTCCGACTGCCCGAAGGCAACGAGACCGAATCTCAGCCTGTAGCCCCAGTTCTTGTCCTGGGTGAAATCAAGCCAGCCCAGCAAGGGGCGAAGCGGCTGTTCGGGTGCATCCAGCCAATCGACATCGCGGCGATAGGCTTTTCCGCAACCCATCTCCGCCCGGTAGGGCTGACCTTCGCGGACAAAGCCGATGGCGGTAAAGCTTTGAAAGCCGTCTCTCTCGCCCATCTTCACAGATGGAGAGTAATAGACAATGCCGTCGCCTGGCTTGATGCGCTTTAATGGTGCTTCCTTGCCGTGGTTCACCTGCATGAAACCATACTCGCGCCCGAGGCGCACGTGCTCCGCACTAGCCACCGCCAGCCAATAGGACCTCTGCGCCGGCTGAGGCTGCCGGGACGATGTATTGGCGCGCGGAAACAGGCGCACCATGGTGCCCTGGTTGATGGAGTCTTCCCGCGAGAAAAGCGCGGTATCGTTACGATCGCTTGCTTCGAATATCATGGTCATCTCCCGTGATTGGTATGACACCATACATACACGACCATGCTGACAATATTTGTCAGTAGTCTCTTCGCGTGACGCTCAACATCGCCGATTTCACGCGGATTCTGTTTGCGAACGCAACAGAATATAGAAGCGTGTGCACAGCATCACAGCTGCCGAGGCAAGGCCGAGCAGGAACCCGAACCATATGCCAATCCCGCCGAAGCCGAGCGGAAAGGCAAACAGCCACGCAAGGAAAAAGCCGATCGGCCAATAGGCGATCAGTGCCATGATCATCGGCACGCGCGCATCCTTCAGACCGCGCAGCAGCCCGCTGGCGATCGCCTGCAGACCATCGACCAACTGGAAGAGGCCAGCCACCATGATCAACGGCGCCGCATAGGCAAGCACCTTCGGCGCATCCGCTGACGTGACATCGATATACCAGCTTCCCAACCATGTCGGCACGGTGGCGAAGAGGATGCTTCCGAATACCGAGATCACGCTCGAAACGACAAGCACCACGATCGCCGCACGCTTGAGGCCAAAAAGATCGCCCTGCCCGTGCGCGACGCCCACCCGTACCGTTGCCGCCTGGCTGAGGCCGAGCGGGATCATGAAGGCCATCGACGCCCATTGAAGCGCGATGCCATGGGCTGCCAACTCGATCGTGCCGATCTGCCCCATCAACAACGATGCCGCCGTGAACAGGCTAACCTCCGCGAGAACCGTGATGCTGATCGGAAAGCCCAACCGAATGACATCCCACAGAGCGTGCCAATCCGGGCGCCAGAGATGGACGAAAATCTCGTAGCGGCGCGTTTCCTCATGGCTCTGCACATAGAAGATGATGAAAATCAATCCAGCCGTCTGCACGGCAACAGAGACGATGGCCGCACCGTGCAGCCCCATAGCCGGCAGGCCGAAATGGCCGAGCACCAGAATATAGGCAAGTACGGCATTCATCACGAGCATGGCAATCGTGACTTTGAGGATGATGGCGGCATGACCGATGGCACTGACCAACGCGCGGATAACATTGTAGAGCAACCCGGGCAGCACAGCAAAGTGGCCAATGGCGATATAGCCGCTGGCCAACCGTGCGACCTCGGGCTTTTGCCCCGCCGCCAGAAGGATCTGCTCGGAATAGAGGAAGGCCGGCTGCGCCAACAGCCAGTAGGCCGTCACAACCCACAGACCCATGCGCAAGGCGCGGCGCACAGACGCAACATCACCCTTGCCATAGGCTTGCGCCACCAGCGGCACCACGGCGATCGAGAAACCGGCGCCGAAAATCAGAATCGTGAACAGGAACTGCGCAGAAAGCACCATCGCGGCCAGTTGCTCGGCACCAAGCCGGCCGACAATCATCACGTCGGTGGTATTGATGCCAAGCTGCGCCAACTGCGCGCCGATCAACGGTATGCCGAGCGCAAGGGTTGCGCGGATGTGTGCAGACCACGAATTATTGTTACCATGCGCGTGTGGGCGCGCAGCTACCGGCATATCCATGATGAAAACTCGATTTCCAGAATCGCGCGGACCGCCCTACCCAAGGGTGCGCGAGCCTGCCGCATTAGCGCAACTTAGCTCAAAAAGCCAGCCGGCAAGCCCATAGTGCTAAAGAATTCATCAGGACATCAAAATATCTGATGAATTTTTAGGCCGCCTCGCCCGCTTCTGATTGTACGACTACCTTCGGCTCGGTCTTGCGAACCTTCGTCAGCAGAACGAAAAGCCCGACAACCACGAGAATTGCACCCATGATGAGTGGCGCACCAGCGAAGATGACAGGTGCAGTTGGCGCGGTATAGTATTGAAAAAGATAGGGGAACAGTACAGGACCGATGATCGCTGTGATGCTCGTCAGGCTGCCGAGCGCGCCTTGCAGCTCGCCCTGGGCTGATGGAGGTACCTTGCTGGCAGCGATAGAACGAAGCGGTGCATCCGCTACATTCTCGATGACGGTCAGAACGATGACCGCATAGACCATCCAGCCTTGCCATGCGAAGGCGTAGCCCAACAGACCGAGGCAGGAAAACACCAATCCAACCAGCGCGGTCTTCCATTCGCCGAGCAGAGGCACAAGCCGCGGCAGCACCAAACCCATGGAGATGGCCGCACCTATGCCATAGACGGCAAGTGAGAGACCAATTTGCCCCTCACTCCAACCATAGCGATAGGAGGTGACGAAAGCCCACACAGCCGGGTAGACGCCATGCGCCAGCCAGTTGAGGAACATGACGACGCAGACCCAGCCGATGCCCTGGTAGCGTCTTATCTGCGTAAGTGCACCGAACGGATTGGCCCGCCAGATCTCGAAGGGGCGACGATGCTTTGCATCCAGGGTTTCCGGCAGCAGGAAATAGGCGCCGACAAAATTCAGGAATGCCAAGGCGGCTGCGCCGTAGAAGGGAACGCGAGGGCCGAATTCACCGAGAAAGCCGCCGATCACAGGACCAAGCACAAAGCCGACGCCGAAGGCCATGCCGATCAGGCCGAAATTCTTGGCGCGGTTCTCATCATTGCTGATATCAGCAATATAGGCGGAACAGGTCGAGAAGCTTGCACCGCTGATGCCGGCAAGAATGCGGCCCACGAACAGCATCCAGTAGGTGCCGGCGATCGCGCAGATGAAATTGTCGATCGCGAAAGTCAGTACCGAAGCGAGCAGCAGCGGGCGGCGGCCGAAGCGGTCGCTCAGATTGCCGATCAGCGGCGAAAACAGGAACTGCATCCCCGCATAGGCCAGCAACAGCCAGCCGCCTTCCGTGGCCGCCGTGCTGACCGACGCGCCGGTCAACTCTTCCAGATATTTCGGCATGACCGGCATGATGATCGCAATGCCGATGACATCGAGGAAGAGAATGAGGAAGACGAGGAATAGGCCACGCCGTGCGAATTTCTGATCGATCATGGAGTTGCCTTTGAGGCTCCATCTCCATGAAAGAGACAGAACGTGAACGAAAAACAGGAATGTTCCCATACATAAAGATTTTGGCAGAAACAATCCGTGAACGCTTCAATCTTATTGATTTATTGACCGCTTTTTTTGATCCTCGACCGAAAAGCGACTATCGACCACGATTGCGCCGCTGCTCGCGATTGAGGAAATCCACGAAGGCTCGAAGCGGCGTCGGCATGTGCCGGCGGCTGGCATAATAAAGAAACGGACCCGAGAAATCCGTGTCCCATTCCTCCAGGATCGGCACCAGCTCGCCGCTGGCGATCTGTGGCGCCAGGAACTCTCGAAAGGTTCTGATGATGCCGAGGCCGGCCACCGCCGCGCTGCGCTCGATCTCGATCGAATTCGAGGCGATGACCATCGTCGGGGCAATGAATAAGGTCTCTCCATTGCGTTCGAACTCCCAGGGCAAGATGGAGCCGCCAAGGAAGCGATGGCGGATGCAGCGATGCTCAAGAATGTCCCGCGGATGCTCCGGGACGCCATGCACCGCAAGATAGTCCGGCGCAGCGGCCGTCACGTAGCATTGCCGCCGTGGCCCGATCGGCACGGCGATCATGTCCTTTTCCAGCCTTTCGTCATAGCGAATGCCGGCATCATAGCCGGCTGCCACGACATCGATAAAACTGTCTTCGGCAACGATCTCGACGGAAACCGCCGGATATTCCTGCAGGAAGCGATTGATGATGTCGGGCATGACGACCATGGCAGCAACGGTGGGTACATTCAGCCGCAAGGTACCGCCGACGCTGTCGCGAAAGCTGTTGATGTCGTCGAGCGCCAAGGTGATCTCGCTCATTGCGGGCGTCAGGCGCTCCATCAGCCGCTCGCCCGCTTCAGTGGGTGTGACGCTGCGTGTCGTGCGGTTGAGGAGACGCACGCCGAGCCGCTCCTCCAGCCGCCGAACCGCCTCGCTCAAGGATGACGCGGATACGCGACGCTTTCGCGCCGCCTCGCGAAAGCTGCGCTCGCGGGCAACGGCGGTGAAGGCGACAAGGTCGGCCAAGGGCAAGTCATTCATTGTACAAAATTCCAAACGACCTGTTTCGATTTACTCGGATTATCGCACAAAGAGCAACGGAGTAAACAATCCCATCAGATCCAGTTGAAGCTGAGCTATGCTTCCCATCGAAGGAGAACCGCAATGCATAAACACCCATTGGGAAAGACAGGTCCGCAAGTGTCCGCTCTCGGCCTCGGCTGCATGGGCATGTCCGGCATGTACGGACCATCCGATCGCGCCGAAAGCATCGCTACCATCCATGCCGCGCTCGATGCCGGCATCAACCTGCTGGACACCGGTGACTTCTATGGCATGGGCCACAACGAAATGCTGATCGGCGACGCCATCAAGGGCCTGAAGCGCGATGACTTCCTGCTGAGCGTCAAGTTCGGCGCATTGCGGGATCCCTCTGGCGCGTGGCTCGGCTATGATGCGCGGCCAGCCGCGATCAGGAATTTCGTCGCCTATTCGCTGCAACGCCTCGGCGTCGACCATATCGACATCTACCGCCCTGCCCGTCTCGACCCGAACGTGCCGATCGAGGACCAGATCGGCGCCATATCAGACCTCATCAAGGCCGGCTACATCAGGCACATCGGCCTGTCCGAGGTCGGAGCCGACACCATCCGCCGTGCCGCAGCCGTGCATCCGATCGTCGATCTGCAGATCGAGTATTCGCTGATCTCGCGCGGCATCGAAGATGCCATCTTACCGGCTTGCCGCGAACTTGGCATCGGCATCACGGCCTATGGCGTGCTGTCGCGCGGCCTCATCAGCGGCCATTGGCAGAAAGACAATGTCCAGAAGGGTGATTTCCGCACCATCAGCCCGCGCTTCCAGGCCGGTAACGTGGAAAAGAACCTGGAGCTGGTGGAAGCATTGCGCGGGATCGCCGATGCAAAGGGGGTCAGCGTGGCGCAGATCGCCATCGCCTGGGTCGCAGCGCAGGGCAAGGACATCGTGCCCGTTGTCGGCGCTCGCCGCCGCGATCGCCTGACGGAAGCTTTGGGCGCGCTCTCGCTCGAGCTGTCGCAAGCCGATATGGCGGCGATCGACCGGGCCGTGCCCAAGGATGCGGCCGCTGGCGGCCGCTACCCGGAGGCGCAACTGACACATCTGGATAGCGAGAAGTAAGGAATAAGAGTTGCACCCGCTCCCATTATCGGGAGCGGGTGTCAAAAATCAGACCGGATTGTTCAAGGTATCGCAATCGGTGAGCTTGCCGGAATCGAAGCCCTGCTTGAACCACTTCATGCGCTGTGCCGAGGTGCCGTGGTTGAAGCTGTCAGGAACGACATAGCCCTGGCTGCGCTTCTGCAGCGTATCGTCGCCGATCTGCTGGGCGGCGTTCAGAGCCTCCTCCAGATCGCCGGCCTGCAGGATGCCCTTCTGCTGGGTGAACTTGCCCCAGATGCCGGCAAAGCAATCCGCCTGCAGCTCGATACGCACCGACATCTTGTTGGCATCCACTTCGCTCATGTTCCGGCGGGCCTGATTGAACTTCGGCAGGATACCGAGCTGATCCTGAACGTGATGGCCGACTTCATGCGCGATCACATAGGCCTGCGCGAAATCACCGGATGCGCCGAACTGATCCTTCATCTGCTGGAAGAAGGCCATGTCGAGATAGATCTTCTGATCGCTTGGGCAATAGAAAGGCCCGGTCGCGGCTGAGGCCTGTCCGCACGCCGAAGGAAAGCTGCCCGAGAACAGCACGAGCTTCGGATCGGTATAGGTCTGGCCCATCGACTTGAAGATGCCGGTCCAGGTATCCTCCGTATCGGCAAGAACAGTCGCAACAAACTGCTTCATCTCGTCATTGGCGGGCTGTCCATTGCTCCCGGCAGATGTGCTCTGCTGATATCCCGAGCCGCCGCCGAGCACACCGCTCTGCTGCAGCAAGCCCATGACGTCGACGCCCATGGCTCTCAGCACCAGGAAGATCACCACCAGAACAATGATGGTGCGAAGGCTCAAACCGCCGCCGCCCAACCCGCCGCCGGGAAAGCGAAAGCCGCCGCCACCGCCGCCACTCATGGGCGACGAGCCACGCTCATCCTCGATATTGTCGGATTGCCGACGCCCTTTCCAATCCATAATGCACCTCCCGGCGATGCCTCAAACCAAAGTCCCTTGAAACACTTATATATCCAGGAGGAGGATCAACACCAGTTGGCTATCGACAGAACATCAGGTTAAACCGCGACGGCGCCATATTTCTTTCGACACCAGCCACAAAAGAAAGAGCGCAATTGCTGCCGTGACGACAAACGGTGCAAGTTCGTCGCCACCGAAAGCCACCTTGTTCATGATGCGGCTGGGGAGGAACGCAAAGGTTCCGGCGCCGACAATCCCGCCGAAATAGAGGCCTCTGACGATGCGCTTGTGCGCTGCGATATTGTGCCTACGCGCATTGACGATCGCCCCCCAGCAGCCGAAGAGAACGAATATCGAGAGCAGATGGATCGGGCTGAAACCATGAAACAGGTTGATCTGGTGAATGAAGAAGCTCGACAGCGCCGTAATTACCATCAGGCATAGCCATATCTTGCCGAGCAACCGATGCCTCGGCGTACCCTTCGGCCTCAGTAGAAGATAGGCGCCGAGCAAGGCAGCCGGGACGACTGCCGCAACGTGAATCTGGATTGCGATCGTCGCATGAAGAAGCGGCTCGAGAGTCATGGCGGCATCCGGTTGAGTTTGCCGAGCCTTTCCGCGATATTATCCTTCTCTCAATTGAATTTGCGCGAAAGAACGGGAAAATTTCGTGGATCACACTTTTCTGCAATCCACGCTTCGCGAATTGCAGGTCTTCCAGCGTTCACCGAGATTCTGGGCGACCTTCGTCGCAATCGTCCTGATCTTCGCCATATCAGGCCCATACGGCACCTTTGCGCGGCTGATGCCGGGCGCCCGGCTCGGCTATTGGCTGGCCCTGCATGCCATGGCCTGGTCGATAGCCATCCTCTTCTCCGTCGCGGCCGAAATCCTCTTGCGTGAGCGGATGACGAGCATGTTCGCCCGGATGATGACCGGCTCCATCATCGCCGCACTGCCGATCGGCTTCGGCATCGGGCTCGTCGACCTGGCATTCTTCGGCACGGTACCCACCCTGGCAAGCAGCCTGCGGCAGGCCCTGAGTTCGATCCCGCTCTGCTTTCTCTTCTGCCTTTTGACCTATCTGACAATGCACCAGCAAATCGCAATAGCAGCTGAAGGACCGACTGGCGCACAGCCAGCACCTCCTGTCGCAAAGATGGCTGAGAATAAGGGGCTGTCCTCACAGCCACCGATCCTCTCACGTCTAAAACCGGAAAATCGGGGAGCGCTCATACGCCTTTCCGTTCGCGACCACTATACCGAGGTCGTCACGAGCCGCGGGCGCGAACTGATCCTGCTGCGCTTCGGCGATGCGCTGATGGAAATCGGCGATACCGAAGGCTTGCGCCTGCATCGATCCCATTGGATCGCCGCCGATCATGTCGCCGGTTTGAAACGCGACAACGGCAAGCTTGTCGTCCTTACGCACGACGGCTCGGAGATGCCCGTGAGCCGTCCCTATGCGGATGCGGTCCGCCATCGTTTCGGCCCGCAATAGCCGAGCTACCGGCGCACGGGGATAAAAGCGGCTCGCCTCCCCCGGACATGGAGCGTCGCCAAAACTTATAAAACCGTGAAAGACATTCTTTACGGTCGCAACCATTGGTCTAAAAAAATCCGACAAAACGCACGCATACGTTCTTTAAATCAGGCCGATTTACACCTAACTGTTTTGTCGAGCCCATATTCCTTACGTTGAAATCTTTGCTCATGTGAACAGCCGCACCCGTGTGTCTTGCGGCCGATAGACGTGTGCGGGCAACGTGCGAAATATCCGGCTGCGAAGGCGCAAGGCGCAGGGGGTTTTATGAAGCGATCGATGAGTGTGTCGCTGCTGCTCATGGGAACAGCGGCATTGTCGGGCTGCGGCCAGAAAGAAGATAAGGTTCAGATCTATAAGGATGTCGATGCCTGCGTTGCGGGCGAACTCTTTTCCGCGGACGAATGCCGATCCCAGTTTGCCGCTGCCGAGACGGAGCGCGAGCGTAACGCGCCCGCCTACGAGACGGCGGCGAATTGTGAAAAGGATTATGGCGCTGAGAAGTGCCAACCGACAACCCCCACCCATCAAGCCGGCACGGGCCACTTCATTCCATTGCTGGCCGGCTATCTGGTTGGCAGCGCCACCAGAACGCTCGACACGCAAGCGCTTTACCAGCCGCGTGGGAGCAGCGACTTCCGAACGGCGACGGGTCGCAGCCTTGCAAACGGCATGCTGCTTGGAAAGACAAACTATGCCGCAAAGAAGAAGGACGACGATACGCAAACCTCATCTTCCGGTGGCAGCGGTGGCGGCGCTCATGGTTCCTGGGGGTCGTCTTCGGAGCGCTCGTCGCGCTCGACCAGCTCAGTAGAGCGCGGCGGCTGGGGTTTTCGCGGCTTCCATCTTTCGGGTTAACGGATAGGCAGATGAAACGGGTTGTCATGAACGAGCGGCCGGATTGGAAGGCTGATGCCGAGAGCTGCGGCTTCACCATCCACTCCATGTATGGTCAACGCTATTGGGACGAGCGGCACGCCTACGTCTTCAGCCTCGAAGAGGTGGAGACAAAACTCGAAGATCCCACCGCTGCCCTGCTGGAAATGTGCTATGCCGCGGTCGAAAGGATCTCCCTGGATGGCGAATTGATGCGCCGCATGGCCATTCCGCGGGTCTATCACGATGCCGTACTGCGCTCCTGGCGCAATCGCGATCATGATCTCTACGGCCGATTCGACCTCTCCTACGATGGCAACGGTCCGGCAAAGCTGCTCGAATTCAATGCCGACACGCCGACCAGCCTGTTCGAAAGTGCAGTCTTTCAATGGCGCTGGCTGGAGGACATGAAGCAACGAGGTGAGCTTCCGCCCTCGGCGGATCAGTTCAACTCCGTGCATGAGCGTCTGGTGGATGCCATACGCGTCCTTGCCGGACCCTCGCGGCGCATCCACTTCGCCGGCATGCTGGAATCCGAGGAAGACCTCGTGACCTTGAACTACCTCGTCGATTGCGCCGTGCAAGCCGGTTGCGAGACGAAGCTGATCGCCATGCCGGATATCGGCGTCGACGACAAACATTGGCTGATCGACCTTCAGGACCAGCGTATCGACTGCATATTCAAGCTTTACCCGCTGGAAGACATGGTACGCGAACCTTTCGGTCGCCATCTGCCAATCACACCGACGCGGGTAGTCGAGCCGCTCTGGAAATTGACGCTATCCAACAAGGGGCTGTTGCCAGTGCTCTGGGACATGTTCCCGGGCCACGAAAATCTGTTGCCCGCCTATTTCGAGGACGACCCGCGCGTCAGCGATCTGGGGGATCGCTATGTCCGTAAACCGTTGCTATCCCGCGAAGGCGCCAATGTGACACTCGTCAACCACGAAGCCGGTGCCGGCACCTACCATGTCGACGGCCCCTACGGCGAAGAAGGTTATATAAGGCAGGCATTGCGCCTGCTCCCCCGTTTCGGCGAGGATTGGACGGTGATCGGATCCTGGATCGTCGCCGGCCAACCGGCCGGTATCGGCATTCGCGAAGACGATACGCCGGTCACTCGCGATACCTCGCGCTTCGTGCCCCATTATATAGAAGGCTGATGATCCGCAGCCGCAAAGCGGTCGCCACCCTCCACGAATTCACCGAACCATGAAGCGCGCAAGCCGAATTCCTGTCGATTCCGCGATTTATGGGGTTCCGTTTACAAATACATTTGCCTATAAGCCGCTTCTAGCCTGAAAAGACTTGTCTATGCGCGCCCGGCCGGTGATCTCCCACCCTGGCCGGTTTTTCGCGCAACAAAAAACGGATGTGAGCCCATGCCGAAGCGCCAAGA
The DNA here is from genome assembly GCF_053521805.1 of Rhizobium sp. A22-96. NCBI lineage: Bacteria > Pseudomonadati > Pseudomonadota > Alphaproteobacteria > Hyphomicrobiales > Rhizobiaceae > Rhizobium > Rhizobium sp. A22-96. The sequence continues at coordinate 523,348 of NZ_JBNWDQ010000002.1, forward strand.
TATCAAATCGATCCTCATCATCGGCGCAGGACCGATTGTTATCGGCCAGGCCTGCGAATTCGATTATTCCGGTACACAGGCCTGCAAGGCGCTGAAGGAGGAAGGCTACCGGGTCATCCTCGTCAACTCCAACCCGGCAACGATCATGACCGATCCGGGCCTGGCGGACGCGACCTATGTCGAGCCGATCACGCCCGAAGTCGTCGCCAAGATCATCGCCAAGGAGCGTCCGGACGCGCTGCTGCCGACCATGGGCGGCCAGACGGCACTCAACACCGCACTGTCGCTGAAGCGCATGGGCGTGCTTGACCGTTATAATGTCGAGATGATCGGCGCCAAGCCGGCCGCGATCGACATGGCCGAAGACCGCGCCCTCTTCCGCGAAGCAATGGCCCGCATCGGCCTTGAAACGCCGCGCTCGATGCTGGCAAACGCCACCGACATCAAGGATGCCGACCGCAAGACCCACGAAGCCGAGCGCAGCAAGCTGAAGGCGCAGCTTTCCGGCGCCGAGCTCGACAAGGCGCTCGATGCGCTGGAAAACCAGTGGAACCTCGGCGAGAGCGACCGCAAGCAGCGCTACATGAGCCATGCCATGGCAATTGCCGCGCAGGCGATCGATCATGTTGGCCTGCCCGCCATCATCCGTCCTTCCTTCACGCTTGGCGGCACCGGCGGCGGCATTGCCTATAACCGCTCGGAATTCTTCGAAATCGTCAGCGGCGGCCTCGATGCCTCGCCGACCACCGAAGTGCTGGTCGAGGAATCGGTGCTCGGCTGGAAGGAATTCGAGATGGAAGTCGTCCGCGACACGGCGGACAATTGCATCATCATCTGCTCGATCGAAAATATCGACCCGATGGGCGTCCATACCGGCGACTCGATCACCGTTGCCCCTGCCCTGACGCTGACCGACAAAGAATACCAGATCATGCGTAACGCCTCGATCGCGGTCCTGCGCGAGATCGGCGTCGAAACCGGCGGCTCGAACGTGCAGTTCGCGGTCAATCCGCAGGACGGCCGCCTCGTCGTCATCGAAATGAACCCGCGCGTCTCGCGTTCTTCCGCTCTGGCATCGAAGGCCACCGGCTTCCCGATCGCCAAGATCGCCGCCAAGCTTGCTGTCGGCTACACGCTGGACGAACTGGAAAACGACATCACCGGCGGTGCGACGCCCGCTTCGTTCGAACCGTCGATCGACTATGTCGTCACCAAGATCCCGCGTTTCGCCTTCGAGAAGTTCCCCGGCGCTTCCCCGGTTCTGACCACCGCCATGAAGTCGGTCGGCGAAGTCATGGCCATCGGCCGCACCTTTGCCGAATCGCTGCAGAAGGCACTGCGCGGTCTTGAAACTGGCCTGACGGGTCTCGACGAGATCGAGATCCCCGGCACCGAGGAAGGCGAAGGCAACCGCAACGCCATCCGCGCCGCCATCGGCACCCCAACACCGGATCGCCTGCGCATGGTCGCCCAGGCGCTTCGCCTCGGCCTGACGCCGGAAGAAGTGCACGAAGGCTGCAAGATCGACCCCTGGTTCATCGCGCAGTTCAAGAATATCATCGACATGGAAGCCCGCATCCGCGAGCATGGCTTGCCGCAGGATGAGACCAATCTGCGCATGCTGAAGTCCATGGGCTTCTCCGATGCGCGCCTGGCGACCTTGACCGGCAAGCGTCCGAAGGAAGTGGCGGAGCTGCGCAACAGCCTCAACGTTCGCCCCGTCTTCAAGCGCATCGACACCTGCGCCGCCGAATTCGCCTCGCCGACCGCCTACATGTACTCGACCTACGAGACGCCCTTCGTCGGCGCCGCCCGCTCAGAAGCTGAAGTTTCCGACCGCAAGAAGGTCGTCATCCTCGGCGGCGGCCCGAACCGTATCGGCCAGGGCATCGAGTTCGATTATTGCTGCTGCCATGCTGCCTTCGCGCTGAAGGATGCCGGCTACGAAGCGATCATGATCAACTGCAACCCGGAAACAGTCTCGACCGACTACGACACCTCGGATCGTCTCTATTTCGAGCCGCTGACGGCCGAAGACGTGATCGAAATCCTGCGCGCCGAGCAGGAAAAGGGCGAAGTGGTCGGCGTCATCGTTCAGTTCGGCGGCCAGACCCCGCTGAAGCTCGCCGAGGCGCTCGAAAAGAACGGCATTCCGATCCTTGGCACCGCGCCCGACGCCATCGACCTTGCCGAAGACCGCGACCGCTTCCAGAAGCTCCTGATGAAGCTCGATCTGAACCAGCCGAATAACGGCATCGCCTATTCGGTCGAGCAGGCGCGCCTCGTCGCCTCCGAAATCGGTTTCCCGCTGGTCGTGCGCCCGTCCTACGTTCTCGGCGGCCGCGCAATGCAGATCATCCACTCGGAAGGCATGCTGCAGACCTATCTGCTCGACACGGTTCCTGAGCTGGTGCCGGAAGACATCAAGCAGCGCTACCCGAACGACAAGACCGGCCAGATCAACACCCTGCTCGGCAAGAACCCGCTTCTGTTCGACAGCTATCTCGCCAATGCCATCGAAGTTGACGTCGACTGCCTGTCCGACGGTACCGACGTTTACGTCGCCGGCATCATGGAGCATATCGAAGAGGCCGGCATTCACTCCGGTGATAGTGCCTGCTCGCTGCCGCCGCGCACGCTCTCGCCTGCCATGATCGACGAACTGGAACGCCAGGCGAAGGCCATGGCCAAGGCATTGAACGTCGGTGGCTTGATGAACGTCCAGTTCGCCATCAAGGACGGCACCGTCTACGTGCTTGAAGTCAATCCGCGCGCCTCGCGTACCGTGCCCTTCGTCGCCAAGACCATCGGCGCGCCGATCGCCAAGATCGCAGCCCGCGTCATGGCTGGCGAAAAGCTGGATGCGACTTTTGCCGCCTACGGCGAAAAGCCCGATCCGCGCAAGCTTAAGCATATTGCGGTCAAGGAAGCCGTCTTCCCCTTCGCCCGCTTCCCCGGCGTCGACATTCTGCTCGGACCGGAAATGCGCTCGACCGGCGAAGTCATTGGTCTGGATACCGATTTCGCGCTGGCCTTCGCCAAGTCGCAGCTCGGCGCCGGCGTCGAACTGCCGCGTGACGGAACGGTCTTCGTTTCGGTCCGCGACGACGACAAGCCGCGCGTCCTGCCCGCCATCCGCATGCTGACGGAACAGGGCTTCAAGGTGCTGGCCACCGGTGGAACCCAGCGTTTCCTGGCGGAGAATGGCATCGACGCGACGAAGATCAACAAGGTGCTTGAGGGACGTCCGCATATCGAGGACGCCATCCGCAACCGCCAGGTCCAGCTCGTTATCAACACGACCGACAGCAACAAGGCGATCTCGGATTCGAAATCGCTGCGCCGGGCGACGCTGATGCAGAAGGTGCCCTACTACACGACCATGGCCGGCGCCGAAGCCGCTGCCATGGCCATCAAGGCGCTGAAGGCCGGCAGCCTCGAAGTTCGGCCGCTGCAGAGCTATTTCTAAGCGCTAATTTAGGCCGCGGCGAATGTCGGCATAATAGTCGGCTCATATTCGTCGCGGCTTCATTCGGTTGGCGTAACGGTTGTGAATGACAGCTTGCCGCAAACCGCCAGCGATCCGCTTTCAGTCGACGCGAGCCTTGGGCAGCGTTCCTTAAAGCATCGAATTTTCTGGAAATCGGCGGACGCAATCTGCTATAGATGACAAAATAATGGCTCTACTGGTTCCGAAGTACCGCTTCGGAACCTGTTTTCTTTTGTGTGTGCGGAAGAGCTGCGCAGAGACTGAAGGACAAGGAAAATGGTTGAAAAGGTACCGATGACGCAGAACGGGTTCGTCAAGCTGCAGGAAGAACTGCGCTGGCGTCAGCAGGAAGAGCGCCCGAGAATCATCGAGGCAATTGCGGAAGCGCGCGCCCATGGCGACCTGTCCGAAAATGCCGAGTACCATGCTGCCAAGGAAGCACAGAGCCACAATGAAGGCCGCATCGGCGAGCTTGAAGACCTGACGGCGCGCGCCGAAGTCATCGACCTCACCAAGATGTCCGGCTCGAAGATCAAGTTCGGCGCCAAGGTGAAGCTCATCGACGAGGATTCCGAGGAAGAGAAGATCTATCAGATCGTCGGCGACCAGGAAGCCGATGTGAAGGCAGGCCGTATTTCCATCTCTTCGCCGATCGCGCGTGCCCTGATCGGCAAGGAAGTCGGCGACTCGATCGAGGTCAACGCGCCCGGCGGTGCCAAGGGCTACGAAATCCTCTCCATTACCTGGGGCTGATCGCCCGTGCGCGATCGTAATTCAGCGCATGCCACCGATCTCCGCGAGATCGAGATCATAGCGACGAATTTCAAACGCCGGCTCTCCGGCGTTACCTCCACGATCGTGCAGCTGATCCCGAAGCAGATCGAGCTTGGCTACCATATTGCCACGCTCGGTCCCGGCCTGCCGGAAGACCTTCCCAAGCTCGGCTGGCTTAGACTTCCCGGTCTTTGGACGAGGCCACGTCGGCATCGCGTGCGCGTCTGGCATGCTCGCCGTAACAACGAGATGCTGATCGGCCTCCTTCTTCGCTCCGTGCTGCGCATGCGTCTGAAGCTTGTGTTCACGTCGGCCGCCCAGCGCCGTCACACCGGCTATACGCGCTGGCTCATCCGCCGCATGGATGCGGTCATCGCCACCAGCACGCGCTCGGGCAGCTTTCTGCAGGTGCCGCATACTGTGATCCAGCATGGCGTCGATCTCAATCGCTTTCATCCTCCGGAAACTCGCGACGACCGCATGGCCGCCACGGGCCTGCCCGGCAACTATCTGATCGGCTGCTTCGGCCGCGTGCGGCATCAGAAGGGCACCGATCTCTTCGTCAAGGCGATGATCGAGCTCCTGCCGCACTATCCCGATTGGACCGCCGTCGTCTGCGGCCGCGTGACGGCGGAACATCGCGGTTTCGGCGATGGACTGGTGAAGCTGGTCGCCGATGCCGGTCTTGCCGACCGCATCCGCTTTCTCGGCGAGGTCGACGATATCAAGCCCTGGTACCGCCGCGCGACCCTTTATGTCGCCCCTTCCCGCAACGAAGGTTTCGGCTTGACCCCGCTCGAAGCCATGGCATCCCGCACCGCCGTCGTCGCCTCCGATGCCGGCGCCTATGCGGAAATGATCATTCCGGGCGAGACCGGCACCGTCGTGCCCGCCGGCGATGGCGATGCTTTGACCAAGGCTATCGCCTTCTATCTCGCCGATCCGGAGGAAACGCTCCGCCAGGGCGAGAATGCGGTGCGCCATGTACGCAGCGAATTCGCGCTGGAGAAAGAAGCGATGGCTATCGGTGACATCTATCGCCAGATGCTCGCCACCAACGGCTGAGCGGAGACGTCAGCGGCCGAGATCGATGGCATAGCGTTCGATGAAATCGATCATCGAACGATCCTCCGTCACATCTTCCTCAATGCTTTTGACGACGGACAGAACTTTGTCCCCATACTTGGTCGCGCTGCTGTCGTAGACCCATCCGCGCTCGAGCTTCTCCATCAGCTCCTGTCGGGATTTCGTATAGTAGTGATTGAGTTGCAGGAACTGGTTCGAGTAGAACTCCGGCGCCTTTCGCCCGCGCCGTGTAAAGCGCTTGCCGGCATCATTGGCCGTCAGATCCCCGAAAACGCGTGTCTGGAACTGGTGAACGCTGACCTCGGTCACCTCACATGGGTCGACGATGCATTTGAAATTGCTGACGTTTTCCTTTGAAGTCATCGGATCGGCGCCACGCAGAGTATAGTTCAGCGTCAACGGCCCATCAGGCGGCGTGTCGTGGCCGCTGGTGGCGAACATGTGCCAAGGCAGCGAAACATTCGGAAAATCGCCGACCGCCTTCAATGCCTCCTCTATCGTCCGCCCCTGTTTCGGCAGCAGGAATTCATCGACGTCGATGAAGGCCATCCAGCGATAGTCGCCGCCGAAATTGAGGATCGCATGCGCGAAGACGATGACCTGTCCGTTTAGCAGCGTCGCGGTCGCGGCATCGCGCATTCGCCCGGCCCAGGGGATGATCGTCAGCGTTTCCGCATTCAGAAGGCCACGGAGGATTGTGCAGGTGTCGTCAGTCGAGCCGTTGTCATAGATATAGAAGTGACGAATGCCGACGTTTTGGTGGAAGCGCACCCATTCCTCGATATAGCGAGCCTCGTTCTTGACGCAGGCGGCAATGGCTATGCCATGGCGCCCTGCCCCCGCCTCAGGCGGCTCAATGGTCAGCTTCTTGGCATCGGAGCCTTTGAGTTTCAGCCAGCGCATGAGCCTCAATCCCGCAATTTAAACCTGTCATCGTAACCGAAATCATATTTCAGCAGCGCCGAGACAGGCGAATAATTGACGAAGGAAACGCCGCGTTCAGCGGCGATTTGCCGAGCGAAGACGAGATGCTCGACAATACGACCCTCGGCCCGCGCAATGCCGGAAAATGCCATGTCTTCATGGGTCTCGTAAAAGCGTGGTTCGCGATCGTTGGAAATATCGATACCGACAAAGCCGATCGTCTGTCGCGCGCAATAGAGAGCAAATTGCAGCGCCGATACCGCCACAGACCCACCGAGGAAAACGCCGCGATCCGGCGAGAGCGAGAAACCTGCCGAACCCTCTGCATCCAGGCGCACATATTGCAGCTTCTTGAGATCATCCAGTGAGCGGCGGCGTGCGCCATAGGGCTTGCGGATGTCGTCGATCAGAATGATCGTCTTGTCCGCCAGCCATCCCTTGTCGATCTCGCAAAGTGCGCGCAACACGGCAACGGAAAACAGACAGAGTGAACCCGGCATGATCTTCTTGCGCATCATCTCGATGTGCCGCCAGACGAAGCGTTCGTCCTCGACCGCAATCGCCAATGGCTCAGTGATCTGTTCACCGATCAGCCCTATGGCGCCGTTCAAAAGAATGGCGCTGTTGGCTTCCATGCCACTAATGTCGCTGTCACGAATCGATGGGCCTGAGCCGACGATATAAATTGTCTCACCGGCCCGCTCACGCAGCCGATCCATCCCGGCAAGATTGGCAACTTTGATGCCGCGATAAACCACTTCGCTGATATTCTGGCTGCGAACAATGCTGAGCCCTGGAAACCAGTCCTGCACATGCGCCCGCGAACCGCCTAGCAACAGACGCACCCCGGGCTTGATCAGCGCTCTATGCCAGGGCCGATCCGCCATCCGCCTACAGCTCCACCAGACCGAGCTTCTTGACCTGGCGGATGGTCAGCATCGTGCGCACCGTATCGACATGTTCATTCGCCGTCAGAACCTCGATGACGAAGTCCTGGAATCGGGTGAGATTTTCGGCCACGCAATGCAGCAGGAAATCACTGTCGCCGGAGACCATCCATGCCTGCCGCACCAGTGGCCAGGCCGCCGTCGCGCTGGCGAAGGCCTTGAGATTGGCTTCCGACTGATGCTTGAGGCCGACCATGCAAAAAGCCACGAGATCGAAACCCAACTTCGGGCTGTTCAGCATGGCGTGATAGCCTTCGATAACACCAGCCTCTTCCAGCTTGCGTACCCGGCGCAAGCAAGGCGGCGCGGAAATGCCAACGCGATCGGCCAATTCGACATTGGTCATACGTCCGTCTCGCTGCAGTTCCCGCAGAATCTTGATATCTATGGCATCGAGTTCAGCGCGAAGCACTTTTATTGCCTTTCTTTAATTCCCCCTCGCCAGCTTCTATATAAGGCAGGAAAATTCGCAAGAAAGTTTCTCCTGGGTAACCGATTCTTACACAAAGCAGATTTGCCCTGTTAGTAATGCAAGGCTGCCCTTGAATAAATGCATAAGGCAATCATAAATGAAGCGGCGGATCGTGAAATCGCCTGCTTTACGCGTTTAAGCCGCGGTTTTCCCGATCGCTGAATTGAAAGGACTGACTATGCCTGCCCGCCACACGAAGGTGCTCATCATCGGCTCCGGCCCAGCCGGCTATACGGCCGCTGTTTATGCGGCCCGCGCAATGCTGAAGCCGGTTCTGATTGCCGGCCTGGAGCAAGGCGGCCAGCTGATGATCACGACGGATGTCGAAAACTATCCGGGCTTTGCCGATCCGATCCAGGGCCCTTGGCTCATGGAGCAGATGCTGCAGCAGGCCCAGCATGTCGGCGCCGAGATCGTCAACGACCTCGTGACCGAAGTCGACACCAGCAAGCGCCCCTTCGTCGCCCACACCGACAGCGGTGACGTCTGGACCGCCGACACCCTCATCATTGCGACCGGTGCCAAGGCGAAATGGCTCGGCATTGAGAGCGAGCAGCACTTCCAGGGCTTCGGCGTTTCCGCCTGCGCCACTTGCGACGGCTTTTTCTATCGCAACAAGGATGTGATCGTGGTTGGCGGCGGCAACAGCGCCGTCGAGGAAGCGCTCTATCTTTCCAACATCACCAAGTCGGTGACCGTCGTCCACCGCCGCGATTTCTTCCGCGCTGAAAAGATCCTGCAGGAACGCCTGTTCGCCAAGGCAAATGTCAAAGTTCTTTGGAACACCGAAGTCGCCGAGATCACCGGCACGCCGGCCAAGCCGCCGATGCCGCCGTCTGTCACTGGCGCGCGCCTGCGCGACACGCGCACCGGCGCCATCACCGAAATGGTGATTGACGGCGTCTTCGTCGCCATCGGCCATGCGCCGGCGACCGAACTCTTCAAGGGCAAGCTGAAACTCAAGGACAATGGTTACCTCTGGACCGCGCCGGATTCGACCGCGACCAATGTCGAGGGCATCTATGCCGCCGGCGACGTGACCGACGATACGTTCCGACAGGCGATCACCGCAGCGGGGATGGGCTGCATGGCGGCGCTTGAGGCGGAACGCTACCTGACCGGGCACATGCCCGTCGCCGTGGCTGCGGAGTGAAGCAGCCGATGAGGGGAAACGGCATGCCATTGGATTGGGACAAGCTGCGTATTTTTCACGCGGCTGCCGAAGCGGGTTCGTTCACGCATGCGGCTGATAAATTGCATCTCTCCCAATCCGCCATCAGTCGTCAGGTCAGCGCGCTGGAGCAGGATGTGGGCATCAAGCTCTTCCATCGCCATGCGCGCGGCCTGATCCTGACCGAACAGGGCGAATTGCTCTACCGCACCGCACACGACGTTCTGCTGAAGCTCGAAACGGTCAAGATGCAACTGACCGAAACGACCGACAAGCCGAGCGGCAAGCTGCGCGTGACGACGACGGTCGGCCTCGGCCAGGGTTGGCTGACCGACAAGATTCAGGAGTTCCTACAGCTTTATCCCGATATGCAGATCCAGCTCATCCTCGACAACGAGGAGCTGGATGTGAACATGCGCCATGCGGATTGCGCCATCCGCCTGCGCCAGCCGCAGCAGTCGGATCTGATCCAGCGCAAGCTCTTCACCGTGCACATGCATGTCTATGCAGCCCCCTCCTACATCAACCGTTACGGCGAGCCGCAATCGGTAGAGGATCTGGACGAGCATCGCATCATCAGCTTCGGCGAGCCGGCACCGAATTACCTGCTTGATGTGAACTGGCTGGAGATCGCCGGCCGCTCCTCCGACAACAAGCGCATGCCGCATTTGCAGATCAACAGCCAGACGTCGATCAAACGCGCCTGCCTGCTCGGCATCGGCATCGCTGTGCTGCCCGACTATATCGTCGGCCGGGACCCGGGCCTCATCCAGCTCGCCATCAATGCGGACGTACCATCCTTCGATACCTATTTCTGCTATCCTGACGAGATGAAAAACGCGGCTAAGCTTAAGGTTTTCCGCGATTTTGTCGTCGCCAAGGCCCGCAACTGGAATTTCTAGCCGAAGGTAAGCCACTGATAACGAACTCTTTTTATGTCTAATATATCAGCCACGCGTATTACGCATATCTGATATGCACAAATGAGAGTTGAAGCCTGCCCATTTAACTACCATATCGCACATAGCTGATGCACACGGTGGCTTTTCCTCCCAGTTCCACCGCATTGGCTGTTCCCCTCTGGAGGTTTTTGACCTTCATACCTATAGGGCCCTGGTTTACTCCGGCGGCCCTTTTTTTTGCCCTTTTGGCGCTGAGCCCGCAAACGCATAACTGCCATGCACAAAAAAGCATTGCGCACTGCACAAATTAGCATCATAACGCACACAGCTGATGCACATGGTGGCTTTTCCTCCCAGTTCCACCGCATTGGCTGTTCCCCTCTGGAGGTTTTGACCTTCACACCTATAAGGGCCCTGGTTTATACCGGTGGCCCTCTTTTTTTGCCCATTTTCTAAGCAGCCATTCTTGTTGCATTGCAAGAAATAATATCCTGCGCTGGCCTTGATATATCGAAAACCATCGATACATATATCGTCATTATTCGATATTCACGCGGTAAACACCATGGACAAGAGCGAGATACTGAAGGCTTTGGCCCACCCGGCCAGGCTCGAAATCCTCAACCACCTCAAGGATCCGCAGACCCACTTCCCGACACAGGAGCACCCGCTGGAACTCGGCGTTTGCGCCAGCCAGTTCGAGCGCTGTGGCCTGTCGCAATCCACCGTGTCGGCGCATCTCAGCACATTGCACCGCGCCGATCTGGTGACGACACGGCGTCTGGGCCAGTGGATTTTCTACAAGCGCAACGAAGAGACAATCGCGGCCTTCCTCGAAGCCATGCAGAAGGAACTCTGAACATGCCTCTTGCGCTCCTCATTCTGGCGCTCAGCTCTTTCGCCATTGGCACGACCGAGTTCGTCATCATGGGCCTGCTTCCGGAAGTGGCCTCGGATCTCTCAGTCACCATTCCCCAAGCCGGCTGGCTGGTGACCGGCTATGCATTGGCTGTGGCCATCGGCGCGCCGATCATGGCGGTATCCACCGCCCACCTGCGTCGGCGCTCGGCACTCATCATGCTGATGGGCTTCTTCATCCTCGGCAACCTCCTCTGCGCCATCGCCCCAGGCTACTGGGTGCTGATGTTCGCCCGGATCGTCACCGCCCTTTGCCATGGCGCCTTCTTCGGCATCGGCTCGGTGGTTGCGGCAAGCCTGGTCGCGGAAGATCGCAAGGCTCGCGCCGTCGCCCTGATGTTCACGGGCCTGACGCTCGCCAATGTCCTCGGCGTTCCCCTCGGCACGGCGTTCGGCCAGACATTCGGCTGGCGCGCACCGTTCTGGATTGTCTCCCTCCTCGGCGTCGCTTCGATCGTCGGCCTCATCGTCGTCCTGCCGAAGGGTGAGGAAGTGCAGGAAGGCAATCTCGGCCGCGAAATCTCCGCGCTGCGCGGCACCGGTCTCTGGCTGTCGCTCTTGACGACCGTGTTCTTCTCCGCCGCCATGTTCGCGCTCTTCACCTATATTGCCCCGATGCTGCGCGACGTCACCGGTGTCTCGCCGAGAACCGTCACCTGGACGCTGCTCTCGATCGGCGTCGGCCTGACGATCGGCAACCTGATCGGCGGCAAGCTTGCGGATTGGCGCCTCGGCACCACGCTTGCAGGTGTCTTCATCGCAATCGCGGTAACATCGGCAATCTTCAGCGTCACCATGCACTCGTTCATCGGCGCCGAGATCACGCTGTTCATATGGGCAGCAGCGGCCTTCGCAGCCGTCCCGGCTCTCCAGATCAGCGTCGTCACCTTTGGAAAGGATGCTCCAAACCTGGTCTCAACCATCAATATCGGCGCCTTCAATACCGGCAACGCACTCGGTGCCTGGATCGGCGGCGTTGTGATCGATCAAGGCTTTTCGCTCTCGCAAGTACCGCTTGCCGGTTCCGCCATGGCGATCCTCGGCCTCATCACCGTGCTGCTGACTTTCGCAGCCACACGCCCCAAGGGCGAGGCACTCGCCTCCTCCTGACCCCTCTTCTTCTCCCGCCCCCATGATTAAGAAAGGATAACCCATGACAAAATTGTTCGAACCGACGAAGCTTGGCGATATCTCCCTGGCCAACCGCATCGTCATGGCGCCTCTGACGCGCAATCGTTCCCCGAATGCCGTGCCGAACGAACTCAACGTCAAGTACTATGCTCAGCGCGCATCCGCCGGCCTGATCATCACCGAAGCGACGGCCATCACCCATCAGGGTCAGGGCTATGCCAACGTCCCGGGCCTCTACACCAAGGAAGCCCTCGACGGCTGGAAGAAAGTGACCGACGCAGTGCACGCCAATGGCGGCAAGATCGTCGTGCAGATGTGGCATGTCGGCCGCATCTCCCACACCACGCTGCAGCCGAACGACGGCAAGCCGGTCTCCTCCACCTCCAGGCGCGCTGAAACCTCGAAGACCTACCTGGTCAACAGCGACGGCACCGGCGGCTTTGCCGATGTCTCCGAGCCTCGCGCGCTGGAAGCTTCGGAAATCCCCGGCATCCTCGAGGATTATCGCAAGGCAGCCCGGGCTGCGATCGATGCCGGCTTCGATGGTGTCGAAGTCCACGCTGCCAATGGCTACCTGATAGACCAGTTCCTGCGTGGCGATATCAACGACCGCACCGACCAATATGGCGGCTCGATCGAGAATCGCGCCCGCTTCCTTTTCGAGGTGCTTGATGTGGTCACGAAGGAAATCGGCGTCGGCCGCACGGCGATCCGCATCTCGCCGGTAACGCCATCCAACGATGCCAGCGATCCGGCTCCGCAGCCGCTCTTCACCTATGTGGTCGAGGGCCTGGCGAAGTACGACCTCGCCTATATCCATGTCGTCGAAGGCCAGACCGGCGGCAAGCGCGACTTCCTGCCTTTCGATTACGATGCTCTGCACGCAGCCTATAAGGCCGCAGGCGGCAAGGCCGGCTGGATGGTCAACAATGCCTACACCCGCGAAATGGCGATCGAGGCCATCGACAGCGGCAAGGCCGATGTCGTCGCCTTCGGCAAGCCATTCATCTCCAATCCGGACCTGGTCCATCGCCTGAAGGAAAATGCTCCGCTGGCGACATGGGACCAGGCAACGCTTTATGGCGGCGGCGCCAAGGGCTATGCCGATTATCCGGCGCTGGACGAGGCAGCCTAAGTTCCGATCCATCGCTTCAGGCAGCGCCTTCGCGCATAGCCGAACCCGCCGAACGATACCGGACGCAACACACTACCCTCGCGACGATGCCTCGCGAGGGTTTTTCTATTTTAGCGCTTGAAAACAGGTGGGGCACAACCGAATTAAGCAGGCATACCGCCTCGAAGTCCTAGCACCCACACATAGCAAAGCCGATATATGTTTGATCCTTATATCCATCGTTGGTCGCTGATACCGGACGGCGATCCCATCGTCACCCATTCGAGCCATCTTCTTCCCGTCATCTGGCGGAATAAGCCCGTCATGCTGAAAGTCGCGCAAAATGTCGACGAGAAGTTCGGCAACCGCGTGCTGCGCTGGTGGGACGGCGATGGCGCAGCCTTCGTCTACGAACATGACGACGATGCAGCCCTTATGGAGCGGGCGACCGGGGCAGGCTCCCTGCTTACCATGGCGATGCAGGGAGAAGACGACGAGGCAAGCCGGATCATGTGTCGTACGGCTGCGCGGCTGCATGCACGCAAGGCCAAGCCGCTGCCGTCGGATCTGGTCCCCCTGGATCTCTGGTTTAGGGAGCTTGAACCAGCGGCGCGCATCCATGGCGGCATGCTCGCCGCCTGCGCCGAGGTGGCCGCGCGCCTTCTGGCGGATCAACGCGACCAGACCATATTGCACGGCGACATTCACCACGAGAACATTCTCGATTTCGGCCCCCGCGGCTGGCTCGCCATCGATCCCAAGCGGGTCTATGGCGAGCGCGGTTTCGATTTCGCCAATATCTTCTGCAATCCCGAGCTGCCCACCGTCACCAAGCCGGGTCGCCTGCAACGGCAATTGCCGATCATCTGCGCCGAGGCCGGCCTCGAGCCGAAGCGCCTTCTACAATGGATCATTGCCTATGCGGGGCTTTCGGCAACGTGGTTCTTGAGCGATGGCGACACCAAGAATGCGGATTCGGATTTCACCGTTGCCGGTATCGCCTTTACTGAACTCAATGCCTGACGGTCGGCTCATGCTGCCGGCAGGCAGCCGATTGCTGCAAGCGTCGATTTGATGGCCTCGTCGATCGGCGTATGCGGTTCTTCGCCGAGAACAGCAACCAGCTTGTCGTTTCTCATCTCCAGCGGCACCTTCCAGAGATAGCTCATTTCGCGCAGCTCCCGCATGAACGGAACGAAGGGGGCAGCCAGCGGCACGATGATCCAGGGAAACGCCTTGACCTTCACCGCGTGCCCAAGCACACGCCGCACGGCATCGATCATCTGCCTGCCATCGCCATCCCAGTGACCGCGCATGTGATAGACGGCGAAAGCAGGCAGCTCGTCGCCCTTTTCGATCAGCCGGATCATCGTTTCGGCGACGTCAGGCAGGTAGGCCCATTGATGCCCAAGACCAGCCTTGCCGGGATAGGTGATGGAGTTGACCGGCTTGCCCGGCGTGACCATGGCCTGCGAGAACCAGCTGTTGGCACGCGACCCGCCGAAGAAATCGCCGGCGCGAACAATGATGACCGGCGTGTCGCCCTGCTCGGCCGCCGCTCTCAGGCGCCGTTCCATCTGCACGCGGATGGCGCCCTTGCGGGTCTTGGGCCGCTGCGCACTGTCTTCACTCACATTCGGAAAGGCATCGGGACCGAAATTATAGACCGTACCGGGCAGCACGATCCGCGCGCCAACACTCTTTGCCGCCGCAATGGTATTATCGAGCATCGGCAGCACCAGTTGACCCCAGTTGCGATAGCCCGGAGGGTTCACGGCATGTACGATGATTTCGGCTCCAGCCGCGGCCTTCAAGACATCTCCGACCAGCATGGCATCGCCCTGAATCCAGTCGTAGTCTGGCTGGCGGCGAGCCGCCTGCGCTACATCGCGGGTCAGCGCCCGGATGTGCCAGCCGCGGGCGGCAAGTCCCTCGGCAACGGCACCGCCGATGCCACCGGTTGCTCCGAGTATCAAAGCGGTCTTCGCATTTTCTATCTGATTGCTCATGGTCGTCTCCATCGGTTTCGATGAGCTGACTATGCCTTTCGCCCGACATAAACGAAATTGCCAAAAAATCTGCATATGATATACATAAATGTATGGCTGAGTCTGAACCGAGCTGGGATTTCTACCGCACCTTTCTTGCCGTGCTGCAGCAAGGTTCATTGTCGGCCGCCGCCCGTGATCTGGGCCTCACCCAGCCTACGATCGGCCGCCATATCGACGCGCTGGAAGCTGCTGTCGGCGCCGAGCTTTTCACGCGTTCGCAACAGGGCCTCCTGCCAACGGATACGGCTCTTGTCCTGAAACCTTATGCCGAGACACTGGCAAGCACGACGGCCGCATTGCTGCGAGCTGCGTCAGGCTCCCGCGACAAGGTAACCGGAACGGTACGCATAAGCGCCAGCGAAGTCATCGGCGCCGAGGTGCTGCCGTCGATCCTTGCCGAACTGCAGGCCCGTTATCCCGAGCTGATCATAGAACTTTCCGCATCCGACGCGGTGGAGGATCTACTGCAGCGCGAGGCGGATATCGCGGTTCGCATGGTCGAGCCGGCGCAGGAAGCTCTGCTCTCCCGTCATATCGGCATAATCCCTCTGGGTTTCTTCGCCCACCGCAAATACCTTGAAAGATATGGCACGCCCGAGAGCATCGATGACCTGCAGCGGCACAAGCTGATCGGGTTCGACCGCCAGACGGCCTATATCAGGATGATGCGCAAGCGCTATCCAATCTTCGACGGCATAACCCTCGCCTTTCGATCCGACCATACCATTGCCCAGCATAATGCGCTTCGCGCAGGGCTCGGCATCAGCTTTCTCCATATACCCCTGGCAAGACGCGACCCTGACCTCGTGCGCCTTCTGCCCGAGATCGAACTTCCGCTCGACACCTGGGTCGTCATGCACGAAAACCTGAAAACGTCGCCACGCTGCCGCGTGACCTTCGATGCATTGGTCTCTGGCCTGCTGGATTACGTCAAGGGTGGTACGGATGGGAGACGATCGTGACAAAGGGAACGGTCGTCGAACTGGTGCCTTATGATCCGGACTGGCCGGCGGCCTTTCAACGCATTCGCGGCAAGCTCGAACGATTACTAGCACCCCATGCGGTGACAATCGAGCACATCGGCAGCACATCCATTCCCGGTCTGGCGGCAAAGCCGCTTGTCGATATCGATATCATTCTTCGTCATTCCGACGATATAACGCCGGCGACGCAGCGGTTTCTGGATCAAAATTACGAACCGCGCGGCAATCGTTACGATGATGATGTCTGGGCATTCATGCTGCGAGGCGGCACGCCGCCGGAACGCATCTATCTCTGCCCGCCCGACAATCAGACGCATCAACGAAGAATGATCTTTCGCGATCAACTCAGATCGCATCCTGACGACACGGCCGCCTATTCCACGCTGAAACAGGGGCTAGCCGAACACTACCGGCAAGATGGCGATCGCTATACCGCCGAGAAACGGCACCTCGTCGATGCAATCATCGAGAAGGCATTGCGCGCATCGCAAGGCTAAGCGCCGGGAGCCGTGTCAATGGGCGGGAAATGCATTTGGCCATCGATAACTTCCGTTTCTGGCCGGTCGCCGCCATCGGCATATTCCTCATGCCATTTGCCGCTTTCGTCCTGCCAGCTGATTTCCGCAGAGTCACCCCCGACCTGCTGCTCGGCCGCAACAATCCTGGCGGCCTCCACCGCCTCCGAATGTGACGGAAACGCTTCCGAATAGACATCCCGGAACCGATACGCCCATCCGCCGTCATGCGGCACGATTTCGTAAACGACCTTGATCATCCAGATCCTCCTGCTCATCTGCCAAGGCTTTGGGGCCGGACATGGCCGGCGGGCCGCATGCATCTCAGACAGATTTCGAGGATGCCGCGACATTTTAGTTGGGCAGACCTATCCCGTTAGTATTTCATTAAACGGCTTCGACTGCAAATTTCACCCCAACATGCGCGCTTGATGTGAAAAATCATTGATTTAGATTGCAACCGGGAATCGGCGCAAAGGTTGGGAACGTGATCACATCAAACTGGTTTAGACAGGAAAAAGCACTCTTGGTGGCGCTGGCGGTCGCCGTCATTGCCTATGCCGTCGAGCACACCGTGCTGGAAATGGGGCAGACCGCGTCCATGATCGCGGCGGCGGCATTGATCGCAACGATTGTGCTGGCATCCATGCGCGTTGCCCACCACGCCGAAAACCTCGCGGCAAAAGTCGGCGACCCCTATGGCACGATGATCCTGACATTGGCAGCCGTTGCCGTCGAAGTCATCATCCTTGCCATCATGATGAGCGGAGAGAGTTCGCCGACACTGGTCCGCGACACCATCTACTCGGCCGTCATGCTCGACATTAACGGCATCCTCGGCCTTGCCGCCCTTCTCGGCGGATTGAAGCATGGCGAGCAACCCTACAACGACGATTCCAGCCGAACCTATGGCGTGATGATCCTGACGGCCATGGGCATTTCGATGATCGTGCCGGAATTCATCCCTGAAGCGAAATGGCATTTCTATTCCGCCTTCACCATCGTTGCGATGATCGCGCTCTACGCGCTGTTCCTGCGCATGCAGGTCGGCAAGCACAGCTATTTCTTCAGCTACAGCTATCCGCGCACCGAGAAGAAGCTCTCGGCACCCGAAGAGCATCACGAAGATGAGTCCACCACCACGTCGATCGTCACGATCCTGATCGGCGTCGTGCTGATCGGTGCACTCGCGGAATTCATGTCGGGTTTCATGGATGTCGGCCTCAAAGGCACCGGCGCACCACCAGCCATCGCCGCCATCGTCGTCGCGGCAATATCGGCAGCCCCGGAAATCCTGACCGCCCTGCGCGCGGCGCTGCGCAACCGCATGCAGGCGACGGTCAACATCGCTCTGGGTGCCTCGCTTTCGACCGTCATCCTGACGGTGCCTGTGATGGAGGCGATCGCACTCTATACCGGTCAACCCTTCATCATGGCGATGTCACCAGTGCAGACCGTCATGGTGATGATCACGCTGATCGTCGCCGCCATCAATCTCAACGATGGCGAGACCAATGCCATTGAAGGCATGACCCATTTCATCCTCTTCGCCACCTTCATCATGCTGACGACGCTCGGACTTTGACCCTGATTTCAAAGGCTTGAGACGGCAGGCGGATTCAGATCGCGAAGCGCTTGAATCAATTGATGAGCCAGCATCAAGGCCCGTAAAACAAAAAGCCCGCCATCTCTGGCGGGCTTTTCATTTAACTAGTCTTAGAACTGCTTACTTGCAGGCGCCGCAGAAACGCTGGATACGGCGGCAAGCTTCTTCGAGCAGCTCTTCCGAGGTCGCATAGGAAATGCGGAAGTTCGGGCCGAGGCCGAAGGCAGAACCGTGCACGACGGCGACGCCTTCCGATTCCAGCAGCTCGGACACGAAATCCTCGTCCGTCTCGATGAGCTTGCCGGTCGGAGCCGTCTTGCCGATCAGGCCGGCGCAGGACGGATAGACGTAGAAAGCGCCTTCCGGAACCGGGCACGAGAGACCCTTTGCCTGGTTCAGCATGGATACGACGAGGTCACGGCGACCTTCGAAGATCTTCTTGTTGCGCGGAATGAAGTCCTGCGGACCATTCAGCGCTTCGACGGCAGCCCATTGCGCGATGGAGGTCGCACCCGAGGTCTGCTGACCCTGGATCATGTCCATGGCCTTGATGAGCTGCAGCGGGCCGGCAGCGTAACCGATACGCCAACCGGTCATCGCATAGGCCTTCGAGACGCCGTTCATCGTCAGCGTGCGGTCATAGAGGCTCGGCTCGACTTCGACCGGCGTCGCAAACTTGAACTCGCCATAGGTCAGGTGCTCGTACATGTCGTCCGTCAGGATCCAGACATGCGGATGCTTGACCAGCACGTCCGTCAGCGCCTTCAGCTCGTCATGCGAATAGGCAGCGCCCGACGGGTTGGACGGCGAGTTGAACATGAACCACTTGGTCTTCGGCGTGATCGCCTTTTCGAGGTCGGCCGGCTGAAGCTTGAAATTGTTGGCCTGCGTCGTCGCGACGAAAACCGGGGTGCCGCCGCAAAGCGCCACCATTTCCGGATAGGATACCCAGTAAGGCGTCGGGATCACGACTTCGTCGCCGGGGTTCAGCGTCGCCATGAAGGCGTTGAACAGGATCTGCTTGCCGCCCGTGCCGACGATGGTCTGCTCGGGGGCATAATCCAGATTGTTCTCGCGCTTGAACTTGGCGGCGATCGCCTTGCGCAGTTCCGGGATGCCGGCAACCGGCGTGTACTTCGTCTCGCCGCGATTGATCGCGTCGATGGCCGCCGTCTTGATATTATCCGGCGTATCGAAATCAGGCTCGCCTGCGCCGAGGCCGATCACGTCGCGTCCTTTTGCTTTCAACTCGCGCGCTTTCTGGGAAACGGCGATGGTGGCAGAAGGCTTTACACGGGAAAGAGCGTCGGCAAGAAAGGCCATGATGATCGGTCCTATTCGGTTGAAATGGGCAGAAAGCCTGTGGACCAGATTTCTGCGCTAAGCTCTATGTCGAATATGGGCCGAGGTTTCAAGCACAAAGGCGTCACAGTGGCTTTATTTCATGGCTTTCCGGCGCTGTCTTTCGCACCATCTTCAGCCGACCTTGAGGTGCCGGCGGAGGGCCGCGCATGACCTCCGCATCGTCATGCGCCATCCCGCCGATCCCTCGACGTTGAATCAATTTGCGAAGCAGCTGATTCAGTTTCTGAAGAGCCTTGAAATTTCCGATAAAAATCAAACAGTTTCCCATATCCGGAACTTCACGCGAGCCTGTCGACACAGATCGGGTCGACGCATCGGCGCCTTGCCCTCCGTCTGGATCGACCGGAGAAACATGGAGACGCCACGTTTACGAACACAATGGCGTTATCGACCACACGCCTCTCCTTGAACGCCGGGTCGGCCGCCCCACGTTGCGAAAGCGGCTATATTGGGGGAGTTGAGAACATGCGCTTTGGTCCAGGAGGATTTGCGATTGCCTTGGTGGCATCAGCTCTGTGGTCGACAGGCGCGGCATCTGCCGAAACCTCTCAGACCATCAAGACGCAGAAAGTAGCGGTCAAAGTCGAAACGATCGCCACCGGGCTCGAACATCCTTGGGCGGTCGCAGTGCTGCCGGATGGCACCTATCTTGTGACCGAACGGCCCGGCCGAATGCGCCTGATCCGCGATGGCAAGGTGTCAGCCCCGATTGCCGGAGTGCCGGAGGTCTATGCCCGCGGACAAGGCGGCCTGCTGGACGTCGAGCTCGACCCGAAATTCAGCAGCAACCGAACTCTGTATTTCACCGCTTCGATAGCAGCCGACGGCGGTAGCGGCACGGCCGTCTTCCGCGCCAAACTTTCACAGGACGAGAAGCAACTGACCGAGGTGAAGCGCATTTTCCTGATGAACAAGCTGTCGCGCGGCAATATCCAGTATGGTGCACGCATCGCCATTGCCGGGGATGGCAGCCTTTTCGTCGGCCTCGGCGATCGCGGCGAGCAGGATCGCGCACAGGATTTCCATGACGATGCAGGCTCCATCATCCATATCGAGGCGGATGGCAGCATTCCCGCCGACAATCCCTTCAAGGATGGCAAGAGCGCTTTGCCGGAAATCTGGTCGAAGGGTCATCGCAATCCGCAGGGCATCACCTTCGATACGGCGACAGGCAAGCTCTATACGGCCGAGCATGGCGCGAAGGGCGGCGACGAGATCAACACGCCCGAAGCCGGCAAGAACTATGGCTGGCCGGTCATCTCCTATGGGGTCAACTACAACGGAACGAAGATCGGCATCGGCACGGCGAAGAAGGGCATGGAACAGCCCCTCTTCTACTGGGATCCGTCGATCGCACCCGGCGCCATTGCCGTCTATCGCGGCAAGATGTTTCCGGAATGGAATGGCGACCTGCTGGTCACGGCGCTGAAATTCCAGCTGCTGTCTCGTCTCGAACGCGACGCCGGCGGCAAGATCACCGAGCGGGAACGCATGTTCGACGATAAATTCGGTCGCATGCGCGACATTGTTATCGCGCCCGACGGTGCGCTTCTGATCACGACGGACGAGAATGATGGCGCGCTTTTGAGAGTTTCAAGAGCGATGAACTAGGCGCATGTGGCTCGCCATCGCCGGCACCTTTCGGCCTTGCTCCGGCCAAATGCAACTGCTAACGGTCATGAAGATCATTCCCCCTCCCGTAGGATGCAAATGTCTCGCATACAGGCGAATTTATTGTTGTTGCTGGCTGCCGCAATCTGGGGCGGAGGCTTCGTCGCGCAATCGACAGCAATGAAGTCGATCGGACCGTTCTGGTTCATCGGTCTGCGGTTCGCCGTCGCGACCATCGTCGTCCTCCCATTCGTGTGGATGGAAAATAGAAAGACGGCGCAGCCGCTGACGCGTCGCAACTGGCTCTCCTTCGTGCTGATCGGCGTCGCGCTGTTCGGCGGCGCCGCAACGCAGCAGCTCGGGCTCCTGACCACAACCGTCACGAACTCCAGCTTCATCACCGGCCTTTACGTCGTCTTCGTACCCTTGATCGCCGTCGTCTTCCTGCGCCGGTCTCCCCATTGGATCATCTGGCCGGCGGCTCTGATGGCGCTCGGCGGCATCTATCTCCTGTCCGGCGGATCTCTGTCGCATCTGACAATCGGCGATTTCCTCACCGTGATCTGTGCGCTGTTCTGGGCCGCGCAGATCACGCTTGCCGGCTCTGCTGTCAACGAAACCGGCCGGCCCCTCGGTATTTCCGCCACGCAATTCGCAGTCACCGCCGTCCTCGCTTTGGCAGTAGCCGCCGCCACAGAGCCGATCAGCGTGGCCGCCATCCGCGCAGCACTCGGCGAAATCCTTTATGTCGGCATCTTTTCATCCGGCCTTGCCTTCGCGCTGCAGATTATCGGCCAGCGTTACACGACCGCCCCGCAGGCGGCGATCTTCCTCTCCTCAGAAGCTCTGTTCGGAGCCTCACTTGGCGCTTTGCTGCTCGGCGAGACCATGGGGCCGCTCGGCTATGCCGGCTGCGCCTTGATGTTCACCGCCATGCTCGCGGTGGAACTGGTGCCTGAAATCGTTCGCCGCCGCAGCGCAACGGCATGAAAGCGGCCCGAAATGCACGCTATGGCTGTTTGCGGCCACCCTCTTTGAAATTTTCTCGAACAATCCAAAACGTGCGCTGATCGCGGCCGATTTGGGAAAATTTCGCCAAAATTATATCGCCAACGATGCAAAACCCTTAGAAACTTGTTTCAACGTGGGAAAATTTGCGAATCGCCATAACATCATCGCGTTACAGGACTGTGCTCCTCCCGATACGTTAAAAAACTTTTGCTTGCCAATTCCCAATAAACACAGCACTCTCAACGATGTTCGGGCATTTTTAGAGCATGGGAAGTCCTAATAGAATTGCGCGCCGGAAACGCTAATATTCCGGTCAGCTTGGTCAAGACGCGGGGTGGCAAACATCGCATCGAGGTCAAGCCGAGGTATAGGGGACCTTTTCCTTCAAATTGCGAGAACTGCCTGCAAGCGCCCGCAAGGGCAATACAGTAGTGCTGCCCGTGTGGATGGCGGGCAGAGAGAAAAGGGACCTTAGGCATGGCCGAGACTGGCACTGTAAAGTTTTTCAACACCGATAAGGGCTTTGGCTTCATTAAGCCGGACAAAGGTGGAGCAGACATCTTTGTACATATTTCTGCGGTTCAGGCATCCGGCCTGGCAGGACTGTCTGAAAACCAGAAAGTAAGCTTCGACACGGAACCGGATCGCCGCGGTAAGGGACCGAAGGCCGTCAATCTCCAGATTGCGGGCTGATACGTCTTACGGCTATCATTCGAGTTGAGGCCCGGCAGCGATGCCGGGTTTTTATCATTCAGTCTGCATTCAGCTTATCGCATCTAGTCTGCCTGACATGAAACAACGGGGATAATAGTTGTCCCGTTTTCGTTGAAGGATAGACCAATGACCATACTCGGCAAATCGCTCGTCATGTCCGCCATGGCTGCAGCATTGACGCTGACGTCCATGAGTGCCGCTTCAGCGGACGAATATTGGCGTCACCGCAACCGGGATGGTTGGGCGCTCGGCGCCGCCGGTCTCGCCACCGGCCTGATCGTCGGCTCGGCGATCGCCAGCCAGCCACGTTATGTGGAGCCGGCACCGGTCTATGTCGAACCTGATTATGACGCCCCTCCTCCGCCCTATTATTATCGCCCGGCGCCGCGCCGCGTCTATGTCGAGCGGGATGTCAGCTACTATGCTCCACCGCCGGTTTCCGGCCTGCGTCCGTGGTCCTCTGCATGGATGCGCTATTGCTACGACCGCTATAGAAGCTTTGACGGCCAAAGCGGCACCTATGTCGGCTTTGACGGCATGCGTCACTTCTGCACGGCCGATTGATCAGACATATCGGACCAGATCGAGAGAGCGCCGCCCCTGAGCGGCGCTTTTTGATTCAAAGCCCGCGGAGGAAAGGATTGGTGCGACGCTCGTCGCCAATGCGGCTGCCCGGACCATGACCGCAGATGAAGCCGACTTCGTCGCCAAGCGGGAAGACCTTGTCGCGGATTGAATCCAACAGCTGCTGATGGTTGCCGCCGGGCAAATCCGTGCGGCCGATCGAGCCGCTGAAAAGCACGTCGCCGAGATGTGCGAAGCCCTGCTTCCGATTGACGTATATGACGTGGCCGGGCGCATGACCTGGGCAGTGAAACACCTCGAATTCATGTTCGCCGAAGGAAACCTTGTCGCCGTCCTTCAGAAAGCGATCTGGCACCACATTGCGCACGCCATCGATGTTGAACATCTTGCCCTTGGCTTCGATGTCTTCCAGCAGGAACCGGTCATCCTCATGAGGGCCGATCACCTCGATATCAAGCGCTTCGCGCACCTCATCTGCACCGCCGGCATGATCGATATGGCCATGAGTCAACCAGATGGCCTTCAAGGTCAGACCATTTTCACGCACCGTCTGCAGGATGACGTCGACATCGCCACCGGGATCGACCACCACCCCCTCCTTGGTATCCGGGTCGAACAGGATGGTGCAATTCTGTTCGAAAGGGGTCACCGGAATGATGCCGGCCTGGAGCATGCCCATGAAGCGCCTCGTCTCTTGGATCGTCGTGCTGCCGGTATAGCCGCAAACTCCGGGCAAAACAGCCCCTAGCGCCCTCAAAGTGCCGCGCTCGCGCGAGCTCCACCTTACGGATTCCGGAAATAGGTAAATAATTCTTACGGTTACCTGACCGTCCTCTCAGCAAGCGTCAGGATCGAACCGTGCGGATCGGAACACTGAAGCGTCCGAAGCGTTGAGATACGTCTTTTAAGGCAGAAGGAGAGAACCAATGTCCTTGAAGAGAAATCTGCTGCTGACAGGCCTTGTCCTTGTCGGCAGCGCCGGTCTGGCGCAGGCGGAAATGGCTGCAACCACCGCCAGCGACATCGAAGTCCGTTCAGGCCCCGGTGCCGAGTTTCCAACCGTCGGCGTCGCAACACGTGGCTCCGAAGCGACGCTGGATGGCTGTGTCGAAGGCAGCCGCTGGTGCCGCGTAGATGTTAACGGCATGCGCGGCTGGGTCTATGCCCAGTATCTCAACGTCGAGCAAAACGGCGCCTCTGTCGTCGTTCAGGACCATCGTGACGATCTCGGCATTCCCACGGTTACCTACGAGCAGACTGACCCGGTCAAGACAGGCAGCGTGCAAGCCGCACAGCCAGGACCGAATGACGAACTGCTCGGCCCCGCTGATGAGAGTGGCGACAAGGTCGTTGCCATTACGCCGCCCGGCAATATCCGGGGCTACATCGACGACAATCCCGTCGACACAGTCCAGTTGGACGGCGACGTAGTGGTCGGTTCCACACTGCCGCAAAGCGTCGAGGTGCACCGCATTCCGGATTATCAATACAGCTATGTCGAGGTGAACCGCCAACCGGTCCTGGTTGATCCAGGCACGCGACGGATCGTTTACGTCTATCGCTGATTCGGCTCGGAACTCGAGCAAGATGGCAAAATTCGCGTGCGGCTAGCCGGCCGCATGCCTAAGGAGCGGATTTCCCCCGCTTTTATTGCGAATTTCTCCCGTTTGAGTTGCCCTTCTATTTCCACCGTCTGGTGCATGATGTAATCCTAATATCAGTGAGGATTATCGCCGCTCCCTGGCACCGATCCAGGACGCGACGAGAGGGCATCCGGAAGCGTCTTCCGGAACTATGGGAGAAGGGCAATCATGGAAAGTCTAGGGCCTATCATCACACAGCTGATAGCCGGTGCGATCGGCGGCAACGCCGCGAGCGCCGTTTTGAAGCAGGACGGCATCAATCTTATCGCCAGAACGATTGCGGGCGCCATTGGCGGCCTTGGCGGTGGGGTCATCCTCAATCTGATCGGCAGTGAAGCCCTCACGGGCCTCGTGGCACAAGGCATATCATCGCTGATCGCCGGCGGCGTGCTCTCGGCAATCGTTGGCGCGGTTCTCGGCCGCAAGTCGTAAAATCATACGCAGCAAAAGCCGAGCGACATGCACGCTCGGCTTTTGCGTATCCATATGCAGGTCCTGTTTGAAAAGCTGTGACTTCGATGCTCCCGCAGGCGCTCCTTGCATGAGGCAAGAGGAAGTCCTCCTTGGCTGACGACCGACTGCTTGTCCGGCTTATGATCCCGCATCGATGCAATGCAATTTGCGGGAGATACTGGTTTTTCCGTCACCTGGCCGGCAGGAGCCATGTATAACAGCGGGGCGACTTTACATTATGTCGACCGTTGCTGTTCTCCTTGCGCACCATCCGCGAGGCGCCAGGGAATTCAGCGATGTTAAAGTTTTTGCAAGGCCGCATCTAATTTCCCGCGAACGGCAACCCCGTTCCAGGTATGCGGCATTGTGCGGAAGCAGCCGATAGCATAAAAATGTCAATAAAGCTGACATATTTTTGCATAAGTTTCCCAGACGGTCCAAGATAAAAAGGAAATGCTACGGTGGCACGACAGATGAGCCAAAACGCGACAAAGGCGGAGTTGCTGGCAACGCCGATGCAGAACGCGGGAATCATCGATTTCGAGATCATCGAACTGCTTTTCTTCGCCTACCGTGACTTCGTATCGGATCCGGATCAGATCCTCGTCAAGAGCGGCTTTGGCCGAGCCCATCACCGTGTCGTCCATTTCGTTAACCGCGAACCCGGTATGACCGTTGCGGACCTTCTGGAAACACTGCAGATCACCAAACAGAGTTTGGCGCGGGTTCTAAAACAATTGATCGATTCAGGTTATATTCGGCAGGTCGCCGGTCCCGAGGACCGGCGTCAACGCAAGCTTTATCCCACGCAAGCGGGCCGCGATCTGGCGCTGGCGCTAGCCGAGCCGCAATCGCGCCGTATTGAACGGGCATTCGAAGGCGCATCGGAAGCAACGCGCGAAAGCGTGAAACGTTTCCTGAGGGGAATGCAAACCGAGAAGTGACGACGGTTCCAGCCGCATAAGGCTGGCGCGGAATGGATCATTTCCATCAACAGGCAGGATTGAGACGGATCGAATGACGACGAAGACAGCTATTTCGGACGATGCGGCACATCTTTTGGTTGTGGATGACGACACGCGTATCCGCGCCCTTCTCAATCGCTACCTTATGGAGAAAGGGTTTCGCGTAACGGCGGCGGCGGACGGCGCCGAAGCGCGTCGCAAGCTTGAAGGGCTCGATTTCGATCTCATCATCATGGATGTGATGATGCCCGGCGAATCCGGCATCGAGCTGACGGCAAGCCTGCGGGCCATCAAGAATATCCCCGTCATCATGCTGACGGCGCTTGCGGAAGCCGATTCCCGCATTGCCGGCCTCGAGGCCGGCGCCGACGACTATCTCCCGAAGCCTTTCGATCCGCGCGAGCTGGTGCTGCGCGTCAACAATATCCTTCGCCGCAACACCCCGGCCGATTCCCCGAAAATCGAGCTTGTCATGTTCGGTCCCTATACGTTTTCGCTGACCCGCAAGGAGCTGAAAAAGTCGGCGGAACTCATCCGCCTGACCGACCGGGAGCAGGAAATCATGCTGCTCTTTGCCAAGCGCGCCGGTGAGACCATCCCGCGCCATGAGCTGATCGGCGGCGACACCGAGGTCGGCGAGCGCACCATCGATGTGCAGATAAATCGGCTGCGCCGCAAGATTGAAGACGACCCGGCAAACCCTATCTGGTTACAGACGGTACGTGGCATTGGCTACCGTCTGAGCATAGACTGAGTTCGGTTCCAAGGGTCCGCGGCAATGGTGGCATTCGATTCGATCAGACGTGAACAGGATCACACGCCATCGAACGGGCTGCGGTGGCTTTCGCGCTGGATGCGTCGATATGTGTTGCCAACTGGCCTCTATGCCCGCTCGCTGCTCATCTTCATCCTGCCGATGATCATCCTCCAGGCCGTCGTTACCGTCGTGTTCATGGAACGTCACTGGCAAATGGTGACGCAGCGGCTGTCGATGGCAACCACTCGCGATATCGCCGCGATCATCGCCATCATCCAGACCTATCCGCAGGACGCGGACTTCTCCGCTATTACCCAGATCGCGCGCCAGAAGCTCGACCTCAGCATCTCGATAGAGCCGGGCGGCGAATTGCCGCCTCCGCGCGAGAAGCCATTCTTCTCGATCCTTGACGGCATTCTGAGCGACGAGATCCGTGATCAGATCAACCTGCCCTTCTGGATCGACACGGTTGGAAACTCCAGCCTGGTCGAGATCCGGGTCAAACTGCCCGACAAGGTGCTACGCGTCTTTGCCAAGCGCAGCCAGACCTATGCGTCCAATACGCATATTTTCATCCTCTGGATGGTCGGCACGTCATTGGTTCTCATCGGCATCGCCGTATTGTTCCTGCGCGGCCAGATCAGGCCGATCCTGGCGTTGGCCCGCGCCGCCGAGAGCTTCGGCAAGGGGCAGCGTCTGGAGAACTACTCTCCGCGCGGCGCTGACGAGGTTCGTCGCGCCGGCCTTGCTTTCATCCTGATGCGCGAGCGCATCGAGCGACAACTCGAGCAGCGCACGGCGATGCTGTCAGGCGTCAGCCACGACCTGCGAACGGTGCTCACCCGCTTCAAGCTCCAGCTCGCTCTTGCCAGCGACAATCCCGATCTGGCCGGCCTCAACGAGGATGTCGAGGATATGCAGAGCATGCTCGAAGGCTATATGGCCTTTGCACGCGGCGAAGCGGAGGAGGATGTCGGCCAGTTCAAGCTCAGCGACATCCTGGAGAGGATTCGGCAGGACTTCACATTGCACGGCAAATCCATGGACTTCACCATCGACGGTGACGACGAGATTTCCGTCCGTGCGAATGCCTTTACCCGACTTGTCACCAATCTTGCCACGAATGCCCGCCGCTACGCAAAAAGCCTGCGTATCGAGGCCAAGCATAGCGCCAAGTGGCTGACGATCATCTTCGACGACGATGGCCCGGGCATCCCCCCCGAGGCGCGAGAGGATGTCTTCAAGCCGTTCTTCCGGCTGGATTCTGCCCGCAATCTCGACAAATCCGGCACCGGCCTCGGCTTGGCCATTGCTCGCGATATCGCCCGCAGCCATGGCGGCAACGTCACGCTATCCGACAGTCCGCTCGGCGGCCTGCGCGCCACCATCCGCATTCCAGCCTGAAGGAGAAGGCCCTATGTCGATCGACATCGATTGCATGCATTGGCTGAACGCGCCGCCGGCATGGGAAATGAACCAGGGTCGGTTATTCGTACGCTCAGGCAACAAGACCGATTTCTGGCAGGAAACCTATTACGGCTTCCATCGCGACGACGGTCATTTTCTCGGAAAGCCGCGCCGGGGTGACTTTACCGCCGAGGTGAGCTTCATCGGGCATTACCGTGAACTCTACGATCAGGCAGGCCTGATGATCCGCCACGATGCCAGGCACTGGATGAAATGCGGGATCGAATATACCGATGGCGCAAGGCATTTCAGCGTCGTCGTCACCAATGGCAATTCCGACTGGTCGGCCTTTCGGCTGGAGCATGAATTCGACGCCATGTCCGCGCGGGTGACACGCAACGGCGACGCACTCTTCATCCAGTATCGCACCGACAGGATGGACGAATGGCGCATGGCAAGGCTCGCCTGGTTCGACCCAACGCTGGAGGAGCTGTCGATCGGCCCTGCCTTTTGCTCGCCACAGCGAGAAGGCTTCGAAGCGGAATTTATCCACTTCAGCCTGACCGACCCGCTATCAAGGGATATTCATTGAGCCATTCATTCCCGTGGAGGAATGCGTCTTACATCATCTTCTTGCCGTTCGGCACCGGATGCGTCACGGCGGCAAGAACGATCGCGCCTGCCTCATCCTCGAATCCGAGCGTCAGAACTTCTGAACGCACGGGCCCAATCTGGCGCGGCGGGAAATTGACCACGGCAAGCACCTGTCGCCCGACAAGGGTTTCCGGCGTATAGTGCACGGTAATCTGCGCGGAGGAACGCTTGATGCCGATCTCCGGTCCGAAATCGATCCGCAGCTTGTATGCGGGCTTGCGGGCTTCCGGAAAGGTCTCAGCCTCGATGATCGTCCCGACGCGAATATCCACGCGTTCGAAATCGCCATAGGTGATCTCTTCCGTCATGCTTCCGCCTTCCCCGTAGAATTCAGCCGGCCAACTCTTGCGCCCGCTTGCGAGCCGCTTCCAGCGCCGCATCGAACAAGGGCTGCATGCCGTCTTCGGCCATCAAAACGCCCAGCGCCGCAGCGGTCGTGCCGCCGGGAGACGTGACGTTCTGGCGCAGACGCGCTGCGTCGTCGGGGGACTGATGGAGCAATTCACCAGCCCCCGCGACAGTCTCCCGTGCGAGCCGCATGGCGAGGTCCGCCTGCAGGCCGAGCTTCCGGCCAGCCTCCGCCATGCATTCGACGAGATAGAAAACATAGGCGGGACCGCTGCCCGAGACAGCGGTTACCGAATCGATATCGGCCTCTCCCGGCACCCACTCGACCGGGCCGGATACTTTAAGGAGATTCTGGACAAGTTGCCTCTGAAATTCGGCAACCCTGTCATTCGCAAAAGCGCCGGTAACGCCGCGCCCGACCATGGCAGGCGTATTGGGCATGGCTCGCACCATGGCTGCTTCACCGAGATACGCTTCGAGCGCGGCGAGCGTCTTGCCTGCCGCAATCGATACGACCACGGTATTATCACCTACCGTAGCTTTCAATGGCGGCAGCACGGCATCCATCAGCTGAGGCTTGACGGCAATGAAGAGCACACCCGCCGTCACGCCGGCAGGAACGCCCGTGACATGGCTGGCGCCCGCATCCGCAATCATCTTCCGCATCGGTTCGGACGGATTGGGATCGACGACGATGACCGACGATCCCGGCACCCCGTTCTTCAGCCATCCTGTCAGCAGCGCACCGCCCATATTGCCGGCGCCGATCAGCAAGATCGGCCCGGAGGATGCGAAAGCACTGGCGGACTGTTGGCCTGTCATGTCACGCTTCGCCTACCGTTTCGAACAGCACCGCTTCCATGGCGCGATTGGCATCGAGGCCGGACCACACCACGAACTGGAAAGCCTGATAATATGCCTCACAGGTGTCAAGCGCATTGGAAAGCAGCACTTCCACCTGTCGGTTCGTCGGCTCGGCACCGCCTGACAGCAGCAGCGACTGGCGGAAAATAACGATATCTTCCTGCCGCCAGAGATCGAAGTGGCCCATCAGCACTTGCCCGTTGATGCAGGACAGCAGCTTGATGACCTCGTTGACGCGGGGCTCCGAGACCTTCACGTCGAATGCACAGGCGATATGCAACGCCTCGAATTCTTCCATCCACGAGAAAGACACGTGGTAATCGGTCCACCGCCCTTCGACCGTCATGGCAAGCTCGTCTTCGCCTGACCGTTCAAACGACCAGTCGTTGTTGGCCGCCACGAACTCGATCATGTCCACCGGATTCGATTGTCGTTCGACTTCCATTTCCATAAGGCTCATGCAGCACCTTCTTGACCGGAACGAATGCAGTTTTCCCGTGGTTCAACACTGAAATAACGCAACCCGCTTTACCCCGGAAACATCCTCGGGATGATGTTGAACGGCTGCCAGACTAACGCGTCCACCCTGCCCGGAGCTTACCAAGTCCGTTTCGAATCATCATTTAAAATCAGTGTATAGCGGCATGCCCGGCCTGCCAGCCCCTGAACGGCGATTTTGGAAACGGCGCTGTGGACAGCGGTTGTCGCACCTATTCAGAAGGGAGTCATAACCGACTCTGGCAATTGGCTTTTTTGCCTATGTCCACAGGTGGAAAAACAAATGAAATTTTTCGCATAAAAAAAGCGCGGCAAACGGGTGCCGCGCCGATCTGCAGTGGAAGATTGCAGCTTATTTGCCCTTGGAGGCAAGCTTGGCTTCGAGCGCTTCGATTCTCGCAAGGAGCGCCTCGTTTTCGTCGCGCGCCTTGATCGCCATTTCGCGAACGGCCTCGAATTCCTCGCGCTTGACGATATCCATGCTGTTGAGCCAGCGCTCGGCATGGGCGTTGAAAGCGGTCTCAACCTCGCGGCGCACGCCCTGGGCAGCACCGGCAGCGTCGGTCATCAGCTTGGCGAATTCATCCAGGATACGGTTCGGTCCAGTGCTCATAGCAATCTCCTTGCGGCCGTCAGCCCCTAAAACCAGCAGGCATCGATACGGGGCCAGATAGTGTTGAGGTAGGATTTCCAAGGGGCCGATGCAAGCAAATTGAGATAGGACGGGGACAACCGGACCCACGATAACGGGCATATCAATAATCGACTTGACCGTTTCGACAGCGAGCGCCATGTTCCGCGCACATTTGGACTTAAAATATTCCTGTCCCGAAAAGGCGCAGTGCTTTTGGGAATCACGCTGCAACGGGCCTGACGATCTTGCTGACATCCGCCAATCTCGCCGCCATCCTGCCATTTCCGGATATCGATCCGATTGCCGTTTCACTAGGGCCGCTCTCGATCCACTGGTACGGGCTTGCCTACGTGGCGGGCATCCTGCTTGGCTGGTTCTATGCGCGTCGATTGGTCGACAACGGCAAGCTTTGGCTGAACGACAGCGCTCCGATGACCCGCCAGCATCTGGATGACTTCATCCTCTGGGTGGCGTTCGGCATCGTCCTCGGCGGCCGTATCGGCTACATCCTGTTCTATGATCTCGATCCGGTCCTTGCCAATCCGATCCGCGCCATCGAGGTGTGGAACGGCGGCATGTCCTTCCACGGCGGCTTGATCGGCACGACCATCGCCATGTTCCTGTTCGCAAGACGCAATAATATCCCGGCCTGGAGCCTGTTCGATATCGTTGCCGCCGTCGCGCCGATCGGGCTCTTTTTCGGTCGCATCGCCAATTTCATCAACGGCGAGCTTTGGGGCCGGGTCTCGGATGTGCCCTGGGCGATGGTATTCTGCAGCCCGCATGTGATCGCGGCCCATAATGGCGTCTGCCCCGCAGGCCCCGATCCGCGCCATCCAAGCCAGCTTTACGAGGCCGGTATCGAAGGCATCATCCTCTTCCTCGTTCTCTTCATTCTCACGCGCTGGGCCTTCGCGCTCAAGAAGCCCGGCACGGTCAGTGGCATTTTTGTGATTGGCTATGCCTTCTCGCGTATTTTTGTCGAATTCTTCCGTCAACCTGACGAGCAGCTCGGCTATCTCCTCGGCACGAACTGGCTAACGATGGGAATGGTGCTGTCGCTGCCTATGGTCGCTATCGGCCTTTGGGCCGTGATCCGCGCCCGTCGTCAGGCAGTAACCGGACAGACGGCTTGAGACGAAGATTGATATCGCATGATGCTTCGAAAGCCCCCAAGCTTCCCAAGGCCGTGCACTAGCGAAAGCAACGAATGACGACGGCGCTCGGTGAAAAAATCAAAGCCATCATCCGCACCAACGGGCCACTGAGCATTACGGACTATTTTTCGCTATGTCTCGCCGATCCCGTGCATGGCTATTACAAAACGCGTGAGCCCTTCGGCCAGTCCGGCGACTTCGTCACCGCTCCCGAAATCAGCCAGCTCTTCGGCGAGATGATCGGCGTCTTCATGGTGCATGCATGGCAGCGCCACGGAGCGCCATCCGATGTGCGTCTGGTCGAGATCGGGCCTGGTCGCGGCACGATGATGTCGGACATGCTGCGCGTCATCGGCAAGCTGGCACCGCCACTCTATGATGCCATGAGCGTGCATCTGGTGGAAACCAGCATGCGGCTGCAGGAATTTCAGCGGGAAACCCTCGCCGCACATGGCGTGAAGGTCTCCTGGCATACGGATTTCGGCGACGTGCCGGATGGTTTTACCCTGCTCGCCGCCAACGAGCTCTTCGACGCCATCCCGATCCGCCAATTCGTGCGCACCGCCAATGGCTTTCGCGAGCGCGCGGTCGGGCTCGACATCGATGACGAATTGAGTTTCACCGCCGGCGTCGCAACTCTCGATCCTGCTCTTCTGCCCGAAGGCGGCCCGCCGCCGATCGGCACCATTTTCGAAACCGCACCTGCCCGCCAGGCTGTCATGACGACGATCTGCGATAGGCTGAAAGCCCAAGGCGGTACGGCGCTCGCCATCGACTACGGTCATATGACGACGGGCTTTGGAGACACGCTGCAGGCGGTACGCATGCATGAATATGACCCGCCACTGGAGCATCCGGGCGAAGCGGACCTCACCAGCCATGTGGATTTCCAACATCTGGCGCAAACGGCGCTGGCATCCGGCACGCATATCAACGGATGTTGTCACCAGGGAGATTTCCTGGTCGGGTTAGGATTGCTGGAACGAGCGGCAGCGCTCGGCCGTGATCAGGATGCGGCAACGCAGGAGAATATTCGCGCCGCTGTGGAACGGCTTGCGGGTGCGGGCGAAGGCAAGATGGGAGAGCTCTTCAAGGTGCTGGCCGTCTCAAACCCGGCGATCGACCTCCTGCCCTTTCGTCCCGTCGCCTGACTGACCCTCCATACTGCGGATTGACAGCCCGCGCCGGGCTGGGCCAACATCGCCGCCAAATCGAACTGCTTCGCCGCGGCTGCGTTATCCATCGCACGACAAGCCAAACCAGACATCAAGGGACGCTCCAGTTGCCGAAACCCATTGCAAGCACGCTGCTGAGCGCCGCAGAAGCTACCGGCATTCGCCACGGTTATTTCACCCGCGCCGGCGGCGTCTCCGAAGGCCTCTATCGGGGATTGAATGTTGGGCTCGGCTCGCATGACAATCGCGAGCACGTGCTGGAAAACCGCCGGCGCGTCGCCGATTGGTTCGGCCTGCCGTTGGAGCGGCTTGCCACCGTACATCAGGTCCACTCCCCCGATGTCGTCATGGTCGATGAGCACTATAACGGCAATCGCCCCGAGGCCGATGCGATGGTGACCGCTACACCAGGGATCGCGCTCGGCGTTCTTGCCGCCGATTGCGGCCCCATCCTTTTCGCCGATCCGGACAATCGGGTCATCGGCGCCGCCCATGCCGGCTGGAAGGGCGCACTGACCGGCGTACTTGAAAACACCATCGACGCCATGGTGGCCCTCGGCGCGCGGCGCGAGGCGATTGTTGCCTGCCTCGGCCCCTCCATCAGTCAGGCAAGCTATGAAGTCGGACCGGAATTCATCGACCGCTTTCTGGCTCATGACCCCGACTACGCCCGATATTTTGCGCCTTCGGAACGGGCGGGTCACGCAATGTTCAATCTGCCGGCGCTTACCGTCGATCGCCTGCGCAAGGCCGGCGTCACGGCAGAGAGCCTTGACCTCTGCACCTATCCGGACCCCGACCGCTTCTTCTCCTATCGCCGCACGACGCATGCGAAGGAGCCGGACTACGGCCGGCAGATCTCAGCCATCGCCATCGGGGAGGCAAGCTAATATGGCCCTGCATTTCGAACGCAGCGAATTCGACGCGCGCCTGGCTCGGTTGCTAGCCAGGATGCAGGAGGAGAAGCTCGATGCCATGCTGCTGTTCGCGCAGGAGAGCATGTACTGGCTAACCGGCTATGACACCTTCGGCTATTGCTTCTTCCAGACGCTGGTGGTCAAGGCCGATGGATCGATGACGCTTTTGACGCGCTCCGCCGACCTGCGTCAGGCTCAGCTCACTTCGGTCATTACCGACATTCACATCTGGGTCGATCGCCTCAATGCCGATCCGACACTCGACCTCAAGGAATTGCTTGCCGACCTGGATCTTCTCGGCACCCGCATCGGCGTGGAATACGACACCCATGGCATGACAGGCCGCATCGCCCGCCTGCTCGACCATCAGCTCGCCAGCTTCGGCCAGATCGTCGACGCCTCCTATCTTGTCAGCCGCTTGCGCCTGACCAAGAGCACGGCGGAGATCGCCCATATCGAGCGCGCAGCCGCTCTTGCTGACGATGCGCTCGATGCCGCGCTGTCCCTGATCAAACCGGGCGCGGATGAGGCAGATATTTTGGCTGCCATGCAGGGCGCGGTCTTCTCCGGCGGCGGCGACTATCCCGCCAACGAATTCATCATCGGCTCCGGCGCGGAGGCTTTGCTCTGCCGATACAAATCCGGCCGGCGCAAACTCGACGCCGAAGATCAGCTGACGCTCGAATGGGCCGGCGTCGACGCTCATTACCATGCCGCGATGATGCGAACGGTCGTCATCGGCACCGCCAGCCATCGCCACCGCGAACTTTACAGCGCTTGCCTGGAAACGCTGCAGGCTATCGAAACGATCCTGAAACCTGGCCACACCTTCGGCGATGTTTTCGATATGCATGCGAAAATCATGGATGAACGCGGCCTTGCCCGACACCGGCTGAACGCCTGCGGCTATTCGCTCGGCGCACGCTTCTCACCCTCATGGATGGAGCACGAAATGTTCCACATGGGCAATCCGCAGGAGATCGAAGAGAACATGTCGCTCTTCGTCCATATGATCATCATGGACTCCGACAGCGGCACCGCCATGACCCTCGGGCAAACCTATCTGACGACCTCGCAAGGCCCCAAGGCGCTTTCCCGCCACCCGCTCGAATTTCTTAACCGTTAGTGGCGTAAAATAGCGATCCTGAACGGAGAGACCGTCAAGAGAAGGGATCGCGCAAATGGGACTGGTCAGGACAACCTTGATTGTCGCCGGCTTTTGCCTCGCGCTCTCCGCCTGCAACACGACGGACGCCTTGACGCCACCCGAGGCGATCGGCGATGTCAGCTCCAGCCCGGTCACTCAACGGGATGTCGAGCGGATGGCCACCGCGCCGCAACGCCGGCAGACTTATCCGGGAACACAGGACAGCTACGGCTATCAGCAGCAGACCTCCCAGCAGGCATATCAGTCGCAAAGCTATGGCGGCGGCGGGTCGCTGGACGATCAGGCATCTGCGCTGAAGTCGAACGGCACCAATCCCTATGCTTCGCGCCCGCTTGACGACGGCCGCACCGCTTCCATCGCCCCGACCGATCCACAGACATCGCAATCCGACGAGCAGCGCGAGGCTGACCGCCGGCTTTCGGACGATCCGCAACCACAACAGCAGCAAGCCGCCGACGATCAGCAGCAGCAACCCGACCAACAGCAGGCATCGCTGCCGCCGGCCGCAGCGGCAACTGGCGGCAACAGCATCCGCTTTCTGCCGATCATCGGCGCCCCCGTCCAAGCCGTTACACCGCTATCGCGTCAACTTGGCGCCGATGCCCGCTCGCTTGGCCTGACAATCAAGAGTTCCAGCGATGCCAGCGCCAGTTATATCCTCAAGGGTTACCTCTCGGCCTTCGAGGACGGACCGCAGATCTCGGTGACCTATGTCTGGGATGTGCTTGATAATGCCGGCAATCGCGTGCACCGGATCCAGGGAGCAGAAAGCGCACCACTGAAGCGCGGCGATCCCTGGACGGCCGTTCCGCCCGCCGTCATGCAGAAAATCGCCACCAAAACCATGTCGGAATTCAATTCCTGGCGCAATTCCAGCGGTGGATAGCCACAAGCTTTTCACAAATATGAAAGGTATCGCACCCTTCCCCCTTGCATTCGAGAGCAAGGCGGTTAAAAGCGCGGCTATCAGGTTGGTAACAGGCGGGCCAAGATGAAGGTTTTCGCAGGGAATTCGAACAGGCATCTTGCCGAAGCGATCTGCAATTATCTCAACGTTCCCTTAGGCAAGGCCAGTGTCAGGCGTTTTGCGGACCAGGAAATCTTCGTTGAAATCCAGGAGAACGTCCGCGGCGAAGATGTGTTCTTGGTCCAGCCGACATCGTTTCCGACCAACGATCATCTGATGGAACTGTTGATCATGATCGATGCGATGCGCCGCTCCTCGGCGCGCCGCATCACGGCGGTCATCCCCTATTTCGGTTATGCCCGCCAGGATCGCCGCGCTTCCGGGCGCACGCCGATCTCGGCCAAGCTGGTGGCCAATCTCATCACCGAGGCTGGCGCCGACCGCGTTCTCACGCTTGACCTGCATGCGGGCCAGATCCAGGGCTTCTTCGATATCCCCACGGACAATCTCTACGCGCTGCCGATCCTGACCCGTGACATCAAGGCCAATTACGATATCAGCAACGTCATGGTCGTTTCGCCCGACGTAGGCGGTGTCGTACGCGCCCGCGCTCTTGCCAAACGCCTCGACTGTCTGTTGGCGATCGTGGACAAGCGCCGCGACCGCCCGGGCGAATCCGAAGTGATGAACATTATTGGTGACGTCGAAGGAAAAGACTGCCTGCTGATCGACGACATCGTGGATTCCGGCGGCACCCTCTGCAACGCGGCCGACGCCCTGCTCGCAAAGGGCGCGGCAAGCGTCACCGCCTATATCACCCACGGCGTACTCTCCGGCGGCGCCGTGACGCGTGTTGCAAATTCCAAGCTGAAGGAACTGGTGATCACCGATTCCATTCAGCCGACGACGGCGGTGCAATCGGCCCCCAATATCCGCGTCATCAGCACGGCCAGCCTCATCGGCGAAGCCATCAACCGTACCAGCCAGGAAGCTTCGGTCTCGAGCCTCTTCGACTGAGATCGCTCACCTCTCGTCAGACGACCCTTGCCCTGGACGGATGCGTCTGTCTCCAGGCCAGCAGGCCAATGCCGATGAGACCGGAGATCACGACAGCAGCCCCTGCCCCCATGATCGAAGGACCGATGCCGAACCAGGCAAACAGGCTCGGCGACATCAGGTAAGCCAGGAAAAGTCCTGTAAAGATCGCGCACATCATTAGACGATAAACCTGCCCGAGACGATGCGGTTCGCTGCGCGTCTGCATCAGATGCAGCATGGCGAGGTTCTCGAAAGGTCCGTTGATCGCAGCAAAGCACGCGACGGCCATCAACCAGATCCGGTCGTGCATCAGCGGCAGCAGGAAAACCCCAGAACCGAAAATGAGCTTGGCAGCGATAATCCAGACAACTGGCCGGCGCGGTTTGATGTTGCTGAGAATAAGATTGGTCGCAACATTGCCAACGCCGTAGGCGGTCATCATCAGGCTGTAATCCGTCAGGGGATCGGCGCTGGTTTCGCGCAGATGCAGGATCATCCCGAGCAGGATTCCCATTGCCCAGGCGATGTTTCCCATCAGGTTGGTGAACAAGCCATAGAGGATGGCCGCGTGGCCCCGCGCCACCCGCCATCCACCGAGAACGCCGTCCACAACGGCAGCCATTCCGGAGAAATCACGCCGCCGCGGCGCAGCGGGAAGCCTTGCCACGGCCAGCCAGACGGCGAGCGCCGACAGCAGGAAGGTGGCCGCCGTCACCGCAAAGAATTGCGATTTCGGCAGGAAGCCGTTGACGATGGCAATCAGGCTCGGGCCGAGGATGCGTGCCATGCGTCGCGTCGCGTCGAACAGGCCGTTGGTTGCGTGACGAACGTCCGGGTCCACGGCAATCGTCGGCAGCGTCGCCTGCAATGATGGATCGAATGTCGATGTCAGCAACGCGATGCATGCCGCAAGCACCATCAGCAGCGGCAAGCTCATCAAATGCAGAAGACCGGCAAACGACAGCATCAGCAACAGAATGGCGCGCAGCAGGTCAGCCATGATCATCGTCGTGCTGTGACGCCACCGATCTGTGACGATGCCGGCAAAGAGACTGCCGAACAAGAGCGTACCGGACTGCAGTGCCGACACATATCCGGCATCCCTGCCGATAAAGTCTGCCGCGATCCAGACGACTGCGACCATGTAGAATTCGGAACCCGTGGCCGCCAGTACCTGACCGGCCCAAAGGAGAGAGATCGAGCGCTGGCTCAACGGCCTCAGGACAAACATGATCGCATTCTGATTTCTGATTGATTTACTTCATGACCTGACCGTTGACCGTCACGCCGCCGGCATCGGAGATCTCGATGTCCCAGCGCGAACGCCCATCCGTATCCGTTTTGGCGAAGCCCTTAGCCATCATCAGGCCGAAGGAGAGCTGGGAAAGATCGGGCTTCGTCTTTGCTGACTCCTGCACGGCGGCAATCGTCTTGTCGAGATCGCGGACAAGTACCGTCATCTTCATCGAGACGCGGTCCTTCTCGTTCAGCCAGCCACGCATGCTGCCGGTAGCCTCAACATCATAAAGACCTGAGACGGCGCTGATCTTCGGAAAGTTGATCGACACAGTGCCATCCGGGAACATGGCCTGCTGCAATTTCTCGTCCAGGGCCGCATCGCTTTCCGGCTTGTTGAAGTCGGTCTGCTGCAGGATCTCCATAAGGGCGGAAAAGTTCAGGTTCGGCACCTGTATCTGGAAATCCGCGGCATCCGGAATGAAAGCAATATAGTCTTCAGGTACGAGACCGGTAGCCAGGGTGAGCTTTTCGGCATTCAAGCCGAAATCGGCGCTCATCGCATTGGCCGGCCCGGCGATCTTGAAGAAGTAACCCAGCTTCTGAAGGCCGCCATCGCCAAATGGCGACGTCACGGAAATGTCCTTGGCGGAAATAGACTCCTCGAAGGAGCCGGCAATCGGCATGGCATTCATCAGCAACGCCTTGAGCGCCAGGCTGTCCGGATCGGAAAGGGTCTTCTGGTCCTTATGCTCGGAAACGAAGTGCAGCAGGGAATTCACCGCCTTCAACGGCAGCTTGGTCGCACCGGCATCGAAGTCGATCGCCGCGACCTTGATTTCGCCGAGCGTCGTGTCGTCGGACGAGATCT
Source organism: Rhizobium sp. A22-96 (assembly GCF_053521805.1). Lineage (NCBI taxonomy): Bacteria > Pseudomonadati > Pseudomonadota > Alphaproteobacteria > Hyphomicrobiales > Rhizobiaceae > Rhizobium > Rhizobium sp. A22-96. The sequence continues at coordinate 563,410 of NZ_JBNWDQ010000002.1, forward strand.
TGTCGTAGAGCGACTGCAGGCTGCCGCTCATCTTGACGTCGAGCCTGCCCGGTTCACCGCTATCGGCGGATGAAAGAGTGTAACCGACGCTATCGACCGTGGCGTCGTTTTTCTGAACGCCGCTATTCTCGTCGCTGGTCTTCGTGGCGAAAGTAATACCGTTGCCCTTCATATCCATCGAACGAAGGTAATGAAGCGCCGGGTCGAAGACACCCTGGAAATTCGATGAAGCCAGGGCATAACGAAATTCCATGTCAGCGGCGCTGCCAGGCTTCGAACGCGCCGTGATATCGAAGGCATTGTTACCTTCGATATTCCAGAGGCCGCTATCCTGCGGCGTTGCCAGCATGGTCAGCGGCTTGAGGCCGCTGATATCGAAATCGCTGACATTCAGCTTGTCGAACAATGCCCGCAGATCATAAGTGACCTCGTAATGCGAACTGACCGGCTTTACCGAAATTCCACCGCTCTTGGCGATATCATCAGGCAGAAAATAGGTCAGATTGCCAAACAGATCCTTCGCACCCTGTTCACTGACATCCGCCGCCTGCGTGGCACCGGCCACGCCCGCAGCAAGAACAGCTGCCACGGCAACCGCTTTGAAACGCATAATTCACCCCCAATACCCTGGAAAAAGAATGTGAAAATTCGAAAGGGCCGATTCGCCTCTCGAATGAAACTCTATCAATGCAGCGGGACATCCCGCGCACTTATGCCGTATCAGGGCTTCTTCATCACCTGCCCGTTAACAGTCACCGTCCGATCCTCATCCATCGTTACGTCCCAGCGCAGGCGGCCATCCGGGTCGGTCTTGGCAAACCCCTTGGCCGCGATCAGGCTGAAAGAGACGCTGTTAAGACGCGATTCCGTTTTTGCAGCAGCTTGCATGGCCGCGACGGTCTTGTCGAAATCGCGCGCAAGAATCGTTGCCTGCAGCGAATAGGTGGAGTGCGCCTTGGTCGAGCCCTTCAATGTACCGGAAACCTCTAGGTCGTAGACGCCCGAAGTAGCGCTGATCTTCGGAAATTCAAGCGTCCCGTATCCACTTGGAAACATCGTGCGCTTGACCAGTTCCCCGGAGAGTGGTGCCGCCCGCGTCGCCACCGCATCGAGGGCCGTATCGATAAGACCGGAGAAATTGATATTGGGCACGCCGAGTTGCACATCAAGCGTTTCAGGCAAGAAGGGCGCGTATGCTGCCGGAATAAGGTCCGCATCCGGAGTGAAATGTTCGGCGCGCAGCTCGAGATTGACATTGGAGGACTTGGTCAGGCCATCCATCTTGAAGCTATAGTCGACTTGCTTGACGCCGACCTTGCCCTTGTCCGTCGCCACAACGGCATTGCTCAAAGTCACCGTCTTGCTGAGGGAGCCGAAGGCCGGCAAAGCCCGATGCACGAGCTGCTCGAATTTTTCGCTGCCGCTTTCCGAAAGTTGCTTGGCCTTGACGTGCTGGACGAAGAAACGAAAGAGTTCGCGCAGCTCCTTTGCCGGCAGGCTCGTCGCCGTCACCCGCGTACTGACACTATCGGCGCTGAAGCTCACGGGCGAGCCATGTGGCCGCAAGGTAAGCTGCTCGTTCAAACGCTGCAGCGTGCCCTGCACCTGCAGATCGACCTTACCCGCTTCGCTACTGTCGGTAACCGTATGGGCGAAAGAGATGCCGTCGATGGTGGCGTCGATCTTGCGGCCACTCTTGGCACCGCTGCCGACGCTGGAAAACTTCACGCTGCCGCTCTTTATGCCCATCGAGCGCATCATCTCGATCGTCGGATCGAAAATGCCATCGAAGGAGCTGGAAGCGATCGAATAGGCAATATCCGATGACGGCGAATGTACAGCAATATCAAGGCTGTTGTTCCCCGTCAGGTGCCAGCGGCCTTGATCGACAGGCTGAGCAAACAGGGAAAGCGGCTTGAAACCGGTGACCGAGAACCCACTGGAGTTGACCTTGTCGAAGAACTTCGCAAGGTCGTAGGTGATCTCATACTGGTCACCCGCGGGCTTGACCGTAACGAAATCGCTGCGCGCAAGATCGCGCGAAAGCGAATGCGTCAGGATATCCCGGAGATCGTTGGCGCCCTGCTCGTTGATGTCGGCAGCCTGTGACGCGCCGGCGAGACCCATGGAAAAAACCGCGGCGGCGATAGACCTTGAGCGCATGCCCGACCTCTCTTTCTGACCCTGATCGATTGAATTCGACTGTTGAAGAGGCCGAGGGTATATGTCAAGGCGTTGATGGAAATGGCCAGCGGCCACGAAGGCAAGCGTGGCAATGTCATCACAAACCCTCCCATTCCGGAGGTGCTTGCGCCTGCGGCCACTTTGTATTATACGCCACGCGTCCGCGCAGACACCCTTGGAGGCAATGCGGATGAGGCAGGGCACGCCCTTCCTCCAGTTCAACCGATACGGCATATGACCGACCGGCTGAGCTCTCCAGATAACACCTCGAAAGGAATAGCTATGAGCCACGAAAGCTACGAGCTAAAGGCCGAGGCGCGCGAACGGGTTGGTAAGGGGTCCGCCCGTGAACTTCGCCGCAATGGTTTGATTCCCGCTGTCATCTATGGTGACAAGCAGGCCCCCATTTCTATCGCTCTCAACACCAATGAGGTGACGAAGCGCATTCACGCCGGCGGCTTCCTGACGACGATCGCAACGATCGACGTTGGTGGCAAGAAGATCAAGGTTCTGCCGAAGGACTACCAGCTCGATCCGGTCCGTGACTTCACGGTTCACGTCGATTTCCTGCGCGTTTCCGGCAACACCGAAGTCACCGTCGAAATCCCGGTTCACTTCGAAAACCACGAGAAGTCCCCGGGCCTCAAGGCTGGCGGCGTGCTGAACATCGTTCGCCACGAAGTCGAAGTCCATTGCCCGGCCGATGCCATCCCGGAATTCTTCACCGTTGACCTCAGCGGCCTGAAGAGCGGCGACAGCATCCACATCTCCGCCGTTAAGCTGCCGAAGAATGTCACGCCGGTTATCGCCGACCGCGACTTCACGATCGCAACGATCGTTGCCCCGGCAGCCGGTCTTGCAGAAGAAGAAGGCGGCGAAGAAGCCTCTGCCTAATCGGCATCTTCATCGCAGTCATCAGAACCCGCCTTCCCCATGGGATGGCGGGTTTTTTCATGCCCAGCATCGCAATATTAGAGAAAGTAAAAGTAATAATTTCTTGAATCTATACTTTCACTAATTTCCATTAACCCCAGAGTTTCAGCAACATTTAACAGATTCATGAAAATCTACGCGAAAGAGTTGTAGGGATCGGTGCCCCAGTATCCGCTGGCCTATAACTGGGGAGCTAACGGAACGATGAACCATTCGGTCGAAAACAGGTTTTTCGCGATCGTCTGCGGTGCGCTGCTGGTCTTCGTAGCGCCGCTCTTCATCCTATTCCTTTTCCTGTCGTCAGAGCGCGCCGAAAAGGAAATCAAGGACCATATAACCGTTCTGCTCGTCGCCAATGCCCAGGCTCTGGCAAAGCCGCTCTGGGACCTGGACGAAGACAGCGTCACCCAGATCAGCGCAACGACGGTCGCAGAAGGCGCAATCGTCCGGGTCAACGTCCGCGATCTCTCCGGCCAGCTCGATGTCACGCAGTCGACCATACCGAAGTCCTACAAGGGCAATCTGGAGTCCGTCTCCCGCTCCATCATCTATAATGGCGTTGATGGCGCTAAGAAACTCGGCACCATCACCGTCTACTACCCGCAGCTCGGCCTGTTCGACGGGCTGAAGAATGAAGAGATCGTCTTCATCTCCATCTTCATCTTCGCCGTACTGACGGTCTTCGGAGCGGCGCTGATCGGCAACCGCATTTTCGTCATCCAGCCATTGATGCGGCTGACGCACGCCGTCGAAGCGACGCGCCGGCTCGGTTCGCGCCATCATGTCGACTGGCAATCGAACGACGAAATGGGCCGGCTCGCCAGCAGCTTCAACGACATGCAAAGCAAGCTGCAACGTGAGGAGACCGAGCTGAAGCTTGCCCATCGCAGGGCTACCGACACCTATAATCTCACGCCCGCCATGCTTTTCTCCCTCGACAAGGACGATTGCATCGCCGCTGTCAGCGACTATTGGCTCGCCGCCACGGGTTATGATCGAAAAGAAGTGCTTGGGCGCGAGTTTGCCAGCCTCGTCCTGCCGGAATCGCGTTCGCAATATTCCGAGCGCAAGCGCAGCAATCCCGACAGTGCTGCCCGGCTTGCCGTCACCGTGAAATTCCTTTGCCGGAACGAGCAGGTCATGGATGTCCTGATCCTCGAGACCACCGCGATCCAGGACGGCCTCTCGCTTTCGGTCATGACCGATGTCACCGAGCTTAAGCAGTCCGAGGACCGGAACCTGCGTCAGGCGATCACCGATCATCTGACCGGCCTGCTGAACCGCCAGGGCTTCGAGACCGCGCTGGACGCCAAGATTAACGAGGCCGATCTGCGCAGGCGCGAGCTTGCCTGCCTTTTCATCGACCTCGACCGCTTCAAGTGGATCAACGACAATATGGGCCATGCCGCCGGCGATGCGGCGCTGCGTGAACTCGTATCGCGCCTGCAGAAGCGCATGAGGCCGGGCGATATTGCCGCTCGCCTGGGCGGCGACGAATTTGCGATCCTGCTGCTGGCTGAAGATGCGGAAGCAAGAGCGTTGGACATGTCTGCCCGCATTGCCGAGGTTTTCGAGGCGCCCTTCTATGGCGATGCCCGCCTTAGCGCCAGCGTCGGTATCGCCATCTACCCGCGCCACGCCGCCAATGCAGCCGAACTGCTGCTGAAATCCGATATCGCCATGTACGCCAAGAAGCGCGACGGCAAGAACGGCGCGCAGATCTTCGACAACGGCATGCTCGACGACTCCCGCCGCCGGGCGGAGCTGGAAAGCCATATCGAAAGCGGTCTCAGCGAAGACTGGTTCGAGGCCCATCTGCAGCCGGTCGTGAATATCGACGATCGCTCGATCGCCGGCTTCGAAGCCCTGATGCGGCTCCACCATCCGCAAAAGGGGATCCTGCCACCGGCCCGCATCATCGAGGTCGCGGAGGAAACCGGCTCCATCATCCGCATCGGCAACCGCATCATGGAAAAGGCTCTCGCCCACTTCGCGCGCCTGTCGCAGCTCGATGGCATGCAGGATACCTACCTCGCCATCAACTTCTCACCCCTCCAATTCGAGCCCGAGCTGCCGGTGCGCATGGCCGCCCTGCTCTCGCGCTACGACATCTCCCCGCGCCGCATCGTGGTCGAGATCACCGAAGCCGTGCTCATGGATGACAATCCGGAGACGCGCATGGTCATCAACGAGATCTGCCGCTATGGCTGCCGCATCGCCTTGGATGACTTTGGTACGGGATATTCGTCACTAAGCTACATCAACCGCTTCCCGGTGGACATCATCAAGATCGATCAGTCCTTCGTGCGGGCAATCAACGACACGGCGTCGGATGTCAGCGCCAAGAGCCGCATGCTGGTCGAAAGCATCACGACGCTTTCGCACAAGATGAGCTGCACGGTCATTGCCGAGGGTGTCGAAACCGAAGAGGAATGCGCGACCCTGCGCACCATGGGCATCGACTATGGCCAAGGCTATCTCTTCTATCGGCCGCAGCATCCGGATATCTTGATGACCACGCTGTCCTGCCTGGAACTGAATGACCAATCCCGTATAGCGCAGGCGTCGTAGCAATGGAGAGCCGGGTGAGAAAGCTGTTGCTCGTAGTCGCTGCCAACCTGTTTTCACTCTCTCTTCTTGCTTCGGCCCACGCGGAAACCGTCCACTTCACCACGGAAGACTACCCGCCCTTCAACTATCGTGACGGCAAGACACCCGTCGGCGCGACTGTCGAGCAGGTGCAGAAGGTGATGGCGGATATCGGCGTGGACTATACGATCGATGTCATGCCTTGGGCCCGAGCCTACAGCCAGGCATTGACAGAGCCGCTGACCTGCGTTTTCGCCACGGCGCATAGTGAAGAGCGTGACAAGCTCTTCACCTGGGTGCAGCCATTATTTATCGATCGTAATGTGCTGATCAAGCATAATGGCTCGAAGGTCGCTGCCACCACGATCGACGAGGCCAGGAAATATCTCGTCGGCACGTGGCGCGAGGATTACACCGAGACAATCCTGCGTAGAGATAATTTTCCGCGCATCGATGTCGGCAGCGACTTCAAGGCGACATTGAAGAAACTGATGAGCGACCGCATCGATCTGATGCCGATCTCGGAATTCTACTTCGACAAGCTGAAGAAGGAAGGTCATGCCGTGCAGAAGGTGACTATCCTCTCCCAGCAGGCCATGGGAATTGCCTGCCAGAAGGATTTCCCCAACGACTTACAAAACAAGATGCAAGCCGCGCTCGATGCTTTGATCGCCGACGGCACGCAAAAGCGGATTTTCCTGAAGTACGGCCTGCGCCTCGGCGACTGATCACATCCCGCCTTGACTTTGCCGTCAATTCGCTGTCGTGAAGGGCATCGGCATTTTCCAGGGGGTGAAGCGCATGCTTCTCATCGCGGGTCTCGGCAATCCCGGCGCCAAATATCAAGGCAACCGCCACAATATCGGCTTCATGGCCGTGGATGCGATCCATCGCCGCCATAGCTTTTCGCCATGGACGAAGAAGTTTAAGGCGGAGATTTCCGAGGGCGAACTCGGCGGCCAGAAAGTGCTGCTCATCAAGCCGCAGACCTTTATGAACCTCTCGGGCGAGTCCGTGGGTGAGGCCATGCGCTTCTACAAGCTCGAACCATCCGACCTCGTGGTCATCTACGACGAGCTCGACCTGCCGGCCGCCAAGGCGCGGCTGAAAACCGGCGGCGGCCATGGCGGCCACAACGGCATCAAGTCGATCGACGCCCATTCCGGCCGCGAATATCGGCGTCTGCGCCTCGGCATCGGTCATCCCGGCGCCAAGGAACTCGTGCACAATCACGTCCTCGGCGATTTCGCCAAGGTGGACAGGGACTGGCTCGACCCCTTGTTCGATACGCTTGCCGACAATGCCGACATGCTGGTGCGCGGCGAGGACTCGCAGCTGATGAACAAGATCGCGCTCGCCTTGGGCGGCAAGGCGGAGGAAGAGGCACCGAAGCCCGAGAAGAAAGCGACCGCCAAATCGCACATCCATCAGGCACGGAACCATAATCAGCCGAGAATACCCGAAACAGGTCCGATGGCGGAGATGCTGAAAAGGATGTTCGGCAAGAAGGATAATTGACATGTCGCAAGCAGCCGTAGAAAGCGCCGCCGATATCGTCATCCGGCCGATAGAGATTGCCGATCTGCCGACGCTTCTTGCACTTTATCAGCATCTCAATGCTGAAGACCCAATGCTGGATCTGCCATTGGCGGAGCGCCGCTTCGCTGAAATCCTGGCTCATTCCGGCATGACGATCTTCGCGGCCTTTGCCGGCGATAAGGCCGTGTCCTCCGTGACACTGGTGGTCATTCCGAACCTGACGCGCGGCGGCGCTTCCTATGCCTTGCTCGAGAATGTCGTCACGCATTCGGATTATCGCAAGCGCGGCCTTGCCGGGATGGTGATCCAGAAGGCCGTCACAACAGCCTGGGGCAAAAACTGCTACAAGGCCATGCTGCTGACCGGCTCGAAAGACCCGGCAACACTGCGCTTCTACGCCAATTGCGGCTTCGTGCAGGACAAGACCGGCTTCCAGATCCGTCGCCCCGCCATCGCCTGACCGGCTGCAGGCCCCTACTCTTCCGGCTCCGTGGTGAACATCAACGGGAAATCGGCGCTTTTTGCCAGGTCGATCGCCTCCTGGGCCTTTGTCTCGGCGATATCCCGCGCGCAAACCATCACAACCGAGGTGCCGAGCCTGTGCGCCGTCATCATGACGCGATAGCCGTTCTCCTCGCTCATGCGGAAGACAGCCTTCAGCACCATGATGACGAATTCACGTGGAGTGTAATCGTCATTGACGAGAATGATTTTGTAAAGCTTCGGTCTGTCGACCTTCGGCTTCGTCTTGGTCTTTGGTTTCAGGACAATATCATTGTCACTCATCGGCATCACCGTTGACGACAGAGAAAAAGGCTTTGGAGTAATAGCGCTATTATAGTGCAGCGCACTACGCCATTCAAGGAGGGTGAGCTCCGGCAGTAGTCGTCAGATCGGGGGATTGCGAGCAACCACGGGTGGGCGATCTCAAAACAGATCTTGCAATCCATTCTGTTTCGCTTATACAGCCGGCATTACTTTTTCAGGACTGGGAGCACAAATGATGCACGTCATTTCATCGCGCCCCTTAGGGGCAAAAGCTTAAGTCAGCGTCGATGCGCTGCCGTGAGCTCCTTTGATCGGCTTTGAGGCCGAGAGATTTATCCTGTCCTGGCATCATATTCATGGGCAATTCCATAGGGGCCTCCGGTCCCGTCACTATGCGCTGCAGCCGCCCTGCCGCGATAGCACACTATTTTACGGCGAAATCCTGGATCGAAGGATTGGCGCTGGAGCAGCTTGCGGAGCTCACAAGGCTTCCGGGCATGCTGTCCGTCGCCGGTTTCCCTGACCTTCATCCGGGAAAATACGGCCCGGTCGGCATGGCCGCCTTGTCGTCGCGCCTCTATCCGCAATTGATCGGCAACGATATCGGCTGCGGCATGGCGTTCTTCGAGCTCGACATGCCGCAACGCAAATTCAGGATCGACAAGGCTGCCACCGCCTTGCGCGAACTTGAGACTATTGGCTTCGATGCACCCGACATCGCAAAATTCGCACCCCTGGCCGACCTTGAAGCCAATGTCGAATCGCTTGGTACGATCGGCGGCGGCAACCACTTCTGCGAGATCCAGTCCGTGGAAGAGCTGCTTCAACCTGATGCGGCCGAACTCCTGGACAGGCAGAAGCTCTATCTGCTTGTCCACACAGGCTCGCGCAACCTGGGAGCCAGCGTCTTCGATCGGACGATCGACGAGAATGGCGCTATGACGGATAGCCTGGATCCGGCATCCGAGGCCGGCATGACATGGCTGAACCGCCATGATCTCTGCGTAGAGTGGGCAGTGCTCAATCGACAGATGATTGCGCAACGAGTGGCCGAGGCACTTCGCACGGACGTGCGCTTGATCGCGGATGTCCCGCACAATCTCGTGCGTCGGCATACCGATGGATATGTCCACTACAAGGGGGCAGCTGCTGTTCAGAGTGGCGGCGTTGCGCCCATTGCCGGCTCCCGAGCCAGCCTGAGCTACATTGTCCAGGTTCTCTCCGCCGCCGCAAAATCGCATTGGGCCATTTCGCACGGAGCCGGGCGCAAATACGACCGCCGCAACATGCATGGCCGCATTGGCGTTACCCGCTCGGAACGGGAGGCCTTGTTGCGAAACCAATGGGGCGGCATCGCCATTTGCGACGACCGCAAACTTGCCGTCGAAGAGGCCGCCAGTGCCTACAAGAATGCAGGGCAAGTCCTTGAAGATCTTGCAGGCCATGGCCTTGTGCGACCACTCGCCTCGATGAAGCCGCTCATTACCTACAAGAAGACGAGCGTCGATCACGACGAGCTCAAGCGGGACCGCGTGCGTGATCGCAGGATGAGTGGGAGGCGCAAGAATGGCTGATATCCATCTCCTTGCCACCTCGGGCAACGGCCCGGCTGAATGCCGTGTCGCACTTAAATCGCTGCTCTCCATTCTCGAAAGGGAGGCGCGGGCCAGAGACTGCGAAATCGAGATGGCGGTCTCGCAGGAGCCGGACCGGCATGGCCCGGTTTCAGCAATCGTCACGCTGCGTGGCACGGGTGCCGAGACCCTGGCGGCGGATTATTGTGGCTCGATCCGCTTCATCTTCAAAAGCAAACTCAGGCCCGGGCACAAGCGGCAGAACTGGTTCGTCGGCGTCAAGCGCATCGAACTCGCCGATACAGCGAATGAAACAACGACCGTCAACATGAACCACATTCGCTTCGAAACGCTGCGCGCCGGAGGTCCCGGCGGGCAGCATCAAAACACGACAGACAGCGCGGTCAGGGCAATCCATGTCCCGACCGGCATCACCGTCATGTGCCGCGATGAACGCTCTCAACACCGCAACAAGGCGCGCGCCATCCGGCGGCTGCAGGCTATCTTGCTGCTGCTAGCCGAGCGGGAAAGCCAGAATGCGAAAACCGCGCTCTTCCTCGCCAATAAGGAACTTGAACGCGGTAACGAAGTGAAGGTGTTCCGACTCTGACAATTGAGCCGCCCGAGTCTCTCGGGCGGCTTCTGCACTGCCAAAGGCGCCTTTCTGCTGCGAAAACCGGCCCGCTTTCCGCTCAAGACTTGACCCGCACCGGCCGTTCCCTCATACGCACTGCAAAGATTTTCAAGATATGGACAAGGTGCCATGGGTTTCAAATGCGGTATCGTCGGACTGCCGAATGTCGGCAAGTCTACTCTGTTCAACGCGCTGACCAAGACGGCGGCGGCGCAGGCGGCGAATTATCCGTTCTGCACGATCGAGCCGAACACGGGTGAAGTCGCGGTTCCGGATCCGCGCATGCGCACGCTTGCCGACATCGCCAAGTCGAAGGAACTGATCCCGACGCGCATCTCCTTCGTCGATATCGCCGGCCTCGTGCGCGGCGCTTCAAAGGGTGAAGGTCTGGGCAACCAGTTCCTCGCCAATATCCGCGAAGTCGACGCCATCGTGCACGTGCTGCGTTGCTTCGAAGACAGCGACATCACCCATGTCGAAGGCCGTATCAATCCGGTCACCGACGCCGAGACGATCGAGACCGAGCTGATGCTCTCTGATCTTGAGAGCCTGGAACGCCGCACCGAGCAGATGCGCAAGCGCGCCACCAGCAAGGACAAGGAATCCATGGCGATGCTGCCGATCATGGAAGCCTCGCTCAGCCTGCTGAACGAAGGCAAGCCGGTGCGCACGCTGCTGTCGAAGCTCGATGCCGAAGAGCTCCGCATCCTCAAGAGCCTCAACCTTCTGACCTCGCATCCGGTTCTCTATGTCTGCAACGTCGCCGAGGCCGATGCCGTGACCGGCAACGAGCATACGGCTGCCGTTGCCGCCATGGCCAAGGAGCAGAATTCGGAAGTCGTCATCATCTCCGCCGCCATCGAGGCGGAAGTGGCACAGCTGCCCGAAGAAGAGGCGACGGAATTCCTCTCAGCGCTCGGTCTCGATGAAGCCGGCCTCGATCGGCTGATCCGCGCCGGCTACAAGCTGCTGCACCTCATCACCTACTTCACCGTCGGGCCGAAGGAAACGCGGGCCTGGACGATCGAGCGCGGCACCAAGGCTCCGCAGGCAGCCGGCGTCATCCATTCGGATTTCGAGCGTGGCTTCATTCGCGCCAACACCATCGCCTATGACGACTACATCGCCTTCAATGGCGAAGTCGGCGCCAAGGAAGCCGGCAAGGCGCGTGACGAAGGCAAGGAATATGTCGTCCAGGACGGCGACGTCATCCACTTCCGTTTCAACACGTAATCCTCAAAAGCATCTGCTCATGGTGCGCGTTTACCCGCGCACCATGAAACCTGCCACGACGATCATGCACAGCGCGAACGCCCAGCCCTGTATCCGTTGCTCCTTTTCAGAGCGGAGGCGGCCGAGAACGGTTGCGCCGAGATAGATCCACAAAAAATGGCAGATGATGGAGACAACCAGAAATGCCAGGGTCAATTGGGTGACCTGCACGACAAGATGGCCACCGTCGAGGAATTGCGTGAACATCGCCAATACCATCGAATGAATTTTCGGATTGAGCAGAACTGACACGAAGCCATCGGCAAGACTCAATCGTCCGTGGCCCTTTTCATCGTATCTGGATGACTTTGTCGTCGATCTCATGAAGGTCCACGCCAGATAGAGCAGATAGACGATACCGGCCCACTTCAATGCCGCACCAAACAGCGGATAGGCATGCGCCAGCTGTCCAAGCCCGAAGCCATAGATCAGACACAGGGCCACATTGCCCGCCTCAAATCCGAGCCAGAACGGCCCTGAGCCCTTCACGCCGAAGCGCGCGCCCATGCTTGTCAGGATCGTATTGCCGGGACCGGGGCTGATCACCAGCGGCACGGTGTAGCCTAGAAAAAACAACCAAATTTCCAAACTGATCATCACGTCCTCGGCTCCGAAACGGGCGGAAACAGCGCCTTGCGGATGCCAGAAACACGACTTTCATCACGAAGAAAAATGATCTATTTTCATGGCCTCGATAAACAGGGGTAATCGAGTATGCGCCGCTTGCCACCACTCGGGGCTGTCCGCGCTTTTGAAGCCGGTGCGAGGCATCTGAACTTCACCCGCGCCGCCGACGAGCTTTTTGTCACCCAGGCGGCCATCAGCCATCAGGTTCGCCTGCTCGAAGACTGGCTTGGCGTGAAACTCTTTGAGCGCGCCGGGCATTCCCTGCGTCTGACGGACAAGGGCAACACCTTCCTGATGGAGGTGAGCGAAATATTGGACCGACTGGCGGCGGCCTCATCCACCGTCGGCAGTCGCCAGAGCGGCCCTCTGCGCCTGACGGTTCTTCCGTCCTTCGCCTCTTCCTGGCTGGTGCCGCGTCTGAAAACATTTCGGGAGCGCCATGCCGATATAGATCTGCGGCTGAGCAGTTCGCCCGAAAGCTGGGACTTTTCGAGCGATGGCTTCGACATTGCCATTCGCTCCGGGCTGGGGCGGTGGCGCGGCCTCAAGACATATCTCATTGCCCATGAGGCATTGAGTCCCGTCTGCACGCCTTCCCTGGCGGCCACGCTGGACCTGAAGACGCCCGACCAGTTGCTTCGAGCCAGCCTGCTGCATGATACGCCTCGTGACGCCTGGTCGCGCTGGTTCAGTCAGGCCGGCGTTTCGCATCGAGAACCCCTGCCCGGCATGATCTTCAACGACCATGCACAGATGCTGCAAGCCGCAATGGCTGGCCAGGGCGTGGCACTCGGCAGGCTGTTTCTCGCGGGAACGGCGCTACGGGACGGGCGCCTCGTCCAGCCATTCGACATGACCTTGCCGAATGACTTCAGCTACTGGTTTGTCTGTCCCGGCGCCGTCGCCGACCGACCGGATGTCATCGCCTTCAGAACATGGCTGCTGTCAGAGGCACAGGCCTCTGGCAACGACTAACCGTCAACGAAGGATCGGTAATTTTCCCTGTATCGATAGCGGCAACCGCCGCACGACAATGCGGCGCAGATCGGCCCAGCCGATACCGATAACAAGCACCACCAGACCAACGATCATCAACACGAGGAAGCCGATTTTGTCGAGACCGGCCTGGTTGTGCCTGAGAATGGCGCCGGTCGCGAGGCCGAGCGATACGAGGCCGGCCGTAACGAAGGCACGGCGATCGATGATAAGCCCGATGAGCATCATCACCAGGACAACCGCCAACACCGTAAACGCCTGCAGATAGCCGCCGAAGAAGACATTGGTGAGGTTGGTGAACACGACACCGCTATTGGCAAGCTGCAAGCGCAGAACCAGCAGGATCGTTGAATAAAGCAAAGCCGGCGCGGTCACGAGATGCAGCCAGAATGCCACGTCGGAACGGCGCGTCTGCCGCTGCGGATCGCTCAGATCGAAGCGCATCGCCAGGGCAAAGCTGCCAAGCGCCGCCGCAAACAATATGACAAGCGTCAGGAGTGGATAGTCGGTCAGCACGTCCGAGGAGCCGAGCACCGAGCCAACGGCGTAGAAGACCGCCGCGAGCAGCAAACCGAACAGTGAGAAGAGCAGCAATGCCAGCGACAGCGGCACACGGTAACGCCAATAGAACAAGGCCAGCATGATCGGGAATGGCGCGACCAGCACGATCGCACCATGGGTGAAATCGGCGAACAGCGACGGCATTGTGCCGATATAGCCTATCATCGTCTGAATAAGCCAGTTGACGAGTGCAATGGTCAGAACCACAGCCGGCAGTGCCAGCCGTTGGCGCCGCACCAGGATTTCCGCCAGCATACCGATCGCCAGCAGCGATATGGAGTGGTTCGCCACTCCCCACAGGCCGACAAGCAGGACGACGATGCCGATGGTGATGAGCACATCATGGAAACCGCGGACAAAGCGTGGCGCTTCCGTTTCTTCCAATGGATTGGGCGCATCCGTCGAACGCAGCTCCGAAAGAGCGCCCGTCATCGCCCGCGCCCCGATATTCCGGTCGCTCAGGTAAGGCAGCAGCCGTGCGGCCTGATCGGAGGAAATAATCCCCTCGCCGGCAGCCTCGTCCAATGCGATTTTAAGATCGCTCATTCATATCCCCATGTCATCTCGCCACCACCAAGCCTCAACATATCGCCCGCACACAATCAAGAGCTGCCGGGGATCAATCGCCGCTCGGCAACAGTCCTCATCCTCGAAGCCATCAAAATACTTGCGTCATTGCCACCGGCTATGCCATTGCCGACGAAAGCGATGCGGAGGATGGCGGGAGACATGACAAAACTGGCCTATGAAGACTTCCAGCAGGGGCAGGAATTTCCGCTCGGCCCCAAACACGTAACGGCGGCTGAAATTATCGAATTTGCTGCGGAATTCGACCCGCAGCCAATGCATCTGGATGAGGAAGCCGGCCGCGCCAGCATCCTTGGCGGCCTTGCCGCCTCAGGCTGGCATACCTCGGCAATGTTCATGCGCATGATGTGCGATTCCTATCTCCTCAAAGCCGATGCACAGGGTGCGCCGGGCATCGATTTCATGGAGTGGAAGAAGCCGGTTCTGGCGGATGATACGCTATCCGGCCGGTCCATCGTGCTGGAAGCGCGGCCCATGCGCTCACGCCCCGGCATAGGCATCGTCAAATTCCGCCACGAGATCGAAAATCAGAACGGCGACCTCGTCTGCCTCGGGGAAAACTCGACGATGATCCGCATGCGTGCAGGCACGGAGGTATCGGCATGAAGATGAGCGAGCTCTATAAAATCGGCGAGCGCGTCGAGATCGGCAGCCATACGTTTACCCCCGAAAGCATAGTCCGGTTTGCATCACGCTTCGATCCGCAGATCTTCCATATGGATGCCGAAGCAGCCAAGGAAACCCTGTTCGGTGGCCTTTGCGCTTCCGGTTGGCATAGCTGTTCAATGTGGATGCGCAGCTTCGTCGATTACTGGAAATCCGAGATGGCCCGGCTGATCGCGGAGGGCAAGACGCCACCCACTCTCGGCCCCTCGCCGGGTTTCAAGACGCTGCAATGGCTGCGCCCGGTCTTTGCCGGCGACACCATCACCTATGGCATCACGATCCTCGGCAGCCGCCCGTTGGCCTCACGGCCCGGCTGGGCGCTCTATACGCTTGCTTGTGACGGAGTGAACCAGCACGGCGCACCAGCCCTGCGCTTCGAAAGCACCGTGCTGGCCTTTGAATAGAACCTTGCGGGGCGCGATCACGCTGCCCCACAAG
Source organism: Rhizobium sp. A22-96 (assembly GCF_053521805.1). Taxonomy (NCBI): domain Bacteria; kingdom Pseudomonadati; phylum Pseudomonadota; class Alphaproteobacteria; order Hyphomicrobiales; family Rhizobiaceae; genus Rhizobium; species Rhizobium sp. A22-96. The sequence goes on from NZ_JBNWDQ010000002.1 coordinate 578,779, forward strand.
CCATTCGAACATCCCGGTCAGTGACCGGAGAATTCCACCAGCGTGTGAACCGGCACGTCCAGTTCCTCAAGCTTCTTGCGCCCGCCGAGGTCAGGCAGATCGATGACGAAGCAGGCGGCAACGACCTCGGCACCGATCTGGCGCAGGAGCTTCGTTGCGCCGACGGCCGTTCCGCCCGTGGCGATCAGATCGTCGACCAGGATAACCCTTTCGCCGGGATTGACCGCATCGCGATGCATCTCCATCTCGTCGACGCCGTATTCGAGGCTGTAGGCGATCCGGACGATATCGTGTGGCAGCTTGCCCTTCTTGCGGATCGGTACGAAGCCGGCCGACAACTGATGCGCAACCGCTCCCCCGAGAATGAAGCCGCGCGCTTCCATGCCGGCGACCTTGTCGACCTTCGAGCCGGCATAGGGCTGCACCAGCGCATCGACAGCGCGGCGGAACGCCCTGGCATCGCCGAGCATGGTCGTGATGTCGCGAAAGATAATGCCGGGCTTGGGATAGTCCGGAATGGAGCGGATGCTGGCAGCGAGCTCCGAAGCAATAGTGTTCATGAAATATGTACTCTCAGGCTGTGATAGGGCCGGCGGCACCCTATCAAGAGCCGGGCGCTATACCAACAAAAAAGGCGGCCTCGACCGGCCGCCTCTTCGTTCAATCATCGCAATACTTAGTGAGCGCCGGCCTTGGCATAGACGGAACGCTTGGTGAGATAGATGAGGATCGAGAAGATCAGCAGGAATATGATCACCATGAAGCCGAGATGCTTGCGATCCTCAAGATGCGGCTCGGAAGTCCACATCAGGAAAGCAGACACGTCGCGCGCATACTGGTCCACCGTCTGCGGCGAGCCATCGTCATAGGTCACCTGCCCGTCGGAAAGCGGCTTCGGCATCGCAAAGGTCGCGGCCGCATCGAAATACGGATTGTAGTGCGAGTTCTGCGGCACCTTGAAATCGGCCGGCGCATCTTCGTAGCCGGTCAGCAGCGAATAGATATAGTCCGGGCCGCCTTCCTGGTATTGGGTGAAGATGTCGAAGATGAACTGCGGGAAGCCGCGTTCGATTTCACGCGCCTTGGCCAACAGCGACATGTCAGGCGGCACCGCCCCGTTGTTGGAAGCAGCAGCAGCCTCGTCGTTCGGGAACGGCGAATTGAAATGATCCGATGGAAGCGCCTTGCGGGTGAACATCTCACCCTGAGGGTTCGGTCCGTCCTGCACTTCGTAGTTGGCAGCGAAGGCCTTCACCTGCGCCTCGGAATAGCCGAGGTCGCCCAGTGTGCGGTAAGCCACCAGCTTCATCGAATGGCAGGCGGAACAGACTTCGGTATAGACCTTGAGGCCACGCTGAAGCTGGGCTTTGTCATAATAGCCGAACGGGCCGGAGAAGCTCCAGTGCTGTTCGCGCGGCTCCTTCAGCGGATAATGCGGCGTTTCGCTCTCCGCCGCAGGCTTTGTTTCTGCGGCCACTGCAACGGCGGTAGCAGCACCGCCGATGAGTGTGAGCGACAGAAGGCCGACAATAAGTTTTTTCATCGTTTTCTTCCTCTATCGCCGGTTATGCTTGCGCCGAAGCGGCAACTTTGCCGTTCTGCTTTTCAAGAACCGCTTCCGTAATCGAGTTTGGAACCCGCCTCGGTGTCTCGACGAGGCCGAGAACCGGCATGGCGACGAGGAAGAACAGGAAGTAGAACAGCGTCGCGAACTGCGCTGCCGTGGTGTAGATACCTTCCGCCGGCTGCGAGCCGAGCCAGCCGAGCAGGATGGCGTCGGCGATGAACAGCCAGAAGAACAGCTTGTACCAGGGACGATAGACGGCCGAACGGATCTTCGACGTATCGAGCCATGGCAGGAAGAACAGCACGATGATCGCACCGAACATCGTCAGAACGCCGCCGAGCTTGGAGTCGATCGGTCCGATGTTGAAGGTTATCGAGCGCAGCATCGCGTAGAACGGCAGGAAGTACCATTCCGGAACGATGTGGGCCGGCGTCTTCAGCGGATTGGCCGGGATGTAGTTGTCGGCGTGGCCGAGGAAGTTCGGAAGGTAGAAGACGAAATAGGCGAACACCAGCAGGAAGACGGAAACGCCAAGCGCATCCTTCAGCGTCGCATAGGGCGTGAAGGCCACGGTATCAGTCTTCAGCTTAACTTCGACGCCGGTCGGGTTCGTCTGGCCGGTCACATGCAGCGCCCAGATGTGCAGGATAACAACGCCTGCGATCATGAACGGCAGCAGATAATGCAGCGAGAAGAAGCGGTTGAGCGTCGGATCGTCGACGGCAAAGCCGCCGAGCAGGAACGTCTGGATCCAGTCACCCACCCATGGGAAGGCCGAGAAGAAGCCGGTGATGACGGTCGCGCCCCAGAAGGACATCTGACCCCAGGGCAGAACGTAGCCCATGAAGGCCGTCGCCATCATCAAGAGGTAGATGATGACGCCGAGGATCCAGAGGATTTCGCGTGGTGCCTTATACGAGCCGTAGTAGAGGCCGCGGGCGATGTGCAGATAGACGGCGACGAAGAAGAACGACGCGCCGTTGGCATGCATGTAGCGCAGCAGCCAGCCGTGATTGACGTCACGCACGATCTTTTCGACTGAATTGAAGGCGACTGTCGTATCCGCCGCATAATGCATGGCAAGCACGACGCCGGTCAGGATTTGCAGAACCAGCATGACGGCCAGCATGGCGCCGAACGTATAGGCATAGTTCAGGTTGCGCGGGACAGGATAGGCGATGAAACTATCGTAGACCATACGCGGCAGTGGAAGCCGCGCGTCTACCCATTTTTCGAGCCCTGTGGATGGCTCGTAAGACGAATGACCACTCATGATTCAGCTCCCCCTCAACCGACCTTGATCTTCTTTTCAGACGTGAACGCATATTGCGGTATGAAGAGGTTTTGCGGCGCAGGCCCATGGCGGATGCGACCGGCGGTATCATAGACGGAACCATGACAGGGACAGAACCACCCGCCGTATTCCCCTGCCTGACCGAGCGGGATGCAACCCAGATGGGTGCAGACGCCGATCATCACGAGCCAGTTTTCCTTCCCGTCGCCGGCTGAACGGGCGACATCGGTCGCCTGCGCGTCGGCAGGAAGGTTGGCATTGCGGGCGATGGGATCTTTCAGTTCGGAAATCTGGGTGCCCTTGGCATCGTCGATTTCCTTTTGCGTCCGGTTGCGGATGAAGACGGGCTTGCCGCGCCATTTCACCGTCAAGGACATGCCAGGCTCCAGGCTCGACACGTCGACTTCAATGGAAGCAAGAGCGAGTGTCGATGCGTCCGGCCGCATCTGATCGATAAACGGCCAAGCAACGGCAACCGCGCCGACTGCACCGGCCATCCCGGTCGTCAAATAAAGGAAATCGCGACGAGTTGGCTCGCCGGTGGATTCACTTGTCGTACTATGCTCGCTCAACGCTGCACATCCTCTTCCCGCAAACCACGGCAAAACCGCGGTACCCCTCACCAACAGCGAATCGTGGCGACCATAATTCCGCCATAGATTCCTCCGTAACCCGCTGCGTTCTAAGCTTCATCGCAAATTATGTCCAGTCTTGGCAAGGGGAGAGGGCACAATGTCGCGGCAAAACTGCGCTATTGCGTCGCAAGGGCCGAGCCTCAGATCTTCCCTCCCCGCGCCAAGACGTTAAGATCATGAAAAAGCAAGCAATTCGCATGACAGTTTTTTATGTTGCAGAGCGAAATAAACAATGATTTTCATGCCGCATCGCAGCACATATAAATAGAATTCACCAGCAGGCTTGGACAAGCCACGCCTTTCCGCCTCCGAAAGCCGCATGCACTTCATGCACGATTTATCAGCCGACGCGATAATCGTGCAGCGCCGCCATAGCACTGCAAATTGAGACTTGAGACGCTTGATGAAACATACGGCCTACTGCGTATTCTCAGTCCTTTCCACTCTTGCGGTCGGCATTCTGGCGGCTCGTTATGCCGTCCATTTGTGGATATTGGCCTTCTTTGAAAGCCTGCAGACCCATTTCAGCCTGGTAGCGATCGCCCTTGCCTTGATCGCGCTCATCTTCAAGCGGCACTGGTACGCGGCGCTCATCCTCGCGGCGGGCATAGCGCTCTGCGTCCATTCCGTCGTGATGCTGCGGGAATTTGCCGCCCCGGCTATCGTGGAGACGCCCTCGGCGCAAGCCAAACGCTACAAGCTTCTCTCGTTCAACATTGAGAACGACAATTTCGAAAACGGCGCGCGCATTGCCGACTTCATCCTCGCCTCGCAGGCTGATGTCGTTGAAATTTTCGAGGCGGAGCCGATCCTGTCACAGATGGGCCGCATCACACAGCTTTATCCTTATCGCATCGGCTGCGGCGCGATGACGCCGGACTGCGGTTCCCTGCTGCTATCGAAGAGACCATTCCGCACACAGGAAATCCGCAGCATCGGCGGCCTCTGGAACAATCGCTTCATCCTGGCGAATATCGACATGGACGGGCAGCCGGTCAATTTCGTCACGACGCATTTGAGCAAGCCCTATTTCGACGACTTCCATGAAAACGAACTTGATCTCCTCGCTCGGCGCGTCAATGGCATGAGCGACCCGCTGATTCTGGCCGGGGATTTCAATGCTTCCGTTATTGCGCCCGACATGCGTGAGTTTTTGGCCGCGACCGGCCTGCGCCATGTGTTTCCCGAACCGGCGACCTGGCCGACCGAAGCCGGCGCCTATGGCATTGCCATCGACCATGTCTTTGCCCGCGCACCGCTGCGGCTGATATCCGTCACGCAGATTCCGGATGCCATGGGCTCGAACCATTTCGGCCTGATGACGGAGTTCGACGTTCCGCGATAAGACGTTGATATCGAGGGACCTTCATCGTCAGTATATCGATTCTGGTTAGTCGGCCTCCGCCGCGATGAAGCCGCCGGACTGACGCGCCCACAACTCGGAATAGAGGCCGCCACGGGTAATCAGCTCGTCATGGGTCCCCATCTCGATGATCTCGCCCCCGTCGATGACAACAAGCCGGTCGAGCTTGGCAATGGTCGAGAGCCGATGCGCGATCGCCAGAACGGTCTTGCCCTTCATCAGCCTATCGAGATTGGCTTGCAGGACGGCCTCAGCCTCCGAATCAAGTGCCGACGTCGCCTCGTCGAGAACAAGGATCGGCGCATCCTTCAGCATGACCCGGGCGATGGCGATGCGCTGGCGCTGGCCGCCCGAAAGCTTGACGCCGCGCTCGCCGACATGGGCGGCATAGGCAGCCCGCCCCTTCTGATCCTCCAGGGTGGTGATGAACTTGTCCGCCTCGGCCTGCCGTGCCGCTTCCACCATCTGCTCGTCGCTGGCATCCGGCCGACCGAAGAGGATGTTGTCACGAATGGATCGATTGAGAAGTGCCGTATCCTGCGTCACCATGCCGATAGCACCGCGCAGCGACTCCTGCCGCACATCGGCAATATTCTGGCGGTCGATCAGGATGCGGCCGCCTTCAAGGTCGTAGAAGCGTAGCAACAGATTGACGAGCGTCGTCTTGCCCGCCCCTGAACGGCCGACGATACCGACCTTCTCTCCCGCACGCACGGTGAGAGAGAAATTATCGATGATGCCGCCGCCACGCCCATAATGAAAGGTCACATTCTCGAAGCGGATCTCCGGGCCTGTTATTGCCAGATCCTTGGCATCGGCCCGATCGACCAGCCCAATGGGCTCGGAAATCATCTCGGCCGAATTCTGGATCGTGCCGAGATTGCGCATGATGGCATTGAACTGCGACATCATGCGGCCGAAGAGCATGTTGAGCCGCAGCACCATGCTGAGCGTGAAGGCAACGCCACCGGTCGAGATCTCGCCCGACAGCCAGAGGTGCACGGCGAGCGCTCCGATGGTGGTGATCATCACGCCCGACAGCAGCGCCAGCGAGGAGCGCACGCCGGTCAGCAGCCGCGTAAACGGCATGACAGCGGCCTGGAAGCGGTCGAAGCCCCTGCGTATATAATCGTCGTTCTGCTCTTCCCGTCCGAAGAGCTTCAGCGTCTGGATGTTGGCATAGGCGTCGACCATGCGGCCGTTCAGCATGGAGGATGCCTCGGCGGCATTGCGCGCATGCTGCCGGATGCGCGGCACGAAGTGGCGGGCCAGCAGCGAGAAGACGCCGATCCAGATCGTAATTACCAGCGCCAGCCGCCAGTCTAGACCACCGACCAAAGCAATGGTCGAGGCGGCATAGATGATGATGAACCAGACCACTTGCAGAAGCGACACGACAAGATCACCCGTCGCCTGCCCCGCCGACCAGACTTTGGTCACGACACGGCCGGAAAAATCGTTCTGGAAGAATTCGACCGATTGCCTGGCCACATGCCGGTAGGCCTGCCAGCGCACAAGATTGAGGAAGCCGGGAACGACCACCTGTTCCTCGACGAGCGCACCGAGGCTGACGATCACAAAGCGCACCACGAGCACGACGAAGACCATGCCGAGAAGCGCCGCGCCGTGGCCGGCGAGCAGCCCACTCCAGCCTTCGCCCGGCTTCACCTTGTCGAGAATGTCGACCAGATGACCGACGAACCAGAAGAGCGCCGCCTCCAGCATCGCCACCGCCCCGCCAAGCGCCGCCATAGCCAGGAACGGCCCCTTGGCCTGTCCAACATAATACCAGATGAAGGCTCCAAGCGACCGCGGCGGCCTGAGATCGCCGCTGCGGTAGTAGGGATCAATCCAGGTCTCGAACAGGCGATACACGGAACGGATAAGCATAACAGCGATATAGGGAATTTCCGGAGGTTCGGAAAGTAAAGGCAGGCCGTGGCGAAGGTTACATTTTCGTTAGAATGCGGCGTCCGTGCGTTATGATTGAACGGCGAGCAGCGCGCAATTTCGTTCAAGACCGGAGTGCACGGCACCTCGATATTGCTTCAAGCCATCATCGAGAGAGATTCATGCCCCCAATTCCCTCGCACATCGACCTGATACATCCACGGCATCCGTCATCAGTGCGCGCCTTTCCCGTAACAAACCAGGCAATCGCATGAGCTGGGAGTTTCTGATAACCACCCTCATCATCGTTGCCTCTCCAGGCACCGGAGCAATCTATACGCTTGCTGCCGGATTATCGGGCGGTGCGAGGACAAGTGTGGTCGCCGCCTTCGGCTGCACGCTCGGCATCATCCCGCATCTGCTGGCCGCAATAAGCGGCCTTGCCGCGCTGCTGCACACCAGCGCCATGGCGTTCCAAAGCCTCAAATGGCTCGGGGTCGCCTATCTGCTCTACATGGCCTGGTCTATGTTTCGGGAGCGGGGCATTCTGCGCATTGACGGCGCACCGACCGACAAGAGCACACGGCAGGTGGTTGCCTCGGCAATCCTGATCAATCTGCTCAATCCAAAATTGTCGATCTTTTTCTTCGCCTTCCTGCCGCAATTCGTGACGCCGGGTCAGCCAAACGCGATCACGCTGATGTTGAAGCTAAGCATGATCTTCATGGCACTCACCTTCATCATTTTCGCAGGATATGGTGTGTTCGCAGCCTATCTGCGCCGCCATATCGTCTCAAATCCGACTGTTCAGTCATGGATGCGCCGAAGCTTCGCGACCGCCTTCGGAGCGCTCGCGATACAGCTTGCTCTTGCAAGCCGTTAGCGCGCGTCATCTCCCGGATTTCTCTGTTGCGTTTTGGATTTTGGGAAAATGGTCTTTATGGAAAAACAGCAACCGGGGCGCCACAGCGCCCCGGTTGCCTGATCAATTACTCTGCTGCCGCCTCAGCCTCTTCATGGTCGGCGAGGAAACCGCCGGACTGGCGGCTCCAGAGCTCGGCGTAGATGCCGCGGTTCTCGACCAGCTCCTGATGTGTGCCCGTTTCGATGATCCGGCCCTTGTCGAGAATGATAAGGCGGTCCATCTCGGTCAGCGTCGACAGGCGATGCGCGATGGCGATCACCGTCTTGCCGTGCATCAGCGCGAAGAGGTTTTCCTGGATAGCCGCTTCCACTTCGGAATCGAGCGCCGAGGTCGCCTCGTCGAGCACCAGGATCGGCGCGTCCTTCAGGAAGACGCGGGCGATCGCGATGCGCTGCCGCTGCCCGCCGGAGAGCTTGACGCCACGCTCGCCGACCTGGGCATCGAGCCCGGCGCGGCCCTGCAAGTCGACCAGACCTTCGATGAATTCCCAGGCATTGGCGCGCTTGGCCGCCTGGATCACCTCTTCGTCGGTCGCGTCCGGACGGCCATAGGCGATGTTGTCGCGGATCGAGCGGTGCAGCAGCGACGTATCCTGCGTCACCACGCCGATCAGCGAACGCAGGCTGTCCTGCGTCGTCTCGGCAATATCATGGCCGTCGATGGTGATGCGTCCGCTCTCCAGATTGTAGAATCGCAGCAGCAGGTTCATCAGCGTCGTCTTGCCGGCGCCTGAGCGACCGACTAGCCCGACCTTTTCACCGGCACGGATATCCAGGGTCAGATCCTCGATGACACCCTTCGCCTTGCCGTAGTGGAAGCGAATGTGGTCAAAGCGGATCGCGCCCTGCTTGGCCGTGATCGGTGCAGCCGCCGGCTGGTCGACGATATCATGCGGCTTGGTCATCATTTCCATACCGTCATAGACGGTGCCGATGTTTTCGAAGAGCGCCGAGACTTCCCACATCACCCATTGCGACATGCCGTTGATGCGCATGGCAAGACCGATGGCGATGGCGATCGAACCGACTGCGATCGAGCCGTTGAGCCAGAACCAGATCGACAGTGCCGAAACGATGAACAGCGCCGCGCAATTGTTGGTGTAAACAGCAGCGTTGAACAGCGTGATCTTGCGCATCTGCTTGTGCACGGTGTCGAGGAATTCCTCCATGCCGGCCCGGGCGTAGCTCTCCTCGCGGCCCGCATGCGAAAACAGCTTCACCGTCGCAATGTTGGTGTAGCTGTCGACGACACGTCCCGTCATCGTGGAGCGCGCATCGGCCTGCTGCGCGGCGATCTTGCGCAGCTTCGGCACGAAATAGGAGACGATGCCGATGTAAATGCCGAGCCAGATCACGATCGGAATCACCAGTCGCCAGTCTGCCATTGCAATGACGAAGATCATCGACAGGAAGTACGTGACCACATAGACGAAAACGTCGAGGAGCTTCATGACGGTTTCGCGCACGGCAAGCGAGGTCTGCATCACCTTGGTGGCGACACGGCCCGCGAACTCATTGGCAAAAAAGGTCATGCTGTGACGCAGCAGGAAGCGATGCATCTGCCAGCGTGCGATCATCGGGTAGTTGCCGATCAATACCTGGTGCATGATGAAGCTGTCGAGCGCCGCCGCAAGCGGCAGGCCGACAAGCACCATCGCCCCCATCCAGAACAGCTTGGTCCATTCCGTTTGCAGGAAGGTCGCCCTATCGGCCTTCGTCAGCCAATCGACGATATCGCCGAGGAACTGGAACAGCGCCACCTCGCCGATCGCGATCGACATGGTGAGGACGCTCATGGCAATCAGCCAGGGTGCGGCCGGCTTGGTGTAGTGCCAGCAGAAGGCAACAAGACCGCGCGGCGGAGCGTCCGGTATCTCGCTCGGAAATGGATTTAGTCGGCGTTCAAACCAGCCAAACATTGAAATGCTCCAGAGACTCGACCTTTTGACCACCTGCTGCGCCTAAAGGTCGCAGACTGATATGGTGGCCGGGCGATGAAAGAACGAGGCCACGCTGGCCGCGAAATGGATCGAAAGGGGGTTTTTTACTGCGAAAGTGCGCCCGGGAGCGCCTTGATCAGAGCCGTGGGTCTACGGCACGGAGGCGCATCATTACAAAGGTGATATCCATCTGTGCCTCCTCTTTCGCTGGTTGTAGAGCGAGTGTCTTTTAACGCGCATTTCCTGGTTTGAAAAGCGAAATATGCCTTAAAAATGGGCTGAAATCTTCAATTATGCTGATGGAAGACATCACAAAAGTCGAAATTTCATCGAAAATCGAAGACAAATCCGGGCGATTTCGCTAGTTGCAACCAATGACCATGCTTCGTATCGCCCTCTATCAGCCCGACATTCCCGGCAACACCGGCACGATCCTGCGCCTGGCCGCCTGCCTCGGCCTCGGTGTCGATATCATCGAGCCGGCAGGCTTCGACATATCGGACCGCAACCTGAAGCGCGCCGGCATGGATTACCTTGCAGCCGTCAGCCTTACCAGACACGTCAACTGGGAACGTTTCGAGGCATGGCGCCTGGAGAGCGGGCGGCGGCTGGTGCTGGCCTCCACCAAGGCGGCGGATCGCTATACCGATTTCGCCTTCCGCGGCGACGATATTCTTCTCTTCGGCCGTGAGAGCGCCGGTGTGCCGGAGCATGTCCACGAGAAGGCCGACGGCCGCATTCTGATCCCGATGGTCGAGGGCCAACGCTCCATCAACGTCGCCATGTCGACCGCCATGATCTCAGGCGAAGCCCTGCGGCAGACGCAATGGTCGCCGATGTCGGTACCGAGCCCGAATGTCGCACCCCGATAGGCGTTGGCACACCGAATAAAGTGTGAGAAGCTTCTCCCTGGAATGCTCTAACTCAGGCAGCCTTGGCGAGGTGACCCATGTTCCAGACGGCATTCACACTCTCTCTCACGCAGTTCGCGCGCAGCTTGAGCCTCCCCGAGCGGCTACAGCACTCGCCCGGCCGAAATCTGGCGCTCGAAGGTCTCCGCCAGCGGAATCTTGCGCTCGACGCGATGTTCTACGACATCAAGGTGATCACGCCGGAAGAAGCCTTCTACATCAGCGACTCTCTGGCCGCCGAAGGCGCCATCATGATCGTCCCGCCAAGCGGCGGCGCTGCGATAAGCCTTTGCGAGACCGTAGATGAATTCGTGTTGCGCGGTGGCGCCAGGATGCAGGCCCTTGCCGTCGCTGGCATCGGTGGTTCAGCATTGGGCGCCGCGGCCTTTGCCCGCAATGTCGCCGACGCAATCCAGGCGCCTGTTGCCGTTGTCGTCTCCGGCTACGGCATCGCGGATATCATCACCGAGACGTTTGGCGGCCTGTTCTTTTTCTCCCATCTGAAGGGACTACGCCCGTTCCTGGAAACATTGGACGATCTTGCCGGCCGCCCCAAGGTCGGGGCACAGGGCGGAGGATCAGCTTCCCGCACCAGCCTCGATACCCGAACGGTGCAGGCTCTGCTTGGCGACCCCCGCCTCTCCTTCCACCTGCTGGCCGGCCATTCCAAGGGCAATCTCGTGCTCTCCGCCGCCCTGCACGAGCTGTGCAAACAGGATGAGGAGCGGATCACGGAATTGGCCCGAAACATGAAGATCATCACGATAGGCGCGCGCATCGCCATGCCGCCAGCCTTCACCGATGTCGTCGATGTCATGGGTGAATGGGACTGGTTCGGCGAGATGAACTCACGAGCCTTTATCCACGCAGATAGACGCGTTCCGCATGCATGGCATCACACAAACACGGATTTGAACGGGCATTTACCCGTGACATCGGCGCTCAGGGACATCCTGGCAGCCGCTCCGAGAGCGGCGCATATCCCGGCAGAGGAACGCGACCTCGAATCCCCGGAGAAGACATCATCGACCGCGATGGAAACGGGGTTTCCTCTGCCTGCGGCAAACCCGGAACAGAGATCCGCAACGATCGAAGAGGTCAAGAAGGCCTTCGCCAGCGGCACGTTGCCCAACCCACCGCAGATTGAACCCGGCTCACCGGATGAATTGCAGCCGCCCAAGCCACATTGAATTGGGCCATGCGCAATTACTGACTAAATATGTCGCAAGCGACGGTGGACTAAGGTTTCGGCAAGCGTATAATGCTTAGCCGGCGATCAAAATTGCCATTTCTCATCCAACACGATTACATGCTGAAACTCATGCCTTTTCAGTAGGTTATTATCGCTTTCGGATTCATTGACGACATGCCGGCATGAGAAAGAATTAGAAAAAAATGGAATCAACCATTGTCATGATCAACCTGTTCGGCGCCGTCGGCCTTCTGCTGTTCGGCCTTGCGCAGGTAAAGGATGGCGTGTCCCGCGCCTTCGGCGCCCGTCTCAGAACCGGCCTTGCCAAGGGCACCCGCAGCGGCGCGCGATCCTTCGCTTCCGGCTTCGTGGCGACCATTGCTTTACAGAGCTCAACGGCAACGGCTCTGATGATCGCCTCCTTCGTCGAACGCGATCTCGTTTTACCAAGCATGGCGCAGATCGTGCTGCTCGGCGCCAATGTCGGCACGGCGGTCACGGCATGGATCGTCGCAACCGGGATCGAATGGCTATCCCCACTCATCATTCTCGTCGGCATCGTCTTCTATCGCCGATCTTCGACCGCCCAGCAGGGTGCCGGCGCGGCGCTGATCGGTATCGGGCTCATGCTGCTGTCGCTGCAGCTGCTGAGCATGGCGACCGCGCCGATGCGGCAATCGGCGGCGCTCGGCGCCTTCATCGGCCTGCTTGACGGCGCATTGCCCGTCGCGCTGATCTTTTCGGCGGTGCTGGCCTTCGTGTCCTCCTCAAGCCTTGCCGTGGTCGTCCTGATCCTGTCGCTGGCATCCACGGGCATCCTTTCTCCGGCCTTGACCGTCGTGCTCGTGCTCGGCGCCAACCTCGGCGGTGCGGTTCCGCCCGTCATGGCGACACTCTCAGGCCCGGCGACTGCGCGGCGCGTCACGCTAGGCAATCTGATCGTGCGCGCCATCGGCTGCCTCATCGTTCTGCCGCTCGCGGGCTATATCGGTGACTGGATGCAGAGCCTGCATTTCTCGCCGGCCAAGCTGCCCGTGGATGTCCACCTGCTCTTCAACATCGCCCTTGCCATCTGCGCATGGCCATTCTCAAGCCTGCTCTCCAGAACCATGCTGCGGGTTGTGCATGACGATCCGAAAGCCGATGACGGCCCCAAATTTCTCGATCAGCAGGCGCTGAATACGCCTGTCGTGGCACTTGCAAGCGCCACACGCGAGGTATTGGCCGTCGGCGATCTCATCGAACGCATGCTCATCCGCACCGAAAACGCCTTCAACGACAATGACCTGTCCCCCTTGAAGGAAATTCCTATTCTGGAAAAGCGCGTCGACCGGATCCAGCAGGAGGTGAAGATCTATTTGTCGAAGCTCGGGCGCGATGGGCTTGATCCCGAAAACGGGCGCCGCTCCATCGTCATCATCGATTATGCCATCAACCTCGAACACATCGGCGATATCGTGGAAAAGGGTCTGGCCGAACAGGTGGCGAAGAAGATCGGCAAGGGCCTCACCTTCTCAGACGACGGCTATCGTGAACTGCGAAGCCTCTTCAGCCTGACGATCGACAATCTGCGCATCGCACAGACCATCCTCGTGACGCGCGATTCCAATCTCGCCAAGCAGTTGATGGAAGTGAAGGTGGACGTGCGTCGGCTCGAAAAGCAATCGTCCGAGCGTCATCTTGAGAGATTGCGTGATGGCCGCATCGACAGCCTGCAGACCAGCTCGTTGCATCTCGACATGCTGCGCGATCTGAAGCGCATCAACGCGCATATCGTCTCGGTTGCCCATCCGATCCTGGACGAGAGCGGATTGCTGATCGAGAGCCGGTTGCGGAGCACAAAGTAAACATCACGGCAGGCTGATCGCCTGCCGCTGCAAGCTTCTGTTCCGTCCGGTTCAATCCGCCGACGGCAAGCGCCTCATGGTGAACTCGATACGATCGCCGTCGATCTGACGCCAGCTTTCGACCTCGGTCCAATAGGCTGCCTTCGGGAATTCATCGAACCACTCGCGCGCCTTGGCGCGCGCATCGGGCCGACTGAGACAAAAAGTCTCGCGAACGAACTCGCTCTTTCCGCCGGCGGGATGTTCCTGCCGATAGCGGAATATTCTGCTTCTCAGCCCATCAAGGGGCGGCGGTCCGGGTATCTTCATGATAAAACCTCGCCAATGTGAGGGAACATAATACCGCATCGAGAAATTTGCGAGTCGATTCTCCTCGCATGCCGCCGCACTGGTTGCGCCGCAGTGTTGCTGCTATTCAAAATCACGATACATACGGTGCGAATCGCGGGCCGCCGGCCGCTCGCACTGTCGGAGAGCATGCATGGAACGACCCAACCTTCCCAAAGGACTACCCGAGGATATTGAAGCAAAGAAAGAGGCGGCGCGAAGCTGGTTCGAGAGCCTGCGCGACGCGATCTGCGCCGAGTTCGAGCAGTTGGAAAACGAGCTTGCCGGCCCCCTTTCCGACCAGGAGCCGGGACGCTTCGTCGCCAAGGACTGGCAGCGGGAAAAAGGCCAGGGCGGTGGCGGGCGCATGTCGATGATGGAAGGCCGCGTCTTCGAGAAAGTCGGCGTCCATACCTCGACCGTCTACGGCGAATTTTCTCCCGATTTCCGTAGCCAGATACCAGGCGCGGAGGAAGATCCACGCTTCTGGGCGTCTGGCTTGTCTTTGATCGCACATCCCGTCAATCCGAACGTGCCCGCCGTGCACATGAATACGCGCATGGTCGTCACCACGAGCCATTGGTTCGGCGGCGGCGCCGACCTGACCCCCGTTCTCGATCGTCGCCGCACCCAGGAAGACCCGGACAGCACCCTTTTCCATCGCGCCATGCAGATCGTCTGCGACCGGCACGCTGTCGCCGATTATCAGCGCTACAAAAGTTGGTGCGACGAATATTTCTTCCTGAAGCACAGGAACGAAGCACGTGGCATCGGCGGCATCTTCTTCGACTGGCTGCATTCGGAAGAGGAAGCCGGCGGCTGGAATGCCGATTTCGCCTTCACACGCGACGTCGGCCGGGCCTTTTCGATGGTCTATCCGCGCATCGTCCGCTCGAATTTCAACGAGACTTGGACCGAAGAGGATCGCGACGAGCAATTAATCCGCCGCGGACGCTATGTGGAGTTCAATTTGCTCTACGATCGCGGTACAATATTCGGGCTGAAGACAGGCGGCAACGTCGAGTCGATACTGTCGTCTATGCCCCCAGTGGTGCGTTGGCCCTGAAAGCAGTAGCGCAAGGGCGTGAAGCTGTTTTACGACGGCGGCACGCGGCGAAGAAGACCTAAAGTGCAGAGAGCGAACCTTGGAGGTCGCGATGTACTTTAGGCGTTCAAAATAAAATGATCAGATAGGCCCTGAAATCGACGGGAGAAGACCCTAGGTTACGTAATGCTCGTTTCAATCGGAGGAGGTTGCAATGGCAGTACTGAATCAAGCCACGGAAGTTTCGAAGGAAGAGAAGCTTTCGCGGACAGTCGACAGTCCGGAATTCGTCATCCGGCTGGCAGAGGATATGCGGGTCCGCAGTGGATCCGATCTGCCGCTCACCTGCTTTATCGAGCAGGTGAGAATGCAGCTTGCAGGTAAGTCGCCAAGCGATGTCGCCCGCATGGCGGCCGATCGTCCCGCAAAACAGGCGCCCATGACCAGATATCAGTCATCGGACTGCTTCAAATCCTGGGCGATGCCGGATTGAAATCCGCAAGAGCGCGTCCGGCAGGTACAGAGCCTTGCCGGACGGGGAAACCTTTTCCTACCCGTCGCGTTTTAACCTTCATGTCCTTCGGCATGAAGGATTGTCTCGGCATTTAAATTGAATATGAGGAGGAAGATATGCGACTGTTCGAATGTGGTACGCTTGTACCCGGCTGCACATGGCATACCCGCGCCAAGGACGATGCCGAAGTGGTGCGTCGCGCCGTCGAACACATGCGTGATGCGCATGGCGAAACAATCGTCCGGGAAAACATGGTCGACAACATCAAGTCTCGCATTCGCGATGAGGCGCATGCAGCCTGATCGGGTTGCTGCCGTCAGGCGTTCGCCAGATCCTTCAACCGGGCGAGAAGCTTCGCCCGGTCAGCAGCGAAATTACCCTCCACCCATTCCTGCTCGAGCGTGCCCAGAAGCTCCCCGATACGAGGCCCCGCGCTGACGCCGGCGGCAAGCGCATCCGTTCCACCAAGCGGAAAGGCGGGCTTTTTCCATTTTTCGGTTCGCTGCAGCAATTTGCCGATCCGTGCGCTGCGCGCCATTTCCTCGAAATCGCCCTCCGCCTTGCCGCGCGCGACGGCCAAAGCCAGTCTCAGCCGCGCCGCAACGCCTACGGGATCATGGCGATAAAGCAGGCGATCGAAGCCAGCTTCCGACATATCGTCCTTGACCACAGGCGCAGTCGCCCAGGCCTGCAGATAGGCAGCCTCCGCTTTCGAAAGCCGCAACCGCTCCGCCAGCTTGGCAAGTCTTGCAGCATCCGGCGGCACGATGGCGGCAAGCCGCAACAGGGGATCGGCCGACCAGCCGAGAGCCTGTTCGGCGGCCACCAGGGCTGGAACGGCATCAATGCCCCATTTTTCCGTTTCCGGCAGAACCTCGGTCAATATCCCGACCTGGCGCATCCAGAGCAGAGCCCGGCCGGGATCATTGGCCGAAAGCAGCTTCTTCATCTCGGACCAGACACGCTCGGCCGACAGCGTCGCGATCTTCGATCGCGCGCCGGCGCAGGCGCGCAGCCCATCCGCATCCGGCCGGCCGCTGCCGTAATGCGCAAAGAAACGGAAGAAGCGCAATATGCGCAGATAGTCCTCCGCGATCCGGGTCGCAGCGTCGCCGATAAAGCGGATATTCCGACGCTCCAGATCGGCAAGCCCGCCCACGAGATCGACCACTTCGCCATTGGCCGACGCGTAGAGCGCATTGATCGTCAGGTCACGGCGTTCCGCATCCGCCTGCCAGTCCTCACTGAAGGCAACGCGGGCGCGACGCCCATCCGTCTCCACATCCCGGCGCAAGGTGGTGATTTCGAACGGCTTTCCGTCGATGACCAGAGTAACGGTTCCATGCGCGATGCCTGTTGGCACCGCCTTGATATCCGCTGCATTTGCCCTCTCAACGACAGCCTCCGGCAGCAACGTCGTTGCAATATCGATATCGGCGACCGGCAGACCCATAAGGCTGTTACGCACGGCACCCCCGACGACGCGGGCCTCGCCGCCATCGGCATTGAGCAAGGATAGAACCCGCCCGAGCGCCTCATCCCGGAACCATGTCTCGCCGGCAACGGACGTCATGTGTAAAGCCTTTCATAAAGCGTGCGGACGATGCCCGCGGTAATGCCCCAGATCATCCGCTGCCCATAGGGCATGCGATAGAAGTGGCGCTCGGTGCCCTGCCAGAGCATGGTGTCGGTCGCATGATGTCCCGGGTCCATCAGAAAGGACAGCGGCACCTCGAAGGCATCCTCCACCTCGGTCGGATTAAGGGCCAAGTCGAAGCCGGGCTTTACGACGGCCAGGATTGGCGTGATGCGAAAGCCGGTGGCCGCCAGATAATGCGGGAGCCGCGCAACGGGCTCTATGAAAATATCCGCAAGCCCGATTTCCTCGCCCGCCTCGCGCACGGCAGCCATTTCCGGTGAAGCGTCCTCGGGATCGATAGCACCACCAGGAAAAGCGATCTGGCCTGAATGCTTGCGCAAGGTCGATGTCCTGAGCGTGAAAATCACCTTGGCATCGTCGCCGCTGTCGACGACCGGCACGAGCACGGCAGCATCTTTCAGCTTCAGGCCTTCGACTTGCGATATTGTTTCGGGATTGAGAATGTGATCGCCATGATCTCGCCAGGCAAATTCGACGGGACCACCGCTTTGATGCAGGGCACGACGGCGAAATTCATCCGCAGAATAGAGGGGGAATTCGCTCATCGCGTCAGGGCATCCAGCTCGGCAACCGGCATGACGGGAAAGATGGAGCTGCCGGAGCGTATGCAGAAGATTTCCCGCCCGGCAATCTCCACGGGCTCGCCGAGTTCGACGAGATCATACATCACCGCACGCGTCACCAGAGCTTCCAGGCGCCCGCGAACATGCAGATAGGGCTTCAACTCATCGTTTTCGCCACGGATGACGAAACGGATCGGATGCTCCCTGCCCGCCTCGACGACATCGCCGACATTGGTGCGAAACGTCAGCACACGCCGGCCGTCACGCTCCGTCACGCTCATCTCGACGGCAACGAAGGGTGCATCGACGACGCGGATCCCGACCTTTTCCACAGGCGTGACGAGGTAGGTCTTCTCGTCCGCATCCTTGCGCAGCACGGTGGAAAACAGCCGCACCAGCGGCGCGCGGCCGATCGGCGTGCCCAGATAGTACCAGGTGCCGTCGGCGCGAATTTCCATGTCGATATCGCCGCAAAACGGCGGATCCCAACGATCGACGGGCGGCAGGCCCTTCTTTCGACCGCCGCTATCGCCCGCAGCACGGGAAATCAACGCCGCAAGGCTCGCTGCATCACCTGTCGTCCTGATGTCTTCGGTTGCCATTCTTCCGTCCCGGTTCGCCGTTAGTCACGAATACGACAGTTTCTCACGAGATAGTCATTCGAAACGTGCTTGTCAGCCATGTTCGTGGCGATAAGTTGTATTGATTATGAGGCAAATGTGTAAGGTCTGCGAATCGCGCGCACCGTTTTTCTGCCATTGGAGACGCAAATGGGCATGATCAAATCGACCGATACGAGCCTCGACGAGCAGGCCATCATCGCATCCGCCGAAAAGGCGTTGAGCGATATCGCCCTCATCCGCGAAGAGGTCTCGAAGGTCATTTTCGGTCAGGAAAGCGTCGTGGAAAACACGTTGCTTGCCGTGCTCGCCGGCGGCCACGCCCTGCTTGTGGGCGTGCCCGGCCTCGCCAAGACCAAGCTCGTGACCACGCTCGGCTCGGTCCTCGGCCTTGCTTCCAGCCGCGTGCAGTTCACGCCCGACCTGATGCCGTCGGACATTCTCGGCTCCGAAGTGATGGACCAGGACGAAAGTGGCCGCCGTTCGTTCCGTTTCGTCAAGGGACCGGTTTTCGCGCAGTTGCTGATGGCCGATGAAATCAACCGCGCCTCACCGCGCACGCAGTCGGCACTGCTGCAGTCTATGCAGGAATATCACGTCACGATTGCTGGCCAGCGCTACGACCTTCCCGCGCCGTTCCACGTTCTCGCCACGCAGAACCCGCTGGAGCAGGAAGGCACCTATCCCCTGCCTGAAGCGCAGCTCGACCGCTTCCTGCTGCAGGTCGATGTCGATTATCCCGAGTTGGCCGACGAGCGCCGCATTCTTCTCGAAACAACCGGCCTCAGTGAAGCAACGCCACAAGCCGTCATCACAGCCGAACGCCTGCTGGAAATCCAGCAACTGATCCGCCAGATGCCGGTCAGCGACGGGGTGGTCGACGCGATCCTGTCTTTGGTGCGCTCCGCCCGTCCCGGTCAGGGCAATGCCTCGACCGACAAGCACGTTGCCTGGGGGCCGGGTCCGCGCGCCGGCCAGGCGATGATGCTCTGCGCCCGTGCCCGTGCGCTCTACGAAGGCCGGCTCGCGCCATCGATCGACGACGTGCATGCGCTCGCCGAACCCGTGCTTGAGCACCGCATGGCGCTCACCTTTGCCGCCCGCGCCGAAGGCATGTCCGTGCGCGATGTCATTGCAGGGCTGGTAAAGCAGTCGAGACCATAAGCTTGAGGTCGAGGAGAATTTAAACGCGTGGCATCCATCGGACAGATCGTCAGACCGACTTCAGGCAATGATGCGCTCTCCCGTGCCCGCAGTCGCGCCGCCCTCGTGCCGGATTGCCTCGTGGAAGCCAAGCGCATCGCCAACACTGTCATTGCCGGATGGCACGGCCGGCGCAAGCGCGGCATCGGCGAGAACTTCTGGCAGTTCCGTCCCTATAGCGAGGGCGAAAGCCTCTCGCGCATCGATTGGCGCCGCTCGGCCCGCGACGATCACACCTATATCCGCGATCACGAGTGGGAAGCCGCCCACACGATCTGGCTCTGGGCCGACCTCTCGCCCTCGATGATGTATAAATCGACCTACGGCCACGTTTCCAAGGAGGGCCGCGCGCTGGTGCTGATGCTGGCACTTGCGGAAATCCTGTCCCGGTCCGGCGAGCGCATCGGTTGCCCCGGCATCATGGAGCCGGTCTCGACCCGCAATGCCGCCGAACGGCTGGCGGCCGCCCTGATGCATACGCCGCTCGAAGGCGGATTGCCGCAGGCGGCGATGATCCGCGGCTGGAGCGATATCGTGCTCATCGGCGATTTTCTGGATGACGCCGACAGCGTGATGAGCCGCATCGGACCTCTGGCGCGACGCGGGTTGCGCGGTCATGTCGTCGAAGTTGCCGATCCCGCCGAGGAAATCTTTCCCTATAGCGGTCGTACCGAGTTCAGCGATCCGGAAACCGGCTCGAAGCTGATCGCCGGCCGCGCGGAAAATCTGCGAGATGATTATCAGCGCGCCTATCTCGCCCGTCGCGAAAACCTTGGTCAATCGCTGCGTCATCTCGGCTGGACCTTCGTCAACCATCGCACCGACCGCCTGGCATCGGAAGCGCTGATGGCCGTCCACATGTACCTCTCCGGCATGCCTTCCAGGGTCGCGCCAGGAGGACAGCCATGACCGGTCTTTCCTTCGCGTTCGCCTCGCCGGCGATCCTCGCAGCCCTGGTCCTGCTTCCGGTGATCTGGTGGCTCCTGCGCCTGACGCCGCCGCAGCCCCGCGCGGAAGTCTTTCCGCCGCTGCGTATTCTGGCAACGATCCTCAAGCGCGAGGAAACGCCGGCCCGCAGCCCATGGTGGCTGACGCTGCTGCGCATGCTGCTCGCCGCACTCGTCATCCTCGCCATCGCCAATCCGATGTTCAATCCGCGCACCAACACCCTGTCGAGCGGCGGTCCGCTGGTGTTGATGATCGACAATAGCTGGGCTAGCGCCTCGGATTGGGAGCGCCGCGTCCGAACAGCCGATGCGCTCATCGACGATGCCGACGCCAAGGGCATTCCGGTCTCGATCGCCTTCACAGCCGAACAAGGCAATGACGCGACGCCGGGTGCCGCGACCGCAGCCCGCGACAAGCTGCATGCGATCAACCCGCGACCGCTGGTGCCCGACCGCCAGCGCGCCGCCGACGCCGTGAAGGCCGCGCTCAACGGCAGCAAGCCGGGTACGGTCGCCTTCATTTCCGACGGCATCGAGAGCAAGGACAAGGACGACATCGTCAATCGGCTTTCCGCCCTTCAGCCGAGCGAACTGCGCCTGATTGAAGGTGACGGCAGCGATGTTCTCGCAATCACCGGCGCAGCCAATAACGCCAGTGACATGACCGTTACGGCAACACGGCTGAACGGCACCAGCCCGCTGCGCCTCGGACTGACGGCGCAGGACAATCAGGGCCGGCCCATCGCCGCCGGTTCGCTCGATTTCGCGGGCGGCCAAACGGTTGCCAGCGGCTCGATCGCCGCTCCATTCGAGATGCGCAATGATTTCGCCCGCATCAGCGTCGACCGCAATGCCAGCGCCGGCTCCGTGCATCTTCTCGACGACGGCTTCCGCCGTCGCCGCGTGGCGCTTCTTTCCGGACAGGCAGCCGACGAATTCCAGCCGATCCTGTCGCCGCTCTATTATATCCAGCGCGCCCTTCAGCCTTACGCGGACCTCATCCAGCCCAACAGTGCCGATCTGGCAAAATCGATCCCTGAATTGCTCGCAGGCAATCCGTCGGTGATGATCATGGCCGATGTCGGCCGCCTGCCGCAGGAAAGCTACGCGCCGTTGCAACGCTGGATCCAAAATGGCGGCACGCTCGTCCGCTTCGCCGGCCCGCGTCTGGCGGCAGCGCCGACCGATGACCCGCTCGTGCCCGTGACCCTGCGGCAGGGCGAGCGCACGTTCGGTGGCGCGCTCTCCTGGGCCGAGCCGCAGCCATTGGCTGACTTCCC
The DNA here is from genome assembly GCF_053521805.1 of Rhizobium sp. A22-96. Classification (NCBI taxonomy): domain Bacteria; kingdom Pseudomonadati; phylum Pseudomonadota; class Alphaproteobacteria; order Hyphomicrobiales; family Rhizobiaceae; genus Rhizobium; species Rhizobium sp. A22-96. The sequence continues at coordinate 600,501 of NZ_JBNWDQ010000002.1, forward strand.
CACCTTCGGCCCCTTCGCGGGTATGCAGAAACCGACCAATGTGCTGGTCAAGCGGCAGGTTCTGGCCGAACCGACGCCTGATCTTGCCGAACGCACCTGGGCGAGCCTTGCCGACGGAACGCCGCTGGTCACCGAAAAGCAGATGCAGGCTGGCCGCATCGTCCTTTTCCATGTCAGTGCCGAACCGCAATGGTCGGACCTGCCGATCTCGGGCGATTTCGTTGAAATGCTGCGCCGGCTGGTGCAGCTGTCGCGCTCCGGCGGCGTCGCATCGACGGAAGGCGCAGCCAAGACGGCCGAGGCAATGCCACCTTACCGGCTTCTCACCGCCAAGGGCGTGCTGACAAGCGAGATCGGCAGTGCCCGTCCACTGGAACCAGGCATCAAGGGCACGACCGTTGCCAGTTTCGACAATCCACCGGGCCTCTACGGCTCCGAAGAGGGCTTTACCGCGTTGAACATCCTGCCCGCCGGCGCCACGCTCAAGCCACTCGATGCCTCGGCGACGGGCACGGTGACAAGGGATGGCCTTATCGGCGGCGAGGCATGGTCGGCCAAACCGATCCTCTTCACCCTCGCCTTCCTCGTCCTGCTTGCCGACAGCCTGATCGTCCTCTTCATGAACGGCGCCTTTCCCCGTCTTGGCAGAGCGACGAAAACCGTGGCCGGCGGCGCGGCAATGTTGCTGCTGGCGATCTCGGTCGCCGCCTTCCTGCATCCTGCGACCGCTCTCGCCAATGATTCCAAGCCCGGCGACGACACCATATATTCGCGGTTGGACAAGACTCATCTTGCCTATGTCGTCACAGGCGAATCCGAGGTGGACCATCTTTCCGAGCGCGGTCTTGCCGGCCTCTCCGATTACCTGACATATCGAACGACCCTGGAGCCCGGCCCACCGGTGGGACTGGATCCGGCAAAGGATGAACTCGCCTTCTATCCGCTGATCTACTGGCCGATATCGGCGACAGCACCGATGCCGTCCAATGACGCAATCAACCGCATCGATGCCTATATGCGCAACGGCGGCACCGTGCTCTTCGACACCCGCGATGCCATCGATACGATGGGCGATACGTCGTCGCCGAGCCCGAACGGCCAGCGGCTGCAACAGATTCTCGCCAATCTCGACATCCCGCCTCTCGAGCCCGTGCCGTCAGGGCACGTGCTGACCAAGTCCTTCTATCTGCTGTCGAGCTTTCCCGGCCGCTATGCCGACAGCCCATTGTGGGTCGAGGCACGCCAGGACACACACCGGGACGGCAATGCCGTGGCATCCTCCGATGGCGTGACGCCGATCATGATCACGGGCAATGACTTCGCCGGCGCCTGGGCGGTGGACGACAACGGTACACCTTTGCTGCCGACCGTGCCTCCGGACGAAGCTCAGCGTGAATATGCCTACCGCACCGGCGTCAACATCATGATGTACATGCTGACCGGAAACTATAAGGCCGATCAGGTGCACATCCCGGATATCCTGCAACGGTTGGGGCAATAAGATGAATATCGGTTTTGCCCCATTCCTGCCCTGGCCGATACTGGCTGCTCTTGCGGTGCTGACCCTTGCCATCGCTGCGCTTGCGATCTATCGGCGCCTGCGCGGCGGCTGGATCCGCGCGCTGGCCGGCGCAGCGCTGCTGCTCGCACTTGCCAATCCCGTGCTGATGCAGGAAGACCGCGATCAGCTCACCACCATCGTTCCCGTCGTCGTCGACCGCAGCCTGAGCCAGGACACGCCGGAACGCACCAAGATGACAGACGATGCCCTGGCGATGCTCAAGGACCGGCTGGCGCAATTCCCGCGCATCGAGCCTCGCATCGTCGAGGCGCGCGATCCGGCGGAATCGGACTCGCCCTCGACACGGCTTTTCGCCGCCCTCTCCTCGGCGATCGCGGACGTGCCACCTGCCCGGATCGGTGCCGCGATCTTCCTGACCGATGGCCAGATCCATGACATTCCCGGCGTGAACCAGCAGCTCGGCTTCGACGCGCCCATCCATGGGCTGATCACCGGCAAGCCGGACGAGTTTGATCGTCGCATCGAGATCGTGCGTGCCCCTCGCTTCGGTCTCGTCAACGAGGAGCAGCAGCTGGTCTTTCATGTCGTCGACGACGGCAAGAGCCCCGGCGGCCTCGCAGACGTAACCGTGAAGATGAATGGCGACGAGATTGCCACGCTGCAGGCGACGCCGGGCCAGGATACGCCCTTCAGCTTCAAGGTGCCGCGCGCCGGCAACAATGTTCTCGAATTCTCCGTGGCCGAAGTGCCGGGCGAAGTGACGCCCGTCAACAATCAGACGGTCCAGCTGATCGAAGGCATTCGTCAGAACATGCGTGTCCTGCTCGTCTCGGGCGAACCGCATGCCGGCGAACGCGCCTGGCGCAACCTGTTGAAATCCGACGCCTCCGTCGATCTCGTGCACTTCACCATTCTTCGCCCACCGGACAAGCAGGACGGCACGCCGATCAACGAACTGTCGCTGATCGCCTTCCCGACGCGCGAACTCTTCGTCGACAAGATCAGCTCTTTCGATCTGATCATCTTCGACCGTTACCAGGACCGTCAGAACGTCCTGCCGACGATCTATTATGATTACATGGCGCAATACGTCGAAAACGGCGGTGCATTGCTTGTGGCGGCCGGCCCCGAACATTCCGGCGGCAATTCGATTGCTCTGACGCCACTCGCCTCGGTTCTTCCGGCCGAGCCGACGGGACAGATGATCGAGAAGCCGTTCTATCCGCGCCTCTCGGATCAGGGCCGCAAGCATCCTGTCACGCGCGGGCTGGATGGCTCCGACACGGAGCCGCCGCATTGGGGTCGCTGGTTCCGCAGCGTCGATGTCGAAAAGCCGCAGGGTCAGACCGTGATGGTCGGCGCCGACAACAGTCCGTTGCTGGTGTTGAACCGCGTCGGCCAGGGCCGCGTCGCCATGCTGCTTTCCGATGAAGGCTGGCTCTGGGCGCGTGGTTTCGAAGGCGGCGGCCCGCATGTGTCGCTCTATCGACGCATTGCCCACTGGCTGCTGAAGGAGCCGGCGCTGGAAGAAGAAGCACTGACGGCAAACGCGGCAGGCCGCACTGTGCAGGTGACACGTCAGACTGTCGGTGACGATCCAGGCCCCGCCACGATCAAATCGCCCTCCGGCAAGACCCAGACTTTGCCGCTGAAGCAGACGCAGCCGGGGCTTTACCAGGCAGAGAAACATATGGACGAGATCGGGCTCTACCAGGTCGCCAACGGCAACCTGTCGACGCTTGTGCACATCGGTGCCATTGATGCTCCGGAGTTCAAGGCGATGATCTCGACCACCGAGACGCTGAAGCCGCTAGCCCAGAAGACCAAGGGTCTCGTCACCCGTGTCGCCGGCGCCAATGGCGGCGTGACGGTTCCACAGGTCTTGCCGGTTCGGGGCGCGGTTCGCGTCGCCGACGGCCAGCGCCTGACCATCCGCATGACCGATGAAACCGTGCTGAAGGGCATCAATACGCTACCCCTGTTCGCGGGCTTTGCCGGTCTGGCCGCCCTGCTCTTTGCCTTCTCCGCCACCTGGTGGCGCGAAGGACGGTGATATGATGACAAAAATCGATGTAACCGATAGCCCTTCCGAAAGCGATCTGGCTACGATCACCAGTGGCCTGGTCGCCTTCAATGCCGCCGACATCGGCCCATCCGAACGCCGGCCGCTGGGGGTGCTGATCCGCGACGAGAGTGGCGAGACTATTGGCGGAATCTCCGGCTATACCGGCTGGGGATGGTTGTTCACGCAATTGCTGTTCGTGCCGGAAACCCTGCGTGGCCAGGGTATGGCGAGCAAACTGCTCGATGCGGCGGAAACGGAAGCGATAGCCCGCGGCTGTTTCGCAGCCTGGATCGATACGTTCAATCCGCAGGCACTGCGCGCCTATCAGCGGCAAGGCTATGAGATCTTCGGCGAGTTGCCGGATTTCCCGGTCGGCCGAAGCCGCTTCTTCCTCCAGAAAAAACTATCGCCCCGTTAATCGAAACGGGACGACGTTTTCTGCATCCGGCGTAAAGGCCTAGACCGCAATCGCCGTCAGCGGCATGACTTCATCAAAATCCTCGTCTTCGACCTCGACGATCGAAGCGGAATCATCCCGCCAAATGATAGAGCCATGCAGCCGCTCATGCGTGTCGGCGGCAATCGGCACCACGAGAACGCGGTTGGGATCGACAGGCCCCGGGAAGGCCAAGGCGTTGTAGGCGACCTTTTCGAAGCCGAGCGGGCCATAATACGGTGGGTCGCCGACAAGAATGACGCATTCCGACCCCTTGCGTTTCGCCGCTTCGACGGCGATCCGCACGAGCTCGCGGCCGATGCCCTTGTTCTTGTGTGAGGGCCTGACGGCAAGCGGCCCGAGCAAATGTCCCTTGACCGAGCCGGCTAGGACCGGTGTCATGCGCACCGAGGCGATCGTCTCGCCATCGTCGGCGCAGATGAAGGACAGCGTGCGATCATGCGGCCCCTGCTCGCGAATCCGCGCAGCAGCACGGGTAAACCGGCCAGGACCGAATGCTTCTTCGTTGATGAGTTCGATAACGGCGTCGTGCGACGCATCCTCAGTGAGGTAGACCAGATCGTGCTTGTACATGAGCCAAAGAAACCAGATAGACAGACGGAATTGTTCTCGAAGGCGCTCGTGGAGCGTTCGGGATCATCGGCGTCGTCGCAGGCTTCTGATGGCTTTCATGAGAGCTGTTCCTCAAAGTGTGACAAGCCCGATAGCAGGAAATATTCGGCACGTCCAACGTAAAATGTGTGCTGCCGTTTGTTGATGCAAGATCGTGTCCGCATGATGACATCCCTCGATGAAATCTGGCGCCCATGCCTGCCGATCATGCCCGATACGCAGTGTTCATCGTTTATCGCCTCGAAATTCGGCCGGCATGCCGTATGTTCAAAGCAGGTTTTAAGCAGCATTTCGGGAAGGACAAATCAATGGGCATGTTGGTTGACGGCATCTGGCACGATGTCTGGTACGACACCAAGGAGACGAAGGGCCATTTCCAGCGCGCTGCGTCGCAGTTCCGCAACTGGATCACCCCTGACGGTGCAGCCGGCCCAACCGGAACCGGCGGCTTCAAGGCCGAGGCCGGACGTTACCATCTCTACGTTTCGCTCGCCTGCCCCTGGGCGCATCGCACCCTCATCTTCCGCAAGCTGAAGAAGCTCGAAGATCTCATTTCCGTCTCGATCGTCGACCCGCTGATGTTGGAAAATGGTTGGGAATTCAAAGGGAAAGACGGTGGGACGATCGATCCGCTCTTTGGTGCCAAGGCGCTCTGGGAAATCTATATCAAGGCCGATCCGCACTATTCCGGCCGGGTCACTGTTCCTGTTCTCTGGGACAAGCAGACCGGCACGATCGTCAACAACGAGTCAGCTGAAATCATCCGCATGTTCAACAGCGCCTTTGACGGATTGACCGGATCCAAGGACGATTTTTATCCCGAGAATCTGCGCGCAGATATCGATGCCTTGAACACTCTGGTCTACGACACGGTCAACAACGGCGTCTACAAGGCCGGCTTTGCAACGACGCAGGACGCCTATGAAGAGAATGCCCGCCGCATCTTCGAAACGCTCGACACCCTCGAAAAGCGACTATCGACAAAACGCTATCTGTTCGGAGAGCATCTGACCGAGGCCGACTGGCGGTTGTTCACCACGCTTGTTCGCTTCGATGCCGTCTATGTCGGCCATTTCAAATGCAACATCCGCCGCATCGCCGATTACCCAAATCTCTCCGCATATCTGCGGGATCTTTACCAGGTTGCCGGCGTGGCGGAGACCGTGAACATCGAGCACATCAAGAATCACTATTACCGGAGCCACAGGACGATCAACCCGACGGGCATCGTTCCCATCGGCCCGGAACTTGATCTCGATCGTCCGCACGGCCGCGAACAATTAGCGAAAGCTGCCTGAGGCGCAGTCAATCTCGCCCCTTGCGGGCGAGAAAGCAAAATCAGCATTTAGCTTCAGCTAAGTGCTAGATTTTGCAAGAGAGGGGGAGGGTCGGGACGCACCCTGTTTCAGAAGTAAATGAGCAAGAAACAGGCCCCCGCTCTTGCAATTTCAATGATTTAGAAATTGCGCTAAGCTTCGAGCCTGTGGAACCTATGGCATCGCAATTCCTAAACCATTGAAATTGCTTTCTCGCCCGCCAAGGGGCGAGATAGTCCCACCATTCACCCCGCGGACGCCAATTTTCATGTCGCGGTCGAAATGCCACAAGGTGACTAACGGCGACGCCATTACCAATAATTCGAAGGGGGTTCGGACCCGCTCAACTCTTCCAACCGGCGGTAGGTCGACTTCGTGGTACCCGGCGGCAGGGCGTCGAGCGGAAAGAAGCCGCTCTCGACGATTTCGAGATCAGGCTTACGCGGCGCAGTCTGCGTTACCTCGACGCGATAGAAGACGACATGGTCACGTTTGCTCGTGCGATTGTTGAAATAGACGTGAAAGAGCTGCGGCCTCCCCGATATCACCAGATTGCCCTCCTCCCGCAACTCCTTCTCGAGCGCCTGCTCCATCGTTTCATGACGTTCGACACCGCCGCCCGGCATGTGCCACCCCGGAATATAGGAATGCCGCACCAGGAAAATGCGCCCATCGGCATCGAAACAGGCAGCACGCACGCCAAGCGTCATGCTGCGGGTGAGCACGAAATACACATGCAGTGCACGACCGAACAACCAAGCCCGCAGACCACGCCCTTCGCCCTTCGGAGCCTCGTCACTCATCCCTGAGCTCCGGAGTGCTGATCCTTGAGGCAAGGCATGTATTTGTTTTGACAATCGAATGGGCTATGTCTGATCCCATGTTCAAGCTCGCGCATATTTCCGATGTTCACCTGGGTCCCCTGCCACGCCTTTCGATCAGAGAGCTCGCCTCCAAACGCATCACAGGATTTGTGAACTGGCACAGGAACCGGCGCAAGCACCTTTTTGGCGATACGCTCGATCTGCTTCTTGACGATATCAAGTCGAAACAGGCCGATCATCTCGCGGTGACTGGCGATCTCGTCAACCTCGCAAGCGGCATCGAGATCCAGACCGCCGCCGCTTGGCTGAAGACAGTTGGCGACCCTCAGCACACCTCCGTGGTGCCCGGCAATCACGATGCCTATGTGCCTGGGTCTTATGAGAAGGCCATGCGCGCTTGGTATCCTTATGTCAAAGGCGATCGCGCGCCTGTCGAATGGCCGCAGGATCAGCATGTCTTCCCTTATCTGCGCATCCGCGACCAGGTCGCGTTGATCGGCTGCTCGACCGCCGTGGCAACGCCGCCGTTTGCTGCCAGCGGCTTTTACTCTGCCCGTCAGGCGCGCGAGACGGTGAACATGCTCCGCGCCGCCGGCGATGCCGGCCTTTTTCGCGTCGTCATGATCCACCATCCCCCCATTCGCGGCGCGACCAGCTTCTATAAGCGGATGATCGGTATTCGCCGCTTTGCCGCTGCCATCTCCACGGGCGGCGCCGAGCTTGTTCTTCATGGCCACACCCACCTCAATACTCTTCACTGGCTCCGCAGCCAGACAGGCCCGGTGCCAGTTATCGGGATCGCTTCGGCGTCTCAGGGCGTCGGCGGGTTGAAGCCGCGGGCCGCCTATAATCTCTTCACGATTGCCGGCAGACCAGGCGCCTGGGAGCTGAAGGCCGAGCGCTACAGCCTCGATGCAAAAGGCGACAAGGTCGATCCAGAAGGGGTCGATATTTTAGCCCCGTGATCGCCGCTTTGCGGCTTCCGACGGCATCGTTTCGGTAGCGTATTCGAAGATACCGAGATACAATCGGCATCTGGGAATCTCGGAGGATGGAATGGGTTTCAAGGTCGTGACGAAGAGAGCCGCAATGCTGGCACTGGCCAGCGGATTTTTGCTCGCTGCCAGCCTGCAGGCCTTCGCTGCCGGTTCGGAAGACGACGAAACCGCCCCACCGCCGAAGAGCAAGACCACCACCGAATGCACCGACGGCAAGGTATGGGACAAGGACAAGAAGGAATGCGTGAAGCCGACGCAAAGCGGCTTCAATGACGATCAATTGTTCCAGGCCGCGCGCGAATTCGCCTATGCCGGCCAGTATGACAACGCCATCACGGTCTTGAAACTCGCCAGGAACCAGGACGATCCCCGCATTCTGAACTACCTCGGCTATTCCAACCGCAAGGCCGGCCGCATGGAACTCGGCATGAGCTACTACCGCAAGGCCCTGCAGCGCGACGAGAACTACATCCTTGCCCGCTCCTACATGGGGCAGGCTCTACTTGAGCAGGGCGACGTTCAGGGCGCACGGGTGCAGCTGGTCGAAATCCGAGACCGCGGCGGTGAAAATACCTGGGCCTACCGATCGCTGATGCAGTCGCTCAAGGGTCAGGTTACCTACTGAGTGGGCGATGGTGGGGCATCCGACTGGATTAAAGACAGACAAATACGCGGGTATTTTTGAAGACTTGCGAAACGGCACAGAAATGGTTCATACCAGCACAGAACGATCATCCCGTTCGCATCGCCCTTCCCCGGGTAAGGGCCGTCATTTGCGGGAAGACATCGTCATTGTCACAACCTCCAACGCCTCACTGGAAAGACCATGCCCACGCCGGTAGCTGCCATCGATATCAGACGCGATCTGGTCGGCCTTCTTCCGAAGTTGCGCCGCTTCGCGGTGACGCTGACCGGCGATCTGGCCGATGCGGATGAGCTGGTGCAAAACGTCTGTCAACGCGGCATAGCCAAGTTCCATCTCTGGAACGGCATCGGAAAGCTGGAAAGCTGGCTCTATACGATGGCGCGGCATCAATGGATCGATGAAGCGCGGCGCCATAGGCTGCGGCCCACCGCCAAGGGCAATGCGCTTGAACAAGGCGAGCCGGCATCCGGGGTGCACCCCAATCCGGTGGAAGCCGGAGAAGCGCACCGCTTGGTCACATCTTTGCCCGAAGGACTTGCCAGTGTCTTCCTGCTGGTCGATGTCGAAGGGCATAATTACAAGCAGGCGGCCGATATTCTCGGCATCCCCTTGTCGGCAGTGGCATCGCGGCTCTCCAGCGCCCGGTTGCATCTTGCCGCACAGGGTCACAGCCGCTCGCCTCGAAGGTTTTAAGCATTGCAGGACATGAAGAAATTGCCGCTCGAAGTTCGCCTTTCCGCCTTTTTGGACGGCGAGATGAGCCGCGAAGAAAAGGAAGAGCTGGAAAGGCTGATAGCCTCCGATCCGGATGCGCGCCGCATTTTCGACGAACTGCGGCATGGCTCCGATGTCGGTCGCAAGGCTTTCGATGAAGTCCTGAAGGAACCGGTTCCTCTGGCACTCGTGCGCTCCATCAAGAGCGCGCAGCCTCCGAAAACACGGGATCCCTCCCCCCGCCTCGCCCGGCCGTCCTTCAAGCTTGCCCCCTCCGGCAAGCAGTCGCTCGCGGCCGCTCTCCTCCTGTTCGTACTCGGCGGCGGCATCGGATATCTCTTTGGCGTGCAGCCGGCCCAGGTGCCCGCAGCGGCATCCCCTACCCCGGCTCAAGCGGCAGCACGCAGCTGGCTGGATGATATAGCCGCCTACCACCGCATCTATTCGCGGCAACCGCGCCACATGGTCGAACTGCAGGCAAGCGAGCTGGACGAAATCAGCAAGTGGCTGTCGAGCACGGTCGGCGTCAAATTCAACTTTCCGGATCTTGCTGCAGACGGTCTCGTCTTCCAGGGCGCGCGCATGTTCATTGCCGGCGGCAAGCCAGTGGGCCAGCTGATCTATAAAAACCTCGACGGCGAAGTCATCGCCATCTCTTTCACCAAGACCGAAGGCGCTCCGGACGACGGCGATTTCGACGAAACCATCAAGGACGATGTCAGTATCGTCTCCTGGCATCGCAATGGCGCGACCTATGCCGTCGTCGGCCCGTCCTCAGATGCCATGCTCGACCAGATCGCCAACAGGGTATCCTCTGAAATCTAATAGAGCCGCTCTTGCTTTGCAGCTTGCGGTGGCCAGCCAGCCGATGGATAATGCCCAACGGTAAACCGTACCGGGTTGATATTCTCGCTGGAGTTTCAATATGTCCGACGTTCTGCTGACCATTCCGGAAATCGACAGGCGCATCGCCGTGATAAGGGAAAACCTTCGCGAACTGATCGAACAGGCCACGGCCTTTTCCGGGGCAGCGGACGAAGAGCGCACCTCCGACCGGATCTCCGAGCAGGAGGAAGAGCTTGAGCGACTGACGAAGCAGCGCGACGAGCTCTCCAGGCAGAAGCCCTAGGTGCTGTTTCGTTTTGCGCGAAAAGGACTGTTCCACCCACCGCACCATTCCTGCCAGGCAGAACGAAAAATCCCCTCGACGATAGCGAGGGGATGTGATTTCACCAAACCTCAAAAGCTGAAATCCAGCTTTACTTCGCCTTGATATCGAGCACGCGGTTTGCCGCCGACACGATCGCCTCGAGCGATGCAGCAACGATGTTCGTGTTTATGCCCGCGCCGAACAGCTTGCCGCCTGGATGGGAAATCTCGACATAGGAGATTGCCGCGGCGTTGGAGCCGTGCTGCAGCGAGTGTTCGGAATAGTCCTCGACCGACATGGACACGCCGAGATAGATCGAGAGTGCGTTGATGAAACCGTCGATCGGACCGTTGCCGCGGCCTTCGATGCGCTTCACCTCGCCATTGTCGGTAATCTCGGCTGCGACGATGCGCTGACCCTTATGCTCGGGATCGGCGAAGGTGTGGTGATCGACGAAGCGGATGCGGGCGCCAGGCTGCGTCACGTAGCGCTCGATAAAGTGCTCGTAGATGCGCTTGGAGGGTAGCTCCTTGCCTTCTTCGTCGGTGATGCGCTGGATCTCTTCGCGATATTCCACCTGCAGATTGCGCGGCAGGTTCAAGCCGTAATCCTGCTGCATGATATAGGCGATACCGCCCTTGCCGGACTGCGAGTTGATGCGGATGATCGCCTCATAGGTGCGACCGACATCCTGCGGGTCGATTGGCAGGTAAGGCACTTCCCAGACGGGATCGTTGGCAACCTTGGCGGCCTTCATGCCCTTGTTGATCGCATCCTGGTGCGAGCCGGAGAAAGCCGTGTAGACCAGTTCGCCGACGTAAGGGTGACGCTCGCCGATCGCCATCTGGTTGGAATATTCGAAGACTTCCTTCATGCGTTCGATGTTGGAGCAATCCAGCTCCGGATCGACACCCTGCGTGAACATGTTCAGCGCCATGGTGACGACATCGACATTGCCGGTGCGCTCGCCATTGCCGAACAGTGTGCCCTCGACGCGGTCGGCGCCGGCCATCAAGGCCAGCTCGGCAGCGGCAATGCCGGTGCCGCGGTCATTATGCGGGTGCAGCGAGATGATCAGGTTTTCGCGATTATCGAGATTACGGCACATCCATTCGATTTGGTCGGCATAGATGTTCGGCGTCGCCATCTCGACTGTCGACGGCAGGTTGATGATCAGCTTGTTGTCAGGTGTCGGCTTCATGACGCCGATGACGGCGTTGCAGATTTCCAGCGCCACATCCAGCTCAGTGCCGGTGAAGCTTTCCGGCGAATATTCGAAACGATAGCCGCCGCCGGCCTTGGCCGCCATGTCGCTGATCATCTTGGCCGCATCGACGGCGATCTGCTTGATGCCCTGCACATCCTTGGCAAACACCACGCGGCGCTGCAATTCGCTGGTGGAATTGTAGAAATGGACGATCGGCTTGTTGGCGCCTTCCAGAGCCTCAAAGGTCCGAGTGATCAATTCCGGGCGGCATTGCACCAGAACCTGCAGCGACACGTCGGCGGGCACATTGCCCTCTTCGATGCACCAGCGGGCAAAATCGAAGTCGGTCTGGGAGGCCGACGGGAAACCAATCTCGATTTCCTTGAAGCCCATATCCAGCAGCAGCTGGAACATGCGGGCCTTGCGATCATGGCCCATCGGATCGACAAGCGCCTGGTTGCCGTCGCGCAGATCGACCGAACACCAAATTGGCGCCTTGGTGATGATCTTGGACGGCCAGGTCCGGTCGGAAATGTTGATCTGGGGATAGGCGCGGTATTTTACCGTCGCTTCGGGCATGCCTTTGGGGGAATGGCTGTTCGCGTCCATGGTCTCGTCTCTTCCTTTCCCGTCATTTTATCCCGCGTCTTAGCCGATCGGATGCGGCTTGGCGATGACAAATGCGGATCCCTTGCGGGTGTGCTGTCGATTTTAGGGTAAGTCGCGAGGAGCGATGGCCAGCGGGCTTTTCGGCCGCCGGGCGCTCCTCAAAGGACCCGGCAACCGCGCGTAAGGCCGAGGAGGAGAAGCGAGGTAAGGGCGCGCGTATTGTCACGCAGGGCAACACGCCCACGTGCAATCTGCTCAGAAATCTTTGCGCCAGTCGTCTTCATGGCCGCGCTTATAGCCGCGCCGCCAAAAAGAAGCAACCCCCTGCTCACTTGTTCATCGCTCGCACGCCGCGCGACAGCGCCATCATCAATCCGCCGGCGATCAGGCCCCAAAAGGCGCCGGAAACGCCGCCGAAGGAAACGCCCGAGGCCGTTACGAGAAAGGTAATGGCGGCGGCTTCCCGCGATTCCGCCTGCTGGAACGCATTGAGTGCCGAATTGGACAGTGCTCCTACAAGCGCCAGACCGGCGACCGCCTCGATCAGGATCGGCGGCGCCAACGCCACGAAAGCGGTGACGGCACTCGCGAGCAGGCCAAGAATGACATAGCCGGCGCCGGCGATAATCGCCGCCCAATAGCGCCGCTTCGGATCGGGATGCGCATCCTGCCCGGCGCACATGGCGGCGGTGATCGCGGCCAGATTGACAGCGTGACCACCAAAGGGGACCGCCAGCAGCGAAAACACGCCGGTAACCGCAAATAGCGGGCCAGGCTTGGGATCGTAGTTATGGACCTTGAGCACGGCGATACCAGGAATATTCTGGGACGCCATTGTCACGACAAACAATGGCAGTGCGATCGAGACAAGGCCGGCGACGGTGAAGACCGGCTTCACCAGTTCGACTGTCGGCAGCAGTGAATTCCCCAATGAGGCGAGAGCGCCGTCCGGTATCTTTACGCCGAAAGCCAGCACAAGCGCGAAAGCGGCAAGGGCCGCCGGCACCGCCCAGAGCCGCTTGAAGGAGCCAACGACGATCCAGGCGAGAATGATCGGCAGGCCGAATGCGGGGTTGAAGGCGATCGCCTTGACCGGCGCGAAGCAAAGGCCGAGCAGCACGCCCGAAAGCATGGCGTTGGCAAGCGGCGCCGGGATCAAGGCGACCGCCCGGCCGAATGGCCGAAACAAGCCGGCGATGACGATCAACAGGCCACAGATGAAGAAAGCCCCCACTGCCGCCGGAAAGCCGCCGTCGATCGCTCCGGCACTCGCGAGCAAGGCCGCCCCCGGCGTCGACCAGGCGGTACTGATGGGCGATCTGGTAACGGCACTCAGCACGATCGCGCAAAGGCCCATGGCAACTGAAAGCGCCATCAGCCCGGACGCTGCCTGCGCATCGGTCGCGCCGACCACCTGCAGACCGTGGAAAACGACGGCAAAGGAACTGGCAAAGCCGACAAATGCCGTGAGGCATCCCATAAACAGGCTTTGGATGGAGAAATCTTTGAGCATGGGGCGAGACTCGAACGACAAAACGATTGCGCCGCATGGAGCATTACAAGCTGCGGACGTGCAAGTGCAGTTTTGGGTCGAACTGACTGCCGGTATCGCACGAAGGCTCAATCGGCAAACAGCACCGATTAGTTGGTATCACTCACCGATCCGCTGACACTGGGCCAACGTCAATTCACAACAAGCATAAACACGCGCATTGACTCTCTTACTTATGCACGTTAATGCATGATTATGAGCACTTCACTTCCATTGTCCCGCAGGGACGTCATCGAAACACGGCTTGCAGAGGGACAAGAGATCGTCGCCACATCGCTTGCGGCCGAGTTCAATGTTTCCGAGGATGCCGTGCGCCGCGATCTCAGGGCGCTGGCCGCTGAAGGCAAATGCCGACGTGTCTATGGCGGCGCGCTTCCTCTTCTTAGCCTCTCGCGACCCATCTCTGCCCGCATCGGGCAGGCGTCCGATCGAAAGCAGGCACTGGCGCGTGCAGCCGTCAGCCTGATCGAACCCGGCGCTTTCGTGTTTCTCGACAGCGGCAGCACCAATCTTGCAATGGTGGACCTGCTGCCGAAGAACAGCGAGCTGACGGTCGCCACCAACTCCATCGACATCGCGTCTGTCGTCATGAAACGTGGCGACCTCCCGCTCATCCTGATCGGCGGCGCGGTCAACCCCATCGTTGGCGGCAGCGTCGATGCGGCCGCAGTGGCAGCCATCGAAAACATGAACATCGATCGTTGCTTCGTGGGCGCCTGTGCAGTCTCGGCGAAAAACGGCATCAGCGTGCATGAACATGCAGACGCGATTTTCAAACGGATGCTCATCAAGCGCAGCACGATAAGGATCGCCATGGCGACCTCCGAAAAGTTTCACGAGCAAGCGCCTCATCGCATCGGCGATGCTGCCGATATCGACTGGCTGATCGTTGAAGACGAGCTGCCCGAAGACGACGAGGAAGCTGCTATCCGAGCCGGTTTTACTCTCATGAAGCCGAGCGCCATCACCACATCATCCTGATCTCGAAAGACGGGGAATCATCATGCAATCCGCCGATCGGCCGGAAACCCGGCTGGCAACACGACTGGCCTTTCTCATTGCGGGATTCGGTATCGCCTGCTGGGCGCCCCTCGTCCCCTTCGCCAAGACCCGGCTTGGGGTCGATGATGGCGTACTTGGCATATTGCTGCTCTGCCTCGGCCTCGGCTCGGTCGCCGCAATGCTTGCGACCGGCATGTTGAGCGCGCGCTACGGCAGCAAGCCGATCATCATTGCCGGTGGGCTCGGCCTCGCGCTCACACTCCCGATCCTCACCATAGCCAGCACGCCATTCACGCTGGGCATCACCCTCGCCGTGTTCGGCGCTGCTCTGGGATCACTTGACGTCGCGATGAACATCCATGCCGTCGAGGTGGAAAAAGGCGCAGATAGACCTCTGATGTCCGGCTTTCACGCGCTTTTCAGCATCGGCGGCTTTATCGGCTCGCTGCTGGTGACGCTGCTGCTAACCGTCGATGCCGGCCCTCTCGTCGCAACGCTGCCATCGTCTGCCCTGATGCTGATCGCCCTGATCGTCGCCTGGCCCCGGCTGCTGAGGACCGTCCCATCGGAAGATGCGCCGCTTTTCGCCATTCCCCGCAGCTTCGTTCTGTTGCTTGCCGTACTTGCCGCCATCACCTTCCTTGTTGAAGGCGCCATTCTCGATTGGAGCGCCCTGCTGCTCACCACGCAGGGCCGGGTCGAAGCGAGCCATGGCGGCCTTGGCTACATGCTGTTTGCAATTGCCATGACGATAGGACGCCTGGCTGGCGACAGGATCACGGCAAAGCTCGGAGACAGAGCCATGATGTTGTGGGGCGGGCTCATCGCGGTAGCTGGCTTCCTCGTTCTCCTGTTGAGCCCCATCGCAATCCTCGCCATGAGCGGCTTCCTGCTGATCGGGCTTGGCGCTTCCAACATCGTGCCCGTGCTCTTCCGCAAGGGAGGAACGCAGACCGTCATGCCGGCGGGGCTGGCTGTCGCCGCCATTACCATGTGCGGATATGCCGGCGTATTGATCGGGCCTGCCAGTGTCGGCTTCGTCGCCAATCACATCGGCCTGCCCGGCTCGTTCTGGATGCTCGCCATACTGCTTTGTGCCGCACCTCTATGTGCCGGGATCGTCACTCGCACGCAGGATAAGGAGGAGACGAATGCGCATCGCTCATACCGCTCTGTGGACACGTGACATCGATGCCGCCGCAGCGTTCTGGATGAAGTATTTCGGAGCGACCGTCGGCGAGCCCTATCGCAGTCAGCGCCGCCCCGGCTTCATCTCCCGCTTCGTGCACCTGCCTGACGGCGCCGATCAGATTGAACTGATGACCGGCCCCTGGCTTCCAGCCGACGCACAGGACGAACGTGTCGGCTGGGACCACATCGCCATATCCCTGGGTGACCAGGCGGCCGTCGATGCGCTGGCCGAACGATGCAAGGCGGATGGCTGTCTCAAATCAGGCCCCCGAACGACAGGCGACGGTTTCTACGAGGCGGTTGTTGCCATGCCGGACGGAACCCCGGTCGAGATCACCACGTAGAAAGCGCCGCAGACCCCGACGCCCTCACCCGACTTTTTTTGAATTCGCCGCCCTCGGAAACGTTGCAAATCTCCCTAGCGGCGAAAGCTGGCGGCGGTCCATCCCGCCGCCAGCACCTTCCTCTCGGGTAGCCAAGGTTCGGCAATCTGGACAGGTCCATAGACGGGCGCCAGCTCTCAAGCCGGAGAATCAGCGCCGCTCTCCGATACCCTCGACAACAATGCGGATGAGATGCCTGATCTCGTCCTCGCTAAATCGGCCGCTCGAAAGAGCGGTCAGCATTGCCTGCCCATAAATGCCAAGCAGAACCAGCGACATGAAATTGGGGTCGTCGTCCTTGCGAATGACGCCCTGCTGTTGACCAAGCACCAGAAGGTCCCTGACAAGCCGCTGGAAAGACGGACGGTCAGGCCTCGGCTCAAGCGATGGTCTCTCGGCTGGAGCCAGCGCCAGCTTGGCGAGCGAAGGGTTTGCCAGGCACCAGCCGGCACTGTCGAGAAAGACCCGCTCCAGCAACACGAAGACGTCCTCATTTGCCTCCATCTGGGCACGATAGACTGCGTCACCTGCTTCCACCCGCGCGATGAGCTGCAGGGCGATCTCCTCTTTCGAGCCGAACAGATTATAGACCGTCTTGCGCGTGAGGCCGGCGCGCATCGCGATTTCCTCCACAGAGGTCTCGGCGAAACCGGCCTCACGAAAGGCCAGCACGGCGGCATCCAGGATGAGTGTTCGTGATCGCTCAGTTCGCTTTGGTATTGCCATTTTTATACTTTAGTGTAAATTTACACCCATGTAAACTTTCTCTTGCGTGGGAACGCTTTGAAGAATGGTTGCCACCCTCAAAGAATTCGGCCCCGATATCTGGATCGCCGATGGCCCCATCATCACGGCGGCCGCCGGCTTCCATTACTCGACGCGCATGGCCGTCATCCGATTGTCTAATGGCAGCCTGTTCCTGTGGTCGCCGACGCAAATCTCGGATGTCCTTCGCACAGAGATCGACACCTTGGGGAATGTAGCTTACGTGATACCACCCAATTCGCTTCACCATGTATTTCTGGGTGACTGGCAGCGCGCCTACCCCAATGCCAAGATCTACGCCCCGCCCGGTCTGGCGCAGAAGCGCAGGGACATCAGATTCGACGGCAACCTCAATGGAGCCATGGACAGCGATTGGGTCGATAACATCGATCTCGCCGTCATACGCGGCAACCTGATCACGACGGAGATTGTCTTTTTTCATCGCCAAAGCAGAACAGTGCTTTTCACCGACCTTATCCAGCATTTCCATCCGGGATGGTTCAAGGGCTGGCGGGCATTCGTAGCCCGTCTCGACCTTATGGTCGCCGCGGAGCCGTCCGTGCCTCGAAAGTTTCGCGCCGCATTTACCGATCGCAGTGCTGCGCGCGCATCGATCCAGCAAGTTCTTGAGTGGCCAGCCGAGAAAGTACTGATGGCTCACGGAGATCCCGTCACCGAAAACGGGCAAGCCTTCATTCGGAGCGCTTTTCGCTGGCTCATCGGCGCATGACTGCCTCCGAATGCCGCTCACCTCAGATGGACCAATAAGGCAAACCGATCATCACCATACAAAAAACCCCCGCCTGCCTTCCGGCAAGCGAGGGTTTTCGTTCAAGCAAAATAGGCTAGATCAAATCTCTGCCTGCGAGGTCACGATGCGCGAGACCAGGCCATAGGCCTTGGCTTCCTCGGCGGAAAGCCAATAGTCGCGGTCGGTGTCCTTGGCGATCTTTTCGATCGGCTGACCGGTGGCTTCAGAGAAGATCTTGTTGAGACGCTCGTTCATCTTGATGATTTCGCGTGCCTGGATCTCGATATCGGACGCCATGCCGCGCGTGCCGCCGGACGGTTGGTGCAGCAGGAAGCGCGTGTTCGGCAGGCAAATACGGCGTTCCTTGGGAACCGAGACGTAAATCAGCGCACCGGCGGAAGCGACCCAGCCCGTGCCGATCACCCAAACCTTCGGCTTGATGAACTTGATCATGTCATGGATGGAATCGCCTGATTCGACGTGGCCGCCGGGCGAATTCACATAGATACGGATGTCTTCGTCGCTGGCGGCAGCAAGTGCCACGAGCTGCGAGCAGACCTTCTGGGCCAGTTCCTGCGTGATGCCGCCATAGATGAAGATCGAGCGCGACTTGAAAAGATTCGCCTCCGCGTCCTTGCCCAACGGCTGTTCGTTCTTCTTGTCTTCCTGTTCGTCTTCGTCGTTCATTCGCAAGTCTCCAGCATGATGCGTCGTACACCGCACATAGTGCGACTCAATGCGTAAAACAATGCAGGAAAAAGACAAGGCGGGAATAGCGTCTGACAACATGGCGTTATGGTTGCGGATTACCGAAATGTAACTTGAATGGCTTTGAAAAGCCGAGATTGGATCCTACGTCAGGTCAGCGCGATTGAAGTCGCGCCCCGAATTTACAGCAGCAGATAGCCAAGGAGGCCATCATGTCGCCTGAAGAACGTCAGTTACTCGCTTCTCTCTTCGATCGCGTGCGCACCGCCGGCAGCGCCCAGCGCGACGCCGATGCGGAGACCTTCATCAACCAGTCGGTTCGCGACCAGCCCTATGCGCCATATTTTCTGGCGCAGGCCGTCATCATGCAGGAACAGGGCATGAAGGCCGCAGCCGATCGCATCCAGCAACTCGAGGCTCGCGTCCACGAGCTCGAACAGCAGGGCGCCGATAATCATCAACAAGGCCAGAGCGGCGGTTTCCTCGGCGGAATCGGCTCTTTATTCGGCGGCGGCCAGCAACAGCGCGCTCCGGCACCCCAGCCCCAAGCTGGATATCCGCAGCAGCAGGGCCGCCTCTATGACGACTATGCCCGCAACGCGCCGCAGCCCGGTCCCTGGAGCGGCCAGCCGCAGCAGCAACCATCAGGCCCGTGGAGCCAGCAGGCAGCAGCCCCCTCGGCCGGCGGCAGCTTCCTGCGCGGCGCTCTCGGCACGGCAGCCGGCGTCGCCGGCGGCGTGATGCTGGCGGAATCGCTCTCCAGCCTGTTCAGCCCGCATCTGGGCGGCACTGGCGGCGGTCTCTTCGGCGGAAATTCCGGCAGCGGCCTCTTCGGCGGGACGGCGGCTAATGCCGCGGAACAGCCCATTCAGGAGACCGTCATCAACAACAACTATTTCGGCAACGACGATAATAGCGATCAGAGCGCGGCCGATTACGCCCAGGATGCTGCCCAAGACGCTCAGGACGACGCCAATGACGATTCGTTCGACAATAGCGACGACGACAGCTCGTTTGCCTGAAGTCAGGCAGACATAAAGCTCCAGGAAAAAGCCGCCATCTCCGGATGGCGGCTTTTTTGTTCAGCCTCGGCCACGATAGGGCTGCACACCCTGATCCGGCAGCCACACGCCCTCCGGCGGCTTGCCCGTCTGCCAGAAGACATCGATCGGGATGCCGCCGCGCGGATACCAATAGGCGCCGATGCGCAGCCATTTCGGATCCAGCAGCTCCACCAGGCGCTTGGCGATATAGATCGAGCAATCCTCATGGAATGCGCCGTGATTGCGGAAGGAATGCAGGAAAAGCTTCAGCGACTTCGATTCTACCAGCCATTCGTTCGGCACATAGTCGATGACGATATGGGCGAAATCCGGCTGGCCCGTCATCGGGCAGAGCGAGGTGAATTCCGGCGCGGTGAAGCGCACGACATAGTCTGTGCCGGCATGGCCGGCCGGCACTTTTTCGAGAACGGCCGCCTCGGGATTTGCGGCGGTCTCGGTTTGGCTGCCGAGCATCGACAGGCCGGAAACATCGGTGTTGGGCATCTCAGATCTCCTTGACGCGGATACGGCGGGCCTGTTCGCCCTCCGGTTCCGCATGAATAGCTATTTCGGCGCTCGCATGGATCGCCCTTGTGGCGTCTTCAAGGCGAATACCAGCCAAGACAGGCTTGCGAACTGGCATAACGCCCCTCGCAATCATTTGGAAGTGGACTTGGGTCGCCACGTCGTCCAGCAAAAACTACAGCGAGACTTTGCAAACCATCGCTTCGCGACAGTGGAAGCCGGTTATGCACTCGTCTGTGAAAAACCGAGCTGTTAGTTTCGCTTGCAATCGCGCGCTAAGCTGTGCTTCAGCCCCGCATGCAAGGGTGGCCGGCATCGGCCGACAAATCGCCGCTCTCTATAAACCATGGTTGAATATGCCCACTCCTGACAATGCCCCTATTGCCGCAACTGCTATCGACGTCCCAGCGGGAGCGCCTGATCATCTGGTTGCGGCCGGCGCTTTTTCGGAAGAGGAGCGCAATGCCGTCTATCGCGCAATCGAGACGCGCCGCGACGTGCGTGATCAATTCAAGTCCGATCCCCTACCCGATGATCTTGTCCGGCGCCTGCTCGAAGCGGCTCATGCTGCCCCCTCGGTCGGCTTCATGCAGCCATGGAACTTCATCCTGATCCGTCAGCCGGAAACACGCGAACGCGTCTGGCATGCATTCCATCAGGCAAATGAGGAAGCCTGCGCGATGTTCGCAGGTGATCGCCGCGCCCAATATCAGCGGCTGAAGCTCGAAGGCATCCGCAAGGCGCCGCTCAGCATCTGCATTACCTGCGACACCAAGCGCGGCGGCCCTGTCGTGCTCGGCCGCACCCACAACCCGGCGACCGACGTCTACTCCACAGTCTGCGCCGTGCAGAACCTCTGGCTGGCCGCCCGCGCCGAAGGCGTCGGCGTCGGCTGGGTCAGCATCTTCCACGAAGAGGCCATCAAGGCGATTCTTGGCATACCCGAGCACGTCAAGATCGTCGCCTGGCTCTGCGTCGGCTATGTCGACGAACTCTATGACATGCCCGAGCTCGCCGTGAAGGGATGGCGCGACCGCCTGCCGCTCGACAAGCTCGTCTTCGAGGAAGGCTGGCAGGATTGCGAGGACCTGTGAGGGCCGCCGTTCCGCGGCAACCCTCTAGGGATCAAGGCGTTACGATCTGAACGTGACAAACGAGAACACGTTGCCATCCGGGTCGCGCACGTGAAAATCGGTGCCGCCCCACGCCTGTTTGGTCAACGGCTGCGCGAACTCGACACCCCTGGCCTTGAATTCCTCGAACAGTCCCTGGACATTCGAAACCTCGATCGAAGCGAGAATGAGCGATCCCTCCTTTGCCGCCGCAGCGGCAAAATAGGGCTCATAGACGAGCCGCAAATGGAGCCAGATGCCGTCCCGCGACACCGCTCCATAGAACGGCGGTGCGCCATGCAGGAACTCCGCCACAAAACCGAGCTTTTCCCTGAAGAAGGCAGCGCTCGCCGTCACATCCCGCACGAAAAGGATGGGAATGACACTCTTGAAAACCGGCGGTTCGGGTGAAGCCGGTAGCGTCTTCGGCGCATCCGCGGCCACGGCCTTCAACTCGGCCCAACTCTTGTGGCCCGCTTCGACCGCAACGATCTCCTGCGCCAGCGCCAATGGGAATTTCATCGCCAGGATCTCACGATCCGTCAGGGCGCTGAAACGGTCGAGGACTCGAACTCTCCCGCCAATGGAATAGTCACGATCGCGGTGCCAGCGCATCAGCAGCTTGGCTTGTTTGCGATAGGTATCGAGGGTTGGCATGGACAGACTCCTGCTGAGTGATATCAGCGGGCGGGCCTAGCCCTTTCGGCCCCCATGCCGATGTGCCCCACAGGAACGCCGGAACATTAATTTACAACCCTTGGCAAGTCAAACCGGTGGCTACAGCCCTTTGACGGGCGAAGGGCCTGCGGCGAAACGATCACGATCATTGTGCAGATCAAGCGATTGCCGCAGCATCCAAGGCAGAGCAGTCCATAGGCCGGTGGTCAATCCTGCCTGCCTCAATGCGGCGGCCGTCCACGTATTGCAGCCCATGAAGGCATTGAAATAACCCCTCGCCTCGAAGAATGCGTCATTCGGGCCGTAATTGCTGCCCGGTAGGGATATCGGCCCTCCATCCCCCTGAACGAGGCTGTCCAGAATGAATTGCTTCAGCCGCTCAAGCCCACCGGCATCGATATTGAGCACGGTCACCGCCGGTGCGTCCTCGGGGATATTACCGGCAAGTTCGGCGTGGATGACGGACCGATCCAAGGTGAAGCTCTTCAGTACCGGGCCCGGCTTCAGATCCGCCCAAGTCGGTGTCTCGATATAGAAGCTGCGGCCTCCCCAGCCGAAGACGAGGTAGCGCAGGTTGGGATTATCGAGATCAAGCCCGGCCGTCCGCAGGAATGCAAAGCGAGCCAGGAGATCGCCATCAACAGGTATGGCGATATCTGTATGGATGGGGTTGCTGAGCATGAGGATGCGATGGGTTTGCTCCGCCAGCACCGGCTCATTTTGCCAGAGCGGACGCGGCACCACGATGCCGAGAGCGGCAATCGCGACGAGCGCCAGCATGGCGATCAGGACGCTTTTGAATATCTTTGTGATCAACAACCGGAAGCCCCTACCCGACACGAGATGTCTTCAGGTGTTTGTTGGCTCTTTCAAGGCAAAAACATCCCCATGCACTTTTTCCGAGTGCATGGGGATGTTCTATTTAAATCCATAGCGTCGGAGCCCGGATCAGGCGGCCTTCGTCTTTGCACGGCGCGCCAGATGCGCCACCACGTTCTCGATCATCCGCATGCCGGCATCGCCGCCGAGCGTCATGATCGATTCCGGATGGAACTGCACAGCCGCGATCGGCTCCTTCACATGCTCAATACCCATGATCGTGCCATCCTCGCTTTCCGCCGTGATCATGAAATCACGCGGCAAGGTCGAGGGATCAGCAAAGATGGAGTGATAACGGCCGACGGTGACTTCACGGCCGAGACCGGAGAAGACAAGACCCGGTTCCAGCACGCGAATGCGCGACGGCTTGCCATGCATCGGCAGGGCGAGATGGCGCAGCTCGCCGCCATAGGCTTCCGCCAGCGCCTGCAGGCCCAGGCAGACGCCGAAGATCGGCAGGTTGCGCGCCCGCGCTTTCTTGATCGTCGCCTTGCAGTCGAAATCCTTCGGATTGCCGGGTCCCGGCGACAGCACGACCAGATCGGGATCCAGCCGGTCGAACACCTCTTCCGGCACCGGCGTGCGCACGGTGGAAACCGTCGCGCCCGTCTGGCGGAAGTAGTTCGCCAACGTATGGACGAAGCTGTCCTCGTGGTCGATCAGCAGGATCTTCACGCCCTTGCCCACGGAGGCGACGTCGCGCTGCTGCTTGCCGGAATTGGCAGCCTTGGCATCACGGATGGCAGACAGCATGGCGGAGGCCTTCAATTCGGTTTCGGCTTCTTCTTCCTCGGGGATCGAGTCGTTGAGCAGCGTAGCGCCAGCGCGCACCTCGGCAATGCCGTCCTTGATGCGCACGGTGCGCAGCGTCAGGCCGGTATTCATGTCGCCGTTGAAGCCGACCATGCCGATCGCGCCACCATACCATGCGCGCGGGCTCTTTTCATGGCTCTCGATGAAGCGCATGGCCCAGAGCTTCGGCGCGCCGGTGACGGTGACCGCCCAGGCATGGCTGAGGAAGCCGTCAAAGGCGTCCATGTCGTCACGCAGGCGGCCCTCGATATGGTCAACCGTGTGGATGAGACGCGAATACATCTCGATCTGCCGGCGGCCGATGACCTTGACCGAGCCCGGCTCGCAGACGCGGCTCTTGTCGTTACGATCGACGTCGGAGCACATGGTCAGCTCGGACTCGTCCTTCTTGGAATTCAGAAGCTTCAGGATCTGCTCGCTATCGGCGATCGGATCGTCACCGCGCTTGATCGTACCTGAGATCGGGCAGGTCTCGATGCGGCGGCCAGAAACACGCACGAACATTTCGGGCGATGCTCCCACCAGATATTCCTGATTGCCGAGATTGATGAAGAAGGAATAGGGCGAAGGGTTGATCGCCTTCAGCCGCTTGGAAATATCGGAAGGCTTGCTCTCGCAGCGCTCCATGAACTTCTGGCCGGGCACGACCTCGAAGAGATCGCCCTTCCGGAAGCTTTCCTTCGCCTTGACTACCAGCTCGGCATATTCACCGGGGCGATGATCGCTCTTCGGCGGTATCGTATCGGTGTGGCGGAAGGGCTCGGCGGCGATCTCGCCGGATTTGTCCTCGGTGGAAACGCCATCCTTGGCGAAATCGTAACGGTCGATCCAGGCCTTGGCGGAGTAGTTGTCGACCACCAGGATCTCGTCCGGCAGGTAGAGCACCATATCGCGCTGATCGTCGGGACGCTTGAGCTTCAGGTTGATGGCGTCGAACTGGAAGGCAAGGTCGTAGCCGAAGGCACCATAAAAGCCGATGCTGGCATCCGCCTGCGAATAGAACAGCTCCGTCACCGCGCGCAGCACGGTAAACACCGTCGGCATCTTCGAGCGTTCTTCCTCGGTGAAGATCCGGTCCGGCGTCTTCACCGTCAGGTCGAGCCGGCGCAGCGTCGAGGCGCCAAGCGTCAGCTCGGACACCGTCTTCAGCTTTTCGGCGATGAAGCCGAGAATGACTTCGCCACGCTCGTTATAGGCGTCGATCCAGACGTCGCGACCGGAACAGGAAAGGCCGAGCGGCGGATCGACGACGGCGGTATCCCAACGGGTATAGCGGCCAGGATATTCGTAGTTCGACGAGAACACCGCACCGCGACGCTCGTCGAGCTTGTCGATATAGGACGAAACCGCATCCGCATAAGGAGTCGGCCGACGTTGTCGGGTGACGGTGATCCCGCCCTTCGTCTCGTAGACTTCCGCACCATCATCCCGAAGGATCGTTACCATTATTCCCACTCCGTTATCGGGCCCGGATGACAGGCGGCCTTTATAACAAAAAAGCCGCCTCGAAATCTCGGGCGGCTCACTCGTGGTCTTTGAACACGATTGGTCGAGGCCGCCTCAGCGAGCCCACCACCAAACTGCAATGTTGTTCAAGGACATGTTCATGGCGGGAATTGTTAGCGTGAGATGAGGTGATGCGCAAGCCGCAATCTCGGTGAATGGGCAGAAACGATTTTTCGTCTCTGCCCACCCTTTTGCTAGTCCTGCGTTCGGGCTGCTTCGAAGAACTCCTCCGGCCCGTCAACCTCAATCAGCCGCTTCCGGTCGATCAGCCAGAAGCGGTTGCCGATGCTGCGCACGAAGCTGCGGTCGTGGGAGACGAGCAGGCAGCTTGCCTCGTTCGCCGTCAGTTCGTCTTCCAGAGCCTCCTGGCCATCGATATCCAGATGGTTGGTCGGCTCGTCGAGCAGGTAGAAGTTGGGATTAGTGAGCCTCAGCACCAGCATCGCCAGCCGCGCCTTCTGTCCGCCCGAAAGCCTGCCGATAGCACGCCCCTGCATCTCGATGTTCATGCCTGCGCCGGCGAGCAGCGTCCTCGCGCGTTGCTCGCCGAGCTCGAACAGCCGCGTGATGACGCCCAGCGGCGTATCGTCCTGACCGAGATTGGAGAGGGCTTGATCGCTATAGCCGAGCACCAACGACGGCGTCGGCTTGATCGCTCCGGCATTCGCCGGATGGTCGATGGCCTTGCGGATCATCTCGACAAGCCGCGTCTTGCCGGCGCCGTTGGCGCCGAGCAGGACGATGCGGTCCCCCTGGCAGATCCAGCGTTTGCCGGTCTTGAAGAGCAGCGTGCCGTCAGGTGTCTCGACCGAGGCATCATCGAGTGTCACCAGTATCTTCGCCTGCGTGCCGCGATTGGCGAGCTTGATCGCGCCGGCCGAACGCTCCTGATAGCCCGGTCGAGCGGCGTCCTCCAGTTTCTCGGCTCTTGCCCTCAGCTGCTTCGTCTTCACGGTCAGCAGATCGCTGCCGGAGTTGACCCCGATATTGTGGAGCTTGGCCGCCTGCTTGCGCAGCTGCTGCGCCGTCTTCATCTCCTTCTGGTAGCGCCGCTCTTCCGAAGCATCGGCCTCGTCCAGCGCCGCCCGCGCCCGGCTATAGGGCAGCGCATAGATCTGCGACTGCTCCTGACGCAGGAACAGCGTCCGGTTGCTCACAGCATCGAGAAAGGCGCGATCGTGGCTGGCAATCAGCACGGCGACGTCGCGCGGCAGCGCATTCAGCCAGTCCTCCAGCAACGCGATCTTGGCGAGATCGAGATGGTTGGTCGGTTCGTCCAGCATCATCACATCAGGCTCGGTCACCCAGACGCGGGCAAGCATGGCAAGTCTTTGCCAGCCGCCGCTGAGCTGGGCGAGCGTCCTCTCCCGCATCACCGCGGGCACATCGAGCGAATCGAGAGTGACATCCACGCGCCAGCTCTCGCTTGCGGCCTGCTCCTTCGGCAGGGCGCGGAGAACCGCATCGTAGAAGGAGACATCAAGCAGATCGGCGGGGACGTTCTGCTCGACATACCCGACCCGCAGGCCGCGCGTGCGGGTCATATCGCCCGTCGTCGGCTCCAGCCTGCCGGCTATGCTGTTGAGCAGTGAAGTCTTCCCGCGCCCGTTCGCAGCGACGATCCCGATGCGGTCACCGGCATCGACGGTCAGATTGAGATTGGAAAACAACGGCGCACCCAGGGTAACGCCGAAATTGCGAAGATTGATCAGAGTCATGGTCTTTTCCGGTCTTGCTCGAGCATTCCCTAGACATCGCCTGCGGCTCCCTTTGCCGCGCTACGCCGATGTCGCTGGCCATGGATAGGCCAATGCTCGAAAACATGTCATGACGCGGCCACACGGGCATAAATGCACGAAGCCACGTCGCCCAAAGGGCAGACCAGAAGAATGAGTGAGTTACAGCCTCTGATCAGCCCTGCAAACGCATCCGCAGGGCACGAGTCGGACCGAACTGGCGAATATGCCAGACTATCTTGGTCATAAGGTCCTCCTCTCTTTTCTCAACAGGTTTGAAGACTGGGCGCTTCCATTAGCATCGAATGTTGCGATTTACAATTGCGCAAACCTCCTGATACCGCCTCATAAGCGCAAAAAAAGAGGCGATGCCGAAGCATCGCCTGAGTTTGCTGCGTCGGTGAAACCGCTTAGAACTTCTGCGTCAGCGTCAGCTTGAAGGTTCTGCCGGGCTCGGAATAGTAGGCCGAAGGCTGTGTGAGACCCGTGGACGCGACGTTGAGCGAGTCGTAGTAGGTCTTATTGAAGATGTTGTAGACACCGGCACGAAGCGACAGCCCCTTTACCTGCTCCGGCTCCCACCAACCCGTCAGATCGAAGATGCCGTAGCCGGGAGTACGGAAGTTATCGCCCGTCTTCTTCGGCTCGCTCGTCGCGGTGACGAAGGTCAGGTCCGTTCCCCAGATTTCGGTCGCATAGCCGACGGTAAAGGCGGCCTTGGCCGGAGCCACGGAATTGATCCACTCGCCGCTATCCGAGTCCTTGCCGTTGACGTAGGCAAGGGCGCCCTTGATGTGAATGCCGTTGTCAAACCTCTTATGCGCGTTCACTTCGACGCCGAACATGCGGACATTGGCGCGATTGAAGTATTCGGTGATCCCGAGTGGATAAGTCCTTGTCGGATCGGCTGATGTGACCGAGTCGATGAAGTTCTTGTATTTGTTGTAGAAGCCGCCGATATGGCCGCCGAAATCGTCATCGCCAAGATTGGTGCCGATTTCGATGCCGTTGCTGGTCTCCGGCTTCAGGTCGGGGTTGCCGTAGCTGACATAGCCGCCGGGCACGCCGTAATTGACATAGAGCTCGCTGACGTTAGGCGCACGGAAGGCCATGGCCCATTGTGCATAGATCTCGACATTATCCTGCGGCTGGTAGGAGGCGCGCAGCTTCGGCGAGAAGCGGCTGTCCGACTGGCCGGATGGCAGGCCCTGATAGTTGGCGCTGTCGCGGAAGGCAGTCGTGTTCTTCGGCGAGTAATCATACCAGTCGAAGCGAAGGCCAGGTGTCAGAGAGAAATTGCTGGAGCCAAACTCGATCTTGTCGTCGATGAAGGCACCGACACGCTTGCCGTCGACATCGGGCATATCAGACTGATTGGTGTGCAGGAATGCGCAAGTCGCACGCCAACGGGGAAGAGCGCAACTATCTACGCCGGCAGAATACTGATGTACCTTGTCGAAAGCTGTGTCGAGACCAAAGGTAATCTTGTGATGCAGGCTGCCGGTGTCGAAGGACTTCGACGCGTTACCGTTAAAGCCAATACTGCGGTCTTCCATTTCGTTGCTGCGCGAGTAGTCGCCGATGACGGAGGTATAGCGATAACCCTCAAGACCTTCTTCGCGCAGGAGGTTCTGCCAATAGAAGACGGCATTGGCCGTATCGAGCAGGGAGTCAGCGCTTTCAGCGTCATACTTGTAGTCGAGCGAAACGCGATTGCGTTCGGTATTGTCGTTCGTATCGTAATTGCCCGGGCGGAGGTTTCCGGTTGGGCTTTGCGAGTGCATCGCATCGATGTCTTTATCTTTATTGTAATGCTCAGCCGTGACCCCGAAGGTGCCGATATCGGTATATTGGCGGATCTTGAAGAGGCCGCTTCTCTGATTGTAGTCGGCCGGATCCGCCTTGGTGCGCTTGGTCGAGTAGCCGCCGACATCGCCGTTGTTTTGAAGCTCATGACCGCGCGTATAGCCACCTTCGAAAAGAACGGCCGTATTGTCGATGCGCTTGGCAATCGCCGCCGAACCGCCGACACTCCGGTCATCGCCGTTATAGCCGAATTTGAAGACGCCGCCCCATGTCGAGCCGGGCGCGATCAGATCTTCCGGTTCCAGCGTGCGCAATACGAAGGCGCCGCCAAGAGCGCCCGAGCCGGCACGGCTGGAATCGGCGCCACGCACGACATCGACGCTCGAAAGCCCGTTGAAATCAAAACTGTTGACGCCGCCATCCGCACCGCGAGAGACATCAAGCAGAAAGGGGATCTGGATGCCATCGATCGTCGTCAAGACGCGGTCGTCGCCGAGACCGCGAATGTTGATGCCGCCTGTGGTGCGGTTGAAGCCGACGCCGACTTCAGTGCTGCGACCGAGATCCTCGATGCGGCTGATCTGGTTGTCATCGATGTCCTTTGCCGTCGTCTGGCTGGCGGTCGGAGAATCGGCAAGCACGTCCTTCGTCGCCTTGCCCTTCCCCTTGACCACGATCGGCTTCAGGCTCGTGACACCCTCACTCTTGGCCGTATCGCCAGTCGCCTGATCATTCTGGGTTGCTGTTTGGGCAAAGGACGGCGTCGCCAGCCCAAGAGCCAGAAACGCAGTGCATGCCAAGAGAGCCGAGCGGGAGCGCCGGACAACCATAACCATTCCTTTCGAACTGCTTTACCGGGCTGGCTGGTTGCTGCGTCAAAAGCAGACAAGGGGCTGGCTGGGCTGATTTTGTTAACAAGGCAGAAATATTCCGCCCTCTTTCTGCCGCATAAAAAACATGAGTATTATTGTCAATATATCAGTCGCCAATAATCATGAATAAAATGATCATGTTTAAAGGCAAAGACAAAAAGTTGCTGAATTGCAACGAAATGGTCGGCTCAAGCGTTCTATCGGCATCATCATTAGAATTGGCTGAATTACTTGATGCTGTTTAGAATGATTTCACTAATCTCTACTGTTGTCGTGCTCACGGCCGCTGCACTTCCGCAAACCGGGCCTATACCAGAGCAAAAACCGGACAAGGCACAGACACAGCCAGCCGACGCTCCACCGATTCCGGCGGAGAAGCCTGTAATACCCGAGGAAAAACCAGTCGCTCCCTCCGAGAAGCCGCCGACTGCGACGGATGAGCCGGCGCCCGATCAGACGCAGGCTCCGGCCGCCCCGCCGCTGACGATCGCCTCGGAATCAAGCGAAGAGCATGAGACATGCCTCAAGGATCTCACAGCCATGGGCGCCACCTTCAAGGAGATCCCCCGCATCGATGACGGTAATGGCTGCGGCATCGACAAGCCGATTGCGCTGTCCTCACCGCTGCCGGGCATAGCATTCAAGCCCGAAGGCAAGATGCGGTGCGAGGCGGCGCTGGCGCTGGCCCAATGGATGAAGGAAAGTGTGATCCCTTCGGCCGCCGCGCTGGAGAACGGCAAGATCGTCACAATCAACCAGGCCTCGACCTATATTTGCCGCCTGCGCAACAATGCCTCAACCGGCAAGATCTCGGAGCACGCCCGCGGCAACGCCATCGATGTCGCGAGCTTCACCTTCGAAAACGGCAAGACCATCGGCATCGAGCCCCGGCGCGAAGATCCGACGCTGACCGGCGCATTCCAGCGCGCCACGAGCGCCTCGGCCTGCCTCTATTTCACGACCGTGCTCGATCCGGAAAGCGATGCCGCCCACGAAACGCATTTCCATCTCGATGTAATCGAGAGGAACGGCGGCTTCCGGTACTGCCACTAAAGCAATTCCAGGAAAAGTGCGCAGCGGTTTTCCGTCCGGAATTGCGTGAGAACAAAGAGATAGAGCGGTTCAGAGATTCCGTGAAAACTGAACCGCGCCAGAAGGCAGTTCCACCAGAATCAGAACTTAAAACAATCCTTCGATGTAACCCTGATCATTGAGGAAAATTCGCTCCGCCGCCGGTGATTTCGGCAGGCCGGGCATGGTCATGATCTCGCCGGTGATGACGACGACGAAGCCGGCCCCGGCCGAGAGGCGAACCTCGCGAACCTGCACCACATGACCCTCGGGTGCACCGCGAACATTCGGATCGGTCGAGAAGGAATATTGGGTCTTGGCCATGCAAACGGGCAGATGGCCGTAGCCCTGATCTTCCCATGAGCGCAGCTGGTCGCGCACGGCCTTATCAGCCGTAACCTCGCCCGCATGATAGATCTTGGAGGCGACGATCTCGATCTTTTCCAGCAGGGAAAGATTGTCGGGATAAAGCGGCTGGAATTTCGCCTGACCGGATTCGGCAAGCTCCACCACCTTATGCGCGAGGTCTTCGATCCCGGCCGAGCCTTCGGCCCAGTGGCCACAGAGGATCGCCTCGGCACCAAGCCTTGCGACATAGTCCTTCAATGCCGCGACCTCGGCTTCCGTATCCGAGACGAAATGATTGATGGCTACGACAACAGGCACACCGAACTTGCGGACATTGGCAACATGACGGCCAAGATTGGCGCAGCCTTTTACCAGCGCCTCGACATTCTCCTTGCCGAGATCGTCCTTCTTGATGCCGCCGTTCATCTTCAGTGCGCGCACCGTCGCAACGATGACGGCCGCGTCCGGCGAGAGGCCGGCCTTCCGGCACTTGATATCAAAAAACTTCTCAGCGCCCAGATCGGCGCCAAAGCCGGCTTCGGTCACGACATAATCGGCAAGTTTCAGCGCCGTGCGCGTGGCAATCACCGAATTGCAGCCATGGGCGATATTGGCAAAGGGGCCGCCATGTACCAATGCCGGATTGTTTTCCAGCGTCTGCACGAGGTTCGGCTGCATCGCATCTTTGAGCAGCACCGCCATGGCGCCATCAGCCTTCAGATCGCGGGCATAGACCGGCGTGCGGTCGCGGCGATAGCCGATGATGATGTTGCCGAGCCGCTTTTGCAGATCCTTAAGGTCGGAAGCGAGACAGAGGATCGCCATGACCTCGGAGGCGACCGTGATGTCGAAGCCGCCTTCGCGCGGAAAACCATTGGCAACGCCGCCAAGGGAGGCGACGATATCGCGCAATGCCCGATCGTTCATGTCCATCGCGCGGCGCCAGGTGATGCGGCGGATATCGATGTTCTGCTCGTTACCCCAGTAGATGTGGTTGTCGATCAGCGCCGCAAGCAGATTATGGGCCGAGGTGACGGCGTGGAAATCGCCGGTAAAATGCAGGTTGATATCTTCCATCGGCACGACCTGCGCATATCCGCCGCCGGCCGCCCCACCCTTGACCCCGAAGCAGGGACCAAGCGAAGCCTCGCGCACGCAGACCACAGCCTTCTTGCCGATACGGTTCAAGCCGTCGCCGAGGCCGACTGTCGTGGTGGTCTTCCCCTCGCCCGCGGGCGTCGGATTGATCGCCGTCACCAGGATCAGCTTGCCATCCCTCTTGCCGGACTGCGCGGTGATGAAGCTCGCGCTGATCTTCGCCTTGTCATAGCCATAGGGAGCAAGATCTTCCGCCGGAATGCCGAGCTTGGCGCCGATCTCGATGATCGGCAGCTTCTTTGCGGCTCGAGCAATTTCTATGTCGGATGCCACCGTTGCCATAAGACCTATCCCCAACATGCAGTCATTTCCCTGTCGGGATAACCCAATACGTATCCAGTGTGAATAGCCGCGCTTCACTGTCCCGCGCGAAACACACTGCCTTGTTGCCAAACCAAGGCGGGCTTATTATTCCCAGGCAAATACAGGATAGAAAAGGAAAATACATGAAGTCCCTGGAACTACTGGTCGAGCGCATTATCCTCTCCAGCCGCTGGCTCCTGGTCGTCTTCTATCTCGGCCTCGCCGCCTCGCTCGCCGTCTACGCGGTCTCATTCGCCTTCAAATTCTACAAGGTGACGATCAACGTCTTCCAGTATGACGAAGCGGACATGATCCTCGCGATCCTCGGCCTGATCGACGCCGCGCTGGTGGCAAGCCTGATTGTGATGGTGATGATTTCGGGCTATGAGAATTTCGTGAGCCGCTTTGACGAAGCCGAAGGCGAGGTTTCCTTCCTCGGCAAGCTCGATTCAGGTAGCCTGAAGATCAAGGTTGCATCCTCGATCGTGGCGATTTCCTCAATCCATCTGCTGCAGATCTTCCTGAACGCCACTCAATATGACAACGCCAAGCTGATGTGGTTCACCATCATCCATCTTGCCTTCGTCGTCTCGGCACTGCTGCTCGGCTTCCTGGAAAAAATCATGGCGAAAGCCAAGGGCAAGGAGAGCTGACGCAGGAGACGTCGGCTATTTGCCGGCCATCGCCGATACGTTTGTGATCGGTCGGGGTGCAACGCAATTCGAGATCGACGGATTGTCCCCGCAACTGGCGACCGATACCAGTGCCACGGCATCCGCAAGTTCGGTCGTCAGCTTCAGCTTGAGAGCATCCATCTGCGAAATCAGATGGATGCCGCTGGGGTCCGTTCCGAGCATCAGATCGACGAGCGACTTGTCGATGCCCATCTTGTCGAGAAACCCGACCAGCCTTGCTCTCTGCGCCTTGTCGAGCTTGGTAGTATCGTACTTGCCGACGAATTTGCGTCCGATCTCCTTCTTCGACAGGACCTTGCGCTTGCCATCCACTATTTCATATTCGGTGCGGTACTGAACGCGCACCTCGCTATAGGTCGTCGTGATCTGATGAACACCGAGAAGCGCGAAGGGGCTGGACACACGCTGGACGCCGCCGGAGAAAAACAGCGGGCAGGCAGAAAAGCAGATCGCGCCCGCGGAAAATGGCTCGCCCTTGATCGAGCCGTCCTTGGCGATCGCAGCCGAGCAGATGGGTTCGGCATATGGGCACGCCCGTGAGCGGGTACGGCCAACCGCAACGGAGAGCTTCTGCTTCCGGATGGCATAGGCCATCTCCATGGCCGCCCGCACATCGCCGCCCGGCGAACTGACCACGATCGGCAGTTTACGATCGCCGAGCCGTTTCAGAAACCTCTGCAGCTTCCTTGGCGAATCCGGCATGATCTGCCCTTCTGCGGAGATCCAGTCCGGACAGCTACTGTCGGCGCGGCATTGGCCCATATCGCCATGAACCAGCA
The DNA here is from genome assembly GCF_053521805.1 of Rhizobium sp. A22-96. Lineage (NCBI taxonomy): Bacteria > Pseudomonadati > Pseudomonadota > Alphaproteobacteria > Hyphomicrobiales > Rhizobiaceae > Rhizobium > Rhizobium sp. A22-96. The sequence continues at coordinate 634,297 of NZ_JBNWDQ010000002.1, forward strand.
GGAAACGCATCGGCGAACCGCCGGCGACCTCCGCCGCTTGCGAAGGCGCGGGCGAAAATACCAGAAGCGAAATGGCAATCAGAAACCACAGCGCCGTTTGACAACACCGCACTGCAACATGCGGCCGGAAGCGAAAATTCATGAGATATACGCCTGGAAGCGATTACTTTGGCAAGACCGATAGCAACCGCTTTGGGCCTTCGCAAGGCAGACCTATAGCCCGCCGCATCATTTACCGAAAGACAACTCGCTTCTGCGCTGCAGGCGGATAAATCCTGGGTCTTAGTAAGACTTCGGAACCATCAGATTTAGCTGAAGCCAGCCACGGCAAATCTTGGGGTACTCATCATACCATTCCAAGCCAAAATCGGAGGAAGATAATCACAAGACAGACTTCCATCAAGCCCCAAAACCATATTTCAGATCGCACGACGACGCCGGAAAGATCGCCTCGAATATGCTCGGAGAGCCGATCCGTCATTATCGGTTTCCATTCCGCAGGCATCCGATCGACGTGAAATGTATGCCCCTGTCGCAATCCGGGGTGCTGGAGACGAAATTTTCATCAACAAGGCCTATTTTGGCAAAAAGTCATACAAATCCGCATGTTGGAATATTAAAATATATGAAAATGAAATTATTTCTGGTCCTGTGGTATTTTTGCGTCTAGCATTCACTCATAAATCGGGTATTTGATTGCGACAACACGCTGTGGGCGCTTCTACTCATATGTCCTATATCATCACTGCTGAGAGACAATTGCTGCTTTCCGCCGAGCTGGCTTCTGCTCGGACTCAAGCAGCGTTTGCCAAGGCGCTGGAGCGAACGGGAACGGCCTTTGGCTTCAGCCATGTGGCTTTCATGAACGCCCCGGTCCCGGATGATTCGATGATGACGCCGCTGCTGATAGAAGGATCGGTGCCCGTCCAATTCGTACGGGAGTTCGATCGTCAGCAGCTGGTTCGCCGCTGTCCGATGTTGCTGTGCACACGCGATTCAGTGATGCCGCGATCCTGGCACCTGCTTGAAAGGGATGGCGCGCCGGACATCGACCTGCCGCGTGAGCTCTATATGTTGCTCATCAACTACAATTGCCCGATGAGCGTGATCATTCCGATCAACTCCTCGAACGGACAGCGCCTTCTGTTCTGGTTCATGGGCAATCGCAACAGTCTCGGCCAGAGCGAGCTCAACGAACTCACCATGATCATGCTGCAGGCACTCGACGCCTATAATGGCTTGAAGCGTAACGATGGTGCGATGCCAAACACGCTTTCAGCGCGCGAACTCGAAGTCGTGCGCTGGACGGCACAGGGCAAGACCTCTGTCGAAATCGGCCAGATCCTTTCCCTCTCCGACCATACGGTCAACGCCTACATGATGAACGCCATCAAGAAGCTCGATTGCGTCAACCGCACGCAGCTCGTTGCGAAAGCCATCCGGCTCAAGCTGATCAGCTAACCGCGGCGAACTTCGCCGCAGTCTTTTCCCATCATCGCTCGACAATGCCTGTGCGACCCGCTCCGCCGAGGGCGTGATCGGCTTCGCTTTTAGCGGCCGCCCAATACTGTGCGGATTTCCACCAGGTTCGAGCGCACGCGCAAGATATGAAAGCCCATTGTCGCCAGATGGCTCGGCATGAATGAGCTGTCTTCAGGTCCGTTGGAGATGATGAAGGGCTGGATGCGCAGCGCCACTTGCAACTGCGTTATCGTATCAGCCCAAAGCGTGCCGACGCTGCGCTCGGCTATGACCTGTTGGAAATCCGCGCCGGCGGCGCTCAGAATGCCGTAGCTGGCATAAAGCTGGCCGTAAGCGAACCAGAAACGATCGTCCGCGCGCGTGTCCAGCCAACCATAGCTGTGATCCGCGGCACGCTTGGCCAATATGTCTGCCGTACTGCCAAGATCGTTGGCAATGTGATCGACAAATTGCAGGAGATTATCGGCACGTCCGTCGAAAATAGCCTTGCAGCTGCCAAGGTCGGTATTGAAGCTGCGCAAATTGGCAATTGCCGCGCGATAGTAGCTCGGCGTCGGCGTCTTCGGGCCGAACGGATGCAGGCCGAAATACCAGCTCGACTCGTCGAACTGCAGGTTGCCGCGCGCTTTCTGCAGGTCGCTGTTGATGCCGGAGGTTCCGCGCACGCGGCCGATCGTGTCGACCAGCTCCGCCGAGGTGCGGCGGACGACCGAGTTTATGCCTCGCTGGAAAGACGCCTTGTTGTCGAGAAAAGGCGTGTCATCCCATGACATCCCGAACAGCCCGAGCTTGTAAAGCAGCATCGAGGATATCCAGGCGTTCTGGTTGACGTTGAAATCGGTAAGATCTGCGGCGACATCGACGACAGCCGATGTTTGGCAGGTCTTTGGCGCCACGGCGGCGGCCTGTTGCCCGCTTGCTGCTGGCAATTCCTGTCCGGCAGAAAACTTGCGGTCGGAAAACTTGTAGACATCCGGATAGGCGGTATTGAACCCGCTCCAGATCTGCGTCTGCCAGACAAAATAGATATAGAGCAAGGCGAGCAGGGTCACGAAGCCGACGACCGGCAGCTTGATCAGCCAGTTTCGCTGCCGATACCAGCCATGCGCCGCCAGAAACGGCCAGGAAATACCGACGAAGACCAATCCCAGCCACCGTGCAATGGCGCCGCCCATCCGCCTCAAAACCGCTGTGATCGAGTCAAGCATGGACACGCCTCCTAAACCGTAACGCGCATCCCGCCGATATGCGAAGGACGCACTACACTGAACCTGCGCATTGGCCTTCCCGAAAATCTCGTTCGATTTCCGTGCCGTAAGACCCAGTCGTCATTCGCGCTCAAGCAGATATGTGTTCTTGAGAGAAACAACAACCGTCTGCACCGAATTTTCGACGCTGGAAAGCTATCACTCCTCCGGTTGCGCATCGCCTGAAATTCCCTCTGCCTCTGCAGGCACGGGCAGCAGATGCGGCTCCAGCCGCCGCGTGAACACCCTGTCGACATGCGCCTTGCGTGCCGCCAGATCATGCCCGGCCAGCACATTCGATTCGAAGGCCTCGATCAGGCTCTGGGCCGCTTCAGGTCGAACTGTCGTCAGTGACAGCGGATCGACCTCCAGCTCCAATGCCTTCAACAAAGCGATCCGCTGCTCGATGTCGATGGTGAGCTTGCCTGCCATGGCCCCGACGGCGGCGATCTGCCTGTTCAAAACCCCCGCCAATCCTTCATACATATCGATGAGACGCTGTCGCACCGTTCGGCCTGCCTGCAACTCCCTCTCGCGCTTGCGAATTTCATCATGCTCAGCCAGCAGAACGCGATAGTCCTCCTCAAGCTCCGCATGTATATCGACCTGGCGTATCGAAGGCAGACTACGCCGGTGATCGACAATCCTCACCGTCATCGCATCGGCACCGCGTTGCACCTCCTCAATCTCGAAATCGAGCTTCTGCCGCCGCTCGATCACGCCCTCGAGCTGGAGCTCACATTCGTGAAAGCACTGCGCGAATGCGGGACGAGCCTGTTTTAACAGGAGGTCGAGCGTGGCTGAGGCATTCAGGGCTGCATCGAGATAGGCAATGATTGCCTCGGGTTTTGCGGGGCCGCTTGTCAACTTCCTGCGCAGCACGCCCGCATTCTCGAGGCCTGCCTTTTCGTCAAACAGCCGCCGGTGCTGCAGATCGGCCTGCGCGGTCACGCCGTCGAGTTCCTTGACCAGCGACAGTGCAAGGGACTTCCACCGGTCCAGCAATTCGATGGCCTCGCGCACCAGTGCTTCCTCCACCGGGAAATTGACGGTGTCGAGGCCTTCGCCCCTGGCATGCCCGCCCAGCATCGCCACCGCCGCGCTCGCGCTGCCGATGGCGTCGTCGAGCGTCACATGTGCCTTGTCGAGCGTACCATCGAAGGAATGAGGTATGGCCATAAAAGCAACTCTCCCCTGCCTCTCGAGGCGAGACTAGCTGCTTCCGCGCGACATGAAAATGGCAGGGCCATATTATTGGGCGGCGGTCGGATTCCTCAGATAGGCAATCAGATTGTCGAGATCCTTGTCGCTCTTCAGGCCGGGAAATGTCATCCTGGTGCCCTTCACCAGGAATTGCGGCCCCGGGAGATATTTCCGCAGGAGAGCTTCGTCCCAAACCTTGCCGCCAGCCCCGAAGGCTTTCATCGCGGTTGAGTAATTGTAATCCGGAAAGGTGGCGACCGGGCGACCGACAATGCCCACAAGCGATGGCCCGACGCGGTTCTCTCGTTCGGTCGCGGTATGACAGGCGGCGCATTTCTTGAAAACGGCAGCGCCTGCCGCCGCATCTCCATCCGCAAAAGCGGCAGAACCGAAAGCGAGCATAGCGGCCACAAACGTCAGACAGAACAGTTTCATCATGCCTCCCGATCAGCTCAGTCTTGGCTAATCCCGATTACCTTGACGACAAGAGAACACCGAGACCATCCGCCGGAAAACGAAAGCGATACGGAGCCTCACTCCTCCGATATCGCCGCTTCCCAATGGCGACGGCAAAGCGAGACATATTTGTCGCTGCCGCCGATCTCGATCTGCGCACCCTCGCGCACAACCTGGCCAGCACCATCCAGTCGCACAACCATCGTCGCCTTGCGGCCGCAATGGCAGATCGTCCGCACTTCTCGAAGCTCATCCGCGATGGTCAGCAACTCCTGCGATCCGGGAAAGAGCCTTCCATGAAAATCCGTGCGCAGCCCATAGGCCATGACGGGCAGTCCAAGTCGATCGACGATATGCGCGAGTTGCCACACCTGTTCACGCGTCAGGAATTGCGCCTCATCGAGGAAAACGCAATTCAGCGGTTCGTCCGCGTGCATTCCTTCGATCAATGCATAAAGATCGTCGGTCGGCTCGAACGGTATGGCATCCATCGTTAGGCCGATACGCGAAGCAATCTTGCCGCGACCCGCACGATCATCCAGAGCGGCGATGAGGGCGGCGGTGCGCATGCCGCGTTCCTGGTAGTTGTAGGCAGCCTGCAGCAGCATGGTCGACTTGCCGGCGTTCATCGTCGAATAATGGAAGTAAAGCTTGGCCATGACATTCTCCTTAGATGCTTCATGGGTGCTCCGGGACGATAAGAAAAGATATTCTCGGCGAAAACCACAGGAAACAGGATCGATTCGGTTGCGTAACGCCCACCTTCGCAACCTTCAGCCCGAAAAATGGAGGCGTCGCAATCAGCCCCCTCAAACCGGCGCAAATACACTGTGATCGGTTGAAAATGTCAGTTATTGATGGTTGCTTGGGAACGTTAAACTGGGAGTCACCTAATGATAAAAATGACCCTTACCGCAGTCGCTTTCGCTTCAGCTCTTTCGGCCCTGACATTTGGCGCAACGGCGGTTTCCGCTGCTGAGCCCGCGAGCTGTAGCACCGTCCATTTCGCGGATGTCGGCTGGACGGACATCACCTCCACCACCGCAACCGCCTCGATCCTCCTGAAGGCACTCGGCTACGATACCGACGTCAAGGTCCTCGCCGTACCGGTGACCTATCAGTCCCTCAAGAACAAGGACATCGATGTCTTCCTCGGCAACTGGATGCCCTCCATGGCCGAGAACATCAAGCCGTTCGCCGAGGACAAGTCGGTTGAAACCGTGCGCGCCAACCTGGAAGGCGCCAAGTACACGCTGGCGACGAACGAAAAGGGTGCCGCACTCGGCATCAAGGACTTCAAGGATATCGCCACCCACAAGGATGACCTTGACGGCAAGATCTACGGCATCGAGCCCGGCAATGACGGCAATCGCCTGATCATCGACATGGTCGACAAGAATACCTTCAACCTGAAGGGCTTCGAAGTGGTCGAATCCTCAGAGCAAGGCATGCTCGCCCAGGTTTCCCGCGCCGACAAGGAAGGCAAGCCGATCATCTTCCTCGGCTGGGCCCCGCATCCGATGAACACCACCTTCAAGATGACCTATCTCTCCGGCGGTGATGACGTCTTCGGACCGAATTACGGCGGCGCGAACGTCTTCACCAACGTCCGTGCAGGCTATCTGCAGGAATGCCCGAACGTCGGCGCCTTCATCAAGAATCTCGTCTTCTCCCTGCCGATGGAAAACGAAATCATGGGCAAGATCCTGAACGACGGCAAGGAACCGGAAGCAGCAGCAACGGAATGGCTGAAGGCCAATCCGGCAGCAGTTACGCCCTGGCTCGCCGGCGTCACCACCAAGGACGGTGGGGATGGCCTGGCGGCGGTCAAGTCCAAGCTTGGCTTGTAATAGTGGATTGAGGGGCGGCTAAACCGCCCCTTTCTCTTGCTTGGACGGACTGCTTCCTTCGCGTCCCGCCACCCCCGGGCACTAGTCCCTGTGGCGCGACAGACCGTTATTCTTCGGCGGCACCTTCCGGAAATACGAGATCATCGGATAAGCCGCCCCCAATCGTGGGCAAAGACGTGAACTGGTTAAACGATTACCGCCTCCCCATCGGGCCATGGGCCAAAGCAGTCGTCGATTGGCTGATAGCCAATTTCACTTGGTTCTTCGACGGCCTTTCCTTCGTTGTCGCGCATGGGATCAATGCGCTGCTGTTTCTCCTGCAGGCGCCACATCCGCTCATCGTCGTCGTCGTTTTCGCGGCCGTCGCCTACTGGATGCGCCGAAGCATCACCATCACGGTACTGACCTTCATCGGTCTGCTCATCACCATCAACCAGGGTTACTGGAAAGAGACGACGGAAACGCTCGCACTGGTGCTGGCCTCTACTTTCGTCTGTATGCTGGTCGGCGTGCCCATGGGCATCGCCGCGGCGCGCCGTCCCTGGCTCTATGCCATTCTGCGTCCGATCCTTGACCTGATGCAGACCATCCCGACCTTCGTCTATCTGGTGCCGGCGATGATCCTGCTTGGCCTTGGCATGGTGCCTGGTCTCGTCGCGACGGTCGTCTTTGCCATTCCCGCCGCCATCCGCATGACCCGCCTCGGCATCATCTCGACGCCGCCCTCGCTCGTGGAGGCAGCCGAAGCCTTCGGCGCGACACCACGGCAGGTGCTCCGCAAGATCGAGCTGCCCTTCGCCGCGCCGCAGATCATGGCCGGGCTGACACAGACCATCATGCTGTCCCTCTCCATGGTCTCCATCGCCGCGCTTGTCGGCGCGCCCGGCCTCGGCGTGCCCGTGCTGCGCGGGCTGAACAGCGTCAACGTCGCCAAGAGCTTCGATTCCGGCTCCTGCATCGTCATTTTGGCGATCATCCTCGACCGCATGTTCCGCGCCCCCGGCGAAGGAGACCGCTCATGACCGCCGCCGTCGCATTCAACAATGTCAGCATTATCTTCGGTGATCGCCCGGACGCTGCGCTGAAGCTCGCTGATGAAGGTAAAACGCGCGATGAGATCGGCAAGGCAACCGGCATGGTGCTTGGCGTTGCCAATGCCTCGCTCGAGATCGAAGAAGGCGAAATTCTCGTGCTCATGGGCCTTTCAGGCTCAGGCAAGTCGACGCTGCTGCGCGCTGTCAACGGCCTGGCGCCGGTGGTGCGCGGGAATGTCATCGTCAACAGCAAGACCGGTCCCGTCGATCCCTATGCTTGCAGCCCCAAGGCCCTGCGCGATCTGCGCATGCATACCGTTTCCATGGTGTTTCAGCAGTTCGCATTGCTGCCATGGCGTACGGTCGCCGACAATGTGGGTTTCGGCCTTGAGCTTGCGGGGGTCCCCGACGCCGAGCGCAAGAAGCGCGTCGATGAACAGCTCCAGCTCGTCAATCTGACGCAATGGGCCAATCGCAAGGTCAACGAGCTTTCGGGCGGCATGCAGCAGCGCGTCGGCCTCGCCCGTGCCTTTGCAACCGGCGCACCGATCCTGCTCATGGACGAGCCGTTTTCCGCGCTCGATCCATTGATCCGTACCCGCCTGCAGGACGAACTCCTGGAGTTCCAGCGCCGCCTGAAGCGCACCATCCTCTTCGTCAGCCACGATCTGGACGAGGCGTTTCGTATCGGCAACCGTATCGCCATCATGGAGAGCGGCCACATCATCCAATGCGGAACGCCGCAGGAAATCGTCAAGAACCCGGCCGATCAATATGTGGCTGATTTCGTGCAGCACATGAACCCGATCAGCATGCTGACTGCGCGCGATGTCATGCAGCAGGGCGTCGGCCATTCGACATCGGGTGGTTCGGTAACCGCAACAGCCGCCGCGGCCACCCCGCTTGTCGATATTCTCGATGCGCTGACGCGCCAGCCCGGCAATATCGGCGTTGTTGACAATGGTGCGATTATCGGAACGATCTCCGCGCAAGACGTCGTGGCCGGGCTCACCAGCCACAGACGAAAGGAGTAGTCGTTCACGCCTGCTCCCGTATTCATGGAGCCGTTAATGAACGATAAACCATCCGTCATCCGCGAAACTGATGAGGATGCGCGCAAACAGGCGCGCGTCCTCATAGACACGGCCGCTCACGCAGCACTTGCCGTCATCGATCCGGAGACGGGTTTTCCCTCGGTCAGCCGTGTCCTGACCGCCACCGATGCCGACGGTGCTCCCGTCATTCTCGTCTCGGGCCTTTCAGCACATACCAGGACCCTTTTGAAAGATCCGAGGGCATCCATCCTCTTTGGAGAACCGGGCAAGGGTGACCCCCTCGCCCATCCTCGCCTGACCATGCGCTGCCGTGCCGAGCGCGTCGAGCGTGAAGGTGCACCGCACGAGCGGATCCGCGGACGTTTCCTTGAACGTCACCCGAAATCGAAGCTTTATATCGACTTCCCGGATTTTTGCTTTTTCCGCTTCATTCCGCTCGATGCCAGCCTGAACGGCGGGTTCGGAAGAGCCTACATCCTGTCCTCAGAGGACATCGCGATTCTTTAAGCTGAAAACAAATTTCTGACTGCAGTAAGACCGCGTAATAGTGCGAGAATTAGTAGCCCGACACCCTAGCGTAGCATCGACCATTATTGGTAGGTTGCATCTCAATTATTCCGGAAATTGGCATATTTGTGGCCCGGAAATGCCCACAATCGACCTAATTTGGGTCATTTCGTGCCCCTGAGGGACATTGATCACCCATAATTCCATCGCTTTGCTGTCATACATACATACCTAAAACAGCATACTCGATACCTTAAATTTAGGTATATACAATCTTCGGCCCCTCTTGGTATTGTTAGATATCGGTTTGGGACCGGATTAGAAATAGCACAATTTCTGATGTACGCTCCACATTTGGAAGTTTAAAACATGAAGACAAGAAATTTGGCTGAACATTCCAATGTTGCGGCAGCATTATTATCAGCAATGGCAAACCCAAAGCGTCTTTTGATCCTTTGCAGTCTTGTTAAGGGCGAAGTTCCTGTTGGCGTTTTGGCCAATCAGGTTGGATTGAGCCAATCGGCATTGTCTCAGCATCTTTCGAAGCTGCGCGCTCAGAAGCTCGTAAAGACACGTCGCGACGCTCAAACGATTTACTACTCCAGCACTTCGGAATCGGTCATTCGAGTTCTCGAAACGCTGGAAGACATTTATTGTGAACCTGAAAAAAGTAGATCGGCTGCTTGAAGGCTTTAACAAGCTTGAAGTCTGCCGGCGAATGGTCAGATGGGAACAATATATAGCCCTGAAGACCGCCTTGCTTTCATCACCAGGTGTTTAACTATTTTGGCCGGCAAATCTCCGATTTGCCGGTTTTTTCATGCGCTTTTCAACAACGATAGCGCTGGCGCCGGCCTTTGCGACGAGTTTGACCCGACCGGCCGGCATTTGCTTGCGAGATAGCCAATTCCTGGCGCCCTTCCCTTTTCGGCCACCATCTTTGCCTTGACGCCAAAGGGCCGGCTGATAATTTGACCAGGCAGTAAATATAATCACGCGATGTCGCATCGCGATCGGGAAATGGCCCCCGAATGGCCATTGGAGAACAGCATGTCGGACCGTTTGAATGCCGCCCCAAATGATTTGCGCGCCTTCTGGATGCCGTTTACGGCCAACCGTCAGTTCAAGAAGGAACCGCGCCTCTTCGTCAGCGCCAAGGATATGTACTACACCACCCACGACGGTCGGCAGGTACTGGATGGAACTGCTGGTCTGTGGTGCGTAAACGCGGGTCACTGCCGGCCGAAGATCACCGAAGCCATTGCCCAGCAGGCCGGCGAGCTGGATTATGCCCCCGCCTTCCAGCTCGGCCACCCCAAGGCATTCGAGCTGGCGAACCGGCTGGTGGATATCGCCCCGGATGGCCTCGACCATGTGCTTTATACGAATTCCGGTTCGGAATCGGTCGAAACGGCACTAAAGATCGCGCTTGCCTATCACCGCGTGAAGGGCAACGGTTCGCGCACCCGTCTCATCGGTCGTGAGCGCGGCTACCACGGCGTCAATTTCGGCGGCATCTCGGTCGGCGGCATCGTCACCAACCGCAAGATGTTCGGCACGCTGCTGACCGGCGTCGATCACATGCCGCACACGCATCTTCCCGGCAAGAATGCCTTTACGCGCGGCGAGCCCGAGCATGGCGGCGATATCGCCAGCGAACTGGAGCGTATCGTCACCCTGCATGACGCCTCCACAATCGCAGCCGTTATCGTCGAGCCGGTTGCCGGCTCCACCGGCGTTCTGATCCCGCCGAAGGGCTATCTGCAGAAGCTGCGCGAAATCTGCACCAAGCACGGCATCCTGTTGATCTTCGACGAAGTCATCACCGGCTTCGGCCGCCTCGGCACTCCGTTTGCTGCCCAATATTATGACGTCAAACCGGATATCATCACCACGGCCAAAGGCCTGACCAATGGCGTCATCCCGATGGGTGCGGTTTTCGTCACCTCAGAGATCCACGACGCCTTCATGCAGGGACCCGAACATATGATCGAGTTCTTCCACGGCTACACCTATTCCGGCAACCCGATCGCATCGGCAGCCGCCCTTGCCACGCTCGACACCTACAAGGAAGAAGGCCTGCTGACGCGCGCAGCCGAGCTTTCGGACTACTGGGCCGATGCGCTGCATTCGCTGAAGGACTGCCCGAACGTCATCGATATCAGAAACACCGGCCTGATCGGCGCCATCGAGCTCGACCCGATTGCCGGCGAGCCCACGAAGCGTGCCTTTACGGCATTCCTCAAGGCCTATGAAAAGGGTCTCCTGATCCGCACCACCGGCGACATCATCGCGCTCTCGCCGCCGCTGATCATCGAGAAACACCACATCGACGAGCTGTTCGGCAAGCTTCGCGAGATCTTGCAGAATAATATCTAAGGCATAGGCTCCACCAAATCTACGCCCCTCCTACCCCCTTCTGCTCAAACAGATTGGTCGGGTATGAGGGGCGATCCATATGCGAGGAAGAACAATGACCACCAAACTCGAACGCTATATCGACCAGGGCGTGGGCCGTGAGCCGGCGGATATCGTGCTGAAGGGCGGGCGGTTCTTCGATCTGGTGACGGGAGAGCTTGTTGCCTCCGACATCGCCATATGTGGTGATCGCATCGTCGGCACTTGCGGAGAATACAAAGGCCGCGAGGAAATCGACATCTCTGGCCGCATCGTCGTGCCGGGTTTTATCGATACACACCTCCATATCGAATCCTCGCTGGTGACGCCGCATGAATTCGACCGCTGCGTCCTGCCTTACGGCGTGACCACCGTCATCTGCGATCCGCACGAGATCGCCAACGTGCTCGGCACCGAGGGCATCCAGTATTTCCTCGACTGTTCGCTGGAAACCATCATGGACATCCGCGTCCAGCTATCATCCTGCGTGCCGGCGACGCATCTGGAAACCTCAGGCGCCGATCTCCCGATCGAAAAGCTACTGCCCTTCCGCCACCATCCGAAGGTGATCGGCCTCGCCGAATTCATGAATTTCCCCGGCGTGGTCCACAAGGACCCCGTCTGCATGGCGAAGCTCGAAGCCTTCCAGGGCGGCCATATCGACGGCCATGCGCCATTGCTGCGCGGCAACGATCTCAATGGCTATCTCGCCGCCGGCATCCGCACGGAGCATGAATCGACCACCGCCGAAGAGGCATTGGAGAAGATCCGCAAGGGTATGCAGGTGCTTGTGCGCGAGGGTTCGGTCTCAAAGGACCTGCATGCGCTGATGCCGATCATTACCGAGCGCCTGTCGCCTCACCTCGCGCTCTGCACCGACGACCGCAATCCCCTCGACATCGCCGAGCAAGGCCACCTGGACTATATGATCCGCACCGCCATCGCGCATGGCGTCGAGCCACTGGCCATCTATCGCGCCGCATCGATATCGGCCGCTCGCGCCTTCGATCTGCGGGATCGTGGGCTTGTGGCGCCTGGCTGGCGCGCCGATCTCGTCATCATCGATAGCCTCGAGAATTGCAAGGCCGAGACCGTCTTCTCCGCCGGCCGTCGCGTCACAAACGAGCTCTTTGCCACACGCAAACCCATCGCTCCGGTCGGTCTCGACAGCGTCAAGGCCCGCCCGATCAATGCCGCCGACTTCGGCGTGCCTGTCACGGAGGGCGAAAGCTCGGTCATCGGCGTCACTCCCGGCAAGATCATCACCGAACATCGCCGCTATCGCCTGCCCACCAAGGGCAACCAGACCGATATCGATCTTGGCAACGACGTCATCAAGGTCGCCGTCATCGAGCGCCACGGCAAGAACGGCAATCACGCCAATGGCTTCGTCCAGGGTTTTGGGCTGAAGAAGGGCGCTATCGCCTCGACCGTCGGCCATGACAGCCACAATATCTGCGTCGTCGGTGTCAGCGAGGATGACATGGCGCTGGCCGCCAATCGCCTCAGCGACATCAATGGCGGCTTCGTGGTTGTGGAAAACGGCGTCGTCACCGGCGAGATCGCACTGCCCATCGCCGGCCTGATGAGCCTCGAGCCCTACGAGAGCGTGCGCGACACGCTGCATCACTTGCGCCAGGCAGCCTATGCCCTGGGCGCAACGCTGGAAGAACCCTTCCTGCAACTCGCCTTCCTGCCCCTGCCCGTCATACCGCACCTGAAGATATCGGACAAAGGCTTGGTCGATGTCGACAAGTTCATGTTGATCGGCTGATCAATCGCCTGGATCTTGGGCAGCCCGATATCAGGGCAGCTTTATTTCCAGCGTGATCATATATTGGCTGTAATTCGGAACAACCGGCGGCTTGTCGAATGAGTAGGATGTCATCCGCGGCGGCGTGGATGGCGGTTTTACGTCCGGCCTCCAGGAAGCCTTGATCGTCATTCTTTCGGAGGCACGAAAGGAAAGATCGAGCTGGCGATCCCTATTGGCTCCATCCCTCGATCGTTTGCCCGCCAAAGACCATTTGTCCCAGGTGGCGTTCACGCTCTCAATCGTCTGGGTGCCCTTTCGTTCATAGCCGCCGCCCAGCGACGCATTGCCGTCCTTGGCCGTCAGCGTATAGGCTTGTCCGGTAACTTTGCCGTCGAAATCCGTCGTGACGGTCGCGCCGCCTTCCAGATAGCGTTTGCTGTCATCGCCCAGGCGTGCATGGACATCGAAAATGATGGTCTTGTTGCCGACATAGACGCCGACATTCGGATTGGCGCCGTTCGTTCTAAAGCCGATATCGCTCTTGGCTTTGGTGTCGAGAACGATTGGGCGTTCCGTGGTTGGAAAATATTTGGCTAGCAAATCCTGCTGCGGCTTGGTCGGAGCGACCGGCTTGCCCAACGGGTCGAACGCACCCATCACCGTGCAGCGACGGCCGCTGACCCAGCTGTTGACGGCAAAGATGAGAGACCCGTCGTCCACCACCCCCGCGACACCCTGATGAAGGCTATTATTGAAATTGTAGCGACCGCAGCATGAGAGCGAATTCTCGCTTGCAGCCTCAAAAGAACGGCCGGTAAAAACCACCCCAGACGGCGATCCTGCTGCCTTGTCTCCACCCAGAATAGGACAACTGGAAAGCGGTATCAGATAGAGACGATCCGAGCCAGTTTGCGGCGTCTGGCCCAGCGGCCTCGTAAGCGGTGCTAATCCCATATTTGACCTGCCATTTTTCGATGTGTTGACGATGGGGGGAATATGGACATTGCGCGAATGTCCTACCGTTGATTGGCTCCGTTGCAATCTTGATGCGATCTTTGCGTGTCAGATGCAAAAAACTAGGTAGGCGAGCCCATTTGTCCAGTCGGAAAATTCCCGCCCGCTAAAGTAGAGCAAAAATTTATAAACTGGCTCTGCCAAGCTAGCGACATCGGTTACGGGAGGTGTCTATTGCTTTTCTCGCAGCAGGAATCCGGCTGGCGAAATCAGCTCAGCGACTAGTGTCGCCCTCATCAGGCCAACGACAGCCAGCTTGCGGATTGATCAAACAGCCTTCCCGCAAAATACATCGAGCGCGGCCAGCGTTATGTCCTTGCCGGTATGAGCAGCGCCGAAGCCCGGCATAGGCACGGCCTTCGCGATCTCGATCCCCGCCGGCACAGCAACCTTCACCGGCTTGCGGGACAGGTTGAAGACGAAGAACAAGGTCTCGCCATTCTTTTCACGCGTGAAGGCAAGCACATCTTCTTCGGTGTCGAGGAAGGTCATGTCGCCATCGCGCAAGGCAGCATGCTCCTTGCGGAAGGCCAGCGTCTGCCGATAGTGATGCAGCACGGACGCCTCTTCCGCCTCCTGCTTGTCGACGGCAAGCGCCGCATGCTGGTAGGGCACCGGCAACCATGATTTGTCGGCGGTCGTGAAGCCGGCATGGGCACGGCTTGCTTCCCAGGGCATGGGCGTGCGGCATCCGTCACGCCCCTTGAAGGCCGGCCAGAAGCGAATGCCGTAGGGATCGCGCAGATCCTCGAAGGCAAGCTCCGCCTCGGGAAGACCGAGCTCTTCGCCTTGATAAAGGCAGATCGAGCCACGCAGCGTCGAGAGCAGCGAAATCGCCAGCTTGGCGACGCGCGGCTGCTCGGCCTCCGTCTCGGCAAAGCGGCTGACATGGCGCTGCACGTCGTGGTTGGAAAAGGCCCAGCAGACCCAGCCGTCGACGACATTGTCCTGGAAGTCGCTGACACACCGTCGGAAATGCGTCGGGGTGAAATCCGGTCCGAGCAGATCGAACGTATAGCACATATGCAGCTTGTCGCCGCCGCTCGTATAGGCGGCCACGGTCTGCAGCGAACGAGCCCCATCGCCCACTTCGCCGACCGTCGTCCTATCCTCATACTGATCGAGCAACGCGCGGAACAGCTTCAGAAAATTGACATTTTCCGGCTGCGTCTTGTCGTAGAGATGGTTCTGCATGCCGTATGGATTGCTCTCCGGCGCATCGAGACCACCTGTGGCAACGAGTGCCGGCGGGTTATCCCGCAGCTTCTTGTCGCAGAAATAATAATTGACGGTATCCAGGCGGAAGCCATCGACGCCGCGCTCGAGCCAGAATTTCACGGCGGCCAGCACGGCATCCTGAACGTCGGAGTTGTGGAAGTTCAGGTCAGGCTGCGAGGTGAGGAAATTGTGCTGGTAATATTGGCGGCGCACGCCGTCCCATTCCCAGCCCGGCCCGCCGAAGATCGATAGCCAGTTGTTCGGCGCCGTGCCATCCGGCTTCGGGTCGGCCCAGACATACCAGTCCGCCTTCGCGTTGTCGCGGCTTGTCCGGCTCTCCACGAACCAGGGATGCTGGTCCGACGTATGGGAGATGACCTGATCGATGATGACTTTCAGCCCAAGCTGGTGTGCTGCGGCCATCATTTCATCGAAATCGGCAAGTGTTCCGAAAATCGGATCGACATCGCAATAGTCGGCGACGTCATAGCCCATATCCGCCATTGGCGAGGTAAAGAACGGTGCCAGCCAGATCGCATCGACCCCGAGTGCGGCGATATGAGGCAGGCGGCGGGTGATCCCCTTGATGTCGCCGAGCCCGTTGGCATCGGTATCTTGAAACGACCGCGGATAGACCTGATAGATCACTGAGCCGCGCCACCAGTCGGCTCCAGCCGCCTTCTTCGTCGATGTCATCAAACCGCCTCGATATCGCACAAGGCCTCCCAGTTTGCACACTCAGCCGCGACCGGCAAGCAGCAATCCGTCCATGGCAGGATCTCAACCATAACAAGCGTAAATTCGCAGTATCAATTTTAGAGAATTATCAATATGAAAACTCTCACACAAAGCCTCAGCGTCTTTTAGGGGCTTGAAAGCGACGTCGCTTTCGATAACTTCCCGCATTGACCTGCACGTACGGGTCACCTGCGGGATCAAAAACAGCCTTGTAAAACAAGGATAATAACTCCAGAAAGGTGGGAAAACATATGACTCATTTCACCCGAAAATTTATCGCTGCGGCTTTCGTCAGCACCATATTGAGTGTTTCCGCGCATGCCGCGACCCTCAATATCCACAACGGCGGTGACCCAACATCGCTCGACCCGCAAAAAATTTCCGGCGACTGGGAAAACCGTATCGATGGCGATATTTTCGAAGGTCTGGTGACCGAAGATCCCAAGGACAACCCTATTCCGGGTCAGGCCGCAAGCTGGACCATTTCCCCCGACCAGAAGGTCTATACCTTCAAGCTGCGTGACGGCATCAAGTGGTCCGATGGCCAGCCTGTGACCGCGCAGGACTTCGTCTTCGCCTTCCAGCGCCTGATGGATCCGAAGACCGCCGCCCAGTACGCCTACCTGCAATACACGATCCACAACGCGGAAAAGATCAACAAGGGCGAGATCAAGGATCTGACCCAGCTCGGCGTCAAGGCGATCGACGACAAGACGCTGGAAATCACGCTCGAAAATCCCACCCCCTACTTCCTCAACGCCTTGATGCATTACACGGCCTATCCGCTGCCGAAGCATGTTGTTGAAGCCAAGGGCGACCAATGGGTCAAGATCGGCAATATCGTCACCAACGGCCCGTACAAGCCCACCGAATGGGTGCCTGGTTCGCACGTCAGCATGGTCAAGAGTGACCAGTATTACGACGCCAAGGAAGTGAAGATCGACAACGTCAATTATTACACGCTGGAAGACCAGGCAGCCGCGCTGAAGCGCTACCGTGCCGGCGAATTCGATATCCTGACGTCGTTCCCCGCAGACCAGTTCGAGTGGATCCAGAAGAACCTTCCTGGTCAAGCGCATGTCGTGCCGTTCCTTGGCACCTACTATTACGTCTTGAACTCCACCAAGCCGCCCTTCAACGACAAGCGCGTCCGTCAGGCCCTTTCCATGGCCGTCAATCGCGAAGTCATCGGCCCGAAGATCCTCGGCACCGGTGAACTGCCGTCCTACTCCTGGGTACCGCCAGGCACCGCCAATTACGGCGATCCGGCCTATGTCAGCTGGAAGGACGAGCCCTATAAGCAGAAGGTCGAAGAGGCCAAGAAGCTTCTGAAGGAAGCGGGTTTCGGTCCTGATCATCCGCTGAAGGCGCAGCTACGCTACAACACCAACGACAACCACAAGCGTATCGCCGTTGCGATCGCCGCCATGTGGAAGCCGCTCGGCGTCGATATCGAGCTCTACAACACCGAAACCAAGGTGCATTACGATGAAATGCAGCGCGGTGAGGTGCAGATCGGCCGCGCCGGCTGGCTCGCCGACTACAACGACCCGATCAACTTCCTGAACCTTCTGTCCACCGGCGTCGAAATGAACTACGGCCGCTGGAGCAACAAGGATTACGACGCTCTGATCAAGCAGGGCAATGAAGAGATCGATCTGAAGAAGCGCGCCGAGATCTACAAGAAGGCCGAACAGCTGGCCCTCGACGACAGCGCCGCGATCCCGATCTACTACTACGTGTCGCAGAACATCGTCGCCCCGAAGGTGCAGGGGTTCGTCGATAATATTCAGGACATTCACCGCACTCGCTGGCTGTCCATCAAAGAATAATAGGAAAAGGCCCCGCCAGCTCTTGCTGGGCGGGGCCTCAACGCACCCATGTTCCGTTACGCTCTCCGTCGTCTGCTGTCGACAATCCCCGTCTTGTGGATTGCCGTGACAGTGTGCTTTTTCATTCTGCGCCTCGCTCCCGGCGGCCCATTCGATGGCGAACGGCCATTGCCGCCGGAAGTCAAAGCCAACCTCGCGGCTCACTACAACCTCGACAAGCCCCTGGTTGAGCAATACCTGATCTATGTCGGCGACGTCATGAAGGGCGATCTTGGCCCCTCCTTCGCCAATCAGGATTTCACCGTCACCCAGCAAATCATGTCGGGATTTCCCTACACGCTGACCATCGGCGGTTCCGCCTTCGTGCTCGCCACGATCCTCGGCGTCTTCATAGGCTGTCTTGGGGCGCTGTATCAGAACCGCAGCGCCGACTACTGGCTGGGCGGAGGCCTGCTCATCGGCTTGGTCATGCCAAGCTTCCTGATCGCCCCGATCCTTCAGCTTGTCTTCGGCAACACGCTTGGTTGGTTGCCGGTGGGTGGCTGGGGTGACGGTTCGATCAAGTTCCTGGTTCTGCCCATCATTGTCCTGACATTGCCGCACGCAGCGCGTATCTCCCGCCTGATGCGCGGCTCGATGATCGAGGTTCTCGGCCAGAACTTCATTCGCACGGCCAAGGCAAAGGGGATCGGCCCGCGGCTGACCATCATGCGCCACGCGTTGAAACCGGCCATGATGCCAGTCGTCTCCTATCTCGGTCCGGCCGCCAGCTACCTCCTCACCGGTTCGCTGGTCGTGGAGAGCATCTTCGGTCTCCCCGGCGTCGGCCGCTACTTCGTCGGAGCGGCGCTTAATCGCGATTACGGCATGGTTCTCGGCACGGTCATTTTCTACATGGTCCTGATCGTGGTCCTCAACCTGCTGGTCGACATCGCCTATGCCTGGCTCGACCCGAAAGTGAGAATGCGATGATCCTCAATTCCGCCAAGAGAGAATTGCTGGAAGCGGAATTGCTTTCAGCAGAAGGGCTTGCACCCAAGGGGCGCTCCCTCACCGGCGATGCGATGCGTCGCCTGCTGCGCAACAAGGCGGCGGCACTGTCGCTGATCGTGCTGGCCGTGCTGGTTCTGGTCGCCATATTCGGCCCGTATTTCCTGCCCTTCAACTATGAGGATCCGGACTGGAACTCCTTCCGAGGCGCCCCGGACTTCGCAGTCGGTCACTATTTCGGCACCGATGGCAACGGCCGCGACCTGCTGTCGCGTACGCTCTACGGCACCCGCGTTTCGTTGACAGTCGCCCTGGTGGCGACGCTCGTCTCAGTCGTCATCGGCGTGCTCTATGGCGCCGTCGCCGGCTATTTCGGCGGCCGAGTCGACGCCATCATGATGCGCTTCGTCGATATCATGTACGCGCTCCCCTACGTCCTCTTCGTCATCCTGCTGATGGTCATTTTCGGCCGCAACGTCTATCTGCTGTTCGCAGCGATCGGTGCGCTCGAATGGTTGACCATGGCCCGCATCGTGCGCGGCCAGACATTGTCCATCAAGCAGCGGGAATTCATCGAAGCGGCCCGCGCCTCGGGCCAGCGATCGTTCAAGATCATCCTCAAGCACATCGTGCCCAACCTCGTCGGACCGGTCGTCATCTATGCGACGCTGACCATCCCCGAGATCATCGCCACGGAAAGCTTCCTCTCCTATCTCGGCTTCGGCGTTCAGGAGCCTCTGACCTCTCTCGGCACATTGATCGCCGAGGGCTCGGCAGGCATGGAAACGACCCCCTGGCTGCTGTTCTTCCCCGCTGGTTTCCTGATCGCGCTGCTGATGAGCCTGCTCTTCATCGGTGACGGTCTTCGCGACGCTTTCGACCCGAAGGATCGCTGACATGACAGACACGCTTCTCGAACTCAAAGACTACTCCATCACCTTCCGCACGCCGGAAGGCGAAGTTGCCGCAGTCTCCAAGCTGAACCTGAAGATCGGCCGTGGCGAGCGCGTCGCCGTCGTCGGCGAATCCGGTTCCGGCAAGAGCCAGACTTTCCTCGGCCTGATGGGCCTGCTCGCGAAGAACGGCCGCACCAGCGGCCAGGCACTGCTCGATGGCAAGGACATCCTGCAGCTAAAGCCGCGCGAACTGGATCATGTCCGCGGCAAGGACATGGCGATGGTCTTCCAGGACCCGATGACGGCCCTTAACCCGTCATTGCGCATATCCAGACAGCTGACGGAACAGCTGGAAGTCCACGGCGGCTTATCGGCACGCGCGGCTTCAACCGCGGCGCTCGACATGCTGAAACGCGTCGGCATTCCCGACCCGAGCCGCCGCTTCAACCTTTATCCGCACGAGCTTTCGGGCGGCATGCGCCAGCGAATCGTCATTGCCATGGCGCTGCTCACCAAGCCGAAACTCCTGATCGCTGACGAACCGACGACCGCGCTCGACGTCACCATCCAGGCGCAGATTCTCGATCTTTTCAATGAGTTGACGGCAGAAATGCACACCGCTCTTGTGATGATCACTCACGATCTTGGCGTCGTCGCAGGCCTGGCAGATCGCGTCGCCGTCATGTATGCGGGACGCATCGTCGAGGAAGCACCGGTCGATGAGCTGTTCGAAGACCCGGCGCATCCCTATACGGCAGCGCTGCATGCCTCGATCCCCCGCCCCGACCAGGATGTCGACGATCTCGCCGTCATTCCCGGCCGGCCGCCGAACCTGATGCACCTGCCACGCGGCTGTGCCTTCTCGCCGCGCTGTGCCCATGTGGAGGACGACTGT
This sequence comes from Rhizobium sp. A22-96, assembly GCF_053521805.1. Taxonomy (NCBI): domain Bacteria; kingdom Pseudomonadati; phylum Pseudomonadota; class Alphaproteobacteria; order Hyphomicrobiales; family Rhizobiaceae; genus Rhizobium; species Rhizobium sp. A22-96. The sequence continues at coordinate 654,867 of NZ_JBNWDQ010000002.1, forward strand.
CTCGACGCGGCGCCACCGCTCGACCGGCTGGCGCCACAGCGTTGCGCGGCCTGCTTCCATCCCCTTTCGGCTAATCAGGAACGGAGCCTCGTCCATGGCTGAGCAAACGCTTCTGAAGGTCGAGCATCTCACAACCGAGTTCGAGCTTCCGTCGAAATCCTTCTTCAAGCCGCCCATGATCCTGACCGCGGTCAACGATGTCAGCTTCGAGCTGAAAACCGGGCGCACGCTTGGTATCGTGGGTGAATCCGGTTGCGGCAAGTCGACGCTCGGCCGCTCCATCCTGCGGCTGATCCAGGCGCAAAAGGGCCGCATCATGTGGCAAGGCGGCAATCTTCTCGATCTCACCGACGAGGAGATGCGTGCGGCCCGCCGCGACATGCAGATCATCTTCCAGGACCCGATCGCCTCGCTCGATCCGCGCATGACCGTCGGCGATATCATCGCCGAGCCGCTTACCGTGTTCGAGCCGAAATTGACCAGGGCCCAGCGTCAGGATCGCGTCCGCGAGATCATGGCGGCAGTCGGTCTCGTCCCCGAGATGATCAATCGCTACCCGCACGAATTCTCGGGCGGCCAGGCGCAGCGCATCGGCATTGCCCGCGCCGTCATCACCCGGCCGAAGCTCATCATCTGCGACGAGCCGGTTTCGGCGCTCGACGTTTCGATCCAGGGGCAGGTCATTACCCTCCTGCGCCGTCTGCGCAAGGAGTTCGGCCTGACACTGATCTTCATCAGCCACGACCTTTCCGTCGTGCGCCTGATCTCGGACGACGTGCTGGTGCTCTATCTCGGCAAGGTTGTGGAAGCCGGCGACGCCTCGACGGTCTTCGACCATCCGGCCCACCCCTATACGCAGGCCTTGTTCTCCGCTGCGCCCATTCCCGACCCGAAGCTGGCGCGTGGCCGTGAGCGCATTCGCCTGCAGGGCGACCCGCCCTCGCCGCTCAATCCGCCGCCCGGCTGCGTCTTCTCGCCGCGCTGTTGGAAGGCGACGGATATCTGCCGCACGAAGATGCCGCCGACCGAGCAGGTGCGCCCCGGCCAGACGGCCGCCTGCTACCATATGGACAGACCCTAGCACGTCAAAAGTGGGCGGCACCCGCTGCCGCCCACCTTGCCCAAGCTGCCGCTTACGCGTATGCAGCAGCAAGACAAAGTGCAGGAGGAAGACTTGGGCGGGCGTTTTCTATCGATCGGCGAATGCATGGTGGAGCTGTCGCAGGCCGATGACGGCCATTTGCGCAAAGGCTTTGCCGGCGACACGTTCAACACGGCCTGGTATGCCCGCGCCTGCCTGCCAGCCGACTGGTCGATCGATTATTTCACCGCCCTCGGCGATGACGGAATGTCGGACGAAATGGTGGCTTTCATGAGCGCCGCCGGCATCGGCACCGCGCAGATCCGCCGCCTTCGCGGCAAGACACCCGGCCTCTACATGATCAACCTGAAGGACGGCGAACGGACCTTCAGCTATTGGCGTGATAGTTCCGCGGCCCGCCAGCTCGCCGCAGACGGCGATGCGTTGCGCACGGCAATCGAAGCCTCCGACGTCCTCTATTTTTCAGGCATTACGCTGGCGGTCCTGCCACGCGAGGATGCCTACACACTGCTGGCCGAGCTCCGTCGCGCTAAGGCCGTCGGCAAGATCGTCGCCTTCGATCCCAATCTGCGCCCACGCCTCTGGTCCAGCCTGGACGCCATGCATACGTTGATCTCCGATGGCGCACGCGCTTCGACACTCGTGATGCCAAGCTTCGACGATGAAGCCGCCCATTTCGGCGACGATTCGATTAGCGGCACCATCCGCCGGTATCGCCAGTACGGAGCCAATATGGTCATCGTCAAGAACGGTGCCGACGGAGCGACCATCGGAATCGGCACCGAAGAGACGCTTGTTCCCGCAGTCAAGGTCGCCAAGCTGGTCGACACGACAAGCGCCGGCGACAGCTTCAATGGTGCGTTTCTTGCTCATTACCTGCAGCATGACGATCCGCTGGCCGCTGCCGGTTTCGCTGCCGAAATCGCCGCGAAAGTCATTCAGGAACACGGCGCCCTCGTCTCCCCCAAGAAGCTGAAAGTCGCCTGATCGGGGCTGTAATATTTCCATCATGGACACCCCCCACAATAGAGTGGGCGCGGGAATCATGTTTGAAGCACCGCAATCGCTTGCACCGCCATCATGAGGATGCGGTGCGGATGGGTAGTTTTGGGCATGTTGCAACGCTTGTCAGACATCGATCACGATACATGGGCCCAGGCAGCAACGCCTGTCGCCGTGCCGGAACGACTGCTCATTGTCAGCGATGCCTGGCATCCGCAGGTGAACGGCGTGGTCCGTTCGATCGAGAACACCAATCGCGAACTGGTCCGCATGGGCGTCGAAGTGTCGATGATCACGCCGGACGGTTTCCGCAACATCCCCTGCCCGACCTATCCTGAGATCCGGCTTTCGATCGCCAGCTATCGCAAGATAGCCAGCAGGATCGAAGCACTCAGGCCGACCTATGTTCACATCGCCACCGAAGGCCCCCTCGGCCTCACGGCACGGCGCTGGTGCCTGCGAAACGGCATGCCCTTTTCAACGAGCTACCACACGCGGTTTCCGGAATATGTTTCGGCGCGCCTGCCGATACCGGAGAGCTGGCTCTACGCCTTCGTCAAATGGTTTCACAATGCCGGTTATGGCTGCATGGTGGCAACGCCAAGCCTCGCCGCCGAACTCAAGCAGCGCGGTATCCACAATCTGTTGCCCTGGAGCCGAGGCATCGATTCGACGCTTTTCCGGCCGCAACCGCTGGAGGATAATCCCTTCGGCCTGCCGCGCCCGATCTTCATGACTGTCGGCCGCGTCGCTCTCGAAAAGAACCTGCCGGCTTTCCTCGATCTCGACCTGCCGGGATCGAAGGTCGTGGTTGGCGATGGCCCCGCACGCGCCGAATTGCAGAAGCTCTATCCGAACGTGCATTTTCCCGGTGCAATGTTTGGCGAAGAATTGGCGCACGCCTATTCCCAGGCCGACGTCTTCGTCTTCCCGTCGAAGACCGATACTTTCGGCAATGCCATCCTGGAAGCACTGGCAAGCGGCGTTCCAGTCGCCGCCTATCCCGTCACCGGGCCGGCCGACATTCTCGCCAGCAATGAACCGGCTGGTGTCGTGGATGTCGATCTGGCCAAGGCCTGCCTTGCCGCCCTTTCTTGCTCCCGCGACGCGGCCCGCACAGTTGCCCTCAACTACTCCTGGGAAGCCGCCACCACCCAATTCATCGGCAACGTCCGCATTGCCAATCATCGTGGCCGGATGCTGACGCACAACCATTGAGCTCACGGCATGACCGGGCTCGAGGTTGAATTCCCGATACACATCTCCAGATAACTGATTGCAAGGCGTGCATGCATGACAGGCGCTTTCATCACGTCTGAGCCCGCCCCTGTGAGGCGTTTTCCGAAAAACACAACAAAACCGTGACAGCCATATACGTTTTGGTGTACGATTGTTTATCGCACGATTTAGATGCTATTCCCTAGGGAGTATTGGACATGGCGCACGACCCGTTGAAACTGGACACCTTCATCTGCTTCGCCCTCTATTCGGCGAACCACGCGATGAACCGGCTGTACAAACCCATGCTCGACGCGCTGAACCTCACCTATCCGCAATATCTCGTCATGGTGACGTTGTGGGAGCAGGATGGCCAGACCGTCGGCGGCATCGGTGAAAAGCTGTTCCTGGAATCGAGCACGCTGACACCTCTACTGAAGCGCCTCGAGGCGGCCGGCTACATCCAGCGTATCCGCAGCAAGGAAGACGAGCGCCAGGTACTGATCCACCTGACCGCCGAAGGTGTGGCGCTGAAGAAAAAGGCGGCGGAAATCCCGCCCTGCATTCTCGATGCCTCGGACAAGACGATCGACGAGCTGACGCGCCTGAAGGCCGAGATCATCACATTGCGCGAGGCGCTCAGCAAGAACGCAGCCTGACCGGATATATGCTCTGCGACTACCCCGGCGAGTGAAGCGGTTAGGACCGCTTTCTCTTGCTTTCGTAGGGATTGCTCTTCTTGTTTTCGAAGGGATTTTCCGACGTACGGAAATGGATGCGGATCGGCACGCCAGGCATGGCGAAATCCGCACGCAGGCCGTTGATCAGATAGCGCACATAGGATTCCGGCAGCGCGTCGGAACGCGTGCACGAAATCATGAAGGCCGGTGGGCGGGCCTTTACCTGCGTCATATACTTCAACTTGATGCGACGCCCGGAAACTGCGGGTGGCGGATGCTGAACCTGCTGCGTTTCCAGCCAGCGATTGAGCTTGGCGGTGGCAATGCGCTTGTTCCAGACCTTGTCGGTATCGACGATCGCCTGCATCAGCCGATCCAACCCCTCGCCGGTCTGGCCGGCAATCGGGATGGCGCGGATGCCGCGGGCCTGCGGCAGCAGCCGGTCAGTCTTTTCACGCAGATCGGCAAGCACGGCCTGACGATCCTCGATCATGTCCCACTTGTTGAAGGCGAGAACTGCGGCGCGGCCTTCGCGGAGCACGAGATCAACGATCTGAAGATCCTGCTTCTCGAAAGGGATGGTCGCGTCGAAGACGATGACGACGATCTCGGCGAAGCGGATGGCGCGCAGCGCATCAGCGACGGAAAGCTTTTCCAGCTTCTCTGTCACGCGAGCCTTGCGACGCATGCCGGCGGTGTCGAACATCTTTATGGTGCGGCCGCGCCAGCTCCAATCGACGGAGATGGAATCACGGGTAATCCCGGCTTCCGGGCCGGTCAGCAGCCGGTCCTCGCCGAGGAAGCGATTGATCAGCGTCGATTTGCCGGCATTCGGGCGGCCGACGATGGCGACGCGCAGCGGCTTCGTCTCGTCATAGACCGGCTCTTCGTCGATCTCCTCACCATCCTCGTCGGCGGCAGAGCGCGGAATGCTGACATTCGTTTCAGCTTCGTCGTTCGCCTCAGGAAAGGCGCGCTCATGGCCGATCGCCTCGACGATCGCGTCGCGCAAATCCATCATGCCCTGGCCATGCTCGGCTGAAATCGGGCAAGGCTCGCCAAGGCCAAGCGTATAGGCATCATAGAAGCCGCTGTCGGAACCGCGCGCTTCGGATTTGTTGGCCACGAGCACGACAGGCCGGCCGCGCTTGCGCAGCATTTCGCCCAGCGTCTTGTCGACATGGGTCAGGCCCATCTTGGCATCGACGACGAACAGCGTCAGATCCGCTTCGTCGATCGCTGCTTCGGTCTGGGCGCGCATGCGGCCTTCGAGCGTTTCCTCGTCAGCCTCTTCAAGGCCAGCGGTATCGACGATACGGAAACGCAGATCGATCAGCTTGGCGTCACCGGGGCGACGGTCACGCGTGACGCCCGGCGTATCATCGACAAGCGCCAGCTTCTTGCCAACCAGACGGTTGAACAAGGTGGACTTGCCGACATTCGGGCGACCAACGATCGCGACCGTGAAACTCATTTAAGGATCCGTCCTTCAGCCCTTTGCGACCGGAGCCTTGCCGGTAGCCGTGATAAGATCGAGCAGCATCTGCGCCCGATTGGCGACGTTGCGTGGGCTCTGCGGATCGTCGACGATCGCCTGGAACCACTGCCGCGCTTTGGCGAAATCGCCGGCCTTGTAAGCGGCAAGACCGAGAACGTCGCGCGCGGAATGCCGGAAGGTGTCTGCCGGTACCGCCAATTCCTGCGCTTCGGCCGCAACCTGATCATAAGTACCGGTGTCGACGAGCAGATAGGCGGCACGCAGGCGTGCAGCATCGCGGACAACCAGAGGAATATCCGTCTGCTTGCCGATAGCCAAGAAAGCGGCAATCGCAGCGGCCTTGTCGCCCTTCTGCGCTTGCAGCGTGGCGGCGCGAAGGCGCGCGAGCAACGGATAGGAGCCAGGGCCGTCCTTTTCCATGGCTGACAGCGCGGCAAGCGCCTCGTCCGTCTTGTTCTGGTCGGCCAATGTAAGGGCTGCCAGAAACTGGTCGCCACCGCTGCCGGCCTGATTGCCCGCCCAATAACGATAGCCGCTATAGGCCGCAGTCGCGAGAACGATGAGCACGGCTCCCCCAATGATGAGCTTGCCAAAACGGCGCCATACGAACCGCAACTGGTCCGAACGCAGTTCCTCGTTCACCTCACGGATGAAGCTGTCGTCATTGAATGCCATTCTCGTCTCCGGCTCAGGCCAAGTTATTCCAAAGAGCTTAGGGGTTAGTGGGGCCTTCTACTCCATTTTACGGCTGATGTAAGGGGGAATGGCAGAAATCGTCACATAACCAGCGGTGAAACCCCGATAATCCACGCATGAAGCTTCCAAATGATCAGCGCCCAGGCAACGACGCCGATGATGATCGCATAGAGATCGTACTTCGCCGAGACGAAGGGACGCAGCGTGATCTCGCCGGCACGCTCGCGCCGCTTCAGCGAAATGCGCAGGATGACACCCCAGGCGAGGAAGGCGGCAAAAAGCAGGATGGCAGCGCCGTCACCATTGGACAGCAGATGCGCCAGCGCCCAGATCTTCACCGAAAGCACCATCGGATGCTTCGTCCTGACTGCGATATGCCCCGCCGGCAGCAGCGAGGCGACAAGACAGATCATCGCAAACAGCATCAGCAGGATAGTGATATGGCTCATCCAGAACGGCGGCGACCAGATGGGCGTCATGTCGCGGGCCTGACCGAACCCGTAGATCAGGAGGATCAGGGTCAGGATGCTCACGATCGAGTAGGCAGCCTTCCAGCCGGATGCGCCGAGGCTGGAGATCAGGGAGGCCCGCAGACCCGGAGCGACGACGCGAATGAGGTGGAGGCCGAGAAAAAGAACAATGCCGAGAACGAGCAAAGCCATGAATGAAACCCCTTCTATTTTGTGAGCATATCCTTATCGGCTGCCGCAAAAAATTGCCAGCATCACCGCAGCTTCGCCGCATTTGCGCGAAAGGAAGGAAGCTACCCCGGAGCATGCCGCCTGAAATCGCCAGATGATCTTTGGCAAACCATGCTCGATCCAGCAATGTCGGTGCCCATGTTACGCTCAATGTCCTGCCTCTCCCTTGCGCTTTCCCTTGCCCTGCCCGCCGCAGCCCAGGCCGATGGAAAGCCCAAGCAGCTCGTGATGATTTCCTTCGACGGCGCGCATGATGTTGCGCTCTGGACCAAGAGCCGCGAGATCGCTTCGCGCAATGGCGCGCATTTCACCTATTTTCTCTCCTGCACCTTCCTGATGAACAAGGCGCAAGCCAAGGCCTATCAGGGGCCGAAGCAACGCGTCGGTAAGTCGAATGTCGGCTTTGCCAAGAGCGAGGACGATGTGCGCACCCGCATCGCCAACATCTGGGGCGCGCATCTGGAAGGCCATGATATTTCCAGCCATGCGTGCGGCCACTTCGATGGCAAGGGCTGGAGTGCTGCCGACTGGAAGCAAGAGTTCATGAACGCCCGCGTCGCGCTTCGCGATGCCTGGAAGAATGTCGGCGTCGCTGACAAGGAACCGCAGGGCTGGGAAGAGTTCGCCACCAACGACGTTAGAGGATTTCGCGCGCCCTATCTCTCCACCAGCGATGGCCTGGTGCCGGCGGAGAAGGAGATGGGCTTTCAGTATGACGCAAGCCTCGTCACGAAAGGCCCTGCGCTGCCGCAGTTGGTCAACGGCATCTATCGCTTCGGTCTGCCGCTGATCCCGGAAGGGCCGGAACATCGGCTGGTGATCGGCATGGACTACAATCTCTATGTCCGCCATTCCAAGGGCGTCGAGGACAAGGCCAATGCCAAGACCTATGAAGAGCGCACTTTCGATGCCTTCGAAGCAGCCTTCAACAAACAGTATGACGGCGAGCGCATTCCTCTGCAGCTCGGGTTCCATTTCGTCGAGATGAATGACGGCGCCTATTGGCGCGCCCTCGACCGCTTCGTCAGCGATGTCTGCCACAAGCAGGATGTCGCCTGCGTCAGCTATTCCGAAGCCATTCCGCTGATTGCCGCAAGAGGCAAGCCGCAACAGGGGTGAGAAGTGGCCGGGCGAAACCCGAGCAATCGATCCGGCGCGTCTACCGCAGCGACGGACACCATGAGAAAGCGAAGGGCCGATGTGCCGCCAACGAAGGTCTCTTGGCACCTCTACCAACCCAACAGACTGTTGCTCTTCTGCCATTGGCATCATTGAAAAAGGCCCCGTTTCCGGGGCCTTTTTCGTCAACCGTCAGTGTGTATAACGCCCGCTTCGCGATCCAGATAATGCTGATCAATCGATGGCAGCGGCTCGTCACCGATCGCAGCTTCAAATGTTTTCAGGCGCTTATGAATCGACAGTAGCTCAATAATCGTCGTCCAGGAGTTGACGAGATACTGGAAGGAATTGCTGACCTGACCGAAGGCGGTCGAAATCTGCTGGAATATACCATAGGTGATAACACCGGCAACGATAGTCGGAACCAGCATGAAGGTTACGAACAGGACGTCAGCTTGTAGGTAGAAATAGCGAGCAACGTTGAAATAGAGATAGTGGAAGTAGATGCGGAAATAGTTCCGCCGAACGTTCGCAAAAAGCTCGTTTACGGTTGCTGGCTGCGCTCGATCCTCATGATCTTCACCATAAACAAGCTCCTTACGATACGCAGCTTCGACGCGCTGGTTCTTGAAGTTCAAGCCGGGCAGCTTGATACCGGCAACCGCCAGTAACACGGTACCGAAGATAGACCAGAAGAGCGCCAGCCAGAAGAGCGAATGGGGAATCTTGCCGATGATCGGCAATTCGGTGACATAGGTCGAAAGCGCAAGCAATATCGGCAGGAATACAATCAGCGTCATCACTGAGTTTATGAGGCTGATGCCCAAACCCTCAAGCACAGTCGAAAACCGCATCGTGTCTTCTTGCACGCGCTGGGACGCTCCTTCGATATGACGCAGCTTCTCCCATTTCGACATGTAGAAATTGTTCATCGCCGTACGCCACCGGAAAATATAGTGGCTGGTGAAGAAATCCGTCAGGATCGAGACAAAGATGCTGAGAAAGACGATCTGAACGAAGGTCAGCATCAGGCCATAGAAATCTCCGACCGTCACGTTCGCCTGCTTCGCCAAAGCGTTCTGTAGCGTGTCACCAAATGGCCGGCGCCAATTGTTGATTACCACCGATATCTGCACACCGAAAAAAGTGACGAAAATGATGAAGGCGGAGCCCCAGATCGACCAGAGCTTCCATGGATTGTCCCACGCACGGATGTGCCAAGTCCCGCAGAAGAGGGCAATGCACAGCAGGAAGAACGCATAAAACCAGAGATTCCCCCACAGAAGAAAATAGCTCAGATCATATGGCTGCTGCCCTTCCGGCGGCATGATGAAACCCAGATGCGTTCCCAGATCGGAGACGGCGATATACCAGGCTGCAATGCAGAGCAGCGCCCAGACTACCATTGAGGTGAAAAACAATTTCGGCTGAGGGAAGAAGGAGTGAAACACGAGAAGTAAGCTTTCTTGATCGGGTTCGAACGACCGCAATGACGTCGATTTGGGGCGAGCCTAGGGCAGTTCGCAAAGTGCGGCAACCGGCAGTGCCGCATTCTTACATAGATGTAATCGCTTATCCCTTGATCGTGATGCGATTGTTCAGCTGAGCGTTCCACCTCGGCCAGGCATTTAACTCTCTCCCAAGCCCTCCACCGCCGGCTCAATCAAAAAAACATCGCCGCATCTTGTCAGAGATTATCTTACGATATATATCTTACGACATGACTAACGATACAAACCCTCACACTTCACAAGGAGAAACGATATGAGAGGTTTTAGAGACCGCATCTGCGGCGATGGCTTTGACATGGTCGAGGCATATATCCTACGACATGGTCGAGGCCGTGAATCGCGCGGTGAGCATAGGAGAGACTTCATGAGAGGCTTCAAGGGCGGCATGTTCGGCGGCGGTTTTCGCACCGGGCGCAAGTTCGACGCAGCCGATCTGCAGCTCATCATCCTTGCCCTGCTCGCAGAGCAGCCGCGCCATGGCTATGAGCTGATCAAGACTTTCGAAGAGCGCTCCGGCGGCTTCTACGTGCCGAGCCCGGGCGTCATCTACCCAGCCCTCACCTATCTCGAAGAAACCGGCCAGGCCGAAGTCGAGGCGAGCGGCACAAAGAAGCTCTACCGCATCACGGAAAGCGGCCGGAAGCGCGTCGACGATAACAGCGAACTGGTGGAAGCGACCTTCACCAAGCTTGCCGCCATCGGCGAGAAGATGGCTCGCGTCCGCGAGGTCTTCGACGGTCAGGACGAAGACGGCCGCGACAGCCCGTTCGATCGGCATGGCGCCGGCGACGTCCATCGTGCCCGCCACCTGCTGCGCTCTGCGCTGCGGTCGAAATTTCCGTGGGACAAGGCCGAGGGTGCCCGCATCGCGGCAATCCTTGAGCGGGCAGCCGCCGATATCATCCGCGGCGAAACGAAGACCTCGGAAGAGCCGAAGGCCAACGACTGAGCCGGAACGTCACTTGTCCGGCAAGGTCAGGACGACTGGCCCGTTTCGGGTGGTGACGATCGTATGTTCGAACTGAACCGTCGGCGCCTGCGGATCGGCATAAAGCGTCCAGGCATCGTCGCCGCCCTCCGCCCAGGTGCCGCCCAGCGACAGGAACGGCTCAACGGTGAAAACCAGGCCGTCTTCCATGATCCGCGTCTCATCAGGGTCCGCCCAGGTAGAAACCTCGGCGGGCTCTTCGTGCAGCGAACGGCCGATGCCATGGCTGGCGAGATTGGCGATCAAAGTATAGCGGTTCTTTTGCGCGAACGCGCCGACGGCATGGCCGATCCTGGAAAGCGGAGCGCCGCTGCGCACCTGATTAAGGCCCACCCAGAGCGCCCGCTTGCCATCCCGGCAGAGGCGTTCAATCTTCGGCTTGACGGGCGGCACTGCAAAAGACGCGCCTGTATCGGAAAAGAACCCGTCCTTTTCGGCTGAAACATCGAGATTGACCAGATCTCCGGCCTTGATCACACGAGGACCGGGAATGCCGTGGGCAACTTCCTCGTTGACGCTGATGCAGGTCGCGCCGGGAAACTTGTAGACGAGCTCCGGCGCGGACTGCGCGCCGGCATCCTCCAGCACCTTGCGGCCGATGGCATCGAGCTCGAGCGTGGTGATACCAGGTTCAAGGGCTGCCGCCATGGCATGCAAAGCATTGGCGCAGATGCGGCCAATCTCTTTGAGCTTGGTCAGTTCGTCGTCGTTCGAGATGATCATTTGCGGCTTCCGGCAGTCTCGCGCTCTCGTCATTGCCTTGAGAGGTTAAAATCTGGCTTTCGCCTCTTCACTCGGTTCAGTCAATGCCTTTCTGACGGCCGGCGTGACTTTCGCCTTCGTAAGATGGATCAAAGACGTGGATCGTCGACAAGCAGCGCCCATCGCTCATGATCGCACCAGACGCCGCCGATCTTCAGATATTTCGGCGAAAACCCTTCCTTACGAAAGCCGAGCCGCTTCACCAGCGCGATTGAAGGAAGATTTGCTGGCTGGATATTCGCTTCTAGCCGATGCAGGCCAACGGCATCGAAAGCATGCGCCACGGCCAGCCGCAATGCCTCGGTCATGAAGCCCTGCCCGGCAAAGCCAGCCATGCCGTGATAGCCGAGAAAGGCACTGCGAAAGTCGCCCCAGACGATCTGGCTGATATTGATGACACCAATGATACCGCCCGAACCGGCGTCACGAGCGACGAACCCGATATTTGGCCCGGTGATTGTCTGTCCGAACCATGCATCGAAGCCGTCACGATCAAGAAAGGGATGGGCCCAGGGCGCATGATAGGCGCGGCTGGCCATATTGGCGGCGATCAGTTCGTCCGCGTCCGACTGCCTGACTGGTGCGATAATCACTTGCGGCATGGCTCGCTCCACCCTTGTTCGAGGGAGCGAGCCTTAGCAAATCGAATCCGAAATCAAAAGCTTCGCTGGAAGAACGGAATCATTTTCCGAACCGCTTCATACCGAAGATAAAGCCCGCCCCAGGCCATCAATCCGAGATAGACACCGAACAGCACATGCGAGAAAAGCGGGCTGCCGATCCGCAGATGCGTCGCGATCGCCCCGCCAAGAAGGCCAGTGAGCAGGATTGCGCCCAGGACCGAAGTCCTCGGAATGGCATAGAGGATTGCGCAGCCAAGCGTGATCACGCCAAGCAGTCGCGCAAGCGCCGGATCGGCTGAGTAGCCAAGCCCCGCCATCGTCTCCGTGACAACTGCAAGCGGGATGAGCTTGATCACCCCGTCGAAGACGAGGAAGGCAATGAGCAGGCCACTAAGGATCATGCCGACAACGCGTTGCGTGCGCGTGACTGACGGTACAGATGAATCGACTGCATAAGACATTTCAGTATCCCCCGGAATTGAATCAGAAATTCAGATCTTTGCCGCCAATGCGGCAAGCTGGTCGGCACATTGTGCCCATCCTTGATGGAAGCCCATCTTCTCGTGCGCTTCGCGGTCTTCGGCCGTCCAGTGCAGGACGGTTGCGGTGTAACGCGTCTTGCCCTCACCAAGATCGTCAAGCTGGATCGTCACCACCATGAAAGGCTTCGCCGATGGCACCCAGGCGCTGGTGAAGGCATCTGTGAAGACGATCCGTTCGTTCGAAACGACCTCCAGATAGACGCCATTGCCCGGATAGTCCTCGCCTTCGGGGCTGCGCATGGTGATCGAGCTTGAGCCGCCTGCGCGCAGATCGATGCTGGCAGCAGATATCGTCCATGGCAGCGGTGCAAACCACTGCTTCAACAGCTCCGTTTCCGTCCAGCAACGAAAAATCTTCGCGCGCGGCGCGTCGATGATGCGGGTCAGCGAAAGCTCGTGGCGCTGGCTCTTTTCAGTCATATCCTGGTCCTCTCTCTGGTTTGACGCGGCCCGTTCGGCCTATGCCCCAAGGACGTGGGAAGAGATGCCTTCCCGACATCCGGAAAACAAAATTTGTGATTATTTTACAATCGCAATGGCATCCGCATTCAGGCAATCGAGCTGATGCCGGATATGAGCCGCTTCCGCCGGGGAGCGGGCAAGCGCGATGGCCTTGTCGAAGGCAACGCGCGCCTCCTGCGGACGGGCGAGCTGCATCAGCAGGCCGCCTCTCAGCCCATGAAAATAGAAATAGCTGTCGAGCTGCGCTTCAAGAGGTGCGATCAGCGCCAGCGCCTCCTCCGGACCTTTCAGCTTGGAGACCGCGACCGCGCGGTTGAGCGTGACGACTGGAGACGGCGTCAGTCTTTCCAGCACCTGATAGAGCAGCTCGATCTCCGCCCAGTCCGTATCTGCAGCGCGTTTGGCCCGCGAATGCAGCGCGGCAATGGCCGCCTGCACCTGATAGGGGCCGGGCCGGCGATGGCGGATCGCCTTGTCGAGCAGAGCCAGTGCCTCATCGATCGATGTCCGGTCCCAAAGCTTGCGGTCCTGTTCTTCCAGCAGAATGATCTGCCCATCCGCATCGAAGCGCGCCGCCTTGCGCGATTGTTGCAGCAGCATCAGCGCCAGCAGCGCCATGGTTTCCGGCTCGCCGGGGAAGATGCGAAGCAGCAGCCGGCCGAGCCGGATAGCCTCATCCGAAAAGGCGGCCGCCTCGCGATGCATCCCTCCGGCAGAGTAACCCTCATTGTAGATCAGGTAGATCATGGCGCTGACGAGCGCCAGCCGCTCGCTCCGCTCCACGGCGCCCGGCGTTTCGAATGCCACACCGGCGGCGGCCACGCGCGCCTTGGCGCGTGTGATGCGCTGCTCCATCGCGCTGTCGCTCACCAGGAACGCGCGGGCGATCTGTTGCACCGAAAGACCAGACACGATGCGCAGCGCAAGCGCAATCTGCTGGGTCGCGGGCAGATCCGGATGGCAGCAGATGAACAGCAGCCGGAGAATATCGTCACGGTAGCCGGAACCATCGAGCCGTTCGGCAAGGTCGCTCTCGGCATCGCCTGTATCGGAAATCGCCTCCTCGTCCGGCAGGCTCTGCATCCTCGCCTGCTTGCGCGTCGCATCGATACCGCTGTTGCGGCCGACGAAAATCAGCCACGCAATCGGGTCGCGGGGCGGCCCCTTGTCGGGCCAGGTCTTCAAGGCCCTGAGGCAGGCCTCCTGAAAGGCCTCTTCGGCGATGTCGAGATTGCGGAAGTAGCGCAGCAGAGCGCCCAGCACCTGCGGCCGGGCGTTGGTCAGCGCGATGTCGATCCAGGCAATATCCGTCATGTGGCAACCGTCCCTGGCCTGAACACGTAGAGCGGGCGGATCTCGTAGGAGCCGGCACCCGGATTAGCCTCAGCCAATTGTTTTGAGAATTCAATCGCTTCGTCGAGCGTTTCAAAGTCGATGACGTAGAAGCCCAGCAGCTGCTCTTTGGTCTCGGCGAAGGGGCCATCGATGACCAGCGGCTCGTTCTTGCCCTTGCGCAGCGTCGTCGCCGCTGTCGTCGGCATCAAACGTGCCACCGGGCCTAATTTGCCGGCCTCGGCGAGGGGCGTCTGCACGGCGATCAACCGCGCCATCGTCGCATCCTCCTGCTCCTTGGACCAGGCAAACACCGTATCTTCGTCGTTGTAGCATAGGATTGCGTAGAGCATCAGGACCTCCTTCTCTGATAAAGACGAAGGAATAGCATCAGCTCCGACAGACCGCGTCAAAAAATTACGGTCAGGAGTGCTCGGCTTGACGGAGGAGGTCAATCAAATTGGCGACCTCATGCAGCCGGGGCGACTTCAGCGGCAAATCGCGATCAGTGCGCTCGACAATGACCAGGTCGTCCTGCGGGATGACGAAGGCATATTGGCCGCCCGCACCCCAGGCGAAATACGCGCCCGTCGGAAGGCGAAATGCATTTGCGCTCGCATCGGTGCCTGACGACGGCCGGTTGGCGGTCCACCAGAGATACCCGTATCCGAACCCATGATCGGCGTTCGAATAGGGCGTGGTGCTTGCCCGCACCCATTGCTGGGGCACGATCTCCTGCCCGTTCCAGCGCCCGCCATCGAGAAAGAGGAGAGCGAAGCGGGCAAGATCCCGCGTGCTCATCCGGAACGTATAGGCGGGATGGATCGATGCGCGCCCGCGGACCTTGTGCTGCGCATGCGGGTCGTAATCCTGCATCCCGATTTTCCGGGCGATCTCATCCTCGAATGCATCGTAGATGGAGGCGCCGGTCGCCTTCTCGTAGATCGTGCCGAGGGCGTTGAAATCCCAGTTGTTGTAGTACCAGAACGTCCCCGGCGCATGGCTGAAGCGCTGCGGCCGCCGCGCGGCCATCGCCTCGGTCTCATAGAGCGCCGGATGATAAATGCCCGATCGCGCCTCGAGAAGCATCCGGACCGTCGCCTGCTTCTCCTGATCGGACAGCGACGGCGGCTTGTCGTCTATACCCAATTGCTGAAGCGTGCTGCCAGGATCGATCTGATGACGCCCGACTGCGATCCCGATCAGGGAGTTAAGCAGGCTCTTGCGGATGGAAGCCAGCTCCATCGGCTTGCTCGTATCTCCCCATTCGGCAACGACAGCCCCATGCTGGACCACCATGACGGCACTGACATCGTGCCCGTCGGCGAAGGCCTTCGCCTCGGCCAATTTCGGCGCCGACCATCCGGATGCCTCAGGAGAAACATGCGCCCATTCGGCCAAAGGCACGGTTTGCGCCAAAGCCGGCGTCGATAGCAGTCCAACCAATAGCAACCAGATGAAACGCATAGCCGATGCCCTGTGTCACACATCGCCATCGAATTTCCGGGCGAATAAGTCTTTTCGGCGGCTGAAGCTCGCCCGGCAAGTTTCTGCGACATCAGGGCGCATGCATTCCCTTTCGCGATGCGCGAAACCAAGGAGCTAGATGCCCCCACGCCGGATCGTCAATGTCCCCGTTTCCGCATTCAGTTCCGCAACGGCTCCGATCAAGGCACTGACGGGGCTGCGCCCATGCCCCAGCGGCAAACCGCCAAGGACCGGCACGCCGAGCACATCAAGATGTTCGCGCAGGATATCGATGACCGAGAAGCGGAGGTCGAATTCGAAATCGGTAAACTGGCCAATGGCGACGCCTGCCAGGCCGTCGAGATGCCCGCCCTTGCGCAGCATGGTCATTTGCCGATCCACCTGCCCGCGATAAAGACTGACCGCTTCCAGCAGCAGGATCGCCCCATGCAAATCCGGCAATGCCCAGCCGGCTGCCGTCGCCACCATGTCGAGGTTGCCGCCTATAAGCCGGCCAGTCGCGGTTCCGCTTGTGGTCAGTGCGGATGTCGGCTCCTCGGCGCGGGATTGGACAATGATATCCTCCGTCGTCATCAGTGCCCGGCGAAGCGCGCCGATGGTCTCAGGACTAACATCCTCCTCCCCGGGGCCGGCGAAAAGGGCGCCATGAATGCCGATCAGGCCACTATGTTTCAGGAAGCTGAGATGCAACGCGGTGATATCGCTGAAACCGATAAGGAACTTTGGATCGCGACGAGCGGCCGCAAAATCCAGCCGGTCGGCAATTCGGTATGATCCCTTGCCGCCGCGCGTGGTGAAGACCGCCCGAACCTCGGGATCGCGAAGCGCGCCATCCAGATCCGCCAACCGCTCTTCGTCGGTTCCGGCGAGATAATCGTGCTTGCAAAAAACATGCTCGCCGAAATCGACGCGCAGCCCCCAGCCCTTCAGTATTTCGGCGTGCCGGAGGACCCTATCCCTGTCGGGCGGGCTGGCGGGAGAGACAAAGCGGATCTTGTCTCCCGGCCGCAATGGCGGCGGCGTCACAATCCGATCGGCGGTTTCATGATTCAATGATTCCATGCCGCGATCTTGGCATGGAATGATGACAGGCGTCAGCCTTGGATAGATGGCTAGATCGTCAACCAAGCGACGGGTTTAGGATGCTAGCCTCTTTCGAAGGGGATCGCACGGCGTTGGCATAAGCCTCGGATAGCTGTGCGGCTTTCGTCTTGCCTTCCCATAATGGCAGACCGACCGACTGCGACACGGCGGGGTCGGTCGTGAAGACCGGATAGCCGCGCTCCATCAGCCGCTCGAGCACTTCGCGATCCTTGCGGACATGCAGCCGGGTCAGGTTTTCCTGATTGTAGACATGGCCACCGGAATCCGGGTTGATGCCGGTAATGATGACCGCGCTGGCACCGTTATAGAGGGCAAAAAGAACGGCATTGATGCCATTCGAGCATTTGTCGTCGGCACCGAGCTCGCTGCATTTCACTCCACCGACACGGTCGAGAAGCGCCATGCGCCTGTAGCGGTCAACGATCTGAAGCCGGTCATAGCCGTAGTTGAAGGCCTTTAACCCGTCTTCGAGGCGTTTGAATTCCTCCCGCCAGAGCAGGACATAAAGCATCCTGGTGCGTTCGCCGTTCAGCACACGGCGTACTTCGACGGCATTGGTGTTCTTGCCCTCGATCTGATTGAACTGAACAAGCGTGACATCTGGGGCTTCTATCCCCCATGCCTTCGTGACCACCTGCGAACCATTGATGGTAATCACCCGGAAGGTCTGGTCGAAATCCGCAGGCTTGTTCGACACCGGCGCCGATCCGACGACGAGAACGGGCCCGTTGAAGGGCTCTGCCAGCACGGGCGGCTTTGGTCGCGTCAGATGATATTTGACCTGCCTGTATATATGCTTCTTCAGTTCGCTAAATTGAGCAGCCATTATCCGCCTTGTCATCTCCCAGGGTCGAGCCGGTGAAACGTGATTCGAAACATTCCGTTCCGAACGTTTGACGAGATAAGTATCGCTGCCTCTCCTCATATAAGCAAAATAAAGAAACTTTACAAAATATAACCCAAGGTGAGGCAGGCCTGGCCGTCAGCAGCTTTACCGTGTGCTCAAGGTGCGCGACACAGCGTTTTTCCAGCCCTTCAGCTTTGCATTTCTGGCCTTGGCATCCATGTCGGGCTCGAACCTCCGGTCACGCGCCCAGGCCTTGGCAAAACCATCACGATCCGGCCAAACACCAGCACGGCTGCCCGCCAGCCACGCTGCGCCAAGAGCCGTGGTTTCCAGGATCTTCGGCCGATCGACCGGAGCATCGAGCAGATCGGCCAGCCGCTGCATCGTCCAGTCCGACGCCACCATGCCGCCATCGACACGCAGCACCGTGCCCTCTCCGTCGCCGTTGCGCCAATCCTTGTGCATGGCGTCCAGAAGGTCACGTGATTGGTAGCACACCGCTTCCAGCGCCGCCCGGACGATTTCCTCAGGCCCGCTGTTGCGCGTCAGCCCGAAGATCGCGCCACGCGCATCCGGGTCCCAATAGGGCGCACCGAGACCGGTGAAAGCCGGCACGAGATAGACCTCCTGCAGCGGGTCGGCCTTAGCAGCCAGTTCGCCGGAATCGGAGGCGCGCTGGATCGTCTTCAGCCCATCGCGGAGCCATTGCACGGCCGCACCCGCGATGAAGATCGAGCCTTCCAGCGCGTAGGTCGTTTCGCCGTCCAGACGATAGGCGATGGTGGTCAGCAGCCGGTTCCTGGAGCGCACCATATCGGCGCCGGTATTCAGCAGCGCAAAGCAACCGGTGCCATAGGTGGATTTCATCATGCCGCGCTCGAAGCAGGCCTGGCCGATGGTCGCCGCCTGCTGGTCGCCGGCAACGCCGAGGATCGGGATCGCGGCATCGAAGAGCGAGGGATCGGTGATGCCGAAATCGGCAGCGCAATCCTTCACATCTGGCAGCATCGCAGCCGGCACGCGCAGGATATCGAGCAGCTCTTCATCCCATTCATTGCTGCCGATATTGTACATCAGCGTCCGCGAGGCATTGGTCGCATCGGTGACGAAGCTCTTGCCGCCGGTCAGCCGCCAGATCAGGAAAGTGTCGATGGTACCGAAGCAGAGCTCGCCCTTGGCGGCGCGCGCACGAGCGCCCTTCACGTTGGTCAGCAGCCAGGAGAGCTTCGTGCCGGAAAAATACGGGTCGAGCAGCAAGCCCGTATGGCGGGTAAAGAGCTTTTCCAGGTTCTGCCGTTTCAGCTTCTCGCAATAGCTTGCCGTGCGGCGATCCTGCCAGACGATGGCATTGTGGATCGGCTTGCCCGTCTCGCGATCCCAGACGACCACGGTCTCGCGCTGGTTGGTGATGCCGAGTGCGGCGATATCCTTGGCCGTTATGCCGGCGGCCTCGATGGCCTTGCGAACGGTGAAGAGGACCGATGACCAGATCTCCTCGGGATCATGCTCGACCCAGCCCGGTTTCGGATAATGCTGGGTGAACTCCTTCTGCCCGACACCGGCAACCTTCATCTTGCCATCGAAAACGATGGCCCGCGTTGACGTCGTTCCCTGGTCGATCGCCAAGACATAGCCGCTCATGCATTCCTCCCGACTGTTGCGTCCCAATCAACAGATACGCGAGCAAAACGAATGTGAAAAGAAAGCAAAACGAAATTTTTCATCGAACAACCGCTTCCCCGTTCCCACCATCGTGGTCAACAGCCTCACAAAAGGATCTAGCGTCAATGCGATTGCCATATCTGCGGGTTTGGGACTAGGCTCAAGCCACTTTTGCGTTGCAGCAAGACGCTGCGCTGTACAGGGAGAAGATCATGGCTAGAACAGTTGTCGTCACCGGTTCCACGAGCGGTATCGGCCTTGCCATCGCCACCGCCTTCGCCGCCAAGGGCGATAACGTCGTCATCAACGGCTTCGGAAAGCCCGAGGAAATCGATGCGATCAAGACCAGGCTTGAAGCCTCCAGCGGCGGCAAGGTGATCTATCATCCGGCCGACATGACAAAGCCCGCGGAGATCGCCGACCTGATCGCCACAGCCAATTCGACCTTCGGCAGCGTCGATGTCCTCGTCAACAATGCCGGCGTCCAGCATGTCGAGAAGATCGAGGACTTTCCGATCGAGAAGTGGGACCAGATCATTGCGATCAACCTGTCCAGCTCCTTTCACACGATCCGCGCCTCCATTCCATTGATGAAGGCTAGGAAATACGGCCGCATCATCAACATCGCTTCGGCTCATGCCCTCGTCGCCTCGCCCTTCAAATCCGCCTATGTCGCGGCAAAGCATGGTATATTGGGCCTGACCAAGACGGCAGCGCTCGAGCTTGCCGAGTTCGGCGTCACGGTGAATGCCATCTGCCCCGGCTACGTGCTGACCCCGCTTGTCGAAAAGCAGATACCGGACACGGCCAAGGCGCGCGGGATGACCGAGGAACAGGTCAAGACCGAAGTCATCCTCAAGGCCCAGCCGACGCATGAATTCGTCAAGGCCGAAGAGATCGGCGCCTTGTCGCTCTATCTCGCCAGTGACGAGGCACGTCAGGTCACCGGAACACACGTCTCGATTGACGGTGGCTGGACCGCGGCATAACGATAGACGGTTAGGGCCGGCTTCGCACAGGCGCTTCCGGCCCCGGCCAACGACAGAGAATTCGGGAACGATATGAACGACAGCATCCGCTTTATCCTCAACGGCGAGGATATTACGCTCTCCAATCTGCGCCCCACCGAGACGCTGCTCGATTTCCTGCGCCTGAAGCGCCGCCTGACGGGAACGAAGGAGGGATGCGCGGAAGGCGACTGCGGCGCCTGTACGGTGCTGGTTGGACGGTTGATCGACGGCGGGCTTCACTATGAGTCGGTCAACGCCTGCATCCGCTTCGTCGGCTCGCTGCATGCGACCCACGTCGTCACTGTCGAACATCTGGCTGCCCAGAACGGCACCCTGCATCCGGTGCAGCAAGCCATGGTCGATTGCCATGGCTCTCAATGCGGTTTCTGTACGCCGGGCTTCATCATGTCGCTCTACGGCCTCTGGCTCTCGACCGAAAAGCCGAGCCGGGCTCAGATCGAGAAATCGCTCCAGGGTAATCTCTGTCGATGCACCGGCTACGAGCCCATCGTCAAGGCGGCCGAACTGGTCAGCGAGAAGCGGCCAAGCGCCCTCTTCGATCCGATTGAGAAAACCAGGGCCGATATCATCGCACGCCTCTGGCCGATGCAGAGCCACGACACCATTACCGTAACCGAAGGCGAGGATCGCCTGATCGTACCCGGCTCGGTTTCAGCCCTGGCGCAGGTGCTTGCGGACGAGCCGAAGGCAACCGTGGTCGCCGGCTCCACAGACGTCGGCCTCTGGGTCACCAAGCAGATGCGTACGCTCAACCCGGTGGTTTTCATCAATCATTTGAGCGAGCTGCAGAGGATCACTATCGAAGATGACGGCCTGACCATCGGCGCCGGCGTCACCTATAGCCGCGCCTTTGCTGCCATCGGCGAGAAGATCCCTGCGCTTTCAGGCTTGATCAACCGCATCGGCGGCGAGCAGGTGCGCAACATGGGCACCATCGGCGGCAATATCGCCAATGGCTCGCCGATCGGCGATTCCCCGCCGCCATTGATCGCCCTTGGCGCAACCGTCAGGCTGCGCTCGGTGGCCGGGACGCGCAGCCTGTTGCTCGAAGATTTCTTCATCGACTACGGTAAGCAGGATCGCAATCCCGGTGAATTCGTCGAAAGCATCTTCGTGCCCTACCCCGCCGACGATGTGCATTTTGCCGTCTACAAGATCACCAAGCGCCGCGACGAGGATATTACGGCCGTGCTCGGCGCCTTCCATCTGGTGCTCGATGATGCCGGCAACGTCGCCGATATCCGCATCGCCTTCGGCGGCATGGCCGCGACCCCGAAGCGCGCCCGCACCGTCGAGGCCGAGCTGATTGGCAAGCCCTGGGCGGAAGAGACCGTCACGGCCGTTCGCCCCGCCTTCGATGCCGATTACAAGCCGTTGACCGATTGGCGCGCCACCGCCGAATATCGGCGGCTGACCGCCAAGAACCTGCTTCTCCGCTTTTATCTGGAGACATCCGGTGCGCCGCAGGAGCTGAAACGCTTCGCAACGGCGGAGGCTTGAACCATGGATAAATCCGCTTTCGAAGAACGCAAGGTTGTCATCAACGGCTCGATGCATGGATCGCTGAAGCATGATTCAGCCCATAAGCACGTGACCGGAGCTGCCGACTATATCGACGATATTCCTGAACCGACAGGTTTGCTGCATGGTGCGCTTGGCCTCTCGGACCGCGCCCATGCAGAACTCGTCTCCATCGATCTTTCGGCCGTGAAAGCCTATCCCGGCGTCGTCTGGGTCTTTACCGGCGCCGACGTTCCCGGCGTCAACGACACCAGCTCCAACGGCATGCATGACGAGCCGTTGCTCGCCGAGACCAAGGTCGAGTTTCACGGCCAGCCGATCTTCGCCGTCATCGCCGAAACGCGCGATGCGGCCCGTCGCGCCGCTCGCCTCGCCAAGATCGACTACCGCGACCTCACGCATTGGAGCGATATCGATGGCGCGCTCGCCAATGGCGCACCGCTCGTCTACGAGCCGATGACGCTGAAGCGCGGCGAGCCCGAAACCGAAATGGCCAACGCCAAGCACCGCATCAAGGCACAGATGCGCATCGGCGGCCAGGAGCACTTCTATCTCGAAAGCCATATCGCCATGGCGATCCCCGGCGAGGACGATGAAGTCACCGTCTGGTCGTCCACCCAGCATCCGAGCGAAATCCAGCATATTGTCGGCCATGTTCTGGATATTCCGTCCAATGCCGTCACGGTCGTCGTGCGCCGCATGGGCGGCGGTTTCGGCGGCAAGGAAACGCAGGGCAATCAGTTTGCGGCTCTGGCCGCCGTCGCCGCCAAGAAGCTCGGCCGCGCCGTCAAGTTCCGGCCCGACCGCGACGAGGATATGAGCGCCACCGGCAAGCGCCACGACTTTCTGGTGGATTACGAAGTCGGCTTCGACGATGACGGCCGCATCCATGCGGTCGACGCCACCTATGCCGCGCGCTGCGGCTTCTCCTCCGACCTATCCGGCCCGGTCACCGACCGCGCGTTGTTCCATGCGGATTCGAGCTATTTCTATCCGCATGTGCACCTGACATCGAAGCCGCTGAAGACGCATACCGTCTCCAACACGGCCTTTCGCGGCTTCGGCGGCCCGCAAGGCATGGTCGGCGGCGAGCGCATGATCGAAGAGATCGCCTATGCGCTCGGCAAGGACCCGCTGGAAATCCGCCGCGCCAACTTCTACGGCCAGCCCGGTTCCGGCCGGACGCTCACGCCCTATCATCAGGAAGTCACCGACAACATCATCAATCGCATCGTCGATGAGCTGGAAGAATCCGCCGATTATCAGGCAAGGCGCAAGGCCATCATCGAGTTCAACCGCTCCAGCCGCTTCATCCGTAAGGGGATCGCGCTGACACCGGTGAAATTCGGCATCTCCTTCACCATGACCGCCTTCAACCAGGCGGGCGCGCTGGTGCATGTCTATCAGGATGGCTCCATTCACCTGAACCACGGTGGCACCGAGATGGGCCAAGGCCTTTATACGAAGGTCGCGCAGGTGCTAGCCGATAGCTTCCAGGTCGATATCGACCGGGTGAAAATTACTGCGACGACGACTGGCAAGGTGCCGAACACATCGGCAACCGCCGCCTCCTCCGGCTCCGACCTGAACGGCATGGCCGCCTATGATGCCGCCCGCCAGATCAAGGAGCGGCTCGTCGCCTTCGCCATCGAGAAGTGGGGAGTCGGTGCCGAAGAGGTGCAGTTCCTGCCGAACCGCGTGCGGGTCGGCGACACCGAAATCCCCTTCCCCGATTTCGTCAAGCAGGCCTATTTCGCCCGCGTGCAGCTCTCCGCCGCCGGCTTCTACAAGACGCCGAAGATCCATTGGGATCGCAAGGCCGGCCGCGGCACGCCCTTCTACTATTTCTCCTATGGAGCCGCCTGCTCGGAAGTGTCGATTGACACGCTGACCGGCGAATATTTGATCGATCGCGCCGATATCCTCCACGATGTCGGCCGTTCCCTCAATCCGGCGATCGATATCGGCCAGGTTGAGGGCGCCTTCGTGCAGGGCATGGGCTGGCTGACGACCGAGGAGCTCTGGTGGGATGCCAAGGGAAGGCTGCGCACGCACGCGCCCTCCACCTACAAGATCCCGCTCGCCTCCGACCGACCGAAGATCTTCAACACACGCCTTGCCGAATGGTCCGAAAACACGGAAGCCACCATTGGCCGTTCCAAGGCTGTGGGTGAGCCGCCCTTCATGCTCCCGATCTCGGTGCTTGAAGCATTATCGATGGCGGTTGCGAGCGTTGCGGATTATCGCGTCTGCCCGCGCCTCGACGCGCCGGCAACGCCGGAACGGGTGCTGATGGCGGTGGAGCGCCTGAAGGGCATGTGATGGCTATCGTGCCAGACAAAAGTGGCATGCAGAAAGTCGGAAGCCACAAAGCGAACTCGTGTTTGCCGCAGCAAGCCCCCCTCTGTCACTGTCGTGACATCTCCCCCACAAGGGGGGAGATCATTGGGAGTTTGTCGCGCCACCTGACAAAACATGGCAACGTTGTTTCCACGAGCAATCAATTCGTTTGATACTCGTGGAGGCTACGGGCTACCAATCTCCCCCCTTGTGGGGGAGATGTCACGAAAGTGACAGAGGGGGTATACGCCCCCAACATTGACAAGCTCGGAAGTCATAGCCGCCCTGACGGCCACCGATCCTTCGACAGCGTCTTCAGCCTATCGCAACCGAACGTCGTCATAATGCGGCTCGCGTCCATCCAGGAAACCCAGATCGCGTTTCACCCGGTCCGGTATGTCTTCAAGATCCAGACGCGAGGATGGCTCGGCATGCCTGGCGAAGACCTGCGCCAACGATTCCAGAACCCGTGCGAAGCCTGAAGGCTTGGCCACTTCCATTCGTTCCACAGCATAACAGTCCATGACAACACCTCAATTCAATCAACGATGTGAATTGCACTTTGCTGCCAAAAATGCTGAAATTCCAATCGAACTATCGCCTGGATGCATAAAGAGAACTTATCCATGAAGCTGTCGAAACGCTTCCCTTTGAATGCCCTCCGCGTCTTCGAAGCCGCCGCCAGGCTCGGCAGTTTCACCCGCGCCGGCGACGAGCTGGGCATGACGCAGACGGCCGTCAGCTATCAGATCAAGCTGCTTGAGGAGACCGTGGGCGAGCCGTTGTTCCTGCGCCGCCCGAGGCAGATCGAACTGACCGAGACCGGGGAGCAACTGGCGCCAAAAGTGGCCGAAGCCTTTGGCATGCTGCAGGATGCCATGGCCTCGATCAGCGGCGACGCCGAGACCACGCTTCTCATCCATTCGACGCCGACCTTTGCCTCCCAATGGCTTGCCCGCCATCTCGGCTCGTTTCAGCTCAAGCATCCCAAAATCGCCGTTCGACTGTCGACCTCAGGCTCGATCATCGATTTTGCCCGTGAACCGTCCGACATCGCCGTCCGCGCCGGCTTGGGCACATGGCCCGGCCTGCGGTCGCATCTGCTGATGAAAATGACCTTCACCCCCATGCTGAGCCCGGCGCTGGCTGAGACGATCGGCGGCGTGCACGAACCGGCTGATCTGCTGAAGCTGCGCATCATCGATGCCGGCGATCCCTGGTGGGTTACATGGTTCCAGGATGCCGGCGTTACTGACCCCGGCCTTCAGGGCAGGCCGCGAAGCAGGCTGGGTGCGCAATCCTTCGAGGCAAGTGCTGCCCTGGCCGGTCAGGGTGTCGCCGTTCTCACACCCGAATTCTATGCGGAAGAGCTTGCCTCCGGTCGATTGATCCAGCCTTTCAATATCCTCTCGACCGACGGAGCGGACTACTGGGTCGCCTACCCGGAAAACAGGCGTCATACACCGCGCATCCGAGCCTTCAGGGACTGGCTCCTTGCCGAATTCGGCCGCCCCCTGGAATAATGCGGCCAGGCGCTCGCCAAGACCGCTGCTTTTGGCTCGCCTATCAAACTCTCCGCTTCCATCCGACCTCAACATTTTGCAAGGTGTCGAGTCGAAAGAGAAGAAGGGGAACCGCATGTATGAGTATGCCATAGCGTGGGAATGGCTGGCTTTTGCCGCCCGCTGGTTCCACGTCATAACCGCAATTGCCTGGATCGGTTCGTCCTTCTATTTCATCGCGCTCGATCTCGGGCTGGTGAAGCGCCCGCACCTTCCGCCCGGAGCCTATGGCGAGGAGTGGCAGGTTCACGGCGGCGGCTTCTATCATATCCAGAAATATCTCGTGGCCCCGGCACAGATGCCGGAGCATCTGACCTGGTTCAAATACGAGAGCTATTTCACCTGGCTGTCCGGCTTCCTGATGATGTGCATCGTCTATTATGGCGGCGCCAATCTCTTTCTCATCGACCGGCATGTGCTCGACGTGAGCGTCCCCGTTGCCATCCTGATCTCGCTTGCCTCGCTCGCCGGCGGCTGGATTGTTTATGATCTGCTCTGCAAATCGCCGCTCGGCAACAATACCTGGGGCCTTATGGCGGTGCTTTACGCCGTGCTGGTCTTCATGGCCTGGGGCTATACGCATCTCTTCACCGGCCGCGCCGCCTTCCTGCATCTAGGTGCTTTCACCGCGACGATCATGTCCGCCAACGTCTTCATGATCATCATCCCCAACCAGAAGGTGGTCGTCGCCGACCTGATCGCCGGCCGCACGCCGGACCCGAAATACGGCCGCATCGCCAAGCAGCGCTCGCTGCACAACAACTACCTGACGCTGCCCGTCATCTTCTTCATGCTGTCGAACCATTATCCCCTGGCCTTCGGCACGGCCTATAACTGGGTGATCGCAGCATTGGTGTTCCTGATGGGCGTCACCATCCGTCATTGGTTCAACACGACGCATGCCCGCAAGGGCCGCCCGACCTGGACCTGGATCGTCACGCTCGTCATCTTCATCGTCATCATGTGGCTTTCGACCGTTCCGAAGGTGCTGACCGGCGAGAAGGATGCCAATGCGGTCGCGCCCGCCTTCCAGCAATTCGCCTCGGACGCGCATTTCCCGGCCGTCAAGCAGATGGTCTCGACACGCTGTTCCATGTGCCATGCGGCCGAGCCCGTCTATGAGGGAATTGTCCGGCCGCCGAAGGACGTCATGCTGGAAAATGACGCGGAAATCGCTATGCATGCCCGGGAGATCTATATCCAGGCCGGCCGCAGCCATGCCATGCCTCCGGGCAACGTCACCGAGGTGACGCCCGAGGAGCGCAAATTGCTGGTCGCCTGGTTCGAAAGCTCCATCGGAGAAAAGAGCCAATGACCACCCTTCTGCGCGGCCGCCTGCTGTCCTTCAAGCGCCTGCCGCAAAGCCTCGATGATACGGATAGCTACGCTTACGAAAGCGACGGCGGCCTGCTGATCGAGAACGGCATCATCGTCGCGACCGGCCCCTATGCCGATATCAAGGCGCAGGCACCGGAAAACGTCACCGAAATCGACCACCGCCCGCATCTGATTCTTCCCGGATTCATCGACATGCACCTGCATTTCCCGCAGATGCAGGTGATCGCCTCCTACGCTGCCAATCTGCTGGAATGGCTGAACACCTACACCTTCCCCGAGGAATGCCGCTTCGTCGAAAGCGCGCACGCCGAGCGCATCGCCACGCATTTCTATGACGAGCTGATCCGCCATGGCACGACGACGGCCGTTGCCTATTGCTCGGTGCACAAGACCTCCGCCGACGCCTTCTTCTCCGAGGCTATGCGCCGCAACATGCGCATGGTCGGCGGCAAGGTGATGATGGATCGTCACGCGCCGCAGGGCCTGCTCGATACGCCTGAAATGGGCTATGACGAGACACGCCAGGTGATCGCTGACTGGCACGGCAAAGGCCGCAACCATGTTGCCATCACGCCGCGCTTCGCCATTACCTCGACGCCGGCGCAGATGGAGGCGACGGCCGCGCTTGCCCGGGAATTCCCGGATCTGCACATTCAGACCCATCTGTCCGAGAACCACGACGAGATCGCCTTCACCTGCGAGCTCTACCCGGAAGCGATCGACTATACTGATATCTACGCCCGCTACGGGCTACTTGGCTCCAAGAGCCTGTTCGGTCATGCAATTCATCTCTCCGAGCGCGAGGCCGATGCCATGAGCGAGGCCGGCGCGGTCGCCGTGCATTGCCCGACCTCGAACCTCTTCCTCGGCTCCGGTCTCTTCCCGCTGAAGGCGCTGGCACGCCGTGAAAAGCCCGTTCGTATCGGCGTCGCCACCGATATCGGCGGCGGCTCCAGCTATTCCATGCTCAGAACCATGGATGAGGCCTACAAGATCCAGCAGCTCCTCGGCGAGCGCCTGAACCCGCTGGAAAGCTATTACTACATGACCCGCGGCAATGCCGAGGCCCTCTCCCTTGTCGACAAGATCGGCACGCTGGACACCGGCACGGAGGCAGACCTCATCATCCTCAACGCCGCCGCCACGCCGGCCATGGCGCTGAAGATGGAGGTGGTGAAGAACCTCACCGAAGAACTGTTCCTGCTGCAGACGATGGGCGACGACCGCGCTATCTTTGAAACCTATGTCGCAGGGAAACCGATGAAATCGATCCTGCAATAAGGCGACAAGACGCAACACAACCACCGAGAAGGCAGACAGCCATGACCGCGCCGCTTACCATTGCCGAACTGAAACAGATCGCCAAGCGGCGCGTGCCGAAGATGTTTTTCCAATATGCCGATTCCGGGTCCTGGACGGAATCGACTTATCAGGCGAACGAGGCCGATTTCGCCAGGATCAAGCTGCGCCAGCGCGTCCTCGTCGACATGTCCGACCGATCACTGGCAACCACAATGGTCGGCCAGAAGGCCTCCATGCCGGTGGCGCTGGCGCCGACCGGCCTCACCGGCATGCAGCATGCCGATGGCGAGATGCTGGCGGCGCGCGCAGCCGAGGAATTCGGCATTCCCTTCACGCTCTCGACCATGAGCATCTGCTCGATCGAGGACATCGCCTCGGTGACGAAACAGCCCTTCTGGTTCCAGCTCTATGTGATGAAGGATCGCGATTTCGTCCTGAACCTGATCCAGCGCGCCAAGGCAGCAAAATGCTCGGCGCTGGTACTGACGGCCGATCTGCAGATCCTCGGGCAGCGCCACAACGACATCCGCAACGGCCTCTCCGCCCCGCCGAAAATGACGGCGAAAAACGTCTGGCAGATGGCGACAAGGCCGCGCTGGTGCCTGGAGATGCTGAAAACGAAGCGCCATTCCTTCGGCAACATCATCGGTCATGCCAAGGACATTTCCAACATGACGACGCTGTCGAATTGGACGCATTCGCAGTTCGATCCCAAGCTCTCCTGGAGCGATGTCGCCTGGATCAAGGAGCAATGGGGCGGCCCGCTGGTCATCAAGGGTATTCTTGACCCCGAGGATGCCAGAGCGGCTGTCGATACCGGCGCCGATGCCATCATTGTTTCCAACCATGGCGGTCGTCAGCTCGATGGTGCTCACTCCTCCATCAGCATGCTGCCAAGGATCGTCGACGCCGTCGGCGACAAGATCGAGGTGCATATGGACGGCGGCATCCGCTCGGGCCAGGACGTGCTCAAGGCTATCGCTTACGGCGCCAAGGGCACTTTCATCGGCCGCCCCTTCCTCTACGGCCTCGGCGCCATGGGCAAGGAAGGTGTGACGCTGGCGCTCGAAATCATCCGCAAGGAATTGGATACTTCCATGGCGCTTTGCGGCAAGCGCGATATCAAGACAGTCGGACGGGATATTCTCGCCGATCTCTAGCGCAACCAGCCCGTCGCCAGACCGCTTGCCCATTCGGCTCGGCCCTTCTGCATCGCCAGCTCCGCCATGGCTTGATGGTCATAAGCCACATTCCGGAAGACCGGCAGCCAGCCGTCGCCCTGCTTTTCCAGGATCGCATAGCAGGCGAAGGGATGGCCGGCCTCCACCTTGTGAGGGTAAGGCAGATCGTCGTCATAGGCCGGGCACCCGACGCTGCCGGGATTGACGATCAGGCGCCCGTCGGAAAGGCGAACGGCACGCGGAATATGGCTGTGACCGCACAGGATCAACGGAAACTCGACGCCACCGACCAACGCTTCGATCTCTTCCAGCGGCTTCAAACAGACATGACCGTCCGGCGAGACGGATTCGAGCCAATAGACGTTATCATCAGCCGGAGTGGCGTGGCAGAGATAGGCCTCATTGCGGTAGACGGTGCTGAACGGCAGGCTGCGCAGCCAATCGAGATGACGTTCGTTCAATTCCGCATATGCGACGCTGTCCGAAGCATGCATCGCGTCAGGCACCTGCTCGATCAGGTAGCGGTCATGGTTGCCGCGAACCGTCACGGCGTTGAGCCCCAGCAGGATATCGGCGGTCTTTCCCGCCGTGAGCGGCCCGCTGAAACAATCGCCGAGATTGACGATCTCGGTGATGCCTTGCTGGCGGATATCCGCAAGCACCGCCTCCAGCGCCAGATGATTGCCGTGGATGTCCGCAATCGCCGCAAAACGCATATCTCAGCTCCCGCGATAGGTGGAATAGCCATAGGCCGAGATAAGCAGCGGCACATGATAATGCGCCGTCGTATCGGCAATGCCGAAGCGGATGGGCACGAGATCGAGAAAGGCGGGCTCCGTCAGCTTCGCACCGCTTGCGCGCAGATAGTCACCAGCCCGGAACAGCAGTTCATAGGTGCCGGCAACGAAGCTGTCGCCGATCAGGATAGGGCCGCCGTCAACGCGCCCGTCCGAATTGGTTGTCACCGTCTTCAGATGGATACGGGCATCCCCCTCGATCCTGAAAAGATCGATCACCAGGCCTTCGGCCGGCTTGCCGAGGGCTGTATCGAGCACATGGGTCGTCAGTCCGGTCATAGCGTTGGTGCTCCGATGATGAAGGGGGTATCGAAGAAGAATTCCACTAGGTTGTTTCCCGGCCCGTCGCGGTCGACGACGAGAAAATCGCTCTGCTCGCCAAGCGCCATCAATGGATAATGCCAGACTTTAGCGCGGTAATTCACGCCCTGATCGCCGCGTGCCAGGAAGATCTCCGGCTTGCCCGGCTTGCCGTCCTCATCCCGCGCAACGACCACCAGGAAGGGCCGACCGTTGAGCGGCACGAAGGCCTGGCTGCCGAAGGGGTGATGCTCCATCATCTCGATCGCATAGGGAAAGGCGCGCGGTTGGCCGCGAAAGATATTCAGGATCACCCGTGCCCCATCGCCGATGGCCTCGGCGCTGGCAAGTGCGTGAAAACGCTCCGTCGTACCGCCATTGATGAGCCGCATCGTCGTCGGATCGGCCTCGATCACATCGCCGAATGGTGTGAATGCCGCCTTTGTCAGGGGGCGAATGTCCAGTTGCTGTGTCATTCTATGATTATTCGCCTTCCGCTCGCCAATGGCGAATGGAGTCCAGGAGTGAGAGCAGGTCCGGAACTGAGGTCCGCGCCATATCCCATAGAGCCGTCAGCTCGATGTCGACATAGCCCTGCGCAATTCGATTCCGAAAGTTGCCTAGCGCATGCCAAGGCAGATCCGGATGGTCAACGGTAAATTCGGGATATTCCTCCGAAATGCGCAAGGCCGCTTCGCCCAGCAACGTCAGATTCATACCGACGGCGCGTTGTTTCTCGAGGTCATCGAAAAAGGCATCTCGATCAATTCCGTGCAGAAACGAACCGATTTCGGACGCGGCCCGCTGCATGCGATCGAGATAGGTAACCAGCCGATCCAAACTCATGTCACACACCCTCTTTCAGCCAGATACCAAGTCACGACAGGGGCTGAAAGTGGCTGCACTCTCTGCATCTCAGCTTTCCGGAAGCAGGGATTGCAGGCGCAACAGGGCGATCTTCTCCACCTGCGCCGTTGCCGTCGCAAACTCCGCCTCGCGGTCGTTGCCAACACGCGTCTCGAAAGCGGCCAGAATATCGTCCTTGCCGAGACCCTTCACCGCAATAATGAAGGGAAAGCCGAACTTGGTTACATAGGTAGCGTTCAGCTGCGTGAAGCGGGCATGTTCTGTGGGGCTCAGTCTGTCGAGCCCGGCGCCGGCCTGCTCCTTGCGGCTGTCCTCGGTGAGCTCGCCGGCAATCGCCAGCCGGCCAGCCAGATCGGGATGAGCTCGCAGGACGCCAAGCCGCTCATCCGCATTCGCCGCGCGGAAAGACGTCGTCAGGCCCGCATGCACACCACCGGATGTCAACGGCTCGAAAATGGCCCCGGCATCATAAGCGCGCTCGGCTATGAAGGGAGAATGTTCGAAAACGCCACCGAAGCGGCTCACAAATTCGTCGCGCGATACCATCTCAGCGCGCGCCTCCAGGGAGATGCTGCTCGTACCAATGGTTGGCGATCTCGACACGCCGGGGGATCCAGACCTTATCATGCTTCAAGACATATTCGATGAAGCGTCGCAGCGCTGCGGCTCGACCGGGGCGGCCGACGAGACGGCAATGCAAGCCGACGGACATCATCTTCGGGCTGCCCTGCTTCCCCTCCTCGTAAAGCGTGTCGAACGCATCCTTGAGATAGGTGAAGAACTGGTCGCCGGAGTTGAAGCCTTGCGGCGTGGCAAAGCGCATATCATTGGTCTCAAGCGTGTAGGGAATGATCAGGAACGGCTTGCCGTTCACCCCATCGACCCAATAGGGCAGATCATCGGCATAGGAATCGGAGGAATAGAGGAAGCCGCCCTCCTCCATGACGAGCCGCAGCGTATTGTCTGAGGGTTTGCCCTGATACATGCCGTAAGGCCGCTCGCCGGTGATCTCGGTATGCAGCCGCACCGCCTCGAAAATGTGCTTGCGCTCAAGATCCTCCGAAAAATCCTTGTATTCCAGCCAGCGATAGCCGTGGCTGGCAATTTCCCAGCCGGCCTCTTTCATCGCGGCAACTGCCTCGGGATTGCGCGCCATGGCAAGCGTCACGCCATAGACTGTCGCCTGAACCTTCAGCTCGGTGAACATGCGCCACAGCCGCCAGAAGCCGGCACGCGAGCCATATTCGTAGATCGATTCCATATTGAGATTGCGCTGGTTCGGCCAAGAGGCCGCACCGACGATCTCGGACAGCAGATTTTCCGACCCCGGATCGCCGTCGAGAATGCAGCTTTCCCCGCCCTCTTCATAATTGATCACGAACTGCACCGCGACGCGCGCGTCGCCAGGCCATTTCGGATCGGGAGTGTTGCGGCCATAGCCGATGAGATCGCGGGAGTAGTTTTCCGACATTGAAGCACCTTCTCGAATAAGGAGAACGGTAGCACCCGTGCCGCGAATGTCGAGACGGAAAGTGGGAAAATCACTTTCTCTTCAATGGCAAGCCGCCAATACGACCGGCACCGCTGGCCTAGGCAATCTTGCGGGCGCTGACCTTGCCCATCGGATGCAGGGAATGCACCCGGAAGGGACCGCCTGCACCATCTTCCATCATCAGCGCGATGTTGGAGACGGGAATTGGTGCCGCAAGCGATGGCTCGAAGAAGTCACGCAGCGACCGCTCGATTCGCAGCATATCGCCGGGGCTGATCGTGCCGGTCAGCATCATCTGAAAGCGAAATTCATCCATCACATGCGGATGGCCCCAACGGTGCAAATTGGCAAATTGCGTCGCCGAAAGACCGTCCGGATCGATACGTTCGATCTCGGCTTCGCTCAGTGGCGCGCGATAGTGGTCGAAAGCCTGAACCAGCGACGCGGCGAGAAAATGCATCTGCTGGCTGGGTGCTGATGGCACGAGACCCAGGGCGCCGCTCAGCCGCGCGACTTCAAGCCTTGGAATTTCGAAGGGCGCGACCGAGCCGGAAAACCGCATGAGATCACGCAGCAGCGCCGCCTCGGACACATCTTCCGCCAGACGGAAAGGCGCCTTCAGCAAACCCATGAAGCCATAGCGGCGGGGAACCGCAGTATAGAAAGCGATCTCATGGATCCCGAGGCCGCGCACCGCGGGCGGATCGACCATCTCGCCGGAATAGACGTTACGGCCGAGCCAATTTGCGGCCACAAGCGTCAGCGGATCGCTCGCGGACGGCGTGAAGCAAATGGCATAGCGCATAAAATCTCCTCCCAGGCACGACAAACCGGCTGACCGAGCGGGTTGCTGACGGCCAAGCAGATAGGTGATTTGCGTGACAAATTGACGACCTGAAGGGGGCGTATATTCACATTTTGTGTGATACGACTGCAATATGACTTGCCAGGGTGAATGTCTGCGGCAACTTGAAGCAAGACGGCATGTCAACTGCCTCGCATACAGCCGCTTCCGCCAGCCGATGCGCCAATCCGAAGCTCACCTTGAAACCGCCCGTCAGTGCGATCAATGAGGGATGATCGGGATGCGCGCCGACCATCGGGTCACGATCGATCGCCTTCGGCCGCAGACCGGCCCAACGCTCGACGACCTCAGCTCCCAGCAAGGCCGGCGCCATCGAGCGGGCTGCGGCCAGCAGATCATCCAACTGGCCATCCGTAGATAGCGGATCTTCGAACCGGTTCTCGCTGGTGCTGCCGACGGCAACCATTCCGCCCTCATGCGGGACGATATAGAGGCCATCGCGAAAGATCACCGGCAGGCTGGCGTCGACATCCGCCTTCAGCAGAGCCGCCTGCCCTTTGACGGGTTGACCCAGAGAGGATTTGCGATCGAGGGTCAGTCCGTCGAGTATCGGGAAAGAGCTGTGTCCGGCCGACAGGATGCAGCGGGCAAACAACATATTACCTTCACTCGTGGTCGCCACGCCTCTGTCCGGATCGATACTCTGGACGCTCACGCCCTCAAGCAGCCGGACGTGCCTGGCACCCGCAAGAAAGGTCAACAGCGCTTTCAATAGAGCACGAGGCGAGACACGTGCCGCCAGCGTGTCAAAGACGAATCCGCTTTCGGCCGCCGCAGGATCGATCCAGCCGGGAACAGGTGCCGCGTCGAGCACATGCCAGTGAAACTCACGCCCGCCCTGGTGCCAATGCGTTTGCGCATCCCGCGAATGACCAAGCGCGATCTCCCGCAGATGCGGCTTCGGCAGCGGGATCAGGCGCCCGGCGCGACGGTAACCGGCGGAAAGCCCGGTCGCCGCTTCCAGCACCGCAACTTCCTCTTCCAGAGCCACGAGCGCGTCGAACTGAAACTGCTTCTTCTCGGACCACTTGTCCGGCATATGCGGCATCAGCGCGCCGAGCAGGCCGCCGCTTGCGCCCTGTCCAAACCTGTTGGCATCGACCAGCAGCGTTCGAATGCCGAGACGCTCGGCATGAACAGCTGCCCACAAGCCCATGATGCCGCCACCGACGATCAGAAGATCGACAGATGATTGACCGGCAGGCCCCGGAGGATTATCGGCTCTTTCCATGACAGATCCAGTTTCCGATCGGACGCAGACGCCCGAAACCAGCGCGGCAAGCCCGGAGCTCGAATGGCGCGACGGCGATATGCCCTATTCGCCGGCTTTTGGCGATCATTTTTATTGCCAGACCGACGGCCGGCTGGAATGCGGCCATGTCTTCCTGGCCGGCAATGACCTGCCTGCGCGCTGGCAGGAGCAGCAGAATTTCCTCATCGGCGAGCTTGGTTTCGGCACCGGCCTGAATTTCTGCGAGACGTGGCGTCAATGGCGCCGCCAAGCTGGCCCTGAATCCGAACTGCATTTCATGTCCTTCGAACTCTACCCGATGCAGGCTGATCAGATCGATCGCGCCCTGTCGCACTGGCCCGAGATCGATCGCGAACGGCAGGCCCTCGTCGCCGCATGGCCCGGCGATCCCCAAGGCATCGTCTCGCTGCAACTCGACGCCCATACGCGCCTGACCGTCGTCTGCGGTCCGGCGCTCGAAGGGGTCAGCAATGCAGAATCCGGCTTTGATGCCTGGTTTCTCGATGGCTTCGCGCCATCACGCAATGCAGACATGTGGTCGCCGGAGCTGATGCAGGCCCTTTACGACAAAACCGTCCCGAACGGCACCTTTGCCACCTACGCCGCCGCAGGCTTCGTGCGCCGCAATCTGCAGGCAACGGGTTTCGCCGTCGAGCGACGGCCGGGCTTCGCCGGCAAGCGAGAAATGCTCTGCGGCGTCAAACCGGCCTAACTGTTGAAGCGGCCGGCCTGAAAAACCGCATCGCCAAGCCAGCGTTCGATCTTGGCCTCGAGAAGTTCCGGGCTGATCGGCTTCGACAGGCAGTCGTCCATGCCAGCCTCCATGCACATCGCGCGATCGACCTCAAGCGCCTGCACCGTCACGCCGATGATCGGTACATGCCAGCCCTGCCCGCTCTGCGCCTCGAACTGCCGAATCATTCGCGTTGCCTGATGACCGTTCATGACCGGCATGGAGACATCCATCAGGATCAGAGAGGGCCGCAATTGGCGCCAGGCATCTACAGCCGCCTCGCCGTTTTCCACGACAAGAAAACGCAGGCCAGTCGCTTGCAAGATCTGTGTGAAGACGATCTGGTTAACTTCGTTGTCCTCGGCGACGAGAACATCGATAGCGTTGCCAGGTCTCGCCGAGGCCAACTGTTCGGTCGCCTCGATCGCGGCGGCAGCTTCCGCCTCTATCGGCATAGTCCGGGTGACAGGGCTTGGCTGACCGATCATCTTGCGTCGACGTGACGTGCGGACCACGTCGATAACTGTGCTGCGCAACGCATTGGCCCGCAACGGCTTCATCAGATGCGCTTGACCGTTGACCGCGGTCAGCTCCTTGTCGTAGCCGACCACCCCCATCGATGTCAGAAACATCACCGGCAGGGAAACGAACCGAGGATCGGCACGGATAGCGCGTGCGACCTCATAACCATTCATATCAGGCATGCTATAGTCGATGATCATGGCATCGACCGGTACGCCCATGCCGAAAGCGGCGTCCAGAATGGCAAGAGCGGTACTGCCGCTCTCGGCCGCATAGCCGTCGAAGCCCCATTGCACCAACTGTTCGGTCAGGATGCGCCGCTGGATCTCATTGTCCTCGACGATCAGGATGCCGGCATTCTTGACGTCCGCAGGCAGATCCAACGGTTTGCCGCGATCAACGACCAGAGGCACGGGCAGATAGACCGTAAAGACGGAGCCCTTGCCCCATTCGCTTTCCACCGCCAGCGATCCGCCGAAGAGTTCGACCAGGCCGGCCGTAATGGCAAGCCCGAGGCCGGAGCCTTCGAGGCGCCGCGCAAAAGATGAATCCGCGAGCGAGAATTTTTCGAAGATGCTGTCGAGCTTCCCATCCGGAATACCGATGCCGGTGTCCTCGACGCGCAGCATCAGCGAGACGTCTTCGCTGAAGATCGGTTGGCTGCCCAGCTCGACGAGAACGTGGCCACGCTCGGTAAATTTTATCGCATTGCCGACGAGATTGGTGACGATCTGGCGGAACCGCCCGGCATCCCCAAGCACTGCTGCCGGCACATCGGGCGCAGCGCGCATGATCAGCTCGATATTCTTCTCCGACGCAGCTGCCGCCAGCAGCGTCGTGATATCCTCAACCGCCTCCACCGGATCAAACGCCATCTTGCGCAGGTGCATCGCGCCCGTGTCGATCTTTGAGAAATCGAGCACGTCGTTGATGATGGTGAGAAGCGCATTGCCCGATTTGACGATGATATCGACGAATGTCTTCTGCCGCGCGTCCAGATCGGTCTTGGCAAGTAATTCCGCCATGCCGAGAACGCCATTCATCGGCGTACGGATTTCATGGCTCATATGGGTCAGAAATTCAGACTTCGCGCGATCCGCGGCGTTGCTGCGGGCCAGCAGAAGCTGCAGCTCCGCCTCTCGCTCCTTCATATCGGTGACATCGGTCAGCACGACGGTCCAGCGGCGATGACCGCCGATCGCGCCGTCGAGCTGTATCCAGCGACCGCCAACGACCTGAAATACGCAGGAGATCGGCGTGCCCGCTGCAATGCTCTCGCTCCAGGACTGCCGTATTGCTTCCGCGTCGTCACCGTAATCTCCGCGTGCGGCGCAGTAGTCAAAAGCGGCGGACCAGTCCTTGCCGACCTCCAGAAGCTCCGCCGGCAGCTTCAGCATGTGCTGAAGCCTGTCGTTTGCCAGCATGATCGTGCCATCCTGCACGATCAACAGCCCCTGCGACATGGCCTCCATCGCATCCGCCATGAGCTCACCTAGTCGCTCCAGCGCAAGCCGCGTCTCGGTAATCTCCTGTGATTGCTGCTTGACGGAGGAAATGTCCGTGTAGGACATCAATGTCCGGCCATTGGAAATGCGGCGAGCGTCGATGATGACAGATTTGCCGTCGGCGAAATTCACTTCCGTCTGCAGATGTGGCCCTGCCTTGCGCAGCGCAGCCAGACGCGCCTCGTAGATGTCGTCGACGCTGCGATCCGAGCCGAAGCGTTCCAGTTCAAAATGCTTGGCGATCAGATCGCGATAAGGCCGTCCCTCGAAACGCTCGTCCTTCGGGAATTCCGAAATGTCGTACCAGGCATCGTTGACGTATTCGACGATGTAATCGCTGTTATGGATCAGAACCCCGATCGGCATCGAGCGAAGGATATTGTCGAGGTCCTGATGCAACGCCTCGGCGCGGGCTTGCGCTTCGATCAGTTGCATCTCTCGCTGTTTCAGTGCCGACGTATCGGCGACAGAACCTATCGTGTAGTGCTTGCCATCAGGTGTCGTCGCGCGATTGACACGGATCTTGACGGGGCGTTTCACCTGCTGCCGATCGACGATTTCGCTTTCGAATTCGTGCTCTCGCCCTTCCCTCAGCGCAGCCTCGTTTTCCGCAAAGAATTCGTCGGCGCCGACATCGAACATTTCATGTTCGGTCTTGCCGAGCATTTCCTCGCGATCGAGGCCGATGATGGCCGCATGAGCTGCATTGGAATAGATCAGCCGATGGTCGGCATCGCGCACGAAGGTCGCGACCGGCAGATCCTCCAGAACAGCACTGAAAAAGCCTACATCGTCGGCCTTCTCTCGCACTTGACCCGCAGGTGAAACCTTGCCCGAGACAGCCGGGGTGTCGAGAAACATCCCGAAAACATAAACACGATCTTCAGAAGCCGAGAAGCTTTCGATCTGAATGCCCGAACGCCGACGTCCTGTGGTGTCGAAGCACAGCGTTGTTTCCTCGGAGCCGAAGACGAGAGCTCGGCGCTCCTTGTCTTCCCTCTCGGCACTCTCACCAGCGTCGAGGAGATCGTGGCTGCGATTGCCGATGAAATCGGAGATGTCGCGGCCGAAAAACCGCGCATAGGCCTCGTTGACGGCGACGTAGCGTAGCTCGCTGTTCTTGATGTAGGCAGGCCTGTCCAGACTGGCGATCCGGCGGCACGCTATCTCCAGCAGTTCACCGTCCAAGGTCAAACGGAGCCTCTCTTCTCAGCGCGCATAGTGGTTCATCAAACGACGCTCTATCACGAACCGCTTTAACAAGGCGTTAACCATGATTAACCGATAGGGCAGCGTCGCGTTCAGACTACGGACTATCCTATAACGGTCATGTCTTGGTCGCAAACGACGACGGTATTCACGCCCGATCTCTGCCAAGAATCCTCCAGCGGATAATCGGGAGTGAGTGCGATGAGCGACGAAGGAAACCTGGCCCTGAGCGAACTGGAAACAGCGGCGGTACCGGCCGAACGACGTCGACGCGCCGGGGGACGAGGCGCCGAGCGCAGCCGCAAGCCGAGCAGCGCGAAGTATCTGAACCTGGTCAATAATCTTTCCCACACGGAGCTTCTGTCGCCCGAAGCCCTTGATGATATTCACAATGCGTCGCTGACCATTCTCGAAGAAATCGGCATGGACATCATCCTGCCGGAAGCGCGCGAGCGCATGAAAGCAGCCGGCGCCGATGTCACGCCTGGCAAGGAGCGCGTCCGCTTCGACCGCAACATGATCATGGAGTTGATCGCCTCGGCTCCCTCGACCTTTACCCTGCACGCCCGCAATCCTCTTAGAAATGTCGAAATCGGCGGCCGCAACCTCGTCTTCGCCCAAGTCGCCTCGGCTCCGTTCGTTGCCGATCGCGAAGGCGGCAGAAGAGCGGGCAATCAGGAAGATTTCCGCAAGCTGATCAAGCTTGCCCAGTCCTTCGACGTCATCCACATGACCGGCGGCTACCCCGTCGAACCGATCGATATCCATGCCTCGGTGCGCCATCTCGACTGCCTCTCCGACATCGTGAAACTCACGGACAAGGCGTTCCACTGCTATTCGCTCGGCCAGCAGCGTAATCTCGACGCGATCGAGATCGCTCGCATCGGTCGCGGCATCAGCATGGAGCAGATGGAGCGCGAGCCCTCGCTCTTCACCATCATCAACTCCTCCTCGCCGCTGCGCCTGGACGGGCCGATGCTGCAGGGCATCATCGAGATGTCGTCGCGAAACCAGGTCGTCGTCGTAACCCCCTTCACACTGGCGGGCGCCATGGCGCCGGTGACGATCGCCGGCGCGGTGGTGCAGCAAAATGCCGAGGCGCTGTGCGGCATCGCCTTCACCCAAATGGTGCGCAAGGGCGCGCCGGTCATGTATGGCGGCTTCACCTCGAATGTCGATATGAAGACGGGTGCGCCTGCTTTCGGCACGCCAGAATATATGAAGGCTGTCATTTGCGGCGGCCAGCTCGCCCGCCGCTACGGCATCCCCTATCGAACCTCCAACACCAACGCCTCCAACACGCTCGACGCACAGGCGGCCTATGAGTCGGCCCTTTCCCTCTGGGCTTTGACGCAGGGCGGCGGCAATTTTGTGCTGCATGCGGCCGGCTGGAGCGAAGGTGGTCTCACCGCCTCCTTCGAGAAGTTCATCCTCGACGTCGACATGCTGCAGATGGTCGCCGAATTCCTGACGCCCCTGGATGTCAGCCAGGATGCCCTGGCGCTCGACGCCGTGCGCGATGTCGGCCCGGGAGGGCATTATTTCGGCACCGCGCATACGCTCGCGCGCTACGAGACCGCCTTCTATTCACCAATTCTCTCCGACTGGCGAAATTACGAGACCTGGACAGAGGCCGGGCGGCCCACAACCTACGATCATGCCAACCGCATCTTCAAGGAAACGCTTGCGCGTTACGAGCAGCCACCGCTTGATCCCGCAGTCGAGGAAGAGCTCGACGCCTTTGTCGCCAGGCGCAAGAAAGAGGGCGGAGTTCCCACGGATTTCTAAAGGGAAATCAAACGCTTTCCCTCATTTCATCATGAACGAAATTTAATGTTGCGGCCCTCTTTTTAGCCGCGAGTTCGCCCCGATTCCCGCGCACCGTGAGGTTCGGCTTCGGCTGGGAAGCCAGTGTTTGGGAAAGGGATGTCAATGTCTGTGCTTCGTACTTTAACAACGGCCGGCTTGATCGCGCTGACACTCGGCAGCGCTGCCGCCGTAACCACCACCAACGCCGCCGCCTCCGAGCGCGGCGCCATCTTCGGCGGCCTTGCTGCCGGTATTGTCGGCGGCGCGCTCGCGGCCGAAGCGGTAAGGCCGGCATACCCGGCCTACTACTCCGCATACCCCGCCTATCCCGCTTATTATGCCGGCCCTGCCTATGAGCGCGTCTATGTGCGCCCCTATCCGAGCTGCTATTGGGCATG
Organism: Rhizobium sp. A22-96; assembly: GCF_053521805.1. Taxonomy (NCBI): domain Bacteria; kingdom Pseudomonadati; phylum Pseudomonadota; class Alphaproteobacteria; order Hyphomicrobiales; family Rhizobiaceae; genus Rhizobium; species Rhizobium sp. A22-96. Next base: position 696,228 of record NZ_JBNWDQ010000002.1, read on the forward strand.
GCGTCACGATGGCTGGGGTCGCCCATATCGTGTGGAGGTCTGCCGCTAGGGTTTAGAGCGCAGAAGCCTGCCTTCAGAAATTTCGGGATCAAGGATGCCGCCGGATTTCCGGCGGCATATGCACATCTATGAAGGAAAGCACCCGCCACCCCTTGACTTTGGTCGCGAATAAGACCAAATGCGCCTCAGCTTTCACCTTCCGGCCGCCGCGTGAGCGTGCCCTGCGGGACTTAGACGTACGCAAGAGAGGGACAAAAGCGCTTTATATAACGAGACCGCACCCAAGGCGGTCAGATGCGCTGGAAAGCTTTTTCCAACTTACAAGTTCCCACTTCACGCGGGGTTCTTGACGCCAGAGACAGACCGGACCGCATGGTGCGATCCGGCCTATTTGCTTTGGCGCCCCCGAAAGGTATTGAATTGACCGATTTTCACTCGCTTGGTCTTTCCAAGCAGATCGTCGATACGCTGTCGCAGAACAACTTCTCCACCCCGACGCCGATCCAGGCGCAGGCTATTCCGCTCGTTCTCCAGGGCCGCGATCTCGTCGGCCTCGCTCAGACGGGCACCGGCAAGACGGCCGCTTTCGGCCTGCCGATCATCGAAATGCTGTTGAAGGACGCCAAGCGCCCGGACAACCGCACCGTCCGCACGCTCATCCTCGCCCCTACCCGCGAACTGGTGAACCAGATCGCCGACAACCTGAAGCTCTTCGTCCGCAAGACGGCGCTCAGGATCAATGTCGTGGTCGGCGGTGCCTCGATCAACAAGCAGCAGCTGCAGCTTGAGCGCGGCACCGACATTCTCGTTGCCACCCCCGGCCGTCTGCTCGACCTCATCAGCCGCCGCGCCCTGTCGCTCGGCCAGGTCAGCTACCTCGTCCTCGACGAAGCCGACCAGATGCTCGACCTCGGCTTCATCCACGATCTGCGCAAGATCTCGAAGATGGTCCCGGCCAAGCGCCAGACCATGCTGTTCTCGGCCACCATGCCGAAGGCAATCGCCGATCTCGCCGCCGACTACCTGACCAACCCGGTCAAGGTCGAAGTCTCGCCTCCGGGCAAGGCTGCCGACAAGGTGGAGCAGTATGTCCACTTCGTGTCCGGCCAGAACCACAAGACCGAGATCCTGAAAGAAACGATCTCCGCCAATCCGGATGGCCGCGCCATGGTCTTCCTGCGCACCAAGCACGGCGCCGAGAAGCTGATGAAGCATCTCGAGCACGTCGGCTTTGCCGCCGCCTCCATCCATGGCAACAAGAGCCAGGGTCAGCGCGAACGGGCCCTCAAGGGCTTCCGTGACGGCGAAATCCGCGTTCTCGTCGCCACCGACGTTGCCGCCCGCGGCATCGACATCCCTGGCGTCTCGCATGTCTACAACTACGACCTGCCTGAGGTACCGGATGCCTACGTCCATCGTATCGGCCGCACCGCGCGCGCGGGCCGCGACGGCATCGCCATCGCCTTCTGCGCTCCGGACGAAATTCGCCTGCTGCGCGACATCGAGCGCCTGATGGGCATCGAAATTGCCGTCGCCAGCGGCGAAGCTCCTGCCGATCGCGCCCGTCCGACCCGTGGCAACAACCGTGGCGGCGGTCAAGGCCGTGGCGGTCAGGGCCAGGGTCGTGGTGGCGCAGGCCAGGGACGTGCGGAAGGCCGCCCGGCTCGCCCGGCCCGTCGTCCTCACCGCGAAGGTGAAGCCGGCGAAGGCCGCGCTCACAACGGCGAGCGCCAGGAGCGTCGCCCGCAGCGCGAAAACAACCGCAATGCCGACTTCCGTGGTCAGCGTCGCGACGAACGCACCCCGCGTCCGGAAGTGGACAACGACCTCGCTTCGACCTCGGATTTCCGTCCGGCCAAGAAGCCGCATCACAGCGGTCCGGCGAACGCCAATGGCGCAGCCCATGAAGCCGGTCATCGCGGCCCTCGTCACGCCCACGGCCGCCCCACGGGTCGCCATGAAGACCGTGGCCAGAACGCCCAGGGCGAACAGCGCAACGATCGCGGCAACGGCGGCATGAAGCGCCGCGGCCCCGGCAATGGCGGCCAGCGCCGTGAACGTGCCTAATAAGATAAAAGCTGTACGATAAAACAGAAGGGGGCCGATTGGCCCCCTTTTTTCATTTCGTGATGACACCCTATTCCGGCACGATATCCGCCGTGCGCCGGTTGGTCAGGTAGACGCCAAGCACCACGACCGCCGTGCCGATGATGATCGGCAGCGTTAGCGGTTCGCCGAAGGCGATTGCCGCTTCGATGGCGACGGCGGGGGGCATCAGGTAGATCAGCGATGCCGCCCGCGAGACCTGTCCGCGGCGGATCAGATAAAGCAACAGACCGACCGCACCCATCGACAGGCCGAAGACCGACCAGAGAAGCGAGAGAATTGCCGTCTGCGTGCCGTCAAAGCGCAATCCTTCGAACATGAAGGCCAGCGGCACGGTGACGATGAGCGCGCCGACATATTGCAGTGTCGCAATGGTCCTGAGATCTCCGGTCTGCAGGTGCCGCTTCTGGTAAAGCGTGCCGTAGGTCACCGAAACCATCGCCAGCAGATTGACGACGAGCGGAACAGCGGCCTGCCAGAGATCGGCGGTCCCCGAGGTCAACAGTTTTGGTGAGATGGCAATCGCGATACCGACAAAGCCGAGCAGCAGGCCGACGCGCTGGATGGGTTGCAGGCGTTCGTTGACGAGGAACGGCGCCGCCATGGCGGTCATCAGCGGCTGCAGGGCTGCGATGATGCCGGAAATGCCAGCCGGCACGCCCTGGGCGATCGCCCACCAGAGACCGGCCAGATAGATGCCGTGCAGGAAGATGCCGGAATAGATGGCCCGAAACACGCTCGACCAATCGCGCGGCCACCGCGCGCCCGTGAAGGAACAGAGCAGTACGAATGCCACCGCCGAAAGGCTGTAGCGGATCATCAGAAAGGTGAACGGCCCCGAATGCTGTGAGGCATATTTGGCGACGATCCAGCCGGTGGACCAGAGAAGGACGAAGATCGCCGGCGCGAGTTTATCGAGGGACATGGAAAGCGGACCGATATGTGTTTGGCGCGTCGGAGCCGGAATCGGGATCGAACTCGGAATGTCGCGCGGAGGGGCTGAAGGCTGATAGCCGATGGCGGCGGCACGGTCAAAATCCATCTGCTGAAAGCAGCCATCAATTTTTCTTCACCCGGCGGCGAACCATCGCTCCCTATCCTGGAGCTTCCGGTACCATCGAAGCAGTTGGACCGCAAAAGAAGCAGATGCTCAAATTTTGATCCGCACATTGCGGCAATAACCGGCCAACAACAAGCGCGTTAATCCTAAATGCCTGCAAATCCGGCATTTTCCGGCACCACGAAATTCGTACCGGCAACTGCGCATACTTCTTGCATTGTAAAAACCATTGTATTCAAATGGGTAAAAACACGGGGACCGCGCCTTTGGCATTTGATGAAATGATTACTGCGGATGAAAGTCCGCGCGAACCTTACGAGAAATACTTCGAGTGGTACTCCGGCCAGGATAGAGGCCACCTCATTGCCAAATCCCGAGATGCGGAAAACATCTTCCGAAAAACGGGCATTACCTTCGCGGTCTACGGACACGCAGACTCCTCCGAAAAGCTCATCCCCTTCGACATCATCCCCCGCATCATATCAGGCAGCGAATGGCGCAAGCTCGCCCAGGGCATCGAACAGCGGGTCATCGCCCTCAACGCTTTCCTCTATGACATCTATCACAAGCAGGAAATCATCCGCGCCGGCCGCCTCCCACGCGAGCTGATCGAGCGGAATGATGCCTTTCTGCCCGAGATGATCGGCTTTCGTCCGCCGGGCGGCGTCTATACCCATATCGTCGGCACCGACATCGTGCGCACCGGCGAAGACCAGTTCTACGTGCTCGAGGATAATGCCCGCACGCCGTCCGGTGTCAGCTACATGCTGGAAAACCGCGAAACGATGATGCAGATGTTCCCGGAACTGTTCCACCAGAACAAGGTGCGGCGGGTCGAAGACTATCCGTTGCAGCTGCGCCAGAGCCTCGCCTCGCTCGCCCCTCCCGGCTGCAAGGGCAAGCCGCGCGTCGCCGTCCTGACGCCGGGCATCTACAATTCGGCCTATTACGAGCATTCCTTCCTCGCCGACATGATGGGCGTGGAACTGGTGGAAGGCTCGGATCTGCGCGTCATCGACGGCAAGGTGAAGATGCGCACCACGCGCGGCTACGAGGCCATCGACGTGCTCTATCGCCGCGTCGACGATGATTTCCTTGATCCCCTCACCTTCCGCGCGGATTCGGCACTTGGCATTCCAGGCATCATGGATGTCTATCGCGCCGGCCACATCACCATCGCCAATGCGCCGGGCACCGGTATTTCCGACGACAAGGCGATCTATTCATACATGCCGGAGATCGTCGAATTCTACACCGGCCGCAAGCCGATCCTCGAGAATGTGCCGACCTGGCGCTGTTCGGAGCCCGACAGCCTGAAATATGTGCTGGAGAACCTCGCCGATCTCGTCGTCAAGGAAGTCCACGGCTCCGGCGGCTACGGCATGCTCGTGGGTCCCACAGCCTCCAAGAAGGAGCGGACGGAATTTGCCGAGAAGCTGAAGAGCAGGCCGAACAACTATATCGCCCAGCCGACGCTGTCTCTGTCGACCGTGCCGATCCTCGTCAATAAGGGCATTGCGCCGCGCCATGTCGACCTGCGCCCCTATGTGCTGGTCTCCGACAAGGTGCGGATCATCCCCGGCGGTCTGACCCGCGTAGCCTTGAAGGAAGGCTCGCTGGTGGTCAATTCCAGCCAGGGCGGCGGCACCAAAGACACCTGGGTTCTGGAGGACTGAGACGGACATGCTTGGAAGAACCGCCAATGGCCTCTACTGGATGTTCCGTTACATCGAGCGAGCAGAAAACATAGCCCGTCTTGTCGATGCCGGTCAGCGCATGTCGCTGACGCGGAGCGACGCGGTGGATGACGATTGGGACGGCGTGCTGCAAAGCGCCGGCGTACGCGACACCTATGACGAAGTGCACGGCAAGCTCACGGGAGCGGATGCGATCGATTACCTGATGCGTGATCGTTCCAATCCCTCGAGCGTCATGTCCTGCATCGAATATGGCCGCAACAATGCCCGCATGGTGCGCACGGCGCTGACCCGCGACACCTGGGAAGCGACCAACGAATGCTGGATAGAGCTGAAGGCCATGCTCGGCAAGCGCCTGAAAACCGCGGAACTGCCCGAGATGATCGACGTCATCAAGCGCCGTGCCGGGTTGATCCGTGGCGCCTTCCACGGCTCGATGCTGCGCAACGAGCTCTATAACTTCGCCCGCATGGGCACCTTCATCGAACGCGCCGACAATACGGCCCGCATCCTCGACGTGAAATATTACGTCCTGCTGCCGTCCGTCTCCTATGTCGGCTCATCGCTCGACAACGCCCAATGGGAATCGATCCTGCGATCGGTCTCGGCGCACCGGGCTTACAAGTGGGCCTACGATCCCGAATACACTCCGGCCAACATCGCCGACTTCCTGATCCTCAACGGTCAGATGCCACGTTCGCTGGCCTATTGCTATGAGAAGATCGTCGGCAACATCACCTTTCTGACCGCCGATTACGAGAAGCGACTGCCGGCGCACGATACGGCGGAAGCCATTCGCCAGATGCTGCAGAAGCTCACGATCAAGAACATCATGGATCAGGGCCTGCATGAATTCCTCGAGGATTTCGTGCTGCGCAACAACAAGCTCGGCGCGGAAATCTCCGACGGCTACCGGTTCTATCAGTAAGCGGGCGACATCATGAAACTGACGATCAGCCACATCACCGAATATCGCTACGATGAACCGTCGCAATTCTCGCTGCAGCGCCTGCGTCTGACGCCGCTGACCGGCGCCGGCCAGACCGTTCTCGACTGGAAGCTCATGGTCGAAGGCGCCCGTCCGGAAGTCGAATATGACGACCAGTTCGCCAATCGAGTGACGCTCGTCTCACTCGATGGCGAACAGGATTCGACCCGGATCGTCGCCACCGGCGAAATCGAAACGCAGGATCTCAACGGCGTTACCGGCCTGCACAGCGGCTTCGGCCCACTCTGGCTCTTCCTGCGGGATACGCCGCGCACCAAGGCCGGCAAGCTGACGAAGGAGATGCTGCGTGGCGTCTCCGGAGACAATGAACTCGGCAGGATGCACGCGCTGATGAGCGCTATCCATCAGACGGTGGAATACAAGCCCGGCACCAGCGACACGGAAACAACGGCCGAGCAGGCGCTGGAAAAGAAGAGCGGCGTCTGCCAGGACCATGCCCATATCTTCATCGCCGCCGCCCGCGCGTTGCGCATTCCGGCGCGCTACGTCTCGGGCTATCTGATGATGGAAGGCAAGAACGAGCAGGCCGCCACCCACGCCTGGGCGGAGGCGCATATTCCCGGTCTTGGTTGGGTCGGCTTCGACCCTGCCAACGACGTCTGCCCCGACGAGCGCTACGTCCGCATTGCCACCGGCCTCTGCTACCGCGACGCCGCCCCCGTCTCCGGCATGCGCCTGGGAATGCCGGGTGAAAGCCTCACGGTCAAGGTGACTGTCGCAAACCAGGGACAGAGCCAGAGTCAGACCCAAAGCTGATTGCGGCAAGCTGAGCTGAAATTATTCCCGCAAAGCATTCTGCATGCTTAGATGCGGAACTCTCGCTGCACTTGGAATGCTTGCGGCATCGCGAATTGGTTGTGCCGACGCTTGAACGATCCATCTCAAACATCTGGGCCGACGACCGCCGCGCTTGTCGCCTAGTTGGCCACCTGCTCGCCATCTACCGATACATCTTCGCCCTCGCCCACATCGACAGTGCGCAGAAAATGCAGCTTCCTGCCGCTAAATGTCAGGACGAGTTTTTGCTGTTCGCCGAATCCCAAAATCGGCACATCGATCACGAATGTCTGTGCATTCAGCCATGTTCCCTTGGCTTCGGTGATGTGGCCAATGGCAGGATCGGAAAGCTTTGGCGGCCCTTTGCGATAAAGTCCATCCAGCCCGATCGGAAAGCTGTATCTGACCGACGAGCCAGCGGGATAGTGCAACGAGAACTCGACGTCGAAATGCGGGCGAGGCTGCGCCAGATCGAGCATGAACGACTTCAAACCAAACGCGTTTTCAGACAACTTGTAAGTCTTTCCGGAGATCGCGGCAGCGATCTCAGGCGTTGGGCCGACGGGTGTCGGTTTTTCGACGGCGGCATCCTTGATGACATCAGCAAGTTGCGCCGCGGCATTCTGGTTCGACGGCAGCGCCCCGTCGGACCTGGCCGCGCTGGAGACGGCATTGATCAGGACCTTGTAATCAACCTGCTTTCTGGCGGTGGTCACCACCACGGCATCCAGCTCGGGAAACACCATGATCAACTGGCCGTTTTTGCCGTTCGCCATGTAGGCGTGCCTGTCGGGAAAGACCCAAATAAAGTTCGTATAGCTCTCGTTAGGATCGTCCGACGCACGCACATTGACGAGCCTGTGGCTCAGGACATCGGCCCAGCCGGGTGGAAGAAGTTGCCTTCCCTCCCATTCGCCGTGCCGCAGATACAAATAGCCGATCTTCGCCATGTCGAGCGGCAGTAAATACAGCATACCGTGTCCCATCGTAAGACCCTGGGGATCGCGCTCCCAATGCCAGTCAACAATGCCTAACGGCGCAAAAAGCCTTTCCCTTGCATAGTCCTCGGCGGGCTTGCCGGTCAGCCTGGTGATGACTGCGGAAACAATATCCGGATTGCCGTTACTGTAGTTGAAAACCTCTCCCGGCGCGTGCGCCATGGGACGATCCAGAATGAACTGGGTCCAGTTGGAGCTTCGCGCGAGATCGAACATCGTCTGCTGCTTGCCGCCCTCAAACCCCTGGTCCCAATCCAGCCCGGGGGTCATGTCCAAAAGATTCTGAACCGTGATGGCTTTCTTCCGGTCGTCGACATTCGCGATCTGGCGATCGCTGAAAAAATCCAGCACCGGATGATCGAGGCTATCGAGCAGGCCATCTTTATAGACCATCCCGAGAAGAGTGCCGGTGATCGCTTTCGTCGAGGAGAACAGGTTGTGCGAGATATCGCCGGTGTAAGGGGCGTAATAGGCCTCGGTGACAATCCTCCCGTGACGTACGACGAGGAGGCTGTCGAAGCTGTTGCGCGCGCCATAGGCGACGAGTTTGGCAAGAGCCGCTGAGTCCATGCCCTGCTCTTCCGGTGTAGACGTCAGCCATTCCTTGGTCGGCCAGATTGATTGGTCCGGGCTCTGCGCGCGGACCGCCCCGAATTGAGCTTCAGCGAACAACGCAGATAAACTTAAGACTACGCTCAGAACAAACCGCTTCCTGACCTGCATGCCCATGATGATCTCCGATCACGCAAACACTATCCCCACAGGCGCTAGGCAGTACACTATGCGCAGATTCCCACGCATGCCTAGCTCGTTCGCCACGGACCTTTGCTGTCGCGACGCCGGGTCTCTGGCATGCGCGTGGTGGCGCCAAGGTAACAGTCTCGAGCCAGGAGCCTGTTCAAAGTCAGAGTTAAGGCATAGGTTCAGCCTGTGAAAAAGCTCATCTGGTAGCTGCATAAAAAACAGGATTGTCCAGATTGCATTTAAGAACGGTCGCCTGGTCACTAGGTTTTCTGTGCATTCTAGCACTGCTTGGCGCTTCGATGACGTTGCCGCTCCAAGACGCCTATGTCGTGAAGCTCGACATTCGTCTAATGCCGGCAAGCCCAACCCATCTCTTAGGGACAGACGAGCTGGGGCGAGATTTCTTCTCCAGATTCGTAGCGGGAAGCGAATATACGGTTCTTACCGGACTGATGACAACGCTTCTGGCCGGCGTCTCGGGATGGCTCCTGAGGCGTGCGGCACAGGCAGCCCCGATCCGCTTCGGCCGTCTGGTCGTGATACTCGCTCACATCTGTTTCATCGCTCCATCATTTTTGCTCGCGCCCCGCTGGCTAGGTCGTTTGCTGATGATTGTACTGTCCCTTTTCTCCGCTTTGCCATTGTTCATCATTACGCTGATTGTGATCGGCTTCGGAAAATTGAGTGGCGTGGCAGCTTCGTTTGCGCTCGGGCCTCTGTTCGGAGTGGGGATCGCCTACATCATTTCGCGCGACGATTGCTTGAGTTCGCTGGCTTCCGAAGCGGATGGAAGAAGTCAATTCCTGCGACTTGTTGCTCTCACGGCACCCGTTTTCGCATGGAGCGCCTATTTCCTGGCGATACTCGACATTCTGGGACTCGGGGTGCAGCCACCTCGATCAAGCTGGGGAAACATGCTCGGCGCGCAGAGTATATCCTCTTGGCCCCAGGCCGCTGCGGGGCTTGGCTTTTTGGTCATTGGAATGACGGCCTTTACTTTCAGCAATGCAATCGCACGCGGGCAGAACGAAACATTGAACGTCTAATTCGCAAAACAAGAAGCCATCGGATCGACTCTGCAATCCAATGGCTTTGCAAATGAAAGAGGGGCGGAACTTTCGTCCCGCCCCTCTTCAATTCCAGACATCAATCTCAGTGGCTGTCGCGATTGTTCGGGATTTCCGAGCCGCGCGGGCCGACGAGGAAGTCGAGGTCGGCGCCAGTGTCGGCCTGCATGACCGACTTCACGTAGAGACCGCCGTAACCACCATTGAGCGGCTTGACCGGAGAAACCCAGGCGGCGCGGCGCTTGGCCATTTCCTCGTCCGAGATCTCGAGCTGGATCGTGCGGGCGGGAACGTCGACGGCGATGATGTCGCCGTTCTGGACAAGCGCCAGCGGTCCGCCATCAGCGGCCTCCGGAGCGGTGTGCAGGATCACGGTGCCGTAGGCGGTGCCCGACATGCGCGCATCGGAAATGCGGATCATGTCGGTGATCCCCTTCTTCAACACCTTCGGGGGCAGGCCCATATTGCCGACTTCGGCCATGCCCGGATAACCCTTCGGGCCGCAATATTTCAGCACCATGATACAGTTCTCGTCGATGTCGAGATCGTCGCGGTTGATGCGGGCGTGATAGTCCTCGATGCTTTCGAAGACGACGGCGCGGCCCTTGTGCTGCATCAGATGCGGCGAAGCGGCCGATGGCTTCAGGACAGCGCCCTTCGGGGCGAGATTACCGCGCAGAACCGCGATACCGCCCGACTGCGTCAATGCCTTCTCTCTGGGAACGATGACGTCGTCATTGTAGTTGACGACATCCTTGACGCCGGCCCAGATGCTTTCGCCTGTCACGGTGATCGCATCCTTGTGCAGCAGGCCCATCTCTCCCACGGCCTTGATGACGACCGGCAGACCGCCGGCATAGTAGAACTCTTCCATCAGGTGCTTGCCCGAGGGCTGCAGGTTGACGATCGTCGGCACTTCGCGGCCCAGGCGATCCCAGTCGTCGAGCGACAGGTCAACGCCGATGCGGCCGGCAAGCGCCAGTAGGTGCAACACGGCATTTGTGGAGCCACCGACGGCGCCATTGACGCGGATGGCGTTCTCAAAGGCTTCCTTGGTCAGGATATCGGAAGGCTTCAGGTCCTCCTTGACCATGTCCACGATACGACGGCCTGACAGCTGCGAGATAACGCGACGGCGCGCATCGACGGCCGGGATGGCGGCATTGCCCGGCAAAGTCATGCCGAGAGCTTCGGCCATCGACGCCATCGTCGAGGCCGTACCCATGGTCATACAGCTGCCGGCCGAACGGGCCATGCCCTGCTCCGCATCCATGAACTCGTCCAGCGACATCTCGCCGGACTTGACCATTTCCGAGAACTGCCAGATCGCCGTGCCCGAACCGACATCCTTACCGCGCCACTTGCCGTTCAGCATCGGGCCGCCGGAGACGAGAATGACGGGAATATCGACGGAAGCAGCACCCATCAGCAGGCTCGGCGTGGTCTTGTCGCAGCCGCCAAGCAGCACGACGCCATCGACCGGATTGCCTCGGATCGCCTCTTCGACATCCATGGCCGCGAGGTTACGGAACATCATCGCCGTCGGGCGCAACGTGCTTTCGCCGACGGAAAAGACCGGGAACTCGACCGGAAAGCCGCCTGCTTCGTAAACGCCGCGCTTCACGCGCTCTGCAAGATCGCGCAGATGCGCGTTGCAAGGCGTCAGCTCCGACCAGGTATTACAGATGCCGATGATCGGGCGGCCGTCGAACGTGTCGGCCGGCAGGCCCTGGTTCTTCATCCAGGAGCGATGCATGATCGCGTTCTTGCCGGTGCCGCCGAACCAGTCGTAGGAACGCAGCTTGCGCGGCCATTCAGCTTTCTTCTTCATAGTCTCAGTACCTTTTGCGTCGCCCGGGCCGCCTCGTTCGCGCCCGAGCCTTGAAGTCGGCGGTCAGGCCAGCGTGTATGCGGTCTTGACCGTGGTGAAGAATTCGGCGGCATATTTGCCCTGCTCGCGCGGACCGAAAGACGAGCCCTTGCGGCCGCCAAAGGGCACGTGGAAGTCGACGCCTGCCGTCGGCAGGTTGACCATCACCATGCCGGCCTCCGCATTGCGCTTGAAATGCGTCGCATGCTTCAGGCTTGTCGTCGCAATGCCGGAGGACAGGCCGAATGGCGTGTCGTTGGCGACAGCGAGAGCCTCTTCGTAATCCTTGACCCGGATGACCGAGGCAACCGGTCCGAAGATCTCTTCGCGGCTGATGCGCATCTGGTTGGTCGCTTCGGTGAAGAGCGTCGGCTGCAGATAGAAGCCGGGCGTGTCGCGGCTGATAAGCTCGCCGCCGAAGGCAAGCTTTGCGCCTTCCTGTTTGCCGATCTCGATATAGTCGGTGTCGGTCTTCAACTGCTTGGCATCGACGACCGGGCCAATATGCGTGCCGGCCTTGATGGCATTGTCGACATTCAGGGTCTTCAGCTTCTCCGTCAGCGCCGCCACGAACTTGTCGTGAATGCCTTCGGTGACAATGAGACGCGACGATGCCGTGCAGCGCTGGCCCGTCGAGAAGAAGGCAGAGTTGGCGGCAGCTTCAACCGCGACCGTCAGATCGGCGTCGTCAAGCACGACCATCGGGTTCTTGCCGCCCATTTCGAGCTGATACTTGCGGCCATGCTCGACGGAGGACAGTGCGACGCGCTTGCCGGTGCCGACCGAGCCGGTGAAGGTGAGACCCGACAGAACCGGGCTGTCGAGCATTGCCTGGCCGACGACCGAGCCCTTGCCCATGACGAGGTTCAGCACACCCTTCGGCAGGCCGGCGCGGTGCAGGATATCCACGATCGCCCAGGAGCAGCCGGGCACCAGATCGGCCGGCTTGAAGACGATGGTGTTGCCGTAGCAGAGCGCCGGCGCGATCTTCCAGGCCGGGATGGCGATCGGGAAATTCCAGGGCGTGATGATGCCGATGACGCCGAGCGGCTCGCGCGTGATCTCGACGCCGATATTCGGACGCACGGAGGGAAGCACCTCGCCCGCCAGGCGCAACGCCTCGCCGGCAAAGAAATCGAAGATCTGCGCGGCGCGGATGGTCTCGCCGATCGCTTCGGGAAGCGTCTTGCCCTCTTCGCGGGCCAGCAGCGCGCCGAGTTCGTCCTTGCGCGCTAGGATCTCGTCGCTGGTCTTCCTCAGGATGGAATGACGCTCGAGAATGCCGGAGCGGGACCATGCGGGGAATGCGGCCTTGGCGGCAGCAATCGCGTCGGCGACATCCTGAACGCTGGCGCTGGCATAAAGACCGACGACCTCGTTGGTGTCAGACGGATTGATGTTTTCGGCACCGGTCGTCCCGGTCCACTCGCCGGCGATCAGATTCTGATGAATGGTCATGGCATCATGCCTTCCTGGGTCGTGTTGGAAACGCCCGGCCGATGCTTGCGGCCGGGCTTCGACGAATTACAGCTGGCGAACAGCCACTTCCTCTTCGGCGGCAACCGCCAGCGGATTGCGCAACGGCAGGCCGAACTCCGCGACTTCGATCTCGAACACATCGCCCGCTTCCGGCTTGATCCCCTCGGCAAAGGAGAGCGTAGCCGTGCCGAACATGTGCACATGTACATCGCCGGGGGCGCGGAACAGTCCGTATTTGAAGTGGTGGTATTCGAGGTTTGCGAAGGTATGCGACATGTTCGCCTCGCCCGAAAGGAACGGCTTTTCGAAGATCACCTTGTCGCCGCGCTTGATGCGCGATGTGCCGCGAATATCCTCCGGCGCCGCGCCGATTCGGATTTCCGGACCGAAGCTCGCCGGGCGCAGCTTGGAATGGGCAAGGTAGAGATAGTTGATCCGCTCGGTGACGTGATCGGAAAACTCGTTCGACAGCGCAAAGCCGATGCGGAACGGCGAGCCGTCCTTGGCGATGACATAGATACCGGCCATTTCAGGCTCTTCGCCACCATCGAGTGCAAAGGAGGGCGATACCAGTGCTGCACCCGGTGCTGCGGCGCCATAGCCGTTGCCCTTGTAGAACCATTCCGGCTGCACGCCCTTCTCACCGTCCTTGGGCTTGCCGCCCTCGATGCCCATCTTGAACATCTTCATGGAGTCGGTCAGCGTTTCTTCGGCAGCTTCCGTGGTCTTCTTGTGCATGGAATCTCGCGTTGCGGCCGAGCCGAGATGCGTGAGGCCGGTGCCGGTCAGATGCAGATGGGCGGCGTCCGGATGCGTAATCGGCGGCAGGAACCGGCCCGCGGCATAGACCTTTTCCAGATCGATCGCTTCGCCAAGACCATGCGCCTCGATGACGGATGCCAGCGACTTGCCGCTATCAGCGGCTTCCAAAGCGAGCTTGTAGACGCTGCCGCCATTGACGACAGCCTTGGCAATTTCGCCTGGCCCGTTGCGGACCGCCACGACGATCTCGCCGTTCGAACCCTTGATCTGCGAGATGAGCATGTCTTTCATCCTTTCCTATCAGACAGAGAACGGATGCAGTTTACCGTTCCGGCTCTCAGCGAGAGCCGGACTCTGTCATGGATTTGGTTTTAAAGTTTCGGCCGGTCGCTTAAGCGATCAACCCTTGTTCTTGTTGTAGACGTCGATGAACACGGCAGCGAGCAGGACAGCACCCTTGATCATCTTCTGCGAGTCCGTCTGGTAGCCGAGGATCGACATGCCCTGGTTCAAGACACCCATGATCAAGGCGCCGATGACGGCACCCGTCACCTTACCGACGCCGCCGGAAGCAGACGCGCCGCCGATGAAGCAGGCCGCGATCACGTCGAGCTCGAGACCGTCACCGCCCTTGGCGGTTGCCGAATTCAGGCGCGTGGCGATGATGATGCCGGCGATGCTGGCAAGAATGCCCATGTTGATGAAGGTGTAGAACGTCAGGCGTCTTGTATCGATGCCCGAGAGCTTCGTCGCCTTTTCATTGCCGCCCATCGCATAGATGCGACGGCCGATCGTGGTGCGCTGCGTGGCGAAGGCATAGAGCGCGATCAGCAGCAGCATGAGGATCAGAACGTTCGGCAGGCCTCTATAGGAAGAAATCTGGTAGCCGATGAAGATGGCCGCAGCTGCAACCACCAGATTCTGGCCGACAAAGAAGCTGAACGGCTCGACATCGATACCATGCTTCTCGTTCACGCTGCGGCGGCGCCACGACAGGAAGAACATGACGATCGGGATGGCGACGGTCAGCAGGATCGACGTCGAGTGAATGCCGCCCATATCGGTAAAGTCAGGAATGAAGCCGGTCGCGACGATCTGGAACGCCGGCGGGAACGGGCCGATACTGCTGCCGTTGCCGGTCGTGTTGATGATCGCATAGGTCAGGCCGCGGAAAACCAGCATGCCTGACAGGGTCACGATGAACGACGGAATACGGTGATAGGCGATGAAATATCCATGCCAGGCGCCGACCGCGGCCCCCATCAGAAGACAAATGACCGTCGCGAGCGCCAGATTCATGTGCATCTGCACGACCAGCACGCCGGCGACTGCGCCAACGAAGCCGACAACGGAGCCGACAGACAGATCGATATGTCCAGCCACAATCACCAGCAGCATGCCCAGCGCCATGATGACGATGAACGAGTTCTGTAGAACGAGGTTGGTCAGGTTCTGCGGCCTGAACAGCACGCCGCCGGTCAGCCACTGGAACAACAGCATGATCACCACGAGCGCGATCAACATGCCGTATTCGCGAATATTGTTGCGGATATGATCGCCAACGGAGACGACGTGGCTTTCCGTGGCTGGGTTGGCCGAACTCATTGATGCTTCTCCCCTGAGCGCATGATAGCGCGCATGATGCTCTCCTGGCTCGCCTCTGCCTTTGGCAGTTCGGCGACGATGCGACCCTCGTTCATGACGTAGATGCGGTCGCAAGTGCCGAGAAGCTCGGGCATTTCTGATGAAATCATCAGAACGCCCTTTCCGTCGGCGGCAAGCTGGTTGATGATGGAATAGATTTCGTATTTTGCGCCGACGTCGATGCCGCGCGTAGGCTCATCAAGGATGAGCACGTCCGGATCGGAGAACAGCCATTTCGACAGCACCACCTTCTGCTGGTTGCCGCCGGACAGGTTGCCCGCCTCTTGGAAGACGCCCGCCGAGCGAATGCGCAGCTTGGAACGATAATTCGTCGCCACCTGCAGTTCCCGCACGTCGTCGATGACGGTCGCCTTGGAAACGCCAAGCAGATTGGCGAGCGTCGTATTGTGCAGGATGCTGTTCGACAGGACGAGACCGAGTTGCTTGCGGTCTTCGGTCACATAGGCAAGACCGGCGTCGATCGCCTTGCGCACCGTGCTGGTGTCGACAAGCTTGCCTTCGAGGAAGACTTCGCCGCTGACCTTGTGGCCGTAGGACTTGCCGAACACGCTCATGGCGAATTCGGTGCGTCCCGCCCCCATCAGGCCGGCGATGCCGACAACCTCGCCCTTGCGCACATGGACGTTGATGTCGTGCAGGATCTGCCGATCGCGATGCTGTTGGTGAAAGGCGTTCCAGTTCTTCACTTCGAAGATCGTCTCGCCGATCGGAACCGAGCGCGGCGGATAGCGGTCGGCCAGCTCGCGACCCACCATGTTGCGGATAATGATGTCTTCGCTGATCTCTTCCTCGTGACAGTTCAGCGTCTTCACCGTCATGCCGTCGCGCAGCACCGTGATCTCGTCGGCAACCTTGCGCACTTCGTTGAGCTTGTGCGTGATGATGATCGAGGTGATGCCCTGATTGCGGAACTCGATGAGAAGATTGAGGAGCGCATCGGAATCGCTTTCGTTGAGCGATGCCGTCGGCTCGTCGAGAATGAGCAGCTTGACGCTCTTCGACAGGGCCTTGGCGATCTCGACGAGCTGCTGCTTGCCGACGCCGATATCGGTCACAAGCGTATTCGGAGATTCCTTGAGGCCCACTTTGGAAAGGAGCTTCTTGGTGCGGGTGAAGGTTTCCTGCCAATTGATCATGCCATTGGCGACGACCTCATTGCCCAGGAAAATATTCTCGGCAATCGACAGCAGCGGCACGAGCGCCAGCTCCTGGTGAATGATGATAATGCCGATTTCTTCGGAGTCCTTGATGGTCTTGAACTGGCGGACCGCGCCGTCATAGTAGATGTCGCCGTCATAGCTGCCAGCCGGGTAGACGCCCGAAAGCACCTTCATTAGGGTGGACTTGCCGGCCCCGTTTTCCCCAACCAAAGCATGAATTTCGCCCTGACGGACCTTCAGATTGACATTTTCCAAAGCGTTCACACCGGGGAACGACTTGGTAATGCTCCGCATTTCGAGGATGGTATTGTCCATTGTCCGTATCCAACGCCGCGACCGAACATAGCAGACCGGGCGATCGTCTTAAATATCAGAGTCAGGGCTCGCTTTTCGGCGAGCCCTGACCGGTATATCGGAAAATTACTTCAGCTGGTCAGCCTTGTAGTAACCGCCCTCTACGAGGATCTTCTCATAGTTGGTCTTGTCAACTGCGACCGGGGTCAGCAGGTAGGACGGAACAACCTTGACGCCGTTGTCGTAGGTCTTCGTGTCGTTGACTTCAGGCGTCTTGCCTTCCATCAGAGCGTTGACCATGTCGACGGTGACCTTTGCGAGGTCACGGGTGTCCTTGAAGATCGTGGAGTGCTGTTCGCCAGCGATGATGGACTTGACCGAAGGAATTTCGGAGTCCTGACCGGTGACGACAGGCAGCTTCACGCCGCCGGTGCCGTAGCCAACGCCCTTGAGCGAGGAGAGGATACCGATGGAGAGACCGTCATAAGGAGACAGAACGGCGTCGACGTGAGCGTCGGTGTAGTAGGCCGAGAGGAGGTTATCCATACGAGCCTGGGCCGTTGCCGGATCCCAACGCAGCGTGCCGACCTTGTCCATGCCCATCTGGCCAGACTTTACGACGAGCTTGCCGCTGTCGATGTAAGGCTTCAAAACCGACATTGCGCCGTCGTAGAAGAAGAAGGCGTTGTTGTCGTCAGGCGAACCGCCGAACAGTTCGATGTTGAACGGGCCCTTGCCATCCTTGAGGCCGAGAGCATCGACGATCGAGCCAGCCTGGAGAACGCCGACCTTGAAGTTGTCGAAGGTGGCGTAGTAGTCGACATTGCCGCTGTTGCGGATCAGGCGGTCATAGGCAATGACCTTGATGCCGGCATCATGAGCCTTCTGCAGAACGTCGGACAGCGTCGTGCCATCGATCGAAGCGACGACGAGAACCTTGTCGCCCTTGGTGACCATGTTTTCGATCTGCGAAAGCTGGTTCGGAATGTCGTCATCGCCATACTGCAGGTCGGTGCCGTAACCGGCAGCCTGGAGCTGCTTGACGATGTTATTGCCGTCATCGATCCAGCGGGCCGAAGCCTTGGTCGGCATTGCGATACCAACCGTGCCCTTGTCAGCTGCGAATGCAGGCGTGACGAGCGTAGCGACGCCGAGCGCAGCGCCGGCCATCAATGAGATAATGGATTTCATTACTCTCTCCCTTGTTGTTAATATCGCGGACGAAAAAACGCCCGCCCGAAACTGCGGCAGGTTCCGTAGAAGGAATGCTTTACTTCCGATTGTGAGAAACGAAGTAGGTCTCCTCCACGCTCTCACGTGTTATGATCTGCAACCAGCGCACGATCGGCAAACTCGTACGATTTCGTATAACTGTCAAATAGAATAACTGGCAAAACATATACCAAGTTTGGTATAGTGTTAAAAAATAGTACTTTTTTGCCGACGAATGGGAAATTTGGCCGTCATGGAGAAAATATATAACGATTATGTCAGCGAAGGCATTGAGATTCATTCCGACAATTTTCGCGACGACACACTACTGAAAGCCGGTCTGAAACTGAACCACCTGCGCATGATCGTCACGATCGAGGATCACGGACAGATTTCGGCGGCCGCCGAGACCATGAACATGTCACAACCTGCGGCTTCGCGCATGCTTTCCGAAATGGAGTCGATCGTCAAAAGTCCGCTTTACGAACGGGTCGCCCGCGGCGTCGTGCTGACCCCTTTCGGCCTTGCTCTGGCCAAGCGTGCGCGAAAAATCCTGCTGGAGTTGCGCGAGGCCGGACGCGAGCTTGGCGCCTTGCGCACCGGCAAGGGCGGCGCTGTCTTCCTCGGCGCAGTCACCGCCCCGGCCATCAGCCTTGTCGTGCCGGCGATCCAGCGGGTGACGCGCGCCTATCCCGGCATCGAGATCAACATCGAAGTCGAGAACAGCAATGTCCTGGCGCGTGAGCTTCTGGCCGCCCGCCACGATTTCATCATCAGCCGCATCCCCGACGACCTCGACCCGCGCCTTTTCCTGGCCCATGAGATCGGCGTGGAAAAGGCCTGCCTCGTGGTGCGCAACGGGCACCCGTTGCTCGAAAAGGGCGTCGCCAGCCTGCAGGACCTCGCCGGTTACGACTGGGTCTTCCAGCCGCCCGGCACATTGCTCCGCCGCAAGGTGGAAGACATCTTCCTGACCGCCGGCGTGCCGCTGCCGGAAAACGTCGTCAATACCTCATCCTTGCTGCTGACCCTTGCCGTGGTGTGCAAGACGGATGCGATCGCCCCCATCGCACTCGACATGGCGCAATTCATATGCGGGCAGTCGTCGCAGGCTGGCGAATCCAGCATCCTGCCGATCGATTTCGATATCGATGTCAGGCCCTACAGCCTCATCACCGCTCGCGAGCGCGCCATGCCGCCAAGCGCCAGGCTGCTGCACGACATGATCCTGGAAGAGAGCAAGAACCTCTCCTTGCTATAGAGCACGCCCGCGAAATTGGGCGCCACAAGCTCCACGCCAACTCCCGCTCCTATTGAGATGGGCCTGGAGGCTGGGATGCTGTTCAAGCAATCATTGTTTCAATCCGTGCTCGACCGACTCGATTCCGAAGAGGAAACCTCGGAAGACGAGGAGTCTGCTCATCGAATCCGCGGCCTGAATGTCAGCTTTGCGGCAACGGTGCTTGGCGGCGAGACGCCTGAGGCGTATCGGGCTGACGCGGCGTATCGTGACAATCTTGGCGATCCGATCACCCAACCCGAACCGGAACCTGCGCCGAAAGAGCCGGAGCCGCCCGTCATGCCGGCTCATCTTTCGCGGACCTCGCGGGAAGACGTGGCAGCAGATCTGGCGATCACCTCCGACACGAGCCTGCATGCTCTCCACGAAAAACGCCGCAACTTCGCCAAGGCCAACCACCCGGACCGGGTGGAGCCGTCATTTCGCGAGCAGGCAACTATCCGCATGACGCTCGCCAATCAGCTGATCGACGAAGCCATACGCCGCCTCACGCGATGATCATTTCTTCTCGTCGATTGGCGTGTCGTCTTCGTCGGCATCGTCCTGCGGCGGTGCTTCGACATTTGCCGCAGGCGGCTGCGGCTTGAAATTCAAAAGCAGCATCCAGGCTGCGTATGCCCCCAGCGCACCGGACAGCATGGCCCAGAAGGGTTGCGAGCCGAGTGTCTCGACACCAGCCCACCCAAAACAGACAGCAACGATCAGAATCCGCACCCAAAGCGGCTTGTAGATGGGATGGCTGGGATCGATCAGTTGCATGGGTCTCTTTTGCCTGTTCAAGGAAACCTGTCTTAGCGCATGATCGGGAAAGCTGTGAAGCGGTTTGAATAAAATAAGGTGGCGTGGGCAAATTCCGGATAAGGCGGTATGCCATTATCATTTTCGGAATTGTGAAGGACAGGCGGCTTGACGCCGCCCTTAGAAGATGGAATGAAAATTCTATATAGATCATCATTCGGTTTATTTATTCCGAATCCAGGGAGGTAAAAATGACTGTCAGATTTGGACTGCTCGGTGCGGGCCGTATCGGTAAGGTGCACGCGAAGGCCGTCAGCGGTGACGCCAACGCCAAGCTCGTCGCGGTTGCGGATGCATTTCCGGCTGCTGCCGAAGCGATCTCCGCTGCCTATGGCTGCGAAGTGCGCACCATCGAGGCGATCGAAGCCGCCAAGGATATCGACGCCGTCGTGATCTGCACGCCAACCGACACCCATGCCGACCTCATCGAGCGCTTCTCCCGCGCCGGCAAGGCCGTCTTCTGCGAAAAGCCCGTCGATCTCGACGCCGCCCGCGTCGAAGCATGCATCAAGGTCGTTGAGCAGACCAAGGGTAAGCTGATGGTTGGCTTCAACCGCCGCTTCGACCCGCATTTCATGGCGGTCAAGAAGGCGATCGACGACGGCCGCATCGGCACCGTCGAGATGGTGACGATCACCTCGCGCGATCCGGGCGCTCCGCCCGTCGACTATATCAAGCGCTCCGGCGGCATTTTCCGCGACATGACCATCCATGATTTCGACATGGCCCGCTTCCTGCTGGGCGAAGAGCCGGTGGCCGTCACCGCAACCGCCGCCGTGCTGGTCGACAAGGCGATTGGCGAAGCCGGCGACTACGACAGCGTTTCCGTCATCCTCCAGACGGCATCCGGCAAGCAGGCCGTCATCTCCAACTCCCGCCGCGCCACCTACGGCTATGATCAGCGCATCGAAATCCACGGTTCGAAGGGAATGGTAGCGGCTGAAAACCAGCGCCCCTTCTCGATCGAAGTCGCCAATGGCGACGGCTACACCCGGCCGCCGCTGCATGATTTCTTCATGACCCGCTATACCGAAGCCTATGCCAACGAAATCGCCAGCTTCATCGCCGCTGTCGAAAAGGGCGCCACCATCACCCCATCCGGCGCCGACGGGCTCGCAGCCCTGAAACTGGCGGATGCGGCACTGCAATCGGTCAAAGAAGGCCGGCTGGTGAAAGTCGGCTGAACCAGGGCTTGGCCGCGCTCCAAACATGTATAATCGCAAAAGCCCGTCGCAAATCGTTTGCGGCGGGCTTTCGTTTTGATCCTGCCTGGAGGATTTCGAACGAATAGCTCTTGCAAATCACATAAGCGCGTGCTTATCTGTTTCCATGATCGAAAATGAGATATTCCGAGCTTTGGCTGACCCGACCCGTCGCGCAATCTTCGAGAAGCTTGCGGCAGGCGGCATGAACGCCAGCACCCTGCGTGAAGGCATGGAGATCAGCCAGCCGGCGATGTCGCAGCATCTTTCTGTTCTTCGCGGTGCCGGCCTCGTCAGGGAAGAGCGACAGGGGCGCTTTGTGAACTATCAGGTCGATCCTGAGGGATTGGCGCTTATAGCCCAATGGCTGGCGAAGTATCGCGCCTACTGGCCCGCGCGCATGGAAGCTCTCAAGGTCTTGCTGAAGGATATGGATCAATGAACGACGGAAAGACCGAAAAACGCGAGCACGACATCGAGCTCGAATACGACTTCGACGAACCGCCGCAAAAGGTCTGGCGCGCCATCAGCATCCCCGAATTTCGGGAAAGCTGGCTGCCGAGCGACGCTTTGGCCGATCCTGAAGCGACCTCGATCACGCCGGGCCAGGAAGTTCGCTACCGGATGAGGGATAACGCCCCGCCGTTCCTTGAAAGCACGGTAACGTTCACCGTTATCCCGAACGCATCAGGCGGTACAAGCTTGCGGATCATCCACACGCTTACCGACGCAAGGGTCGACCGGATGACGGGCGCCGCCGCAAACAGCAACGGCCCGCTTATGCTCGCCGCCTGACGCGACGAAGCTCTCACACGACAATTCTGAAAGATTGGAGTTCGCCAATGCGCGAAGCGATGCAACTCGTCCCTATGGTCGTTGAACAATCCACCAGCGGGGAAAGGTCCTTCGACATCTATTCCCGGCTTCTGCGCGAGCGGATCATCTTCCTCAATGGCGAGGTGAACGATGCCGTCTCGGCGCTGGTCTGCGCACAACTGCTGTTTCTCGAGGCGGAAAATCCGAAAAAACCGATCAGCCTTTATGTCAATTCGCCGGGCGGCGTCGTCACCAGCGGCCTTGCCATGTACGACACCATGCGCCACATCCGTGCGCCGGTGCATACGCTATGCATGGGAACCGCCCGCTCGATGGGATCCTTCCTGCTGATGGCCGGCGAGCCGGGCGAGCGTACCGCCCTGCCAAACGCCAGCATTCACATCCATCAGCCCCTGGGCGGCTTCCAGGGCCAGGCCTCCGACATGCTCATCCACGCCGAGGAGATCAAGCGCACCAAGCACCGCATGACGCGGCTTTACGCCGAGCATTGCGGCCGCGCCTATGAGGAATTCGAACGCGCCATGGACCGGGATTACTTCATGACGGCGGAAGAGGCATTGGAATGGGGCCTCATCGACCGCATCCTGCATGTTCGCAAGGAAGAGCAGGCCGAAGCTCTGGCGAATTGATCGCAATGGCGGCCGCGTGACCGCGACCTGCCCCATCGTGATTCCTCAGCCGGCTTCGCCACGCAGTTCGATGACCGTAGCCCCCTTCCTGACGATATCATTGTCGATGATCGAAAGGGCGCGGTTGAGATGCCCTTCGAAAACCAGGGTCTGCTCGTCGGCAACGACGCGCAGCTCGGGCATGCCCTCCATGCGCACGACATGCGATTCCGCCAATCCCTCGATCATGCCCTCGATGAGCAGGTCGTAGTAACGCACGCCCGGGCCGGTGATGACGATCGGCATGCGCTCATGCAGGCTCAACACCCGCGACAGGCCATTGCCGAGCGCCAGCCCCGCCTGGCGAAACGCCAGCACGTTGCGCCGCCCGCCATGCCGCGCACTGGCCGCGATCTTGTCCAGCTCGGCAATCGGAACGAACTTTGCCGGAATGGTATCGAGCGGCACATCGAAGGCCGTGCGAAGCATGGCGTAAAAACCGGCATAGGCCTCGATACATCCGCGCGCGCCGCAGCGGCAGAGCGCGCCGCCGGGCACATGCATCATATGCCCGAAGTTCGGCGCCGATATCTGGTGGCCACCTTCATCGTCGCGCCGCGCGATGCCAAGGCCGATGCTGTGGCCGAGCGACAGAGCCGTCAATGCCCGAAAATCCGACCCGGCCCTGTTCTCCTCCTGCTGCCCCAGCGCAGCCGCGACCAGCAGCGTCTCGTTTCCCAGAATGGTCTTCGCCGGCCACTCGTCGCGCAGCACAGCGGCAAAATCGATCTCGTCACGCCCGAAGATCGGCGACCAGCGCAGCACTGGCCCCGAGGCATCCACCAGGCCCTTGCTGCTGATCGAAATCATCAAGACCTTGTCGCGCGAAAGCTGCGAACGGGCGACAATCCGGTTCAATGCCTCGCGTAGACCCACTATGAATGAGCTGACGCCGGAGACTTCCTGTGGTCGATCTTCGCTGAAGCGGTCGATCAGCCGCCCGGTATAATCCACAAGCGAATATTGCACGGCATCCGAAGAGATGACGACGACGATGAGATAGCCGCAATCGCGCCGTTGCGAGAACAGGACGCGCGGCCGCCCGCGGCCGCTGGCCGCCTGTTGCTCGGCCTTTTCGATGATCTGCGCCCGCTCCAGATCGGCGGTGATAACCGATACGGTCGCAGATGAAAGCTTTGTGAAATCAGAAAGTTCGGTATGGGCGAGAGGGCCGTGCCGGCGCAGTGCCGACAGCACCAGGGCACTGTTTCTCTGACGGACCAATTCGGTGCTCGATTTGGCCAGCATCGTCAAGCCTCCTACTCATTCCACCCTCCCTCCGCATCTCCAGGTGGCTCTTTTCGGATGGCCGATGAAACCTGGCAGTGCGGGTGTTGACAGTTGAAAAAATCTCTGACACTAAATTTCTCGACTGTCGAGAAAATAATCCAAATCTTTCCTCGTCAGCATTATCGCGGCGGCCGACGGGAGCTTCAGGACACGCGCGGTCGCATTCACTCGGGAGGATAATATGAAAGCTTTTGTTAAGCTGGCTGCGGGCGCGGCCATCGTTTTGACCATGCAGACAGCGGCATTTGCCAAGGATCTGGTCGTTGGCGTTTCCTGGTCGAACTTCCAGGAAGAGCGTTGGAAGACCGACGAAGCCGCCATCAAGAAGGCACTCGCAGCAGCCGGCGCCAAGTATATTTCCGCCGATGCGCAGTCTTCCGCTTCCAAGCAGCTGACCGACGTTGAATCCCTGATTTCCCAGGGCGCCAACGCGCTCATCATCCTCGCTCAGGACTCTGATGCTATCGGCCCGGCCGTCGAAAAGGCCGCCGACGAAGGCATTCCGGTCGTCGGTTACGATCGCCTGATCGAAAATCCGGCCGCCTTCTACATTACCTTCGACAACAAGGAAGTGGGCCGCATGCAGGCTCGCGAAGTCCTGAAGGCAAAGCCGGCAGGCAACTACGTCTTCATCAAGGGCTCGTCGTCCGACCCGAATGCCGACTTCCTCTTCTCCGGCCAGATCGAAGTGCTGAAGTCCGCCATCGACGCCGGCAAGATCAAGAATGTCGGCGAAGCCTACACGGACGGCTGGCTGCCGCAGAACGCGCAGCGCAACATGGAACAGTTCCTGACTGCCAACAACAACAAGGTTGACGCGGTCGTCGCTTCCAACGACGGCACCGCCGGCGGCGCTGTTGCTGCTCTCGACGCCCAGGGTCTGGCCGGCTCCGTTCCGGTTTCCGGCCAGGACGCCGACAAGGCTGCCCTGAACCGCATCGCGCTCGGCACGCAGACCGTTTCGGTCTGGAAGGACTCGCGTGAGCTCGGCAAGCGCGCCGCTGAAATCGCCCTGTCTCTTGCCGGCGGCAAGACCCAGGACCAGATCGACGGCGTCCAGACCTTCAACGGCGGCCCGAAGCATGTTGCCATGAAGTCCGTCTTCCTGACCCCGATTGCTATCACCAAGGACAATCTGAACGTCGTCATCGACGCCGGCTGGATCTCCAAGGCTGAAGCTTGCCAGGGCGTAAAGGCCGGCAGCGTTGCTGCTTGCAAGTAAGCAAGAGACCTTTGACGGGTTGACCCGAATGTAATGCCGACGCCGCAAGGGACTTTCCATTGCGGCGTCGAACGCGGATAGGAAGCAGACATAAGTCCGTATGCAACGGAAATGTCGGGTTCCCGTATTTGAGTTGCGTCATCGCATATCCGATCGGCCTGCCGGATGGCGGCCGTGGAACCGGAAAAAACCGGGTGGGCGGGCGATGGCGTCTATGAAGACCAGCGCGGATACTGCCAGCGAAAGACAAGAAAGCATTCGCGGGCCTGCGCCCAACAAGTGGGAGAACGGCAAAGCGATGGCCGACATGACACATTCCACAACATCGAGCGGTCCGCGCAAATCGGAGGAAGGCGCATTTACGCGCTTCCTGCGCGCCACCGAAATCGATACGCGCCTGCTTGGCATGATCGGCGCGCTGCTGATCATCTGGATCGGCTTTGACGTCTATACCGGCGGCCTGTTCCTGACCCCCAGAAACCTCTGGAACCTGTCCGTCCAAACCTGCGAGATCGCAGTGCTTGCGACCGGCATGGTGCTGGTCATCGTCACCCGCAACATCGACCTGTCGGTCGGTTCGCTGCTCGGTTTCGTCGCCATGATCATGGGCGTCATTCAGGCCAAGTGGCTGCCGCAATATCTCGGCTTCGACAGCTCGTGGACCTGGGTCATCACGCTGATCTGCGGCCTGATCATCGGAACCCTGCTCGGCACGTTCCAGGGCGTCATCATCGCTTTCTTCAACGTACCCTCCTTCATCGTCACCCTTGGCGGCCTGCTCGCCTGGCGCGGGCTTGCCTGGTATGTCACCAGCGGCCAGACGGTCGCTCCGCTCGACGCCACATTCCGCATCATGGGCGGCGGCGCCGAAGGCTCGATCGGCGCGACATGGAGCTGGATCCTCGGCATTCTTGCCTGCCTGATGATCGTTCTCGGCATTATCGGCGAGCGCCATCAGCGCAAGCGCTTCAACTTCCCGCGCCGGCCACTCTGGGCTGAATATTTCCTTGCCATCCTGGGCTCGGCCCTCGTACTCGGCACCATCTACATCTTCAGCATCTATTACTGGCCTGTCGGTATCGCCAAGAAATACGCGACCGAACATAATATTCCCTGGCCGGAAACCGGTCTCGACATCCCCTACGGCATCGCCGTACCCGTGCTGATCGCCGTCGGCATCGGCATTGTCATGACCTTCATCGCCACGCGCCTGCGTTTCGGCCGCTATGTCTTCGCCATCGGCGGCAATCCGGAAGCAGCCGAACTCGCCGGCATCAAGACCCGCTGGGTGACGGTGCGCATCTTCGCGCTGATGGGCCTGCTCGCAGCCGTCGCCGCGGCCATCTCCACGGCCCGCCTGAACGCCGCCGCCAATTCGCAGGGCACGACCTACGAACTCTTCACCATCGCAGCAGCCGTCATCGGCGGCACCTCTCTTGCCGGCGGCAGCGGCACGATCGCCGGCGCCATGCTCGGCGCCCTGGTGATGCAATCGCTGCAGTCGGGCATGGGCCTGGCCAATGTCGATACACCGATCCAGAACGTCGTCGTCGGCGTCGTGCTGGTCATCGCCGTCTGGCTCGACATCGTCTATCGCTCGCGCGCCAAGTAAAAGGAATTCTGAACCATGACGGATCAAACCACTCCGCTTGTGGAAATGAAGAACATTTCCATCTCCTTCGGCGGCATCCACGCGGTCGACAATGCCTCGGTGGACCTCTACCCCGGCGAAGTCGTAGCCCTTCTCGGCCATAACGGCGCCGGCAAGTCGACGCTGATCAAGATCCTCTCCGGCGCCTACAAGCGCGATAGCGGCGATATCCTGATCAACGGCGAGCCCGTCGATATCCGCAGCCCGCGCGACGCCAAGAAATACGGCATCGAGACGATCTACCAGACGCTCGCCGTCGCCGACAATGTCGACGCCGCTGCCAATCTCTATCTCGGCCGCGAGTTGCAGACCCGCTGGGGCACGCTCGACGACGTCGCCATGGAAGCCAAGGCCCGCGAAGTGATGGGGCGCCTCAACCCCAACTTCAAGCGCTTCAAGGAACCGGTGAAGGCGCTTTCGGGCGGCCAGCGCCAGTCGGTGGCGATCGCCCGCGCCATCCTCTTCGACGCCCGCATCCTCATCATGGACGAGCCGACGGCGGCGCTCGGGCCCCAGGAAACGGCGCAGGTCGGTGAGCTGATCAAGCAGCTGAAGAAGGAAGGCATCGGCATCTTCCTCATCAGCCACGACATCCACGACGTCTTCGACCTCGCCGACCGCGTCTCGGTCATGAAAAACGGCCAGGTCGTCGGCCACGCCCGCACCGAAGACGTCACCAAGGACGAAGTGCTGGGCATGATCATCCTCGGCAAAGTGCCGTCCAAGGCCATCCCCGGCCCCGGCGCGATGCGCGAATAGGCCGAAGCGCCCACCCACGACAAGAAGGCCGCGCGCCAAAAGCCCGCGGCCTTTCTCATTCAAAATCACCGATCTGCGCTTTCCTGAATTTTCCGCATTGATGCCAAGCGCTTCCTAGGCTAAGAACCAGCCATCGGACAGGCGATTCAACCCGCCTCAGGCATGCACCCGTAGCTCAGCTGGATAGAGTGTTGGATTCCGATTCCAAAGGTCACAGGTTCGAATCCTGTCGGGTGCGCCAACGTTTTCAAGCGGTTACCGTTAAGACCCATTCTTATAAAATGTCCGCGGGAAGCATATAGGAAGCTGTGGCGCGGCTGTGGCGCGCAAAATCACGTGGCACAGGGCGCAATTTCAAATGGCAACAGATACCTCTTTAAAGCCTGCCGCTCCAGCGAGCTTACCGGAGGTCGCGCCACGACAACTAATCGGCAGCGGTTCGAACGTTGCCGAACGCGAGGTTCGTGAATTTTGCTACGATGATAGGGCGCTTTCAGCTTTGTCATCGAGGGGCTCTTATCATAAAGCTCTGCCTATTAAACTTGTGAATATCCTCACGTGCCGAAGATGTCACGTTTCAGCTCCGCGTAAACAGCCATGCCGGGCTTCACTAACGGTGCCAAAGTGTTCCGAGCAAAAGCGGTTTGTGCGTTACCGACTTGAGTTAGGGCTAAGATGCGTTTCGCCTCAGTGTAGATCTTGCCGGCAGCAGACTTGATATCATCCGTGGGATTGCTACGGGCGCTGCTGGCGGCGATCGCCTGCGCCTTAGCGGCGAGCAGCGCCGACGCATCTCCTGGTTTGCCTACAGAAACACATAGCGCTGTCAGAACCTCATCATCATAGAGGTAGGACTCAATATGACGCCGACCCAGTACGGTGATGCCCTGATTGTTGTATGTCGTAATATCCGCTGGAGCATGGTCGTCGCGATCGATAAGCCGCCTCACATTCATGCCGGCCGCCACCTTTGGCAGTACAGCAGCGAGGCCTAGGAAGTCGCCGGCTACCTGATTGGAGCTGCCGGCAGAGATAAAGGTTACATCAGGCAATTCCTCAGCGAAGATTGTTGAGTAGACGCGTGCATCGTGCTCAGCGTTCCTCCCTTCAATCGGCCCTGCTGGATTGCCTTCACAAATCACAACCTCACGAGGTGCAATTAGAGTGGCTAGATCGTCCAGTGCGACATTCATGATGCTCTCCCAAAACGCGCGAGTCGGCTTGGAAGGGGTGATGGTCGTAGCCTTATCGAAATCGTGGCCACTGAAATCCAGGAAGACAATTGCATTCGGGTCGGCGTCGTATAGTTCCCGCGCTTTCCGCATCATGCCAATTGAGTGCGACGCGATCCATAGTTGCGACTCGCTCGGCAAAAGACCGATCAGTTCGCCGAGCAACGCACCTTGTATCTTGGTGCTCACGTGTGCCTCGGGCTCGTCGATGCAGTAGATAGCACGAGCATAGCTCTTCCGCTTTACAACGATGTCCAAAATTAGATCAAACGCCGCTTTCTCACCGCCTGATAGGTTTTTGTAGTCGAAGCTTTTAGTCGCTCCCTTTTCAAACTGAAACGTGCCATGTTCGAGCGGATTGCCAACACCGGTGAAAATCAGCCCTGGAAAGAGGCGGTTCAATGGCTCTCGGACTTCTCCTATAAGCCTATCCCTATAGTCGCCCATCGTCGTCGAAGCTGCCTCATTGATGAAGACATCCTCCAGCGCCTGGGCGGCCAACCGCCCATAGTTCTGACCGACGGTGGCATCACCTTCGATCAGACGTTGCACATTGAAGCTGTGGAGAATTTCAGGCTGACGGCTGAGTGAATTCGTTACAAAGTCCGGATCATTTCGATGAGCGGTGCGCACGTATAGCGAACCACGAGATAAAGGGATGTCCTCATGCGTGGTCAATTCGATCCTTTGATGAATCGCGTTATCCTTATCATCGAGCCTGTTGTAATACCGGAGATCTCCGCTCCAGCCGTACCCAACGATTGGCCTGTAGCGCGTCACAAGGCCATCGAATACAGAGGACTTGCCTGAGCCATTCGGCCCGGCAAGCACCACTAGTTTCGCGTCAGGTGGAATATCTCGTATTTCGAGATCCTCAAATCGCCGAAATTTTTTCATCCTCATACTTGCAATGCGCACTGTCCACCACCCTAGCTGCCATTAACTAACGCATTGTATCGCGCAAAACGCGAAAGCAGGCTAGGTGCATGATGGCACCGGCATGGAAGGCCTTGAAGAAAATAGCATAGACGCCTGAGGTACAGGTTCCGTGCGGCTACCGGCCTCTCTTCAACCGCGACTAGCGTCGGTCTTCGCTTCGCGGGCGAGCCGCGCAGCGCGAAGCCTGGCGGTCTTTTCCCGAAGCGCTTGTTCGGCGGCGTCGATTTCCTCGACCGCCTGATTGCGCGCGAAGAACTGCGATTGAGCATTGCCGAATGCGATCTCGGCCTGTTGTCTGGACTTGCTGTAGGTCTGTGTCATGGATGTCTCCTCCCGACAGATGCAAGACTTGCTTGCGAAACGAAAGAAAGCCGGGCAATGCCCGGCCTTCCAAATAAACATGCTCTTCCCAGTGCCAGTACATCCGTGGTCAAAGGGTGAGCCGTTTTGATTAGGCTGCCTGCAGGTTGCAGGCCGACAACTTGCCCGACTTGACGTCGCGCTCGAGATCGTAGCCGATCTTCTGGCCTTCGACGATTTCGCGCATTCCAGCGCGTTCGACAGCCGAGATGTGGACGAACGCGTCAGCGCCGCCGTCGTCAGGCTGAATGAAGCCGAAGCCCTTGGTGGAATTGAACCATTTTACTGTGCCTGTGGTCATGATGAACCCTTTCAAAGCATAGATTGAGATACCGGAAGCAAAGCTTCTCGGACGGTGATAGCGATGGATTTTGAAAGGGAAGCTCGTTTAAGCGCGGTGCCAGTCGCGCGGTAACCAAAGTTCGGCAAGCAAAAGATCGACAAACCATCAGTAGCAGCATCCACCATGGAGTCAACCGATAGTTTTCCCGGTCGCAGAGCTGGTGATTGCAGATTTCGCTTCAGGGCTCACAGCGAAGCGAATGCCGGGCCACCGGCTCGACGTTTGACCAACTGGACCAGCAAGGGCGAGTTTTGCTAAACTCGAATATGCACCAGCCCCTCTCAACAAATCACAGGCACCCCCTCATGCCGAAGATCGATGTTGCCGCCATACCGAAGATCAAGGGCACCCGTTATCCCGCGCCATTCAACGATCCCTGTACCGAGCGCATTCGGCAGCGGCTGGGCGATGCCGGCGGGCTCACCGATTTTGGGGTCAATCTCATGCGGCTGCCACCGAGCAATTGGTCGAGCCAGCGGCATTGGCATTCGCAAGAGGACGAGTTCGTCTATGTGCTGGAGGGCGAGTTGACGCTTATCGAGGATGGCGGCGAGACGGTGCTGCGCGCCGGCGATTGTGCGGCCTTCCCGAAGGGGTCCGGAAACGGGCATCACCTGATCAACAAGTCGGACACAACAGCCATCTATCTCGAAGCGGGGACACGCTCGCCGACCGACCTCATCACCTGCTCCGATATCGACATGATGAGCTCCAGCACGGATGGACGGTTCGTGCACAAGGATGGCATGCCCTATCCCGACGGCTAGGCCGAGAGCGCTTCCGGCCCGCAGGAGAACAGATGCGTCGGCGCGCCATGCAGCATCACGTCCCGCCTGAAGCCGAAGCCGCATTTCTCCAGCACGCGGCGCGAGGCCAGGTTGACGGGGCGAACGAGGCCGATCACCCGCTTGGCGCTCAAGTCACTGAATGAGAAGGCCAATGCCTCCCTGACAAGTTCTGTCGCGTAGCCGCTTCCCCAGCAATCGGGATGGAGATGATAGGATATGTTGAGCCCGTCAAACTCCGTCGAGACGGTGACGCCGCCGAAGCCGATCAGCCGACCCTCCGCCTCGACCGCCCAGCGGCCGAAGCCATGCAGGCGCCAATGTGCCCTATCGCGGGCAAGGCGCCGGGCGCTCTCTTCCGGTGAATCAGGCGTTGGGTCGGGCCGGTGGACGACAAGCTCGGGGCGGGAAAACAGCTCGGTGAGGAAGACGAGATCCCCGTCTTCCGGCGCACGCAGAGACAGACGTTGTGTATGCCGAACCATGAGGAGCGCCTTCGAAAAGGGTTAGACCGCCTCGGCCAAGACAGGCGGGTCGTAGCAGCAAGCGTCGGTGGAGACGCCCATACTGCAGCCGCTTGCTCTCAGCGCATCCGTCACCACCTCGACGAACAGGCGGCGTAGCCACACTGCGCGGCTGTCGGCCTGGTCGACACGTCGATAGAGCATGGTCACGGGGTCGGCCGGCAGATCGAGGGGCGGCACCGAGATTGCCAGGTCGTGCAGCTTCGCCATGCAGCGGGCAACGGATTCCGGCACGGTCGCAATCGCCGGAATGGCCTGCAGGGTCATCGGCAAAGCCGAAAAACGCGGCGCAGTCGCCACCACCTGACGACGATGGCCGAGGCGCGCGAGAGCGGCATCCACATTCGTGGCTATGGTGCCTTCGATGGAGACGATCACATGCGGCGCATTGGCAAAATGCTTGAGGGTGAGCGGTGCCGCGCATTTCAGATGGCGGGGGTCGTAGATGCAGAGCGACGCCTGCTCGAACAGCGGCGCGCGAACATGCCAGGAAGCGGGCTCGTCATGCACGGAGATGCTGAAATCGTAAGCACCCTCGTCGAGCAGGCGTGCTGCATCGCGCCTGTCGAAGGCCACGCTGACCAGCCGCGCATTCGGCGCTTCCTGACGCAGCCTTGCCACCAGCGGCCCGAAGAAGGAGGATTCGAGATTGTCGCACATGCCGAGGCGGAACTCGCCCTGCCAATCCCTCGGATCAAAGGCGGCCGGCGGGCGAATGGCTCGCTCGATGCCGGAAAGCGCATCCTCGATCGCCGGCGCAATGGAAAGCGCCCGCGGCGTCGGCTGCAGACCGCGGCCGACACGCACGAACAATTCATCGTCAAGCGTTTCGCGCAACCGACGAAGTGCTGCGGAAAGACCCGGCTGACCGAGCAACAGGCGCTCGGCCGCGCGACTGACATTCCGCTCCTGCATCAGCACGGAAAAGGCGAGCAGCAGATTGAGATCGATTTTTCGAAGTGTCGCATCATTCATCATCGTCAGTAATACCTGACATGGTTACTATCAATTTGCAATAGGGTTTGAAGATGTACATTTTCTCGTTCCCTGCCGCTTTCAACCTCCCAAGAGGCGACAGCATAGAAAGGAACGATCCCGATGACTTCTTCCCAAACCCGAAGCGGGGCTGGATTGGCGTTGCTGCTTTTATGCGCCGCCAACTTCCTGGACGCCATGGACGTCTCCACCATTGGGGTGGCCCTGCCCGCGATCCAGAAAGAGCTCGGCATGCAGGCCACTTCGCTGCAATGGGCCGTCAGCGCCTATGTGCTCGGCTATGGCGGCTTTCTGCTGCTCGGCGGCCGCGTCGCCGATCTTTTCGGCCACCGCCGCGTGTTTCTCTGGTCGCTTGCCGTCTTTGCCGCCGCCAGCATTGCCGGCGGCTTCGTCGATAGCGCACCGACCCTGATTGCTGCGCGCCTTGTCAAGGGCATCGCCGCCGCCTTCACCGCCCCGGCCGCCCTTGCACTCCTGCTCTCCGTCTTTGCAGACGGCAAAGCCCGCGCCAAGGCGCTCGGTGTATTCTCCTCGACGGGTGCTGCCGGCTTCGTGCTCGGCATGGTGCTCGGCGGCGCGGCTACAATCATCAGTTGGCGGGCAACCATCGTCATGGGTGCACCGGTCGCCATCCTCGCGCTGATCGTCGCCCCCCTCGTCCTGCCGCCAGACCCCAAGCGAACCGGCCCGAGCGCCCACTTCGACTGGGCCGGCGCCATCACCATCACGCCCGGACTGCTGCTCTTCGTCTTCGGCGTCACCAATGCCGCCGTCGACGGCTGGCAGGCATTTGCAACCTGGGGGTCGCTGGTGGCAGCCCTGGTGCTGATCTTGCTCTTCCTGCTGGTCGAATCGCGCCATAGCGATCCGATGGTGCCGCTGGCCATGTTCCGCCGCGCCAAGCTCAGCCACGCCAATGCCATCGCCGCGCTGTTCCAGGGGGCCTATGTCGGCTTCCAGTTCATCGCGACGCTGTACTACCAGACCGTCGTCGGCTGGTCGGCCTTCGCCACCGGCTTCGCCTTTGCCATCGGCGGCGTCTGCGTCATGTTCCTTGCCCCGCGCTTTGCCACCATCGGGCAGGCCCGCGGCACGACCCTGCTGATGACCTTTGGCGTTGGCTTGCAGGCCATCAGCTATCTCTTCTGGGCGCTGTCGGCCGGCCAGATCGATACGATCCTGCTCGTCGCCGTCTCACAGCTGCTGCTTGGCGTCGGCTATGCCATGACCTATCCGTCCATTCAGGTCGCAGCCCTGTCCGATATCGAAGAGGATAAGTCGGGTCTCGCTTCAGGCATGCTGTTTGCCTCCTTCCAGATTGGCGGCGGCATCATCCTGGCGGCGACCTCGGCCGTCTTCAGCGCAGCGCCCAGCTATGGCTGGAACCCCTATATCGCCGGCATCGGCTTCGTGACGATCCTAGCCGCCGCCATAACGCTGCTGGCCGCCGTCGGTCCGCGGACATCGGCTGCAAGAAGCGTCAACTACCAGGCCGCCGAATAGGCCGGAACAGCGCGACCCGCTCGTCAATGAGCGGGTCCATTCCTTTCAGGCGGATGCCGCCTCGGCGGCCCGGCGCATCAGCAGATCGCGCTCCCGCTGATTCCCGGCAAGCGCCGCCGCCCCCTCGAATGCGCAGCGTGCCTCATTATAACGACCAAGCTTGTACAGAAGATCGCCACGAACGCTGGGCAGGAGATGATAGGTCTTCAATGCCGGTTCATGCGCAAGCTTCTCGATGATTTCCAGTGCCGCCGCCGGACCGTCGACCATGCCGATGGCAACCGCGCGATTGAGCTCGACGATGGGCGAGTGCAGGACGGCCGCAAGCTCCGCATAGAGATCGGCGATACCCCTCCAATCGGTTTCCCCCGCCGTTGGTGCTCTCGCATGGCAGGCGACAATCGCCGCTTGCAGGGCGTAGGCACCACCCACACCGCCAAGCTCCCGCACCCTGGCTAGTGCCTGAAAGCCGCGATGAATTTGCAGCTGATCCCAAAGCGCGCGGTCTTGATCAAGGAGCAGGATCGGGTCGCCAGCGGCATCCGTCCGCGCCGCCGCGCGGGATGCGTTCAATTCCATGAGGGCAAGCAGCGCATAGGCCTCCGGCTCCTGCGGAGCCACCGACGTCAGCACCCGCCCCAGCCTCAGTGCCTCGTTGCAGAGCTGCAGCCGCAGCCAGTTTTCGCCGCGCGCCGCCGTGTAGCCTTCGTTGAAGATCAGGTAGACCACTTCCAGCACCGTCGCCAGCCGTTGCGACAGTTCCTCGCCATGCGGTGTTTCGTAAGACAATCCCGAGTCCGACAGCGTCCGTTTGGCGCGAACGATGCGCTGGGCGATCGTCGCTTCCGGGAGAAGAAAGGCCCTGGCTATTTCCTCGGTCGTCAGTCCGCACACCATCCGCAAGGCCAGCGCCACGCGCGCCTCGCGCGATAGCAGCGGATGGCACGCGGTGAACACCAGCCGCAGCATTTCATCGCCGATATCGTCGTCCAGCGCAGCATCGAGATCCGGCATGGCCTGCTGATCCTCTTCCATGTCCCGGGCGATCATGTCGTGCTTGCGCTCGAGCATCTGGCGGCGGCGCAGATGATCGAGTGCCCGGCGTTTGGCCGTCGCCATGAGCCAGGCACCGGGCCGTTCGGGAACTCCCGCGTGCGGCCAGCGCTCCAGGGCCGCAACCAGCGCCTCCTGCGTCAGATCCTCAGCCAGCGGCACATCACGCAGCATCCTTGCCAGGCTGGTGATCAGCCTGGGCTGCTCGATCCGCCATACGGCGAGGATCGTCCGATGAGTGGCGGCGGCCGTCACGGCCGCCTGTCCCGATTGCTAGCCGTCAGCCTCAAAGGGTGGCATTGACAAGAGGATCGCAGACCGCTTCCGTGCCATGCTCGAAATAGGCGCGCACTTCGCATGTTCCCTCCCAGCCAGGCATCAAATCCTTGTGCAGCTGCATGAATTCGACCGCCAGTGCCACGGCCTCCTCCTTGCTCTGCAGCTCGAAGATCGCATAGCCGCCGACGACTTCCTTGGCCTCGACGAAAGGCCCGTCGATGACGCGCAATTCGCGATCCTTGATAGTGACCCGCGCTCCGGTCGCAAGCGGCATCAGGCCCGCTGTGTCGAGCATCCGGCCGGCTTTGATCTCCCGGTCGGCAAGCTTGTTTATGGCCGCAGCAAGCTCTGGCGACGGCTGCAGGAAATCGGTGGCAGTGACGATAGACATGAAACGCATGGGGCTGTTCCTTTAAAAGCGAGCCGCCTGCACCATTGCAGCACGATCATCCCGCTCATATCGACGACGAAGCAGGCAGCTTAAAATCGACAGGCACTTCGAAAAAAATTCGCATTCGCTTCCAGAACGCGACGGAAATGCGCTCGGCCGACCCAATTTACCAGCATCGAAAAGGCGGAGGCAACCTGGGAACCCTCGTCGAATTCCCTCGCATCCAGGCCTTTTCAAACTGCCGGATCGCCTTTGTTGACTTCCCACAATCCATGCAAGAAGGTGGGGCCGAATTGGATCTGCAGACTTTGGACTATCCGGCGCTTCCCCAGGGGCACGGTCTTGCACAAAGTTTTGCAGACAACACGGCGGGAGCTCGTTTCTATGTTCGACCATATCTCGATCGGCGTCAAAGACCTGGCGCGGGCGCAGCAATTTTATGACGCGGCACTTTCGCCACTTGGCTATGAACGCCTGACCAATTTCGACGGCACGGTCGGATACGGCGCGGAACGCGCCCAGTTCTGGGTGAGTGAAGTGGAACACCCTGTGCCCGCCGATCGCGGTTCCGGTCTTCATTTCTGTTTAGTCGCGCCGAGCCGGGAAGCCGTCGATTCTTTCTATGCCGCCGGCATCGCCAATGGCGGGGAAGACAACGGCTCGCCAGGCATCAGGCCGGATTACAGCCAGTTCTATTACGCGGCGTTCGTCATCGATCCCGACGGCTATCGGCTGGAAGCCTATTTCAAGACCGGTGAATAGCCGTAACGCAGAGGCCGCCGAAACCTGATCGAACCGTTGGGCCTTACCCGACGGTTATCGAACAATTCGTTAGCTTCTGTAGGCATTTCATCTTTCAGGTTGCTGTCAGGCTTCTGTCATAAGGGACGCCCGGGGGCAGCCGTTCAGTGTTCTATAAGAACACCCGCGGACGCTTGTTTTGGATTTGTTCAGACAGTGGCCGGCGTTTCGATGTTCGACAATTATGATGGCGCAGCATATGCAAAGCGAACAACGCCGGTAAGCAGGTCCCTTATAGCGTTTCTCGTGCTGTTTACGCTTTGGTGGCTGCTGCTGTTCGTGTTCAATCGCTTTCCTGGCATCGATCTTTCCGTCGCTCAGAGCGTCTTTACTGCTGTACCCTGCGCATCATCGACGCCTGTGGGCGAAATCTGCGGCACCTTTGCCCTTGCGAAAAACCCTCTTCTCGAAATTTTGCGCGAAGTGACGCTCGCCCTGCCCTACATCGCCATTGTCGCTCTGCTGGCGACGCTGGTCACGTCCTGGCGCCGATACGGCGCAAGCTGGCGGACGGTAAAGACCGATCAATACATCGCCGCCCTGCTTTCCCTCGCCATCGGCTGCGGTCTTATCGTCAATACGCTGCTCAAGGGCTATTCGGGCAGGCC
Source organism: Rhizobium sp. A22-96 (assembly GCF_053521805.1). NCBI lineage: Bacteria > Pseudomonadati > Pseudomonadota > Alphaproteobacteria > Hyphomicrobiales > Rhizobiaceae > Rhizobium > Rhizobium sp. A22-96. The sequence continues at coordinate 733,669 of NZ_JBNWDQ010000002.1, forward strand.
AAGGCCCCGCGGCACCGATCTCTTCGGCGGTGGGCTGGATTTCGCGCAGGCGGGCTCATTCGCCGGCAAGTGCCTTGGAAATTGCTCCTTCGTTTCCGGTGAAGCATCCTCCGGCGGCTGGCTGCTCTGTCTCGTGCTGCTATTGCCGCCGCGCCTCCGCTTTCCGCTCGGCATCCCGCTTGCCGTCATCTCCATCATGATGCCTTTCATGCGCGTCTTCACCGGAGCCCACTACCTGTCGGACGCCATTCTGGGCTGGCTTCTGTCGCTGGTTGTCTTTGCAGCAGCCATGGCAGTCATCGATTTTATTCGCTCGGGGCCATCATCCATCCAGTCCTGAGACCGGCAACGCTCATCCTGCATTGCGCAGCCTGGTGCGCTCTCTCCATTTGACTGCCTTCCGCACACGAGCGGTCATCTCGGCAAGCCCAAAAGGCTTCACGAGATAGTCGACGGCGCCGATACCGATGGCCGTCATCTGGTCCGATAGCTGATCATAGGCCGACATCACGATCACGGGCGTCGAATTCCCCAGTATTTCCATACGCTTCAGCACGTCGAGGCCGCTTCCATCCGGCAGGCGGAGGTCGAGAAGGACGACATCATGAATTTCGCTGGTAACTGCGGCTGTTGCCGATTGCAGCGTCATCGACCACTCGACCGACCAGCCTTCCGCACGCAGGTGATCCTGCACGGCATTGCCGATCGTCGGATCGTCTTCGACCAATAAAACCCGCACAATTGCGCCCCCGGTTGCAATCACGGATCCTATGATCGGGATTGCTGACGGCGACCTGAAATTCAGCCGGCAATGCCACAAAAAGCAAAGTGAATATGAGCCAACACGCAAACAGCTGTGTTCAAGCGTCTACCGTTCAGGTAATTGTCAGGAATGGTCGCCACCGTAGATGGCTTTAGCAATCAAAGCTGCAGCCTGCGGCTGGGATTTTCCGGTCCCGCCGACAGCACATGCTTCGGAGAAAAGCATTGAATGACAATAACGCTTCATCTGGCCGACGTTTCGTCAGGCCAGCCATCGGCAGCGTCACACTGTGCCTTATAACCACCCTTTATGTACTTCTTGTGACAAACCAGACCTTCTGGGCGAAGTCCTATGTCTATTTCATTACCTCGGAGCCGCTCGCCTTCGTCGGCTTCGTAGCGGGTATTTCCGCTGCCATCCTGGCACTTTTCACGCTATTTTCGGCAAAATACATCACCAAGCCGGCCCTGATCTTCTTCGTGCTGGTGGCATCGGTGTCCTCCTGGTTCAACGATCAGTTCGGCGTGATCATCGATAAGGAAATGATCCGCAATGCCGCCGTCTCGACGGGCGCGGAAGCCGGGCACCTGATCACCACACGTTTCGCGATGCATGTGCTGTTGACCGGAGTTCTGCCGGCGCTGGTGATCATTTGGGTGCGGATCATCCATCGCCCGATCCTCTGGAAGCTCGTCTATAACACCGCCGTCATTCTCGCCTGTACCGCCGTCTTCGTCGCCGCAGGCACCAGCTTCTACAAGACCTATGCCGGCGTCGGCCGTGCGCACCGCGACCTGTTGGATACCCTCAATCCCGTGGTGCCGATCGCCAGCGTGGTGCGCTACGGCATCGACATGCAAAGGAATGCCAATGTCGTCGCAGGCCCTCTCGGGACGGACGCCCGCAAAGTCGGCGCCGTCGACAACGGCAAGCCGCGCGTAACGATCATCGTGGCTGGCGAAACCGCCCGTGCACAGAACTTTTCGCTCGGCGGCTACAGCAAAGAGACCAATCCCGAGCTGGCGAAACGCAATGTCGTTTACTTCCCCAATACCAGCAGCTGCGGCACGGCGACAGCAACCTCGATACCTTGCCTCTTCTCGGTCTATACCCGGGCACAATATTCTCATCGCAAGGGACTGGAGACGGAAAACCTGCTCGATGTGCTCACCCACGCCAAAGTCGGTGTGACCTGGCTGGACAACGACACCGGCAGCTACAATGTGACCGACCGTGTTTCCTACACCTATCTGCCGCCTTCGGCCGATCCGCGCTTCTGCAAGGACGGCGAATGCAAGGACGAAATCCTCGTCGACAAGGTCGATGGCTGGCTCGACAAGGTAAAGGGAGACAGCGTTCTCGTATTGCATCAGCTCGGCAGCCATGGCCCGGCTTACTATCAGCGCTATCCGGAGGAATTCCGCCGCTTCAAGCCCGATTGCCGTTCAAACGACTTCAGCTCCTGCTCGCAGGAAGAGATCACCAATGCCTACGACAACACGATCCTCTACACGGATCACATCGTCTCGATGGTCATCGACAAGCTGAAGCAGCGATCGAACTCCATATCCGGCGCCGTGCTCTATTTCTCCGATCATGGCGAGTCGCTCGGCGAGAACGGCATCTACCTGCACGGCACGCCCTATATCATCGCCCCGGCACAGCAGACGACTGTACCGATGCTGGTGTGGATGGCTGACGATCTGGCAAAGACGGGCGGTTACGACATGGCCTGCCTCTCCAAGAATGCGGCCACAGGCACGCACTCCCACGACAACATCTTCCACAGTGTTCTGGGCATGATGGATGTCTCGACGAAGGTCTATGATCCCAGCCTGGACCTGTTTGCCGCCTGCCGCACACCGTCTAACAAGCTGGCGCAGAACTGATAGCGCCACGCAGTAGCCGGCAGCCCCGTTTCGACGGGGCTGCCAAGTAGTCGGGATTGCTCAAAGTCGCTTGGGCTGTCTGACAGTCCGCTCGTTTTCCACATTGCCGGTATTGAGCGTCGTATTCCGCTCGAAGAGCACGACCTCGCATGTCGGCTCGGCGACCGGGCAATGCTCCACGCCATGCGGCACGATGATATATTCGCCTGGGCCAAGCACGATATCGCCGCCATTCTCCTCGTGCAGCTTCATGCGCAGCGTGCCCTTGACGACGAAGAACAGCTCATCCTCCTCTTCATGATGATGCCAATGGAAGGCACCATCCAGCTTGACGAGCTTCACCTGAAAATCGTTGATGTCGCCGCCGACGCGCGGGCTCCACGTCTCGTCAAAAGCGGCAAAAGCCTTGGTAAGATTGACTTTTTTCAGTGCGACCATGTGTTTCCTCCTCTGGCCCGATCGGGCTGATAGCAAAGCTAATATTGGCGGAGGCGTCGCCGAACGCAACGTCATCCTTGCCGCATACCCTGGATTGTCATCGTCATATCGAATTCCTCGAAGGTTTCGGCCGAAACTTTCCGGGTAGTTGCCGATGGGGAACGACACTACATGCTTGCTCAACATCACTTCGACACATGACAGGAAAAATCATGACGACAAACAATGTCGAATTCGGCCTGGATACTTTCGGCGACGTGACCTTTGACGACAAGGGCGCGCCATTGCCGCACGCGCAGGTTCTCCGCAACGTCGTCGAAGAAGGCGTCCTGGCCGATCAGCTGGGCATCGACTTCTTCGGCATCGGCGAGCATCACCGCGAAGACTTCGCCGTTTCCTCACCTGAAACCATACTGGCGGCCATCGCCAGCCGCACATCGAAGATCCATCTCGGATCGGCAGTGACGGTGCTGAGCTCGGATGACCCGATCCGGGTTTTCCAGCGCTTCTCCAGCGTCAACGCCATTTCGAACGGTCGTGCCGAGGTCATCCTTGGCCGCGGATCCTTCACGGAATCCTTCCCGTTGTTCGGCTTCGAGCTTTCACAATATGAAAAGCTCTTCGAGGAAAAGCTGGATCTCTTCGCAGCACTGCTCTCCAACGAGCCGGTGACATGGCAGGGCAGCATCCGCCCGCCCTTGAAGAACCAGAAGGTCTTCCCGACCATCGAGAGCGGCCACCTGAAGACATGGATCGGCGTCGGCGGCAGCCCGGAATCGGTTGTCCGTGCCGCCCACTATGATTTGCCACTCATGCTCGCGATCATCGGCGGCAGCCCTTATCGCTTCCAGCCCTATGTCGATCTCTATCATCGCGCCTTCGAACAGCTCGGCAAGCCCGTGCGGCCGATCGGCATCCATTCGCCGGGCTACATCGCCGAGACGGACGAACAGGCGCGCGAAGAATTGTGGCCCTGCTTCAAGGCGATGCGTGACCGCATCGGCCGCGAGCGCGGCTGGCCGCCCATGACGCGGGCGGAGTTCGATAACGAGATCGAAAAGGGCTCGCTCTATGTCGGTTCGCCGGAAACGGTCGCCGCCAAGCTCGCGCCCGTGGTCAAGACGCTCGGCATCAGTCGCTTCCAGTTGAAGTATAGCGCCGGTGCGCTCGGCCATGAGAAGATGATGCGTTGCATCGAGCTCTATGGCCAGAAGGTTATCCCGGCGGTGCGGGCCGCTCTGGCGGCATAGTCCGGGGTCGACCAAGGCGGTCTCCATGATCGACTGAAACAGCGGATGTCTCGCCAGACGGCAAGGCATCCGTTGAATTTTGTTGTCATTCGCTCGTAGTAAATGCTACCTATATCCATGCAAGTAGCATTTACTACGAATATGGAACACCAGGATGACAGACAGGACGCAAGAGCTGCCGACCTTCGAAAGCCGGGTTCTCGCCGTTTTCGATACGCTTGCACCCGCAGAGCAACGCATCGCCCGCTTCTTCATCGATCAGAAGCAGGCGGTCCTGCTCAATTCGGCTGCCCAGATCGCCCAGCTGGCCGGCACCAGTGACGCGACGGTCGTGCGCACTGCCCGCGCCCTCGGCTTCGAAAGCCTGTCGACGCTGCGGGCTGCCCTACTTGCGGAACTGACGGGAACGCCGTCGCCCAGCACGCGAATGGAGCGAACCCTCGCTGAAACCGGTGGCTACGCTGGCGATGCGTTGCGCCATGTCATGGGCATTCACGACAAGGCATTGGAATCGCTGCGGCATGAGCAGTTCGCCGTAAGCTTCGAGCGTTGCATCGATATTCTGGTTGGCGCACCTCGCCGTCATGTCTTCGGCATCGGCCCATCCGGCGCGATAGCCGATTATGCCAGCCTGCAATTCAACCGCATCGGCCTGCCGACAAACCCTCTCTCTGCCTCAGGCATCGCGCTCGCCGACCGTCTCCTGTGGATCGGCAAGGGCGACGCAGTGCTGATCATGGCCTATGCGCCGCTCTACCGCGAAGTTGAGATCTTGCTCGAACACGCAGCCCGTCAGAACGCACCGGTCATATTGGTCAGCGACGACCTCGGCCCGCTGGTCGCCGACAAGGTGGCCGAAATCCTGCCCGTGCCGCGCGGCAATGCCGATCACCTTGCCATGCACGGCGGCACGATGGTGCTGATCGAAGCGATGATCGTTGCGCTGGCGGCAAAGAACAAGGATGCAGCCATCGACAGCCTCGACCAACTGAGCACGCTGCGCGGTTCTCTCGACAAGGCCTGGGCCAAACGCGGCACGCGAAAGCGGAAATGAACGCCGACGCGGCGCAAGCTCACCTGGAACATGAAGAAAATCTGCCGAACAAGACCATGCAAAATCAAAGCCCTAACCGTCATTCGGGAATCATCTCATGAACAGCCTCACACCCATTCTCTCTACCGTGACGGCATCCTTTCTCGGCTCATTCGTCGAGGTTGTGGAAGCTTTCACTATCGTACTCGCCGTCGGCGTGACCCGGAGTTGGCGTCCGGCGCTGACCGGTGCCGCACTTGCGCTTGCAGTGCTCGCCGCCCTCGTCCTCATCTTTGGTCCGCTGCTGGCGCTCGTGCCGATCGAAACGCTGCAATTCGTCGTCGGCGTTCTGCTGATCCTCTTTGGCATGCGCTGGTTGCGCAAGGCCATCCTCCGCTCGCTTGGTGTCATCGCCCTACATGACGAGGAAGCCGCCTTCTCGAAGGAAACCGCAAGCCTGCAGGCACAATCGACCGATAACCGCGCCGATTATCTTGCCGGCCTTGCGGCCTTCAAGGCGGTGCTGCTTGAGGGCGTCGAGGTGGTTTTCATCGTCGTCGCCGTCGGCGGTGCGCACGGCCTTACGCTCTATGCCGGCCTCGGCGCTCTTGCCGCCTTCATTCTGGTGATGCTGATCGGGCTGCTGGTGCATCGCCCGCTCGCAACTGTGCCGGAAAATACCCTTAAGTTCGTCGTTGGCCTGATGCTGACGAGCTTCGGGATTTTCTGGACAGGCGAAGGCATTGGCGCTCACTGGCCGGGCGCGGATCTCTCCCTGATCGCTATCTTTGCGATCGTCTCGCTTGCCTCTTACACCATCCTCCGTGGCCTGCGCGGCTCCACCGGCAACCCAACAGCAAAGGCAGCCCAATGACCGTTCTCCGCATTGCCCTGTCCGAACTCATCGGCATGTTCATCGATGACGGTAGCCTCGCCACGCTCTGCCTGATCCTCATCCTCGCAATTGCAGGCGCGGTCGAGTTTCTCGCCATGCCGCCGCTTGCCGGAGCCGTTCTGCTGTTGCTCGGCTGCCTCGCCATTCTGCTCTACAGCGTCCGCCGCGCCGTGAAGCGATAACGCCCCTCGACACGCTCCCTCGCAGATGCGAAGAATTCGGCAGCATCGGCGAAATGGAGAAACGGTCACATGAGCAGCGCCCATCCCGAAATCTATCTGGTGCGGCACGGGCAGACGGAATGGAGCCTGTCCGGCAGGCATACCGGCCGTACTGACATTCCCTTGACATCAGCCGGCGAGGAAGCCGCCCGCAAGGTTGCGGATCGCCTGCCCGCCATCGATTTCGCTGCCGTCTGGTCGAGCCCATCGCAGCGGGCCCAGAATACCTGCGCGCTTGCCGGCTTCGGCGACCGCCGGGTCGTCAAGGATGATCTGGCTGAATGGGATTACGGCGCCTATGAGGGCATCACCACCAAGGCGATCCTCGCCGAACGCCCAGGCTGGCAGGTCTTTCGCGACGGCTGCCCGAATGGCGAAACGGCCGCCGATGTCGGCGCACGCGCCGACCGGATCATAGGCGAACTTCGCACCATCAATGGCTCGGTGCTGATTTTCTCCAGCGCTCACTTCCTGCGCGTCTTCGCCTCTCGCTGGGTCGGCCTGCCGCCAGAAGACGGCGCTCGATTGGTGCTCGATACCACAAGCATCAGCGTGCTCGGTTACGAACACGATATAACCGAGCCGGTCATCCGTCGCTGGAATCAGATCTGATCCGAACGGTATCGAGCGACGCAGGCCCCTCGATACCTCCTTGGAAATCAAGGCATGATACCTACCAGGCCTTGAGCCCCAGCAGCTTCTCGCCCAATGGCGTCAACACTGCCATAGAGGCGTTGTGCTTTTCCCATTCGCGGGGATCGCCGGGAAAGGCATCGCGCTGCGGGTGATCGAGCTCCCGCCACAGACGAATACGCTCCTCACGCTCGCCGACATTGTCGAACTCAGCCGGATGCATGGAGATGTACTGCGCCATGCGAACGCGATTGTCGGCGTGGTTCGGCCGCACGCCGTGCGCCAGCAGCGAATTGAAGATCATCAGGTCGCCCGGCTCCATATCGATATTGACGACCGACAGATCAGTCATGTCGGGATGCATCGGATCGCGATCCGCCGGCTGGGTCTTTTCCCAGGCGTCGAAATGCTCGAAGAGCGCCGGCACGCACTGAAATCCGCCGACATCGCCATCCTGCTTCTTGAGGCTCAGCACGCCCTGCACACCGATAGGCAACGGACGGATCGAAGTGTCCACATCCCAATGAATGAAGCCGTTCGGATTTCCCTTCACCTTCTTTGGCGGATTGAGATTGGCCCGATCAATGGTGACCCACAGATCCTCGCGGTCCCATATGTCGACGAAGACGTCGTAGATCCGCTTTTCCATGCGGTTATCCCAGAGATACTGATGATTGTAGATCTCCAGCATGCCTGTGTTGTTGAGCTCCTTCATCTTGTGCTCGCGCCGTTGCGGCGCATACCAGGTGGAAGGATCGTTCGGATCTTTCTCGTCAAAGCGCCACAAAACGTCGACAAGCCGCTCGACATTCGCCGCGGGCACGGCGCCGCGCACAATCACATAGCCCTTGGTGATCCACTGCTGCCAGTCGTCGTTCGACAGCACCCTGAGCGGCAATGTCTTCCTTATATCCTTCAGTTGCGTCGTAACCGTGGATGCGGTCGGGTGGGCATCTCGTTTCAAGGCAGGGTGCATTGATTTCCTCCATCTGGCTGGTCCCTTCGTCTCGGGTGACAGAACGGTTGTAACCGCAGCTCCCGCTTTGATGTTGCCCGGCTTTGGCCAATTCTGATACTATTCTGGCGTCTAGTGCTGTATGGGCGCCCTATGAAGCCTTATCTCGAAGTGTTGCCGAGCTCGCCAGAGGCATCGTGGAGCATGCTCAATCGCAGGCTGGACGATTGCATTCCTTTCCAGTGGCACCATCACCCGGAGTTTGAGCTCACACTGACGCTGAACTCGATCGGGCAGCGCTTCATCGGCGATCACAGCGGCGAATATGGCGACGGCGATCTCATCCTTGTCGGCCCCAATCTGCCGCATAGCTGGGCCTCGCGCGCCAAGATCGACGAGTCTGAGCCCCACGTCGCGCTGGTACTCTGGTTTCATCGCGACTGGTTGTTGCAGATGACGGGTGGGGCCGTCGAATTCCGGCCGATCGAAACCATGCTGCGCCACGCCGACAATGGTCTCCATTTTTCGAGTGCTGCGGCCGCAGCCCTGCGGCCTGCCTTCGAGGCGATTTTCGAGAAGCCTCCCGTCGAACGACTGCTGTCGCTATTGGGTATCCTCGCCGGCGCCGCGGAAGACCGGCAGGCAATACCGCTTGCAAGCGCGCCGGCTCAGGCACCGGACATCAAGGAAAGCCGCGAGCGCATAGATCGCTTGCTGACCCATATGCATCTCCACTATTCCCGCGCGATCAGCCTCGACGAATTGGCCGATATTGCCGCGCTCAGTGTCTCCGGCCTGCATCGCATGTTTCGACGCCACACGGGCCTGGCCATATCCGACTACATCATCCGCATGCGCATCGGTGACGCCTGCGCCCGCCTTTCCTCCACCGATCAGGCCGTGCACCACATCAGCGACGCAGTCGGCTACGTCTCGCTCGCCAACTTCAACCGGCAGTTCAAGGCGTTAAAGGGCATGACCCCTCGACAATACAGGGCGCTGTTCGTCAGCCGCTGATGGATGCCATCGCAAGCAGTCTTGCAATCTTTGCCGCCGCCGCATCCGCTGCGTGGGCTTCCATGCGGGCTATGCCGAACAGCAGTCCCGGCCGCGACTCTCCGAGATGCAGCGAGGACATGGCGCGCAATGCGAAGCCGTGCGAATTGATGGCGCGCATGGCGGTGACGTCATTGGCGGTGGCGTCCCGAAACCAGCTCGCCAGCTGCTGGCCGCCACTACCTTCGCCGACGGCAAGGTACTGGCCGCAGTGATGCCTGAGCGCGGAGACAACTGCCGCCATGCGTTCCGCATAAACAGCGTTCATATGGCGCAGATGCGCGCGAAACCGGCCTTCGCTGATAAAATCGGCAAGTGCCGCCTGAATATGGATCGACACGATCGCTCCCCTCAGTCTCTGCGCCACCTCGACAGCCGCCAAGAGCCTGGAAGGCACTACGACATAAGCAACACGCATGCCCGGGGCCAGCGTCTTCGAAAATGTGCCGAGATAGGCGACCACTTCGCCACGATCGATGCCCTGCAAGGCGGCGATCGGGCGGGTCGCATACTGGAACTCGCTATCGTAATCATCCTCCAGAACGATGGCTCCGGTGGCGCGGGCGAATTCGAGCAGCGCCAGGCGACGGGGCAGGCTCATGGTGACACCGGTCGGATATTGGTGCGAGGGCGTGACATAGATCAGTCGCGGCGGCGGCCCGGCCGCGCGACCAATATCGATGCCTTCCTCGTCACAGGGGACGGGCACGAGGTTGGCCCCCGCCACCCTTAACAGTGCCTGCGCCGTTGCATAGCCCGGATCCTCGATCCAGGCGATGTCGCCATTCGAGCCGTTGGCCTGAAGCAGCACGCTGGCGAGTAACCCGATCGCCGCGCCCGTCGACGGCACGATCAGCACCTGCTCGGGCCGGGCGGCGACACCGCGCGTCGCCGAGATATGATCGAGGATCGCCGCGCGCAATTCAGGAAGCCCGCTCTGGGCGCCATAGCCGAGATCATGAACGCGAAGGGACCGGCCACGGGCACCGAGACATCGCGCCCAGGCCGCATGTGGAAAGGTGGAGACGTCAGGCACTCCGGGCTCGAACAATCCACCCCTCTTGAATTCCGTAATCCGGGGCGCATTCGGTAATGGCGCTGCGAGCTGGCCAAACGGCGCCGGCGAAGGGAAAGCCGCTACGCGGGTTGCCGCACCCGTCGTCGACTGCAGATAACCCTCTTCCTTCAAGCGATCATAGGCACTGACGACGGTGGACCGGGCGACACCGAGCGAAATCGCCATTCCCCGCGTTGACGGCACACGCTGCCCGGCCGGCATCTGCCCGCGCAGGATACGATCGCGCATCAACCGATAGACCTGCCCTTCCAGATCGCCCGAAACACGATCGAGCGCCGGCCACTGTGCAACTGTTGTCATGACACTCCAACTGGTCTGCTAAAAATCAAAAAACTGGCTATTTATAGCCTACCTCTTTGTTGTCAGAGATCAAGGATCAATCGACGAGGACGACATGGCCGATCATTACCCGCCAAATACAAAGGATTACCCGACCACCGAGCGCACCCGCGTCCGGCGCAGCCCAAAACGTGGGAGCCATGCCCATGCCGACGTCCATGCCATTCTCGATGCCGCGCCTCTCTGTCACGTCGGCTATGTCATCAATGGCGCACCCTATGTGACGCCGACCCTGCACTGGCGCGAAGGCGATTATGTCTATTGGCACGGCTCATCCGCGAGCCGCTTTCTGCGCGCGGCGGAAGATATGCCGGTGTGTCTCACCTGCAGCATCATGGACGGCTATGTGCTCGCCCGTTCCGCCTTCAATCATTCGGTCAACTACCGCTCCGCCATGGTCTTCGGCACCGCCCGTCTGGTCGATGACATCGACGAAAAGACCGAGGCGCTGCGACGTCTGGTCGAGGACCTGTTTCCCGGCCGCTGGGAGAGCCTGAGGCCGATGACCAAGCAGGAAGTAAAGGCGACATCGGTGATGCGGATGAAGATCGACGAGGCCTCCGCCAAGATCCGCAACGGTCCACCGGGCGATATGGACGAGGCTCACCATCCGGTCTGGGCCGGCGTTTTGCCGATGAGAAGCCATCTGGCGCTAGCGGAGGCCGCGCCCGGCACGCCGGACGGAATGGAATTGCCGCAGTCGCTCAAGGACTTGATACAATCCGGCCGGCTTCGCTAAACTGCATTTGATGACCAAAGGATTTTGATATGGATCTTGCCAACTGGAACGGCGTGCCGCGCCCCGAACGAACCACCCTCGAAGGCCGCTATGTCAGGATCGAGCCTCTCGATCCGGCGCGCCATGGCGAGGACCTCTATGCTTCGGCTCAGCAACCCGGCGCTGAAGACCGGTTCCGCTATCTTTTCGAAAGCGCGCCCGCCAATTACGCGGCCTTTTCTCCATGGCTTGAAAAAGCTGCATCTGGCGCCGATCCTCTTTTCTTCGCAACGATCGACAAGCGGACGGGGAAAGCCGAAGGCCGACAAGCCCTAATGCGGATCGACAATACGCATGGCGTCATCGAGATCGGCAGCATCCTGTGGGGGCCGGCAATCGCCCGCAGCCCAGTGACGACTGAAACCCTCTTCCTTTTCGCATCCTATGTCTTCGATACGCTCGGTTACCGCCGCTTCGAATGGAAATGCAACAACCTCAACGAACCGTCGAAGCGGGCGGCCGAACGCTTCGGCTTCGCCTTCGAAGGCATCTTCCGCCAGCACATGGTTGCGAAGGGCCAGAACCGTGACACCGCCTGGTTTGCGATGATCGATGCCGACTGGCCTCGCCTGAAGGCAGGTTACGAGCGTTGGCTCGCGCCTGAGAATTTCGACGCGGCGGGACAGCAGAAAACCAAGCTGACATTCGGATAGGCCGGCTCCTCTCTGGGTTCCGGTCTAGAGAGATTTGCGAAAATAAACCACGCGCTGGGTTTCCACGAAACCGAGTGCGTTATGGAAAGCGTGGCTGTCGAGATTGTCGATCCGCGCATCGGATGCAAATTCGACACAGCCGGCGGCTCGTCCCCAGTCGGCAACAGCCTGGCAAAGCGCCTGCGCAATGCCTTGCCGGCGATGCTCATGGCGAACATAGATGCCCTCGAGAAACAGGACGGGCGATGTGTCGCAGCCATTGACGTAATCATGCCGCAATGTCGCTTCAGCAAAACCGACGACATGATCGGCACCATCAATCGCAACGAGCCCAATAGCACCCTCACCAGAACGAAGCTGCTCAAGCTCGGATCGGTGATGCTCGATCGAATCGCCGGGCCAAAGCTCGGAGCGCAAACGCACCCACGCATCCAAATGCTCGTGTCCGGCCTCCTCAATACGCATGTGTACTCCTCTCAATGGCTCACTCTTCGCCTCCGTGGCGAAAAATTTCACTTTCGACTCCACAATCACCACGCTACATATCGCGTTTACTCGCGCACGAATTCTTCGATGATCCAAATCTGAGGACGATGGAATGAGATTTCAAAGCAGTTCGCGTCTTTACGCTGCTGTTTCATCCCTGCTGTGGCCGGCCATCTTTTGTGCCGGGCTGGTGGGCTCCTATTTTGCCTTCAATTCCCAGATGCATCTGCTGTGGTTCAATGTCGTCTATTTCTCTGTGGTCGTGACTATCGCGCTCTTCGAGCGGCTCATGCCTTATGAGGAAACCTGGCTCGACCCTGACGGCGAGACGTTCAACAACATCGCCCACACGCTTCTGAGCAAGGGGACGGTGCAGATTGCCGCGGCCATCGGCGCTTCGTTTCCGATGGCGGTAGCCACGGTGGCACAGCCTTTTCTGAGCCACAAAGCGGATATCTGGCCGGAGCAATGGCCGATGGCCGTGCAGGTCGTGCTCGGCCTTGTCATTGCCGAACTTGGTCTCTATCTCGCCCATCGCCTGGCGCATGAGCACCTGTCGCTTTGGCGTTTCCATGCCTTGCATCACAGCGTCGAGCGCCTGTGGGTCATCAATACCGGGCGCTTTCACATAGTCGACAGCCTGTTCAAGATCGCGCTCAGCCAGATCCCGCTTTATCTGCTCGGCGCGCCGCTGCCGGTTTTCCTGTGGATCGGAGCGGTCACGGCCTTCATCGGTCTGCTCACGCATTGCAACATCGATGTACGCACCGGCCCGCTCGACTGGATCCTGTCGACCCCGCGCCTACACCGCTGGCATCATTCCAAGTTGCTCGCCGAAGGCAACACCAACTATGGCGAGAACCTCGTGATCTGGGACCAGATCCTCGGCACTTACCATAATCCGCCTCGCCCCTCGTCCACCGACATCGGCATCACGGGCAAGGTCGCCGACAGCTTCCTTGCCCAGATCGTTCAGCCATTCTCCAAGACCGGCCGCAAGCAAATCATTGGCAAGAAGCCGAAGGAACTGATCCTCAAAGAGGAGCAGGCGGCTAAGGCGGCGGCTGCGCGGCAGCGCAACGATGCGCCGATCCGCAAGAGCAGCTGAAAACGCTTTTGCCTGGGCACCCGTCAGGACCGTGACCGGGTGCCCCTGTCACGCTTGTGCTGTGGACAGAAATATTCCGAAAAGTTTCGACCTGACAATGCACGTAATTCCGTTTCAAACCGGGAAGATATTGTCATTTAACGTGTATTGAAAAAGGCATCCCAGGGGATTACCTAGGTCCACACAAATTATCATGATGAAAGATTAGGAAAATTATTGATATGGAAGGGAGGTTTAGCACAGAATACCTCAAGCAGCTTCATAGAATATTTTTCATTTCTAGAGAAATAGATCGCCTTGAGCGAGAATTCATCAAGCAAGGCATAGCACATTTTCATGTCTCCGGCGCAGGTCATGAGTCGACGGCGCTGCTCAACGAATTCCTCCATGACGACGACTGGCTGCATCTGCATTATCGCGACAAGGCCCTGATGCTGGCCCGCGGCATGCCCATTCGTGAGTTTTTCTCAAGCCTGCTCGCCACGGCCAATTCCCATTCCGCCGGACGGCAGATGAGCGCCCATCTATCCTCCCGCGCACTCAACATCACGTCCATTGTCGGCCCGGTCGGCAACAATGCGCTGCACGCAGCAGGCGTCGGCGCGGCGTTGAAACACAAGGCCGGCCTGCCGATCGCCATCTGCTGCGTCGGTGATGGCACCACCCAACAAGGCGAATTCGTCGAAGCCGTCGCCGAGGCCGTTCGTGGCCAGTATCCCGTCGTCTTTGTCATCGAGGACAACAGTTTCTCGATCTCGACGCGCACGAGCAAGCAAACCTTCTTCGACCTGCCTGATGGACCCGCATCCTCTTTCTATGGCGTCGACATCATCCGCACCGACGGGGCCGACCTTACCTCGTCGCGGGAAGCCTTCCGCAAAGCCGTTCGCCACAGCCGGAACAATCGCGTGCCGAGCATCGTGCTCCTCAATGTCGAGCGCCTGTCCGACCATACGAATGCCGACGATCAGAAGACCTATCGCACCCTGCTGGAAATCGAGACCGGCTCCTCGCGTGACCCGCTTCCGAACCTGCGGGCGATGCTGCACAAGGCTGGTGTCGATGCCGATGCGCTCGAGAAGATAGAGCAGGAACTGACGGCCGAAGTACAGGCCGAAGCCGCTCTCGCCCGCAGGGAAGATGCGCCCAAGGTCGAGACGGAAGCAAAGGCGCCCTACCCTGCTTCCTTCGGCAAAACGACGGAATATCGCGGCAATGAACGCGAAGCCACGTTGACGATGCGTGAGGCGTTGAACAACGTCCTCGACAAGCAACTGGCCGCCAATCCCGAAGTGGTGCTGTTCGGACAGGACGTGGAGGATCCGAAGGGCGATGTCTTTGGCGTTACCCGCGGTCTCAGCACCAAATATCCCGAGCGCGTTCACAACGCAGCTCTCAGCGAATCCACTATTGTCGGAACCGCCGTCGGCCGTGCCCTCGCAGGTCAACGGCCAGTGGCCTTCCTGCAATTCGCCGATTTCCTGCCGCTTGCCTATAACCAGATCGTTTCGGAAATGGGCAGCATGTACTGGCGCACCAATGGTGCCTGGGAATCGCCCGTCATCCTCATGGTAAGCTGTGGCGGCTACAAGCCGGGCCTCGGGCCGTTCCACGCCCAAAGCTTCGAAGGCATGCTGGCGCACACACCAGGCATTGACGTCGTCATGCCCTCCAGTGCCGGCGATGCGGCTGGCCTGCTCAATGCCGCATTCGAATCGCGCCGCCCCACCGTCTTTCTTTATCCCAAGGCGGTGCTCAACAATTCCGACGGTCGCACCTCGACCGACCTCGACAAGCATTTCGTCCATCCCGGCCTGTCGCGCCACGTGGCCCGCGGCCGCGACCTGACGCTGGTCAGCTATGGCAACACGGTCTCTCTCTGTGCCAAGGCGGCCAGCGCCTTCGAAGCCCAGGGCTTTTCCGTCGAAGTGATCGACCTGCGCTCGATTTCGCCATGGGACGAGAAGGAAGTGCTGGCGAGTGCCCGGCGCACCCGCCGCCTGATCGTCGTCCATGAGGACAACCGCACCGTGGGCATGGGCGCGGAAATCGTCGCCACCGTCACGGAAAAGACCGATGTGCCGGTCGTCGTGCGCAGGCTTGCCCGGTCCGACGCGCATGTACCTTTCAATTTCCGCAATCAGCTCGAGACGCTGCCGTCCTACAGCAAGCTTGTCGATCTGATGGCCGAGGTCCTCGAATGCGAGGTCACCTGGCATAAGGAAGACGACAATGGCCCGACCGCCGCCATCAAGGCGATCGGCTCCGGCCCTGCCGACGAAAACGTGCTGATCACCGATCTGCTGGTGAAGCCAGGCGACACGATCGAAGTCGGTCAGCTGGTTGCCGTCGTCGAAGCCACCAAGGCTTCGGTCGAGATCTGCGCCAATATCGGCGGCGTGGTACAGGAGGTTTTTGTCCGGATCGGCGACCAGGTCGCGACCGACAGCCCGCTTCTGACTGTGGACGCCAATCGCGACATGGCAGAGCAGAACTTCGCGCTCGCCTCCGAAATACAGAACAAGTTTGTATTGCGCCGCCTGAAGTCACATTCCATTCCGGCGTTGCGCCGCCACTCCGGTAGTTTCTCGGAAATCGCCGTCAGCGGCCTCGGCATCGCCACCGGCGGCCGCCGCGTCGCCAACGAGGACATCATCCATCATTGGCCGAACCGTCGGGCCGAAGAGATCTTCGCGCTCACCGGCATCAAGAGCCGGTTCTGGATCAGTCCGGGTGAAGGCACGCTGAGCCTCGCGACAAAAGCCGTCCGCGATCTGCTGCGCCAGACCGAAATGTCGATTCACGATATCGACCTGGTGATTGCCGCGACGGGAACGCCCGATATCGCCACGCCGTCGCTGGCAAGCCGCGTTGCAGTGGCCGTCGCGGAAGATGGCGTTCGGCCGTCGCTTGCGGCCTATGATATGGGCGCTGCCTGCTCCGGCTATCTCTACGCCTTGCAGCAGGCCCACGACTTCATCGCGCAGCAGAACGACGCCAAGGTGCTAATCGTCACCTCCGAGGTACTGTCGCCTCTGCTCGACATGAAGGATTTCTCTACCGCGATTCTCTTCGGCGACGCGGCTACCGCAAGCCTGGTGACCACACGCGACATGGCGCGCAATCCATTGTTTACGGCGAGCCGCCCGATCGTCAGCGGCCGGCCGGAACCAGGGGATCTGCTCTACGTTCCACTGCCGGATGATGGCGTCATCGCCATGAACGGACGCTCGGTCTTCACGGAAGCGGTGCATTCCATGTCCCGCTCGATCGAGGACGCCTGCGTCGATGCCGGCATTGAGCTCGCCAATCTCGATTTGCTGGTGCCGCATCAGGCCAACCAGCGCATCATCGACACCATCGCCAAGCGCAGCGGTCGCCCGGCTCTGAGCGTCATCGAGAATTATGGCAATACCAGCTCTTCGAGCATCCCGCTTGCCATGCATCACGTCGTCAATGAACGCTCCGAGCCGCTCAATCTCGGCCTCGTCGCCTTCGGCGGCGGCATGACGGCGGGTGCTGCGATAGTTCGCACGATAAAATAACAATCATAGCGTAGCCGCTGTTCTTGCAGCCGCGCAGATCCGATAACGACGCCTCGCTCTTGTTCCATCAAGTGTGAGGCGTTCGTCCGATTAGGCGCAATTTGGCGGCTGCTGCTACATAGATCCGAGATGCGCGTACCCTCGATCGCGTATCAGAAGCGCGAAGCATCAAGTTTTTGCAACCTATGCTGCCTATCTTTCATTACAATTCATCCATGTTTGCGTGTGCCATCTCTTGAAAAGCACCTGAGCGGTACTTTACTTGAAGTGCATGGCAAAGGCACCCGCTTCATTGCACCCAACGCATCTGCGATACGAACTCGCTCCCGATGCAGCGGCACGACACGCGATGGACGAGACCTTCGCTGCATACGGGCAGATGATGAGGCTGCTCGCAGAGATCGTTCCGGACAGAGCCGGGGCGAACCTCGTTACGCTTCATGAGCTTGCCTATGAAACCATCCGCGAACGCACCGCTTTGCC
Organism: Rhizobium sp. A22-96; assembly: GCF_053521805.1. NCBI lineage: Bacteria > Pseudomonadati > Pseudomonadota > Alphaproteobacteria > Hyphomicrobiales > Rhizobiaceae > Rhizobium > Rhizobium sp. A22-96. Next base: position 751,272 of record NZ_JBNWDQ010000002.1, read on the forward strand.
CGCGCGCCTCGTAACGCTCGGCCTGCGTGATTTCGCGGCCAACAGGGGCGAGCCAGCGGGCACAAACCGCCTGCCGCTCGACGAAAAGCTCTTTGCCATCAAGGGTCCGTCGGATCTGACAATCTCGACGGTGCGCGGCCGTATCGCCGTGCCCTTTGACGTGGCCGGTTACTTCAAGGGGTGGGACACCAATCTTACCGCCTACCTGATCGCCGATGGCGGCCACTACGCGATTCACATCGGGGTCACACCAAACTCTCCCCGAACGGAGGAAAATATGACGATGAACGAAGGCATTCTTTCCCGCATGGGACGACTGATCGCCGGCCTCGCCAACGCGGCAGTCGACAAGGTGGAAGGCGCCAACAAGATCGCAGTCATAGAACAGGCACTGCATGAGATCGACGCAGCCGCTGACGAAGCGCGCGCCGATCTGGGCAAGGCACGCGCCGAGGAATACCGCATCCAGAGCCGCCGCACCGAAATCGTCGACGATCTCACAGCCCTCGACGCGAAGATCCGCCTTGCGATATCGGCCGAGCGCGAAGACCTCGCCAAGGCCGGCGTCGCCCGCCAGATCGATCTCGAATCCCAGATCGCCGCGCTCGACAAGGCGCTCGCGGATGCAAATGCACAGATCGATGAAGGACAGAAGGCGCTGCAGGCCGTTCTTGCCACCCGCCGCGAGGCGGAGGCCCGCCTGGCCGATTTCAAGCGCAGCGTAGCCCGCCACGCGCCGGAAGAAGCAACTGGTGGCGTGCCGCGCGCGACACCGGCAGCAGGTGCGGCGCGTGCAGCCGCTGCCGTCTCCCGCCTCACCGGCGTTCCGGCAGGCGAGCCTGCCACCAGCGCCGAGCTCGATGAGCTTGACCGCCTGCACCGGGAGCAGGCCATTGCAGCGCGCCTTGCCCGTTTCAAGGCGAATGATCAGTAACGACCATGCACCTCTTCCTCGCACCCGAATGTGCGCCCTTTGCCATCGCGGCGATGATCCTGATCGGCCTGACCGCCATCGAAATCCTCTCGATGCTGCTCGGTTTCTCCTTGAGCGAGATGATCGGCAAGCCACATCTTGATGGTCACGATGGCGTTGTCGCCGGCCTGCTCTCCTGGATCAACCTTGGCGGCGTGCCGCTGTTGATCCTGATCATGCTGCTGCTCGGCATCTTCGCCATCACGGGCTTTGCCGTGCAGGCGGTGGCCGCCATGGTCTGGCCACCGCTGCCGGCAGTGGTGGCCGTACTCCCCGCCGCCTTTCTCACCATCCCGCTGGTGAGAAGCTCCACCCGTACCATCGCGCGGCTCATTCCGCGCGACGAGACCTATGTCGTCGATGCCGGCGATTTCGTCGGTCGCACCGCCAAAGTCACTGTCGGACCGTTGGACCAGGGCCTGCCCGGCCGCGTTTCGCTCAAGGACGTGCACGGCAACTGGCATCAGCTGCGCGCCAGTGCCGCCAAGGGCGAAGGCCCGCTCGGCGTTGGCGCCGAGGTCCTTCTTGTCGATCGCAAGGCCGATATCTTCATCGCAGTTCCCGCCCCATCGGACCTTGTCGGTCCCGCTGATCAATCCTCTACGGAGCAACACCAATGAACGGCCTATATGACCTTCTTCTGCCAGCAGGCATCGGCATCGTCCTGATCCTCGGGATCGGCTTTGTCCTCGCCTCGCTCTACGTCCGCTCGAGCCGCGACGAGGCGTATGTGCGCACCGGTCTCGGTGGCCAGAAAGTCGTCCTCGACGGCGGTTCCGTCGTCCTGCCGATCTTCCACTCGATCGCCCGTGTCAACCTCAAGACCCTTCGCCTGGAGGTCCAACGTGGCGAAAACGACGCGCTGATCACCAAAGACCGCATGCGTGTCGATATCGGCGCCGAGTTCTATGTCCGCGTCAAGCCGGACACCTCCTCCATCGCCCTTGCCGCACAGACGCTCGGCAGCCGCACCAACGACACTGAGCAGCTGCGCCAGTTGATCGAGGCGAAGTTCGTCGACAGCCTGCGCTCCGTCGCCGCCACGATGAACCTCGACGCGCTGCAGGAGCAACGCATGGATTTCGTCAAGGCGGTGCAGGAAGCCGTTGGTTCCGACCTCCAATCCAATGGTCTTGAACTCGAGTCGGTGTCGCTGACCCGCCTCGACCAGACCGACATCAAGCATTTCAATGCCAACAACTTCTTCGATGCTCATGGTTTGGCCGCGCTCACCCGCGTCACTGAAGGCCGCAAGAAGGAACGCAACGAAATCGTTCGCGATACCGAAGTCGCAATCGCCCAGAAGGACCTGGAGGCGCGGCAGCAATCGCTGACCATCGATCGGACGAAGCGCGAGGCCGAACTGAACCAGCAGCGCGACATCGCCAATAAATCCGCTGCCACCCGCGCCGAAACCGCTCAGCAGGAACAGGCCGCCAAGCGCTCGGAAGAGGAAGCCCGCATTGCCGCCGAGCAGGCCATCGCTGAACGCGAGGCCATGGCCAAGCAGGTGCGTGAGTCCGCCAACATCGACTCGGCCCGTGCGGTCCAGCAGCGTGAAACGGAAGCTCGCCGCGACAACCAGATCGTAGCGCAGGAAAGCGCCATCGCAGTTGCCAACAAGAGCCGCGAGGAGTCGGAAGCCAAGGCAAAAGCCGAAGCCGCCCGTGCACTCGCTATCGCCGCCGAAGAAAAGGTCGGCACCGCCAAGGCCGTCGAAATCGCCGAGCGCGAAAAGCAGATCGCCGTGATCGATGCACAGAAGCGGGCACAGACCCAGGCAACGGCTGTCACCATCGCCGCAGAAGCCGAAAAGCAGGCGGCAATCGACCAGGCGGATGCCATCAAGACACTGGCCACCGCCGAGGCCGATGCCGCGATCATCAAGGCCAAGGGTATTCTGGAAACCGGTAAGGCCACGGCCGAGAGCGAGGCGCTGCTCAATGAAGCACGCAACAAGCTCAGCCCCGCCATCATCGAATTCGAGATCACCCGCGAGCGCATCCGCATCGTTCCAGCAGCGCTTGCCGAAGCAGTCAAGCCGATCGAAAAGATCTCGGATATCCGCATCTTCGACACCGGCGGCATGCTCGGCCGCAATGGCAACGGAGCGACTGGCGGCAGTGGCGTCGGCCTCGGCGAAGGTCTCGCCGGTCAGCTTCTCTCCTATCAGGCCAACAAGCCGATCCTCGACCGCCTGCTCAAGGAAGCCGGTTTCGATGGCGACAATGCCATCTCGGCGCTGCTCGGCAATCTCGACAGCAAGCCCGCGGTGGTCCAGTCAAACGACAATTATGACGGCGACACCGAAGAGACGGACAAACCGGCCTGACGATTACGCCTGACCGGCTAAAACAAAACCCCGGAATCCGCTACGGATTCCGGGGTTTTTTCATAAACTTCGCTGGCGAACGCGGATCAGGCCTTCGGGCGATTTCTCAGCGCTTCGGCCTCGGCGTAGAACTTCTTTTCCCATTCCTTGTGGTTGTCGAGACCTTCCTTGATGAACGGCGTGAAGATCGCCAGGTTCATCAGGGCCCAGTTGACAAAGCGTGCCGGGAATTTCAGCGGCTTGACGAAATCGACGAAGAGCACCACGCGGGTCTTGTCGGAATGGTTCCAGGCCTCATGCTCGTAGGCGTCATCGAAGATCAGCGCCTTGCCTTCCTGCCAGTGGCAAATCTGCTTGTCCACGCGGATTGCCAGCTTCTCGTTCGGCTCCGGCACGATCAAGCCGAGATGCAGGCGCAGCACGCCATTATAGGGGCCACGATGCGCCGGAAGATGCTTGCCAGGCTCGAAGATCGAGAACATCGCCGTCGTCAATCCGGGGATCTTCTGCACAGCCGCCCAGGTATTGGGGCATGCCTTGATGTTCTGCTCGGACTTCACACCAAAACCGAGGAGGAAGAAGGTCTTCCAGCGCGTATCGGTCGAGATAGTCTTCACGTCGGTGGAGATATCCTGGAACGTCGGCAGCTCGCTCTGGCGCAACAGCACCTTTTCGAGTTCGGCGCGGATCGCCGGATAATCCTTCTCGATCTCGGCCGCCCAGGGGAAGGTCGCGACGTCGTAGACCGGCGGATTGCCGAGCTTGGCATATTTCAGATTGAGGCTTTCAGCCCAGGCAACGATACCCATGAAAAAGCGCGTCATGGCGCTCGGGCGGTCCATCGGCGCGAGGCCGGCGGTGCCGAAGGTTTGTTCCGGAGCATGAGTTTCTGTGGAAGTGGGAGCAGGTGCGCTCAAAGGACTCTCCGTCATGTCTGTCTCAAGGCCGTCCGAGAGGAAGCATTGCCACCTGGGAATTGCAGGAGGATTGCAAGGTGGCAACAGGTTTAACATCGTCAATGCTCACCTGCCCGTTCCTGATTGACGCCCGTCTCCTTGGTTATGCGATGATCATAATAATCGATTATATGAGTTGAATAGTCGAATTTCGCAAGAGCGTCCGTTCGCGATCAGCGTTGGTTTCTCATGGAAGAAATCTTCGACGATTTCCCGGAGGATTTCACCTCATAATCGGCAAAAATGCGGCAAAGGCAGCCAATGTCTTTTCCTCAGACAGTTTGCCCCGAAATTATTAGCCGGACAATCGCTAATCCGGCGATAAGCGCCGCTATCGACAGGAAAACCGACAGTACGACATAGGCGACGGACGGCATCCATTGGCCTCGCTCCCAGAGCGCGACGCTCTCCAGCGCAAAGGTTGAAAATGTCGTGAAGCCGCCGAGAACACCCGTCGTCAGAAATAGCCGGAGTTCCTGCGACACACCGCCGCGAAAGACGAAATACTCCGTCAGGACGCCCATGAAGAACGCCCCGACGACGTTGATGATGAGTGTGCCGAACGGAAAATCGACTCCGAGCAATCGAGCCGCAATCTCGTTGATGCCAAGACGGCAGGCACCCCCTAGTCCAGCACCGAGAAAAACGACAAGATAGATCACGATAATCTCCTGCGGTGGTTGGACGATATCCGGACTGAGGCTTCCTGACTATCAGCATCGCAAGACTTTCGACAATCACCGGTCGTCTCGCGTTAAGCCTTTTCGGTCTTGCGGGCATTTTTGCCGCGCGCCTTCGATCCCTGCTCGCGAATATGACGAAGCGGAACATCCGCGGTGACCTCGCCGGAAGCCGCACTCTTGGCGATCCCCAGACGCTGCGACAGATAGATGCTGGTGTGACCGCTGCAGATATAAGCGAGGAAGCAAGCGACGGCGAGGTAGACGGTGTGCGTCGCGCCGAAGAGCTCGATGCCCATGATCATGCAGGCGAGCGGCGTATTGGTGGCACCGGCAAACACGGCAACGAAGCCCAGTGCCGCAAAGAGATCTGCCGGCGCGCCGAGAATGGCCGCGAGCGCATTGCCAAGGGCCGCTCCGATGAAGAACAGCGGCGTCACCTCCCCGCCCTTGAAGCCGGCACTCAGCGTCACGATCGTGAAGACCGCCTTCCAGAACCAGCTCCAGTAATCGACTTGCGCCGGATCGAAAAAGCCGAGGATCGTCGCATCGCCCGAGTTCGGCGACCAGACACCAAGCCCCAGATATTCGCGCGTGCCGAGCAGATAGACGAGACCGATCAGCACCGCGCTGGCGATGACGGGCCTCAGCGGCGCATAGGCGCAGAATCGCTTGAAGGTGGCAGAGGCGATATGAGAGACTTCGCTGAAGCAGCGCGCCATCAGGCCGAAAAGCACGCCGGCAACGCCGACCTTGATGAGCAGCAGTGGCTCGAGGTGGAAGCTGCTCGCCGGCGTGCCAGAGAGATAACCGACATGATACTGGATGTGCTCGATACCCCAGGCATGGCAGGTCCAGTCGGCGGCTATCGCCGCCGCAAGGCTCGGGATCAGCGCCTCATATTGCATGCGCCCGATGGTCAAAACTTCGAGAGCGAAGACCGCGCCCGCGATCGGCGTGCCGAAGACGGCGCCGAAACCGGCTGCTATGCCTGCCATGAGGAGTATGCGGATCTCGGCATGGCTGAGGCGGAAAATTCTTGCAAAGGCACTCGCAACACTGCCCCCGAGCTGGACCGCCGTCCCCTCGCGCCCGGCGGAGCCGCCGACCAGATGTGTCAGAACCGTCGATACGAGAATGAAGGGCGCCATGCGCAGCGGCACGCCGCCACCGGGTTCGTGGATCTGATCGACGATCAGGTTGTTGCCGCCTTCCGCTCCGCGGCCGAAGCGCTGATAGACCCATACCATGGCGAAGCCGGCGACCGGCATGAGGAAGATCAGCCAGGGATGCTCGAAGCGCGCCGCCGTTGCCCGATCAAGGCTCCACAGGAACAGCGCGCAGAGCGAGCCAACGGCCACCGCCATTGGCACGACAAGCGCGATCCATTTGAACAGGCTGCGAAATTGCTGAAAACGATCATGTAGGAATAGAGATGCGGACATCAGTTCGCCCCTCCCGCAGCACCGGAATTGGCTCTGTCGGGGACAATGGATAGGAAGCATGAAAAAGATAACGGCGGAAAAACGGGCACGACTCTACTCCTTCGCCTTTTGGGCGTGTTGAGTAGGAGTCATCAGCTTCCCTGGAAAATTCAGAGCAGCGGTTCGGCCACCATGGCCCGGCAGAAATCCATTACCGTTGGATTTTCAATACAAAAACCGGCAGGCTGCTGTCAATGCGGCGAAACGGCAAGCCGCCGATTTCGTCACACGGCTCTGGCAATCATCTCGATGGGTGCGAGCAGGCCGCCTTCCACCGACGTGTTGACATTGGCGCCGCGCTCGGAGGCTCTCGGCCCCATCAACGTTGCCATGCCCTTCCCCTCGCCCGCAGCGGCCTTGGCTCGCATTTCGTGCATCAGGCGGATTGCCAGCGCACTGCGGTCCTGCTCCAGCTCCACCACGAAGCCCGCCTCTTCGAGCATTTGGCGATAGGCGTCCGGCGTGCAGACGAAACTTGTCTCCGGCGTCATCGCCCAGGGCATCGGATAGGGCACCGAGCCCTCGCGCATCTGCATGATCTCATAAAGACCGAAACGGCCGTCGGGTTTGAGGATGCGACGGACCTCGGCAAACAGCTTCGCCTTGTCCTCGATGTTCATCCCGACATGGATGAGGGTCGCACGGTCGAAATCACCGCTTTCGAAGGGTAGCGACAATGCACTCCCCTGCCTGAAGGATACTAGTTCCGTCAGACCGCAGCGAGCGGTCAGCGAATTGGCGACCTGAACGAACTCCTCGGTGAGATCGATGCCCGAGACAATGCATCCATAGGAATCGGCAAAATGACGGGCGGGGCCGCCAAGGCCTGAACCGATATCGGCAAGCCGCATCCCGCCGGCCAGAGTGAGGTCGCGCGCGAATTCCACCGTGGCCGCATGCCGCCCCAAATGGAATTCGTCGACACCGGCAAGGTCACTGACGCGAAGCAGCTCGATATCGCTGCCGCTATCGGCAAGCGTTTTCAGGATCGCCGTTTCCAGCGATCCATGGGTGTAGTGGCTGGCAACTTTTTCCTCGGTGGACATGCATGTTCTCCCAAGACGTTGCCTGAAGGTTCGCTATGAACTCAAACCTTCAGTTCGCGCCGCTCCGTCTCCGTCACCATGGCAAGATCCAGCACGCGCTGCAAGTTGGCCGCGTGGCGAAAGCTCGGGTCCTGGCTGGTGCCGGTCATGACCGCTTCAGCGAAACGCTGATAGTTGGTCAGCACCGGCGGCACTTCGATGACCCTCCAGGTCGCCGTTTCGGTGTCGTCGCCAAGGCAACCCCGCAGCTCGGATCCATTGGGGCTGTGGGACACTTCCAGGCCTCCGCGTTCGCCGTAGATGCGCAGTTTCAGCTCGTTCAGATGTCCCGTCGCCCAACGGCTGGCATGCACCACGCCGAGCGCACCATTGGCAAAATCGACCGACATCGAGAAGCTGTCATTCGCATCGAGCGTATACTCGCCAATACGCTCTTCCGGCGCCTTGTTGAAGGTCTTCAGACGGGCGAAGACATGATCGATATCGGTCGCGGCGCCATAGGCAGCGAAATCGAGGATATGGATGCCAATGTCCCCGAGAACGCCATTCGAGCCGTGACCAGTCGACAGGCGCCAGAGCCATTTGGACTCGCTGCGCCAATCGCCCCATGCCTTGGAAACCAGCCAGCTCTGCAGGTAGGAGGCTTCCACATGCTTCACGGTGCCAATCTCGCCCGAAATCACCATCTCACGCGCTTTCTGCAGCTGCGCGACATTGCGATAGGTCAGGTTGACCATGTTGACGACGCCTGCCCTCTCGGCAGCCTCCGTCATCTCGAGCGCCTTTTCATAATTCTCCGCGAGAGGCTTCTCGCAGAGAACGTGCTTGCCGGCGGCAAGCAGCGGCAAGGTCGTCGGATTGTGAGCCTTGTCCGGCGTGACGTTCGTCACCGAGTCGAACTCACCCCAGGCGATGGCTTCGTCCAGCGACAGAAAACGGTTCTTGATGTCGAACGTATCGCAAAAGGCGGTGAGCCTCGTCGCATCCGTATCGACGGCGCCGACGATCTCGACGCCGGGAATACGGGCGAAATGCTCCACATGGTTCTTCGCCATGCCGCCCGTGCCAACTACTATGAGACGCATATCCTACCTCAGCGATAACCGGCTTCGCCGGCTTGGTGCAGTCTTGGGCCACGCTCGACGATCGGCTCCAGCGCCTTCTCAACCGGCACATTCGGCGCATCGTGGATGCTTGCCTGCGTGCCGAGCGGGTTGTGTGCCCACTTCACGGAGTTGACCAGTACCTTCTGGACGGTGTCGTTGTGATAGGTCGGGTAGGTCTCGTGGCCGGGGCGGAAATAGAAGATGTTGCCCGCACCGCGGCGCCACGTCATGCCCGAGCGGAAGACTTCACCGCCCTGGAACCAGGAGATGAACACGGTTTCGAGCGGCTCCGGAACGGAAAACTGCTCGCCGTACATTTCCTCGTTTTCAAGCTCGAAATGCTCGCCGAGGCCGGCCGCGATCGGGTGACGCGGATTGATGACCCACAGGCGCTCGCGCTCGCCGGCTTCGCGCCACTTCAGTGCGCAGGGCGTGCCCATCAGCCGCTTGAAGACCTTGGAGAAATGGCCCGAATGCAGGACGATGAGGCCCATGCCTTCCCAGACACGCTTGGCAACGCGCTCGACGACCTCGTCCTTGACGGCGCCGTGGTCCTTGTGACCCCACCAGAGCAGGACGTCGGTGTCCTTCAGCCGGGCCTCAGTCAAACCATGTTCCGGCTCCTGCAACGTTGCAGTCGTTGCCTCAATACCGGCGTCGGCATTCAGCGCCTTGGCGATGGTGTTGTGCATGCCCTCGGGATAGATCCCGGCGACAACCTTGTTAGTCTGTTCGTGAATGTTCTCGCCCCAAACGACGGCACGAATAGTCATTACGGCACTCCTCTTATACCATTGGAATTGAATAGTTTACGCGATCCAAAGCGCTTTGGGAAAACGCTATACCTCAAGCCACTTGAACCATTTAGTGCAAGACATAATGCGTCCAAAGCGATTTGACAAAGGCAAAAATGGCCATGAAAAACACCTGTCTTTTCAGTGCGACACGGATTTTGAAAACAGATTGACGATGAGGACACCGGCGATGATCAGCGCCAGGCCGATGATGGCGGCAAGGTCGAGCTTCTGGCGGAAAAGCACCAGCCCGACCGCCGAAATCAGCACGATGCCGAGCCCGCTCCAGATGGCGTAGGCAATGCCCACCGGCATCACCCGCAACGTTACCGAAAGACAATAGAAGGCGGCGGTGTAGCAAACCACCAGCAGGACCGTAGGGCCAAGCCGCGTGAACTGCTGCGACATTTGCAATGCCGTCGTACCGATCACCTCAAGCACGATCGCAGCCACCAGCATTGCATAGACCGATGCGTTCGCCATTCCGTATTCTCCGATATTCCTAGAGCTGTGTGAGTTCTACAAGCCGATCGATAAGCCTCTGGCGGGCACTCTCGTCCATATCCCGGCTGCCGAGCAGATCGGCCAGCCAGAGCCCGTCCGTCGCCAGCCTGACGATGGCCGCATCCACCGAGGAGTCCGTTCCGACATATTCCTCGCTGCGCTCGCGCACCCAGTCACGCCAGCGCTGACGCAATTGCGGCTCGCTGAGCAGCACCATCGTCACCTGCGCCCAGTCCTTCGTACCCTGCGGTTGATCGCGCAGTGCAAGGCAGGCATGAAGGTAGCCGCGGGTAAAGCGCCCATGCGGCAGTGGGTCTGCGCGCATCGCCTCCTCGATCGCCGCATCCAGTCGCTCCAGCAGACTTTCGAACAGCGCTTCGAGCAGCATGTTCTTGCTGGGAAAATGATGCAGCAATCCGCCCTTGCTGACACCGGAAGCGCCGGAAACGGCATCCAGCGTCACCGCCATCATCCCCTTCTCCGAAGCCAGCCGCGCCGCCACGTCAAGCAATTGCTGGCGGACGAACAGAGGCTGCTTTTTCCTATGGTGCGCAGTAGACATGGCGGCATAACATACCAGTTGGACGGTTTCGTCAATGAACTATTCGTCGACCCTAAAACTCACGAATTCCGAACCTCATCCGAGCCATTCTCCTCTCAATTCACGCAATGATAAGCGACATCATTCGCATCGAAGATCGATACCTTTGCAGCATCGACGGTAAACGCTATCGGCGCGCCGGTGGCGACGGTCGTCATGCCCGGATCCGTACCGATAATCTTCGAACCATCCTTGAGCCGGACATGGACGAGCGATCGGTCGCCCAGGCGCTCTACAGTCTCAACATGCCCGCCAATATCGCCCTTCTCAGCAGCCGCAACGACCAGATGCTCGGGGCGAATGCCGAGCGTCAATCCGGAATTCGAAAGACCGTCAAGCGGCACGGCAGTCCTGATGACCGAACCATCCGGCAAGGTCGCCGTTGCCAATCCGCCCGCCTCGCCGACACCGGCGATATTGATGAAGTTCATGCCCGGCGAGCCCACGAACTGAGCGACATAGCGCGTTGCGGGCCGCGTATAGATCTCGACGGGTGACGCCACCTGCTCGATCTTCTTGTTGTTGAGCAGCACGATCCGGTCGGCAAGCGTCATCGCCTCAACCTGATCATGCGTGACGAACACCATCGTCGCGCCCAGGCGCTCATGCAACTGCGCCAGTTCGACGCGGGTGCGGGTGCGAAGGCCGGCGTCGAGATTGGACAGCGGCTCGTCAAAGAGGAAGACATCCGGCTCGCGCACGATGGCGCGGCCAATCGCGACACGCTGGCGCTGACCGCCCGACAATGCCGACGGCTTGCGATCCAGAAGATGCGGCATCTCAAGGATCTTTGCGGCTTCCTCGATGCGTCTTGCGATCTCATGCTTGGGCGTTTTGATATTTCTCAAGCCGAAGGACATGTTGTCGCGTACCGTCATATGCGGATAGAGCGCATAGGACTGGAACACCATCGATACGCCGCGTTCGCCCGGCGGCAGCTGGTCGACGCGCTTTCCGCCGATCCAGATCTCGCCGCTGGTGATGGACTCAAGACCCGCGATCATCCGCAGCAATGTCGACTTGCCGCAACCGGAGCCACCGAGGAAAACGACGAACTCGCCACGCTCGATCGTCAGATCGATATCGTTGAGAACCTGCACGGCACCGAAATGCTTGGTGAGGGATTTGATGTTGATTCCTGCCAATTTCTCCTCCTGCGGAAAACTCGAATTTTGTCAGACCTGCCATTCATCGCATCCCGCCCTGCCGGATGACGACCGACCGGACGGGACTTTCCGCATTGGTTTATTTGACCGCACCGACAGCCACGCCCCGTGTGAGCGTACGCTGGAAAATCAGGAAGAAGATCACCGTTGGCGTGATGCCGAGCAACGAAGCCGCCGCAATCGCGGTCGGTTCCTGCGTATTGGCGCCCGAAAGCACACCCATGGCGACCGAGACCGTCTGATTGTTGTTGGAGACCAGGAACACCAGAGGGATCAGAAACTCGTTCCAGGTCCAGATGAAGAAGAAGGTCGCAAGCACGGCGAGCGTCGGCCGCATCACAGGGACGATCACCATCCAGAGGATCTGCCACCGGCTCGCATTGTCGATCTGCGCGGCTTCGATGATCTCGCGCGGGAAGGTCGCCATGACGGACGAGAGAAGATAGGTACCGAAGGCGGTATGCAACACGCCGATGATGAGGATCACCGAAAGCATCGAGTCGAACAGGCCTACCTGCTTGGCCATGTAGTAGAGCGGGTAAACCAGCGCCTCCTGCGGCGCCATGATGGCGATCAGCAAGATCACCAGCATTGCCTGCCCACCCCGCACCCGGCCGATGCCGATGGCATAAGCGTTGAGCAGGCTGAGGACGACGGCCAATATGGCCGTGCATCCGCTGATCAGGACGCTGTTGAAGAGCTTGCGGGGGAAATTGACCGTATCCCAGAAGTTCTTCAGCGCCGTCAGATCGAAGCTCTGCGGGAAGGAAAGCGGGCCATTGGCAGCGTAATCCGAAGGCGTCTTGATGGCGTTGAAGGCCGCCAGAAAGAACGGAAAGAGCGTTCCGGCCAGAAAGACGAGCAGAATGGCCAGAACGACCCAGCGGCCGAAGCCCTTTCTCTGCCGATGATCCGCCGAGACAACCGGGACCGAAAGCGAAGACGTGGCGGTCATATCAATGCCCTCCCTCGGATTGTTTCGATTGCATGCGCAGGAACACGATGCCGAGCACGATGGTCATCACCGTCTGCAAGGTTGCGATTGCCGCTGCGTAGCCGACGCGGTTCGTCGTGAAGAAATGGTAATAGGACAGGTAGGATGGCACGGTCGTCGCATTGTCCGGGCCGCCTGATGTCAGAACATAGATCGGCGCAAAAACCTTGAGGGCGGCGATCAGCGTCGTCAGTGCGACCACGAAGATCTCGGGCATCAGCATCGGAATGGTAATGGAGCGGAAGCGGCCGAACCAGCTGGCATTGTCGAGCTCTGCTGCTTCGTAAAGCGAAGGGTCGACACGCGCCAACCCGGACATAAAGACGACAAGGCAGTAACCGACCTGAACCCAGACGATGACGGCGGAAACCGCCCAGAGGGCATAGCTCGCGTCCCCCAGCCAGTTCTTGGCCATGAAATCGAGGCCGATGGCCTTCAGCACCGCATTGATGATGCCGATGGGATTGAGGATCCATCCCCAGAGAACGCCGGCAGCGGTCAGCGGCAGGATCTGCGGCAGATAGAAGCCGGCGCGAAAGAAACTCGACCAGGTCTCGTTGAATTGCGCGCTGATATAGTCGAACAGCACCGCGGCCAGCACCAGCCCCAGAAGAATGGGCACGATCGTCATCGAGATGATGAACAGCAGCGTGTGCTGGATGGAACCCCAGAAGGCGCCGTCCTGCAGCAGCCTCTCATAATTATCAAAGCCGACATAGCGAGGCGGAATGACGCCGCCCTTCCACGTCGTGAAGCTGATCACGAAATTGGCAATCAGCGGAATGAGCACGATGACCGTAAACCCCAGCATGCCGGGGAACATGTAAAAATAGTATCCCGCCCTGCCGGCGCTCCTCGACTTGTCCATCGAATTCCTCCAGTCCGATACGGCGAGGCGGCGTTTAAAGCCGTCCCGCCGTTGTGATTGTCGCCGATGGGTTACTGGGCCGCCTGCACGTCGTCGTAGGCCTTCTTCAGCCGTGCGGCCAACTGATCAGGCGTCGTGGAACCATTCACCAGGCCGGTGGTCGCCTGGATCAGGAGTTCGTAATAGCCAGGCACCGGCCAGTCCGGATAGAAGCCGAGGCCACCCTTGCCGGAAATCTGCTTGAAGAGTTCGACGTTGCGCTTGCCGACCTCATCGGTGATGGCTGCCGGATCGGCATCGATTGCGACACCGCCGAGGTTTGCCTGTTCGTTCTGATTTTCCTTGCTCAGCACCAGATCGATGAACTCATAGGCGAGATCCTTGTTCTTGGCGCTCTTCGGCACCATGAACATGCTGCCCGTCGAGCCGACCGTGTATTTTGGTGTCGGGAAAAGGAACTGGCTCCATTTGAAGGTCTTGATGGTGTTGGCAAAGTTGCCATTGTTCCAGGTGCCGCTGACGAACATCGGAGCCTTGCCCGAAGAGAAGACGTTGGCGGCATCCGTGCCCTTGAGGCCCGTCGAATCCTTCGAGATGTACCCCTTGCTCACCCAGTCGGCGATCTTCTGAGCGGCGAACAGGAAGGGCTTCGTATCGAGCGGTGCCTTGAGGCCCTGGTAGTTCTTGACCCAGGTGTCGTCGGCCTGCGTCAGTGCCAGCGTGTAGAGCAGATGCTGCGCGTTCGAATCCACCGTACCGTAGGCAAGCGGCGTGATGCCCTTCTGCTTGAAGTGGTCGAGAGTCGCCTCGAACTCGGCCAGCGTCGTCGGCACCTTCAGGCCATCGGCCTTGAACATGTCGATGTTATAGAAGACCGAGACGAATTCGCCGAGCGCCGGGATGCCGATGATCGGGCCCGAGCCATAGACGCCGTTCGCATCATATTTGCTGAGCTGCGTGTTGGTTTCGTTCAGGACCTTGTCCCAGCCGCGCGCCTTGAACTGGTCGTCGAGCGGCGTCAGCAGGCCCTGCGATGCGACGAGACCCGCCGTCGCGTTGCCCTTGTTGTATTCGAGGACGTCAGGAGCCTGGTCGGAATTGAGAATGAGACTGCCGGCCTTCTGCAATTGATCGAAGGTCTTCTGTTCGAAATTCACGGTTACGTCCGGATGCTTGGCCTTGAAGACGCCGAGCGCCTTCGTCCAGGCGATAGCCTGAGGCGTATCGGGAAGTTCGTACCACCAGACGTTAAATGTCTTGCTCTGGGCTTGCGCCACACCGGCAGCCAACAGAAGCGACATGCCGGCGGTGATCGCCAGCTTCGAAAAAATGCTCATATATTCTCCTCCACCTGCGAACCGTGACGGTGTTTGTCCGATGGCATGGCTCGCGCTGCCATCGGTCTTTTCCTCTCATTTTTGCCGGGCGTCGCCTCTCCTATGAGACAGGAAGCAGACGCTCGGCAGTTCCTCCGTTTGGATGCCCGTCTTGCCCGAAGCGTCAGCCGCTCCGGGCATCTGATTAACGCACAACTTGCCTCCTAAATCGATTCAGATTCGCAAATACGTGCGCTATTCGACGAAGTCCCCACCCCGGCTTTTCTTCAGATAGTTCAGGCCATGAACTTGGCCAGTCATTTCCAGCGCATCGCGATAGACCGGATCATGCCAGCCTTCGATGTCGATGGAACCGGACCAGCCGGCAAGACGCAGTTCGGAGATGATGTCGGTCCAGTTGCTGTCGCCGAAGCCCGGCGTGCGCATGAAAACGAACTTCTCCTTGCCGAAAATGCCGTGCTCCTTGATGACATCCCAGCGGATCGTCGCGTCCTTGCCGTGGACGTGGAAGATCTTCTTCGCCCATTTGCGGATCTGCGGCAGCGGCTCGATCAGATAGACCATCTGATGGCACGGCTCCCATTCCAGGCCGAGATTGTCGTCCGGGGTCTCGTTGAACATCAGCTCCCAGGCATCGGGATTATGGGCGATGTTCCAGTCGCCGGTCGCCCAGTTGCCATCCATGGCGCAGTTTTCGAAAGCGATCTTGATGCCCTTGTCGGCAGCGCGCTTGGCAAGCTCGCTCCAGACCTGCTTGTAGCGCGGCAGGCTTTCCGTGAGCGGCTTGTTGCGGATGCGGCCGGTGAAACCGGCAACGCAGGTGGCGCCGAAATGATGGGCGTTGTCGATGCAATCCTTCCAGCCCTGCAGCGTCTGCAGGTCAAGCTCGCGCTCCTCAAGGGGGTTACCGAACATGCCGAGGGTCGAGATGGTGATGTCTCGATCGCCGATGGCGTCCAGGCTGCGTTTGCCGAGTTCCGCGAGGTTCTGGCCGTTCGTGGTCTGCCAGAAGAATGGCTCGAAGCTTTCAAAGCCGAGATCGGCGATCTTGGCAATGTTCTTGGCGGCATCCTCGTTCGTCGCCCTGATCATCGTGCCGATGCGGATGGCCTTTGCCGGATTGGTCATGGTCTCACTGTCCTTGTGCTGAAATGTCGACGCGCCGGCCAGTCTTGGCGCTTTCGATCGCGCCGAGAACCATGGCGAGGCTGCGAATATTGTCGCGGCTTTCCGTTTCGGGCGCCTTGCCCGTTCTTATCGCTTCGATGAAGGATGCGATGACGCTGGCGTGACCATGCGTCTCTTCCTCATGCTTCGGGCCGGGAACCTCGATCGGGGTGAAGCCGTGCAACAGTCCCGGCTCATGGCCGGCAATGGTCGCCTCGAAATTCTCTTCGCCGTCCCAGGTCAGCATGCCCTTGCTGCCGGTCAGCCGCCATTGGCTTTCCCAGCTCGTGCGTCGACCCTCGGCACACCAGGAGCCGCGATAGCTGAAGACGACGTCGTCGGAAAAATCGAAGAGCGCATGGGCCGATGCCCCGTGCTTGTACCAGGAACCCACAGGATTCTTCTCGACGCAATAGACCGAGACCGGCACCTTACCGGACACGAAACGGGCGGCATCGAAGGTGTGGATCGCCATGTCGAGCAGCAGGACATTGTCCATTTCCTCGCGGAAACCACCGAAATGCGGCCCGAGGAAGAAATCGCAATGAATGCCCGTGAGTTCGCCGATCGCCCCCTCCTCCACGAAACGCCGCAAGCGGCGCATCCCCGAAATGAAGCGGCGGTTCTGGATGATGGCATGGACCTTGCCGGCTTGAGCGGCGAGATCGATCAGCGCCGCACCCTCGGCGAGCGACGTCGCCATCGGCTTTTCGCTCAGCACGTGGCAACCGGCCTTCAGCGCCGTCGAGACAACGCCGAAACGCGCGGCCGGAATGACGACGTCGAAAACCAGATCAGCCCTCGTCGCGGCGATGACCTCGGCCAGATCAGAGCCGATGACGGCATTGTCGAGGGCAAATTCTTTGGCAATATTCTCCGCGGTCGTCCGGTTGAGATCAACCAGGCCCACGATCTGAATGGAGTCGGCAAGCGACGGCGTCGAGGCGATGGCCCTGAGCCAGCCTTTGGACATAGCTCCGCACCCGCACAAAATGGCATTAAATTTCACGATGTCCTCCAGCGGGTGGTGTCTAACCCCTCATGACACGCACTCCGTAAACGTTTACGATACTATGCGAAAAGATTTTCCTGTGTCAATAGAGGAGGACTACGGAAAATGGCGCATGGAGGAACACCGCGGCCGATGAAGGGAATTCGTCAGCTTGCCGAGCATCTCGATATCTCGATCGGCACAGTATCTCGCGCGTTGAACGGCAAGCCCGACGTCAACGAGGAGACCCGCAAGCGCGTACTCGCCGCCGCCGAACAGCTTGGCTATGTCGCCAACCAATCGGGGCGCAGCCTTCGGCAGGGCACGACGAACGTCATCGGCCTGATGATCCAGTCCAGCAAGGAAACCGTTGAAAACAGCGACAATTTCTTCCTGACCGTGACGGGCGGGCTGCAGAGCGTGTTCTCGCGCCACAACCTCGATCTGATCATGCTCCCCTGCCCGAATGACGAAGATCCCTACGAGTATCTGAAGCGCATGGTGGCGCGACGCATCGCCGACGCGATGATCATTTCGGAGACGCAGCGCGTCGACAAGCGCTTCGATCTGCTCGCCAAGGCGAAGATCCCCTTCGCAGCGCTTGGCCGCAGCCTCTCGGGCACGCAGCACCCCTGGGCCGACCTCGATTTCGACGGCGTCGCCAATTGCGCGATCGACCGGCTCGTGGCACATGGGCACCGCCGCATTGCCATCAGCACCCCCGCCAGCGACATCAACCTCGGCTTCGTCTTTGCCGAAGGCTATCGCCGCGCGCTGGAGCGGCACGGCATTGCCTATGACCCGGCGCTGGTGATCCGCGCCAAGTCGAGCGAACAGGGTGGCTATCAGGTCGCCGACGAACTGCTGCGCCTTGAAGACAGGCCGACAGCCGTCATCCTGATCTATGAGTTGATGGCCATCGGTCTCTATCGACGAATGATGGAGGCTGACATCATTCCCGGCCGCGATATTGCCGTCGTCGGCTTTCGTGAGGCGCCGCGCGCCAAATTCCTGCAGCCGGCGCTGACCTGCTTTCGCACCTCGCTCCACGATCTCGGCGTCGAACTGGCGGAAATCCTGCTGTCCAGCATGCCCGCCTACAATCATATCTACCCCAAGACGAACCGGCAGACGACCTGGCCGCTTGAGCTCGTTCCCGGGGAAAGCGATGCTTTCCACCTGACAACCAGCAAATAAGGCAGCGCCGAAACGCCGCACCGGGCAGATCGACGGTTGCGGCATTGTCCGTCAGTTGCCATGTAGGACATCACAAACAGGGGTCGTGGCTTGAGCGGAGAAACCATCACACTTTACGAAGCAATCGGCGGCGACCGGACAGTGCGCGCGCTGACGGCGCGCTTCTACGAACTGATGGACACGCTGCCGGAAGCAGCCAATTGTCGTGCCGTGCATCCGCCGAGCCTCGAGGGCTCGCAGGAGAAATTCTACGAATATCTGACCGGCTATCTTGGCGGGCCGCAGCTCTACATCGAGAAACGTGGCCATCCCCGCCTGCGCAGCCGGCATTTCGTCGCCGCCATCGGCCCTCTGGAACGTGACGAGTGGCTGCTCTGTTTTCGGCGCGCCATGGACGAGACCATCGAAAACGAAAAGCTGCGAACCATCATCTGGGAGCCGATCGAACGGCTGGCCTTCCACATGCAGAACCGGGAATGAGAAAGACATGAGCATTGGCGCCATAATCCGTCCAGCCACCCTGTTTGTTGCCGGCATCCTCGGCGGCGGTGGAGTGGCGCTTGCGGCGGCGGCCACGCATGGCGGCGACACGCATTTCCTCGGCGCTGCCTCCACCATGTGCCTCGCCCACGCCCCTGCCCTGTTGGCGCTCTATGCCGGCTATGACCGCATCCGCACGGCACCGGTCGCGGCCTTGCTGCTGGGATTGGGAACGTTGATCTTCGCTGGTGATCTCATCAACCGCCACTTCGGCGGCAGCTCGCTGTTTCCGATGGCCGCGCCGACCGGCGGATTGGGCATGATTGCGGGTTGGGCCGTCATAGCAATCGGCGCCTTCTTCAGACCAGGCACTTCAAGAGCATAGAGAGCAATCGATCTTGGTGCTTCAGAACGGCCGATGGGCTACACCCTCTCAGATCCCTGAAACCACGCTGAAACCTTCGAATTGCGGCGGTCCCCAATAGAGACGCTTGTTGTCGCCGGCATTGCGGTGTGCCGCGCGAAAATGCTCGGATTTCGTCCAGTTGATGAAATCCTCTTCGCTGAACCAGGTCGTATGCGAGGAAAACAGCGTATAGCCTTCGTCCACATTCGCCTTGCCGCGCAAGAGACGGAACTCAAGGAAACCCGGCACTTCGGAAAGCCGGGAATCGCGCCCTCGCCAAACCTCTTCGAACTCGCCCTCCAAACCGATGACGACCTTGAAGCGGTTCATGGCGATATACATGGCGACCTCGTTCGAACGATCAGACCTTCTTGCGACGCGGGACAGTTTTATCCACGCCCGGCGCAAAGGCAACGACATTTGCGCCGTCACGCGTGATCTCGTCCAGTGGGCTGTCCGGCATTTCACCCGGGCGCCGCGCCTTCCATGAAGGGAAGGACGTGACGTTGGCAGCACGCTGCTGTTCTTCTGCTCGACGCATCAATAACTCGTAAAGTTCGGGCACCAGCCCATCGCCATTCTGCGCAGCCAGCTTATGCAGGCCGATCAGCATGAACCCGTCAGGGCCATTGTTGATCATTGGGAAATTTCTCGTTCTTTCATGGTCTGCAATGCGCGCTCGAGGCTGGATTTGCTGCCATTGCGCAAGGGAATGAATGTCTTGCCGAACTTCTTGCAGCCGGTCTTCACCCGCAGGCAGGCATCGTGGCTGATACAGTCGATCGGGCAGAAGACGCAGTCGACCGAAGGCAACACGGTATCGATGCGCGATACCGCCTCGCGCAGACCACCATCGTGATGGATCAATTCCGCCCCGAAATTGCTGGCGATCTGGCGCAGATGCGCAACCTGGCAATCACGGCCGCCGACATAGAGAAAACTGCGGACGTCGAGACCGGATTTCGCCGGAACCGGGGCCGGCGTCTGCGCCTGGCGGTTCTCGCGGCCAAAATCCTTCTTCCCCTTACGCGCCATACATCACCCGTTTGCTGGTTGCTCTTGCGCGCTCGATTCCATCGAGCACGAGACAACCATATTAAACATGAGTTTTGGAGTAAAGTATAAAGTTGAGAGTTTTGATCATATTTTAATGTGACAGTACGCGCCGTTTCAAAATCTCATGCGGATAAGGTGCGTTCGATGAAATCAATCCGTCTCATCGACAGCGAACAGGCCAATTTCAATCTTGTCCGGCTGACGAGGCGGCCGCTCATTCTTGGGTTCAGCGTCCTGTGACCTGGACCTCTTGGGTGAAGGACCAACTGGGCTTGCCCCATTCCGACGGCAACGGCGGGAATGGCGCAGCCCGACGGATGCCATCGGTGACCGCTTCATCCAACTCAGGAATACCTGAGCTGCGGGCGATAGACATCGAGGCCAGATTGCCGCTTGAACCAATCGTTAGGCGGACACGCACTGTGATCCCTCCTTGATATTTCGACGACAGTCGAACGGCTCGGCGAATACGCGACTGAACCTTGCCTGGATAATTGGCAATCTCAGCAGTTCCTGCTCCAGTGCGCCGCGCATTTGCAACTGAATTATTATCAGACTGCGCCGCCTCGGTACCGTCTACGGATCCTCTCTTGGAATCCTGTTGGTTCTCGCCGTTCGACCCCGACTTGGCCTTCACAATCTTAGCAACCGGCTTCTTGATTTCCTTCGGCTTCTCGACCGGCTTCGGCTTTTCAACCGGCGTCACGACTTCCGGCGCCGGCTCGACCGGCTGCGCCTCGACCACTTCATTCTCGACAGGCTGGACCGGGTCAACAGGCTGAACGACTGTCGTTTCAGCCGGCGCTTGCGTCGCCAATATCTGCGGCTGCTCGACCGGCTGAACGGCCTCCGCCGTCTTGACGGGCTGCGCTTCCGTCGTTTGCGGCTGAACGACATCGGGCTGCGGCGCCTGTGTTTCTTCCGGCGTCACCTCGGTCGGCTGAACCGTTTGTGGCTGCACTGCTTCGGCCGTCACCTGTTCCGGCTGCGGCTGCTCGTTCTCCTCTCCCGCGGCCATCTGGTCGGTATCGGAGTTACCGATCATGATGACGCTGACAGTATCGCCCGCCTCTTCCTGTGCCTCTTCCGGCGTGGCAACAAAGGTGATCAGCAGAATTGCGACCACGATCGCATGGAACAGGCAGGACCCCATGCCGGAAAAGATCAGCGACGTTCCGCGTGCCACAATGGTCTTGCCGGCCCTCTCGGGCATTGCGTCCATCGGCAACTGCTCGGCTGCCTCAACCGGAGCAGGCTCGCTCGGATGCTCCGGAAAGGAATCAATCTGCGTAAAACGGCTGTAGTGAGACACCGCTTCCCCAGCCGGCGGGCGCGGTACGCCCTCGAGGCCGGTAAGCTCGTGGCCCGGCAGCACACTCGGATAGTTGTCATTCATGCCACCGTTCGCACGGCGGCGCTCCATGGAAACCTTGACCGAGCGCGTCGCCATGGCCGTCAACCTTCAAAAGGAACGGAGGTCTGGGAGCGGGTCGTCAACGCGGCCTTGCACTCACCCGCCGCCGGGCCATCGCAGACCGGCGTGTCGTTGATGATGATGCGCGATACGGTCTCGCACTTCACGCCGGGCATGTCGAATTGCCGCACCCGCTTCTTGCCGAGCGGCAGGTCGCGGAAGTCGAGAACGGTGACGCGGTCGACCGCATTCTTGTCGTTGAAGAAGGCGAGCTCGAAGGAGATCTTGTTGATCGGCGTCGCCATGTCGTTTTCGGCAACGAAGGTCATCATGCAGCCCTTCTGGGACGGAGCCAGCGCATTGAGCTCGACATTGAGCTTGTGGTTGGCCGCGGCTGGAGCCGGCGCGGCGCTTGCATCCTGGGCGAATGCCGGTGCGCAGGATGCCGTTGCAAACATCCCCGAAATAGCGAGCGCCAGGATCGTTTTCGTCAGCATCGACATATCTCCGAATATGGTTTTGACGACTGTTGACCCGGCTAACCGCTTAGGCGTGCATCGTCGAATTTTTAAACTTGACTTTGTCAGTCTTCTATTGCGTCTTTATGAAACCATGAGTATGCAAGTCAAGATAAATTTGGCCGAGCAAGGGTTCGGCCCACGATGAATTTTCAGGCAAAACTAAACGGGATGATTGCTGAGAAGACCCCAACGCCGCCGGCTCAAAGCACGACGGCACCGCAGGTAAGAATTGTCGAGAGCACGGATATTTTCCGGGGCCAGACCGAAATTATGATCAAGCATGAAGGCGTTATCTATCGAATGAAGATCACGCGCCAAGGCAAGCTCATACTCAACAAATAGGCATGACAGATGACTGAGACGACCAGACCAACCCCAGCCGCCATTCGCGCCTTCCGCGCCGAAAACCCGAAGATGCGGGAGCGCGATATCGCAGCTTGCCTCGAGATTTCCGAAGCAGCCCTGGTCGCTGCCGAAGTCGGCATTTCAGCCATCCGCATCGACGCAGACGCCAACCGCTTTCTGGAGCGGATCGCCTCGCTCGGCGAAGTCATGGCCCTGTCGCGCAACGAAAGCGCCGTCCACGAGAAGATCGGCGTCTACGAAAACATCAAGACCGGTGTCCACGCCGCAATCGTTCTCGGCGAGAATATCGATCTGCGCATTTTCCCGAAGCGCTGGGCGCATGCCTTCGCCGTCACCAAGACTGACGGCGACCAGCAGAAGCTGAGCCTGCAGTTTTTCGACAAGGCCGGCGACGCCGTTCACAAGGTGCATCTGCGCCCTGATTCGAATGTCGATGCCTATCATGCCATGGTCGCCGAGCTGCGGCTTGACGATCAGTCGCAGGAATTCGCCGAGGATCGCTCCGGCTATGACAATGGCGCCACCGATGGCGACGTCAGCCGCGACGAGCTGCGCGATCACTGGAGCCGCATGACCGACACGCACGAATTCTTCGGCATGCTCAAGAAGCTGAAGATCGGCCGCCAGGAAGCGATCCGAACCGTCGGCGACGACTATGCCTGGAAACTGGAAACGGGCGCGGTCGCCGAGATGATGCATGCGTCGGTGCGCGAAGGTCTGCCGATCATGTGCTTCGTCGCCAACGAAGGCACGGTCCAGATCCACTCCGGCCCGATCTTCAATGTCCAGACCATGGGCCCCTGGATCAACGTCATGGACCCGACTTTCCACCTGCACCTTCGCCAGGATCACATTGCCGAGGCCTGGGCCGTGCGCAAGCCGACCAAGGACGGGCATGTCAGCTCCGTGGAAGCCTACAACGCCAAGGGCGAGATGATCATCCAGTTCTTCGGCAAACGGAAAGAAGGCTTCGACGAGCGCCCCGACTGGCGCGTCATCATCGAAAATCTGACGAGAGCCGGCGCCAGCGTCGCTGCATAAGAAGTGGCCCATGACGATGTTTAAGAACTTCAAGCGCATCAAGCCTTGGGAAGTCGCATTGACCTTGGTGGTGATGACCCTGCCGCTCGTACCCGCCAATCCCATTGCCGGATATGGCAGCCTCGTGCGCCATGCTCACGCCGCCGAGACGACCAAGAAGCTGGATACCACGCGCCTCGTCTCCATCGGCGGCGACGTCACCGAGATCATTTACGCGCTCGGCGAAGAGAAGCGGTTGATCGCACGCGATTCCACCAGCCTTTATCCGAAAGAAGCAACCAAGCTTCCCGATGTCGGCTATATGCGGGCGCTGTCTCCGGAAGGAATACTGGCGGTCAATCCAAGCGCCATCATCGCTGTCGAGGGCTCCGGTCCGCCGGAAGCTCTGGCGGTGCTGCATAATGCCAGCCTGCCTTTCGAAACCGTGCCGCAGACCTATGACCGTGACGGCATCCTGAAGAAGATCGAGGTCGTCGGTTCGCTGCTCGGCGTACCGGAAAAGACAAAGGCGCTGGAAAACAAGGTCGCAGCCGATCTGGATGCCGCCATCGTCGATTCCGCCAAGCGCCCGGAGGTCGAGCGCAAGCGCGTCCTCTTCATACTCAGCAATCAGAACGGCAAGATCCTCGCTTCGGGTACCGATACGGCCGCCGATGGCATCATCAAGCTCTCCGGCGCCCTCAACGCGATCACCGGTTTTAGCGGCTACAAGTCGTTGACCGACGAAGCGATCATCGAAGCCAAGCCCGACGTCATCCTCATTATGGACCGCGAAGGCCCATTGTCGATGTCGAACGAAGATCTGCTGAAGCAACCGGCTATTTCGCTGACGCCCGCAGCCAGCCACAAGGCAGTCATTCGGATGGATGGCCTGCATCTGCTTGGCTTCGGACCACGCACCGCCAGCGCCATTCGCGAGCTGAACGCGGCTATCTACGGAGGCTGACGTGGCATTCAACGATGCCGTGGCGGGGCTGAAGCAAATGTCGCAAACGACGGCACGTCATCGCAACGGGGATCGCACGGCGCTTGCGTTCCTTGTGCTTGCCGCCCTCGTTCTCATCTCGGCGGCAGCTTTCGCCTTCTCGATCACGATGGGTGCCTCCAACGCTTCCGTGATCGACGTTGTCGCCAGCATGGTGCGCGGCGGTGCCGATAGCGCGCTCAGCAATCGCGACCGCATCGTCATCTTCGACATACGCCTGCCCCGCGCGATACTCGGCTTCCTGATCGGCGGCGGCCTTGCCGTCTCCGGCGCCGTCATGCAGGGCCTCTTCCGCAATCCGCTGGCCGATCCAGGCCTGATCGGTGTTTCCGCCGGCTCCAGCCTTGGTGCAGTCGCCATGATCGTTCTCGGCGGTGGCGTGCTGGCTCCGGTCGTACATATATTCGGCATCTTTTCCCTGCCGATCGCGGCCTTCATCGGCGGCCTGGTGACGACACTGCTGCTCTATAAGGTGGCAACCCGGCATGGGCAGACGTCCATAGCCACCCTGCTGCTGGCGGGCATCGCTCTCGGCTCTCTCGCTTTGGCTGCGACAGGAATTCTGATCTATATGGCCGACGACCGGCAATTGCGCGACCTCACCTTCTGGAGCATGGGATCGCTCGCCGGCTCGACCTGGAGCAAGGTCATGGGCGCCGGCCCGATCATCATCCTGTCGCTTCTGCCCCTTCCCTTCATGGCGCGAGGCTTGAACGCCCTGACGCTCGGCGAAGCCGCAGCATTTCACATGGGCGTGGCCGTTCAACGGCTGAAGAACATCGCGATCGTCAGCGTGGCGGCGGCGGTTGGCGCTTCTGTTGCCGTCAGCGGCGGCATCGGCTTCGTCGGCATCGTCGTGCCGCATATATTGCGCATGATCATCGGACCGGACCATCGCTTCCTGTTGCCGGCCTCGGCTCTGCTCGGCGGCTCGTTGCTGATCGTTGCCGATGTGGTTGCCCGAACCATCGTTTCCCCGGCCGAACTGCCGATCGGCATTCTGACGGCCGGTGTCGGCGGGCCGTTCTTCCTCTGGATGCTGCTGCGGCAGCGCTCGCGCCTCAGCCTGTGAGCCAACGATGATCCAGGTCTCCAATCTCGCTGTCCGGCTTGCGGGCCAGACCATCGTGCAGGACGTGTCTTTCGCCGCCGAGCCCGGAACGCTGACGGCGATCTGCGGGCCGAACGGTTCCGGCAAGACGACCATTATGAAGGCCATTTCGGGCGAACTGGCCTATCAAGGCTCGGTGCACATGAACGGCTCTGAAATCCGTGGCCTGGAGCCATGGCAGCTCGCCGAAATGCGCGGGGTGCTGCCGCAGGCAAGCTCGATCTCCTTCCCCTTCACCGTGCGCGAAATCGTCCGCATGGGCCTCACCAGCGGGCGCAACCGTCATCCGGAGCAGGCCGATCGCACGGCGGCCGAGGCACTCGCCGCTGTCGATCTCGCCGGCTTCCAGGGGCGTTTCTACCAGGAACTGTCAGGCGGCGAACAGCAGCGCGTGCAACTCGCCCGCGTGCTTTGCCAGATTTCCGAACCGGTCATCGATGGCAGACCCTGCTGGCTGCTCCTCGACGAGCCAGTCTCCAGCCTGGACATCAGCCATCAACTCACCATCATGACGCTTGCCCGGCAGTTCTGCCGCCGTGGCGGCGGTGTCATCGCCGTCATGCACGATCTCAACCTGACCGCGCTTTTTGCCGATCGGATGGTCCTGCTCAAGAGCGGTCGTTTGCAGACTGCGGGCTCGGTCAGGGAAGCCCTGACCGACCAGCATCTTCAGGATGTGTTCGGCTGCAATCTGCGGGTCAACCGCGTTCCCGCCGATGGCGCTCCCTTCGTGCTCGCCCATAGCGCGCTCATCGACTGACCCTGCTTCCGCCACCTGTTCCGGAACCTTTTGCTACAGCCGCGCGTTGAGGTGCAGCGATCGGAATTGATGCTCCGCACGCGAGACAAACTAGTGTGTCGGATAACGTCCGGTCATCGCGAACAACAGGCGCTTTTCGGGCGCCTACTTAAAGCAAAGGGAGCTAGACATGGCTACATCCATCCTGCATTCGGCCCGAGGCAAGCGTAATGGCAGCAGCCTGCAAGACGTCGAGGCAAGCATCGAGGACCAGATCGAAGCGCTGCGCGAAGAAGTTGCGGCCTTTGCCAAGCTGATCAGCCAGAACGGCGCAAAGCAGGGCAAGAAATTGCGTGCAAGCGCAGAGTCCGGATTGGACGATCTGACAGTGCGCGGCGAGGAACTGTTGCAGGAACTGCAGCGCGGCTATGCCAAGGGTTCGCGCGAAGTTCGCAGAACCGTTCGTCAGCATCCGGTCGCCACCATAGGCGCTGCTGCGGCATTCGGCTTGGCGGTCGCCCTGCTTCTGTCTCGCCGCTAGGGAGGCGGAATGCTGACCTCGATCCTGGGCCTGCTCCTGTCAGGCAAATTGAGCCGTACCGTTGCGCGAACCAAGCGCAACGGTATTTTTATCGCGGTTGCGTTACTCTTGCTGTTGACGGCCTATGCTTTCTTTCTCGTGGCGGCCGCCATCTGGCTTGCGGCGATATATGGCGCCGCGGCCTCGGCACTCTTCATCGGCGCGGGAGCCTTGCTGCTCGGCCTGATCGTACTTGTCATCATGGCGATCATCGACAAGCAGGAACAGCGGCGTGCGCGGGAACGTCGCCTTGCAATGGAATCGATCGCGGTCACCGTACTTGGGCTCGTAAAAAAGCAGCCTTTGATGACTGCGGCGATCGCCGCGGCCCTGTTGTTCGGCAATATGTTCGGAACGAGCAGCGAAGACGATTGAAATTCCGGCTTCCCTCGTAATCTCGTAGGGAAGCGACGTCCGTCACCACACATGAATGAGATAGGAAAAGGCCCGGTCTTTTGGACCGGGCCTTTTCTTTAGAAGGCAAATGCCTTTGATGTCAGCGGTGCCGAAGTGGCATCCGGACCAAAGTCCGCTTCACCGGAAATGCCGAGCAATTCCTGCAGGCGCTGGCGGGCGCGGTTGACGCGGCTCTTGATCGTGCCGACTGCGCAGCCGCAAATCTCGGCGGCCTCCTCATAGGAAAATCCGGAAGCACCAACGAGGATGATGGCTTCGCGCTGATCCGGCGGCAACTGATCGAGCGCCTTGCGGAAATCCTGAAGATCGAGCGCACCATATTGCGATGGATGGGTTGCCATCGATTCCGTGAAGATGCCGTCGCTATCCTGCACCTCGCGGCCGCTCTTGCGCATCTGGCTATAGAGTTCGTTGCGCAGGATGGTGAAGAGCCAGGCCTTCATATTCGTGCCCATCTCGAAATGATCCTGCTTGGCCCAGGCCTTCATGATCGTATCCTGGACAAGATCGTCTGCCCGATCATGGCGACCGGTCAAAGAAATAGCGAAGGCTCGCAGGCTCGGAAGAGCCGACAGGAGTTCGCGCTTGAAGCTCGATTGCGGTTCCATCTCGCCCACCTCCTATTTAGAGACGTTCGAGGAAGCCAAGCGCTCGGCCTGATCCAGCTTCTCGAGCAGATCAAGGAAGCGATCGGGAATGGCTTCGTCCTGCACTGCAGCATAAAAGGAGCGCAGCCTGTTGCCGATCTGATTGTTGGGGTCGAGGATATCGATTGCGCGCAGGTCGGATGTCTTGGTGTCTGCGTCCTCGTGATTTTGAACTGTCATTTAGCCTGCTCGCTTTTTCAATTGTCTCGCGTTCATGGGTAGGACATGCCTTTCCGCCTCGCCGTTCAGGAGAACAGTCCAGCTCGTCCAAACAGCTTCGTAACGACTCGTAAAGGATGAAGCCCGCCGATTGTAAGCATTGTAATGCGACTAGCTAAAAAAAGTTCCGACAAAGAGGAACTTTTTTACTGAACTGACGTTTGTTAGTCATCGCAGCCCTCTGTGCTGTATTTAAATTAGAATTTTATAAAAGGCGGGAGCCCTTGATGACACTTTCCACACGCATTGCGCCGCACCTCCCCTATTTGCGTCGTTATTCACGTGCTTTGACTGGAACGCAGACGTCCGGGGACGCCTATGTTGCTGCGGTTTTGGAAGCCATCATCACCGACATCTCCATATTCCCGGATACCGACAGCGACCGCGTTGCACTCTATAAACTGTTCACCAAGCTGTTCGGTTCCGTATCCCTTCAGATTCCCGAACCAATCTCGCCCTTCGCCTGGGAACAGCGCGCAACAGTGAACCTCTCCAAGGTCTCCCCGCGCGCGCGCCAGGCGTTCCTGCTCGCATCCGTCGAAAGTTTCCGCCTCGGCGAGATCGCCGACATCCTCGACATCTCGGAAAGCGATGCCATGCATCTGCTCGACACTGCGTCGCAGGAAATTTCGCGGCAGGTAGCCACGGAAATCATGATCATCGAGGACGAGCCGCTGATCGCGATGGATATCGAGCAGATGGTCGAAAGCCTCGGACATCGCGTGACCGGCATTGCCCGCACCCATGCCGAAGCGGTTGCGCTCTACAATGCAACGAAGCCGAGGATGGTTCTTGCCGACATCCAGCTTGCCGATGGCAGTTCGGGCATCGACGCCGTCAACGACATCCTGAAGACGGCCAATATCCCTGTGATCTTCATTACCGCATTCCCAGAGCGCCTTTTGACGGGCGAACGGCCGGAGCCGACCTTCCTCGTCACGAAGCCGTTCAACCCCGACATGGTGAAGGCACTCATCAGCCAGGCGCTTTTCTTCAACGAAACCACAAAGGTGGCGGCCTAATTCGATTGGAAACCCTGCTGCGGAACAAAGATCACAGCCGGGCGTTGAGATTCAATGCGGCCGGTTTACGGACTGTTATACCGGGTAATTTTATAGGTCGGTCCGAATTCTTGCGAGTGAGAATGCCCTATCGGCGGGGCTCTCGAAATTCGAGTGAAAGGCAAGCGGGTGAATACGTCTGAACCATTACCCGGCGCGCCTTTGAGTTTGGAAGGCAAAGCCGCTCTGATGGAGCGGGCGCTTGCGAGCGCCAACGTGTGGGTCCTGTTTCAGGACCAAGCTCTGGCAATACGGTATGCCGACAATCTGCCGGATCATCTGCAGCCATCCCTCGTGATTGGCGGCAATGACTGGCATTTGTTCGGCGAGAAGGATGGAGAGCACCTCTTGCGCCTGAAGCGAGGGGTGCTCGAAACCGGCAAGCCGGCCACGGCGGAAGTCGAAATTCCAAGCGGCGATGGCATACGCATCTACGAGCTGAAGATAGAGCGCATTGGCGGCCGCAAGCCGCAGGGCGTACTGTCAGTCATCTCTGAAATCACCGAAAGCCGCCACCGCGAAAAAGTGCTGAAGTCGCTACTGCGCGAGCTATCGCATCGCTCGAAGAACCTTCTGGCGATCATTCAGGGCATCGCAACGCAGACCGCGCGCCATACTCTTTCAGTCGACAATTTCCTGATCAAATTCCGTGGCCGGCTGCAATCCCTGTCGAATTCACAGGATCTCATCACCGATTCCAGCTGGCGTGGTGCCTATTTGTTCGAACTTGCGGAAAAGCAGTTCGCGCCCTACTGGCCCGATGCCGGCGTACCCATGCCGATCTACGGCATCAATGCACATCTGACACCCAATGCAGCCGTGCACCTGGGACTTGCCCTGCACGAGTTGATCGTCAACTCCGCCTCGCATGGCGCCATTTCGGCGGGAGCGACCAGCATCACGCTGAATTGCAAGGAAGCCGAACTCGATGGCAAGAAGGCGATCGAGGTGGCATGGTCGGAGCGTTTCTATACGCCCAACGACCATGAATTCGAGGACAACAGCTTCAGCCGCACGGTGCTCGAGCGTGTCGTACCGACTTCCATGAATGGCCGCGCCGACTTTGCCATCGGTGATGGAAGCATCGGCTATCGCCTCACCATTCCCGAAACTGAATATGAGATCCTGAGACGCCGCTGATCCGCCTGACAGGCGCCGATCCGCAAGGCAAAAGAAACAGCCAGTGCGAGGGCGACGCACTGGCTGCTTTGCACTCATCGGGAGGGGACCGTGAGTAGAAGTCCTGTGATGCTATTGGGCGTGCATCAGGGGGATGCGATCATCGACAGGACATCCTAATAACGATGCTGCCGGGCCTTGGTTCCATCCGGAGGCAAAAAAATTCGCTTTTTCTTCACCCGCACCGCATTGGCAAAATGATCCGTAGCGCAGTCGGCCTCCTGCTCCGCTTCGACGGCAAAGCCTCGTGGGCTTCGGACTCCATTACTCGCTATATTCACAAAATCACAGCAAAATTAAGCAGTTGCATGACTTTTTTGGGACCACCCTGGCACGTCCCGACGACACATTTCAGGCTGCAATACAGCAAAGAAAAACGCAAAAATTTACCGTTTGATAAATTTTTTATCCTGAGTTACCGTTCTTGCCACTGGCCGTTTACTATAAGAGGGAACTTCAATGGGACGACTGGAAACTGGGATTCATAGGGGCCGGCTGACGCCTGCCGAATATGATGCTAACTTTTCCGATCTTCATCCGCGCCTGAACAACCATGAGGCGCTGGTCGCAGCCGACCGCTGTTATTTCTGTTATGACGCGCCGTGCATGACGGCCTGTCCTACCTCCATCGACATACCGATGTTCATCCGTCAGATCTCGACGGGGAACCCGATCGGCTCTGCAAAGACCATCTTCGACCAGAACATTCTCGGTGGCATGTGCGCCCGCGTCTGTCCCACCGAACAGCTCTGCGAGCAGGCTTGCGTGCGCAATACTGCCGAGGAGCGGCCTGTGGAAATCGGGCGGCTGCAGCGCTATGCAACCGATGCCGCGATGGCCGAGAACAAGCAATTCTATGCCCGCGCCGCTTCCACCGGCAAGAAGATCGCCGTTATCGGCGCCGGCCCCGCAGGTCTTGCCTGCGCCCATCGCCTCGCCGTGAAGGGCCATGACGTCACCATCTTCGACGCCCGCGCAAAGGCCGGCGGCCTCAACGAATACGGCATCGCCACCTACAAGGCGGTCGACGATTTCGCCCAGAAGGAAGTCCACTACGTGCTCGCCGTTGGCGGCATCGAGGTGAAGAACGGCCAGGCACTCGGCCGTGATTTCAGCCTGTCCGACCTTTCCCAGCAATATGACGCGGTCTTCCTCGGCCTCGGTCTTGCTGGCGTCAACGCGCTGCGCGCCGAAGGCGAGGATCTTGAGGGCGTAGCCGATGCGGTCGCCTATATCGCTGAACTGCGCCAGGCCGGCGACAAGGCCGATATCGCCATTGGCCGCCGCGTCGTCGTTCTCGGTGGCGGCATGACCGCGATCGATGCGGCCGTGCAGGCAAAGCTGCTCGGCGCCGAAGAAGTGACGATCTGTTATCGCCGCGGCAAGGAACACATGAACGCCTCGGAATTCGAGCAGGATCTGGCCGCCTCCAAGGGCGTGATGATTCGCCACTGGCTCGCTCCGAAGCGCATTCTCGACAAGGACGGCAAGGTCGCCGGCATCGAGGTCGAATATACCGAACTGCGCGACGGCAAGCTGACCGGCACCGGCGATATCGGCGTCATCGCCGCCGATCAGATCTTCAAGGCCATCGGCCAGACCTTCGAGGCATCGGGCCTCGGCGCGTTGCGCATGGAAGCCGGCCGCATTGCCATCGACGGCGAAGGCCGCACCTCGCTCGAAGGCGTATGGGCCGGCGGCGACTGCGTGCTCGGCGGCGATGATCTGACGGTTTCCGCCGTAGCACAGGGTCGCGACGCGGCCGAATCCATCAACAATGCGCTCGCTGCCGCCCAGTCGGCCGCTGCAGTCGCCTGAAAGGAGAATCGATATGGCTGATCTCCGCAATAATTTCATCGGCATCAAATCCCCGAACCCGTTCTGGCTGGCCTCGGCGCCGCCGACCGACAAGGCCTATAACGTCGAGCGCGCCTTCAAGGCGGGTTGGGGCGGCGTGGTCTGGAAGACGCTCGGCGAGGAAGGCCCGCCCGTTGTCAACGTCAACGGCCCGCGCTACGGCGCAATCTGGGGCGCGGACCGCCGCCTGCTCGGTCTCAACAACATCGAGCTGATCACCGACCGCGACCTCTACACCAACCTGCGCGAAATGAAGCAGGTGAAGAAGAACTGGCCGGATCGTGCCTTGATCGCCTCGATCATGGTTCCCTGCGTGGAGGATGCCTGGAAAGCAATCCTGCCGCTGGTCGAGGAAACCGAAGCCGACGGCATCGAACTCAATTTCGGCTGTCCGCACGGCATGTCGGAGCGCGGCATGGGTGCCGCGGTCGGACAGGTGCCGGAATATATCGAAATGGTCGTGCGCTGGTGCAAGCAATATACCCGCATGCCGGTCATCACCAAGCTGACGCCTAATATCACCGACGTCCGCAAGCCGGCCCGCGCCGCCAAATCCGGCGGCACCGACGCCGTGTCGCTGATCAACACGATTAACTCGATCGTATCCGTCGATCTCGACAACTTCGCCCCGAACCCGACCGTCGGCGGCAAGGGCAGCCATGGCGGCTATTGCGGTCCGGCGGTGAAGCCGATCGCGCTCAACATGGTGGCCGAGATCGCCCGCGATCCCGAAACCTACGGCCTGCCGATCTCAGGCATTGGCGGCATCACCACCTGGCGCGACGCGGCCGAATTCCTGGCGCTTGGCGCTGGCAATGTGCAGGTCTGCACGGCGGCGATGACCTATGGCTTCAAGATCGTCGAAGAGATGATCACGGGCCTCTCCGACTGGATGGATGAGAAGGGCCACCGCAGCCTTGATGATATCATCGCCCGCGCGGTGCCGAATGTCTCCGACTGGCAGTACCTCAACCTCAACTACATCGCCAAGGCCAAGATCGACCAGGATGCCTGCATCAAGTGCGGCCGTTGCTACATTGCCTGCGAGGATACCTCGCACCAGGCAATCACCAACATGGTCGATGGCGCCAGGCACTTCGAGGTGATGGACGAGGAATGCGTCGGCTGCAACCTCTGCGTCAGCGTCTGTCCGGTCGAAAACTGCATCACCATGGAAGAACTGCCGGCCGGCAGCCTCGACAAGCGCACCGGCAAGATTGTCGACCCGAACTACGCCAACTGGACGACCCATCCGAATAACCCGATGGCCCAGCAGGCGGCGGAATAACGCCGACCAACATCTGCGTAAACATGGACGGGCGGTTGCAGCTTGCTGCGGCCGCCCATTTTTACGTTCGCTATCAGCTTTTTCACAGTGAGCGTTTAGCTACTCGGAAAAGCTTGAAGTTCGCGCTATGAGAGTTGCGCTGCCCATAGATGCAGCAATGGCAACTCAGAGGAGGCGACCATGTCACGCAAGTCCAAAACCCTCCACGACGTGAGCTTTTGAGGTCACGTCCAAGCGACGCAAGTCTTTCCCATCGGAAACCCGGGTAAAAACCGGCTCGCAATTCATCCGGGGCGATATCGAGTTGGTCGAAAAACTCGGCCGCAACGATCCCTGCCCCTGCGGTTCACGGAGGCGGTTTCAAGAGCTGCTGCCTGAAGTCGGGCCGCTATGACGGCATCGAACGGGATTACTATTTTTAGAGAGCGGAGCTGATTTCCGCCATCGTCACAGGCGGCGCGATCCTTTAAAGCTTGCGCCGCCGCTTAAGACTGCCGAATACCAAGCCCGTCGACGAAGAGCTGCTCCAGATAGCGGGCAGCATCCTCGAAGCGCCCCTCGCCCGAATGCTCGTCCCCGAGTACGGCACGTACCTGTACATCGAAATCCGCGTAATGCTGCGTCGTCGACCAGATCGAGAAGATCAGGTGATAGGGGTCGCATTTTGCGATCTTCCCGGTCTTGGCCCAGGCACGGATGACCTCCGCCTTCTCATCGACGAGGCTTTTCAGCGGGCCGCGCAGCTCATCCTCGACATGCGGCGCACCCTGCAGCATCTCATTGGCAAAGAGCCTGCTTTCACGCGGGAAATCGCGGGCCATTTCCAGCTTGCGGCGGATATAGGAACGGATCTCACTTTCAGGATCGCCATTGGCATCGAAGGCGCGCAACGGCTCCAGCCAGGTAAACAGAACCCGGTCGATCAGCGCGCGATGCATCGCCTCCTTGGTGCGGAAATAATAGAGAAGATTGGGCTTCGACATCCCAGCCACTTCGGCAATCTGATCGATGGTCGAGCCGCGAAAGCCGTTCACGGAAAACACGTCGAGCGCAGCCTCGAGTATGACTTCCTCTTTTTCTTCCTGAATTCGGGTACGGCGTTGGGTGCGGGCGGCTCTGGGAATGGCCATGTCTGCTCTGTTTCTCCTTGAAATCCAAGCCTTTCGGCCGAGCTCTCGTTCACCCTGTCAGTGCTTTTAATTTAGGCAATCGCCTGAAATTTTATCGGAATTTTTCGTGCTTTTCGTCTTGAGCCGCGCCACGGAAGTTGTAATGTTTACCAATCGGTCAAATTATCTGTCAGTTGTCTCCTAAAGGCAACTGGCGATTTCCCGAGGCGATAAAAACAAGTAGACGCTTCGGACAGACCAACGGGAACAATTGGGCATGCGCTTTGCATGCCCCAGGACAAACAGGTGAGGATTGCATCATGGTGGCAGCGCCAGGCGAAAACATGCGTATCAACGGCGATCGCCTTTGGGATATGCTGATGGACATGGCGAAGATCGGCCCCGGCATTGCCGGCGGCAATAATCGTCAAACGCTGACCGATGCCGATGCCGAGGGACGCAGCCTTTTCAGAACATGGTGCGAAAATGCCGGTATGAAAGTCGGCGTCGACAAGATGGGCACCATGTTCGCGACCCGTGCCGGCACCGACCCGGACGCCCTGCCCATTTACGTCGGCTCGCATCTCGATACCCAGCCGACCGGCGGCAAATATGACGGCGTGCTCGGTGTACTCGCAGCCCTCGAAGTCGTTCGCACGATGAACGACCTTAGCATCAAGACCAAGCATCCGATCGTCGTCACCAACTGGGCCAACGAGGAAGGCGCACGCTTTGCCCCCGCCATGCTGGCCTCCGGCGTCTTTGCCGGCGTGCATAGCCTGGACTACGCCTATGGCCGCAAGGACCCGGAAGGCAAGACCTACGGCGAAGAGCTGAAGCGCATCGGCTGGCTCGGCGACGAAGAGGTCGGCGCCCGCAAGATGCACGCCTATTTCGAATATCACATCGAGCAGGGCCCGATTCTCGAAGCCGCCGAAAAGACCATCGGCGTCGTCACGCACTGTCAGGGCCTGTGGTGGCTGGAATTCACCCTGACCGGCAAGGAAGCGCATACCGGCTCAACGCCGATGAACATGCGCGTCAATGCCGGCCTCGCCATGTCACGGATCGTGGAGATGGTGCAGAGCGTGGCGATGGAAAACCAGCCGGGCGCCGTCGGCGGCGTCGGGCAGGTGTTCTTCTCGCCGAATTCGCGCAACGTGCTTCCCGGCAAGGTGGTCTTCACCGTCGACATCCGCACGCCCGACAAGGAAAAGCTCGACCGCATGCGCGCCAAGATCGAGGCCGAGGCGGCGAAGATCAGCGACGCCCTCGGCGTCGGCTGCTCAGTCGAGGCCATCGGCCATTTCGAACCGGTGACCTTCGACCCGAAGCTCGTCACCTCGGTGCGCAACGCGGCCGAAAGGCTTGGCTACAGCCACATGAACATCATCTCCGGCGCCGGCCACGATGCCTGCTGGGCCGCCAAGGTGGCGCCGGCTACCATGGTCATGTGCCCCTGCGTCGGCGGTCTCTCGCACAACGAGGCCGAAGAAATTTCCAAGGAATGGGCAGCCGCAGGCGCGGATGTGCTGTTCCACGCAGTCGTCGAGACGGCGGAGATCGTGGCCTGACGGTCAGGATTGCCAACATCGGAACTTCACACATCTGGAGCAGACACCATGAGCACAGTCATCAAGGGTGGAACCATCGTCACGGCCGACCTGACCTATAAGGCGGACGTCAAGATCGAAGGCGGGAAGATCGTCGAAATCGGGCAGAACCTCTCGGGCAGCGAAGTGCTCGATGCCGCCGGCTGTTATGTGATGCCCGGCGGCATTGATCCGCACACGCATCTCGAAATGCCGTTCATGGGCACCTATTCCTCCGACGATTTCGAAAGCGGCACCCGTGCAGCCCTTGCCGGCGGCACGACGATGGTGGTGGATTTTGCCCTGCCCTCGCCCGGCCAGTCGCTGCTCGAAGCGCTGACCATGTGGGACAACAAGTCCACCCGCGCCACCTGCGACTATTCCTTCCACATGGCGATCACCTGGTGGGGCGAGCAGGTCTTCAACGAGATGGAAACCATCGTCCGCGACAAGGGCATCAATACCTTCAAGCACTTCATGGCCTATAAGGGCGCCTTGATGGTGGATGACGACGAAATGTTCTCGTCCTTCCAGCGCTGCGCCGAACTCGGCGCCCTGCCGCTCGTCCATGCCGAAAACGGCGATGTGGTCGCGCAGATGCAGGCGAAGCTTCTTGCCGAAGGCAATAACGGCCCGGAGGCGCATGCCTATTCCCGCCCCGCCGAAGTCGAGGGCGAAGCAACGAACCGCGCCATCATGATCGCCGATATGGCCGGCTCGCCGGTCTACATCGTCCATACCTCCTGCGAGCAGGCGCACGAAGCCATCCGCCGCGCTCGCCAGAAGGGCATGCGCGTCTATGGCGAGCCGCTGATCCAGCACCTGACACTCGACGAAAGCGAATATGCCAACGCCGATTGGGATCACGCCGCCCGCCGTGTCATGTCCCCGCCCTTCCGCAACAAGCAGCATCAGGACAGCCTCTGGGCAGGTCTTGCCTCCGGCTCGCTGCAGGTGGTCGCGACCGACCATTGCGCCTTCACGACGGAGCAGAAGCGTTTCGGCCTCAATGACTTTACCAAGATCCCCAACGGCACCGGCGGCCTTGAGGATCGCCTGCCGATGCTCTGGACCTATGGCGTCAACACCGGCCGCCTGACGATGAACGAATTCGTCGCCGCCACCTCCACCAACATCGCCAAGATCCTCAACATCTACCCGAGGAAGGGCGCGATCCTCGTCGGCGCCGATGCCGATATCGTCGTTTGGGATCCGAAGCGCTCGAAGACCATTGCCGCCAAGACCCAGCAGTCGGCGATCGACTACAACGTCTTCGAAGGCAAGGAAGTGACCGGCCTGCCGCGTTACACGCTGACGCGCGGCGTCGTCGCCATCGAAGAGGGCACGGTGAAGACCAGGGAAGGCCACGGCGAGTTCGTCAAGCGCGAGCCGTTTACCGCTGCCAACCGGGCGCTTTCGACCTGGAAAGAAGTCACCGCACCGCGCAAGGTTCAGCGTAGCGGCATCCCCGCAAGCGGGGTATAAAGCTTGGGCTCAGCGCTTCGGCTCATCTGCCGCTTAGCGCGGCACATACCGCTCCAGATCCGGCAGCAGGACGACGCTTTCCTGTTCGTTCGGATCGGTGCGGGCGATGATGGCTGTCGCCGGCCGATCGCTGAGATTGGCGGGAAGATGCGGCACGCCGGCCGGGATATAGAACATCTCGCCCTCGTGAACGATAACGCGCTCCTCGAGCTGATCCCCGAACCAGCAATGCGTCTCGCCGGAAAGCGCATAGATCGCCGTCTCATGCGCAACATGCAGATTCGCCTTGGCTCTGCCGCCCGGCGGAATGGTCAGAAGATGCATGCAGATGCCCGTCGAGCCCACCGTCTCGGCGGCGATCCCCTCGAAATAGTTGAAGCCCTGTTTTCCGGCATAGGTGCTGCCAGGCCGGACGACATGACAGGTGGGCTTCGATGAAACACTCATGGTATTGCTCCCCTGGATTTCGCGGCCGCAAGGCACCCTCGCCAATCCAGGCCGCAATACCAAGCAGGATAACACGCAATCCGCCCCGACCACGCGGCGAAAACATGACTGGTAGGTGTTAATGACGTCATCCGCTCCCTCCGTCGTCTCCGCGCGGAATCTCTGTCTCACCTACGATACCAACGACGGGCCGGTGCACGCGCTGAGCAATGTCGATCTCGATGTCCGCAAGGGCGATTTCGTCTCCTTCATCGGCCCTTCCGGCTGCGGCAAGACCACGTTTCTGCGCGTCATCGCCGATCTTGAACGAAAGAGCTCGGGCGATATCACCGTCAACGGCATGACACCGGACGAAGCGCGCAAGGCCCGTGCCTACGGCTATGTGTTTCAGGCCCCCGCCCTCTATCCCTGGCGCACCATCGAGAAGAACATCGCCCTGCCGCTGGAGATCATGGGCTACGCCAAGAGCGAACGGGCCAAGCGCATTGCTCAGACGCTCGAACTCGTCAACCTCAGCGGTTTCGAGAAGAAATTCCCCTGGCAGCTTTCGGGCGGCATGCAGCAGCGGGCGTCCATCGCCCGCGCTCTGGCCTTCGATGCCGATCTGCTGCTGATGGACGAACCCTTCGGCGCGCTCGACGAGATCGTCCGCGATCACCTCAACGAACAGCTGCTGAAGCTGTGGAAGCGAACGAACAAGACCATCTGCTTCGTGA
Organism: Rhizobium sp. A22-96; assembly: GCF_053521805.1. NCBI lineage: Bacteria > Pseudomonadati > Pseudomonadota > Alphaproteobacteria > Hyphomicrobiales > Rhizobiaceae > Rhizobium > Rhizobium sp. A22-96. The sequence goes on from NZ_JBNWDQ010000002.1 coordinate 790,184, forward strand.
CGCACTCTATTCCCGAGGCGGTCTATCTCTCCACCAAGATCGTCGTCATGTCGCCGCGCCCAGGCCGCGTCACAGATGTCATCGAATCGACGCTGCCGCTCGAGCGCCCGCTCGGCATCCGCGAAACGCCTGAATTTCTGGAAATCGCCCATCGTGTCCGCGAAGGTTTGCGGGCCGGACACAGCTACGAGGAATAGGATCGCCATGAACCCGCAATTCCTCCTCTGGCTTCTCGGCGCAATGGCGATCTTCATAAGCGGCGCCACAGCCTCGCGCGCCTACATCGCCAACAACAACATATTAGTGCTGATCCTGGCGCTCATTCTCTATTGCATCGGCAACCTGATGATGGTCCGGCTCATGCGCGAGGGTGGCCTGGGTCTGGCAATTTCAGCCTCCTCGATCGCCCAGCTCATCGCAGTCAACATCATCGCTTTCATCGTCTTCGGTGAGCGGCTGAGCCTGCCGCAGCTAGCCGGCGTCGGGCTGGGCATCGTCGCCATGGCGCTGATGCTGCTTCCGGCGCAAGGGAGGGCGTGAGCATGGAGAAGGAACAATTCTTCAAGCACAAGTTCGTACCGGTCGTAACTATCGTGCTGGCGATCCTGCTGCTCTGGTATGTCTTCGCGGTCATCCTCAACGCGCCGTTCCAGCGCGATCTCGATCGCCGCGCCAACGTCACCTCGACAACGGTCGAGTTCATCGGCAAGACGCTGGCACAGCCGAAGCCGATCCTGCCCGCACCGCATCAGGTGGCGCAGAACGTGTTCGAGAACACCTTCCTTCGTGCTCCCACAAGCAACCGCAGCCTCGTCTACAATGCCTGGGTAACGCTTGCCCCGACGGCCGTCGGCTTTGCTTTCGGAACGATACTCGGCATTCTCTTTGCCGTCGGCATCGTGCATCTGGTGGCTCTGGATCGCAGCCTGATGCCCTGGATCATCGCATCGCAGACCATCCCCATTCTGGCGATCGCGCCGACGATCATCGTCGTCTTCAGCGCCTTGGGCATCGACGGGCTGATCCCGAAAGCGCTGATTTCCACCTATCTGTCGTTTTTCCCCGTCACGGTCGGCATGACCAAGGGGCTCCGTTCTCCGGAGGTGATGCATCTCGACCTCATGCGCACCTATAATTCGAGCGCATCGCAGACCTTCTGGAAGCTGCGCGTACCTGCTTCCATCCCTTTCCTGTTCACCTCGATGAAGGTGGCGATTGCTGCAAGCCTCGTCGGCACGATCGTCGGCGAACTTCCGACGGGAGCCGTCGCCGGCATCGGCGCCAAGCTGCTTGCAGGCTCCTACTACAGCCAGACGATCGACATCTGGGCGGCACTCGTCGCCGGTTCTGTGCTGGCGGCAATCCTTGTCGCCATCGTCAGCATCGCCGCGCGCATCGTCAATCATTCGATGGGAGGCCGGCCCGCATGAAGGCTCTTCGTTTCTCCTGGCAAGGCGCGCTCGCCATCCTCCTTTGCGCAGCAGCAGTTGCCATGCTGCCGCTGTTTGCAGCCGATGCCGCCTTCCCCTTTACCGGTGGCGTGACGATCCTTGTCTTCCTGCTGCTCATCGCGGCCGCCGTGGCCTCTTTCGCCAGCTTGGGTCCGGCTCTGCTGGCTGCAGCATTGTTCATCGGTGCGCATGGCGCTGCCTGGCTGCTGTTGTCGGGACTGACCGGCAATGAGGGCAAGGCGCAACTCTCCTTCTTCGTGCTGATTGCCGCCGGTTGGCTTCTGGCCTGGCGCTGCGTCTCGGTGCTCTCATCCATCCGCCCGCGATCCGATCTCGGCAATTATGGGCTGCGATTGCTCATCCCAGCGATTTTCGGTGCTTGGATTCTGATCATCTGGGAAGCGGTGACACGCGGCGCGGGCGTCTCCCTGGTCTTGCTGCCGCCCCCGAGCTCCATTGGGGCGAGAATTGCCGGCTCGCTTCCGACCCTGTGGACCGACGTGGAGCAAACGATCTTCCGCTCGGTGCTGATCGGCTACATCATCGGCTGTGCGAGCGGCTTCATCGTCGCCATCCTCGCCGACCGCTTCGCCTTCCTGCGCCGCGGTCTGTTGCCCATCGGCAATTTCGTCTCGGCGCTGCCCATCATCGGCGTTGCCCCGATCATGGTCATGTGGTTCGGCTTCGATTGGCAGTCCAAGGCTGCCGTCGTCGTCATCATGACCTTCTTCCCGATGCTGGTGAACACGGTGGCGGGCCTTGCCGCCGCCGGCAACATCGAGCGCGACCTCATGCGCACCTACGCGTCGAGCTATTGGCAGACATTGTTCAAACTGCGCCTGCCGGCCGCTGCACCCTTTATTTTCAATGCACTGAAGATCAACTCGACCTTGGCCATGATCGGTGCCATCGTGGCGGAGTTCTTTGGTACACCCATGTCGGGTATGGGGTTTCGCATTTCGACCGAAAATGGTCGATTGAATCTCGACATGGTCTGGGCGGAAATCGCGGTTGCAGCGATTGCGGGATCCGTCTTCTACGGGATCGTCGCCATTCTCGAGAGGATGACGACATTCTGGCATCCGTCTATCCGTGGTGGAAAGACGTAGCCTAAGATCCTGGCCAAGGGATCAAGGCGTAACTTCAGAGGGAAAGGGTAGAACATGAAAAAACTGATGATTGCATTGATGGCAAGCGCGATGGCGCTCGCCGCCGCGCAGGCAGCATCCGCTGCCGACAAGGTGACGCTGCAATTGAAGTGGGTGGCACAAGGCCAGTTCGGCGGCTATTTCGTCGCCAAGGACAAGGGCTTCTACAAGGAAGAAGGCCTTGACGTCGATATCAAGCCGGGCGGCCCGGACATTGCTCCCGAGCAGGTGATTGCCGGTGGCGGCGCCGATGTCATCGTCGACTGGATGGGCGGCGCTCTAGTCGCCCGCGAAAAGGGTGTGCCGCTGATCAACATCGCTCAGCCCTACGACAAATCCGGCCTGGAACTGATCTGCCCGAAGGACGGCCCGGTGAAGACCGAAGCCGACTTCAAGGGCCACACGCTTGGCGTATGGTTCTTCGGCAACGAATATCCCTTCTTCGCCTGGATGCACAAGATCGGCCTGAAAACCGATGGCGGCAAGGACGGCGTCACCGTTCTGAAGCAGAGCTTCGACGTTCAGCCGCTCGTGCAGAAGCAGGCCGATTGCATCTCTGTCATGACCTATAATGAATACTGGCAGGCGATCGATGCCGGTTTCAAGCCGGAAGACCTCACCGTCTTCAACTATACCAAGCTTGGCATCGACCTTCTGGAAGACGGTCTCTATGTCAACGAGGACAAGCTGAAGGACCCGAAGTTCAAGGCCGATATGGTCAAGTTCGTCCGCGCCTCGATGAAGGGCTGGAAATATGCCGTCGAGCATCCGGATGAAGCCGCCGAAATCGTCATGGACAATGGCGGCCAGGATGAGAACCATCAGAAGCGCATGATGAGCGAAGTCGCCAAGCTGATCGGCAGCGGCAAGCTCGACGCAAAGCTCTATGATCGTACCGTCGAAGCTCTGCTCGACCAGAAGATCATCAACAAGAAGCCGACCGGTGCTTATACTCATGAGATCACGGACGCGGCCCTGAAGTAGTTCGGGCAGCAACGGCAACCAAAACGCGCGAGGTCCAGGCTTCGCGCGTTTTTTTCATTTTGTAACAGCAGCAACAAAAAGCTGGCTTTGCCGCGGCATTTGCCTAAAAGGCGTCAGCTATCAACTATTGGAATGCTGACATCACAATGCCGTGATTGCTTCGCAAAGCTGCAATCAGTAGAAATACTCGTAAAATCATTTTCTCGTGATCTTGCGAGATTTGAAAACCGCTCCCATGTACAGGAGCGAATTTAGGATTGGGGACCTGCAGCCATGACAGACGGATGTTTATCCGCCGGATGAGCCGGCTCGCATGCATTGATCCCCCGTGTTCGCGACGGATAACAGCGAAATCCCTTTGACCACGATGCCGAACTGGAACCGGACGCATGGCCTCCACGCCGTTTAGACTACTAAGCACGACTGCAATCATGCTTTCCCTGCTGGCAGCGCCCGCCGCACTGGCCGAGGAACCCGTCGTTACCGCGCCGAAGCAGAACCTTCCCGCAATCGTCATCACCACCGCCGCGATGCGCAAACTGACCGACAAGGTCGTTGCGACAGGCACGGTGAAGGCCGTCGAGGAAGTCTATATCCAGCCGCAGGTGGACGGCCTCTCGATCCGCACGCTCAACGCCGATGTCGGCGACAAGGTCGAGGCGAACAGCACGCTCGCCACCCTGAACGAAGACGCCCTGATCCTGCAGAAGAGCCAGATGCAGGCAACGCGCGCCAAGGGCGAAGCAAGCCTTGCCCAGCTGCATGCGCAGCTCGCCGAGGCTCGCGCCAATGCGGAAGAGGCCGAATTGCAACGCGTCCGCGCCGTCACAATGGGTGCCAAGGGCACGATGTCGACCTCCTCCGTCGAACAGGCCAATGCAGCCGCAGCGGCCAACAAGGCCCGCGTCGGATCCGCAGAACAGGCAATCGCGGTGTCCGAGGCCGACCTCAAGGTCACCGACAGCCAGATCGCCGACACCGACCTGAAGCTCGCCCGCACCGGCATCAAAACCCCTGTCGCCGGAACCGTCGCCTCGCGCAATGCTCGCGTCGGCGCCATCGCCAATGGCAATGGCGATCCGCTCTTCACCATCATCCGTGACAGCCAGCTCGAACTGGTGGTCGATGTTTCCGAAAGCGACATCACCAAGATCGTCATCGGGCAGAAGGCCCTGATCTCGCTGTCGGGCAGCCGCGAAAAGCTGACCGGCACCGTGCGCCTGGTCGCGCCGATCGTCGACTCCCTCACCCGCCTCGGCGCGGTGCATATCACCATCAACGAAGGCGACAAGGCGCGCGCCGGCATGTATGGCAGCGCCGAAATCGTCATCCGCCAGGAAGAAGGCGTTGCCCTGCCGCTGACGGCCGTCAACAGCGATGAAAGCGGCTCTTCCGCCCGCAAGGTCGAAAACGGCGTCGTCAAGTTCGTCAACGTCGAGACCGGTATTCAGGACGGAGCCTATATCGAGATCCTCAAGGGTCTGAAGGCCGGTGAAGATGTCGTCGCCAAGGCCGGCGCCTATGTCCGCGATGGCGACCATATCACGCCCGTGCGTGATACGTCGCAAGCCTCCAACTGAGCGAGAACGGTAAGATGAACTTCTCCGCCTGGTCCATCCGAAATCCGATCGCCCCGCTCCTCGGCTTCTTCCTGCTGATGGTGGTGGGCGCCCACGCCTTCTTCAATCTGCCGATTACCCGGTTTCCGAACATCGACGTACCTGTGGTCAACGTCACCGTGACGCAGAGCGGCGCCTCGCCCGCCGAGCTCGAAATGCAGGTGACGAAAGAGGTTGAAGACGCCGTCGCCGGCATCAACGGCATCGACGAAATACAATCGACCGTGACCGACGGCCAATCGCAGACCGTCGTCATCTTCCGTCTGGAAGTACCGACCGAGCAGGCCGTTCAGGACACAAAGGATGCCATCGACCGTATCCGCGGCAACCTGCCGTCCACAATCGATGAGCCCATCGTCTCCAAGGTCGACGTCGCAGGTCAGGCAATTCAGAGCTTTGCCGTTTCCTCGCCGAATATGACGTTGGAAGAGCTGTCCTGGTTTGTGGACGACACGGTCAAGCGTGCCTTGCAGGGTCAGGCCGGTATCGGCCGCGTCGATCGCTACGGCGGCGCTGACCGAGAGGTCCGCATTGAGCTCGATCCGAACAAGCTAAACGCCTACGGCATTACCGCCTTGTCGGTGAGCCAGCAGTTGCGCGGCACCAACATCGACCTCGGTTCCGGCCGCGGTCAAGTTGCCGGCAGCGAGCAGGCAATCCGCGTCCTCGGTGACGCCCGCAACGTCGCGCAGCTCGCCGACACCACGATCGCGCTGACCAACGGCCGCTTCGTCAAGCTCTCCGCCCTCGGAGTGATCAAGGACACCTATCAGGAACCGAAGTCGTTCTCGCGGTTCAACAGCACCCCCGTCGCCACTTTCGCCGCGTTTCGCGCCAAAGGCGCCAGCGAGGTAACGGTCGCCAAGACGGTTGCCGACACGCTCGATAAGGTTCGCGCCGAAAACCCGAACGTCACGATCGAAATGATCGACGACTCTGTCTACTACACCTATGGCAACTACGAAGCGGCGATGCACACGCTGCTCGAGGGTGCGCTACTGGCCATTCTCGTGGTCTTCCTCTTCCTGCGGAATTGGCGTGCGACGCTGATTTCCGCTGTTGCCCTGCCGCTCTCCGCGATCCCGACATTCTGGATCATGAGCGAGATCGGTTTCTCGCTGAACCTTATCAGCTTCCTGGCGCTGACGCTGGCAACGGGCATTCTTGTCGATGACGCGATCGTTGAGATCGAGAACATCGCCCGCCATATCAAGATGGGCAAGACGCCGTATCGCGCCGCAATCGATGCTGCCGATGAGATCGGTCTGGCCGTCATTGCGACGACCTTCACCATCATCGCTGTCTTCGTGCCGGTCTCCTTCATGCCGGGCATTCCAGGCCAGTACTTCATCCAGTTCGGCCTCACGGTCGCCTTCTCGGTGTTCTTCTCGCTGCTTGTGGCGCGTTTGATCACACCGATGATGGCTGCCTATCTCATGCGCGCAGAAGACGGCGTTGACGATCACCACGACAACGACGGACGCCTCATGCGCGGCTATAGCTGGCTGGTACGGATCACGACGAAGCGTTGGTATACGCGCTATCCGACGCTGCTGGCGGCTTTCGCCTTCTCCATTGCCTCCGTGGTTGCGCTCGTCATGTTCGTGCCCGGTAGCTTCATTCCGCCGGAGGACTCGTCGCGTATCGTGCTCTCGGCCGAACTGCCGCCGAACGCACGGCTCGAGGATACCGAGCAGGCGACCAATGAAATCTATCGGCGCGTCAAGGGCATCGACGGCGTCCAAAGCGTCTTCGTTCTCGGTGGCGCTTCGCCGAAGGGCGATCTGGAACTGCGCCGCGCGACGGTGACATTAACGCTTGGCAAGCTCGATCAGTCGCTTGTCAAGAAACTGGTGAACGACATGCTCGGCTCGCTGCCAGTGATCGGCCCTCACCTGCCGAAAGTCGCCGTGCACGGTCGCGAGCGCCCGCAATGGGATGTGGAAAAGGAAGTCTTCGCAAAGTTGCGAGATATCCCTGACGTCCGCATCACCAAGCTCAACGACCGCGGCGATCGCGACCTGACTTACAACTTCCTCTCCCGCAACGAGAAGGATCTGAACCAGGCCGTCGGCATTCTGGAGGCCAAGCTTCGCACCGATCCGGCCCTCGCCAATGTCAGCGCCGACGGCGCGCTGCCGCGTCCCGAGCTGCAGATCTATCCGCGCAAGGATGAGGCGGCACGCCTCGGCATCACACCGCAGATGATTTCCGATACGGTGCGTGTGGCCACCATCGGCGATATCGACGCTTCGCTTGCGAAGATCTCGCTCGACGATCGCCAGATACCGATCCGCGTTCAGGCTTCGCTCGGCATGCGTCGTGATCTGGCCGCCATTCGTGCGTTGCGCATCAAGACGTCCATGGGCACCACCGGACAGGCGTCGACAGCCACCAGCGTACCGCTCTCAAGCGTTGCCGATATCAACTATTCCGAGGGTCTGTCTTCAATCAAGCGCAACAACCGCTTCCGTGTCGTCTCCATCGGCGCCGATCTGCCACAGGGCGTAGCGCTGGATACGGCATCCGAGCACTTCCTTGACATCGTCAAGAGCGCCAAAATCCCGTCGACCGTGCATCTGGCGGAAAGCGGCGACACCAAGGTGCAGAAAGAGATGATGCAGAGCTTCGGCAACGCCATGCTGCTCGGCCTTCTGCTTGTTCTGACCGTGCTGATCCTGCTGTTCAAGAACGTGATCCAGCCTTTCACCATCTTGCTGTCGCTGCCATTGGCGATCGGCGGCGTGGCACTGGCACTCATCATGACCGGCAATGCGCTGTCCATGCCCGTCATGATCGGCATTCTCATGCTGATGGGCATCGTCACCAAGAACGCCATCCTGCTCGTCGATTTCGCCATCGAGATGATGCATCAAGGCATGCCACGGTTGGAAGCCGTAGTGGAGGCCGGACGCAAGCGCGCGCGTCCGATCATCATGACCTCGATCGCCATGTCGGCCGGCATGCTGCCGTCAGCGCTCGGCGTCGGCGAAGGCGGCTCGTTCCGCGCGCCCATGGCGATTGCCGTGATCGGCGGCATTATCGTCTCCACCGTGCTCAGCCTGGTGGTCGTGCCGTCCTTCTTCCTGATCATGGACGACCTGTCGCGCCTGTTCGGCTTCCTCTTCGGCAAGCTCGTCGGGAGGAAGGATGCCGATGACGAAGTCCTGACCAAGGAAGGCCTGGCGAGCGCCATCGACGAAAACCGGAAATCGCTCGCCACTCTCGAGGAGCGTCTGGAGATGGTTGAGAACAAGGATGGCAGAGGCCACCGGTCAAGCGGCGCGAATGTGCTGAAGCTGCCACCGCTCGCGGCCGAATAGGCTTTGGCGCGAGCTGAACATCAGTCAGCTCGCCTCTACGACACTGATAAAGACGGGGCGGCTCAAAGGCCGCCCTGTTCCTTTAGAAAACTGACGATCGTACCGACGCCCTCGCCGCGCTTCATGTCGGAAAACACGAAAGGGCGAGCCTGGCGCATGCGGGTGGCGTCACGGTCCATCACATCGAGATCGACCTCGACGAAAGGCGCCAGATCCTTCTTGTTGATGACGAGCAGATCCGACTTGGTGATGCCGGGGCCGCCCTTGCGCGGGATCTCCTCGCCTTGACACACCGAAATGACGTAGATGGTGATATCGGCCAGATCAGGCGAAAAGGTCGCGGCCAGATTATCGCCACCGGATTCGATGAAGACGACGTCGAGATCCGGAAGCCGCTCGTTGAGGCCGGCGATGGCCTGCAGGTTGATCGTCGCATCCTCGCGAATGGCAGTGTGCGGGCAGCCGCCGGTTTCAACGCCGACGATACGGTCGGACGGCAGCGCCTGCATGCGCACCAGCGCTTCCGCATCTTCCGTCGTATAGATATCATTGGTGACGACGGCGACGGAATAGTCGTCACGCATCGCCTTGCACAGCTTCTCCGTCAGCGCCGTCTTGCCTGAGCCGACGGGGCCGCCGATGCCGACGCGCAAAGGTCCATTTCTCGATTTCATGCTCACAACTCCGATAAAGCAACAGCATAGCGAAGCGCCCGCCCGCCGCACAGCGGCGAATGACGTAGGTCCTGCCTCATTGCGGGATTTTCCCAGGGCTGCACATCACGACCGAAACAGCCGTGTGCCCTGGATTTCATGGCGCAGACTGGCAATATCCGCCTGCACCGTCGCCGCACCGAGATCGTCGAGATTGGATCGCCCCGCCCGCTTCGCCACATCGGCGATGGCAGCTTCCAGGGCCGCCAGAATGGCAACTCCGTCCTTCTGCCCGCTGACGCCGAGCCGGATGCCCGCAGACAGCATCTGCGACGCCAGGGCATGCAGGAAGGCGGCAAGCGCCTTCTCGACCGGAATAGCGTGCGCGCCGGCAACCGCGCCGACCGCGACCGGATAAGCGGCCTTTGCCGGCAGGATCGAAAAGATCCCGTGCGGCCATGCCCCGGCGGCGGACAGGAAGGCTTCTCCGAGCAACATCGTCTCGGTGTGACGCTCTTTGGACCCAGCCAGCGCTTCCGCCAGTTCCACGACGGCCGCAAGCCGCGGCGCATCTTCCCCCGCATGGTGCGCTTCGGCAAGCAACACGGCGTCATTCCAGACAGCACCATGATGGATGATGGTCTCGATCCAATCCTTCAGGCTCTTGCTGTCGTGAACCAGCCCGTCATGCACTGCCCGTTCGAGGCCGCCCGAATAGGCAAAAGACCCAATCGGAAAAGCCGGTGACAGCCATGCCATCAGCCGCAACAGCGCCTGCAGATCACGACCGTCGGATACCAGTTCTTCGCTCACAATCGTTCAATCATGCGAATGGTGGCCATGCCCGTGATCATGGTCACTGCCGTGGCCATGCGAATGGCTGCCGTGGGAATGATAGGCGCCACGCGCCGGCTGGAAAGGCTCGCTGACCTCGGCCACCGTGGCGCCAAGCCCTTCAAGCATGGAGCGGATGACATGATCACGCAAGATAAGGATACGCTCCTCTTCGATCTGCGCCGGCAGATGCCGATTGCCGAGATGCCAGGCAAGCTCGATGAGATGCCGGCGATCGCGTGGCTTGATTTCGAACAGCTTTTCGTCTGCCGCCACGATCTCGATCAGCTCGCCGTCCTCACGAACCAGCAGATCGCCATTGGCAAACAGCACCGGCTCCTTCAGGTCGAGCATGACCATCTCGCCGTTTTCGAGATGCAGCAGCTTGCGGCGCAGGTGCCGCAGATCATGCGGCAGAACGACACGATCGATCGGGTTGGAAGAAGGAGTGCCGGCCGGAAGATAGGAGGTTACGTGTAGCATGACAGGTCCAATTCAAAACTCTGCCAGACCATGCAAAATAGTCGCCTCCGGTGCAAGCACCAATGCCGCCTGCCAAACACTACATGCGCTGCACGTAGCGCTGCAGTTCCACAGGATCGGTCATGGCTTCGTGCTCATGCTCGGTCGCGCAACGATGCCAGACCTGGGACAGCCGCTCGCGCTCGTGAATGACGCGATTGCGGCCCAGCGTCTTGGCAAGATAAAGCGCCTTGTCGGCCGCAGCATAGACGGCGGCCGCCTTTCGATCCTTGCCGATATCCGCGATTCCCGCCGAGATGGTGATTTTCACCGAGCCGCCGTCGACGGCAATCGGGTGGTTGGCGATCTGTTCCTTGATGTCCTCGATGCGGGCGATGCGCTCGTCATTGTCGCCACCGTGAATGATGGCGCCGAATTCCTCGCCGCCAAGACGGGCGATCACGTCCTCACCCGTGAAGACATCGGCAAATATCTGCGATACCGCCGCGATGACCGCATCGCCGGATGCATGGCCGAAGCGATCATTGATCGTCTTGAACCGGTCAACGTCGAAGATCACCAGCGACGCATCATGACCAGCCTCATTCAGGGCTTCGGTGAAGGCGCGGCGGTTGAACAGGCCGGACAGCATATCGGTGCGGCTCAGCCGCTCGAATTCGGCGCGGGATACTGCGAGCCGATGGATCGCAAACCCTGCGAACACGGCCAATGCGCCGGAAACGGTAGCGCCTATGATCCATGCCAGCAGGACACCGAAGCGCATTGCCTCGAGGAGCGGCAACGGCAAAAGATCCAACCATTGCAGCACGGGAAGCATCGCAATCATGATCACAAGCGACAGGATGACGGCTGCAAAACTCATCTTAAGCGCGAAAATATAAATCGCACGCGGATGCTGAAAATTACCGATCTCAGCTTGCAGCGAAATCCATCGTCTCATGCGATTCACCTTCTTCTGCCACCGTTTCAGTCATGTGAGATAGGGGTGAAGGCGCTTCCAGGTCTTTAACACAATGATTAAAATGCGGTGCATTTCCCAACTTGTGAACAATCGTGGATGGCCGATGGCATCTACTTTTTCAGGAAATCCAGGGTGAGGCGCGGATCTGTCTCCACAAACCACTGATAACGCTGCATTAACTGCATGAAATGGCGAAAGCCCCGTTTCCGGGGCTTTCTCGTCCACTGGTAGTTGATTTCCACAGCCTTCATCAAAACAGGAAGTAACGCTGGGCCATCGGCAGCACCGTCGCCGGCTCGCAGGTGAGAAGCTCACCGTCGGCCCGCACTTCATAGGTCTCGGGATCCACCTCGATATGCGGCGTGAGGCTGTTGTGGATCATCGAAGCCTTGGAAATGCCGCCGCGCGTGTTTTTCACCGGCAGCAGCGCCTTGGCAACGCCGAGCTTGGCCGCAAGCCCTGCATCGAAGGCGGCCTGGGAGACGAAGGTCACCGAGGAATTGGTGCGATTCTTGCCATAAGCGCCGAACATCGGGCGATAATGCATCGGCTGCGGCGTCGGAATCGAGGCGTTCGGATCGCCCATGGGCGCCGCTGCAATGGAGCCGCCGAGGAGAACCATCTCGGGTTTAACGCCGAAAAAGGCCGGGTTCCAGAGTACCAGATCGGCACGCTTGCCGACTTCGATCGACCCTACCTCATGGCTGACGCCATGGGCGATGGCCGGGTTGATCGTATATTTGGCGATATAGCGCTTCACCCGGAAATTGTCGTTATCGCCAGTTTCCTGGGCCAGCCGGCCGCGCTGGCGCTTCATCTTGTCGGCGGTCTGCCAGGTGCGGATCGCCACTTCGCCGACGCGGCCCATGGCCTGGCTGTCGGATGAGATGATCGAGAAAGCGCCGATATCGTGCAGGATATCCTCGGCGGCGATGGTCTCCTTGCGGATACGGCTTTCGGCAAAAGCGATGTCTTCCGGGATCGACGGCGACAGGTGATGGCAAACCATCAACATGTCGAGATGTTCGGCGATGGTGTTAACCGTATAGGGCCGCGTAGGGTTGGTCGAAGACGGGATGACGTTAGACTGGCCGCAAATCTTGATGATATCAGGAGCGTGACCGCCGCCGGCACCTTCCGTGTGAAAAGCATGGATCGTGCGCCCCTTGATGGCGCCGATCGTGTCCTCCACGAAACCGCTTTCATTCAACGTATCCGTGTGGATCATCACCTGCACGTCGTATTCGTCGGCGACGCTCAGGCAGCAGTCGATGGCCGCCGGCGTCGTGCCCCAGTCCTCGTGCAGCTTCAGCGCACAGGCACCGCCAAGCACCATCTCTTCCAGCGCTGCCGGCAGCGAGGCGTTACCTTTGGCCGAGAGACCGATATTCATCGGAAAGGCGTCAAAGGACTCGATCATGCGAGCCAGATGCCAGGGTCCCGGCGTGCAGGTGGTCGCCAGCGTCCCATGCGCCGGGCCGGTGCCACCACCAAGCATGGTGGTGATGCCTGACATCAGCGCTTCTTCGATCTGCTGCGGGCAAATGAAATGGATATGGCTGTCCATGCCGCCGGCGGTAACGATCTTGCCCTCACCCGCAATCGCCTCCGTGCCCGGCCCGACGATGATGTTGACCCCAGGCTGCGTATCCGGATTGCCGGCCTTGCCGATCGCGACGATGCGGCCATCCTTCAATCCGATATCCGCCTTCACCACCCCCCAATGATCGACAATCAAAGCATTGGTGATGACGGTATCGACGGCCCCGGCGGCCCGGGTCACCTGGCTCTGCCCCATGCCATCGCGAATGACCTTACCGCCGCCGAATTTCACTTCCTCGCCATAGGTGGTGAAGTCCTTCTCTACCTCGATGAACAATTCGGTATCGGCCAGCCGCACCTTGTCGCCGACCGTCGGTCCGAACATGCTGGCATAGGCGGCGCGGGAAATCTTGTAGGGCATCGATCAGTCTCCTTGGGAGGCAGAGATAGGGTTCGTATCGGCGAGACGCCTTAGGCGGCCGGAGGAAACGTAGCTGTCCACCAGCCGCTTCTCGGCGGCAAAAGGATGCTCGTCCCAGCCCGTATGGCTAAAGCCGGTAATGGCGATATCGTCGTCGGGATGGTGCGCCAGCACCTCGGCAATCACGATCATGCCGCTGCTCGGCACCACATAGGAGCCGGGCTCATGGACAGCGAGCGCCAGATCGACGCCCTCATGAATGGACTGGCCGATGACGACATGGCGTTTGCCGGTCGCCTGGCAGAAAGCAGTGAATTGGTCGGTATAGTCGTCGCAGAAATCATCGAGTTCCGGATGCGACAACGACAGCGGCCCGCGCAATGCAGCGAATTTGACTGGATCCCGCACGCTCCAGATTTCCGAGGCGGAGGCGACAGCAGGGCTCCTGCGCCACTCTGCGGAACCGAGCATGGCACGCGCCGGCCGGCCGGTATTGCAGACCGCAACGACATCGGTGCGGCTGCCGCCGGCACCCATCGAGCGGCAATCATTGAAGCGGATGACCTTGTCGGCGGCATCGATCATGGCCGCCGCACCCGCCGCGATCTCACCATTGCCGACGATCATCACCGTGCGCCTTGCGCTCATTGATCGCCTCCGATCCCGTCGGCAAGTTCCTTCAGTTCTTTGGTCCGCTTTTTGCTCAAGTCGGCCTTGCAGCCGGAAACCAGCATCGGCTCCATCGATCCGCCCCGCGCCTGGAAGCCTGCCGCTTCACATTCGCCGTCGCGATAATCCACCCAAGCGCGCTGCGCCTTCAGGAGTGCCTTTTCGGCACCTTTCATATCGTTTTCCAGATCGGCATCGATCGCGACCATCGCAGCGCGCGTTTTCTTGTATTGCGCGTTCAGCGCCTTGTCGGCCGTGTCGAAATCGCGCGCCGCACAGATATTCAGATCCGTCTGCGCCTCGGCCTTCGAACAATCGATCTGCGGTTCGTCCGCGTCGCTCTGCGCGAAGGCTGCGCCGCACATCAAGGTCGCTGCAAAGAATGCAGCGGATGCAAGCAATTTCATTGACATAACTCCTCCTCCCGAGCCTAGAGCTTGCCCATGATCTGTTGGCGAAAGCCGTAGACTTCGCGCTTGCCGGATAGAGGGATGAGCGTCACCTGGCGAGTCTGGCCGGGCTCGAAACGCACGGCCGTGCCGGCTGGAATATCCAGCCGCATACCCTTCGCCTTGTCTCGATCGAAGGCCAGGCCGCCATTGGTCTCGGCAAAATGATAATGGCTGCCGACCTGCACCGGCCTGTCGCCGGTGTTGGAAACCTCCAGCGTCACGGTGGCGGCACCGACGTTCAGCTCGATATCGCCGCTTGCTGTAATGACTTCACCTGGGATCATGATCTTTTTCCTTATGCAGCCCGGACGGGCGCACAGCCCTCAGCTTTCAGAATACGCTTGGTCGAAGCGGGATATTTGGCGAGCAGCGCCGCCGGGCGAATGGGCCGTTGGACGAACTCACCACCGCAATTCGGGCAGATGCCACCCAGTACGCCGCCAACGCAATCGACACAGAACGTGCACTCGAAGGTGCAGATCATCGCGTCGGGGCTTTCCGGCGGCAAGTTCCTGTCGCAGCATTCGCAATTGGGTCTGAGCTCCAGCATCGCGGCGTTACCGGATCGGTTCGTGGACGGTGACGAGCTTGGTCCCGTCGGGAAATGTCGCCTCGACCTGAACATCGTGGATCATCTCGGCAATGCCCTCCATCACCTGATCGCGGGTGATGACGTGAGCGCCTGCCTCCATCAGCTCGGCAACCGGACGACCGTCGCGGGCACCCTCGACCACGAAATCACTGATCAGCGCGATGGCTTCGGGATGGTTGAGCTTGACACCGCGCTCCAGCCGCCGCCGCGCCACCATCGCCGCCATGGAAATCAGCAGCTTGTCTTTTTCTCTTGGAGTGAGGTTCATCGCCTACCTACGTGATTGCTGTTTTCAGAGCATGATGCCGAAACGTGTGAGCAGTTTTCGGACGACATCATGTTCTACTTCTTTGATTTTGGAACCGGATGATTTTAGGTCAAGCAGGCCTGAAATCATCCGGCTCCGGGGACTACAGGTTCCAGACTTTCGGCACAGGCGCACCATTGCGCAAGGCGGAAATGATCGGGATCAGGATTTTTCTCAGCGCGAAGCCATCGGCAGCGGCAAGCCGCACCACGAGCTTGTCGCTCCAGTGACTGACGCCCCCAACATGGCTTTCGACAAGCAGCCGGACCTGACGCAAATAAGTCTCCGCGAGCGGCCCGGCATAAAGCAGCGTCGCGAAGGCTACCTGACCGCCCAATACGGCGCTCCTTGCCGTCAAAGCCGCGATATCACCATCGAGCCGCAGCTCCTCGGCATGGATCAGCCGCCCGTTGCGACGGATGCGCCAGCGATCACGGAACAATCCTTGCGCCATTGCCTCACCCATGGCTTTGCGCCCGAGCAGGATAGCCTCGACGGCGAGAAATTCAGCTGAAGCGTCG
The DNA here is from genome assembly GCF_053521805.1 of Rhizobium sp. A22-96. Classification (NCBI taxonomy): domain Bacteria; kingdom Pseudomonadati; phylum Pseudomonadota; class Alphaproteobacteria; order Hyphomicrobiales; family Rhizobiaceae; genus Rhizobium; species Rhizobium sp. A22-96. Next base: position 806,144 of record NZ_JBNWDQ010000002.1, read on the forward strand.
AGTTCGACATTGAGTTTGCGCGACAGCGAGGCGCGGTCAAACAGAATGGTTTCCTGCGGCAGCCAATCGACGCGCGCGCCGGCGCCGACTTTGATGGAGGTCTGCATCATGGCGGTGTCGGCCGAAGCCTTGTAGATCTTCTCGCAGGCCTGCGTGGTCACATCGATGCGCGTGCCTGGTGCTGCAACGATGCTCCAGTCCATCTGGTCGCCGCCGGTGAGGCCGCCAGCCGTATTGATGATGACCGCTTCCATGGAACTGTCGAAGGTTTCAGGCAGCCGGATCTTCGCCGCCCCTTCCTGAAAGAGTTCGGCAAGGCGCGTGCGGCCGCCAAGCGACTTGGCCGCCAGATGACCGCGACCCCGCGCCCTCTGCGGTCTCGTGCTCGCCGCCGCCATCGCCATTCCGTCTCTCCACTTACCACATCATGCCAAGGTCGGATCATTGAAACCCGGCAAGGAATAAACGCAAGCAATTTCTGTGCCTTATGAAATAGCCCGCGGGAGCGGCCTGCCATGGGCGGGAGCCGCTTCATTTTTCGTCAAACGCCGAAAAGAAAGGCACTCTTCAGACCGTCAGATGTCGACGAGCCTCCGGCGTATCCAGCGTCTCGGCCAGCCCCTCATGCACGATCTCGCCGCGATCCATGATGTAGACGTAATCGGCAAGCTCGCGGCAGAAATCGAGATATTGCTCGACCAGCAGGATCGCCATGCCGGTGGAGTCTCTCAGATACCGGATTGCCCGGCCGATATCCTTGATAATCGAGGGCTGGATGCCCTCGGTCGGCTCGTCCAGCACCAGGATCTTCGGCCGCGTCACCATCGCCCGGCCGATGGCCAGCTGCTGTTGCTGGCCGCCCGACAGATCGCCGCCGCGTCGCGACAGCATGGATTTCAGCACCGGAAACAGGCTGTAGATATCGTCGGGAATATTGCGATCGCGGCGCGAGAGCGGTGCATAACCACTTTCCAGATTCTCCTTCACCGTGAGCAGAGGAAAGATCTCACGGCCCTGCGGCACATAGCCGATACCCTGCTTGGCGCGGGCAAAGGGCGCCATGCCGTTCAGCGTCACGCCGTTGAACGCGACTGTTCCCGCCGACAGCGCATGCTGGCCGGTGACGGCGCGCAAGAGCGAGCTCTTGCCGACACCATTGCGTCCGAGCACGCAGGTGATCTTGCCCATCTCGGCCTTGATGGAGATGCCGCGCAGCGCCTGTGCGGCACCATAATGCAGATTTGCGTTTTCGACTGTCAGCATCTCATCGCCCCAGATAATTCTCGATCACCTTCGGATCGCTGCTGACGAAATCGATCGAGCCCTCCGCCAGCACCGAGCCTTCGGCCAGGCATGTCACCTTGACGCCGAGATCGCGAATGAAGCCCATATCGTGTTCCACCACGACAACGGAACGCGTCTTGGCGATCTCCTTCAGCAACAGAGCCGTCTCCGCCGTCTCCGCATCCGTCATGCCGGCAACGGGTTCGTCCACCAGCAGCAATTTCGGCTCCTGCGCGAGCAGCATGCCGATCTCCAGCCACTGCTTCTGGCCGTGGGAAAGATTGGCCGCCAGCTCGTCGCGACGATGCGACAGACGCACCGTTTCGAGGATTTCGTCGATGCGGGCGCGATCGGCCGATGTCAGCCGATAGAACAGCGTTGCAAAGACGCCGCGATTGCGGTTGAGCGCCAGTTCGAGATTATCCCAGACGGTATGGCTCTCGAAGACGGTCGGCTTCTGGAATTTCCGGCCGATGCCCAGCTGGGCGATATCCGCTTCGTCCCTCTTGGTGAGGTCAATCTGGCCATTGAAGAACACCTCACCCTCGTCGGGCCGCGTCTTGCCGGTGATGATATCCATCATCGTCGTCTTGCCGGCGCCGTTCGGGCCGATGATGGCGCGAAGCTCTCCCGGCTCGATCACCATGGACAGTGAATTCAAGGCCTTGAAACCGTCGAAGGAGACCGAGACATTGTTGAGATAGAGCATGCTGTTGGGCTTGATATCCGGGATCATGGTCTTACTCCGCCGCCTGTACGGGCTTGCTGGCTTCGTCCTCCGCGGCCTTGGGCTGCGGACTGACCGGCTTGGGTTTCCTGGCTATATAAGGACCGATCGTTCCGACGATGCCCTTGGGCAGGAACAGCGTCACCGCGACGAACAAGCCGCCAAGCGCAAACAGCCAGAAGCTGGGAAACAGTCCGGTGAAAACAGTCTTGCCGCCATTGACGAGGATGGCGCCGATGATCGGGCCGATCAGCGTTGCCCGGCCGCCAACCGCCGTCCAGATCACCACCTCGATCGAGTTGGCGGGCGCGAATTCGCCGGGGTTGATGATGCCGATCTGTGGCACATAGAGGGCCCCGGCAATACCCGCCATCATCGCCGACACGACGAAGACGAACAGCTTCACATGCTCGACGCGATACCCGAGAAAGCGCGTGCGGCTTTCCGCGTCGCGCACTCCCACAAGCACCTTGCCGAATTTCGACCGCACGATGGCTGAGGACAGCATCAGCGCCAGCGCCAGGATCAGCGCAGTGATGGCAAAGAGCACGGCGCGCGTACCATCGGCCTGGATGTTGAAGCCGAGAATATCCTTGAAGTCTGTCAGGCCGTTATTGCCGCCAAAGCCCATATCGTTGCGGAAGAAGGCAAGCAGCAGCGCATAGGTCATCGCCTGCGTGATGATCGACAGGTAGACGCCGTTGACGCGTGAGCGGAAGGCGAACCAGCCGAAGATAAAGGCAAGCAGGCCGGGTGCGACGAGCACCATCAGCATCGCGAACCAGAAGTTATCGAAGCCATACCAGAACCACGGCAAATCCTTCCAGTTCAGGAAGACCATGAAATCGGGCAATATCGGATTGCCGTAAGTGCCGCGCGAACCGATCTGCCGCATCAGATACATACCCATCGCATAGCCGCCGAGCGCAAAAAAGGCGCCGTGGCCGAGCGAGAGAATGCCGCAATAGCCCCAGACCATATCAAGCGCCAAGGCGAGCAGCGCATAGGTCAGGTACTTGCCGAACAGCGACATCAGATAGGTCGGCACATGCAGAGCGCTGGTTTCCGGCAGAGCCAGGTTCGACAGTGGCACGAGAAAGGCGGCGGCGAGCAATATCGCGATGGCGATGCTGATACGGCGGTCAAGCGAGCGCAGGATGAAGGCGGTGATCATGCTTCCACCGCCCTTCCCTTGAGCGCGAAGAGCCCGCGCGGACGTTTCTGGATGAAGAGGATGATGAGAACGAGCACGAGGATCTTGCCGAGCACCGCTCCCGCATAGGGCTCAAGGAACTTGTTGAGAATGCCGAGAGAGAAGGCGCCGACCAGCGTCCCCCAGAGATTGCCGACGCCACCGAACACCACGACCATGAAGCTGTCGATGATGTAGCTCTGGCCGAGGTTCGGCGAGACGTTGTCGATCTGCGAGAGCGCGACACCAGCCATGCCGGCGATGCCCGATCCGAGCGCAAAGGTGAAGGCATCGACCCAGGGCGTGCGGATGCCCATCGAGGAAGCCATGCGCCGGTTCTGCGTCACCGCTCGCATCTGCAGGCCGAAGGCGGAGCGCTTCAGCAGCAACAACAGCGTAACGAACACGCCGAGTGCGAAGACGATGATCCAGAGGCGGTTCCAGGTGATGGAGAGGTAGCCGAGATCGAAGGAGCCGGACATCCACGAGGGATTGCCGACTTCCTGGTTCGTCGGTCCGAAGATCGAGCGCACCGCCTGCTGCAGGATCAGCGAGATACCCCAGGTCGCAAGCAACGTCTCCAGCGGCCTACCGTAGAGAAAGCGAATGACGCCGCGCTCGATGACGAGACCGACCGCACCGGTGACGATGAAGGCAACCGGCAGAGCGATCGCGAGCGACCAGTCGAACAGTTCCGGGTACGAATTGCGGATGACGCTCTGCACCATGAAGGTGGAATAGGCGCCGAGCATTACCATCTCGCCATGCGCCATGTTGATGATGCCCATGACCCCGAAGGTAATGGCAAGGCCGATGGCGGCCAACAGCAGCACTGAGCCAAGCGACAGGCCGTACCAGACATTCTGCACCGCATCCCAGAACTTCAACTGGTCCTGAATGCCGGCAATGGCGGCGGCGACATCCGGCTTGAGACTATCGTCAACGGAGACAGAAGAGAGAATACCGATCGCATCGCGACCGCCCTCGACCTTGATCGTCTCGATCGCCGCCTTCTTGTCTTCCAAGGGGCGGTCGGAGCCGAGCACGGCAACAGCTCGAGCCCGTTCGAGGACAGTGCGAATTTCTCCGTCTTTCTCGTTCTGCAGCGCCGTCTCGACGGTCTCCAGCGAATCCGCGCTCGGCGATTTCAGCACTGATTGCGCTGCCTCGAGCCGGACACCGCGATCCGGGCTCATCAGCGTCAAACTGCCGAGAGCCGCACGGACGGCGCGGCGGAGACTGTTGTTGATCTTGATCTTGCCGAGATTGTCCTGGGCTTCCTGCCCGGCCGCCTGTCCCGTGAGTGGGTCAACCAGGGCCATCGCATCGCCCGAGGACTTGGCGATGAAGACCTGGTTGTCGGATTTGCGGACATAAAGATCGCCATCGGAGAAGGCCTGCAGTGCCGGCACAACCTTGGGGTCGCCGGTCTTGGCAAGGCTCTGGACGATCGCAGCGGCCTGCTGGAAATTGGCCTGACCGAGCGAATTGACGAGGCCATGGGCATCTTCCTGAGCGCGCAGGCCCGTGGCCGTCAGCGCTAACATGAGACAGAAGCCGGCGACGAGCGCCATGGTTATGCGGTAAGTGAATTTGTCGAACATTGGGCTTGTCCCCTCAAGCTGCCGCGGGCAGAAAAGCCTGCCCGCGGCGGTCTTGCATTAAGTCAGCTGATATCAGGAACCCTTGCCGCCGCACTTGCCGGTGGTAACGTTGAAGTTGCCGCAGTTCATCGGCATGCGCCAATCCGAGATCAGATCCTTGCTGTCGGGCAAGTATTCGGACCATTCCTTACCGACCACGGCAGGGGTCTGCGAGACAACGTCGAACTGGCCGTTTTCCTGCACTTCGCCGATCAGAACCGGCTTGGTGATGTAGTGGTTCGGCATCATGGTAGCGGTGCCGCCGGTGAGGTTTGGAACAGAGACGCCGACGAGTGCGTCGATGACCTTGTCCGGATCGGTGGTGCCGGCTTTTTCGACAGCCTTCACCCACATGTTGAAGCCGATATAGGCGGCCTCCATCGGATCGTTGGTCACACGCTTGTCGTTCTTGGTGTAGGCGTGCCATTCCTTGATGAAGGCGGCATTGGCGGGTGTGTCGACGGACTGGAAGTAGTTCCAGGCGGCCAGATGGCCGACAAGCGGCTTGGTGTCGACGCCAGCCAGTTCCTCTTCGCCGACCGAGAAGGCGACGACCGGAATGTCTTCCGCCTTGACGCCCTGGTTACCGAGTTCCTTGTAGAAGGGAACGTTGGCGTCGCCGTTGATGGTGGAGACGACGGCAGTCTTCTTGCCGGCTGCACCGAAGGCCTTGATCTTCGAGACTTCCGTCTGCCAGTCGGAGAAACCGAACGGCGTGTAGTTGATGATGATGTCTTCGTCCTTGACGCCCTTCGACTTCAGGTAGGCTTCGAGGATCTTGTTGGTCGTGCGCGGATAGACATAGTCGGTGCCTTCGAGCACCCAGCGCTGCACGCCTTCGTTCTTCATCAGATAGTCGACAGCCGGGATCGCCTGCTGGTTCGGAGCAGCACCCGTATAGAAGACGTTGCGCTCGGACTCTTCACCTTCGAACTGCACCGGATAGAACAGGATAGAGTTGAGTTCCTTGAAGACAGGCAGAACCGACTTGCGCGACACCGAGGTCCAGCAGCCGAATACGGCCGAAACCTTGTCCTTCTGGATCAGCTCGCGGGCCTTTTCGGCAAAGAGCGGCCAGTCGGACGCGGGGTCGACGACGACGGGCTCGAGCTTCTTGCCGAGAACGCCGCCCTTCTTGTTCTGCTCGTCGATGAGCATCAGCATGGCATCCTTGAGCGTCGTTTCCGAAATCGCCATGGTGCCGGAAAGCGAATGAAGCACGCCGACCTTGATAGTGTCGTCGGCAGCGAAAGCGCCGTGGAATGCGGTCGTGGACATGATGGCGCCAAGCAGCGCGCTGGAGACGAGAGTCTTGAATTTCATCCGTAGTTCCCCTCTTTTTATCTGCTGCAACGGCCGGTAAACGAAGATTAACCGTTGTCTGCAGCGACTATCCGGCAGCCACTGGGGAAACCACATACGTAATATGACGTAGACGCCGGGGCGAAATGTGCAGCTTTGGGCACCCTCATGCCCTTAAGCACCGTATCGATCCATGTTACGACATTCCCGGACTGCCGGAATTACTATGGCAGGACGGTTGAAGGGTAAGCATGGCCGCGCGGCAACGCATCATTCCTGTGAGACGCGAGTATAATCGCTGGGTCGCGAACCAGACGCTGGAAGACTATGCCCTGCGTTTCACCGCCAAGAGCGCCCGGCAATTCTCCTCGCAGCGCATCTCGCAGACGGCGATCGGCGCCATTTCCTTCCTGGCGCTGGAGGCGATCGGCGGTACGATCACGCTTTCCTACGGCACGACCAATGCCTTCTACGCCATCATCGTCGCCAGCCTCGTCATGCTGGCGATCGGCCTGCCGATCAGCCGTTATGCCATCCGCCACGGCGTCGACATCGACCTGCTGACGCGCGGCGCGAGCTTCGGCTATATCGGCTCGACGATCACCTCGCTGATCTATGCCAGCTTCACCTTCATGCTGTTCGCGATCGAGGCGTCGATCATGTCCGGCGCGCTGGAGCTGACGCTCGGCATACCGGTGTGGATCGGCTACATCATCAGCGCCGTCATGGTCATTCCGCTGGTCACCCACGGCGTGCGTCTCATCAGCCGATTTCAGCTGCTGACACAACCCTTCTGGATTGTTCTCAACATCCTGCCCTTCGTCTTCATCGCCTTTTCCGACTGGGGTAAATTCGATCTCTGGCGGGCCTTCGCCGGCCTCCATCATGCATCCAGCGCGCCGGGCAGCGCCGCACCGTTCAATCTGGTGGAATTCGGTGCCGCTTCCGCCGTCATCCTGGCGCTGATGTCGCAGATCGGCGAACAGGCGGATTTCCTCCGCTTCCTGCCGCCGGATGGGCATCGCAAATGGCGCCATCGCCTGGCGATCTTTCTTGCGGGGCCCGGCTGGGTGATCATCGGCGCGCCGAAGCTGCTCGCAGGCTCCTTCCTCGTCGTCCTGACGCTGACCTCCGGCGTGCCGGCTGGTCACGCCGCCGATCCCGCCCAGATGTATCTGACCGCCTTCGGCTACATGATCCCCTGGCACAATGCAGCGCTGCTCCTGATGGCCGCCTTCGTGATGATCTCGCAGCTGAAGATCAACGTCATGAATGCCTATGCCGGATCGCTTGCCTGGTCGAACTTCTTTTCGCGGCTGACGCACAGCCATCCCGGCCGCGTCATCTGGCTCGTCTTCAACGTCGCCATCGCTCTGCTGCTGATGGAGCTTGGCATCTACCGGCTGCTGGAAGAGACGCTCGGCATCTTCTCGATCATCGCCATGGCCTGGCTCTGCACAATCTCGGCCGATCTTTTCATCAACAAGCCGCTGGGGCTCGCACCTCCCGGCATCGAATTCAAACGCGCCCATCTTTACGACATCAATCCTGTCGGCCTCGGCGCCATGGCGCTATCGGCGACGATCTCGCTGATCGCCCATTTCGGCGCCTTCGGTGCGGTTGCCGCCTCGCTTGCGCCCTACATCACCCTGATCGTCGCGCTGATCGCTTCGCCTGCTCTCGCCTGGGCAACCAAGGGCAAATATTACCTTGCCCGCAAGCCGCGCCAGAGCTGGAAGAACCTCACCACCATCACCTGCTCGATCTGCGAACACCCCTTCGAGCCTGAGGACATGGCCTGGTGCCCGGCCTATGCCGCGCCGATCTGCTCGCTCTGTTGCTCGCTCGACAGCCGCTGCCACGACATGTGCAAGCCGAAGGCCCGGCTCAATACGCAGGTCGGCACGGTCGCCAAGGCCTTGCTGCCCGAGACCATCGTCGCAAAGCTCGCCACGCGGCTCGGTCGGTATGGCATCGCCGTCGCCATCTCGTTGACGGCCGTCGGCGCCATCCTCGCAATGATCGCGCATCAGGTCGGTGCCGCGTCGCCTGAAACGGCAGCCGTGGTCAACCGCACCATCTTCATCGTCTTTGCCGTCTTTGCCGTCATCGCCGGCGTCGTCTGCTGGTTCTATGTGCTAGCCCATGACAGCCGCGTCGTCGCCGAGGAGGAATCCTCGCGCCAGAACACGCTTCTCTTGAAGGAAATCTCCGCGCACAAGAAGACGGACGCCGCCTTGCAGAGTGCCAAAGAAGTGGCCGAAGCGGCAAACCGCGCCAAGAGCCGCTATGTCGTCGGCCTCAGCCATGAATTGCGCACGCCGCTCAATGCTGTGCTCGGCTACGCGCAGATCCTAGAGCGCGACGAGACCATTCCTGCGCCACGCCAATCCTCTTTGAAGGTCATTCGCCGCAGCGCCGAACATCTGTCCGGCCTGATCGACGGGCTGCTGGATATATCGAAGATCGAGGCCGGCCGCCTGCAGGTCTATTCCAACGAAATCAACATCCACGACTTCCTCGACCAGATCGTCGACATGTTCAATCCGCAGGCGCAGGCGAAGGGACTGGCCTTCATCCACGAACGCGCCGCCGCCCTGCCAGACTATGTCCGCACCGACGAGAAACGGCTGCGGCAGATCCTCGTCAACCTGCTGTCCAACGCCATCAAGTTCACCGATGCCGGCAGCGTCCGCTTCGAGATCGGCTATCGCAATCAGGTGGCGACCTTCACCGTTTCGGACACCGGCCGCGGCATTGCCGAAAAGGATCTCACCCGCATCTACGAGCCCTTCCAGCGCGGCGAGGCCGATAGCATCAGACCCATGCCCGGCCTCGGCCTCGGCCTGACCATCACGCGACTGCTCACCAACACGCTCGGCGGCGAAATCTCCGTCGCGAGCGAAAAGGACAAGGGCTCGACCTTCAAGGTGCGCCTGATGCTGTCGGCCGTGCTTCGCCCGATGAAGCCGCCGCCGCAGGAGCAGCGCGTCGTCGGCTACGAAGGGCCGCGCCGCACCGTCGTCGTCGTCGACGACAATGAGGATCATCGCGAGTTGATGCGCGAAGTGCTGTCGCCACTCGATTTCATCGTGCTGACGGCTGCCGGCGGCCCCGATTGCCTGACCTTGATCGAGGGCATCAAGCCGGATCTCTTTCTGGTCGACATCTCCATGCCCGGCATGAACGGCTGGCAACTGGTGTCGCGGCTACGAGAAAGCGGCCAGAAGGCGCCGATCCTGATGCTGTCGGCCAATATCGGCGATGCCGCCGCGGCGACCGACAGCGACGACAGCCACAACGACGCCATCTCCAAGCCGATCGACATCCGCCAGCTTCGCGACAAGCTTGCACTCCATCTCGGCCTGAAATGGACCTATGCCGACGCTTCCGCACCGGCAGCACCGAAACCGCCGCCACCGCTGAAGAGCCCGGGGATAGAGCATGTACGCGAATTGATGCGGCTCGGAGAGATCGGCTATATCAGGGGCATAGAGGCCAAGCTTGCCGATCTCGCCAAGCTGGATGAAAATCAGCCCTTCACCGACGCTATGCGCGCTCATGTCCAGGCCTTCGATCTCGGCGGCTTCCTGAATGCACTGCACGCCTTCGACACTGAAAAGGTAGACCAGATTGGCTGAGACCACCCTGCCCCGCGATATAGTCTTGTTGGTGGACGATTCGCCGGAAGCGCTCGGCTTCCTGACTGATGCGCTCGAACAATCCGGCTTCTCAGTACTGATCGCCACCTCGGGATCGGCGGCGCTGAATATTGTTGAACGCATCACGCCGGACCTCATCCTGCTCGATGCTGTCATGCCGTCGATGGATGGTTTCGAGACCTGCCGTCGCCTGAAAGCCAATGCGGGCATCGCCCAGATTCCCGTCGTCTTCATGACGGGCCTGACCGAGACCGAGCATGTCGTGCATGCGCTGGAATCGGGCGGCGTCGATTACCTCACCAAACCGATCAACATCGACGAGCTGCGCGCCCGTATCCGCGTTCACCTCCGCAATGCCCGCTCAGCCCAGAGCGCACGCGTGGCGCTCGATGCCGCCGGCCGCCATCTTCTCGCGGTCAAGGGCAATGGCGCGATCCACTGGTCGACGCCGCAGGCAACGCGCCTCATCAACGCAGCTACCGGCAGCGACGATGGCCTCGATCTTGCCTCGAAGCACATTGCGGCCTTCATGCTCGAGCGCGAGCGGCTGGGCCCGGCGCGCGACAACATCGTCTCCATCAGCAATGGCAGCCAGGCGGCCCTGCAATTCACCTTCCTCGGTGCCATCGGCGCTGACGAATATCTGTTTCGCCTGACGGCCACCAATCAACGTGCCGACGACGAAATCTTGCGTCAGCATTTCTCGCTGACGCAGCGCGAATCCGAGGTGCTGCTATGGATCGCCAAGGGCAAGTCCAACCGGGATATCGGCGAAATCCTCGGCCTGTCCGCCCGCACGGTGAACAAGCATCTCGAGCAGATCTACGTGAAGCTCGGCGTCGAAAACCGCGCATCCGCCGCAGTCAAAGCGGCCCATGCGCTGCATGAAGTCTAAGCCGCTGAAGGACGACCGAATTCAGACCACGCGGTCCGGCGGCTCGCGTCCCGCGAAGAAGGCGGTAATATTGTCCACCACCTTCATACCCATGGCCGTACGCGTCTCTTCCGTCGCGCTGCCGAGATGCGGCAGAAGCACGACATTATCAAGCGCCCGCAGCCGCTCCGGCACATGCGGCTCCGCCTCGTAGACGTCAAGGCCGGCGCCGCGGATCGTACCCTGCTCCAGCGCCGATATCAGCGCCGTCTCATCCACGACATCGCCGCGCGCCGTGTTGATCAGGAAGGCGCCCTGCTTCATTTTGGAAAGACGGGCGGCATTCATTAGATGCCGGTTTTCCGCGCCGCCGGGGCAATGCAGGGAGACGAAATCGGAAACCTCAAGCACCTCTTCCACGGTCTGCAGCTGCATGGCGCCATAGCGCGCGGCTTCCATCGGATCAATGGCGGAGCGATTGTAGAAGACGACATCCATGCCGAAGCCGAAGTGGCAGCGCTGGGCGAATGCCCTGCCGATACGGCCAAAGCCGATGATGCCGACAGTCTTGCCGGTGACCTTGGTGCCGACCAGATGCGTCGGCCGCCATCCGCTCCAGGCCCCGGCACGCACTTCCCGCTCGCCTTCTCCGCCACGCCGAGCGACGGACAGCAAGAGCAGCATGGCGATATCGGCGGTGCAATCGGTGAGTACGCCCGGCGTGTTGGTGACGACGATGCCTTTCGCCTTGGCCGAGGCGACGTCGATGTGATTGAAGCCGACACCGAAATTGCCGAGGATCTTCGTCCTGATCGTATCGCCATCGAAAAGCGATGCCGGAAGCTTGTCGGAGACAGTCGGCAGGACCGCATCGTAGGTCAGCAGCGCTTCGCGTAGCTTTGCCAAATCAAGCGCGGCATCGTCCTGGTTCAGCGTGACATCGAAACGCTCGGAAAGCGCCGCCTCGACAGCATCGGGCCAGCGACGGGTTACGAGAATACGGGGTCTGCTCATGCTGCTCATCCTCCTGCCGAATACTAGGCAGATTTAAAGCAGGTCTGCCGCGAAGGAAATGGCGATCCGCGGCCAGCACATATGAAAAAGCCCGGCCAATGGCCGGGCTTCCTGTATCACATGGTCGCCGACAAATCGGCAACGCGACGATTACTTGCTGATTTCGGCGTAGTTGTACTTGCCGTCGGAACCCTTGGACCACTTGTACATGACATAGTCCGGACGGGTGATGTCGCCCTTTGCATCGAAGCCGAGATCGCCAATGGCGGTCTTGAACGGGCCCTTTGCCTTCAGCGCATCGGCAACTGCCATCGGATCATTGGAACCGGCGGCCTTGGCAGCAGCGGCAATGACCTGCAGAGCAGAGTACGAATACAGCGTGTAGCCTTCCGGCTCATAACCGGCTGCACGGAACTTGGCGACCAGATCGGCAGAAGCCGGGTTCTTGCGCGGATCCGGAGAGAAGGTCATCAGCGTGCCGTCGACTGCGTCGCCAGCGATCGAAGCAAGTTCGTTCGAGACGATACCGTCGCCAGACATGAAGTGTGCCTTGACGCCCTGGTCGGCCATCTGACGCATGATCAGGCCGGCTTCGGTATGCAGACCGCCGTAATAGACGAAGTCGACGCCAGCCTGCTTCATCTTCGCGATGAGGGCCGAGTAGTCCTTGTCGCCGGGGGTGATGCCTTCATAGAGAACTTCCGTCACGCCAGCGGCGTTGAGGTTCTTCTTGGTTTCGTCGGCAAGGCCCTGGCCATAAGGAGTCTTGTCGTGAACGACGGCAACCTTGGCGCCCTTGAAGTTGTCGGCGATGTACTTGCCGGCAACTGCACCCTGCTGGTCGTCACGACCGCAGGTACGGAAGGTGTTCCAGAGGCCGCGCTCGGTAAACTGCGGATTGGTGGAAGCCGGGGTAACCTGCAGGATGCCGTTTTCGGCGTAGACTTCCGAAGCCGGGATGGAAACGCCCGAGTTGAAGTGACCGACAACAAACTTGACGCCGTCGGCGACGAATTTGTTGGCGACGGAAACGCCCTGCTTGGCGTCAGAGACGTCGTCGCCGAGTTCGATCTTGATCTTTTCCCCGTTGATGCCGCCGGCTGCGTTGATATCGGCGGCAGCCTGTTCGGCACCCTTCTGAAGCTGGGCACCAAATGTAGCATTCGCGCCCGTCAAGGGACCACCAACGCCGATAATGATGTCGGCCTTCGCAACGCCAGCGAATGCGATCATCGCCGACAAAGCCACTGCCGACAGAAGATACTTCTTCATATTGTTACTCCCAATTTTTAAGCGGGTTCCTTTTGATTTACCCTGCGCGATACCCACCAATCATCACGCCGGTAACGCTTGTATTCCGAAGCTTGGAGGCATGATCATGTCATAGGCTTTTTGTTTTTATGAGACAGGATGATGCCACTTCTGAATGCAGACTGTGCCTAGTTTAAGCAGACTGTCAATTCTTCTTCTTCCACGAAAAGGCCGAGGTCTTTTCATAGAGCCAGTAATAATTATTCACCATCTGATCGGTACGTCGATACCGATATGCCGCCGTCGCGAAAACGAGCAGAAGAACGACGTCGATAATGTAGATCGTCAAGTCGAACACCGGCCCGTTGAACAGCGCATGGTGCAGGAATTGCAGACCAAGGCCGATCAGGAAGCTATAGATGACAACCAGCGGATAGGAGTCCCAATTGGACGCCACCGCGCGCCCTGCTCGCCACGCGGTCCAGAATCCGAGGATGACGATGATCGCGCGGATGACCAGACGGCCGCCGGTATCGCTGTCGAAGAGAAGTCCCTGCATGTCAAATTCTCCGCGGAACGGGGCTCAATGATGCCCGCCTTCAAGATAGGCGGCGCGCACTTCCGGATTGGCAAGCAGTTCCCTGCCCGAGCCGCTCATCGTCACCCGGCCGTTGACCATCACATAGGCGCGGTCGGAAAGCTTCAGCGCCGCAAAGGCATTCTGCTCGACCAGGAACACGGTCAGTCCCTGGGTCTTGTTCAAGACCTTGATCGCCTCGAAGATGCCCTTGATGATCAGCGGCGCAAGACCAAGTGACGGCTCATCCAGCAACAGCAGCTTCGGACGCGCCATCAGCGCACGGCCGATCGACAGCATCTGTTGCTCGCCGCCCGAAAGCGTGCCGCCGCGCTGCGACTGGCGCTCCTTGAGGCGCGGGAACAGCGTGAAGATCTTCTCGACGTCCTCGTTGAAATATTTGAGCTTGTCGAGGCTCGCGCCCATCTGCAGGTTTTCATAGACGGTCATGCGCGGAAAGATGCGACGGCCTTCGGGTGACTGGGCGATGCGAAGCCGGGCAATCTCGTGCGTCGGCATGCGCGTAATATCGCGTCCGTCGAATGTGACGGTGCCGCTGCGCGCCTGCGGCGTGCCGCAAATCGTCATCATCAGCGTCGACTTGCCGGCACCGTTCGCACCGATCAGGCTGACGATCTCGCCGCTGTTGACTTCGATATCGACACCGGCAAGCGCGCGGATATTGCCGTAATAGGTCTCAACACCCGCGACTTTCAGAAGTGGTTCGCCCGCCATCAATGTTCACCCTCTTGGAGGTGTTCGACTTCGGCAATCACCTCTTCCACTTCTTCATCCTCGACACCCAGATAGGCAGCGATCACCTTCGGATCGTTCTTCACCTCATCGGGCGTACCATCGGAGATCTTCTGCCCATATTCGAGCACGATGACATGGTCGGAGATTTCCATGACCACCGACATGTCATGCTCGATCAGCAGGATCGACGTACCGGTATCCTTGCGGATGCTGCGCAGAAACTCGTTGAGAACCAAGGATTCGCGCGGGTTGAGACCGGCAGCCGGCTCGTCCAGGCAGAGCAGCTCCGGGCCTGTGCACATGGCGCGGGCAATTTCCAGACGGCGCTGGGCACCATAGGAAAGATCGCCGGCCGGATCGTCGGCCCGGTCGATAAGGTCGGCCTTTTCGAGCCAGAAGCGCGCCAGTTCGATGGCATTCTTGGCCTCAGAGCGATAACGACCAATGCCGAGCAGCCCGAGGATCGTATAGCCGGACGCGCGCATCAGCTTGTTGTGCTGCGCGACCAGCAGGTTCTCGAGCACGGTGAGGCCCGAAAACAGGCGGATGTTCTGGAAGGTACGCGCAACCTTGGCTTCGCGGGTGATCCGGAAGTCGGGAAGGCGCTCCAGGAGATAATCCTTGCCGCTGTTCTGGTTGAGCGTGATCATGCCCATCGTCGGCTTGTAGAAGCCGGTGATGCAGTTGAACACAGTCGTCTTGCCTGCGCCATTCGGTCCGATCAACGCGGTGATATCGCCACGCTTCGCCGAAAAGGAGAGATCGTTGATCGCCATCAGGCCGCCGAACCGCATCGACAGGTGATCGACCTTCAGCAAGGTGTCGCTGGGGGGTGTGGTCACAGCGTTCATCAGCCGTGGCCCTCCTTGGTAAAGCTGCCGGAGACGGTTTTTCGCTCCTTGAGGAAGGCGGTCGGCTCACGCGTGCCAACGAAACCGCGCGGCTTGATGATCATCACGACCACCATGGCGAGCCCGAAGATCAGCATGCGATAGAGTTCCGGCGTGAAATCCGGCCCGAAGCCGGGGATGATCGTCGTATTGCCGAAGACCAGACCGGTTTTCAGGAAATCCATGTCGCGCAGCAATTCGGTGCCGCCGACCATGGCGATCGCGGCAATGGCGATGCCCTTCAGCGATCCCATGCCGCCGAGAACGACGATGGCAAGAATGACCGCCGATTCCAGGAAGACGAAGGATTCCGGTGATACGAAGCCCTGACGGGCTGCGAAGAAGGAGCCGGCAAAGCCGCCGAACATCGCGCCAGTGGCGAAAGCCGTCAACTTCGTCGTCACCGTATTGATGCCGAGCGAGCGGCAGGCGATCTCGTCTTCACGCAATGCTTCCCAGGCACGTCCGATCGGCATGCGGCGCAGCCGGATCGTCACATAGGCCGTCAGCATGCAGAGCGCCAGGATGACGTAGAAAAGGAAGATCTTGTACCAGGCCGACGAGATCGGCAGGCCGAAGCTCCGGACGAAATTGTGCGGATCCTTCATATCGAACGTATAGATGCCGAACAGCGATGCCTTGGTGATGTTGGAAATCCCGAAGCTGCCCTTCGTCACGTCAGTCCAGTTTGTCAGGACGATACGGATGATTTCACCGAAGGCCAACGTCACGATCGCCAGATAGTCTCCGCGCAGACGCAGCACCGGGAAGCCGAGGACCATGCCCCAAACACCGGCAAAAATACCCGACAGCGGCAGCAGGATCCAGAACGACAGACCAAAATGCGACGACAGCAGCGCATAAGAATAGGCGCCGACGGCATAGAAGGCGACATAGCCGAGGTCGAGCAACCCCGCCAGGCCGACGACGATATTCAGTCCCCAGGCAAGCATCACATAGATGAGAATCTGGATACCGAAGTTGTCAACGTATGTCAGCGATCCCTGCGGGCCGAAGAGCGCCAGCGCCAGCATCGGATAGATGAGCAGGAAAACCAGTGCCATCACGTTGAAATTCTTGCCGACAAAGCCCCGTTCGGCCACAACCGGCGCGGATTTCGCCTTCTCGGCCTTTCTCGCGTCCAGAATGGGCTGGAGGAAGACCGTCATCGCGAAGCGTCCGACCGCTGCGATGGCGACGATGGAGGCCAGAAGACCCCAGCGTTGAACGATGATCAGCTTGTTGTCGATGTTCTGATCGGTCTTCAAGCCGATATAGAGAACGAACATGCCAAAGGCGATAAGCGCGGTCCAGAAGGCGTCCTTAATCCCCTTCTGGACAAGACCGGGAGCGGT
This sequence comes from Rhizobium sp. A22-96, assembly GCF_053521805.1. NCBI lineage: Bacteria > Pseudomonadati > Pseudomonadota > Alphaproteobacteria > Hyphomicrobiales > Rhizobiaceae > Rhizobium > Rhizobium sp. A22-96. The sequence goes on from NZ_JBNWDQ010000002.1 coordinate 822,671, forward strand.
CTTGCCTGCAACGACGTTTGAATCTGCCATGGCGTTATACCTTTTCGACTTCCGGCCGCCCGAGAATGCCGGTTGGCTTGAAGATCAGAACGAAAGCAAGGATGCCGAAAGTCGCGACGTCCTTATACGCGATGGGGAAATTGCCTGACCAGAACGACTCGATGAAGCCGATCATCAAGCCGCCAAGGACCGCGCCCGGCAGCGAACCGATGCCGCCGAGAACGGCTGCGGTGAACGCCTTCACGCCCGGCGTGAAGCCATCCGTGAAGTTGGCGACGCCATAATACATCAGATACATCGTGCCGGCGACGGCAGCGAGTGCGGCGCCCATGATGAAAGTGACGGAAATGGTGCGGTCGACATTGATGCCGAGGAGCGCCGCCATCTTGCGATCCTGCTCTGTCGCGCGCTGGGCGCGGCCAAGCGCCGTCTTGTTGACCAGATACCAGAAGGCGGCCAGCAGAACGACGGTGATGATGAAGATGATGATCTGCTTCAGCGACAGCGAGACGGCGCCGAAGTTGTAGACATCACCCACGAGCGTCGGGATCGGCTTGTTGCGCGGACCCTGAGCGACCTGAATGAAGTTCGACAGCACGATCGACATGCCGATTGCCGTGATCAGCGGCGCCAGCCGGAATGATCCGCGCAGCGGCCGATAGGCAATGCGTTCGATCACCCAGTTCCAGAGGCTCGTCATCAGCATCGCGACGATGAGCATCACCAGAAGCAATACCGCCACCGGCAAGCCGGCGAAGAGCGATACGAGAACCAGATAGGTGATGAGAGCGGCGAAGCCGCCGAGCATGAAGACATCACCATGGGCAAAATTGATCATGCCGACGATGCCGTAAACCATGGTGTAACCAATGGCGATCAGGCCATAGATAGACCCGAGAGTCAGCCCGTTTAGGAGCTGCTGGATAAAATAATCCATATGTCATTTCCCCTGGATGTGGCGTCAATCGACCACATCTCTTATTACTTTAGGGTCTCCTTCAAGAGGGCCCGTGGGCGAGATTCCATACCGCTTTCGAAAGAAATGTGAAGCCAAAAAGGCAAGAAATTGACAAATTCTTTTCAAATCGCCGTGCGCTGACCTAAATCCGGCCAAAAATGACAGAAAAACGGCATCCACTGGCTCAAAAATAGCCAAAATAATTGAGCAGGATTTTGCACTGAAGAGTTTTTCTCAGTGGCAGGCCCTCTCCGGGGCCTGCCAGCTCCTCTCGAACGGCACTCAGGCGCGCATGCGCGCGCCATCCGCGTCGAACAGCGGGTCGACCTGCGGCCTTGCCGGCAGGATCTCACCGAGCAGTTCTATCGACCAGCCCTGTGCCTCATCGGCGATTTCCTTCGGCACGTAGCCGACGGCAACCGAAAGCCCGGAGGCATGGGCATAACCGCCCGACGTCACCCAGCCGCAGACCGCGCCGTTGTGATAGATCGGCTCATCGCCGATGACATCGGCATCCTTCGCCGCCAGGATGAAGGTGCGCAGCCGCAGCGCGCCGCCTTCCGCCTTCTCCTTGGCCGCCGCTGCCTTGCCGATGAAATCGGCAGGCTTGGACAACGCCACGAATCGGCCAAGCCCGGCCTCCAGCGGCCCGTAGAGCGGCCGGTACTCACGAGACCAGCTGCCATAAGATTTATCGAGCCGCAGCGCATTCAGCGCCCGGAGGCCGAAGAGCCTTATGCCAAATTCGGCGCCCTCTTCCATCAGCAGGTCGAAGATGTAGCGCTGATGTTCGGGCTTCATCCAGATCTCATATCCCAGGTCGCCGGTATAGGAAACGCGTCCGACGATCGCCGACGCCATGCCGAGATCCATGCGCCGGATGGACATGAAGGGGAAAGCCTCGGTCGAAAGATCCTGATGCGTCAGCTTCTGCATCAACTTGCGGGCATTGGGACCGGCGATCGACAGGCCGAGAAGCGAAAGGCCCAGCGCCTGAAGCTCGACCGAGCCATCCTTGGGCAGCAGGCTTTCGAACCAGCGCATGTGATAGGCTTCCGCGATGCCGGAGCCGATGAGCAGGAAATCACCCTCGCCGAGCTTCGCGAGCGTGAAATCGCCAATGAGCTTGCCATCATGCTTCAACATCGGCGCCAACGTCATGCGGCCGATGGCGGGAATGCGGCAGGTCAGCAGATTGTCGAGGAAAGCTTCCGCACCCGGTCCCTTGACCGAGTATTTGGCAAAGCCCGAGGTCTCCATCAGGCCGACGCTTTCGCGCACAGCCTTCGCCTCGGCACCGACGACATCGAAGTCATTGGAGCGGCGCCAGGAGAATTGATCCTCTTCGCCTTTCGGAGCGAACCACAAGGCCTGCTCAAGACCGTAGTAGGCGCCGAAAACGCCGCCGGCCTCCTTGAGCTTGTCGTAGATCGGCGTCGTCAGCAGCGGACGGGCGGCCGGCAATTCCTCGTTCGGATAGCGGATCGAGAAGCGCCGCGCATAGTTTTCGCGCACCTTGGCATTGGTATAGGCAAGGGTCGCATAGTCGCCATAGCGCGAGACGTCCATGGCGAAGACGTCGAAGCCCGGATCGCCGTAGATCATCCAGTTGGCAAGCGCCAATCCGACGCCGCCACCCTGGCTGAACCCGGCCATGACGGCGCAGGCCGACCAGTAATTGCGCAGCCCGCGCACCGGGCCGACAAGCGGATTACCATCCGGCGAGAAGGTGAAGGGGCCGTTGATGATCTTCTTGATGCCGGCATTGTTGAAGGCCGGGAAATGGCGGAAGCCGACTTCCAGCTCAGGCGTGATGCGCTCGATATCCTCGGCCAGCAGCTCATGGCCGAAATCCCACGGCGTCGTCACCGGCGACCAGGGGCGACATGCCTTTTCATAGGTGCCCATCAGCATGCCCTGCCGCTCCTGGCGCAGGTAGATCTCGCCATCGAAGTCGACGCAGTGCATCAGCTCCTTGCCCGTCGTCTTGTTGAAGTCGATGACCTCGGGCATGTCCTCGGTGATCAGATACATGTGCTCCATGGCAAGCACAGGCAGCTCGAGCCCCACCATGCGGCCGACTTCACGCGCCCAGAGGCCGGCGGCGTTGACAACATGCTCGGCAATGATCTCGCCCTGATTGGTGATGACGCGCCAGGAACCGTCCTCGCGCTGCACCAGTTCCTCTACCTTTGTATGCAGATAGATATCGGCGCCGTTCTTCTTCGCCGAGCGGGCATAGGCATGCGTGGTGCCGTAGGGATCGAGATGGCCTTCGACGGGGTCGTAGAGAGCGCCTACGAACTGATCGGGGTCGAGAAGCGGCATCATCTCATGCGCTTCCTTCGGCGTCAGCAGCGTCGCTTCAAGACCATTGTAGCGGCCCTTGGCGAGGATCGACTTCAGCCAGTCGAAGCGCTGCGGCGTTGCCGCCAGCATCAGGCCGGAGGTCAGATGCAAGCCGATGTCCTGGCCGGAATACTCCTCGATCTCCTTATAGAGCTCGACCGTGTATTTTTGCAGCTTGGCAACGTTCGGATCGCCGTTGATCGTATGCATGCCACCGGCGGCGTGCCAGGTCGATCCGGATGTCAGTTCGGAGCGCTCCAGCAGCACCACATCTTTCCAGCCGAATTTCGTCAGGTGATAGAGCACCGAACATCCGACGACACCGCCACCGATGACGACGACCTTGGCATGGCTTTTCATCTAGGAATCCCCTGTTTTCGGTACGAAGCCGCCGAGTGTCTTCCCGCGCGACCGACCGCATTTGAGACCGAACCTAGAGACTATCCGGGTGACCAAATAGCCCGAACTGCGAAACCGATATGTCTGTTTGCGCCATCGCAATTGTTCGGATCGCGCCATCGCCTATTGGCGGCGCAAGCCGGTCGGCCAATCATTGGAGGTACGGCAGCGTAAGGCTTTCAGTCGGCGAAACCGGCGGTCAGGGCAAACTCGCGCCCCATCTCCATGATCTCCTCGAACACGCTGCCGGCATAGGAGCGCGGCACTATGATTTCGAAGCTGTCAGAACCGGTGCGGGTGACATTGGCGCTGACATGGCAGCACAACATGCTTGCCGATTGCCCTTCGGCGAAGACCTGAGGATGCAGGTCGACGGCCACGCATTTCGCCAGAATACGACGAACGCTGGGGCCGGAAATACGAAGCAGCACGCGACCATCGCTCTGCTCGAAAAAGGAAACACGGGCAGCGTCGAGCAGAAAGAGATCGCGCGCCACGCTGTCGGCACCGAGCGTCTCGGACACGACAAGCCATTCCCGCGGCCCGACGCTGCGAACCGAAACATCGTCGATCGCCTTCAGGCCAGCCAGAACCCACCCCTCCTCGCCGGCCTTCCCAAGCACGGAAAAGATGGCCGGCTTGCGCACGACAGCGAGATGATTCGGATTGGCGGCAGCCTCGAAGCCGGAAATGTGATCTTCCAGCACATGCCTGTTTTGATATGCCACGCTCATCAATCCCTCACCCGAGAAGCTTCTTGTTGTCCGGATCGACGAAAACGGGGCTGCAGACCTCCGCCGCGACTTCCTCGCCGCGCAATCCGTCCCACACGACCACATGTTCGCCGATCCGCTCCCGGCCCGACTTCAGGAAAGCCAGCGCGATGGAATGGCCGAGGGTGGGCGAGAAGCAGGCCGAAGAGACATGGCCTTGGTCATTCACCGTCGACGGCCTTGCGCCCTCCTTCAGCAGATGCGCACCGGCATGGATTTCCTTCGTCGTATCCAGCGGCTTCAGTCCGACGAGCTGCCCACGATCGGCGGCCGTGAGGCCGAAACGTGTGGACAGCCGTTTGCCGATAAAGTCAGGCTTCTGAGCCGACATCATTTTTCCAAGGCCGACATCGTCGGGCGTCGTGCGGCCATCCAGCTCGTTATGGGTGACATGGCCCTTCTCGATGCGCAACACATTGAGGGCTTCGACGCCATAGGCGCATATGCCATGAGCCTTGCCCGCTTCCATGATCGCATCCGCCACGGCCTCGCCGTAGCCGGCGGGAACCGCAAGCTCATAGGCAAGCTCGCCGGAGAAGGATATGCGGAACAGGCGCGCCTTGAGGCCGCCCTTCAACATGACTTCGGCGGCGGCGAGGAACGGGAAGAACGCATCGGAAATATCGTCCTCGATAAGCTGTTCCAGCACCAGCCGCGCCTTCGGCCCGGCAATCGCCATCTGTGCCCATTGATCCGAGGAGGAGACGAAGCGAACGTCGAGCTGCGGCCAAAGGGTCTGAGCGCAGAATTCCATATGCGTCATCACCTCGCCGGCCATTGCCGTCGTGGTGGTGAGGAAGAAATGATCGGGCGTCAGCTTGCTGGTAGTGCCGTCATCAAAAACGATGCCATCCTCGCGCAGCATCAGCCCGTAGCGCGCCTTGCCGATCGGCAGTTTCAGGAAGGCATTGGAATAGAGGCGATTGAGAAATTCGGCAGCGTCCTTGCCGAAAACCTCGATCTTGCCGAGCGTCGACACGTCACAAAGCCCGACATTGTTGCGGACGTTCAGAACCTCGCGATCGACGCTGTCGCGCCAGCCCTTCTCGCCCGGCCGCGCGAACCAGGACGAGCGATACCAGAGACCGGCCTCGACGAAGGTCGCGCCATTCTTCTTCGCCCAGCCATGCAGCGGCGATTCCCGCACCGGCTGCGCATGCTTGTCGCGCGCCGTGCCGGCCAGCGCCCCGAACGAAACGGGCGTGTAGAACGGCCGGAACGTCGTCGTACCGACGGCTGCGGGGCTGACGCCGCGCATGCCGGCGATGATGCCGGCGGCGTTCACATTGCCGAGCTTGCCCTGGTCGGTCGCCATGCCGCTGGTCGTATAGCGCTTGGCGTGCTCGACATGGCCGAAGCCTTCGCGCAGCGCAAGACCGAGATCCTTGGTGTGGACGTCGTTCTGGTAGTCCACGAACGCCTTGTCCTTGGCGCCGGGCACATGCCAGATCGCAGCGAAGGACGGATCATAATCTCCTTCGACCTCAGGCACATCGGCGGCATGAACGGTTTTGCCGAGACTTTCCACGACCCGTTTTGCTTTTGCCGCCCCATCTGCGAGACAGCCGGAGATGCTATCGATGCCCGCGGCCGACCCGGCGACCTCCAGCTCGCCGCCGACGGTCGGTGCCATGAATGCCTGGCTTTCATCCGACCAGACCGGCTTTGCCCCACGTTGGCAGGCAAGATGGATGATCGGCGACCAGCCGCCTGACATGGCAAGCGCATCGCAGGCAATCAGTTCATCGAGGCCACCGCGATCGGCAAGGACGCCGCTGATGCGGTATTTGCCCTTGGTCGCGTGAACGCTCGCGCCGTGCACAACGCGGACATCCTGCGGCGCGGCATCGGAAGACGCAGGCCGCGTGTCCAGGATCGCCGAAACCTCGACGCCCGCAGCTGCAAGATCGAGAGCGGTGCGATAGCCCGAGCCGCCATTGGTGAAAACGGCCACCTTTTGACCGGCGACGACGCCGTAGCGATTGAGATAGCTGCGCATGGCGCCGGCTATCATCACGCCCGGCAGATCGTTGCCGCCAAAAACGAGCGGACGTTCCTCTGCACCGGAAGCAAGAATTGCGCCCTTGGCGGCGATACGCCACAGACGCTCGACCGGCAGGTCTGGCGACGGCATCGCCACATGCTTCTGCACCTTCTCGACCGCGCCGAAGACATTGCCGTCATACCAGCCGAACACGGTCGTACGCGGCATCACCGTGACGTTTTCAAAGCTCTGCAATTCCTCCAGCGTCGCCTGCACGAAGATATCGGCTGACACGCCGTCGATCGAGATCTTTTCCGACAATAACGAACCGCCGAGACGGAAGCCCTCATCGGCGAGGACGACGCGCAGACCGGCACGCGCCGCAGTCAACGCCGCCATCAATCCGGCCGGACCGGAACCGACAACAAGCAGATCGCAATGCGCCCAGGCCTTCTCATAGCGATCCGGATCAGCCTGCATGACGGCCTTGCCGAGACCGGCGGCACGCCTGATTACCGGCTCATAGACCTTCTCCCAGAAGGCAGCAGGCCACATGAACGTCTTGTAGTAGAAACCGGCGCCAAGGAACGGCGACAACAGACCATTGACGGAGCCGAGATCGTATTTCAGCGATGGCCAGCGGTTCTGGCTGACGGCGCTCAGGCCCTGATAGAGCTCGGCGACGGTGGCGCGCGTATTCGGCTCGGTGCGGCCATCCTTGCCGATGGTAACAAGCGCGTTGGGCTCGGCCGAACCCGCTGTCAGAATGCCGCGCGGACGATGGTATTTGAAGCTGCGACCAACGAGCAGCTGGTCGTTCGCAAGAAGAGCGGCGGCGAGCGTATCGCCCTCCAGGCCCTTCATATCCTTGCCGTCAAACTTGAAGGAAAGCGGGCGGCTGCGATTGACGAGGCCGCCGGTCGAAAGACGATAGGCCGTCATTGTGCAGCCTCCCTTGCCTTGTCTTCGGCATCGGTGACGGAAAAGACCTCGTGGGTGACATTGCTGCGATCGACCACCAGCCAGCGGCGGCAGCCGGCCGCGTGGTGCCAATATTCCAGAATCCGACCGCGCTCGTTATCGCGGATATGGACATAGCGATGCCAATCCTCATCCCGAGCCGACGGAGCCGGGCGGGTAACCGACGCGCCGCGAATGGAGAATTCTTCCTTCGGTCGCACGCCGCAATGCGGGCAGTTGATCAAGCTTGCCATTGGTATCGTGCCCTCAATGCAGGTTCGGCTGCGGACCCTTGCCGCTTTCGTCAATCGCGAAACCGCGCTCGAAACGGTCAAGACGCAGGAGACGGCTGACATCGTGGCTTTCGCCCTTGGCGATCAGATGCGCGAAGCAGAAGCCGGAGGCCGGCGTCGCTTTGAAGCCGCCGTAGTTCCAGCCGCAATTCAAATAGAGATTCTCGATCGGCGTGCGGTCGATGATCGGCGAGCCATCCATGCTCATATCCATGACGCCGCCCCAGGTGCGCAGCACACGTGTCCGTGACAGGCCGGGAATGAGCGACACGCCCTCCTCCATCGTATGCTCGACGGTGGCGAGATTACCGCGTTGCGCATAGGAGCTGTAGTAGTCGATATCGGCCCCGAAGACCAAGCCGCCCTTGTCCGACTGCGAGATATAGAAGTGTCCCGCGCCGTAGGTAATCACATTGTCGATGATAGGCTTCAGCCCCTCGGAGACGAAGGCCTGCAGCACATGGGTTTCGATCGGTAGTTCGAGATCGGCCATGCTGCCCAGGATCGAAGTGTGGCCGGCCGCCGCCAGCGCCAGCTTGTTGCAGCCGATGAAACCGCGATTAGTCTCGACGCCGGTGACGACGCCGTTTTCGCGGCGGATGCCGATTACCTCGCATTGCTGGATGAGATCGACGCCGCGACTATCGGCGCCGCGCGCATAGCCCCAGGCGACGGCATCATGGCGGGCCGTGCCGCCGCGCCGCTGCAAGAGACCGCCGAGGATCGGAAAGCGCGCGTGGTCGAAATTCAGATAGGGCATCATCCGGCGAACCTGCTCGCGATTGAGCAATTCCGCATCGACGCCGTGCATGCGCATGGCATTGCCGCGCCGCGCATAGGCATCACGCTGCCCATCGGAATGGAACAGGTTGACGATACCGCGCTGCGAAACCATGGCATTATAGTTGAAATCCTGCTCAAGCCCTTCCCAGAGCTTCATCGAGAACTCGTAGAAAGGTTCGTTGCCCGGCAGCAGATAGTTGGAGCGGATGATGGTCGTGTTGCGGCCGACATTGCCTGAGCCGATATAGTTCTTCTCCAGCACCGCGACATTGGTGATGCCGAATTCCTTGGCGAGATAATAGGCTGTCGCCAGCCCGTGCCCGCCGGCGCCGACGATGATTACGTCATAATGCGATTTCGGCTCTGGCGTCCGCCATACCGGTTGCCAATTGCGGTTGCCCGAAAACGCCTGTTTTAGAAGCTGATATGCCGAATATCGCATGCATTCATCCCGATACTACCCGGCCGCACATTCGCATATGCAATAAAAACGACAAGCCCTTTAAGGACGAAAAAGCTTCGCAAACAGAACATGTTCTTTTCCGAATGCGCTGATGTGACAGGCCCTGAGATTGTCTCTCAAACGACACGCCATGCCCGTAGAAGGCACCCAAGACAATGCAGGGATGCAGAGCCTGGTTGCGAAATTTCTGTTCTGGCGCTAAGCCGGAAGCAGCCGGATTATTTGAGCTCTAAACTCCACCTTCGCGAATTCCCATCTATAATGTCCGGAGACTTGAAGCGCGAACGTGGCGCGGAAGACGAACAGGCAATGCTTACGACATTTGAGAAGGCGGCGCTCGAAGCGGGGAAGGCCATATTAGAGGTCTACCGCGCCGGCTACGCTGTTGCCGTGAAGCAGGACATGAGCCCCGTCACCCTCGCCGACGAGCGCGCCGAACATATCATTCTCGAACACCTTGCGCGGGATTTCCCGAATATTCCTGTTATTGCCGAGGAATCCGTGTCCGCCGGCAGGGTTCCGGATATTCGCGGCCACTCGTTCTTCCTGGTCGACCCCATGGACGGCACGCGCGAATTCATCGAGCATCGCGACGAATTCACCGTCAACATCGCCTATATCGAGAATGGCATTCCCGTCGCCGGCATCGTCTATGCCCCGGCCCTCGGAATAGCCTTTACCGGCGAGCCGGGCAGAGCCCGCAAGCTTGTTGTCGACGACCGTTTTGTCGTGACAGACCGCACCACCATCGCCGTGCGCGAGCGGCCGGTCAATTTGACCGCGCTTGCCAGCCGTTGCAACAGCAACGCGAAGACGGAGAGTTTTCTGAGCGATAATGCAGTCTCCGCCTGCACCTCGATCGGTTCCTCATTGAAATTCTGCCTGCTTGCCGAAGGCAAGGCCGATGTCTATCCGCGTTTCGCCCGCACCATGGAATGGGACACGGCAGCCGGTGATGCCGTATTGCGTGCTGCCGGTGGCGCTACGGTGACCGTCGACGGCGCGCCGCTTGCTTACGGAAAGATCGACCAGACCGGGGATAGCGACTTCGCAAACCCGCATTTCATCTGCTGGGGCGGAAAGAAAATCGGCCTTCCCGCATAGAAACGACTGTCGAGAAGTGGGGTAATCTTCTCGTCTGGCGGGAAAGACATCGGGATTCTCGCCCCGAAAGCGTAAGTTTTCACTGACAAAAACTTATAGGACGGCTGCCGCATCCCCCTGAAATCGTGGCGGTTAGCCGGCATTTTATCCGGTTGCAGCAAAAGCAAATCACCTGCCGACCACACTCCTTAAAATTCTTAGCAAAGTCTTACTATGTGCTTAGGCAATTTTTAAATGTGGCAAGATAGAGTGCCTCTCGTGGTCTTGAGTGTGTGTAGAGAGTCCAATGACCGAAATGATACGTCCCCGAGTGAAGTATGTCATCGGCCCCGATGGCAGCCCGCTGACGATAGCAGACCTTCCGCCGCCGAATACGCGCCGCTGGGTCATTCGTCGTAAGGCAGAGGTTGTCGCCGCCGTGCGTGGTGGTTTGCTCAGCTTGGAAGAAGCCTGCGAACGTTATACGTTGACCGTCGAAGAGTTCCTCTCCTGGCAGTCGTCCATCAGCAGCCATGGCCTGGCCGGGCTGCGGACGACCCGCATACAGCAGTATCGCCACTGACAGTAGCAACAGCACTCCATTTTGTTTGAACTTGTATTCGGGCCTCTTCTCCCCATACGGGACAGAGGCCCGAATTGTTTTATCAGACCAGTTCCAAGGCGGGTCGATCATTCCAGCAGCAAACAATATCTGTGAGATCTCATCAGTGGTGATCACTCACAACTTCGATCCCGATCGGGGTCTGCTGCGAAATATCCACTGCTTGCCGAATGACTTTCCCGATCCAGCCTTGCCGAGAGAGCGCCGAGGACCGAATGCCTTCATCGGAGCGCAGGTCTGGAACGACCGTCCCCTCCTCGAAATTCGCCGGCACTATGCCGCATGATGTGAAATAGAGCAGTTGGCAGGTCGCGGAGCAAATGCGATCCTCGGCGCATGCAACAGGATCAGGGAGCGAGATCATGGATATTCGCAATGAAAACAACGCATCCGGCGGCCGGTATGTCGCAACCGTCGAGGGTCATGAGGCGGAAATGACATTTTCCCGCACCTCCCCGAAGCTGATCATCATCGATCATACCGGAGTGCCTGACGCTTTGCGCGGCAAGGGAGTCGGCCAGGCACTGGCCGCTCACGCCGTCGAGGAAGCGCGGCGCGGCGGCTGGAAAATCATTCCGCTCTGCCCGTTTTTCAAGGCCCAGGCGCAACGTCACGACGATTGGCGCGACGTCATCAACTCGTAAGCACTAAACACAAACGCGACATCGCGTAGGCACAAGGCCGTCCGGCGCGGGAACGCCGGTTCCTTCGATCCAACTGATACCCGCAAATGCAAAAGCCCCGCATGACCGGCCCTGTCACGGCCAGTCATGCGCGGCTTTCGTGTCGTTTTCGTCATCCCGCACATTCCGAAGCTGAACTTTGTGTCGGAATGGAATGACGCGGATCGAAACAAGACGACGCGTTTACGACCTCAGGCGCGCGCCCTTGCAGGACCTGAACCATCACGCTCTTCGAGCGCTGCGGCCTTGGCATATTCCGCCTGCATGTCTTCCAGCGAGTGTTCCAAAGCCTCTTCCTGAACCTGCAGCTCGCGGATCGACACCTGCAAGTTGTCCGCGCGCTGGCGCGCGGCCTTGGCAAAGGTCGGGTAAGCGAAGTGGTTAGGGTCGACAATGCCGGACTTTTTCTCTTCCAGCACGATCTGGCTTTCCAGATCCTTTGTCATACGGTCAAATTCCGCCATCATCATCTGCAATTGCTGCAGCTGACGGCGTTTTTCGTTCACCTGAAACTCTTTCAGGCGAACTAGGCTCTCACGTGACTTCATACGCATTACTCCCGTGATGCGAGACCCCGGCTCTCGATATTTCCGCCCGCCGAGCCGCTTTGACACGGCTTGGTTAAAAAAAATTACAGCGATCTTAATAAAAGCCTACCGCTGGTAACCTTTCGTTTACGGGCATCGTTAATGATAGGCGTAATGATTTAAGGCTCAGTAAATGTTTCGGTCGGAATTCGACATGTTTGCATTGATGAGTCAGATGAATCACTTGGCGTGAGTTCTTAACGCGATACTTTAGGAGTCGATTTTACTGATTGTCGTTGGAAAACAGTGCAATGGAAAAATTATTTAATAAATTCGATACGACTTGCCAGAGTGAATCAGAATTTGTTAACCATTACATGGCAGCTTCCAAATCAAGCAGTGATTTGATCGGTATCGCGTAAGGGGGCTGACGACCTTTCGGCGGCGGTAAAGGGGACAATTATGCGGGTTCTATTAATTGAAGACGACAGCGCGACAGCGCAGAGCATCGAATTGATGCTCAAGTCCGAAAGTTTCAACGTCTATACCACCGACCTCGGTGAAGAAGGCGTCGATCTCGGAAAGCTTTACGACTACGATATCATCCTTCTGGATCTCAACCTTCCGGATATGTCGGGCTACGAAGTGCTGCGCACGCTGCGCCTTTCGAAGGTCAAGACGCCGATCCTCATCCTCTCCGGCATGGCCGGCATCGAGGACAAGGTTCGCGGCCTCGGCTTCGGCGCCGACGACTACATGACCAAGCCGTTCCACAAGGATGAGCTGGTTGCCCGTATCCACGCCATCGTCCGCCGCTCCAAGGGCCATGCCCAATCGGTGATCATGACCGGCGAGCTCATCGTCAACCTCGACGCCAAGACAGTCGAAGTCGGCGGCCAGCGCGTGCACCTGACCGGCAAGGAATACCAGATGCTGGAGCTGCTTTCGCTCCGCAAGGGTACGACGCTCACCAAGGAAATGTTCCTGAACCATCTCTATGGTGGCATGGACGAGCCTGAACTGAAGATCATCGACGTCTTTATCTGCAAGCTGCGCAAGAAGCTGGCCAATGCCGCCGGCGGCGCGAACTACATCGAGACTGTTTGGGGCCGTGGCTACGTGCTGCGCGAACCCGACAATAACGAGTTCGCCGAAAGCGCTTAAAGCCGCCTCCCCGCCATTACCGCCCATACATAGAAATCCCGCCGTCGCCGGCGGGATTTTTTGTTGGTGGAACCGCAAAAAATAACAGCCGCTCCAAAAGGGCGGCTGTTATCGCTTCAAGAATTCCTGGAGCATTTCCGGGAAAGGTGCGCAGCGGTTTTCCGTGTGGAATGCGTAAGAACAAGGAGATAGAGCGCTTTCGCAATTCGAGGAAAAGCGAAAATGCTCTAATGAAATCAGGCAGCGACGGCGCGATTGCCGAAGATGGCCGTCAGGATCTTGCGATCGAAGGGCTTCAGCAGAAAGTCGGTGGCGCCAGCCCGCTTTCCGGCCATCAGCTTGCGGAGATCGGCCTCCACGACGCAATAATAGATCTTCACGTCCTTGCCGTTCGGCAGGGCACGGATATTGGCAATCAGTTCCAGTGCCCCTTCCATGCCGGCATCGACGATCAGATAGTCCGGGACTTCCGCCTGGCAGCGCACCAGCGCCTCCTGGGCGTCACCGGCTTCGCTTACGAGGAAATCCAGCTCGGACAGGATTCGCTTGCCGACCTTGCGCACGACATCCGAACTATCCGTAATCATGAACCGCTGCATCCGCGAACTCCCTGGCACCCGCCGCCCGTATTGCAACGGCGACATCAAATTGGAACGATAGGACCAGCATGCTAAGGATTCGTTACCGCTACATTATCAATTGAGCGGACAACCATAAGATTGCAAATTATCGACACACACGAAAAAATAATCCCGCGGCCATGGGGTGACCGCGGGCTGAAAGACACAAAAAGCTCAATCCGTCTATTTGGTCGGTATCTCTGCGACGAAGGTCAGCTCTTCCGGCGTCACATTGTAGGAGAGCTCCATACCGCTCTCTTCAGCAAGAAGAACGGTGTAATAGGGCTGGATCGTATGGGCGTCGATCGCCTCTTCCAGGGCACCGGAGCAGATCTCGGCGAATTTCGGCGGCACGCGCATCAGCCGCCCCTTGACGGCGATCGTGAACTTGGCGTCGAGTTCGGGATTTTCCAGCGTCACCTCGATATTGCCGCCACGTGGAATGGCCCCGTAGGCGACGAGGAAAAGGTTGAGCAACAGCTTGACCCGGTTCTTCGCGATGATGGCGCGCGGTCCGACCCAGCTGACCTCGGTCTTCTTCTCGGCAGCGGCGAAATCCTTCGCTGCCCGCTCGGCCTCGCCCGTATCGATCGATGCGCCGACTGAGCCGGAAGCACCGAAGGCAAGACGGGCGAATTTCAGGCGGACGGACGCATTGAGCGCGCTGGTGCGGATCAGATCCATGGCGTCGGCGTCGGCGCCGCCCTCGTCGAGCAGCTCCAGGCCGTTATTGATCGCTCCGACCGGCGAGATCACATCATGGCAGACGCGGCTGCATAGCAGCGCGGCCAGATCAGGCCCGGTTAGAGTGAGGTTCGGATTCTTCGACATTCATTGTCTCCTGAATGCTGACAAGGCGAAACGCAGTAGATTCCACGTTGCCACGGCAAGGTTGCCCGAGGATTGTCTCAGGCGGTGTACCGCACGCCATAAAGACACCATATTTGGTAAACCGATTGTTAAGACCATCGACGCAAAATGCATTCATCACCATCAGACCTTTTCGCACGCGAATCGTGCTGCGATGGATGGGCAAAACGGTCTGAAAAAGGGGGCGAGCCGAGTGTGGCGCGTTCAGACGAATGTGTTGCACATCCGCTCCCTATCGCACCGACCATGATGAACGGATGACTTTGATGCGCTATGAATTCCTGAAGAGAATGCCAAGCCCCGGCACCAGGACGCTTGGCCTCGGCCTGATCCTGGCCATTGTTGCATTCGCAAGCTTCATATTGCCGGTCCGCCAGGCTGCCGCCGCGCCGAACAATCAATATTCGGCGCAGGAAATCGTCGATGCCGGCCATTCCTTCTTCGGCTCCGCCAGTGGCGGCCTTGCCAAGGTTATCGAGCGCGCCTTCCAGCAATATGGGTTGCCAAACGGCTATATTCTCGGCCAGGAAGGCTCAGGCGCCTTTCTCGCCGGCCTCACCTATGGCGAAGGTCAGTTGAACACCAAGAATGCCGGCGAGCACCCGCTTTATTGGCAGGGCCCATCGCTCGGTTTCGACTATGGCGGCCAGGGCACGCGCGTCATGATGCTGGTCTACGATCTGCCGAGCATCGATAGCGTCTATACCCGCTTTGGCGGTGTTAGCGGTCAGGCTTTCGTCGTTGCAGGTTTCGGAATGACCGTCCTGAAGAACAACAATATCGTCCTTGTTCCGATCCGCACCGGCCTTGGCGCCCGTCTTGGCGTCAACATGGGCTACTTGAAGGTCACGCCCAACGCGACCTGGAATCCCTTCTAAGCCTGCTGTTCATATCGCCTCCCAGGCAGCTACTGACTTGGCCCGCTCAAATTGCGGGCCTTTTCTTTCAGTAAATCCGGCCCGCGCCGGTAAACCATATCCGATTTAAACACTTGCTCGCATGCCCGACCCATGATTATTCATTTCATCGAGATCGAAAATAACCCCAGGATACTGGCCGCGTCGTGATTCAATTTGCTCTCTTGTTCGGATTGGGCTTTCTGACTGCCGCGCTTCTGATCTTCATGATAGCGCCAGCCATCCATCGCCGTATCGTCTGGTTCACCGAAAAGCGCCTGAAGGCGACCATGCCGCTAAGCCCGCAGGAAGTGCGGGCACAGAAGGATATGGCACGCGCACTGTTTGCCGCGGAAAACGCCCGGGCCGAGCAGGCTCTGACCCAGGAGCGCGACAAGACCGTGGCGCTGCAGATCCACAACGGCAAGCTTCAGCAGGAGGCCAGCCGGCTTGTCGCCGGCAATACCGAGCAGCAGACGCGCATCGACGATCTCGAAGTCGAAGCGGGAGAACTGCGCTCACGCTTGCGGCGCGAGGAAAGCTATATAAGCCAGCTCAAATCCAGCATCCATTCTGCCGAACAGGCTAGCCTGGAGAAGGAAGCCGACATCGACGGCCTGCGCAAGCGCATGACCAAGATGGCCGCCGATGCGGACAACCTCAAGATCGACCTTGCGACCCGGGAGACGGAGATCGAGAGCCTGAAGCTGCGCATCAACACATTGCGGGACGAGCGCGAGACGCTTCGTGAGGACCTCAATGCCGCCAGCCTGCGAGCGGTGGATGCAGAGCAGTCTCATCGACAGGAAAGCGACAAGAACAAGCGGCTGGAAGAACGGCTGGACCGCGAGATCGCCGGCAACGCCGACAAGGAAACCGCGATAGAACGGCACGCTCAGGACGTTGTCCGCCTGAGGGAACGGCTGGAAGCCGCCGTCAAGGAATCGAGAGAGGCCGGCAAGGCGCTGCGCGCCGCTGGCATCGCGCCACCGAAAAAGCCGGCCAAGACGCCGAAACTCTCCGCAGTATCCATGATTCCGGCTGCCGCCGACGATCAGACGAACGCAGCCAAACCGGAACGCACAGTGGAAGATGACATCGTAAAAATGACGGAGGAGGTCCGCAATCGGGCCGCGGCCCTCTCGGATCGCCTTCTGAAAGCCCGCTCGCCCGCACATGATGAGGCAATGCGGGAGGAGATCGCGACGATTGCTGCCAACATGGTGGCGCTGACAGCACTCAAAGAAGGCAATGCCTCACCGATAGCCGATCTTCTGCAGGGGAATAAAGATCCCGCCGAGCAAGCAGCCCGCATCAGCCTTGCCGACCGGGTGGCGTCATTGCTGCCGAAGCATCCCTGAATAGCACGGCAAGCGCTTTATTCAGACGCGCTTGATCCTTGCAGCCATCTCGAAAAGTGCAATGCCGCTGGCGGTTGCGACGTTCAGGCTGTCGAGGCCCGGGGCCTGCGGGATCCGCACGCTGTTGAAGGCGGACAGGATAGTGTGCGGCAGCCCGTCTCCCTCCGTACCCACGACCAGCGCCATGCGGTCCGATGCCTCGACATCGCGAATATCCACCTTTCCACGCGGCGACAGGCTCCAAATCGCAAAACCGCGATCGGCGAGCGCCGCAAGCAGGTCGACATCACGCGATTGCCGGCAATAGGGCATGGTCAAAACCGAACCGACGGAAACGCGCAGCGATTTTCGATAGAGCGGATCACAGCAGCTCTCATCGAGCAGTACCGCATCGGCTCCGAAGGCGGCCGCATTGCGGAACATCGACCCCATATTGTCATGATTGGAGATGCCGCACCCGGCAAGTACGAGTGCCTGTTGCGGCAGGCGGTCGAGGAAGGCGCTGAGTTCGGCTTCCGCCTTACGGCGACCGAGTGCCAGAACGCCGCGATGCAGATGAAACCCGACGATGCCGTCAAGCACCTCCGATGTCGCGACATAGATCGGAACATCGGCTGGTAACGCGTCCACGATATCCCTCAGTCCGGCAACGCGGTTCTGCAGCAATAGCACTTTCTCGGCGATAAAATCGCCCCCTACCGCATGTGCGCCGGCAAGAAGTCGCAACACGACGGTGCCTTCGGCGATGAAACGGCTCTCGCGGCCCGTCAGGTCACGTTCGCGGATATCACGAAACTCGGCGATGCGCGGATCGTCGGGATGCGTGATCTCGATGAGCCGATCGCTCGTCATCGTCAGGCGTCAGTTCGGCAGCGATATGGTCGCCACGATACGGCCGATACCGTAGTCGAAGACGATAGCCTGCCGCTGACCGCTGGCGAGCGTGCCGTAGAACAGCACCTGATTTCCCGACAAGGCGGTGGACTGAACGATAAAGCCCGCCGGCAGCAGAGCCGTCACGGCAACCGGTGCATCCGAAGGAATGTTGGCGGTCGCCTGCCCTGCCGGCTTTGCGGATGGTTTCATCGTCTTGTAGACAACAGCACCGAAGACGGCCATAAGGCTCACCACCATGACGGCCGCGGAGACGATCTGCAGGCGGATCATCTTGCGTCGGACTTTCTCCAGGGCCGGATCGAGGGGCTTTTCCTCTTGATCGTCTGGCTCGAGATTTGTCATCGATGCGTCCTTGCTGATTGAGCGCGCCCAGAGGCGCCGGAGAAATACGTTTGAGCGACCCCTTTAAAGAAGCCGAGAGCAATAGAAAAGTCCTAACCGCTGACGAAAGCGCCGAAGGCCGGCTTGATGCATGGCTGACCGCACAGTTCGGGACGGAATTTTCCCGCAGCCGCATCCAGGCGCTGATCAAAGCGGAAGCCGTGCTGCTGAACGGCGAGCCGGTGACCGACGCCAAGAAAAAGGTGCGTCCCGGCGACGTCTATGAGATCGCGCTGCCCGACCCCGAGGACCCGACGCCGCAGGGCGAGGATATTCCGCTCGACGTGCTCTACGAGGACGAGGACGTCATCGTTATCGACAAGCCGGCCGGACTTGTCGTCCATCCCGCGGCCGGCAATTGGACGGGAACGCTGGTCAACGCGCTGATCTACCATTGCGGCGACAGCCTTTCCGGTATCGGCGGCGTTCGCCGGCCGGGCATCGTGCATCGGCTGGACAAGGATACGACCGGGGTCATGGTCGTTGCCAAGAATGATGCCGCGCACCGTCACCTGTCTCTGCAATTTGCCGATCACGGCAGAACGACATCGCTGGAGCGCGCCTATCAGGCGATCGTTTGGGGCCGTCCCCGCCAGCTCATCGGCACTGTCGACGCACCGCTTGGCCGCTCGAACACCGACCGGACGCGCCGCGCCGTCAAGCGCCCCGACTCACAGGATGCCGATGAGGCCATTACGCACTACGAGGTGCTGGAGCGTTTCCACGAAGGGCAGGACGCACTCGCGCTCGCCTCGCTGGTCGACTGCCATCTCGAGACCGGGCGTACACATCAGATCCGCGTGCATATGGCGCATATCGGTCACCCACTGCTCGGCGACGCCGTCTATGGCGGCGGCTTCAAGACCAAGGCCAATCTGCTGCCGGAGGCCGCAAGGCAGGTTCTCAATGGCTTCACCCGCCAGGCGTTGCATGCCTATATGCTCCAGTTCGAGCATCCCCGCACCGGCGAAATCATGCGCTTCGAAGCGCCCTTGCCCGATGATATGGAAGAATTGGCGGAAGCCTTGAGAGCATAGGCGACCGCCTCCCCGGCAAACGTTGCTGGACGCCTGCATCTTATCGCCCTATAGTATCAGCCAGAGGTCCGAACCCCCGGCGCGCCCTCAGTTGTCGAAACGCTTACTCGTTTTGGAGACTGATATGGCTAGACTTTACGGTGCGGGGGTATTCGGGAGGAGAATCCCAAGGGCGATTTCACGACGGGGCCGATCAGGTCACGCCGCTATAACACTTGCGTGACCATATCCTTGAATCACCGTTTCGCCGTACTTATCTTTACATTGGTTCAGTGCGGGGTCCTCGTGGCTCGCACGCCTTGGTCCGCTTCGCAGAAGGCGCAATACGCCCCCAGAAGGTACCAAATCTCGAATAGGAGGGTGCACATTCATGGCCCGTAATACCTTACCGTCCATCGCTGCCGGAGAAGCCGGCCTCAATCGTTATCTGGACGAGATCCGCAAGTTCCCGATGCTGGAACCGCAGGAAGAGTACATGCTCGCCAAGCGTTATGCGGAACATGCCGACCGTCAGGCCGCGCACAGGCTCGTCACAAGCCATCTGCGCCTCGTGGCGAAGATTGCCATGGGCTATCGCGGCTACGGTCTGCCAATCGGCGAAGTCGTATCCGAAGGCAATGTCGGCCTGATGCAGGCTGTCAAGAAGTTTGACCCGGAACGCGGCTTCCGCCTGGCAACCTATGCCATGTGGTGGATCAAGGCCTCGATCCAGGAATATATCCTGCGGTCCTGGTCGCTGGTGAAAATGGGTACGACCGCCAATCAGAAGCGCCTGTTCTTCAACCTGCGCCGGCTGAAGGGCCGTATCCAGGCCATTGATGACGGCGACCTGAAGCCGGAACATGTCACCGAGATCGCCACCAAGCTGAACGTCTCGGAGGAGGAAGTCGTTTCGATGAACCGCCGCCTCTCCGGCGACGCTTCGCTGAACGCACCGATCAAGGCTTCCGAAGGCGATTCCGGCCAGTGGCAGGATTGGCTTGTCGACGATCACGACAGCCAGGAAGACGTACTGATCGAACAGGACGAACTCGACACGCGCCGCCGGATGCTTTCTCGCGCGCTGGGTGTGTTGAATGACCGCGAACGCCGCATCTTCGAGGCACGTCGCCTCGCCGAAGATCCGGTCACGCTGGAAGATCTTTCGTCCGAGTTCGATATCAGCCGCGAACGCGTTCGCCAGATCGAGGTCCGTGCTTTTGAAAAGGTCCAGGAGGCCGTGCAGAAGGACGCCCTGGAGCGTGCCAAGGCGCTCCGCGTCGTTGAAGCGACAGCCTGACGGTCTCGATTTCGAAAATTGATGAACACATAAAAAAGGCGGGCCGCAAGCCCGCCTTTTTCGTATCCCTGTCAGGGAAATCTTACTGTCCGCTCGAAGCAACCCCGCCTAGCGCCTGCCATTCGGTGATGGCCTTGTTGAAGGCATCCGTGCCGGTCTGGCCCTTCTCCATCGTCAGCAAGGCGCGGCGGCCATTGCGATAGACGACCGGAATGTCGATCCAGTTGCGGGTTTTCAGGAGATCAAGGTTGGTCTTGCGCGCATCCGGGAAATCGTTGAGCGCGACCATATAGACATCGTCGGTGACCTTGGCCGGGACGGCAATGAGGGCATCACCGCGATCCTGCTCCGTCGCCTTCAGCGCAACGCGCTGGACATTATCGATCGCGCCGCCCTCGAAATTCGGAGGTACCTGGAAAGCCAATTCAATCAGATGGCTCGCCGGAAGCGAGGGGTCCCCGTTTCTGGAAACGGTGATGGTTGCCGTCAAACCGCGCTCAGGAACGCTGATCAGACCTTGAACGGAGGGCTCAGGCCGCCCATCGGCGCCCTTGCCTTCCTGTACCGACCAGCTGACCGTACCCTGGAAGGCGGTCGGCGACGTCTGACCAAGGCGTTCCTCATAAAGGAAAACCTTCTGGCCGTCGGTAACCGGAGCCGTCTGCTGTGTCGCGGGCGGCGGCTGATTGGCAGCAGTTTGCTGTTGATTGGCGGCCGGAGCCTGTTGTTGGGCCGTCGAGGCCGGAGCCGTCGCAGCAGGCGTCTGGGCCTGCGGCGGTACGGCTGCATTGTTTGCAGGCGGAGGTGTGGCGGCCGGAGACGTCGCGGCCGCGGCTGCAGGGGCCGTGGAAGCCACATTCTGTTCGGCTATGGACTTGCCCTCAACAACACCCGGCTGGCCGTTTGCGGCGGGGCCTTCGTCCTCTTCCGTGCCATCCGCGCGAAGCCGTTGGGTGAACTTCGTATTGACCGTGTTCGGATCGCTATTCAGCGCGGCAACATCCGTATTGCCAGCTGCCGGCGGCTGGGCGGCAGCCGTGTTGTTCGGCGCCGGCGCCGTCGAAGATTGGGCGGGAGCCGCGGCAGGGGCGGTCTTCGCCGCGCTGTTGCTTGCGGTATCCGAAGCAGGAGGCGTTGCTGCGCTCTTCGGCGCGGAGCTGACGAGCTTCGTCACCATATTGTTGAGCGCTTCGCGGTTCAGCCATGCCGCATAGCCACCCCCGCCGGCAATAGCCAGGACCACAAGCGTAATGACGATACCGGCGACATTGACGCGGCGGCGCTTCGGCTCCATGCGGAAGCTTTTGCCCTGCAGCTTCGCGGCCATGGCCTGATCAAGATCGGGCGGAATGGAAGACGCACCGCTTCGTCCATCGTCAGCACGCTTGTCGAAACCGGCAAGTTCCTTAAGCTCGCGCCATCCGTCATTGGCAGCATCGGCCTCGGGTGCCGCCTTGCGCGACGAATGGACATCGGCGAAGAGATCGACGTCCTCAAAGGCATTGTCCGGCATCTGCCGGCTCGTGGGCTGCACCGGTTGCGAGACAGACGGCACAGGCTGAATCTCTTCGAAGACATCCGCATCCCAGACGAAACCCTTATTGGCCGCCGGTGCTGGCGCCTTCGTGGTTTCGGGCGTCTCGATGGCATGCCCGAAGGGCGTTTCGGCAAAGGCCGCGGCCGGCATTGTCGGCTCGTTGGGATATGAAACCGCCGGCTCCGGCGCGGCCTGGCGAGCCGGTGCGTCAACCTCAGCCCAGATCTGTTCGACCTGGTTTATGACATCGTCAACCGGCGCTCTTGCCGCTTGCCGCACAGGCGCAGCATGGACGGGCTCGGCGGCAACCTCTGGCGCCTCCTCCACATAATGCTGCGGCTCTTCCGGATGGTGTTGCGGCTCATCGTGATAGGCAGCCTCGGGAGCGGCAGCCTCGTGAACCTCGACATGAGGTTCGGCAACAGCATGATGCTCTGCCGGAGCGTGCTGCTCGTCCTGATAAGGCTCGCTCCACTGTTCCGCGGGAGCGTGCTCATATGGCACGCTCTGCTCGACGGCTGGTTCCGCATGGACATGAACTTCGGCAGCAACCGGCTCCGGCTCTTCCGCATGTGGTTCCGGATGATGCTCCTCGGCGACATGAGCTTCCTGGATGGGCTCGGGAGCAATCTCCTCATGCACGACGGGCGCTTCGGCCACGGGCTCCTCGCCCGCCGGCAGCGCTTCGGCGTGTTCGGCTTCAACCTCGATGATCGCGGCTTCAAGCTTATCGAGCTGGCGGCGCAGCATTTCCTCGGGCGGGCGCGGCTTCATGCTCTCGAGCTGCCGCTGAACGGCACCACGAGCTCGATCGTAAACCTTGACCCGCATCTCGGGATTATTTTCCGTCAGGCCGTCAACGGCCCGTCGAATGACTGCTACAAAATCCGCCATCAGTACTTTCTCATGATGCCCGGCGGGCAGCCGGGCCGGGATTCGTCATAGGTTCGGGACTTTAGCCCTCAAAGGGGTCTGTCACAAGTATGGTGTCCTCGCGCTCCGGACTGGTCGAAAGCATGGCCACCGGCGCGCCGATCAGCTCTTCCACCTGGCGGACATACTTGATCGCCTGCGCCGGCAAATCTGCCCATTTGCGCGCACCGACAGTCGACTCTTTCCAGCCTTCAAGCGTGATGTAGATCGGCTCGACACGCGCCTGAGCCGCCTGGCTGGACGGAAGATAGTCGATTTCCTTGCCGTCGAGCTTGTAGCCGACGCAGATCTTCAGCTCGTCAAGGCCATCGAGCACGTCGAGCTTGGTAAGCGCAATGCCCGTGATACCTGAGGTCTTGACCGTCTGTCGCACCAGCACGGCATCGAACCAGCCGCAGCGGCGCGGACGGCCGGTGTTGACGCCGACTTCGCGGCCGACGACCGACAGATGCTTGCCGATTTCGTCATGCAGTTCGCAGGGGAACGGTCCCTCGCCGACGCGGGTCGTATAGGCCTTGGTGATGCCGAGCACATAGCCGAGCGCCGTCGGGCCGAGACCAGAGCCGGCGGCAGCCTGGCCCGCAACCGTGTTGGAAGAGGTCACGAACGGATAGGTGCCGTGGTCGTTGTCAAGCAATGCGCCCTGCGCACCTTCGAACAGAATGCGGGCGCCGGCCTTGCGCTGCTCGTCGAGGAGCCGCCAAACCTGATCGACGTAAGGAAGAATGTGCTCCGCAACCGAGGTCAGCTCGTTGTGCAGGGCATCGAACGAGATTTCATCCAGACCCATGCCGCGACGCAGGGCATTGTGGTGGGTCAGAAGCCGATCGATCTTGGCAGGCAGCGTTTCCGGCTCGGTCAGATCGACGACGCGGATGGCGCGACGGCCGACCTTGTCTTCGTAGGCCGGGCCGATACCGCGGCGCGTCGTGCCGATCTTGGTGCCGCTGTTGGAGGCCGCATCTTCGCGCAAGGCGTCGAGATCGCGGTGCAGCGACAGAATGAGCGGCGCATTCTCAGCGATACGCAGCACATCAGGCGTGACAGCGATACCCTGGGCACGCAGCCTGTCGACCTCGGCAACGAAATGATGCGGATCGACCACGACGCCATTACCGATGACACTCAGCTTGCCGCGCACCAGCCCGGAGGGCAGCAATGCAAGCTTGTAGCTGACGCCGTCGACGACAAGCGTATGACCGGCATTATGGCCGCCCTGAAAGCGTACAATCACATCGGCGCGTTCCGAAAGCCAGTCGACAATCTTGCCCTTGCCTTCATCGCCCCATTGCGAGCCGATCACTACCACATTCGTCATTTCTCGATTCCCGCTTCCTGCGCACGGAGGCGCGCCTTGCTCAAACCCGCGCATCTATAAAGCTTTGTTTTTGGGAAAGCGACCCTGTTGTCTCAGGAGAATCGGCTTTTTGCATGACGAATCAGCGCCCCCAACAGGATTTTTCCCGCAAGGAGGCCGGACAAGCCCAAGGACGGCTTTGCCCGGCCAGGATCGATCGCCTCTCAGGGACCTGGCTTGTGCGCGACGACATGGAAATATTCATGGTCGGGCGATGCGACATCGCCGATGGCGTTTCCGTCCAGATCGAGCAGGAGTGCCGGCATGGCGAAGCCGGCCTCGGCCAGTTGCGATTGTACCTGTGATGGCGTCGTCGCATAGACCATGACACCGAAATCATGAGCCCCGTGCAACAGAACGGCATGCTCGCCGTCACGCTGCTCGAAAGGTTTCAGGCGGCGCTGGCGCAGCGTGCCAGAGATGCGGCCCTCAACGTAGCGGAGCGTCCTGAGGCCGAGCCGCACCGGATTAGGTGTCCACTCAAGGCGGCGATAATCCACCTGATGTTCAAAACCGTGCCAGCCGCGATGAAATGTCGAGAAGACGAAGGCGCCGCCGGAGGCAAGCACACGCGCTGCCTCGCGCAAAACGGCAAGCCGGCCAGATGCATCGACGGAATCGATGCCGTTATAGCTGAACACGACCAGATCGAAGCTGGCATCCCCGAAAGCCGACAGATCACGCGCATCCATGACCTCGAAACGGAGATCCGGATGGTTATGACGGCAAAGCTCGACCATCTCGGGTGTGTAGTCCACACCGACATAGTCACTCGCAATCGCACGCAAGAGACCGGCTGTACGGCCCCCGCCGACGCCAATATCGAGAATGCGTCCCCTGCCCATTTGCGGAGCAGCGATAGCAAAGGCGGCACGCTCGCCTTCGTTGAGATAGCCGCTACTGCGACGATAATCCCGCAAAGCCCAAGGATTACGCCAAGTCTGGCGGTTAATAGTTTCCATTACATGCATAACCCGACTCCAATACAGAAAGTGAGCATCTCAATGCTCAATTCCCCCTTGGCGCCCCGGATAATCTATATAACGGCGGCGTCGAACATGCAGCATCGCAAGGCGGGTTAAGGCCCTGATCTGGCGATTAATCGTTTGTTAAGGTTAAAATCGCGCCCGTGACTAACGCGGCGCGGTCCCGGCTAGCCCAGTTCGAGCGTGGTGACGCCGAACACGCGATCAAGTGGTATTTCCGGCGCCTGACCACGATACATCCGCGCCGTCTCAAACACCGGCGACAAGCCAAATTCCTCGGCAAGCCTGACGGCGTGAAGATTGTCTACCGGCACATCCAGATAGATCGGGGCTCCCTTCGCCTCGGCGGCCAGGCGCGCCAGCAAAGCGCGCGCGATCTCCGGCTTGTTGGCAAATAGCGGGCCGACCTTGTAACCGTGAAAACAGCGCCGGATGGTGCCATAGCCACGAACTCTGCTGCCGCCGCCGACCATGAAGGATTTGCGTCTTTCCGGCGCATCGCACCAGACTCTGATGAAGGAGTGCCTCAAACCGGGGAAAATTGTGGCATCATATTGCAGTAGTCCCTGAAGCTTGCCATGCGTGACCGGCGTCACCTGTGTCGCCTGCTCCCCTGCATCCAGCACCTTGGGGATGCCACCGTAACGCACGGTGCGGTAGGCTACCTCAAAGCCGTGCTGGCGGTAATAGCCCTGCTGCGCGGCGACACCGTCCAACCCGACGGTACGATTGCCGGCAAGCGCCATGCCCTTGTTCCAGAGCTGCTTGCCATATCCTTTGCCGCGAAACTCCGGATGCAGCATGTAAAGACCGATGAAGGCAAAGCTCTCGCCGTAGCGCACCGCCGAGATACAACCCACAGGCACCTCGCCGATCGCGCCGATCAGGAAACCGGACGGATCCGCCTCCCAGAATGCATGGGCGTCATCGACGCCGGGATTCCATCCCTCCTGCCGAGCCCATTCGAGAGCGAGCTCCAATTCCCCGGCCCGCATTGTACGCACGGCAAAAGTCGACTTCATGCAATAGTCCCGAACCACCCATTATATAATCGCTCCGAAAGGAACGATTGCGCCCAATTCATCATGCGGCAACATGATGCCAATCACAAGCGATAGGCAATGATAGCCTTAAAGTACAAAGGCTTCGTTTCATTTGGGGCACAGGTAAAGGTGCAGTAGAATGACGCTGGCACGATCAGCTCTTTATGACACTTCTGTCGCAATTCCTTTGGCGGGAGCATCGGATATAGGCGTGCCCATTGATCCTGTGTATAAGCGCAGGCGATCGCCCATGCAGGCTCCGCGTCCCGACGCCGGAGCCTGCGCCAGCAAGAGGATTGAAGTTTCATGCGCATCACGATGATCGGCTCGGGGTATGTAGGGCTCGTGTCCGGCGTCTGTTTTGCCGATTTCGGCCATGACGTCATCTGCGTCGACAAGGACGCAAGCAAGATCGAGGCGCTGCAGCGCGGCGAGATCCCGATCTTCGAACCCGGCCTGGAGCAGCTTGTCGCAGACAATGTTCGCGCCGGCCGCCTCTCCTTCACGACAAATGTCGAGACGAGCGTCGCCGACAGCGATGTCGTTTTCATCGCCGTCGGCACGCCGTCAAGGCGCGGCGACGGTCATGCCGACCTCTCCTATGTCTATGCCGCTGCCCGCGAAATCGCCGAGCACGTCAAGGGCTTCACCGTCATCGTCACGAAATCGACCGTCCCGGTCGGTACCGGCGACGAAGTCGAGCGCATCGTGCGCGAAACCAATCCGCAGGCCGATG
The DNA here is from genome assembly GCF_053521805.1 of Rhizobium sp. A22-96. NCBI lineage: Bacteria > Pseudomonadati > Pseudomonadota > Alphaproteobacteria > Hyphomicrobiales > Rhizobiaceae > Rhizobium > Rhizobium sp. A22-96. Next base: position 849,645 of record NZ_JBNWDQ010000002.1, read on the forward strand.
TCGCCATTGTTTCCAATCCGGAATTCCTGCGCGAGGGTGCTGCCATCGAGGACTTCAAGCGTCCGGACCGCATCGTCATCGGCCTCAATGACGACCGCGCCCGCGGCGTCATGACCGAAGTCTACCGCCCGCTCTATCTCAACCAGGCGCCGCTGCTCTTCACCGCCCGCCGGACGTCGGAACTGATCAAATACGCCGCCAACGCCTTCCTCGCTATGAAGATCACCTTCATCAACGAGATGGCCGATCTTTGCGAGAAGGTCGGCGCCAATGTGCAGGAGGTATCGCGCGGCATCGGCCTTGACGGCCGCATCGGCTCGAAATTCCTGCATGCCGGCCCCGGTTATGGCGGTTCCTGTTTTCCGAAGGATACGCTGGCGCTGGCAAAAACCGCGCAGGATTTCGACGCGCCCGTGCGCCTGATCGAAACCACGATCTCCATCAACGACAACCGCAAGCGCGCTATGGGCCGCAAGGTGATCGCGGCGATGGGCGGCGATATCAGGGGCAAGTCGATTGCGGTCCTGGGCCTGACCTTCAAGCCGAACACCGATGACATGCGCGATAGCCCGGCGATCTCGGTCATCCAGACCCTGCAGGACGCCGGCGCAACCGTCAGCGGCTATGATCCGGAGGGCATGGACAATGCCCGGCTTGTTCTGAACGATATCACCTATGCCGATGACGCCTATGGCGCCGCTCGCGGCGCCGATGCCCTCGTCATCGTCACCGAATGGAACCAGTTCCGCGCGCTGGATTTCGCGCGGCTGAAATCCGTCATGAAATCGCCCGTCCTTGTCGACCTCAGAAACATCTATCGCCATGACGAGGTCACAAAGCACGGCTTTGCCTATACCAGCATCGGCCGACCGATGAACGGCGCCGAACTCTAGAACGTCTACGTATTTCCGGGCGGAAAACCGCTGCGCACTTTCCTGGAAATGCTTCAAGCAAAGGCCGATCCATTGCGTTATCTCATCACCGGCACAGCCGGCTTCATCGGGTTTCACCTCGCCAGGCGCCTGCTAGACGAGGGCCATTTCGTCGTCGGCTTCGACGGCATGACGCCCTATTACGACGTCAGGCTCAAGGAGAAGCGCACGGCCATTCTCGCGCGTTCCAACGGCTTCAAAGCTGTCACCGGGATGCTTGAAGACAAGGCCGCGCTCGATCACGCCGCCGAGCTTGCCGAGCCTGACGTGATCGTCCATCTCGCGGCCCAGGCTGGCGTTCGCTACAGCCTCGAAAATCCGCGCTCCTACGTCGATTCCAATCTCATTGGTTCATTCAATATCCTGGAACTGGCGAGAAACCTCCAGCCGAAGCACCTGCTGCTGGCTTCCACCTCCTCCGTCTATGGTGCCAACGAAAAGATCCCTTTCGCCGAAAGCGACAAGGCCGACGAGCAGATGACGATCTATGCGGCGACGAAGAAAAGCATGGAGCTGATGGCGCATAGCTACGCCCATCTCTTCAATATCCCGACGACCGCCTTCCGCTTCTTCACCGTCTACGGCCCCTGGGGTCGCCCGGACATGGCGCTGTTCAAGTTCGTCGATTCTATCAGGAATGACAGGCCGATCGAGATCTACGGCGAAGGCAAGATGAGCCGCGATTTCACCTATATCGACGATCTCGTCGAAGGCATCATCAGGCTCATCGGCGTCATTCCGTCAGAGGAAAACCGGGTGGTATCGGAGACGATAACCGATACGCTGTCGAAGAACGCGCCCTTCCGCGTGGTCAATATCGGCGGCGGCCAGCCCGTGGGGCTGATGACCTTCGTCGAAACCATCGAGACGATGCTCGGCAAGAAGGCGATCCGCCATATGCTGCCGATGCAGCCCGGCGACGTCCACAACACCTATGCCGTGCCGGACCTGCTGGTGGCGCTCACCGGCTTCAAGCCGCAGATCGACGTCGATGTCGGCGTGCGCCGCTTCGTCGATTGGTATCAGGAAAACTACTGAGGAAATGGGTTATCCGGCCGGGTGATAAGCCCGGTCGAAATAGATAAGTCCCTGCCCGCCGTCGCGCAGACGGATGGCATCGACTTCGCACATCAGGATATCGTGTGTTCCGCCATCGGCTTGGCGCACGATACGGCAGTCGAACGAAACAAGTGCATCATCGAGCGCAGGCGAACCGGTCGACAGTTCCGACCATGCGGCCGCGGCGAAGCGCTCGGCGACAGGTGTCTTGCCGCCGAAGAGACGTGACAGGTCCTGGTGACCTTCGGACAGAACGTTGACGCAGAGCACGCCATTCTCGGTCACGGCAGGATGAACCGAAGCACCGCGATTGAGACAGACGAGCAAGGTCGGAGGGTTGTCGGTGACGCTGCAGACAGCAGTCGCGGCAAACCCGGCAAGCCCTGCCGGGCCATTGGTCGTGACGATGTTCACGGCTGCCGCCATACGCGCCATGGCGTTGCGAAATTCGGTTCGCACAGCATCGGGATCGGCGACGGGCACCGCCTTCTCCATCGCCACGGACGTTTTCATATTCATTCCCACTATCCCTACAAGCTCAGCCGGATGACCCAACGTATCGGGTCGAAGCGACGATCTCAAGCAACGGCATTTCCCGAAAGCCGCATCCCGGGAGCAATTAGTTTTCTATAAAATCTATCAACAATAGGAAAAGCAATCCCGGCCGCGAGCATCTGGGGTATTTGCGCCTATTACTGCCGACCGAATCCGAAGCATCAGGTTGGCCGTCCCATCGGCGAGACGACGGGACGTTTCCTTGACGGCATCGGCACGAGTTGGCGCTGCTTCCGCCGTTAGGTCCGCGTCGAGATCAGCAGAAACATCGGGCGCTCGCGCTCGATCACCCAATCCGGATGCAAGGCCAGATCCTGGTCGCTCGGCGACCATTCCTCGACATGGGCGATGGCGAAGCCCGATTTTATCAGCAGGTTGAGGGTCGTGCTCATGGTCCGATGCTGTTTGACGACGCCTTCGGCCAGCCAGTTTGTCAGCCGTTTCCCCTCGATCTGGTAGGCACTGAGCGGCCAGATCTTGCCGCCATCCGCATCGGTCAACCACTCCGGCTGACGCGGCGCCATGTAGATCGGATGTTCGATCGAAAAGATCAGCCGGCCGCCAGGCTTCAACGACTGGCGGATATTCGCCAGAAGCCCGGCAAAGTCCTCGATGTAATGGAAAGCCAGGGAGCTGTAGACCAGATCGAAGCTCGCCTTGGGAAGCTCCAGCTTCTCCAGATCCGCCCTGTCGTAGCGGATGCGCTCATCCTTCGTCTCGACGCGGGCGCGATCCAGCATCTTGTCGGATACATCGAGCCCCAGCACGCCGACGGCACCCTGCTCTGCGGCCCAGCGGCAGAACCATCCAAAACCGCAACCGAGATCGACGACATCGAGACCATGCAGATCCGGCAGCAACGCCCGTATCGCCGGCCATTCCGCTGCCCCCGCCAACCCTTCGACAGACCGCTGAAGCCGGCTATAGCCTTCGAAAAAGCCTGGATCGTCGTAGATGTTCTGGGTCATGGCAGTCTCCTATGCTCTCCGCGGCAAGCGATTGGCCGCATCGGCAAATATCAGTCGAATCTCCCCCGCATAAACCATAACGAAGCCGGCGCAAAGTCGGGGGAAGGAAGCGAGGCGCGGGCGGCTGTCAAACCGCCGTCTTCGGCCGCGCCAACCATTGCGAATAGGGCTTCACACCGAAGCCCGGATCGGCGGCCTCTTCAAGCACATGGATGAACTCGATCGAATGCCCGTCAGGATCGGAAAAATACTGCGAAACCGCCGGCATCCAGCCGACAACGACCGGCTCATCGAGCGGCTCGCCATGAAAGCCCTTCGGCTGAACACCGTTAGCCTTCAATGCGGCAGCGGAGCGAATGACATCGTCGAGAGAGGTTCTCAACGCGATATGAAGACGCATGCGAAGAGGCGCGCTGCCCGTTTCCCAGAGGCCCAGCATACTCGTGCGCTTGTCCCCGATCCAAAGGAAGGCGACATTCCTGCTTTCGATAATGGTCGCAACCTCGAGCTTCAGAATATCACGGTAAAATCCGATGGAGCGCTGAAGATCGGACACCGTCAGATGCGTTTCGTAAAGCCCCGTTATGTCGGGCATTTTCGGATCGACTGATTGCACCGGGCTGCCCGTCATCATCACACCACCTTCGCGGCCGTGACCTCGACCTCCACCAGAAACTCAGCCCGGGTAAACCCGCTGACGATCAGCAGCGTCGAAACCGGTTTGGGATCAAGCGTATAGCGGTCGCGCACCGCCATATAGGCAGGAAAATCCTCACGCGTGGTGACGAAGCCGGCGATACGGATGACATCGGCGAAGCTCATGCCGGCATCATCGAGAATGGCGTTGATCGCCTGGAAACACATCTCTGCCTGGGCAGTCACATCGTGCGGGATGCGGTCATCGAGGCCGATGCCGAGCTGGCCCGACGTGACCAGAAGACTGGCGCCCGGCGGCACCAGCAGGCCGTGATTGTAATTGCCGAAGGGGCGTCGGACAGACGGTGGATTGAATACCTTCTTCATCAATATCGACTCCTCGTGATCGGAGCGATTTCAACATTTTGAGGCGAAGCCCACAAGCCGTTCAATGCGTTCTTGCTGAAGTAACCACCCTATTTCGACGCACCTCCAACAGGATGTGCCCGAAAAGTGCTGCAAGCACGATCGGTCCGCCGATCAGCGTCGCCGTCGACGGCCGCTCGGCAAAAACCATCCACACCCATAACGGCGTCAGCGGCACTTCGAGTGCCGTCAGCAAGGCTGCATCGGAGGCGGGAACGAGCCGCGAGCCGAAGGTATAGAGGCTGAGGCCCATCGCGTTCTGGATGATACCGAAGGCGATGATCAGGCCGAGATCCTGGCCGGATATCGCAAGCGGCGAGGCAAACCAGAAGGTAATGAAGGAGCAGAGCCACGCCGACAGCGCCATCGCCGGCAGCATCGGTACATTGCGATGCTGGCGCATGACGACCGCGAGTGCGGCCACCGTCAGCGTCATGATCGCCGCCAGCCCTTTGCCGAGCCAGCTGCCGCCGTCGCCTGAATGGCCGGACAGCATGACGAGCACGCCGATGAAAGCGATGCCGCTGGCGATCAGCGTCCTCATATTGGGACGCTCGCCGATGAAGAGAAAGGCAACGCCGGCGGTGACGAACGGCACCGTCGCATAGATGACCATGGCGTCGGCAACCGACGTATAATAGATCGAGCCGATACCGCTGATCATCGAAGCCGTCGAAAAGACTGTCGCCGCCAGCGAAGGCCCGCGCATGGAGCGCAGGATGCGCCAGGCATTGCGGCGTTCGATGTAGAAAAACAGCGTGAAGACGCCGAGGCCGGAAACGATCCCGCGGCAGAAGAGAATGGTCATGAGGTCGGCGTGGATCGCCCGCACAAAGAGGCCCGAGGTCGACCAGGCCAGCGCCGAAAGCGCCACATAGGTGACGCCCAGCCTGTATTGCTGCTGTTCCGCCAGCGTTACCATCAACTCCCCCCGTCCTGTTGTGGCAGATCCATAGCGAGCGGCCATGCCACCCACAAGCAAAGCTTGCGCCCTCTGATGTCGTGGACGTCGGAAGATGCCGAGGGTTGCAGGAAGGCCACGCCCCAGGCCCCGTGGTTGAGCGAAGGATGATCGAAGTCACCCCCAAAAGCAGTTCCTGCGACATTCGTCTTGCAGATATTTTCCGCGGCTCTACGGTTCGCGTGAATTTCGGTTAAGGGAGAATCAGTTGCGCCTGCTGTCGGCCACCTTGTTCGCGTGCGGCTGCGTCAGCCTGGTGGATGGCCCTCTGTGGCCGCCGGCGCAAACCTATGTCGACGCGACGGTGCAATGCAGCCAGAGCAGCAATCCATCCCGTTGCCAGCATAACCGCGAAACATGGAAGGCTGAGTATGAGGAGGCCATCGCGGGCGGGTATCGCGCCCAGAAACATGTCGCCCTGTGCCTCAGCACTGGCTGCGACATGGCGATCCAGCCCGACAAGATGCTCGGCTGCGCATGGCGCATCGTCATTGCCGATGCGAAACACGTTCAGTCCGACAGCACTGATACAACCAATCTCAGCCGCTTCTGCGGGAATGATTATATCGACGACAACGCAAAGCTTGCAGCCGCATCCCAGGCGAAGGCCATGTTGCGCCTGATCGGCAAATAGCAGGCCGCAGAACAGCCAATGGCGGCCCTGCGGCGAGGTCCTGTTCAAATTCAGGCGTAGGGCGCGAGGAATGTACGGATCGCTTCGATCTCGTTCGGCCTGATATCGTGGCCGCCCGGATGCCATTCGAGCGTCACCTGCGCATCCTGCCGTGCGAAATAATCGGCGAGCGCCTGGGTAACGGGAGCCGGCGAGATGGGATCCCGCTCACCCGCCGTGATCAGCACGCGCCTCCCCTCCAGCCTTGAATTATCCTTCGGCTGGAACGGGATCAACGGATGCATCAGCACCGCTGCGTCGAAGAGATTGCCATGCTCGATCAGCACGTTGGCAAGGATATTGGCCCCATTGGAAAAGCCGAGGCCAAGCACCTGCGATGCGCCGTGCTCGGCCGCAAGCCCCGAGACATAGGCAGCCATCTTGTCCGTCGCCCGGGCGAGATCGGCCATATCGTAGACACCCTCACCCGTGCGGCGGAAAAATCGCGCCGCCCCATGTTCCGACACATCGCCGCGCGGCGACACAATGGTCGCCTCGGGCAAGAGCCGCGCCGCGAAATCGAAGAACTGGTTCTCGTCACCACCGGTGCCATGGAAGGTGAAGAAAATGGGTTTTCCCGGTGCACCGGCCTTCAGCCGGTGCACATAATTCGTATCCATCATGATCCCTCTCCCGATTAGCCTTCCAGCGGCTCGAGGTTCCGCTCGATCAGCTCGCGCAGATGCGCGTGCTGGCCGGGCAGTTTCAGCGCTTCGCCGAGATGCGCCGTGTCCTCATCGCGGTTGAAGCCCGGTTCGTTGGTGGCGACTTCGAACAGAACGCCGCCCGGCGTGCGGAAATAGATCGCCCAGAAGTAATCGCGGTCGATGACCGGCGTTACCTGATAGCCCGTATCCATCAGCGCCTTGCGCACTTCGAGCTGCGTTGCGCGGTTCTCGACGGCAAAGGCGACATGATGGACGGAGCCGGCGCCCGGAAGCGCACGATTGATGTTCGGCATGGTTTCGAGGTCGACATAGTCGGCACCGTTGCCACCGGGAATGGCGAGCCGCTTGACGCCTTCATGCGTATCGACGACCTCATAGCCCATGTATTTCAACAGTTCTGCCGTGGCACCCTCGTCCCGCAGCCGCATGGCGACGGAATGGAAGCCCCTGATGGCATGCTCGGCATCGACGCCGCCATGCGTCCAAGGCTGACGCTTGTCATCCTTGACCTCCACGAGAGCGAAGCCATCGCCATCCGGGCCGGCGAAATGCAGGCGCTTCTGGCCGAAGGATTCGTCGGCCTTCAGACCTTCGACGCCCTGCTTGCTGAGCCGCTCGGTCCAGTAGCCGAGCGCACCTTCCGGAACGGAGTAGACGGTATTGCCGACTTCGCCGGTGCCCGGACGGCCACGAGCCATCTTCGGAAACGGGAAATAGGTCATGATCGTGCCGGGCGTGCCGATCTCATCCCCATAGTAGAGGTGGTAGACATCGGGCGCGTCGAAATTGACCGTCTTCTTGACGCGGCGCAGGCCGAGCGTGTCGGTGAAGAACTTGTTGTTGGTACGGGCGTCTTCCGCCATCGAGGTAACGTGGTGAAGACCCTTGATCTGATTGAGCATCTCTAACCCCTTTGTTTCGCCTGCAACGGCAGGCGTTTCTCATGGGCAGAAGATGGTCCGCAAAGCCCTGTTTCGATAGCCCTCAAGTGCCAAACGGATTGTCTTCAATTATTGAACGACAGATGGATGTCGTTCAATATGAGGTCAACCATTACCTGGATCGCTCGGCAGTGCCCAGTCGATCGGCTCTCGTCCTTGCTCAGCAAGATAGGCATTGGCCTGAGAAAAATGCTTGGAGCCAAAGAACCCGTTATGAGCCGACAGCGGCGATGGGTGCACCGATTTCAGCACCAGATGGCGCTCGGTATCAACAAAGGCGGCTTTCTTCTGCGCGTAGGAGCCCCAGAGCATGAAGACGACGCCATCGCATTCGTCGTTGACCTTGCGGATGACCGCGTCGGTAAATTTCTCCCAGCCCTTGCCCTGATGCGAGGCGGCTTGAGATTCTTCGACGGTCAGCACGCTGTTGAGCAACAGCACGCCCTGTTTCGCCCAGCTTTCCAGGAAGCCATGACGCGCCGGCGGGATACCAAGATCCGTTTCGAGCTCCTTGTAAATGTTCACCAGCGACGGCGGGATGCGCACTCCGGGGCGAACACTGAAGCAGAGCCCATGCGCCTGGCCGACGCCATGATACGGGTCCTGCCCGAGGATGACGACCTGAACCTCATCGAGCGGCGTCAGATCCAGCGCCCGGAAATACTCGCTGCCGCGTGGAAAAATCACCTTGCCGCGCTGCTTCTCCTCAACGAGAAAGGATTTGAGCTGCTGCATGTAGGGGCTTTCGAATTCCGGAGACAGCGCCTCTTTCCAGCTTTCTTCCAGCTTGATACCCGCTTCCGCCATCGTCTCTCGCCTCCGTCTGTTGTCAGCATGCCGATTGAGGATGAAAGCGGCGGCGTGTCAAGAAAATGGCTGATGCGGCGGTGGAGAGATCACAGTTTTCGAAGAACGGCGCTGCTTGGCCCAGGCTGATATGGGAAATGGCGGCAATGGACGCAGCAAACGACCCCAATCGTTGACAATCTCATTTACTTCGGCCAATGGAAGCCATCCCAATTTTCCGACCGGTGCCCTATGCTTCCCTTGCATTCCCTTGGCGAGCGCATCGTCGTGCTCGGTCCTTCCAATGCCGGCAAGTCGACCCTCGCGGTTGCTCTTTCGAAAAAGCTCGGCCTCCCGGCCGTGCATCTCGATCAGCTTCACCACCTGCCCCATACAGACTGGCAGCAGCGCCCTGAAGCCGAGTTCGCCGCACTCCATGATGCGGCTATTCTTGAAGAGCGGTGGGTTATAGAAGGCAACTATTCGCGCCTGATGCCGCAGCGCTTCGCCCGGGCCACCGGTGCCATCCTCATAAGCTCCAACCATTGGCTTCGCTTTTCCCGCTATCTCAGACGCACGCTCATCAACCGTTCGAACCGCGCGGGACATCTCGAAGGTGCGAAGGACAGCGTCAAATGGGAAATGATTCAATGGATACTGGTCAAGACCCGCAGTAGCGGCGTCAAATATGCAAAAATGCTCCAGGAATCCGGCCTGCCGCTCATAGAATGTCATACGGCGGAGGCGCTCAATAATCTCTATCGGGCGTGGGACTTGCCGGACCGACGATAGGGGTTTTGTGCGAATGGCACCGGACTTCTGCGATCGGCCCCCACGTTGCGCCGATCTCATTAGCTGCAGCTTTTCAGTTTATTCGTCAAAAGCTCCGGCCACTATATCCATCCGTGATGAGATTGGCGGCTGGCCAAGCTGCGCCACCTTTCTCAAATCACTCATCCCCCAGATCACCCCTTAATCCGCATCATCTGCGGATCATAGAGCGGCTTCAGCGACACCTGGCAGGGCACGCGCCGCTGCGCCACATCAAGCTCGTAGCGGCCGGAGAGCACAAAATCCTCGGTCACGCCACTTGGGTCGCGAACATAGCCGTAGCCGATGGCTTTGCCGATCGTGTAGCCGTAGCCGCCACTTGAGAGCCAGCCGACACGCTGGCCGTCGCGATAGATTGTCTCGCGGCCGAGAAGTACGGTCTCGGGGTCGCCTGGTACAAAGCAGGCGAGCATCTTTTTCACGCCAGATGCCAGCTGCCGCTCGATCGCCTCGCGGCCACGGAATGCAATGTCCTTCTTCATCTTCACTGCCCATGCGAGCCCGGCCTCAACAGGCGTATGATCCGGCCCGATATCGGAGCCCCAGGCGCGATAACCCTTCTCCAGCCGGCAGCTTTCAATGGCGCGATAGCCGGCATTGATAAGGCCGTGCTCGCGCCCGGCCGCCATCAGCACGTCATAGACAGTGCCCGCATATTCCACCGGCACATGCAGCTCATAACCGAGCTCGCCGACATAGGTGATGCGCAGCGCCCTCACCGGGCAGCCGGCAATGCCGACGGTCCGCACCTTGCCGAAGGGGAATGCGGCATTGGAAACATCAGCCGATGTCACGGCCTGCAATATCTCGCGCGACTTCGGCCCCATGAGCGACAGCACGGAATAGGCCGAGGTCACGTCCACCAGCTCGGCATGCAGGTCAGCCGGAATATTCCGGGCGATCCAGTCGAAATCATGCGTGGCAAAGCCCGTGCCCGTGGTGATGTAGAACTCGTTTTCAGCGACACGGGCGACGGTGACATCGCATTCGATGCCGCCCCGGTCATTGAGCATCTGCGTATAGGTCAGCGCGCCCACAGGCTTGGCGACGTCGTTGGCTGCGATCCACGAGATCGCTGCCTCGGCATCCCGGCCTTTCAGCACGAACTTGGCAAAGGAGGTCTGGTCGAAGATGACGGCGGCCTCGCGAACGGCCTTATGCTCACGGCCGACAGCATCGAACCAGTTTTGCCTCCCATAGGTATAGACGTCCTTCGGCTCCTCGCCGGCAAAGAGATCGGCAAACCAGTTAGGCCGCTCCCAGCCGAGCTTTTCACCGAAGCAAGCGCCCTGAGCTTTCAGGCGGTCGTAGAGTGGCGATTTACGGCAGGGTCGGCCGCTGGAATGCTCCTCGAAGGGCCAAGCCATGGTGTAGTGCTTGCCATAGGCCTCAAGCGTGCGGGTTCGCACCCAATCGGTATCGAAATGCGGACGGCCGAAGCGGCGGATGTCGACCGGCCAGAGGTCGTAGGGTGGCTCACCCTTGGCGACCCATTCGGCGAGCGCCATACCCGCACCGCCGGCAGAGGCAATGCCGAAGGCATTGAAGCCGGCGCCGACGAAGAAATTCTTCAGCTCCGGCGCCTCGCCGAGAATGAAATTGCCGTCGGGCGTAAAGCTCTCCGGACCGCACAGCAGCTGCTTGACGCCAGCCGTCTGCAGTGCCGGAACGCGCACCAGCGCCTGCTCCATGATCTGCTCGAAGTGGTCGAAATTGCTGTCGAGCAGCGTGTAGTGGAAATCCTTGGGAATGCCATCGAGCGCCCAGGGAATCGGGTTCGGCTCATAGCCGCCCATGACCAGCCCGCCGACCTCTTCCTTGTAATAGGTCAGCCTGTCGGGATCGCGCAGCGTCGGTAGGTTGGAGGGGACGCCGAAGGATTCGGTGATCAGATATTGATGCTCGACGGAGACGAGCGGCACGTTGACGCCGAAGCGGCCAGCAAAGGTCCGCGTCCATTGCCCGGCACAGACGACGACGCGCTCGCATTCGATGCGTCCCCTATCGGTGATGACGGCGCGGATCCGACCCTTGTCGATTTCGAGATCCAGAACCTCGGTATCCTCGAAGATCGAGACGCCGCTCATGCGCGCGCCCTTGGCCAAGGCTTGGGTGATATCGGAAGGATTGGCCTGCCCGTCGGTCGGCAGGAAGGCAGCCCCGACCAGATCGTCTGTATCCATCAGCGGCCAGAGATCGAAAGCCTCCTTCGGTGTCAGCAGATGCATCTGCAGGCCGAAGGATTGCGCCGTCGTCGCCTGCCGCTTGACCTCTGTCCAGCGCTCCTCGTTGCAGGCAAGGCGTAACCCGCCATTCATCTTCCAGCCGGTGGCAAGTCCCGTCTCGGCCTCGAGCTTCTTGTAGAGATCGACGGAATAGCCGAGCATCTGGGTGATATTGGCGCTGGTGCGCAGCTGGCCGACGAGGCCGGCAGCATGAAACGTCGTGCCCGAGGTCAGCTTCTTGCGCTCCAGCAGCACCGTATCGGTAAAGCCGAGCTTACCGAGATGGTAGGCGGTCGAGCAGCCGATGATGCCGCCGCCGATGACGACGGTTTTCGCTGTGGTCGGCAGGTCCTTCATTGCGTCACCTCAAGAATTGCGAAAATCCTGCCAGGCGCTCTCAAACCGCCGCAGATTTTCAGCTGTATAGGAAGAATAATCGAATTCGATGTCGGAATGGATTTCTGAAACCATGCTCCACATCGTCTCGCGCAGGAGCGAAGCGCATTTCATCGCCTGATAGCGCCGGCGCAGATCGTCGCTTACCCACGCCTCGAAATAGGCCTCCAGCATCGCCACTTCCTGCTGCTCGGAAAATTCATTGTTGGAGGCGAGGCCGCCGAGGTCGAAGAGCGGCGTGTTGAAACCGGCATAATCCCAATCGATCAACCAGAGCCGTTTGCCGTCATCGAGGAAATTCGCGGCCAGTAGATCATTATGGCCGAAGGCGATCTCGAAGGGACCAGCCTCGCGTTCAAGCCGCTCGGCAATATCGAGAAAGGAAGGCAGCCGCGACTTGTGCTGGCTGCCGCCGGCATCGAGCGTGGCCGCATAGTCCCTCACCACATGGAAGACCCAGAAGATCGCCGCGGCCCCGCGAAAATGCCGGCCAATATCGCGATGACAGGAGCGGACGAGACACACGACGCGCGCCATCATGCTCGGCTCACTTACGTCATCGGCGGAGAGCGGCTTGGCGTCGATATAGTCAAGCACCATGATGCCGGGCTGATGATGAATGACAGCCGGCGAAAGGCCGGCCGCATGCGCAGCCCTGCTCGCCGACACCTCATTGGCACGGCTGATATGGTGAACCGGAATATCCGAGCCGAGCCTCACGACGAAGCGTCGTCCGCCATTGTTGACTAGATAGTTGCGGTTGGTAATGCCGCCTACAAGCGGGGCGATGTCGATCGGCCCGCGCCAAATATCGAGAGACTGTATCCTGTCTTCCGGCGTTACGATCATTCCCCCTCCGGCGCCTCTAGCGAGCATCCTTTGGACGAGAAAGGTTCCTTACAATGGCAAAGCTGTCAAGAACCGATCCACAAAATCAAACAGATTCTTGGCTTTTTGTTGGATTTGCGAATAATTCCCAATCGAATGAGCTATGGATAGTCTAACACGGCGCTTCACCGTAGGTGAGATTTGTCTTAAAAACTCCAGCGTGAGGCGATCGGATTCATCTCGCAGAGAGCTTGCTGCCCCCTTGGCACAGGCGCCTGCTCGATCCGGAAGCCATTTGCATATCTTGGGATCGATACCCTCAATAGGATCAGGATCATGTCGGGCATATCCCAGCCACCGCTTCACTCCAATCATCGCGAGCGCGAGATTCTGGAGGAACTCCGGCTGGCCGGCGGCGCAAGCCGCATCCAATTTCTTGCCGAGCGTCTCGGCGTCTCGGAAGAGACGATCCGCCGTAATATCCGCAGCCTGGAAACCAACGGTCTCGTCACCAAGGTCCATGGCGGCGTTCATATCAAGGACTCGATGATCGAGCCGCCGTTGCACCTGCGCATGAACGAGAATGCCGAGGCCAAGCGGATGATCGCCGCATCCGTCGCCTCGATGATCGAAGACGGCGATACCCTCTTCCTCGATGTCGGCTCTACCACCGCCTTCATCGCCGTCGCGCTGCAGAAACACCAGAACCTTTTCGTCGTCACCAATGCCCTGTCAGTGGCTCATGCGCTCGCCACCCGCAACGGCAACCGCATCTTCTTCGCCGGCGGCGAACTGCGCGGTCATGATGGTGGCGCCTTCGGCATGGAAGCGGCCAATTTTCTGCGGCGCTTCAACATACGACACGCCATCCTCTCGGTCGGCGCGATCAACGCCACCTCGGGCTTCATGCTGCATGATCTCGAAGAGGCGGAATATTCGCGCGAAGCCGTGAGCCGGGCTGAACGCTGCATCATCGTTGCCGACAGCGCCAAATTCGGGCGCAGCGCCCCGATCATTCTGAGCGAGCCGGAAACCTTCGACGTCCTCGTCACCGACGAGGCCCCACCCGCCGACATCAACGCCATGCTGGAGCGCAACCAAATCGAACTCGTCGTCGCCAACCGGCAGCGGGCCGAGCGACGCTAGGCGAACTCATCGGAGATCGGGGTTACCCAGCATTCTAAGCGCCAGCCGGTTCGCTCCGCTCATCCGGATCGAAACTGGCGAATTTGCGATAGCTCTTGCACATGGCCTCCAAGGTCAGCGCCGCCTTGCTGGCGTGGCGCTCCTTGTGGCGCAGCAATCGGAAGCTGCGCGCCGGCAGATCGAAACTGGCCTGAACCAGCAATCCCTGCCCGAGATAGGCTTTCGCCGCCGCGCTGGAAATAGCGGCTGCGCTTTGGCCCAGGCAAACCGCCGACAGCACGGCTTCGTTCGACGGCAGAACGAGTGCAACATTGAGATCGGCTGACGGGGCGCCGAGCTTGGCAATCGCATTCTCGAATTCCGAACGGGTACCCGAGCCTTCCTCGCGCATCACCCAGGATGTGCCGCCTGCAAGGTCGGAACCGGTCAATTGCCGCCCGTCCGCCCAGGGATGGTTCGGTGGCACGACGATGACAAGCGCGTCTTGGGCGACGATCTTCATCGACAGTGCCGGCGCGTCCACCTCGCCCTCGATGAACCCGAGTTCCGCTGCGCCATCGATGACGGCTTCCGTGACAGTGCGGGTGTTACCGATCGTCAGATCCAGCTCGATGCCGGGATAATCGCGGTGAAACCGCATCAGCAGCGGCGGCAACCAGTAGCTGGCAATGGTCTGGCTCGCATAGAGGCTGAGCCGACCGCGCTGCAATCCAGCAAGCTCGGACAGCATGAGTTCGGCCGAACGCACACGGGCAAGCGTGGCTTTCGCCTCCCCTAAGAAGGACCGCCCCGTCTCCGTCAGCTCGATCCGCCGGCCGACGCGGTGGAACAGCTCCACCCCGTAATAGGCCTCGAGGTTCTTGATCGCCGAACTCACAGCCGAAGGCGTGAGGTGAATGGCCTCCGCAGCATGGGTCAGGTGTTCGCGCTCGGCGACGGCGACGAAAATGGCAAGCTGCTCAAAGGTCATGGGAAATCATTCTAATTTATCGAACGAAACGTAGGATAATATTCGATGGATGTCCACATCGACAGATGAGACTTTCCTACCGTCAGCAAATCATAACAAAAGATCGACGGTACGACATGCCCCTCGCCCAACGCGCAAACAAAATCCTCCCCGGCCTCGCACTTACCTGTGCCGTCGCAGTTGTCGCCTATGCCGGCGAACATGCGGAACTCAGCCTTCTCGGCGGCCGCTGGATCGAGAGCCTGGTGCTCGCCATCGCCCTCGGCATTGCCGTCTGCACCATCAAGCCGTTGAAGCCGACCATGCGGCCGGGCATCGATTTCAGTGCCAAGATCCTGCTCGAAATCGCCATCGTCCTCCTTGGCGCGTCCATAAGCCTCTCGGCAGTGCGTGGAGCGGGCGTCTGGCTGATCGCCGGCATCGCCATCGTCGTCGTGCTGTCGATTGCCGCAACCTATTTGATCGGGCGTCTGCTCGGCCTGCCGCCGAAGCTGGCAACGCTGATTGCCTGCGGCAATTCCATATGCGGCAACTCCGCCATCGTTGCCGTCGCGCCGGTGATCGAGGCCGATTCGCAGGAGATTGCCGCAGCCCTCGCCTTCACGGCCGTGCTGGGCATTGCCGCCGTCTTTCTGCTGCCGTTCCTCTACTTCTATTTCGGCATGAGCGTGCCGCAATATGGAACGCTTGCCGGGTTGACCGTCTATGCGGTCCCGCAGGTGCTCGCCGCAACCGCCCCTGTCGGCCTTCTCGCCGTCCAGACAGGCACGCTGGTCAAGCTTGTTCGCGTCCTGATGCTCGGCCCTGTCATCTTCATGCTCGGCATTCTCACCAAAGTCGAGACGACGGATGCAAACGGTCGCAGCGGCCATCATCACTCGCTGGTTCCATGGTTCATCTGCGGCTTCCTCGGGCTGATGGCAATGCGTTCTTTTGGCCTCATCCCGGATGCTCTGGTCGCCCCGATGCAATCGGTCTCGAGCATCCTCACCGTCATCGCCATGGCTGCGCTGGGACTGTCGGTGAACATCCGCTCTGTCGCTCATGCCGGCGGGCGCGTGATCGTCGCCGCCACGCTGTCGCTGCTGATGCTCGGTGTGATCAGCTACGGTCTGATCGTCGCGTTGCAGATTCAGTAGCGCGCCCACCGCCGGCAACGGCGGATCGGCGTCTGCCGGATGCAGGAGCCGGCTTCAGCAGTGCCGCAATCTCGTTTTCGGGGGCAGGATAGCCAATGGCATACCCCTGAAGCTCGTCGCAACCGAGGTCGGCCAGAATACGGGCATGTTCCTCGGTCTCGACACCCTCGGCAACGACTTCGACATTCAGGGCCCGGGCGATTTCGACGATCGAGCCGACGAGGCGGCGCTGCTCTTCCGAGACCGTGACAGCCGTCACCAATTGCCGATCGATCTTCAAGCGTTTCGGCTTCAGCTTGACCAGGCCGATCAGTGAAGCATGACCCGAACCGAAATCGTCGATCTCAATATCGATACCCATCTGTTTGATCCCATCGATATTGGCGAGCACCCGATCGTCAGGATCATCGAGGAAGATGGTTTCCACCAGTTCGAAGGCGATGGCATGTGGCGGTATCTTCAGTGCCTGCAATCCCTCGATCAGATCGTGATCGGCGAGCCGGCGGCCGGAAATATTGACGGCGATGCGTGGCGGCTCGACGCCCTGCGACACCCAAACGGCGCGGTCGGCAAGTACACGCGTCAGCACGGCCGCGTCGATCTCGGCGGTAAGCCCGTATTCCTCAGCCAGCTTGAGGAATGCCACTGGATACAGCAATCCCTTTTCCGGATGCCGCCAGCGCGCCAGAGCCTCCAACCCAACGATGCGGCGGCTGCGTGCGTCGACCTGAATCTGATAGAATGGCTCGATCTGCTGCAGCATCGGCGCAAGCCGCAGTTCGTCGGCCAACCGACGTTCCGCATGCAGATCTGCCTGGAGCTCCGGCGTGAAGAACTCGACGCGGTTGCGGCCGAGCTTCTTGGCCTGAAAAAGCGCGACATCGGATTCTGCCAGCAGACTGCCCGCATTGTCGGACCGGCTCGACGCCACCCCGATGGACGCACCGATCCGAAGCATGTCGTTGCCGAAGCGCACTTCGCGCCGCAGCCGCGAGAGAATGTCGTCGGCGATGGCCTCCAACCTCTCGGCGCTGCCGATATTGACCAATACCGCCACGAACTCGTCGCCACCAATACGCGCCACGAGATCGCTGGCAGTGATCGCCGCTGAAATACGGGCAGCCGCGCTCTGCAGCGTCGCATCACCCGCCGCATGGCCCCATTTGTCGTTGATCTCCTTGAAACCGTCGAGATCGATATGAAGCACACCCAAAGTCTCGACGTCCGCATCCTTGCGCAGTTCGGCCAGCCGTCGGTCGAAATAGCGCCGGTTGGGAAGGCCGGTCAGGTAATCATGATCGGCGGCATATTCGATACGGGCGCGGCTTTGTTCGAGCGCTACGGCCCGCGCCTCGGCGATCGCCTTCTGGCTGGTCAGTTCACGATTGAGCTGGACGTCGGCGGTGACATCCCACTCCGCGCCGATAAAGGAGGGCGAACCGTCGTGATCTTCATAGAAATGCGCACTGGAGCGCAGATGGCGCACCTCTCCGCTGGGCAGAACGATGCGAAACTGCGAGTTATAGAAGCCGCGCCCATCGAGAGCGATCTGGAAGTCGTTGACTGCCCTCTCGACATCTTCGGGATACAACGCATTCATCCAGACGTCAGACGGCACCCGGCGATCTTGAAGGCCGGTTCCATAGAGCCGGTGCATCTGCTGGTCCCAGAGCAATTCCTTGTCATTGACGTTATGCTGCCAGACACCGATTTGAGACGCCTCAAGCGCCAGCTCCAACCTTCTTAAAAGGTCCTGGAACTCTTCTTCGGTTCGCCCTGATGCCGTCTCTGCCAAAGAGCTCAACCCCCTTCGGAAATTGGAGAGATTACATAACTGTTACTCAATAGATTTGCACTACTGCCTTTCGCGAACTTTAACGGCGGCCCCTACCGGCCACCTGCCAACAGTTTGCGTCAAAATGCTATTAGTGATTATGCCTAGGCGGCGTGGCCGCGAGATTGCGAAACTCGGCAGCGCCTTCGAGCACGGCACCATCGGAAAGCTGCGTGACTGAACGGCGATAGATGCGCTGCCATGGCGTCGCGTCCGGCGGGACCGGCGGTATGCCATCGCCTTTGCGGCGCTCGATCTCCGCTTCCTCCACCAGCATGTCGCAGCGGCCGTGATTGAAGTCGATGCGGATGGTGTCGCCGGTCCTGAGCCAGGCAAGTCCCCCGCCGGCCGCACTCTCCGGCGAAGCGTTGAGAATGGATGGGCTGTCGGCCGTCCCCGACTGGCGCCCATCGCCGATCGTCGGAAGGCTGCGGATGCCGCGCTTCAGGAGCGCATCCGGCGGCTGCATGTTGACCACTTCGGCCGATCCCGGCCAGCCGATCGGCCCGGCCCCGCGAATGACGAGGATGGTCCTCTCGTCGATACCCAGATCGGCGTCGTTGATGCGCTTGTGATAGTCCTCCGATCCGTCGAAGACCACGGCCCTGCCCTCGAACATGCCTTCGTGGCCAGGCTCCTGTAGATAACGGCTGCGGAAATCCTCCGACACGACGCTCATCTTCATGATGGCGAAATCAAAAAGATTGCCCTTCAGCACGAGGAAGCCGGCGCGCTCCTTCAAAGGCTCGGCAAACGGGAGGATGACCTCGCGATCCGTCGCTTCCCTACCCTTAAGATTTTCCGCCATCGTCTTGCCGGTCACCGTCGGGCAGCTTCCGTCAAGCTTATCGGCCTGCAGCAGCTCCCACATGATGGCGGGAACACCGCCGGCACGATGGAAGCGCTCACCGAGATAGGCGCCCGCCGGCTGCACATTGGCAAGCAGCGGAATGTCGAAACCATGCACCTGCCAGTCATCCGGATGAAGCTCGACGCCGGCATGCTTGGCCATCGCCGCCAGATGCGGCTGCGCATTGGTCGATCCGCCGATGGCGGAATTGACGCGGATGGCATTGAGAAAAGCCTGGCGCGTCAGCACGTCGGACGGCTTGATGTCCTCAAGCACGAGCTCGACAGCGCGGCGGCCGGTGCGATAGGCCATCTGGCCGCGCTCGCGATAGGCGCCGGGAATGGCGGCGCAGCCAGTGAGCGACATGCCGAGCGCCTCGGCCATGGCGTTCATCGTCGAGGCCGTTCCCATCGTATTGCAATGACCGATCGAGGGCGCCGAAGCGAGAGACGCCTCCATGAACTCCTCCTCATCGATCTCGCCGGCCGCCAGCTTGCGGCGCGAGCGCCAGATCACTGTGCCGGACCCGGCAAGCTCCCCGTCATGCCAGCCATCCAGCATCGGGCCGCCGGACAGCACGATCGCCGGAATGTTGACGGTGGAGGCCGCCATCAGCGCCGAGGGCGTGGTCTTGTCGCAGCCGGTGGTCAGTACCACGCCGTCGAGCGGATAGCCGTAGAGCACTTCGACGAGACCGAGATAGGCAAGGTTGCGGTCAAGCGCTGCCGTCGGCCGCTTGCAGTTTTCGAAGATCGGATGGGTCGGGAATTCGATCGGAATACCTCCGGCATCGCGAATGCCATCACGCACGCGCTTGGCAAGATCGAGATGGTGGCGATTGCAGGGGGTCAGATCGCTGCCGCTCTGGGCAATGCCGATGATCGGTTTACCCGAGCGCAGCTCTTCCGGCGTGATGCCGTAGTTCATGAATCGCTCCAGATAGAGCGCCGTCATATCGATATGATCCGGATTGTCGAACCAGTCCTGCGAACGCAGGCGGCGCTTGGATGCACCCTTATCGCTCATCTCTTCCTCAAGCCTTTCCTTGGCCATTCTTGTCTTCCAGATACTGCAGCAACCCGCTGTGATCCTGCTCGCCACCGCCATTTTCGACGAATTCCGCAAACTCGGCCCTGACGGCCTCCGTCAGCGGCAGCTGAAGCGAGAGATTCTGGGCAGCGGCAAGGACCGTATCCAGATCCTTCAATTGATTGCGGGCGGTTCCGCCCGGCTCGAAATTGCGCTCGATCATGCGCTGGCCGTGCAGTTCCAAAATCCTGCTTTCGGCGAAACCACCACGAATGGCCGCACGAAATGCCTCGCGAGAGCCACCGCCCGCTTCGACAAGCAGCATCGCCTCGGCAACGGCGCCGATGGTCACCGCGACGATTTGCTGATTGCCGAGCTTGGCAAGCTGACCGGTGCCGCTTGGGCCGACGCGGGTCACGCGACCAAGCGGCGCCATGACATCGCGAACACTGTCTATGACGTCGGCATCGCCGCCGGCCATGATTGCCAGCGTCCCGGCCGCAGCACCGACCACGCCGCCGGAGACCGGCGCATCGATATGCCTGATACCGCGCTCCGCAAGCTTGAATGCGTGCTCACGGGCGATGGCCGGCGGGATCGAGCTATTGTCGATGACGACGGCCCCGGACTCCAGCGCATCAGCCACGCCGCTGCCGAACAGGACTTCGCTGACGGCACCGCCATTGGTGAGCATGGTAAAGACGACCGATGCCCCCCTTGCCGCCTCCACGGCAGTAACAGCGACGGTCGCGCCATGCTCAGCGAGCGGATCAGCCTTGCTGCGGTCGCGATTCCAAACGGTGAGCGGAAAACCGGCATCAAGAAGCCGCCGTGCCATCGGCGCTCCCATCAATCCCGTCCCGAGAAAAGCGATCTTTCTGCCGCTCACAGCGACGTCCTCCGAATTATGAGCATGTGAAACCTGCAACGTTGCAGCGCCCAGTCAACCCAACCGATCCGACAACAACCTTACGCACACCACTATCCTTAACCTTGGGTGCCGATGGGCAGCTCCCTATGCCCGGTATACGTCAACCAACTCACCCAAGAGCTTGATAAACCTATGGTGACCGCATGCAAAGGAAATCCGTGCGCATGTGACAAATTCTGCCGGCAACGGAACGCGCGGCCCGGCAGAGGCAGGAATTGAGCCAGCACAAAAGAAAAGGGCGGGACCTTGCGGTCCCGCCCATGGGGTGTCGAGCACTGGAGTACCGCTCGGCACGGCCCCCTATTCGGCGGCGATCGGGAGTACCTCCGCCGAATGGTCATTATCGTTGTGATGGTGCTGCTTCAGCGGACGGTTGCCCGACAGAGTGCGGATCAGCACATAGAAGACCGGCGTCATGAAGATGCCGAAGAAGGTGACGCCGATCATGCCCGAGAACACCGCGATACCCATGGCGGTTCGCATCTCGGCACCGGCACCGGTCGAGGTAACCAGCGGCACGACACCCATGATGAAGGCCATGGAGGTCATCAGGATCGGACGCAGACGCAGACGGCTGGCCTCGATGGCGGCCTGTACCGGCGTGCGGCCTTCAAATTCCAGTTCGCGGGCAAATTCCACGATCAGGATCGCGTTTTTCGCCGACAAGCCCACCAACACCACCAGACCAATCTGGGTGAAGATGTTGTTGTCCCCACCCGTGAGCCAGACGCCGGTCAGCGCCGCCAATACACCCATCGGCACGATCATGACGATGGCGAGCGGCAAGGTCAGGCTCTCATATTGGGCGGCCAGCACGAGGAAGACCAGCAGCAGCGCCAGCGGGAAGACGACGATGCTGGAATTGCCGGCCAGAATCTGCTGGTAGGTCAAGTCCGTCCACTCGAAGTCTATGCCGGCGGGCAACGTCTCATGCAGAATCTTCTCGATCGCCGCTTGTGCCTGACCCGACGAAAAACCGGGCGCCGGGCCGCCATTGATGTCGGCCGCAAGGAAGCCGTTATAGCGGTTCGTACGCTCTGGACCGGTGGTGGCATCGACCTTCAGCAAGGCTGAAAGCGGGATCATCTGGCCCGATGCCGAGCGAACCTTCAACTGGCCGATATCTTCCGGCTGGGCGCGGAACTTGGCATCGGCCTGTACGCGGACGCTGTAGGTGCGGCCGAAGGCGTTGAAGTCGTTCACATAGAACGAACCGAGATAGATCTGCAGCGTCTGGAAGACGTCGGTGACGGAGACCCCGAGTTGCTCGGCCTTGGCGCGGTCAAGATCGGCGAAGAGCTGCGGCACGTTAATCTGGAAGCTCGAGAAGATGCCAGCGAGTTCCGGTGTCTGGTAGGCCTTGGCAATCACTGCCTTGGCCGCCTGGTCGAGCGCCTGGTTGCCGAGGCCGGCACGATCCTCGATCTGCAGCTTGAAGCCGCCTGTCGTGCCGAGACCGTTGACTGGCGGCGGCGGGAACATGGCGATGAAGGCATCCTGGATGGCGCCGAACTTCTGGTTCAGCGCCATGGCGATCGCCCCGCCCGAAAGATCGGGAGTCTTGCGCTCGTCGAAGTCCTTCAGCGTCACGAAGACGATACCGGCATTCGAGGAATTGGTGAAACCGTTGATCGACAGGCCCGGGAAGGCGATCGCATTGGCGACGCCAGGCTGCTTCAGCGCGATATCAGTCATGCGCTTGATCACGCTTTCCGTGCGGTCGAGGCTTGCGGCATCCGGCAACTGTGCGAAGCCGATCAGATACTGCTTGTCCTGCGATGGCACGAAACCGCCTGGAACCGTTGTGAACAGGCTATAGGTCGCTCCCACCAGCG
This sequence comes from Rhizobium sp. A22-96, assembly GCF_053521805.1. Lineage (NCBI taxonomy): Bacteria > Pseudomonadati > Pseudomonadota > Alphaproteobacteria > Hyphomicrobiales > Rhizobiaceae > Rhizobium > Rhizobium sp. A22-96. The sequence goes on from NZ_JBNWDQ010000002.1 coordinate 872,264, forward strand.
CGAAATAGATCACCATGACGATGCTCTTGCGCGACAGCAGGCCGCCGACGCCCTTGCCGTAGTATTTCGAACCGGTTCCGAACGCCCGGTTGAAACCACGGAAGAACCAGCCGAAGACCGCGTCCATGACCCGCGTCAACCGATCCTTCGGCGCATGATGACCCTTCAGGAGCAGCGATGCCAGTGCCGGGGACAGGGTGAGCGAGTTGAAGGCCGAGATGACGGTCGAGATGGCGATCGTCAGCGCGAATTGGCGGTAGAACTGGCCGGACAGGCCGGAGATGAAGGCGAGCGGCACGAAAACCGCGACGAGGACCAGCGCGATGGCGATGATCGGACCGGAAACTTCCTTCATGGCCTTGTAGGTGGCGTCCCGCGGGCTGAGCCCGTTCTCGATATTGCGTTCGACGTTCTCGACCACCACGATCGCGTCGTCCACGACGATACCGATCGCCAGCACCAGGCCGAACAGACTGAGCGCATTGATCGAGAAGCCGAAGACATACATCACCGCGAAGGTGCCGATGATCGACACCGGAACGGCGATCAGCGGGATGATCGAGGCGCGCCATGTCTGCAGGAACAGGATGACGACGAGAACAACCAGCGCAATGGCTTCGAGCAGCGTGTCGATCACCTTCTCGATCGACGCGCGGACGAATTTTGTCGTATCGTAGACGATCTCGTACTTGACGCCCGCCGGCATGGCCTTCTGCAGATCGTTCATGGTCGAGCGCACATTGTTCGCGATCTCGATCGCGTTCGAACCAGGCGCCTGGAGAACCGCGACGGCGACGGCCGGCTTGCCGTCGAGCAGCGAACGCAACGTATAGTCTTCCGCACCCAGTTCGACGCGAGCGACGTCGCGAAGGCGGGTGATCTCGCTATTGGCGCCCGTCTTGACGATGATGTTGCCGAACTCCTCGGGCGTGCGCAGGCGGCCCTGGGCGTTGACGTTGAGCTGCAGATCCACGCCCGGCCGGCTGGGCGAGGCACCGATGATGCCGGCCGCGGCCTGGACGTTCTGCGAGCCGATCGCATTGCTGATATCGCTGGCGGCAAGATTATGCTCGGCCGCCTTCTGCGGATCGATCCAGACGCGCATGGAATAGTCGCCGGCGCCGAAGACCTGCACCTGCCCGACGCCTTCGATGCGGGCGAGCCGATCCTTGACGTTCAGGGTCGCATAGTTTCGCAGATAGGTGATGTCGTGGTCGGCCCCGTCCGAGACGAGGTTGACGACCATGATGAAGTCGGGCGAGCTCTTGACGGTCGTGATGCCGAGGGTACGGACCTCCGCGGGCAGGCGCGGCTCGGCCTGCGAAACGCGGTTCTGCACGAGCTGCTGCGCCTTGTCCGGATCGGTGCCGAGCTTGAAAGTGACCGTTACGTTGAGAACGCCGTCGGACGTTGCCTGGCTGGACATGTAAAGCATGCCCTCGACGCCGTTGATCTGCTCTTCGAGTGGCGTCGCAACCGTTTCGGCAATAACGGTCGGGTTGGCGCCGGGATAGGTGGCGCGCACGACAATCGACGGCGGCACGACCTCCGGATATTCGGAGATCGGCAGCGCCCTGAGGCCGATAAGGCCGGCGACCACGATGAGGACCGAAAGAACACCGGCAAAGACCGGGCGGTCGACAAAGAATCTGGAGATGTTCATATCAAAGCCCTCTCCGGGGTGAAAGCGGATGCAAAATCCCTGTCCGGCAAGCTGAGAGCCGCCGGCGGATCATGTGAATTCGGATGTTGGCCTTCTCCCCACGGGGAGAAGGCCAAGTCTTACTGAGCGGTCGCGACCTTCTCTGCCAATTGCGGCGCGACGACCGCACCGGGGCGGATGCGCTGCAGCCCGTTGACAACGACCTTTTCGCCGACCTTCAGGCCGTCCTCGATCACCCGCTCGCCATCGACCAGCGAACCGAGTTGGACCTGTCGGTAATTGACCTTGTTGTCACCACCAACCACGAAGACGAACTTCTTGTCCTGGTCGGTGCCTACTGCGCGGTCGCTGATGACGAGCTTGCTCTCGGCTTTCGGCTGGCCCATGCGAACCCGCACGAACTGGCCGGGGATGAGGCGGCCACCGGGATTGTCAAAGACGGCGCGGACGCTGACAGTGCCGCTCGCGGCATCGACCTCGTTGTCGATCAGCTGCAACTTACCCTTGATCGGCGTGCCGCTATCGCTGGCCGTACCGATCTGTACCGGGATCTGTTCGACCGGCGGGACCGCGCCATTGGTCGCCGGCAGCTCTGCCAGGGCCTGGGTCACGGTCTGCTCGTTGGCATTGAAGCTTGCATAGATCGGATCGACCGAAACAAGCGTGGTCAGAGCCGGCGAAGATGAGCCGGCGGCGACCAGATTGCCGACGGTCACGGCGATCTTGCCGACGCGGCCGGCGATCGGAGCGTGAACCTGCGTGTAGTCGAGGTTCAGCTGAGCCGTCTGCAAGGTAGCTTGCGCTGCCTTCAGATTGGCATCCGCTTCGGCGTAGTTGCTGGCGCGGGTGTCCATGTCGCTCTGCGAGATCGTCTTGTTGTCGAAGAGCTTCTGACCGCGGTCGACTTCGACCTTGGTCAGATTGAGCCTCGCCTTTGCAGCTCCAACCTGCGCCTGAGCCTGGGCAACGGCCGCCTCATAGGGTGCGGGATCGATCGTGACAAGCAGGTCGCCCTGCTTGACCAGGGCGCCTTCGCGGAATTGCACGGACTGGATTGCACCAGCCACGCGCGGCCGGACTTCGACCCGGTCGATAGCTTCGAGCCGGCCGGAAAATTCCTGCCAGGACGTGATGTCGCGCGACTCTACCGCGGCAACGGTGACAGGGGTTGGCGGCATCGCCGCCGGGCCGCTTGCCTCGGTTGCCTGGGCACCGCGCGGCAGCTCCAGATAGAAGGCTGCACCCACAACGGCCGCAGCAACACTCATGCCGGCGCCCCACAGGGCCCAGCGCTTACCGTTGGATTTCATATTAGTCTCTCCTTTGGCCCCCTCTTGGGACACGGGGACCGAAAATTCCTATCGCCTCAATATAGGCAGGGCTTCAAAGCGCCGCGCATCGATGCGGGGATCGCCTCGACCTTTGCCTCCAGCACCTCGTCCAAATCCGCGATTTCCCTCGCGATCGGGATGCTCTAGTTGATCAAGCTTGCACGTCTTCGACGAAGCCCTTGAAACAGCAACAGACATCCTGCTGCCATGAGGGCCTGTCTTTCGACTGCCCGCCGTAGAGGGTGGGCCAGCCTGTCCCGGCGGGAAGGACTTGCTGGCGAACACGGACGCCAGCCGCTTTCAGCCGACTGCCGTATTCCATGCTCTCGTCGCGGAGCGGGTCGTCCTCGGCCGTGAGCACCAATGCCGGCGCGAGGCCCGAAAGCCGCGAACAGTATCGAGGCGCTGCATAGGGATGGCAGACACCGCCCAGAAAACCCAGGTAGCGGTTCCAACCCTCCGTCCAGCGCTCGCGCATGCCGCTTTCCTCCGCCTGGAGGAAAGATTTTGATCCCATGAAGGGATCGAGCAAAGGCGATATCAACACCTGTCCGTCCAACGAACCGGGTATCTGATCACGCGCCTTTAAAGCGACACCCGCTGCAACATTGCCACCCGATTCCTCTCCGGCGACAAACAGCAGCGATTTTTTTGCCCCACCCAGCGCAAGCATGTTTCGCTTGTTGCTGAGGTAGGCAAGAAGCCCGTAGGCGCATTCCAGCACCTTCGGAAAAGCATTCTGATTGCAACTCGTATAATCCGCCGCAACCACGATGGCGCCGGCCTCAGCGAGGCTTGCCGCCACCGGTCTTTCGGTCGCGTGACAGGTATCGAGGAAGGCGCCTCCATGCAGATAGAGCACGAGGGGTGCCGCCTTCTTCAAACCTTCGCCGTTATAGATCCGCGCTTTCACCGGCCCCGTAGGCACGTTTTCCAGCACAACATCTTTCCACGGCGCATCCATCGACCCAAATCCTTATCTGTTCGAGTGAATATGATCTCTTCCGGTAGCGGCTTAGCACGCCTTGGAACCATATTCTCGATAATGCGGTCTTCAGCGCCCCGTGCCGCATTGCAACAATCTTGGAAACAACATATTGTTATTCCGATCAGAGCATAAGTAGCCTATATTCGATCAGACTATTCACCATTACAAACAATCGACCCCTTTCTTGGCGGTCGAGGGACACCATGGAATGGACCAGTTATCAGCAATGCGGGCTTTCGCGCGTGTGGTGGAGACGGGTAACTTCACCCGCGCCGCAGCAGCCCTCTCCATGCCGAAGGCAACGGTGACGACGCTCATCCAGTCGCTCGAAGCCCATCTGCATGCCAAGCTTCTGAACCGGACGACCCGCCGCGTCATGGTGACCACCGACGGCGCTCTCTATTATGAGCGCGCCATTCAGCTCCTTTCGGAAATAGAGGAACTGGACGGCAGCATCAGCAATTCGCAGAGCCTGCCGAGCGGCCGCCTGCGCGTCGAAATGGCCGGCGCCTTCGCCGAGAAGATCGTCATGCCGGCGCTGTGCGATTTCCACCAGCGCTATCCCGATATCCATATCGATCTCGGCGTCGGCGACCGGCTGGTGGACTATCTGGCCGAGAATGTCGATTGCGCCTTGCGCGCCGGCATGCCGAGCGACCAGTCGCTGATCGCCCGCCGCGTCGGCGAGATCCATCTCATCACCTGCGCCGCTCCCATCTATATCGAAAAGCACGGCATCCCCGAGCGTCCGGAAGATCTGGAAACCAACCATTACGCGGTGAGTTATTTTCGCGCTCAAACCGGCCGAACGGTCCCTTTCCTGTTTGACCGCGGCAACGAGTCGCTGGAAATCACTCCGCGCTACATCCTTTCGGTGAATGACAGCCGCAGCTATCTCCAGGCGGCCATGACCGGTCTCGGCATTGCACAGGTCCCCAGCTTCATGGCGCGGGATGCGATTGCCAAGGGTGACCTCGTACCAGTCCTCTCGGGCTGGACCAGGCCGGCGCTCCCGATGCACATCGTCTATCCTCCGAACCGGCACCTCAGCAACAAGGTCCGCGTGTTCGTCGATTGGCTGGCGAAATTGCTCGTGACCTCGCGGGTGGGGGAAGCCTGAGATTGCAGCTGGCCTCCTCCCCGATCAGCGGGGAGAAGGATGACCGTTCGCTGGCCGCCTAGCTCCAGGAGACACCTGCCTGCTGACGGATTGTAGCGTTCAACCGATTCCAGACATTGTCGACCGAGATCGCTATGATAAGGGCGGAGAGAGCGCTCTCGTCATAGTGTCGGGCGGCCTCGTTCCAGATCTCGTCGCTCACGGCATCAGGCCTGTCGGCAAGCCGGGTGACGGCCTCGCCAAGCGCGAGCGCCGCACGCTCGGCATCCGAGAAATATGGCATTTCCCGCCATGCGGAGACCCCGACGATGCGCTCGATGCTCTCGCCCGCCTTCTGCAGTTTGCGAAAGCCCATGTCGGTGCAGACGCTGCAGCCGTTGATCTGGCTGATGCGCAGATGCACGAGGTCCATGGTATTTTCCGAAAGGCCACGATCCCTGATGGAGTTGCTGACGGCGAGAAGCGCCTGCAGCGTTTCCGGCAGGACAAGGGCGGGGTGCTTCATACGAGCTTGCATGTTTCTATCCTCTGATTGTTCGGGCGCCACGATGGCTCCGCGCTTGACGATTCATTTTCCCGCCGGTCCTGTGTCACACCGGCCGGGCTGCATTCGTCATGGGTTTGACGGAACAGCGTGAGGGAATGTGACCAATGGACGAAAGAAACTGGCAGGCTGAGAAATTCGAAGCGAACCGGCCGCATCTGCGTGCCGTCGCCTACCGCATGCTCGGCTCGCGAACCGAGGCGGAAGATGCCGTGCAGGAAGCGTGGCTCCGTCTTCTTAAAACCGACGCGTCCGAGATCGAAAATTTCGGCGGCTGGCTGACGACGGTGACGGCGCGCATCTGCCTCGACTGGCTGCGCGCCCGAAAATCACGTCGCGAAGAACCGTTGACGGCCCATGTCCCCGAACCGGCCGTGACGCATGATGCCGGCAACGGCACGGATCCGGAACAGGATGCGCTATTGGCCGATTCCGTCGGTCTTGCCCTGCTGGTGGTGCTGCAGAGGCTCAACCCGGCCGAACGGCTCGCCTTCGTATTGCACGACATGTTCGACATGCCCTTTGACGACATCGCCCCGATCGTTGAACGCAGCGTCGTTGCTACGCGCCAGCTTGCCAGCCGAGCGCGCCGCCGCGTTCAGGAGACACCGGTCGCAACAGAGGCCGACCTCACCCGCCAGTGGCATGTTGTCGATGCCTTCCTGACAGCTTCTCGCGGTGGCGACATGCAGGCGCTGCTGGCTGTCCTTGATCCGAAAATCGTCTTCCGCCCCGACGCCGTCGCCGCGCTTATGGGCTCCGTGAGCGAGATCCACGGGCGGCCCGCAATCGCCGAGGCTTTCCGTGGCCGCGCGCAGGCCGCCCAGCCGGCCGTCATCGATGGCGCGATCGGCGCCGTTGTGATTCTCGGCGGACAGTTGCGCATCGCACTTCGCTTCACCATCGCCGCGAACGGCATGATCACCGCCGTCGACGCCCTGGCCGATCCTGAGGAATTGCGTAAGCTCGACGTCGTGATGATCGAGCCATGATCTCTACCGCATCTGTGTCGGGCTCGTGCCCGTCAGCCGGCGGAACATGGCGATGAAGGCCGAGGCGTTGCTGTAGCCCAGCTGCGATGCAATCCGATGCACCGGCTCCCCCGCTTCGATCAGCGACAATGCGGCAACCAGCTTCAGCCGCTGCCGCCATTCGTTGAAGGAAAGGCCGAGATCGTCCTGGCATCGGCGCGACAAGGTCCGCTCGGTGGTACCCATCCGGCGTGCCCATTCCGCTTGGGAATGCCGATCGCCGGGATCGGCCTGCAAGGCAGTCAACACCGGACCAAGCAACGGATCGTCCGAAAACGGCAGATAGCTTTCGCAGCGCGGCGCCAGGCGAATCTGATCGACCAGAACCTGCGCCAGCCGCAAGTCCTCGGAGGTTTCCGGCATAGTGATATCCCGCGCCGCAAAATCCGCCAGGATCGCCTTAAGCAATGGGCTGATACTCAGCGTCGAAGGCTCGGCCGGCAAATCGGCGCAGAGGGCGCGCTCGACATAGACGGTGACATAACGCAGATCGTGCTGGTTGTGAGCCCCATGCATCGTATCCGGCGGCAACCAGATGGCGTAATGCGGCGGCGACAGATAGGGCACGCCCTGAATATCGAACTCACAGACACCGATCAGCGCGTAGTTCAGCTCACCCCAAGGCTGGCTCTTTTTCGGAAACACCGTGCCTGCCTTGAAATTTTCAGTCCGAAAGGAAACGGGGCGCGGCGGATCGCCCTCAATGCGCGGAAGCCTCTCTGTCATGTCCTCATTTCATTATCGGTTGTCCTAATCTCGTTATATACCAAAATTCGGACAGGGAGTAGAAAAACCTCACGATAGGCGAACGGATGTCCGCCATCGATTGCTCTGCATAAAGCCAGAATGACGTCGGGAGACGACCATATGAACACCCAGCCGAACGCATCCGCATCCATCCTCAGCACAGCAGGCCTTGCACCGCTGCTCACCGTGCTGATCTGGTCTGGCAACGTCGTCGTCACCAAGGCATCCGCCGGTCTGATTTCACCTGGCTCCATCTCCTTCTATCGCTGGCTGCTTGCTTTCGTCGTGCTGCTGCCCTTCGTCGGCCGCGCGGCATGGCGCAACCGCGCATTGTTGCGCGAGCACTGGCTGAAGCTTGCGATCCTCGGAGCGCTCGGCATGGTGATCTACCAGAGCCTTGCCTATGAGGCCGCCAAGACCACCTCGGCCGTCAACATGGGCGTCATGCTTGCCTTGATGCCATTGCTGTCGACATTTTTCGCCAGCCTGCTTGCCGGAGAAAGACTGAGTGTTTCCAGCATCGCCGGCGGCGCTATCTCGCTGATTGGGCTCGTCTACCTGACGTCTCAGGGTGACCTGATACGGCTGGTAAACGGCGGCCTGCATATCGGCGACGGCCTGATGATCATCGCCGTACTGTCGAACGCGCTCTATGGCGTAATGCTGAGACGTTGGGCCATGCCTATGCCGATGTGGCAGCAGCTCTTCTGGCAGATAGGCTTTTCGACATTGTTGCTGTTACCGGTTTTCCTGATAGGCGAGATCTCGCCGGTGACGACGGCCAATCTGCCGCTGATCCTTTACGCCGCGATCCCGACATCGCTCGTCGCCCCGCTCTGCTGGATGATCGGCATCCAGAAACTCGGCGCCAGCCGGACCTCGCTGCTGATCAACCTCCTGCCGATCGTCGTCGCGGCACTTGCCTGGGTGCTTATCGGAGAACAGTTGCACGCCTATCACGCCATCGGCGGCGCGCTCGCCCTCCTCGGCGTCGGCATTGGCCTGCGAAAGGCACCAACGGCGGCGGATGAAGCGTCTCTTGAAGCCGAAGAACCGGGCTGGGAGGCGGAGGAAGCCTGAGGCCTCCGAGCGAAACACTTTCCATTCGCGTGGTCCTCGTTCTACCATGGACGAGTCCCCAAGCGAAAAGGAAGCAAGTGTGCGCATAGCCCTGGAACCGGTGTCCTCCAGAACGACGATCCAGGAGGGCGTCTACCAGCAGCTCAGAAATGCGTTGATGGCCGGAAATTTCGATCCCGGCCAGACGCTAACCATCGCCTCGCTCGCCGAAACCTTCGGCACGAGCAACATGCCGGTTCGCGAGGCCTTGCGCCGGCTTGCTGCCGAAAATGCGCTCGAAGTGGCCGCCAACGGTTCGGCCCGGATTCCGATGGTGACGCTGGCCCGGCTGGATGATCTCTGCCGCGCCCGCATCGCCGTGGAGGGCCTGGCCGCCGAGCTTGGCATACCCAACCTCACCCCGACTGACATCGCCACGCTCGAGCGTATTGCCGTCGATCAGCACGCAATCGGCCTCGGCAGCAATGTCTACGACCTGATGGCGAAGAACCAGCAGTTCCATTTCACCATCTACAGCGCCTCCGGCTCGGAAGTGCTGCTGCAGCTCATCGAAACATTATGGCTGCGCTTCGGCCCCTACATGCGCATGCTGTCCGCCTCGGTCGAGCCGCTGATGCGCAGCGGCGAACTCGATCCCGCCGGGCAGCATGTCCCGATTGTCGAGGCCTTGAAGGCCGGCGATTTTGCCGCTGCCCGTGATGGAGTCGTTGCCGATATCAGCCGCACGCACGAAATTCTGCGTGAATATTGCCCGGTGACGCAAGACGAACCGCGCAGCAAGGGATCCGGCTCCGCATTCCGCCGCTAGCCTGCGATCACCATCAAACGGAATTTGGTTGAACCTTAAACTAGTTTGTGATCAAATGATCAAACTAAAGATTTCAATCCCATCGTTCAGAGCGAGATCCCCATGAGTTCCGCCCCTTCTACAAACCAATTTGTCGGCCATAACAGCTTTCCGGTCGATGAAGTCCGCGCCATGTTCCCGGCCATCCAAAAGGCCGGCGACTTCGTCTTTCTCGACAATGCGGGCGGCTCGCAGGTCCCTCAGACGGTGGTGGACGCCGTTGCCAACCACCTCATCGATTTCAACGTCCAGCGCATGGCGAAATACCAGCACAGCCAGGGCGTCGATCGCAATCTCGAAGAGGCGCGCGAAAGCGTCGCCATGCTGGTCAATGCCTACAGACCGGAGGAGATCTCCTTCGGCCAGAACGCCACCTCGTTCATTCGCCTCGTAAGCCTTGGCATCGCCAAGCTGCTCGGCGAGCGCAACGAGATCGTCGTCACCGACATGGATCACGATGCCAACATCGCCACCTGGCTCGCGCTCGAAGCCGACGGCGCCAAGATCGTGTGGTGGCGCATGCGCGAGGATGGCACGCTGCACGTGGAAGATCTGAAGCCGTTGTTGAACGACAAGACGCGCCTCGTCGCCTGCACGGTAACGGCACATTCCATCGGCACGATCGTCGATGTCGCCGCTGTCTGCAAACTGGCACATGAAGCCGGTGCCGAAGCCTTCCTCGATTGCGTCCATTTTGGTCCGCATGGGCTCATGGATGTTCAGGCCTGGGGCTGCGATTATCTTGTCTGCTCCGGCTACAAGAATTTCTCGCCCCATATGGGCTTCCTCTGGGGCCGCTACGACGCGCTGGTCAAGCTTCCCACATTCAAGGAAGACTTCATTCCCGATGTACCGCCCTACAAGATCGAGGTCGGCACTTTCACTTACGAGAACGTCGCCGGCATGAACGCCGCAGTCAAATATCTCGAAGCTCTCGGCCGGCGCTTCCTGCCTGCCGGCGAGCATACACGTCGTCAGGCCCTGGCCTCAGCGATGGGCGCGATCCGTCAATACGAGCTGATGCTGTCGCGCGAAATGATCGCGGTCCTGAAGCGTCACGGCGCGGTCATCTACGGCATTTCCGACGAAGCTCACCTCGAACAGCGTGTTCCCACCATCTGCTTCAACATGCCTGGCATTACGCCGCAGGACTTCGCCGCCGAGATGGGCAAAGCCGGTATCGGCCTGCGTGACGGCCATATGTTCGCCCCGCGCCTGATGAAGCGCCTCGGTCTTTCTATGGAAACGGGCGCCATCCGCGTGTCGCTGGTGCATTATAACAAGGTCGAGGAAATCGCCCGGTTCGACGCGGTCCTGACCGAGATCATGGCGCGGCGCAAATAAACAGCGCCCATGAGCGGTGGCGGCGCCCGAACAACTCCGCCGCCGCAATGCCACCGTACCGAGGCCTTGATCGGTACGGGAGGCTGCCCGGAATTCAAGGCAGATTGCCGCTTCGCAGCTATGACTTTTCGGTCTATCCCTCGTTGAGAGGACCACTGAAATGTGAGGAAGACGATGAGCGATTTCCGTCGGAACTGTATCGAGCGCAAGCCGCTGATCGGCACGTTTGCGGCCATCCCGCATCCGGTCGCCATCGAAGTGACCGCCGCTTCCGGCGTTGATTTTCTCTGCATCGACTGGGAGCACTCGCAGATCAGCCGCGAGCGCATCGAGGACCTGATCCGCGCCGCCGACGTCCATCGCGTTCCCACCATGGTTCGCGTGCCCGGCCATGCGGCGGAGGATATCGCGGCCGTGCTGGATGCCGGCGCCGCCGGCGTTCTGGTGCCGCGCATTTCGACAGCGGAACAGGCAAGAGCGGCCGTCAAGGCAACCCGCTATCCGCCGCTCGGAGCACGCGGCGTCGGTCCCGGCCGGGCTGCGGCCTATGGCTATCGCATTCCGGATTATCTCGCCAAGGCCAATGCCGAGCTGCTGCTTGCCATCCAGGTCGAGACCGCCGAGGGACTGGCGAATATCGCCGATATCGCTGCAGTCGAAGGCGTCGATCTCATCTTCATCGGTCCCGGCGATCTCTCGGTCTCGATCGATGCGATGGGGCCGGCGGGCAAGGAGAAGCTCGATGCCGCCATCCAGACCATCGCGAAAACGGCGCTGTCGGCCGCTCGCGCGGTCGGTATCTTCCGCCCGTCGCCGGATGACGTCGGCGCATGGTCGGCGGCCGGAATAAGCTTCTTTCTTGTGGCCAGCGACACGATGTTTCTCGGCGCCAGCCTGGCTGCCGGCGTCGCCGACGCAAAGAACCAAAATGCCATTTCGGGATCCAAGAAAAAATGAATGATCCCAGCAGCTTAAGACATGCGATCGTCATGGTTGAATCAAATGAAACGGCAGACTTTTTAAGCTTAAACTTTATCCTTGAAACGCAGTCGGTTTTGGATAACCATTCTAAAATCAAGGGCAATTCGAGGGCTGGTTTCAGCAATCGCCTCGTCTCTTCAGCACCGGGTTCCAAGGGGAAATTCCTTGTCTCTTCTGCCGCAGCATAACCTGCCGAATGCGATATCGGGCCGCGATGCCCTCGAAGGCATCCGCGCCCAGATCCGCGATATGCGCACCGACAACATAGCCGTGCTCGCCAAGCGTGCCCGCGAACTCGGCGGCGTCATCCCGCTCTGGTTCGGCGAGGGCGACGTGGTGACGCCGGCCTTTATCCGCGACGCCGCAAAGAAGGCGCTCGACGATGGCGCGACCTTCTATGTTCCGAACATGCGCGGCCTTGCCACGCTGAACGAAGCGCTGTCGGACTATCAGACCCACTGGCACGGTCGCCCCATCCCCATCGAGCGCACCACGGTCGCCCCCGGCGGCATGCAGGCGCTCTACATGGCGCTCGAGCTGCTCGTCGATGTCGGCACCAATGTCGTCTACGTCGCGCCGCAGTGGCCGAACATCCATAACGCCATCCATCTGATCGGCGGCGAACCCCGCGCCGTATCGCTCGATTTCGACACCGACTGGCGCCTCGATCTCGACAAGCTCTTTGCCCGCTGTGATGCTCGCACCCGCGCTATCTTCCTGTCGACACCCTGCAATCCCACGGGCTGGACCGCCTCGCGCGAAGAGATGCAGGCTTTGCTGGATTTCAGCCGCCGCACCGGCATCTGGATCATCTCCGACGAAGTTTATGCCCGCCTCTATTTCGACGGCGAGATCGCACCCTCCATCCTGCAGGTGGCGGAGGACGGCGATCGCGTGATCGCCATCAACAGCTTCTCCAAGGCATGGGCGATGACCGGCTGGCGCGTCGGCTGGCTGACGCACCCATCGGCCATTGCCGATCAGCTCGGCGCGATGACGCAATATGTCAACAGCGGCACCTCTGCCATGGTCCAGGCGGGAGCCGCTGCGGCCTTGCGCGAGGGCGAACCGCTGGTTTCAGAGATCCGCGGCCGGATCAAGGCCGGCCTCGACATTGCCTATGAAAAATTGCCGCAGATACCGGGCATCATTCTGCCCGAAAAGCCCCGCGGCGGCATGTATGCCTTCTTTGCACTGCAGGGTGAAGCCGATGCGACCGCGCTGTGCGAACGCATTCTGGAGACGGCCCGCGTCGGCCTGGCGCCCGGATACCACTTCGGCGAATCGTCCCGCGCCTTCCTGCGCATGTGTACTTTCCGCGAAACCGAACAGATGCGCATCGCCCTCGACCGCATGGTCGATGCGATGACATGAGACGGCCGCCCAACGGGCGGACGGGAATACCCGCGGGTAAGAGGAAAAGCCCGCAGCCATAACCAGAGGGAGACTAAGAAAATGCCTGTAACTCGTCGCAGTCTATTGGTCCTCGCGACCGCCGTCGGCCTTGCCGGCGGAAGCCACTTCGCCTATGCCGCCGATGTGCTGAATGTCGGCTCCTACCCGAACAACCCGCCCTTCGAATACAAGACCGCGAACGGCGGCTTCGAAGGCTTCGAGGTCGATGTCGTCAATGAAGCTGCCAAGCGCGCCGGCATGACCACCAACATCGCCGACTACGGCTTCCAGGCTCTGTTTGCGGCAACGGCCTCCAAGCGCATCGACGTGGCGATCTCGTCCATCACCATCACGCCGGAACGCCTGAAGTCGCAGTCCTTCACCCAGCCCTATTACGATTCCGACATGGGTGTCGCGACCAAGGAAGCCAGCTCGATCAAGTCGCTTGCCGATCTCAAGGGCTCCGTCGTCGGCGTACTCTCGGGCTCGACGGGCGAAAAATGGGTCAATGACAACAAGGCCGCGCAGGGCTTTGCCGACGTCAAGGGCTACAACTCGCAGCAGGACATGTTCCTCGATCTCGGCGCCGGCCGCATCGATGCCGTCGTCAGCGACATCCCCGGCATGCAGTATCTCTTCGTGAAGACCAAGGGCTTCGCCATCAAGGATCGCATCAAGACCGGCGAACAGTACGGCCTGATGATGACCAAGGATTCGCCGCTCGTCGCCAAGATCAACGACGCCATCACCGCGATGAAGAAGGACGGCTCGCTCGAAAAGATCCACGAGAAGTGGTTCGGCGGCAAGGCACCGGCCGGCTCCTCCACCGTCACCGAATTGCCTATCCCCAAGGCGTGATCAAAAGATCATCTTCGACATAAGCTTACGCCGGCCATCTCGGCCGGCGTAAATATAGGGAAATTCCATCTTCGTCTTGCTCACGGGAGTGCCAATGTCTTTCGTCGATACCTTCCTCAACTCCGACGTCATGATTTCGGCTTTCCCGCAGCTACTGCGCGGCCTGTGGATGACCATCGCGCTCGGCTTGGTCAGCATCGTCATCGGTATCACAGCCGGCCTCATCGTCAGCCTTATCCGCCTCTACGCCCCCAAGCCGCTGCAGTTGCTGATGATTGCCTATATCGACATCATGCGCGCCATGCCGGTGCTGGTCGTGCTGATCCTGATCTATTACGCACTACCCTTCGTCGGCATCAGCTTTTCGGCCTGGTGGTCGGCGATCCTCGGCTTTTCCATCGTGTTGGCTGCCTACTCGGCCGAGGTCTTCCGTTCCGGCATCGAAAGCGTGCCGCGCGGCCAGTTCGAGGCTGCCGCAGCTCTCGGCATCCCCTTTCTGATCACACTCTACAAGGTGGTGCTGCCGCAGGCAGTCCGCATCGTCATCCCACCGACAACAAGCAACTGTGTCTCTATGTTCAAGGACACGTCGCTGGCCTCGACGGTTGCTCTGCCGGAACTGCTGAAAGAAGGGCAGAACGCCCAAGGCCTTTACGCCAACCCCTCGCCGCTGATCATGGCCGCGCTGATCTACATCATCCTGCTCTGGCCGATGGTGCGGCTGGTGAGCGTGCTGGAAAAGAGATTCAAGAGCGAGCGGGCGCGCTAGGTACTGATAGCAGCGAGACGAAGCGTCAATCGAAGTCGGCACCCGAAAGGTGATTGCTGACCGAAGACTTTACCGCGCCGATATCCTGCCAGAGTTCGCTGATGATGGCGGGATCGACATCCGCCATCATGTCGCGCAGCCAGCCCTCATGGGCAGCAGCCATGGCGCTGAACAGCGTCTCCCCTCTTGCGGTCAGCTTCGCGACGGTCACGCGCCGATCGCCGTCAGGCGTCGCGCGCAGCACCAGCCCATCCGTTTCCAGCCGCTCGACCAGCCCCGTGACATTGCCGTTCGTGACCATCGTCCGCTTCGAAAGCTCGCCGAGACGCAGGCCATCGCGCTCGCGATAGAGCTGCGCCATCAGGTCGAATTGCGGCAGCGTCGCGCCGAATTCATTGCGAAGCCGCCGGCGGATTTCCTGCGAGATCAGCTTGGTGGTCGAAAGCATGCGCAGCCAGAGCCGCAGCTCCTGCTTTTTGCCTTCCTGCGTACCCTGAACGATGATCTCCAGGTCGACGGTTGCACTTTCAGACTCTGTCATCACGTCAGCTCGATCCACCGCTTTGCATTGCTTACCTGAACGATCTAGGGAGCAACATTTGAAATGTCAAAGGTTTGCCCGTCAAGCCGAATGGCGTCACTTGGCCAGCATCTTCCCCAGCATGAAACCGGAACCGGCCCCGGTGCCCGCGCCGGGCCACGTCGAAGCTCCGCACATGAACAACGATCCGACAGGCGTCCTGTAGCGCGAATAGCCAGCGACAGGGCGGAACAGGAAGTTCTGGTCGAGATGATGACTGCCGGAAAGATTGTCGCCGCCGATCAGATTCGGGTTCTCGCGTTCAAGATCGACGGGCGAAAACACCGATCTTGCCAATATCTTGCCACGCAACCCCGGCGCATAGCGTTCGGCAATATCGAGCACCCGCTCGGCATAGGCATCCTTGATCTCGTCCCAGTTCTGGCCGCTGATCTCGCCTGCCGCATCGGCACGGAATTCAGCTGGCAGAACGCGCACTTGGATCCAGAGCACATGCTGCCCCGCCGGCGCGCGCGACGGGTCGATCGCAGTGGGTTGCCCGATCACCAGAGCCGGCTCGGCAGGTAACAACCCGCCCATCGCCTCGGCATAGACGCGCGACATCATCTCGAGATCCGGCGCGACATGGACATAGGCGAAATTCTGCAGCGCCTTGCCGGCCATCCAGTCCGGGAGTCCCGATAGCGCCAGATGGATCATCATCGTCCCGGAGCCAGCCCGGAAACGCTTAACCTTGCTGTCGAACTCCTCACGCGCCGGGTCTTGGTCGAGAAGCTTGCCGAACAGGATCTGAGGATGAACATTGGCGATGACGGCGCGCTTGGCTTCATAGCGGCGTCCATCGGCAAGAACGACACCGGTCGCCTTGCCGCCCGAGGTGACGATCTTGTCGACGCGCGTCCCGAGCATCAACTCGCCGCCCTTGCTCTTCAGCACGGCCGCCATCGCCTTGACGATCGTATCGGCTCCGCCCTTGCCGATCACCATGCCAAAGGCCTGATTGGCCATGGATTCGAGATAGGGAAACAGCGCGCCCCCGGCGACATCGGGCGCAAAATCGAGATGCAGCCCCCAGGCAGCCATCATTGTCTTGAGCTTGGCATTCTGAAAACGTGCATCGAGAAAATCGCGCGGCGAGGCAAACAGCATGCGCGCCGTGTCGTAGAGCCACCCCGTGCCCTTCGCGCGCCAGGCCTTCCAGATGACCTTGGCAGCCGCCAGCGACGGCATGGGTGAACCAAGCAGGCCAAAGATATGAGGCGCATCCGCGCCGAATTCCGAGAGCATGTGCCGCCAGGCGGCGGCATCCTGCGGCGACATATCGGCAATAGCGCCAGTGGTCTTTTCCAGATCGGTGCTGACGCCGAGATAGGTGCCGTCGCGAAAGACGCTCGCAAAGCAATCCGCCGCCGGCACGAACCCCAGACCTTCGGCCGAAAGTTCATTCTTGTACTGGGCAAAGAATGCCGAGCCGGCGAACATGGAAAGGTTCATTGCACAGAGATCGTGGCGGAAGCCCGGCAACGTCACCTCGCGGGTTTTGACCGCCCCGCCCGGCTCGGCATTGCCTTCGATCACGGCAACTTTCCAGCCCTTCGCCGCCAGATGCACCGCCGCTGCAAGGCCATTATGGCCCGCCCCCACTATGATCGCATCATAGCTCATCGACTGCCCCTCTTCCCTGATGATTATTATTGTACATGCATACATCCTGAGCTTTAAGCTTCAAGTACCTATCACCATGAATTCGAGGGAGCGAGGCCGATCGGAAATCGCATTGCCTCATGGACTACTCCGAATTACCACGGTATATCAGTGATTTACGGGCAGATCTCAGATGGTTTATTTCAGGTCAATTTTGGGCTTTGGAACCACGTGGGAATGCTTGCAATATCATATATTGTGACATAGGCTTCCTTCATTCCGCCGCCGCGCGGACCAGGTGCCAGGAGGAAAGGCACCCCGCGCATGGCGGCGATGGTTTCATGCTCGATCCCGGCAGAAGATCCGCAAGGCGGCTCTTGGCATGGGGTCATGCAACAACAAGGGGAACGCTAAAATGACCGCCAACACACTCACCAGCCTGGCCTCGGCCCTGATTTCGGGCTCCGTCAAGGTCGTCGATCTCACCGCGCCGCTCGGCCCGGACACCCCGGTACTCTACCTGCCGCCACAGTTCGGCAAGAACACGCCGAACGTCAAGGTCCATACGATTTCGGAATATAATCAGGACGGCCCCTTCTGGGCCTGGAACTGGCTGGAGCTCGGCGAGCATACCGGCACGCATTTCGATGCTCCCTGCCACTGGATCACCGGCAAGGATCACCCGAACAACACGACGGACACCATTCCGCCGCAGAACTTCGTGGCACCGGTCAATGTCATCGACCGCTCCAAGGAAGCTGCCGCCGATCCGGACTATCTGCTGACCGTCGAGAGCATCAAGGAATGGGAAGCCCAGAACGGCGCCATCGAGGCTGGCAGCTGGGTATTGCTGCGCACCGACTGGTACAAGCGCAACGGCTCGACCGAGACCTTCCTGAATGCCGATGAAAACGGCCCGCATTCTCCCGGCCCGACCGCCGAGGCGATCGAATATCTGCTGACCAAGGGCATTATCGGCTGGGGCCAGGAAACGATCGGTACCGATGCCGGTTCCGCCGGCGGCATGAACCCGCCCTTCCCGGCACATAATCTCATGCACAAGGCCAATCGCTATGGTCTTGCCAGCCTCTCCAACCTCGATCAGCTTCCCGCCAAGGGCGCCGTGCTGATTGCAGCTCCGCTGAAGCTCGTCAAAGGCACGGGCTCGCCGGTTCGTGCGCTGGCATTGATTGCGTGATAGGCTGGAAAGGTTGGAGTCCGGGGGCGAGTTAGGCTCCGCCTTTCCACTCATTTTGCCTGTGAGGGGCGATGGCAATGGGCGATCATGACTACATCATCGTCGGCAGCGGCATAAATGCGCTTGTCGCAGCCGCCATGCTTGGCAAGAAGGGCCACAAGGTGCTCATCCTCGAGCGTAACGACCGCATTGGCGGTTGCCTGCGCACCGAGGAGATCACCGAGCCCGGCTTTATCCATGATGTCATGGCGACGACCATGGTGCTGTTCCTGACATCGCCGGCCTATGGCGCCATCGGCAAGGACCTTGAGGCACGCGGCCTCGAATTCGCCCATGCCGATCTTCCCACAGGTGTGGTCCGGCCCGATGGCTCGCATGTTATCTTTTCCAAGGACAGGCGGCGGAACATCGCCACCTTCGACGAACTGTCGCTCGGCGACGGACAGACCTTCTCTCGCGAGATGGATGCGCTCGCCGCCGATGCTCCCTTTCTCTTTTCCCTGCTCGGCGGTTCCTTGTGGTCGGGCTCGACGCTGAAGAACGTTGCCGGCCAAAGCTGGAATCGCGGCCTGCGCAAGCTCGCCGCCTGGTTCGGAGAAGCCCTGACACCGGCGCGCGGCTATCTTGAAACCAGCTACCGGTCTGAAGATATCCACGCGCTATGGGCACCCTGGGTGCTGCATTGCGGCCTCGGGCCGGAGAGTGCCTATTCCGCCGAAATGCTGAAGGTCATCGGCTTTGCGCTGGAGCTCGGCGGCGCACCGATCGTCAAGGGCGGCGCCGGAACTCTGCTGACCGCTTTCGAGCGGCTGATTACCGACAATGGCGGCGAAATCCGCGTTGGCGCCGACGTCGAGGCCATCATTGCCGGCCCCAATCGTCGCGCCGACGGGGTCCGCCTTGCCGGCGGTGAAACACTGAGGGCCAAATCCGGCGTGATCTGCTCGGTAACACCCAACCAGCTCTACGATCGGCTGATGAAGGATTGGCCGGATCCGATGCCGGCCGAAGTGAAAACTGGCGTCGCCAACTACCGCTACGGCAAGGGCGACATGCAGATCCACTATGCCTTGTCCGAACCGCCACGCTGGAAAGCCAATGCCGAACTGGGCAAGGTGGCGCTGCTGCATCTGACGCCGGGCCTTGATGGTGTCTCCCGCGCCGCCAATGAATGCGAACGGGGGCTGTTGCCCGCCGAACCCACCGTCTGCGTCGGCCAACCCGTCGCGCTTGATCCGAGCCGCGCGCCGGAAGGCAAGTCGATCCTCTGGCTGCAGCTTCCCGAAGCGCCGCGCCACATCAAAGGGGATGCTGCGGGCAAGATCGCAACGCCAGCAGATGGCCGCTGGACGGAAGAGGTGCGCGAGCACTATGCCGACCGCATCGACGCGCTGCTTGAAAGCCATATCGAGAATTTCACCGGCATAAAGCTCACACGCCGCGCCTATTCGCCGGGTGATCTCGAAGCCATGAACATGAACCTTGTCGGCGGCGACCCCTATGGCGGCTATTGCGGCCTCGACCAGTTTTTCATCTGGCGGCCCTTCAAGTCATCTGTTAACCACCGCACCCACATAACGGGGCTCTACCATATCGGTGCCTCGGCGCATCCCGGTCCGGGCCTGGGTGGAGGCTCCGGTTTTCTGCTCGCATCATCGCTGAAATAACAAGTTTCCTGGGGAGTATCGTCGATGGAAGAGCGGTTTTCAGGCACCGTTTTGAGGCGCAAGCGGGATGAAACCGCACAGCGCCCGACCATGGGCGAAATCGGCCTCAATCATTTCGCGCCCTATCTGATGAACCGGTTGATGGCCCGCTGGAACGCCAACCTGTCGGAGGAACTGCGCGAATACGACATGACGACTGCCAAGATGCGGGCGCTCGCGGTCCTCAGCGTCTCCTCAAGCCTCACGATCAACGAACTCTCGGTCTTTGCCGTCACCGAACAATCGACGATGAGCCGCACGCTCGACTCTCTCGAGCGCCAGGGCTTCATCCGCCGCCAGCCGCGCGCCGAGGACATGCGCATCCGCGACGTCTCGATCACCGAAGAAGGCCGCGCCGCCTTCGAGAAGGTATGGCCGACCATGTACGATCTGTTCCTGCAGATGTTCGACGGCGTCGAGGAGGCCGAATATCGCGCCTTCATCTCGACACTGCACAAGGTGCTTCACAACATCCGCAAGCACGAGATCTGACGAGGCGTCAGCCGCGCCGGGCGGCTTCGATCGCCGCAACGTCGATCTTCCTCATGGTCATCATCGCATCGAAAGCGCGCTTTGCTTCATCGCCGCCGACTTTAAGTGCCTCAGTGAGCACGCGCGGCGTGATCTGCCAGGAGATGCCCCACTTGTCCTTGCACCAGCCGCACTCGCTTTCCTGGCCGCCATTGCCGACAATGGCATTCCAATAACGGTCGGTTTCTTCCTGATTGTCCGTTGCGATCTGAAAGG
Organism: Rhizobium sp. A22-96; assembly: GCF_053521805.1. Taxonomy (NCBI): domain Bacteria; kingdom Pseudomonadati; phylum Pseudomonadota; class Alphaproteobacteria; order Hyphomicrobiales; family Rhizobiaceae; genus Rhizobium; species Rhizobium sp. A22-96. The sequence continues at coordinate 892,798 of NZ_JBNWDQ010000002.1, forward strand.
AAAAGGCTTCGTTGTGCTTGATCCCTGAGCCGCCGTTCAGACCCATGCAGGCGACCCCGGCAACCGTGAATTCGACAACCAGCACGTCTCCCTGTTCGCCGGCCGGATAATTTCCCGGCGCGCGAATAACGGCAGTCACTTTGCTGTCCGGAAAAACATCGGCGTAGAATCGGGCAGCAGCCTCAGCTTCCTTGTCGTACCATACGCAGATCGTGTTCTTGGACATTGGTTTTCCTCCCCATTGGCGTCCCATTGCCTTCTTCACATAAGACAGGGCTCGTCTTTGTCCACCCCATGCAAGACATCGGGAGGATACAGGGCAATGACGATGAAATGCCGGGCCTTGGATTGAAAAGGCCCGACTTCCCAATGATTTCTTCGGCAGTTTTTCGCCTTGCGCGCTGCTTACGTGGGCGATATCCGGCGCTTACAACGTCTCCACGGTCTTCAGTGCTCCGTCGAGAGCAACCCCGTTTTCATCCAGCAGCGCCGCCTGTCGCAGCCGCTTCATCCACGCAGCTCCATCTTCGCGGTCGCGCAGCAGAGGTAACGCCGACATCACGCGGTCGAATTTCGACAGACCGCGCGCATGCGTATCGGAGTAGCCTTTGACGAGGCGGCGATTGTTCAGCACCTCGACGGCCAGGTCGTAGTTCACCGTTAGCAGGTTAGCCGCAGCTAACAGCCACGCCTCACGATGTTCGACCTCGCGCAAGTGGCGCAGCGTGCCGCGGCGTGTACGGCGCAACGCTGAAACCATATAGAGGCTGAGGAACCAGAAAAGCGTGCCAGTCTTGACGCGACGGCCCTTGTTGACCATGCGATCGAGACGATCGAAGAGCTTCGGCCGGTTCTCGATCCACAGACCCAAAGCCTTCGGCATGGTGCCGCAGACTTCCTCCATGCGCGGATGCATGTATTCGGTCATGTAGACGATCTGATCGTCCTTGGCGCCCACCTCCTTGCGCACGCGCTCGAAGCGCGATCCACGCACCTTCAGATCGGCAACGCGGATGACATCGTCATAGGCCATGGCAACGGCAACATATTTCGCCGCCTGCACGGTGAAGGCAAAATCCTTGTCCGCGCCGCCGGCCTTGCGATCAAGCGCATAAAGAGCAGCCACGCGGGTCAAATACTCGTCCGCGTAAGCAGGGTCCTGATAGTCGGTCAGCCGCTTGGCGCCGGCAAACAGCAGTGGGTGAGCCGCTTCCGGAAATTCGGCACGGATACGATTGACCAGCCGGTCCAGCGATGGGTGGCCGGCCGTCTCCGGCAGAACATCGAAATGCTTCGGCGGCGTCGCAGAAACCGCATCGCGCGGCTTGTTCTTGACCCGATCAAAGGCGGCATTAAAAGCCTTGAGGCTAGGCTCGATGCCCTTGCCGCCGGCGCGGATCATCGCCTCAAAAGCGGGCTTACCGAACGGCAAGGCACCGGAGCCGGCCAGCGCGCCGAACATCGAGGCTGAAATCACGCTGCCATTTTTGACGGCCATCGTTTCCATATCGAAGGCAATGGTGCGTTTGGCGGCAAAATCTGTCGCCTCGACCACCACTTCGGGATTGCCGATGCCATCGCCCGGCTTTTCCTTTTCGCCCACCGCGAAAGAGCGATGCGTCGAGGCGATCAACACGGTCTTATCAGGCGTGACCAGGCCACGCAGCACGGAGCGGCCCGCCTCCATCAGCTCCGCCGCCATGACGACATCGACATCACCCGGCGTCGGCATCAGCGAAAAGATCGGCGCGTGACCGTCCTTCGCCGGCAGCATTTCGATATAATAGATCGTCGCGCCCGTTCGCTGCGCCACGCCGGGCACCGACGTCGTCTGCGCCATCCACCCCTCGGCCTCGGCCAGACCGACGATCCAGTCGGCAAGCACGCCGCCGCCCTGCCCGCCCATGGCGAGAACGGCAAGCGACAGCGGCTTGTCCGTGGAAAGTCTGTTTGCGCCGAGATCACTCATGCTCACATGCTCGTTCATATCGCCCTCTCAATCCGAAAAGACGATGCGGCTGGCGCGGCGGCGCGCCTGCAGCCAGCCGATGACGCGGGACCGCAGGCGGGCGACGAAGCGGTCCCAATCCGTCGGGTTGTGAATGATATCTGCTCGGTAGAAGGACGGACAGAGCACCGCAGCCTCCGAAACCTCGCCGCAATTGCCGCAGCCGACGCAATTATTGTCGATCGCCGCCACCGGATCGTCCTTCAACGGATCATCGGTGTGCTTGACCGACAGCGAAGGACAGCCCGAAAGCCGGATGCAGGCGTGATCGCCGGTGCAGACGTCTTCGTCGACACCGAAACGCTCCTTGACCATGCGCTTGCCGTCTTTCACAGCCTTGGCAAATAGCGGCTTCACGCGGCGCTGCTTGTTCAGCATGCATTCCGAGGAAGCGACGATGATCTTCGGCCCCGGCTCCTTCGACGTCAGCGCCTCGCGCAGCGTGTCGCGCATCTTGGCGACATCATAGGTGCGGTCAATCTGGCGGACCCAGGTGGCACCGATGCCTTTCACCGCATTGACGATGGAATTGTTGGTCTTGCGGCGCGGATTCAGCGCGCGCGAGGACGGGATGTCCTGACCGCCGGTCGCGGCCGAATAAAAATTATCGACGACGAGGATGACGCCATCCTGCTTGTTGAAAACGGCATTGCCGACCGAGGTCGCCAGACCATTGTGCCAGAAGCCGCCATCACCCATGACCGAGATTGCGCGCTTGTCGGCGGCGACATTGAAGGCCGAGGCGGCAGCCGGGCCAAGCCCGTAGCCCATGGTCGTGCTGCCCAGATTGAACGGCGGCAGGATCGAGAACAGGTGACAGCCGATATCGCCGGAGATGTGGTGTTGACCGAGCTCGCCCTCGACCATCTTCATCGCCGCGAAAATCGGCCGCTCGGGACAGCCAATGCAGAAGCCCGGCGGGCGTGGCGGCACGACTTCGGCGAGCGCCTTGATCTTCGGATCGTTGAGAACGGGCGTCGGATCCGGCAGCGGTGGCTGGTTGCCGAGCAACACGCGCTGATGCATCTCGAGGAAGTTCTTGATGCCCTTCATCAGCACTGGCGCGGTATATTCCCCACCCATCGGCAGGACATCCTTGCCCGCGACCTTGGTCTGGATATCGCGGCGGCGCAGGATCGTGTTCAGCGACTGCTCGATATATTCGGGCGCGCCCTCCTCGACCAGCAGCACGGCTTTCTTGTTGGCGCAGAACTCGGCCATCTGATCATCGATCAGCGGATAGGCAACGTTCAAAACATAGAGCGGCACGGCCGAATTGCCGTAGACATCGGCAAGGCCAAGTTGCTGCAGCGCGCGCATGACGCCATTGTAGGCGCCGCCCAGCAGGATGATGCCGACCTCGCCTTCGGACGGGCCAAAATATTCGTTGAGCTGACGCTGCTTGATGAACTCGACGGCCGCCGGCCAGCGCTTCTCCAGCTTCTCCTTCTCATGCAGGAAGGAGGCAGGCGGCAGCACGATGCGGTTGACGTCGCGGATCGGATTTTCGAGCGCCTGCTTCAGTGTGTAGTCCGGCCGCTTATTGTCCTTGGCGACGAACTGGCCGTGGACATGACAGCTGCGGATGCCGACCTGCAGCATGACAGGCGTATTGGAGGCCTCCGACAGCTCGAAACCTTCTTCGACCGCCTTCACGATCGACGGCAGGTTCGGGCGCGGGTTGAGCAGCCACATCTGCGATTTCATCGCATAGGCATGGCTGCGCTCCTGCATGATCGAGGAGCCTTCGCCGTAATCCTCGCCGATGATGATCAGCGCACCGCCGGTGACGCCACCCGAAGAAAGGTTGGAAAGCGCATCGGAGGCGACATTCGTGCCCGCCGTCGATTTCCAGGTGACGGCGCCGCGCACCGGATACATGACGGAGGCGGACAGCATTGCGGCAGCCGCCGCCTCAGAGGCCGATGTCTCGAAATGGACGCCCAGATCCTCCATCACGTCCTTGGCGTCGGCGAGCACGTCCATGAGATGGGAAATTGGCGAGCCCTGATAGCCGCCGACATAGGAAACGCCCGACTGCAGGAGTGCCTTGGTGATCGCGAGAATACCCTCGCCCTGGAAGATATCACCTTCCCCGAGCTTCAGATCCTCGACCTCGCGCGCAAAAGACCGCTCGGCCATAACGTTACCCCTTTGCCCTATGGGCTTCTTCTAAATCATTTGCAAAATCATATTTTGAACTTCCGCAGGCTGTCAACGAGCAAATATGCGCTATCGCGAAACGGATTCGCGTTCACGGACGGGAAGCAAGCCGCCTTCCTCCGATAAGAAGGTCCCAAGAAATCATCGCAAACTATGTCTATATATGCAAATGCATAAAATATATGCGCATTGCAGGACACGCTGGGAAACGAGGATCGCGATTTTGCCGAACGTCCAGAGAAAGCGCTTGCCGCTCCGAAATACTTATTTTAGGATTAAAACATTCCGATAATAAATCGCCAGCGACAGGTGGAGCGTCATGCTTTTCTGCCGCTTAACAGGGGAACGGAGTGACCATGACTAAGCTTACTCGGCGCGAGGCCCTGAGCCTCGGCGCAGCTGCATTCTTGACTGGGATTCTGGCGGGCAGGACGCATGTGGAAGCTGCCGAAGCCGGCACGCTGACCATCGCCTTCAACGTCAACCTGCCTTCCTTCGACCCGACCACGGGACCGTCGGCGGTCAATCCGTCGATCCAGGCGATTTATCGCTCGGTCTTCGATCAGTTCATCGGCCAAGGCCCGGACCTGAAATTCCAGCCGGGCCTTCTGACCGCCTGGGGCTGGAACGACGACAAGACCGAGGTCTGGATGGACGTCCGCGAAGGCGTGACCTGGCATGATGGTTCGAAATTCACGCCGGACGACGTCGTCTGGTCGCTGGAACGCGCCGCCAAGCAGGAGACCGGCAACCCGATCCAGTTCATCTGGTCGACCGCCAATAATTACAAGGTGGAAGGCAACCGCATCACCGGCGATGTCGTTCGCTTCGAGCCGACCTTCTTCAAATGGATGGCCTTCCTCACCGGCTACGTCCTGCCGAAGGATTACTATACCAAAGTGGGCGCCGAAGGTTTTGAGAAGAAGCCTGTCGGCACCGGCCCCTATATGGTCGACGCCTATGAGGGCAATTCCTATCTGCGCCTGAAAGCGAACCCGAATTATTTCGGCGGCAAGCCGGCCTTCGACACGGTCATTTTCAAATTCGTGCCCGACACGACAAGCCGTGTGGCCGAGATCGAATCCGGATCGTCGGACGTGACGCTGGAAATCCCCTATGAGGATTTTGACCGGCTGAAAAAGAAGTCCGGCCTTGCAGGCGTTGCCACGCCGATCTCCGATATCGGCATGATCTTCATCAGCAATGTCGACCCGATGCTCGACAAGAATGTGCGTCTCGCCGCCAATATGGCGATCGACAAGGAAGCGATCATCAAGCGTCTGCTGCGCGGCTATGGCAAGCCGCTGTCGACGCTGGAAGCGCCTGAGTACGAAGCCTACGACGCGTGGGTCAAAATCCCCTATGATCCGGAACAGGCAAAGAAGCTCCTGGCCGCCAGCGGCTATTCGCCTGAAAAGCCGGTCAAGTTCGGCATCAAGACCACCCGCGGCTTCAAGCCGAAGGACTATGAGATGATCCAGGCGATCGTCGGCATGTGGCGCAAGGTCGGCATCGAGGCTGAAATCGAAGTCTACGAAATCGCCAAGCATTACGAGCTGCGCGCCGCCCACAAGCTCGGCCCCGCCGCCTTCTATAATTGGGGCAACGCCATCGGCGACCCGACAACCTCGACGGGCTTCGCCATGTTCGGCCCCTCGCCCCATTCCGCCTGGAAGACCAAGGATGTCGACGACATGCTCGGTCCGCTCTGGGTGGAAAAAGACGAGGCCAAGCGCATTGCCGGCTGGAAGGCTGCGATCAAATACATCGCCGAACAAGGCTATGTGATCCCGCTGCTGCAATATGTTCAGCCGATCGTCTATAAATCGAGCCTGAAAGTGACGCCGAACGTATCCGGCGCGCTGCAGCCGACGCTGGTGTCGAAGGGTTGATACCTCTAGCTTTGACTGTGTGGCCTTGCCCCTCACCCTAGCCCTCTCCCCGCTTGCGGGGAGAGGGAACGACCTCTGTGCCCTCGCCTAAGAAGGCGACGGGAAGGGAGGCTGTAAGTGCTTCTGTCCCCTTCTCCCCGTCAAGACGGGGAGAAGGTGGCCGATGGGCCGGATGAGGGGCCTGTACTCTCCATTTGCCACCAGCCGTGCGATTGGAATTCATAACGAATGATAGCAGTCTCCATTCTCAATCGTCTGATCATGGCCGCCATCACGCTCTTCGGCGTGGCGCTGATCGTCTTCGTGCTGCTGCGGGTCGTGCCGGGCGATCCCATCGCCATGATGATCTCGCCCGGCGCAAGCCCCGCCGATATCACCGCACTCCGCGCTCATTACGGCCTCGATGCAAGCCTGACCACCCAGTTCGCAATCTGGCTGAAATCGGTACTGGTAGGTGATTTCGGCACCTCGATCTCGCTGAAGCGCAACGTGCTGTCGCTCTTGGGAGAACGCCTGCCGGCGACGCTGGAACTCGCCTTTGCCGCCCTCGTGCTCGCGGTTCTCCTCGGCGGCGCCATCGCCATCATCGGCACACTCGCCCGCCGCACGATCTTCGAACCTATCATCGACAGCGTAAACGGCCTCTTCCTTGCCGTCCCGGATTTCGTCTGGGCGCTGGCGTTGGTGCTCGTCCTCGGCGTGCTGTTTCCACTCTTCCCGCTCTCCGGCCGCATCGACCCAAGCACAGACGTGCAGTTCGTCACTCCCTTCTATCTCCTCGAAAGCCTGCTCACCCTCCGCTTCGCAATCTTCGCCGATATCTGCGCTCATATGGTCATGCCGGTGCTGGCGCTCGGCCTGCCGCTCGCGGCCATCATCGCCCGCGTGCTGAAAGCCGCACTCTCGGAAGCCATGGTGCAAGATTACATTCTGCTCGCCAAACTGAAGGGCATGTCCGACCTGCGGCTGGTGCTGCAGGAAGCACTGCGCAACGCCGTCGGCCCGACCATCGCGCTCACCGGCGTGCAATTCACCTTCTTGATCGGCGGCACTGTCATCGTCGAACGCATCTTCGCCTATCCCGGCATCGGCAACATGGCGATCGATGCGGTCATCAATCGCGACCTGCCGCTGATCCAGGGGCTCGTCTTGGTTTTCGGCGCGCTCTTCATCCTCGTCAATCTGGCCGTCGACCTGCTGGTCGCGGCCTTCAATCCGAGGCTCGCCCATGGCTGACGTCATCTCGCCCGCCATGCCAAAAACACCCTCGAGGGCGGCGAAACGCCTTCGGGCGTTGCTTTCCGAACCGAAGGTCATCTTCGGCGGCGGCTTCATCCTGATCCTCCTCATCCTGGCTATCTTCGCGCCTTACATCGCGCCAAAAGACCCATTGGAGCAGGACCTCATGTCCGGCACCCTACCGCCGGCCTGGGTCGAGGGCTCCGATTCAGGCTTCCTGCTGGGAACGGACGATCTCGGCCGTGACGTGCTGTCCCGCGTCATCTTCGGCACACGCATCGCCTTGACCGTCGCCTTCGTCGCGGCCGGGCTTGCTGCCTTCATCGGCACGCTGCTCGGCCTTCTCGCCGGCTGGTACGGCGGCTGGATCGACAAGGTGATCTCCCGGCTTGTCGATATCTGGATGGCCTTCCCGCCGGTGCTGCTGTCGATCCTGCTGGTCGCCGTCTTCGGCTCCGGCGTGCATTCGGTGATCGCCGCCATCGTCATCATCGACTGGACCCGCTTCTGTCGTGTCGTACGCTCCGAAACCCAGGCGCAGGCGCATATGGATTATGTGACCGCCGCCCATACGATCGGCTTTTCGCGGGCAAGGATCCTCTTCAGCGAAATCCTGCCCAATGTCATGCCGGTGCTGATCGCGCTCGTCAGCCTGGAGATGGGCATCGCCGTCATCGTCGAGGCCATCCTGTCCTTTGTCGGCCTCTCTGTCGCGTCGGACACGCCGACCTGGGGCGGCATGATCGCCGAGGGGCGGCAGATCATCTATGAAGGATGGTGGGTGCTGCTCGTGCCGCTGATTGCGCTCTTCGCAACGGTGCTTGCCTTCAATCAGCTCGGCGACGGCCTGCGCCGCGCCCTCGATCCGGTGATGCGCCGATGACATCTACGCTTCTCTCCATAACAGGCCTGAGTGCCGTGTCCGACCGCGATGGCGGCACGCCGATCCTGCGCGATGTCTCCGTCACGCTGGAGCGCGGCGAGGTACGTGGCCTTGTCGGCGAAAGCGGCGCCGGCAAATCGACCATCGCCAAGGCCCTGCTCGGCATCCTGCCGCGCGGCGTCCGCATCACCGGCGGCTCCATACTCTTCGAGCGCCGCGACCTGCTCACCCTCCCCGCCAGGGAATTGCGAGATATCATGGGCAGCGACATCTCGCTGATCCCGCAGGACCCGCAGACGGCGCTCAATCCCGGCCGCCGCATCGAGGCACAGCTGACCGACGGCCTGCGGCTGAAGCGGGGCATGTCATGGCGCGACGCCCGGCAGCGCGCACTGAAGTTGCTCGAAGAAGTGCATATCCGCGATCCCGAACGCGTGCTGCACGCCTATCCCCATGAATTATCAGGCGGCATGCGCCAGCGTATCCTGATTGCCGCCGCCTTCGCGCTGGAGCCGAAACTGGTCGTCGCCGACGAGCCGACCACGGCACTCGACGTCACCGTGCAGAAGCAGATCCTGCGGCTGATCCGCGGCCTGCAGGAGGCACATGGCACCGCCGTCATCTTCGTCACCCATGATCTCGGCGTCGTCGCCCAGATCTGCGACAGCGTCACCCTGCTCTACGCCGGCAAGGTCATCGAACAGGGCAAGACCGGCGACGTGCTTGCGCGCCCGCAGCACATCTACACGAAATCGCTGCTATTCGCCGGCCCGCGTTACGACCGGCCCGATGCAGGACTGACGCCAGTGCCGCAAGCCGTCTTCGAACAATTGCGCCGCGAGATCGGCATTCCGGAGGGCGGCCGATGAGCGGTAATGATAATCTCTTGTCTGCTAGAGGCATCGAGGTCACCTATGGCGCCAAGCGGCATCTTTTCGGACCGCCGGGCCATGGCATCAAGGTGCTGCACGGCGTCAACATCGACATCCGTCGTGGAGAGACCGTCGGCATCGTCGGCGAAAGCGGCTCGGGCAAGACGACGCTCGGCCGTGCCCTGTTGCGGCTGGTCGACGTCTCATCCGGCTCAATCCATTTCGACGGCAGAGACATCACGCGGCTGCCTGACAGCGAGATGCGGCCACTGCGCCGGCGCATGCAAATGATCTTTCAGGACCCGATGGCCTCGCTTAACCCGCGCCATACGATCCGCCACATCCTGGTGGAGCCGCTGCTCCTGCATAAACTGGCTTCGGACTGGAAGGACGCTGAACGACGCGTCGCTGCCATCCTTGAGCGTGTGACACTGCCGCAAGCATGCCTCGACCGAAATCCGCACGAGCTTTCCGGCGGCCAGCGCCAGCGCATCGGCATTGCCCGCGCCGCCTTGCTGGAGCCGGATTTCGTGCTCGCCGACGAGATCGTCTCCGGCCTCGACGTATCGACGCAGGCGCAAGTGCTCAATCTGCTGAAGGAGCTTTCGCGCGACCTCGGCCTGTCCATGGCCTTCATCAGCCATGACCTCTCCGTCATCCGCGCCATCTGCGACCGTGTCTATGTGATGCGCCACGGCCGTGTGGAAGAGGAAGGCGATTGCGAACGCGTCTTCGCGGCACCCGCCTCCGCCTATACGCGCATGCTGCTCGACGCCATTCCGCTACCGGAAATCGACCCGAGCTGGCTCGGCCGCGATGCGGAGCAAGAAGACGCAGCCTGAAAAGGCTGCTTGCGTTACTTCAAGCGGAAGCGCTGGATCTTGCCCGATTCCGTCTTCGGCAAAGCCTCGACGAAGACGATGGAACGGGGATATTTATAGGGAGCGATGACGGCCTTGACGTGCTCCTGCAGCGTCTTGACCAGCAGATCCGAGCCGGCAACGCCGGCCGCCAGCACCACATGCGCCTGAACGATATGGCCACGATCCTCGTCCGGCTTGCCGATCACGGCGCATTCGAGCACATCGGCATGTGACAGAAGTGCAGCCTCCACCTCCGGCCCGGCAATATTGTAGCCGGCGGAAAGAATGATGTCGTCGGAACGGGCGGCGAAATGGAAATAGCCCTCCTCGTCCTCGATGAAGCTGTCTCCCGTCAGGTTCCAGCCATCGCGGACATAGTCGGCCTGCCTGTGGTCGGCGAGATAGCGGCAGCCGATCGGCCCGCGAACCACCAGCTTGCCGATCGTGCCGCGCGGCACCTCGTTCATTTCGTCATCGACGACGCGCGCTTGATAACCGCTCAGCGGTTTGCCGGTGCAGTTCGGCTTGGCATCAGAAAGACGATTGGAAATGAAGATATGCAGCAGCTCGGTCGAGCCGATGCCATCGAGGATCGGCTTGCCGGTCTTGCGGGTCCATTCCTCGAAGATTGGCCCGGGCAGCGTCTCGCCAGCGGAGACGGCAATGCGCAGCGAGGAGAGATCCGCCCCCTCCTCCATCGCGGCCAGCATGGCGCGATAGGCTGTTGGTGCGGTGAAGCTGATCGTCGCGCCATATTCCTGAATGATCTCGACCATGTTCTTCGGCGAGGCATTTTCGAGCAGGGCCGTCGACGCCCCAAAGCGCAACGGGAAGACGACCAGACCGCCAAGGCCGAAGGTGAAGGCGATCGGTGGCGAGCCGATGAAGACGTCGTCAGGCGTGACCTGCAGCACTTCCTTGGCATAGGCATCGGCGATGATCAGGATATCGCGATGAAAATGCATCGTGGCCTTAGGCACACCCGTCGATCCCGACGTGAAACCAAGCAGAGCCACATCGTCGCGCCCGGTTTTCACCGCTTCGAAACGAACCGGCTTGTTGAGGGCGATGCGGTCGAGTTCGGCATCGTGATTGGCGGTGCCGTCAAAGCCGATCACCTGCTTCAGGAAGCGGCTGTCCTTGGCAGCAGCGACCAACTCCTCCAAAAGCCTGGTATCGCAAAGCGCAAGCGAGATTTCCGCCTTGTCGATGACCTTGGAAAGCTCCCCCGCCCGCAGCATCGGCATGGTATTAACAGCGACGGCGCCAACCTTCGTCACGGCGAGCCAGCATGCAATCATCGCCGGATTATTGCCGGAGCGGATGAGGACGCGGTTGCCGGGCTTCACGCCAAAGTTCTCGACCAGCGCATGGGCAATGCGGTTCGTCCAGTCCGCCAACTCCTTATAAGTGCGGCGGCGGCCATTGCCGATCAACGCCACATGATCGCCGAAGCCTTTCTCGACCATTCGGTCGCTAAGCTCGAAGCCGGCATTCAGCCATTCCGGATAGTCGAAACCATCCATCAGCAGCTCGGGCCACTCGCCGAAGGGCGGCAGATTGTCTCGTGTGAATGTATCGGTGTGACCGGTCGGTCCCAGCATTGCCTTGCTCCCGCATTCTTCTCGATCAACTCACCACGACGGCCGCTTTCCCCTGCAGCCCGTGTCTCATGACAAAAAAGATCGCACCGAAGATCGAAATGTTCAAGCAAGAAATTTTAAGCCTAAAATATTTTTGACTTCGCCTTGATTTAAAAAGGCAATTTGAGAATTTTCAGCTATTGTGGCCCTCGGCGGACCGCAGATTCCGGCAAGACAAGCCTTGACGAATGGCCACGACGAGATATTTTAAACTTAAATGATTTCGACGCGGCCTTCGACCGCAAGAGGAGGGATAAGCGATGCGCATCGTCTGTATCGGCGGCGGCCCGGCTGGCCTCTACTTCGCGCTTCTGATGAAGAAGCTGCATCCCGAACATTCTATCCGCGTCGTCGAACGCAACCGCCCCTATGACACCTTCGGCTGGGGCGTCGTTTTCTCCGATGCCACCATGATATCGATGCGCCAATGGGACCCCGAGAGCGCAGCCGAGATCGAAGACGCGTTCAATCATTGGGATGATATTGAAGTCCTGTTCAAGGGCACGCGTCAGCGCACGTCAGGCCATGGTTTCGTTGGCATCGGCCGCAAGAAGCTGCTGAATATCCTGCAGAAGCGCTGCGAGGCCCTCGATGTCGAACTGATCTTCGAGACCGACGTCAATTCCGATCTCGATTATCCCGACGCCGATCTCGTCATCGGTTCGGACGGCCTCAATTCCCGCATCCGCAATCATTATCCGGAGGTCTTCCAGCCGGATATGATCACCCGGCCGAACCGCTATATCTGGCTTGGAACCGACAAGCTGTTCGACGCCTTCACCTTCGATTTCCGGCGGACCGAGCACGGCTGGTTCCAGTCGCATATCTACAAGTTCGACGACAAGACTTCGACCTTCATCGTCGAGACCACCGAGGAAGCCTATCTCGCCCACGGCCTCGACAAGATGGATCAGGATGGCTCCATCGCCTTCTGCGAAAACCTGTTTTCCGAAGTGCTCGACGGCGCATCGCTGATGACGAATGCGCGCCATATCCGCGGATCCGCCTGGCTGAATTTCAATCGGCTGATCTGCGGCAAGTGGAGCCATTTCAACGGCAATTCCCACGTCGTGCTGATGGGCGATGCCGCCCACACCGCGCATTTCGCCATCGGCTCCGGTACAAAACTCGCCATCGACGATGCCATCGAGCTGACCCGGCAGTTCCAGATCCACGGACACGACAAGGACAAGATACCGGCCGTTCTCGAAACCTACGAGGAAATCCGCCGCGTCGACGTCGCCCGCATCCAGAATGCCGCCCGCAACGCGATGGAATGGTTTGAGGTCGTGGGACGCCGCTATGCCGACACGCTTGAGCCGCCGCAATTCATGTATTCGATGCTCACCCGCTCGCAGCGCATCAGCCATGAAAATCTGAGGCTCCGCGACAAGGACTGGCTCGAAGGTTTCGAGCGCTGGTTCGCGGACAAATCCGGGCTTGCCGTTGGCAATGACCGTTGCCTGCCGCCAATGTTCACGCCCTATCGCCTGCGCGATGTCCAGCTCATCAACCGCATCGTCGTCTCGCCGATGGCGATGTATTCGGCTGCAGACGGCGTCATGAACGATTTCCACATCGTTCATCTCGGCTCGCGCGCCCTTGGTGGTGCTGGCCTGATCTTCGCGGAGATGACCTGCGTCACCCCGGATGCGCGCATCACCCCCGGCTGCCTCGGCCTCTGGAACGAAGAACAGGCCAGGCAATGGAAGCGACTTGTCGATTTCGTCCATACCAGCAGCGCCGCCAAGGTTGGTATCCAGATCGGCCATGCCGGACGCAAGGGTGCAACGAAGCTTGCCTGGGAAGGGATCGACCAGCCGCTGGCGGAAGGTGAATGGCCGCTGATTTCGGCGTCCGCAATCCCCTACCTTAGGAATAGCCAGGTGCCGAAGGCCATGGACCGCGCCGATATGGATCGCGTCAAGGCCGATTTCATCCGCTCGACCGAGCTGGCGATCGAGACCGGCGCGGACTGGCTGGAACTGCATTGCGCCCACGGCTATCTGCTGTCGAGCTTCCTGTCGCCGATCACCAATCTGCGCGACGACGAGTATGGCGGCAGCCACGAAAACCGCGCCCGCTATCCCCTCGAAATCTTCAGGGCGATGCGCGCGATCTGGCCGGCAGACAAGCCAATCTCCATCCGCCTGTCGTGCCATGACTGGACCGATGGCGGCAACACGCCGGAAGATGCTGCCATCTTCGCGCGCATGTTCAAGGAGGCCGGCGCCGATCTGATCGATTGCTCGTCCGGTCAGGTGTCGAAAGAGGAAAAGCCGGTTTACGGCCGCCTGTTCCAGACGCCGTTCTCCGACAAGATCCGCAACGAGATCGGCATCCCCACCATTGCCGTCGGCGCGATTTCGGAAGCAGACCACGCCAACTCGATCATTGCTGCCGGCCGCGCCGATCTCTGCGCCGTTGCCCGCCCACATCTGGCCGATCCCGCCTGGCCGCTGCATGAAGCCGCCAAGATCGGGCTGACATCGATCCCCTGGCCGAAGCAGTATCTCTCCGGTAAGACGCAATATGAAACCAATCTTGCCCGCGCGGCCACGACCGCGCCGGCGAAGTGAGGATCGGATGACGACTTCGGGCAAACTTGGCGACCGTCACGCCCTCATCACCGGCGCCGGCAGCGGCATCGGTGCCGCGATCGCAAGGGCGCTTGCAGCAGACGGCGCGCGCGTCACCCTGGCCAGCCGTCGGAAGGAACCTCTGGAAGCGATCGCCGCCGAGATCGGTGTGCAGGCTTTCGTGCTCGATGGATTCGACGTTACAAATCCCGAGGCTATTGCCCATGGCCTGACCAAGGCGCGCGAAAAATTCGGCGTCGTCGACATCCTCGTTAACAATGCCGGCGAAGCCCCGAGCGCAGCTTTCGAGAAGACCAGCCTGGAGACCTGGAACCATGTCCTCTCGGTCGATCTGACCGGCGTCTTCCTGGTGACGCAGGCCGTGCTGCCCGATCTGAAGACGCATGGCGCCGGCGCGCGCATCATCAATATTGCCTCGACCGCCGGCCTGAAGGGCTATGGCTACGTCTCCGCCTATGTCGCCGCCAAGCACGGCGTCGTCGGCCTCACCCGCTCGCTGGCGCTGGAATTCGCCAAGACCGGCATGACAGTCAATGCCGTCTGCCCCGGCTTCACCGATACACCGATCATCCAGCGGTCGATCGAAACCATCGTCGCCAAGACCGGGCGCACGGCCGAACAGGCACTTGGCGAGCTTACGAAATCCAATCCGCAGGGACGGCTCGTCACGCCGGAAGAAATCGCCGATACCGTTCTCTGGCTGGCATCGCCGGCGGCGGCATCGATCAATGGACAGGCAATCGCGGTTGCCGGTGGGGAGATTTGAACGCGATGAGCGATCGGGACATGACGATGCGGGGCCATCTGAAGCCCTTCAAGGATTACAAGCCTCAGCACTTCCTCTGGGAAGTCAGCGAGGACGGCCGCGTCGCCACCGTCCGCCTGAACCGCCCCGAGCGTAAGAACCCGCTGACCTTCGACAGCTATGCCGAGCTGCGCGACCTCTTCCGCGATCTTGCCTATGCATCGGATATCCGCGCAATCGTGCTGACCGGCGCCGGCGGTAATTTTTCCTCGGGCGGCGATGTGTTCGAGATCATCGAACCATTGACCCGCATGGCCATGCCCGAGCTGCTGGCCTTCACGCGCATGACCGGCGATCTCGTCAAGGCGATGCGCAAATGCCCGCAGCCGATCATCACGGCCGTCGACGGCATCTGCGCCGGCGCTGGCGCCATCCTTGCTATGGCCTCCGACCTGAGGCTCGCAACGCCTGAGGCCAAGACGGCCTTCCTCTTCACTCGTGTCGGTCTTGCGGGTGCCGATATGGGCGCATGCGGCATCCTGCCCCGCATCATCGGCCAGGGCCGCGCCGCCGAACTTCTCTTTACCGGCCGCTCGATGACGGCAAGCGAAGGTCATGCCTGGGGCTTCTACAACACCCTGCACGCCGGCGCCGACCTCGAGCAGGAAGCGGCCAAGCTCGCCCGTTCGCTCGCCGATGGCCCCTGGTTCGCGCATGGCATGACGAAGACGATGCTGAACCAGGAATGGGCGATGGGTATCGACGAGATGATCGAATCCGAAGCGCAGGCCCAGGCCGTCTGCATGGCGACGCAGGACTTCCGCCGCGCCTTCGAAGCTTTTGCCGCCAAGCGCAAACCGGAATTTCAGGGAGACTAGGCAATGTCGACGGCAAGCAGCCTCCCCGGTCCGACGCGGGACCATCTGGATTGGCCGTTCTTCGAGGAACGCCATCATCACTTTGCCGCCGAGGTCGATGCCTTCGGCAAATCCTCCGCCATGGCCTCCATCGACCATACCGATGTCGATGCTGCGTGCCGCAAGCTGGTGAAGTCGCTCGGTGATGCCGGGCTGCTCGCTGCAGCCACAGGTTCGTCGCATGAAGAGCCACTGATCGATTCTCGTCTCGTCTGCCTCGCCCGTGAAACGCTCGCCTGGTACGATGGGCTTGCCGACTTCGCTTTTGCCATGCAAGGCCTCGGCACCGGCGCGATCGGCTTGTCCGGTTCGCCAGAATTGCGGGCCGCCGTGCTACCGAAAGTACGCGCCGGTGACTGGCTGGCCGCTTTCGCCCTCTCGGAAAAAGACGCCGGCTCCGATGTCGCGGCCATGAGCTGCGCCGCCCGCCTCGATGGCGATCATTACGTTCTCGATGGCGAGAAGACCTGGATTTCCAATGGCGGCATCGCAGATGTCTACACCGTCTTTGCCCGCACCGGCGAAGCGCCAGGAACCCGCGGCATCTCGGCCTTCGTCGTCTTTGCCGATGATCCCGGCTTCTCGATCGCCGAACGCATCGAAGTGATTGCGCCGCATCCACTGGCGACGATCCGCTTCGAGAATTGCCGCATCCCCGCTTCGCGCCGTCTCGGTGCGCCGGGCGAAGGCTTCAAGATCGCCATGCGCACGCTCGATATCTTCCGCGCTTCGGTCGCCGCTGCAGGCCTCGGCTTTGCGCGCCGGGCGCTCGATGAATCGCTTGCCCATGTTCGCGCCCGCCCCATGTTCGGTGCAACGCTCGGTGACCTTCAGTTGACGCAGGCCGCCCTCGGCGATATGGCGACCGGCATCGACGCGGCGGCATTGCTCACCTACCGGGCGGCCTGGCGTCGCGACGTGCAGCGCTTGCCGACGACCCGCGAGGCGGCCATGGCCAAGATGACGGCGACCGAAACCGCGCAGAGCGTCATCGACCGCGCCGTTCAGCTCTTCGGCGGACGTGGCGTAAGGTCGGGCGAGATAACGGAAAAACTCTATCGGGAGATCCGCGCGCTTCGCATCTATGAAGGTGCGACGGAGGTTCAAAAACTCATCGTCGCGCGCGAACTTTTGAAGACAAACTGATGGGAGATTGAGAGCATGAGCCGCGAGATTTTCGACTGGGCCGACCCGTTCCGACTGGTGGAGCAACTGAGCGATGAAGAACGCATGGTGCTTGATACCGCACACTCCTATGCACAGGAGAAGCTAGCGCCGCGCGTGCTCGAAGCCTTCCGCCATGAGAAGACCGATCCGACGATCTTCCGTGAAATGGGCGAACTCGGCCTGCTCGGCCCGACGATTGCGCCGGAATATGGCGGCGCCGGCCTCGGCTATGTCGCCTACGGCCTGATCGCTCGCGAAGTGGAGCGCGTCGACAGCGGCTATCGCTCGATGATGAGCGTGCAGTCCTCGCTCGTCATGGTGCCGATCGACACCTTCGGCTCCGAGGCACAGAAGCAGAAATACCTGCCGAAGCTCGCAACCGGCGAATGGATTGGCTGCTTCGGCCTCACCGAGCCGAACCATGGTTCCGACCCTGGCTCGATGGCGTCACGCGCCAAGAAGGTCGATGGCGGCTACAGCCTGACCGGCACCAAGACCTGGATCTCCAATGCGCCGATCGCCGATGTCTTCGTCGTCTGGGCAAAGACCGAGGATGGCCTCATCCGCGGCTTCATCCTTGAAAAGGGCTGGAAGGGACTGTCTGCTCCCGCCATCCACGGCAAGGTCGGCCTGCGCGCCTCGATCACGGGCGAAGTCGTGATGGAGAATGTCTTCGTGCCGGAGGAAAACCTGCTGCCGAACGTTTCCGGCCTCAAGGGTCCCTTCACTTGCCTCAACTCGGCGCGCTTCGGCATCGCCTGGGGCGCCCTCGGCGCGGCCGAGGATTGCTATGCCAAGGCCCGGCAATATGTGCTCGACCGCAAGCAGTTCGACCGCCCTCTTGCGGCCAACCAGCTGATCCAGAAGAAGCTCGCCGACATGGTGACCGAGATCACGCTCGGCCTGCAGGGTTGCCTGCGTCTCGGCCGCATGAAGGAAGACGGTCACCCGCCCGTCGAACTGACGTCGATCGTCAAGCGCAACAGCTGCGGCAAGGCGCTGGATATCGCCCGCGCCGCCCGCGACATGCTTGGCGGCAACGGCATTTCCGACGAATTCGGCATCGCCCGCCATCTCGTCAACCTCGAAGTGGTCAACACTTATGAGGGCACGCACGACATCCACGCTCTCATTCTCGGCCGCGCCATTACAGGCATCGCCGCCTTTTCGAACTGAGGTCGACCTTGGCGTTCAAGACCACCAGACCCCTGCGCTTCGGAGATTGCGATCCCTCGGGGATCGCCTATTTCCCATCCTATCTGAACATCCTCGTCGGGGTGCTGGAAGACTATTTCGCCTCGATCGGCTTTTCCTGGAGGCATATGATTGACGACCGCCGCATCGGTGTTCCCACCGTGCGGCTCGATCTGACCTTCATGAAGCCGGGCCTGCAGGGCGACGACCTCGAATTCCTGCTGACGGTGCGCGGCATCGGCCGTTCCTCTCTCGACCTGGAACATCAGGTCTCGGCCAACGGCCATGTGCTGTGGACGGCAAAACACCGCGTCGTCGCCACCTCGCTCGATAA
This sequence comes from Rhizobium sp. A22-96, assembly GCF_053521805.1. NCBI lineage: Bacteria > Pseudomonadati > Pseudomonadota > Alphaproteobacteria > Hyphomicrobiales > Rhizobiaceae > Rhizobium > Rhizobium sp. A22-96. The sequence continues at coordinate 911,318 of NZ_JBNWDQ010000002.1, forward strand.
CCATCAATCGCTTGCCTGGCCGGATGATATCCGCGCCGCGCTGACCTCTCATCTGGAGACCACCGATGCACACCATCCTGCAACCTGAAGGCTGGGCCAAGCCGATCGGCTATGCCAATGGCATGGCGGCAACCGGCCGCATGGTGTTCGTCGGCGGCCAAGTCGGCTGGAATGCCAACTGCGAATTCGAAAGCGACGACTTTGCCGAGCAGGTGCGCCAGACGTTGAAGAACGTTGTCGCCATTCTTGCGGAAGGCGGCGCCGAGCCGAAGCACATCACCTCGATGACCTGGTATTTCACCGACAAGCAGGAATATCTCGGCAGCCTCAAGGCTATCGGCCAGGCCTATCGCGAAACCATCGGCCGCCACTTCCCGGCCATGGCCGCCGTACAGGTCGTCGCCCTCGTCGAGGATCGCGCCAAGATCGAGATCCAAGCGACAGCCATCATTCCGGAATAGCATCCAACAGGTGGTCAAAATCATGTCGGCACTGCGCTTTTCGGACACCATTTCGGCGGCTCTTGCCGACGGGATCTTGGTCGTCACTATTGACAATGCGCCGGTCAACGCGCTCTCAGCCGATGTGAGAGCCGGGTTGATGGCGGCGCTGGATCACGCGGAGAAAGACGGCGGGATTAAGGGCATTGTCCTGACCGGCGCTAGCAACAGCTTCATCGGCGGCGCTGACATCAAGGAATTCGGCAAGCCACCGGTCGAGCCGCATCTGCCTGATGTCATCGCACGCATCGAATCCTTTGCGAAACCCGTCGCAGCGGCGATCAATGGCGCAGCACTTGGCGGCGGCCTAGAAGTGGCGTTGGCCTGCCACCGCCGCCATGCAGCTCCTTCAGCCAAGATCGGCCTGCCGGAAGTCAAGCTCGGCATCGTTCCCGGCGCCGGTGGCACGCAACGCCTGCCGCGCCTGATCGGCGTCTCTGCCGCTATCGATATGATCGCCGGCGGACGCATCATTTCAGCCTCGGAGGCACTCAAGCTCGGCATTGTCGACGGTGTCTCCGAAAGCGCGCTACGCGCTGACGCCATTGCCGATATCAAAGGGCTCGACGCCCCCTCCTTGCGCCGTACCGGTGCGCTTTCCGTTCCAGCTACGCCCATTGAAGCCATCGAAAAGGCGGCCGCCGATGCATCGCGCAAGGCGCGCGGCCAGAATGCACCAACGGAAGCGGTCCGCCTCGTGCGCCTCGCAGCGACCACTCCCCTAGCGGAAGGACTTGCCGAGGAGCGCCGCACCTTCATTAAGCTTCGCGACAGCGAAGAGGCGGCAGCTCTCCGCCATGTCTTCTTTGCCGAACGCGCCGCCGGCAAGGTCGAAGGTTTGGAAGCCGTCGCCCCACGTAGAATAGAAACCGTCGGCATCGTCGGCACCGGCCTCATGGGGTCAGGCATCGCCGTATCAGCACTGAATGGTGGCTATCGCATCATCGGCGTCGAGCAAAACGCCGAAGCCGCGGAAAAAGGCCGTGAACGGATCGCCGGCATCCTCGAGAAGGCCGTTCAATCCGGCCGCCTCGACACGGCTGGCCGTGAAGACCGTCTGGGCCGATTGAGCGTGACCGCCGATATGCAGCAACTGGCGCAGGCCGATATCGTCATCGAAGCCGTCTTCGACGACCTCACCGTCAAGACCGAACTGTTCCAGCGCCTCGATACCATCGTCCGCGCCGACGCAATTCTCGCGACCAATACAAGCTACCTCGATCCTGACGTCATCGCCGCCGCTACCGCGCGACCTGAGCGGGTCGTCGGCCTGCACTTCTTCTCGCCCGCCCACATCATGCGGTTGCTGGAAGTGGTGGACTGCAAGGAGACCGCGCCGGACGTGCTGGCGAGCGCATTGGCGTTTGCAAAGCGGCTGGGCAAGCTGGCCATTGTCTCCGGCGTCACCGAAGGCTTCATTGGCAACCGCATCTTTTCCGCCTATCGCCGCGAAGCCGAATACATGGTTGAGGATGGCGCCTTGCCGCAGGAGGTCGATGCGGCTCTGGAAGCATACGGTTTTCCCATGGGGCCTTTCGCCGTCTTCGACATGGCGGGACTGGAGATTGCCTGGGCCCGTCGCAAGCGGCAGGCGGCGACACGCGATCCTGCAGAGCGTTATGTCGTCATCGCCGACCGGCTCTGCGAAGCCGGCCGTTTCGGCCAGAAGACAGGCCGCGGCTGGTATGCCTATCCCGACGGCAAGCGGACTGTCGATCCCGAAGTAACCGGGATGATCGAAGCCGCCCGCGCCGAGAAAGGCATCGTGCCGAAGCGCTTCACCACCGAAGAGATCGTTGCTGGCCTGCTGAAGGCCATGGTCGACGAAGGCGATGCCCTGCTTTCGGAAGGCATCGCCGCTCGCGCCAGCGACATCGATCTCGTCATGATCAACGGCTACGGCTTTCCGTCAAGCAAAGGCGGCCCGATGTTCGCCGCCGGTCGCCGCTAAAGCAGTTCCAGGAAAAGTGCGCAGCGCGGTTTTCGGTCCGGAAATGCGTAAAAGCAAAGAAATAGAGCGTTTACGCTGCCGAAGACAGCAGTGTGAACAGTTCTTGTGGCCGGTTGACGCCACGCAGCGCATAGCGGCCGACGGAAACCAGATCGTTGCTATTATGCGTCGACAGCGCCTCGACGAAGTTCGACGACATCAGGACATTGCGGTCGGCCGAGCGACACATCGAAGCGATACGGCTGACCTCGTTGACAGCCGGCCCGATGACCGTGAAGTCCAGCCGGTCCATGCTGCCGATATTGCCGTAGAAGACATCGCCGATATGCAGGCCGAGATAGACGTCGGTCACGGGCCTGCCCTCGATCTGGCGCTGGGAATTGAGATCGCGCAGCCTCTGCCGCAGCAGCGATTCCGCCATCAGCGCAGCCGCACAGGCATCGGCCGAATTCCTTGCCTTGAAGATCGCCAGCGTGCCGTCGCCGATCAGCTTCAGCACATTGCCACCTGCCTCATGGATCGAGGAGATGACCGCATCGGCATAAGCGTTCAGCATCGGGATGATCTCATCCGGCTCGGCCGTATCCGAAATGCGCGTATAGTTGGCGAGATCGGAAAACCAGAGCGCCGCCGAAATCCGCTCGGTCTTGCCGCGCGTGATCTTGCCTTCGAGAACATGCCGGGCGGCATCCTCGCCCAGATAGACCTCGGCAATCGTTCGGGCAATGCGGCTCATGCCGGTGCACTTGATGGCCAGCGCGAGCGCAGGCGTCAGCTTGCGCAGCACACGCAGATCTTCGTCCGGAAAACCCGCTTCGCCGGCCGTGGCGAAGTTGGAATAGAAGCAATCCATCTCGCCAATCGTGCCGCCCTCTTCGAACCGATGCACCATGGCAATGTAGTCGGTGTGACCATCGGCCAGCAGCGTGTCGAGCCCGTAGAAATCGGCAGGCTCGCCAAAGCCGATGCGCCGGCGCACTTCATCCCCACCCGTGGTCAGCAGATGATGAAAGGCAGAGCGCTGCCAATTCTCCGACGCAATCCCCTGATGCGACGGGCCATATTCGAACTCGCGCTCGATGACCTGCTTGCCGTCCCAGCGAAAGGCACGGCCCTCGTAAACCGGATGCAGCGTATCCATCAGCGCCATGGCTCGGTCGAGGTTCAGTCCATGCTGTCGGCACTGCTCGCAGAAGCCCGAGAGGATATCGACTTCCGCCATGCCCTTGAGGCCGGCCTGCATGAGCCAGCTGGCAATTTCGCCAATGTCCTTCGCGTCCATGGATATCTCCCGACCCTCTAAAGGATTCGCTTTAGTACGAAACGTACAGGCTTGGAATGCCGTATGACGCAAAATAATCTCGATGGAAGCACGCGAACGCCGCTCCTGTGGCACAGAAGCGGCGATTTGACACTCTGGAAGAGTAAGAGCGAGGCCTCAGCCTTTTACATGTGGCTTCAATAGATCCTCCAGGCCGATGCGCCGGAAAAGCTCCGCCCGCACCCGATCGGCAACGCCGTTGACGATCTCCGCACCATCTTCCGACGGATCGATATGGACACGGAATGGACGCGTGCCGAAGGGCATGTCCACGACATCGACGATGGCGGTGGCAACCGAGGCAGCGTCGGCGTCCGCCGGCTCCAGCGAGGCAAGTCCTTTCAGCGCCTGGTCGGGAACGCCGGCATAGGGACCATTGTCGTATTCGGCAGCACGGGCTTTGTCGGCGGGCGAGCCGGAATGGGCAAAATGGTTCGTTCCCTTCGTAAAGGCGCCCGGCACGATGATCGCCGTTTCGATGCCCCAGCGAGTCAACTCGGACGCATAGGAGACGGCGAGCGAATCCATCGCGGCCTTGGCGGCGAAGTAAGGCGACAGATAGGGCGGTGTGCCGCCGCGGGTGCTGGAGGAGGATACCCAGACGACCAGCCCCTTGCCCTGCTTGCGCAGATGAGGGAGCGCGGCGCGATTGACGCGTTGGGTGCTGAGCACGTTGATGTCGTAGAGCTCGGCAAACTGCTCGGGCGTGAAGGCCTCGGCCGGGCCGAAGGACATATGGCCGGCATTGTGGATGACGGTGTCGATGCGGCCCTGCTGGGCAATGATCTCGGCAATGCCGGCTTCCACCGATGCGTCCGAGGCGACATCGAGCTCGACGGCGCGAAGGTCTACACCATTCTCTTTGGCGAAAGCGGCGACGGCTTCGACCTGCGGCGCGTTACGTCCCCCGGTCTCGCGGATGCCGGCATAGACAGTGTGGCCCGCTTTGGCGAGGGCGCGCGCCGTCAGAGCGCCGAAGCCGCTCGATGCGCCTGATATGACGATGATTTGCTTGCTCATGATCCTGTTCCTTTTGGATGGTCAGTTGCTGACAATGAAATCTTGCCGAGGGTGACAGTGGCGGCAGGCATTGCCCTGCCGCCCGAATGGCTCAGATCATGCCGCCATTGGCACGCAGCGTCTGGCCGTTGATCCAGCCGCCATCGGGGCCGACGAGGAAGGAGACGGCGGCGGCGATATCCTCCGGCGTACCCAGCCGTTCCAGCGGGTTCATCTTGGCCATGCGGTCGATGAGTTCGTCACTCTTGCCATTCAGGAAGAGGTCGGTGGCCGTCGGGCCGGGAGCGACGGCATTAACTGATATCGAGCGGCCACGCAGCTCCTTCGACATGATGCCCGTCAGCGTCTCGACGGCGGCCTTTGTCGCAGCATAGACGCCATAGGATTCGAGCTTCAGCCCGACGACGCTGGTCGAGAAGTTGACGATGCGGCCGCCGTCGCGCAGGCGCTTGCCGGCTTCGCGCAGCGTGTTGAACGTGCCCTTGAGGTTGATGGCGATATGACGGTCGAAATGCGCGTCATCGGCATCGGCGATCTTGGCGAGCTGCATGATGCCTGCATTGTTGATCAGCACATCGACGCCGCCGAAAGCTGCCTCGGCTGCATCGAACATGCGGCGCACTGCCTCGACATCGGAAACATCGGCCTTGGCGGTCAGCGCCTTGCCACCCTTCTCCTCGATTTTGCGGGCCAGCTCTTCGGCAGCAGCCTCGCTGCCGGCATAGTTGATGACGACGGTGAAGCCATCTGCGGCCAGTCGCTCTGCAATGGCTGCGCCGATGCCGCGGGATGCACCTGTCACGATGGCTACTTTATTGGAATTGCTGCTCATTTTCCTCATCCTTGCTTGTTTTGCGCCTCAGCGCCTTTCGATGAGGAGAAGATGCCCCTTTTCACAAAGCGGATAATCAGCCATTAATCAGCATCACTATCCGAAATAAGCGAACAAATAAGATGGACAGATTCGATGCCATGCGCGTGTTTTGCCGAGTGGTGGAGCGGCGCAGCTTCACGCTGGCGGCGGAAGACACCGGCCTGCCCCGCTCGACGGTAACGGATGCGATCAAGCAGCTGGAGGCAAGGCTCGGGGTGCGCGTGCTGCAGCGCACGACGCGGCATGTGAGCCCGACACTCGACGGCGAGGCCTATTATCAGCGCTGCCTGCGCATCCTCTCCGACATAGAAGACGCTGAAGGCGCCTTTGCCGGCGCAAAGCCGAAAGGAGTGCTGCGCGTCGATGTGCACGGCACCCTCGCCCGCCATTTCGTCCTGCCGAACCTGCCCTCGTTCCTTGAGACCTATCCTGAGATCGAATTTCAGATGACCGAGGGCGATCGCTTCGTCGATCTCATCCGCGAAGGGATCGATTGCGTGCTGCGCGTCGGCACGCTGCAGGACAGTGACATGATCGCGCGCCGCGTCGCCATGCTGGAGGAGGTAACGCTTGCCGCCCCGGCCTATGTGGAGCGTTACGGCATGCCCATGCATCCGGACGCGCTCGACGGCCATCGCATGGTCGGCTTCCGCTCTTCCGCAACAGGCGGGCTGCTGCCGCTGGAGTTCGAGGTAGGTGGCACCGTGCGCGAGATTACCCTGCCCGCAACCATCTCCGTCAACGCGGCCGAGAGCTATTTTGCCGCCGCCAAGCTCGGCCTCGGCTTGATCCAGGTTCCGCGCTACCATGCCGAAGACGCCCTGGACGCCGGTCAGCTGCTGCACATTCTGAAGGACTTCCCGCCGACCCGGACACCGGTTTCGATGCTCTATCCCCGCAGCCGGCAGCTTTCGCCTCGCGTACGCGTTTTCATAGACTGGCTGGTTAGGGTTTTTGCGGGGCAGATCGGTGTTGAAGCGCAGGCTGGATGAATATTCCGCGCAACCGATCAAATAAATGAAATCGGCTCTTTGAATGCGCGAGGAGCACGCCTACGTCGTAGTGCATATTTCAGCTGGCGACGGCGTCGCGATGTCGTGGCGACCCGGCGATTTTCGAGAGAGAGCCCATGACCGAACAGAAGCAATTGAAGCTTGGGGCCTTCATGCGTCCCGTCAGCCTGCACACCGGCGCATGGCGCTACCCCGGCTCCTATCCGGACGCCAATTTCAATTTCCAGCACATCAAGAGCTTCGCGCAGGAGCTCGAAAAGGCGAAATTCGACGCCTTCTTCATGGCCGACCATCTGGCCGTCCTCAACATGCCGATCGAGGCGCTGAAGCGCAGCCACACGGTGACCTCCTTCGAGCCCTTTACCCTGCTGTCTGCGCTTGCCGCCGTCACCGACAGGATCGGCCTTGTCGCCACCGCATCGACGACCTTCGATCAGCCCTATCACATCGCCCGCCGCTTTGCCTCGCTCGACCATATCAGTGGCGGTCGCGCCGGCTGGAATATCGTCACCACATCCAATCCCGACGCGGCGCTGAATTTCGGCCTCGAGGAGCATGTGGAACATGGCGAGCGCTATCATCGCGCCCGCGAATTTTATGACGTCGTCACCGGCCTCTGGGATAGCTTCGCCGACGACGCCTTCATCCGCAACGCCGAGACCGGCATCTTCTTCGATCCGGAAAAAATGCACGTGCTTGCCCACAAGGGCGAGGAACTGAGCGTTCGCGGCCCGCTCAACATTGCCCGCTCGCCGCAGGGCTGGCCTGTCATCGTGCAAGCCGGACAATCCGACGTTGGCCGCCAGCTCGCCGCCGAGACCGCCGAAGCGGTCTTTGCCGCGCCGCGCAACCTCGCTGACGGCAAGTCGATTTTCGCCGACATCAAGGGACGGATGAAACAGATCGGCCGCAACCCGGATCACCTGAAAATCCTGCCGGCTGCCTTTATTGTCGTCGGCGATACCGTCGAGGAAGCGAAGGCCAAGCGCGCCAAGCTCGATAGCCTCGTCCACTACGACAGCGCCATCGCGTCGCTCTCGATCGCACTCGGCCACGACGCCTCCAGCTTCGATCCGGATGGCCCGCTGCCGGAAACGCCGGAAACCAATGCCAGCAAGAGCGGGCGGGAACGCGTCATCGCGCTTGCAGAGGCTGAGAAACTGACCGTGCGTCAACTCGCCCAGCGCCTCGGCGGCTATGCCGGTCTCGCTTTCGTCGGCACACCGCAGACGATCGCCGACGAGATGGAGCAATGGCTGCATGAGGAAGGTTCGGACGGCTTCAACGTCGTCTTCCCCTTCCTGCCGCAGGGCCTGCTTGACGTCACCACCCGCGTCGTTCCAGAGCTGCAGCGCCGCGGCATTTTCCGCCGCGAATACGAAGGCACGACACTGCGCGAACATCTGGGCCTGCCGCGGCCGGACAATCGCTTCTTCAAGGCAATACCTGCGGCAGCGCAGTAAGAGAGACAGACATGAGCCATATCACGCCGATCGACTATGAGACCGCCTCCGAGGCGGTGCGTGCCGAGCATGACCGCGAGGTCGAATTGCGCGGCCGCATGACGAACATGAAGCGGACGCTGCTGCATTCGCCGGTGGCGCATCGCATCTATGCCGAATGGTTCCCGCTGCGCGAGGAGTTGCGCCCGGCTCTCGACGACCGCGCCGTCTGGCTGCTCTGCCAGGCCATTGCAACGGAATGCCGCTCGATCATCCCCGTCGGCTTTTTCCGCCGTGCGCTGATCAATGCCGGCCTGGCGCCCGAGACGATCGTGCCGAGCGAAGACGAAGCGCTGCTGATCGACTTCGGCAAGGCCATCGCCAGGGATTCCAACGCCATTCCCGAAGACTTATGGGAGCGGCTGAAGGCACGTTATGACGAGCCCACGCTCGTCAACCTGGTCGCCTTCGCCGGCATCATGATCGCCACCGCGATCTACACCAACGCCGTGAAGGTGGATATCGACCCGGAGCTGGGGCCTTATCTTGAGGGGTTTGAGCTGCCGGTGAAGTGAGGGGCCGCCTATCCCGCCCCCTGCGGGCGGGAAAGCAAAATCAGCATTTAGCTTCAGCTAAGTGCTAGATTTTGCAAGGGAGGGGGTAGGTAGGGGCGCACCTAACATCGAATAGGTTGAGCAAGACATGACCCCCGCTCTTGCAATTTCAATGGCTTAGAAATTGCGCAGAGCTATGGAATGCAGAGGCGCTTCGATGTCGCAATTCCTAAACCAATGAAATTGCTTTCTCGCCCGCCAAGGGCGAGATAGGCTCCGCATTTGCAGCCCGCCCACTCACTCAATCTCACCCCGAAATCACCGTCTCGAACTTCGGATTGCCGCGGATCGTATTGCTCACCGTGCAGATTTCGTCTTCGGCGGCATGCGCGATGGCGTTGCGGATCTCATCGCCGAAATCGCCCTTGATGGTGAAGGCGATGTTGAATTTCTCGACGCGGGAAAGCCCCTCGGTCGCCTTTTCACCCGTGACAACGGCGGTAACTTCTGTGAGCTTGTCCAGCACGCCAAGGCTGCTTGCCGCCATGCGGGCGCTCAGCACCAGGCAGGCCGACAGCGACGAATAAAGCAGGTCGAGCGGATTGAAGCCCGGCTGCGAGGGCGAAGTGACGATATCGATCTCACCGCCGGTCACCGATGTCACATGCGGAAGGCCGGTGCGGCCAACAGTGGCGGTAGCGCCCGTCTGTCTCGTCTTCACTTTCAGTTCGGCCATTTCGAAAAATCCCTTAAGTAAAACAGTGAAATTCTTCCTACCAACATAGGGATTCGCATCATCGGACACAATTGCCGATCCCGCCCCTTGCGTCTTCGCGCGAGTTAAGCCACCAAATCGTTACAAGCTCATCGCACGACAGGCAGTTCGACATGACCGTTTCCAACCCCCGCGCATTCCTGACTTCCCTGTTTAACGCCGCCGTTCGCGCGGCCGATCCGCTGACCGGCATTCGCGCGCATCTGCCGGCCAAACCGAAGGGACGGACCATCGTCATCGGCGCCGGCAAGGGTTCGGCCCAGATGGCAGCGGCTTTGGAGCAGTGCTGGGAGGGTCCGCTGGAGGGGCTTGTCGTGACGCGCTATGGCTTTTCGGCTCCCTGCCGCCAGATCGAAATCATCGAAGCCGCCCATCCCGTGCCCGACGAGGCCGGGCTTGTCGCCTCCGGCCGGTTGCTGAAGCTTGTCGAGGGCCTGACAGAGGACGATCTGGTGATCGCCCTGATTTCCGGTGGCGGCTCAGCGCTGTTGCCCTCACCCGCAGGTGCATTGACGCTCGCCGACGAGATCGCCGTCAACAAGGCGCTGCTCGCCTCCGGCGCGCCGATTTCGGCAATGAACGTCATCCGCAAGCACCTGTCGACCATCAAGGGCGGCCGCCTTGCCGCCGCCGCTCATCCGGCCAAGGTGGTCTCGCTTGTTGTCTCCGATATTCCCGGCGACGATCCGGCGCTGGTCGCTTCCGGCCCGACGGTGCCGGGTGCGGGCACGCGTACCGAGGCACTGGACCTGATCCGCCTCTATCGGATCGAACTCCCGGCCGCCGTTCTCGCCCATATCGAAAAGCAGGATGCTGACGCGCCTCGCCCGGACGATCCGCGCTTTGCCGGCAATGAAGTCCACCTCATCGCCTCAGCCAGTGTTTCCCTGGAAGCGGCCGCCGAGGTAGCTCGCGCCGCCGGCATCGAAGCAGCCATTCTCTCGGACTCCATAGAAGGTGAAGCCCGCGAAGCCGCGCACACGCATGCCGCCATCGCTCGCGAAGTGCTTCATCGCAACCGTCCCTTCGCCAAGCCGATCGTCCTGCTGTCAGGCGGTGAAACGACGGTGACGCTGCGCGGCAAAGGCAAGGGCGGCCGAAATTCGGAATTCCTGCTGTCGCTGGCGATCGACATGGACGGCCATGACGGTATTCACGCCATGGCGGCGGATACCGATGGCATCGACGGCAGCGAGGACAATGCCGGCGCTTTCGCCGATGCCGGTACTGTGGCGCGGTTGCGCAAAGCCGGAATGGTCCCCGCCGAAATGTTGGCGAATAACGATGCCTGGACGGCCTTCAACGCTATCGGCGATCTCTTCGTGCCCGGTCCGACGGGAACGAATGTCAATGACCTCCGCGCCATCCTGATCCTCTAAACGCTAGGTGTGAGCCCCGGGAGCGTAATATTCATTGATGCAGGCGGCAATCGCGCAGAGATGTTTCGATTGGTACCCGTTTTGCAATTGCGGCCATGGCCAAATTGTCGCGCCATAGTCACAGTCTCGCGCTAGCAAAAGGAGCCCCCAAACTAGCCAGAGCGCCCCGCTATGAAAACATCGGACAGCGATAAGAACTTTGATATCAGCCGCCGCAGGCTCCTTGCCGCCGCCGGCATCGGCACCGGTATGCTGTTGACATCCTCGTTTACCAATGCCGAAGAGAATGCGCCGGCATCGACTGCCACTGGTTCGACGAACCCAGTGGCAACGCCGCCGGTGGCGGGGCTCCATCTTCAGTTCGGCGCAGATGCTTCGGCCGAAATGGTCGTGTCCTGGCACACGCTGCAGCCGGTCAAGCAGCCGCGCGTGCTCATCGGCCGGCCGGACGGCAAGCTGGAACAGACGGTGGGTGCTGACGAAGTGAGCTATGTCGACGCCAAGTCCAACCAAACCGTCTATGCCTATCATGCCAAGGTCGGCGGCCTCGATGCAGATTCCGCCTATCTCTACGCGGCGCTACACGATGGCGCCGAGGCGCAATTCGGCACGTTCCGCACTTCTCCCCGCGGGCGCCATGCCCTCCGCTTTACCAGCTTCGGCGACCAAGGTACGCCGACACTCGGAAGGGTGTTTGATCCACCGGCCGGTGTGACGCTGCCGGGCACAACCTATATCAACGACAATCTCGGCTCACCCGCCGCTGGCGACACCACACTAGGCGTCGAGCGGCTGCGTCCGCTCTTTCATCTCTTCAACGGCGACTTGTGCTACGCCAATCTGGCCCACGACCGCGTGCGCACATGGTGGGATTTTTGGAACAACAACAGCCGCAGCGCCCGCAACCGTCCCTGGATGCCCTCCCCCGGCAATCATGAGAACGAGCTCGGAAACGGTCCCATCGGCTACAAGGCGTATCAGACCTATTTCTCCTTGCCTGCCGCCGATGGCCAGACCGAGGTGACACATGGCCTTTGGTACAGCTTCACCGCCGGCTCGGTGCGAGTGATTGCCATCGCCAATGACGATGTGGTCTATCAGGATGGCGGCGATTCCTATGTGCGCGGCTATTCCAACGGTGCCCAGAAAGCATGGCTCGAAAAGGAGCTGGCGGCCGCCCGCGAGGACAAGGCAATTGATTGGCTTGTGGTCTGTATGCACCAGGTCGCTATTTCCACTGCTGACAAGTTCAACGGAGCCGATCTTGGTATCCGCCAGGAATGGCTACCGCTCTTCGACAAATACGCCGTCGACTTGGTGGTGTGCGGCCATGAGCACCATTACGAACGCTCCCACCCTATCCGCGGTCAGCAGAACAATGCCACGCTGACGCCAATCCCGGTTGGAACTTCCACCGACGTGATCGATACGACCAAGGGCACGGTGCATATGGTAATCGGCGGTGGCGGTACTTCGGTGCCATCCAACGAGCTCTTTTTCAATCCGCCGTGCTGTCGCGTCATCATGCGTGTGGGCGATCTAAATCCTGACACCCACAAGCGTCCGCCGGTCTATGCCGTGGAAGAGGCCCCTTGGTCAGCCGTGCGCAACGCAGCCCATGCTTATGGCTTTGCCGCTTTCGACCTCGACCCCGGTGCGCATCCGGGTGACTTCACGACCATCACCGTGACATATTACGACGTAGTCGGCCCCGATGGTCAGATCGCACCGTTCGAAAGCTTCGCTCTGCGACGTCCACGACGAGACTAGTTCGGGCAGAAGAAAATCAAATGCCGGCGTTGCAATCGTCGCAGCGCCCATAGGCAGCTGCCATCGACGCCCAGCGCAGGAAGTGGCGGCTGCAATGCATGCACTCGATTTCGATGACATGCGTCGTCTCCGCAATGACGTAAGGCTTTGCCTTGGTCTTGCGCTCGTTCTTCCACTGTTCAAGCTTCGTGACGGCCATCATACCCTCCACGCAATACTCTCATCTCAACAAGGGCTCTCCTAAAGTAGGCTTAACTAATGAAAGAAATATTGCAAGTGCGAAGCGGTCATTGAAAAAATTACAACTGCGGGCATCGCCAATTTCACGCTGTACACCATGTCAATGATGGGTTCATTTATCCTGATAGGACAATGGGAGGCACCATCATCATGCGCCAATTCCGCCAGCGGGCGATATCCTCGGCAACCCTGATTATCTTCGCGCTTTTCTCCGTCACCGCCCAGGCCGCCGCTCCCCCGCCGGTGGAGGCCGAGCATGGCATGGTGGTCACGGCGCAGCATCTGGCCACCGATGTCGGCGTCGAAGTGCTGAAGAATGGCGGCAATGCCGTCGATGCCGCGGTAGCGGTCGGCTACGCGTTGGCTGTTGTCTATCCGACAGCCGGCAATATCGGCGGCGGCGGCTTCATGACCATCCGGCTGAAGGATGGCAAGACGGCCTTTCTCGATTCTCGCGAACGCGCACCGCTTGCCGCAACGAAGACCATGTATCTCGACGACAAGGGCAATGTCGTCAAAGGCGCAAGCACGGATGGGTACCTTGCCGTCGGTGTACCGGGCACTGTTATGGGGTTCGAGACTGCACGCGAGAAATATGGCACCAAATCTCGCGAGGAGCTGATGGCACCGGCGATCCGCTATGCCAAGGACGGCTTCACACTGAACCAGGCCGATGCGGCGATGCTGAATCAGGGCCAGCAGTGGCTGTCGCGAGATCCGGCCGCTGCCGCGATCTTCACCAAAGCGAACGGCGCGCCCTTTGCCACCGGCGACATGCTCAAGCAGCCGGACCTCGCCGCGGTGTTGTCGAGCATCTCGGAGCAAGGGCCGGACGCCTTCTACAAAGGCGCAACAGCTGATGCCATCGTCAAGGCTAGCCAGGACAAGGGCGGCGTTCTGGCAAAGGACGACTTCGAGCAATATAAGGTCCGCGAACTCGACCCGGTAAAATGCAATTATCGTGGCTATGAGATCATCTCTTCACCGCCGCCCTCTTCCGGTGGCGTGATCCTCTGCGAAATCCTCAACGTGCTGGAGGGCTATCCGCTCTCCTATACCGGCTATGCCTCGGCCGACACCGTGCATCTCATGACCGAAGCTATGCGCCATGCCTATGTCGACCGCAATTCGGCGCTCGGCGATCCTGATTTCGTCGACAATCCCGTCAGCAAGCTGCTGGACAAAAACTATGCCAAGCAGATCCGCGACAGCATCGATCCTTATCGCGCCGGCGTATCCAAGGATCTGATGCCGAAGGGCCTCGGTGAGAGCCACGAGACGACGCATTATTCGATCATCGACAATGACGGTAATGCCGTCGCCGTCACCTATACGTTGAACGGCTCCTTCGGCGCCGGCGTCGTCGCACCCGGCACCGGTATCCTGCTGAACAATGAGATGGACGACTTCACCTCCAAGCCTGGCGTGCCGAACCTTTACGGCCTGGTGCAAGGCGAAGCCAACGCCATCCAGCCGAAGAAGACGCCGCTTTCCTCCATGAGCCCAACCATCATCGCCAAGGACGGCAAGCCTTTCATGGTGATCGGCAGCCCTGGCGGTTCGCGCATAATCACGATCACGCTGGAGGCGATCATCAACGTCATCGATTTCGGCATGAATATCCAGCAGGCGATCGACGCGCCGCGCATCCATCATCAATGGCTGCCGGATAGGATCTATACCGAGCCCTACGCGCTATCGCCCGACACGATCAAACTGCTGACTGGCATGGGCTACAATGTCCAAGTCGGCGGTGATTGGCCGGTCTGGGGTCAGGCGGCCGGCATCCTTGTTGGCGGCAAGAGCCTCAGCGACATCGCCAAGGGAGGCGGCGCCCGTTACAACGGCGCCATGGACAGCCGCGCCGGCTCCGGCCTTGCCGAAGGCTACTAACTGCTTCAGCGCCAAATCGACAATGACTGAAGCCGGCGCTGCCATCATTCGGCGCCGGCTTTTTTGAACGCAGACTGCACTGAAACGAGCACATAATCTTTCGCAGTAAAACCAACTGTGAGCGACCTCGCCCCAGATAGCCCCTCCTCGTTCATCTAATGTTCATTTATTCCCGTTTTGCCCCTTGACTGCGTCATTTTTTCCATTTCGACCAATAAGATTTGCGATTTCTGATATGGAAATCGCGCGAAAGCGGGAGTATACAAACGGCCATTCGAACCGGCCTTCGCGCCGTGACCAGACTTGCGGTTCTGTCTTAGGACCCCTCCGCACCATCGAGAGCGATCCCCGACAATGTCGGACCAGATATTCCAGGCCGCCCCCACCCGGCGGGCCGCACCGAATTTTCGTGTAGTAGCGCTTATCGTAGCAAGCGCGATGTTCATGGAACAGCTTGACGCGACAGTGCTCGCAACAGCCCTTCCGACCATGGCGAGAGACTTCGGCGTCAGCGCGCCGGCCATGAGTATCTCGCTGACATCCTATCTTCTCAGCCTCGCGATCTTCATTCCCGCCAGCGGCGCCATCGCCGACCGTTTCGGGTCGCGCACCGTCTTCCGGTCCGCCATCGCGGTCTTCGTTGTCGGCTCGCTTCTCTGCGCGCAGGCGCCGAACCTGTTCTTCCTCGTCCTGGCGCGGCTTTTGCAAGGTCTGGGCGGCGCCATGATGTTGCCGATCGGTCGTCTTGTGCTGATGCGCAGCGTTGCACGCAAGGATATGGTCAATGCCATGTCCTGGCTGCTGATCCCCGCACTCGTCGGCCCCATCCTCGGCCCTCCGGTCGGCGGCATGTTCGTCACCTATCTCGACTGGCGCTGGATCTTCTACATCAACGTGCCCATCGGCATCATCGGCTTCATCCTCGTGAGCATGTTCATCGAGGAGGTCAAGGGTCCGCGCACCGGTCGTTTCGATCTCTCGGGCTTCATCCTGTCCGGCATCTCGCTCGGCTCGCTGCTCTTCGGCTTTGAAATGTCGAGCCGCGAGGGCGAAGGCTATCTTGCCATTTTCCTCATCTGCGTCGGCCTGCTTTTCGGCATCGCCTATCTGCGCCACGCCCGCAAGCATCCGTCGCCGATCATGGATTTTTCGCTGATGAAGATGCCGACCTTCCGGACATCGGTCATCGCCGGCTCGCTGACGCGCATCAGCCAGGGCGCTCATCCATTTCTCATCCCGCTGATGCTGCAGCTCGGTTTCGGCCTTTCGGCGGCTGCCGCCGGCCAGATCGCCATTGCGACAGCGGTCGGCTCGATGGCGATGAAGCCGTTGCAGGTGCGTATCCTGCGCACGCTCGGCTTCCGCACCGCGCTCATCATCTTCGGTCTGATCGGCACGCTTGGCTATGGCATGTGCGCGATCTTCAAGCCCGATTGGCCGTTGTCCGTCATCTTCGTGATCCTGTTCTTCTGCGGCTTCTTCATGTCGTTCCAGTTCTCGGCCTACAACACGATTGCCTATGACGAGATCGAGCGCGACCGGATGAGCACCGCGACCAGCTTCTATTCGACCTTCCAGCAGCTGATGCTGTCCCTCGGCATCTGCGTCGCCGCCCTTGCTTTACATGGCTCGATGCAGTTCCGCGGCGCTGAGAAAGCACAGATGATCGATTTCTCCGTAGCCTTCATCGTCGTGACGGCGATTGCGCTTCTTGCGGTGATCTGGAACGCCAGCTTTTCACGCACGGCAGGCTCGGAACTCAGTGGCCATCGCCATAAATCGCGGGGAGACAGCCTCGGCGAGCATTGAGGCTCGCCGCCGGGCAACTCAGCAATGGCGGCTTTTGTGAACAGTGCCTCCACCGAGGCGGCATTGCATTGAACAATCGCTGCGACCTAAATAGCGACCAGAACGAAATAGCAGTCTGGAGCATTCCCATGGTCGCCGGCATCCACCACATCACGCTGATCACCCGCAAGGTACAGGCCAATGTCGATTTCTATGTCGGCTTCCTTGGCCTGCGCCTCGTCAAGCGGACGGGTGGCTTTGAAGACGCTACCCAGCTTCACCTCATTTACGGCGATGCGACCGGCTCGCCCGGCTCGCTGGTCACCTTTCTCGTCTGGGAAGATGGCTCTCCGGGCCGCGCCGGCCTCGGTCAGGTCGGCGAGATCTCGCTTGCCATCGACCCGATGAGCATCGGCTTCTGGCTGACGCGCGCCTTGAGCGCCGGCCTGAAGACGGAAGGCCCTTCGGAAGAATTCGGCGAACCGGTCCTGCGGCTGAAGGATCCGGATGGCGTCATCGTAAAACTTGTTGGGACCAATGCCCTGCAGGCGACCACACCCTGGTCGAGCCATGGCATCCCCGAGGAGCACGCCATTCGCCGCATCCGTGGCGCGACGCTGTTCACCGAAACGCCTGAGGAAACCCAGGCCATTCTGGTCGATCACTTCCACTATCGGCCGCAGACGATCAACGGCGCCGTCAGCAGGCTCGTTTCGGAGCCGGGAGATATCATCGACATCCGCGACGCGCGCGGCTTCTGGGCAAGCGCGCCGGGTACCGGCACGGTCGACCATGTCGCCTTTCGCGCCGCCGACGATGCCGAGCTTCAATCGGTGCGCACGGCCTTGCAGGCAGTCAATTCCTGGCCGACGGCGATGCATGACCGCAAGTATTTCCGCTCGCTCTACGTCCGCGAGCCGGGCCGCATCCTGTTCGAACTCGCGACGGATGCGCCGGGCATGCTTGTCGATGAGGACGAGGCAACGCTCGGCACGCGCCTCTTCGCCCCCGGCGACAGTCCGAAGCTTCTGGCCGAGCTGAACGTGATCCTGCCGCAGTTCTCCATGCCCGGGGAGCCGCGCGTCATCTATCGCGATCTACCCTTCGTCCATCGCTTCTTCACGCCGGAAGAGCCGAACGGCAATGTCTTCATCCTGCTGCACGGCTCCGGCGCCAATGAAGTGACGATGCTGCCGATCGCCCACAAGATCGATGCCAACGCGACATTGCTCACCGTGCGCGGCCGCGCGCTCGAAGAAGGCGCACCGCGCTGGTTCCGTCGCAATGGGCCTATGTCCTTCGATCAGGCCGATATTGTCAGCGAGACAGAGGCCTTTGCCGCTTTCATCGATGGCGCGGTCCAAGCCTATGGCCTCGATCCGGAGCACATCGTCTATATCGGCTATTCGAACGGCGCCAACCTACTGAACGCCATGATGTCGCTGCACCCGCATCTCATCCGCCGTGCCGTGCTGCTGCGCTCCATGGCGGTGCTCGAAAATCCGCCGACAGCGGATATCTCTGATGCCGACGTGCTGCTTATCGCAGGCGAGAAGGATCTGTACGGCCCCTATGCCAAACCGCTGACCGAGCGCCTGCGGAATGCCGGCGCCAGCGTTGAGCTTGAAACCATTCCTGCTGGTCACGAGCTTGATGACGCGGACGTGCCAGTCATTCAGGGTTGGCTGAAGCGCTCAGCCAAATCGTCCTAGATTCCTTGAATCCACAACGGATCATCGGGACAGGTGGGATACAAAGAAATCGACGACGCTCTGGTGAGCAGCCTTTGCCTGCTCACCGGATTTCAGAAAGAAGTTATGCGGTCCGCCCTCATAGACATTGAGGCTGACAGACGCGCCGAGACCTTGAGCCATCTGGCGCAGCTTCTGCGCGGTCGAGACGGGAAAGGTTCGATCAGCACCGCCCCAGACGATATAGAGCGGCGGCAGGGAGCGCACCGGCTTCGAATAACCGTCCGGAAAGGCACCGTCGGCAAGCACGAGCGCGGCGATATCGGTACTGTCAGCCGAGGCGGCAGCGGCTGCCTGCGCGCCGAGAGACAAGCCAAACAACCCGACCTTGCCGGTATGATGGGGCTCATTCTTGATATAGGAAACCACGCCGTGAACCGTCGCGATCCAGTCCTGCCACCGCGTCGCATAATAGGCGATACGAGCAGGTGAACTGCCTGCACGGGCGATGGCCTTCTGATCGGCCGGTGAAAGCAGGTGGACGAGATAGGCGTCCAGACCCGCCGCATTGAAACTCTGCCCAAGCTCGTCATAGCCGGGCGAAACAAAACCATGGCTGCCGCTCAGGACGACCACGGCCGGACGGGCTGGGCCTGAACTGCTGGTGAAGCTCTCGATGAGAACACTGCCGCCTGGCGTGGCAATACTGAACTGTCGACCGCCAGCCGCTTCAGCATTTGCGAATGCGAGCGACGACAAAAACGCCAGGGCAACGGCAAAAATCACTCGCATGCATCGATACTCCAACGGAAGTGTGCGGATATTGCACAGCTTCCTTCGTTGAACAAAGCGCCCTTGCATCGACAATGCTGATCGGCGCTGAGACTCACCCCTTGAACGTATATTCCGTGATCGATTCCGGCTTCATTTCGATCGAGAAGCCCGGCAGGCTCGGCGGCATGTAGGCGGCGTCGCGGATGATGCAGGGGTCGATGAAATGCTCGTGCAGGTGATCGACATACTCGATCACGCGACCGTCCTTAGTGCCTGATACGGCGATGTAATCGATCATAGACAGATGCTGCACATATTCGCAGAGGCCGACACCGCCGGCATGCGGCCAGACCGGCAATCCGTACTTTGCGGCAATCAACAGCACGGCCAGAACTTCGTTGAGACCGCCCATGCGGCAGGAATCGATCTGCACGATGTCGATCGCGCCCTCGGCGATGAACTGCTTGAACATGATGCGGTTCTGGCACATCTCGCCCGTGGCGACCTTCACCGGGCCAATCGCCTGGCGGATCTTGCGGTGTCCGGCAACATCATCCGGGCTTGTCGGCTCTTCGATGAAGAAGGGCTTGGCGAAGGCAAGCTTCTGGACCCAGTCGATCGCCTGATTGACTTCCCACACCTGGTTGGCGTCGATCATCAGATAGCGATCTGGGCCGATCACCTCGCGAGCAATGGTGAGGCGGCGGATATCGTCTTCGAGGTCACGGCCGACCTTCATCTTCACATGGTTGAAGCCGGCATCGATCGCTTCCTGGCAGAGGCGGCGCAGCTTGGCATCGTCATAGCCAAGCCAGCCGGCCGAGGTCGTGTAGCAGGCATAGCCTTCACGCTCGAGCGTGGCGATACGGTCGGCCTTGCCAGCTTCGGCCTTCTTCAGGATGGCCACGGCTTCGTCGCGGGTAAGCACGTCGGTCAGATAGCGATAATCGACGATATCGGCGATCTGCTCGACATCCATCTCCGAAACCAGCCGCCAGACCGGCTTGCCGGCTTCCTTGGCGAGCAGATCCCAGACGGCGTTGACGACAGCGCCGGTGGCAAGGTGCATGGCGCCCTTCTCAGGGCCGATCCAGCGCAACTGGCTGTCGCTGGTCAGGTGCCGCCAATACTTGCCGGGGTTTTCCAACACCGTCGCAAGCTCCGTACCGACGACAAGATGCCGCATCGCCTCGATCGCCATGCAACAGATGTCGTTGCCGCGGCCGATGGTGAAGGTCAGGCCGTGGCCGGCAAGACCGGGCTTGTCGGTCTCGAGGATGACATAGGCTGCCGAATAATCCGGATCCGGATTCATCGCATCAGAGCCGTCAAGGCTCTGCGATGTGGGGAAGCGCAAATCGAAAACGCGAAGATTGGTGATGCGCGTCATTGGAAAACTCCTTCTAGATCCATCGGCCGCCTCTCGAAACCTCAACCGAGGTCGAACTCCTCCCAGAGTGCCGCATTATGCTCGCCAACGTGCGGGGCCGCACGCTCGAATTTCGGCCGCTGCCCGTCGATGCGGATGGGCGAGCGGGTGGTATTAAGACTGACGCCATCATCGCGCCCTACCGTCTGCAACATGTCGAGAACGCGGAAGCCTTCGCTGCCCAAAAGCTCCGTCCAGTTCAGCACCCGGGCACACCAGATGTCGGCAGGTTCGAGGATCGCAAGCCAGTCGTCGACATTGCCAGTCGCAATGCGTGCCGCTACCAGCGCCTTGATCTCATCGCGCTTCGTGAACCAGCTCTTCGGGTCGTCGCGATAGGGCGCCAGTTCCTCCATGCCGAGCAGATCGGCAAGTTTGGAAATCGGCGTCATGGCGATGGCGAGATAGCCGTCGGCGGCAGGATAGACGCCATAAGGTGCGGAGAGGTAGGCGTGGGCACTGCGAACATGCGAACGCTCGGGCAGCTTGTTGCCGCTGTTCATGTGCACGCTCAATACTTCCACCTGCAGATCGATCAGCGCCTCCAGCAGGCTGGTTTCGACCAGGCCGCCTTCGCCCGTGATGCCACGCCTCACCAGTGCCGCCAGAATGCCCTGAGCCGCCGCCGCACCGGCCAGCATGTCGCCGATCGCCAGACCGAAAGGCACCGGTCCCTGCCCTTCGTCACCATTCAGCCACATGACCCCGGAGCGCGACTGCGCCAGCAGATCCTGACCCGGCCGCGATACCCACGGACCTTCTTCGCCGTAACCGCTGATCGAGCAATAAACGAGGCGTGGATTGAGCTTGCTGGTGGCTTCATAATCGAGCCCCAGCCGTTCGATGACACCAGGACGAAAATTCTGCACGAGAACATCGGCCTTGGAGATGAGCTTGCGCAGGGCGCGCATGTCACGCTCGTTCTTCAGGTCGACCGCCAGGCTTTCCTTGGAGCGGTTGATGGCATGAAAAATGGTGGAATCGCCGCGCTCGTCATCGCTGAGATAGAGCCCGCGCGAGAGATCGCCACCGCTGGGGCGCTCGATCTTGATGACCCTGGCGCCGAGATCCATCAGCCTGAGGGTGCAGTAAGGCCCTGACAGGAACTGGCTCATGTCGACGACCACCAGCCCGGCCAGCGGCAAGTCCTTCTTCAGCGCCATCGATAATTCCTGCTCCCTGACAATACTTCGGCCGAAAGCGTTTCTCCGCCTCGGCGTACACCCCCGCCGCCGATTCTCACAGCGACCTCAATCTTCTTATGTGAATAGTATTTTCACATATGGATGACATTTGCAAACAAAAAGAGGGAGGATATTCGCCGGCTGCCCGGCCTGTGCCACTGGAAAATGCGCTATGCTCCCGCAACATCAGGATTGTTGAAAGGAGTTTCAGAATGGCGACGGTGAAATTGCTCGATGATGCGGAAGCTGAAGCGATCCCGGCGGTCAAGGCGGTGTTCGATGATATCCGCGCGGTGCGGAAATCCGATTTCGTCAATAATTTCTGGCGCGGCCTCGCCAACGATCCAGCCTTGCTGAAGCGCACATGGGAAAGCCTGAAAGCGGTGATGATGGCTGAGGGTTCGCTCGATCCGCTGGTGCGCGAGATGATCTATATCGCCGTCTCGACGGCCAATGGCTGCACCTATTGCGTCCATTCCCATACGGCTGCCGCGAAAGCAAAGGGCATGACGGATGCACAGCACGGGGAGCTGCTTGCCGTCATCGGCCTTGCCGGACAGACGAACCATCTGGTCACGGCCATGCAGATTCCCGTCGATCCCGAATTCGACGTCAGCCGGCGCTGAAAACGCAAAAAGGCCCGCAGGCATCGTCTGCCAGCGGGCCTTCGATCATCGATCGCGCTTATTAGCGGTCAGACGTTTCCGTCGTCTGGGCTTCTGCGGCAAGAACAGCGACGTTGATGCCGTTGTTCACGGCCAGCAACCTCTTGCGAACAAGGACGCCCATGACGCGCGCCGCCGTCGAGAAGGTCATCGTGTCAAGCGGACCTTCGCCCTCCCAGGGCTTGGTCAATCGTTCGGTGACGGCCGAGACGATATTGTTGGGCACGATGTCGGTGCATTCGCGCATGGCTTCGAAAACGACGCTGAGAGGGAAGATCCGCCCTTCGAACGTCACGATCGGTTCGGTGACTTCGCTGTCCCACTCCTCGAAAGCGTAAAGCGCCTCGCGGAACAGCTGCTGCAGAGTGATGGGGGCATGACCCTCATGAAGGGGCGGCAAGGCATTCGACATGTCTGTCTCCTTTCAATTGGAAGTCCGGCGCATGATATGAAAGTATCGGTCTCCTCCGAGACCAGGCGCTGCTTCTTCAGTTTGGCGCGCCCCGAACACAGTCCATGGGGGCAAGCGGCGCGGCAAACCATCTTGTGACCGGCGCAACGCGGGACACACACAAAATGTTCCCACCGGTCATTTAACTTGATCAAGTCTATAGATTAATCGCGACTTGAAAAGCCTCTTTGAGAATTTTCTGCATTTCCCTTTATTTTTGAAGGGCTTCGCGTAGAGTAAAATGACAGGTCGTAAGCGGAGGATGCACGAATCCCTCCAGGAACGATGAAAGGGACACCATGTGTGGCAATCATGAAAATGAGCATGACCATGGGCATGAACACGGCCACGATCATCCACCGATCGACTGGCGTGAACATGGGATCAAAATCATTCCCGGCAATGCCCTCGACCCGAATACCGCCCAGACCCCGGGCATGAACCGCGCGACCGCGATCAACAATGCCCGCGCCGGCGCTGAGAAGATCTGGGCCGGAACCGTGACGATCCACGCCAACGCCAAGACCGGCGCCCACCATCATGGCGATCTCGAAAGCATCATCTATGTCGTCAAGGGCAAGGCACGGATGCGCTGGGGCGACAATCTGGAATTTGTGGCCGAAGCCGGTCCCGGCGATTTCATCTTCGTGCCGCCCTATGTACCGCATCAGGAGATCAACGCCAGCCGCGACGAGACGCTGGAATGCGTGCTTGTGCGCTCCGGACAGGAACCCGTTGTAGTCAATCTCGATATCGAGCCGGTGGAAAAGCCGGAAAATGTCCTTTGGAAGGACCCGATCCACCGTTGATCTGCACATTTTTTAGGCAAAAATCCATTTGCCGCTTAAATAAACTACAATATTTGTAGAAAATTAGTTTCTGCTTTGCGCTGCACTGAAAAGAGTTTTTCAGAACTGCGCTGCACAACGCATGATCCTGCTTGGCGATGCGAACACGCGTCTGAGATGATTAAGCCGTCAACGAGATAACGGTCTCGATCATCTGAAACAGGATTTCCCATGACTGAAAAGCTTTCTAGAGGTTTCGACGCGCTGCGCCTTTCCCGCCGCGCCGGCCTTGCCGCCATCCTTGCCTCCGCTGTCGCCGTTTTCGGCTTGACGGCAACCGCCACGACGTCCTTCGCCGCAGACAAGACGATCAAGGTCGGCATCATGAGCGGCGAGGACGAGGACGTCTGGCGTGCAGTGACCGCCGAGGCCGCCAAGAAAGGTCTGAAGATCGAGCCTGTCGTCTTCAACGACTATACCCAGCCGAACGAGGCACTGGAGCGTGGCGAAATCGACGCCAATGCCTTCCAGCACAAGCCCTACCTCGACAACCAGATCAAGCAGCACGACTATCATATCGTCGTCGCCGGCTATACCGGCATCTGGCCGATCGGCCTCTACACGAAGAAGTACAAGACCGTCGCCGAGCTTCCGAAGGGCGCCGTCATTGGCGTGCCGAACGACCCGTCCAACGAAGGCCGCGCGCTGCTCGTTCTGCAGCATGAGGGCATCATCAAGCTCAAGGACGGCACCGGCATCCTCGCCACGGTCGCCGACATCGCAGAAAACCCGAAGAACGTCGACATCAAGGAGCTGGATGCCGGCATCGTCGGCCGTTCGATCGACGATCTTGACGCGGCCGTCGTCAACACCGACTGGGCGCTGAAAGCAGGGCTCTCGGCGCAAGACCGCATCGCGCAGGAGCAGACCGAAGGCAATCCCTACCGCAACTTCATCGCCGTCAAGCAGGGCAGCGAGAACGAAGCCTGGGTTAAGACGCTGGTCGCCTCCTACCAGAATGACACCGTCAAGGCCGAATTCGACAAGGTCTACAAGGGTACGGGCCAGAGCGCCTATTGATATCAGAACGGCGCGGGGGACAGCGCTGAGCGGCAAGGCGGCCGGGGCATCTTGCCCGGGCCGCCTTTGGTATTTTTCCCGTTAGAATGCGATGAAGTTTATAGTGGTTATGGAATTCGCAGAGAGTGTGCCCCTCCGCCACTTTCGTGACATAGTCCCCCACAAGGGGGAAGATTGGAAACAGGCGGCAAGCCATCACCAGGAAATAAGCATCGCATCTGCTGACACATTGCCGATTGTTCTGCTAAGCGCCCAACAAACTCCCAACGATCTCCCACCTTGTGGGGGAGATGTCACGAAAGTGACAGAGGGGGGTATACTGGCCTCTACGAACTCAAGGGCCGCCTTTTAAGAAGAGACGCATTATGAATTCTTTCACCCCAGCCACCGCCATAGACGGACAGGCGCCGCCTGAACGTTCGACCGGCGACGAGATCGTCCGCCTGGTAGACGTGCGCCGCCGGTTTGGCACGACGCCGGCGCTGGATGGCATTTCACTGAGCGCGCGCCGCGGCGAAATCGTCGGCATCATCGGCCGCAGCGGCGCCGGCAAATCGACGCTGATCCGTTGCCTGAACGGGCTGGAGCGCGCCGATAGCGGTGAAATCCATATCGAAGGCCGTGACATCGCCCGCTTGTCGGAGAAGGAACTGCAGCCGCTGCGCCGCCGCATCGGCATGGTCTTCCAGCATTTCAATCTGCTATCCTCCAGAACCGTCGAGGAAAATATCGCCCTGCCACTGAAGATAGAGGGCATCGGCAAGACGGAACGATTGCAGCGCGCCCGCGAGCTGCTCGAACTCGTCGGCCTCGCCGACAAGGCCAAGGCCTATCCTTCCGCCCTGTCCGGCGGCCAGAAGCAGCGCGTCGGCATTGCCCGCGCCCTTGCAGCCCGGCCCGCCATTCTCCTGTCGGATGAGGCAACCTCGGCGCTCGACCCAGAAACCACACGATCGATCCTTTCACTGCTGAAGGACATCAACCGCAAGCTCGGCCTGACGATCCTGCTCATTACCCACGAGATGGAGGTAATCCGCTCGATTGCCGACCGCGTTGCCGTCATCGATGCCGGCCGGATCGTCGAAGAAGGCTCGGTATGGACCGTTTTCGCCAATCCCCGGCAGGACATCACCGCCAGCCTGCTGAGCAGCGCCCGTCCGCAGCTTCCCGAACATATTGCCGCTCGCATGTCTCCGATATCCGGTACCGAAGCCATTCTCAGTGTCGAGCTTGCCGGCCCTGAGGCGCAAGGCGCGCTCTTTGCCGAGCTTTCGGCCGCTCTTCCCCGCTCTTTCCGCCTGGTCCATGGCGGCATCGACCATATCCAGAACCAGCCGGTCGCCCGCTTTTTCATCGCGGTACCGACGCGCGAAGCGAGTTTGCCGACCCAGGTCAGTGATTTTTTGAAAGCCCGCTCCGCCCGGGTGGAGGTTCTAGGCTATGACAACTGACGTAATCCTCGGCCTGCTTTGGCGCTCCTTCTGGCAGACCATCTGGATGACGGGTGCATCCGGCTTCCTCTCCCTGATTATCGGTCTGCCGCTCGGCCTTGCCCTCGTCGCAACGGGTCGCGGCGGCATTGCCGAACAGGGGGCGATCAACCGCGTCCTCGGCATCCTGGTCGACGGCTTCCGCGCCGTGCCCTTCATCATCCTGCTCATCGCCCTGATCCCGCTGACACGCTGGATCGTCGGCACGGCGCTCGGCACGACAGCCGCCATCGTGCCGCTGACCATCGCCGCAATACCCTATTACGCACGCGTCGCCGAGGTCTCGCTGCGCGATGTCGATCGTGGCCTGATCGATGCGGTACGTGCGATGGGCGGCAATCGCTGGACTATCATTCGCGAGGTGCTGATACCGGAAGCCATGCCCGGCATCGTTGCCGGCTTCACCGTAACCATGGTGACGCTGATCGGCGCTTCCGCCATGGCAGGCACGATCGGTGGCGGCGGCCTCGGCGACCTTGCCATCCGATATGGCTACCAACGCTACGAGACGAACGTCATGATCGCCGTCGTCATTATCCTGATCGTTCTGGTCTGGGGCATGCAATGGCTGGGCGATCGCCTGGCACGCCGGCTCGATCACCGCTAGGACCTTAGCCTACCCTCTCCGCTATTCATGCTCCGCCGCCGGTGCGGCGGAGTTCTGGCGCGGGTCGAGATTGAGCATCGGCACCGTGCCATTCGGAAGCATGGTGGTAGGCAGCTGTCCGTTCCATTTTTCCGCCTGGGTCAGAAGGATCAGGTTGGGGTTGTCGCGCAGCGCGTCGCCACGAGCCTTGATCGCCTTGGCTTCGGCATCGCCGCGAAGCTGGATCGCCTCGGCATCGGCTTCCGCCTGCAGCCGCACGGAATCGGCCTGTGCCTGCGCATCGGCGCGGCGGGCATCTGCCGCTGCCTGTGCCTGCGTCACGGTGATCTGCGCCTGCACCTTCTCGCGCTCGGCATTCTGTCGCAGCTTCTGCACTTCGACTTCGGCCAGCATGCGCTGCTCTATGCTGTTTTCATAGGCATCGGAGAAGTCGATATTCTCGACCTGGACGCTGTCGATCTGCACCGGACCCTGGATACCAGCCTCTATCGCCGCCTGAACGTCGGTGTTGAACTGCGCCCGGTTCTGGATGACGGAGGCGGCGGTAAACTTGCCGAATACCGTCTTCACATCCTGCGGCGCACGCCGGGCGATCAACCGCGATTCCAGATTGCCGATCGAACCAAATTCCGAATAGACATGCTCGACCGCATCCGCCGGCACATGCCAGGAGATGGTCACGCGCATGTCGGCAGGCTGCTGGTCCTGCGAATAGGCCTGCATCTGTTGATGCTCGTTGGTCTGGCAATTCCCGCCATTCTGACAGGTCCAATAGGT
Source organism: Rhizobium sp. A22-96 (assembly GCF_053521805.1). Lineage (NCBI taxonomy): Bacteria > Pseudomonadati > Pseudomonadota > Alphaproteobacteria > Hyphomicrobiales > Rhizobiaceae > Rhizobium > Rhizobium sp. A22-96. The sequence goes on from NZ_JBNWDQ010000002.1 coordinate 938,774, forward strand.
CACCTGCTGCGTCACCGGGATTTTGACGACAGTCTCGATCCAGGGAAGCTTGAAATGCAGGCCCGGTTCGGCCGTGCCGACCATGGCGCCGGTGCGCAGGATGACGCCGCGTTCGCCCTGATCGATCGTGTACCATGAACTCAAGACGAGCATCACAACGGCGATAATGGCAATGATGCCGATAAACGCCGTTGCACGGCCCCTGCTCGCCATGGACGCTATGTCGATTTCCCGGTTAGCCATCGGTATCCTCACCATTCCTCGATGGTTGAGACATAGATGAGTCGAATCGAAAATGCACTCTTAGGCGCCGAGCCTCTATAAGGCGCGCGATCCGGCCGAGGCGCAGCTGGTCAATCAGACGTCATCCTCTTCTCCCGGCATCCCGACGGAAAAGGCACAGATGCGCGAGAGATAGGTGAGCGGCAGCCCGGTCTCGGCATGCCAGGCATTGAACTGATCCTGGATCAGCCGCAGATCTTTCTTGCCAGGCTTGCCCTCCGAGATCGGCACGCCGGAAAGCCGCAGGCAGACGAGGACGTCATGGCTCATGACGAAACTGTCGCGGCCGATAGCCCGCAGGAGATATTGCCCGCTCATGCCGCCGAGCCGGTCAGCCCTCTTATCAAGCACGGCGAGCAGGCCGATATGGTCGGTAATCGGCCAATCGGCAAAAAAACGACCGGCGCTGCCATGCTCATCGGCGATCTGGCGGATGAACTGTGCATTTTTTTGTACCGACATGATCTTGGCGCCGTTGCGCACAACACGCGCGTCGGAAGTCAGATCATGCCAATAGTCATCAGGCGCGAAATTGAGAAAGGCGAGATCGAAACCGGAGAAAGCCGCTTCGAAGCCGGGCCATTTGGCATCGATGATGTTGCGCACGAAGCCTGCATAAAAGACATAGCGCGTCATCTCCGACAAGATGCGGTCATCCGGCAGGGCGCGCAAGGCATCGTGGTTCGGCGTCTTCGGCATCAACGCCTTCAGCGCGTCCGGCCCACCCTTACGCTTCTCGGCCCGTTCCTCAATCTCCGTAAAGCTTCCCATGGCTCTCCCTCTGCGACGCGGCCTATCAAATATTTTATGATCCCATGCCTTTAGGCAAGTGACCCGCACGCAAAGAGAACCGCCGAAAACACAGCACCCGGATTTGTAACTATAGAGTTGATCGAACTAGCGGTTGAATTAGCCTGAGTGCAATTGAAACGAGTCCAGACTGCACCAGATACCTTCATGAAATTAACTTGAGATTTCGCGCAACGTAGCATTAATTCCAGCGTCGTCGGATCGGAGCCTCGCACCATGAGCAATAAAGACTGGAACTACCCCATCATGGTCATCTGCAAGCGTACCGGGAAGGTTTACACGGTCGCCAATGCGAAGGAAGCGCTGGATATGCTGCTGAATGCCTGGCCCGTGGCAGAAGGCAAGGCCTTCCTGATGGCATTGCAGATCTGCGCCGACGTCGACAGCGGCCACGGATACGCGCTGGAAGCCAGAAACAGTTTTGTCGCGGCGGCGATGGAGGCCAGTGTGCCGATCGAGACGCCCGTCGTTCAATAAAATACCTCCATGATCGTTGCACTGCTTGTTGTGATTGTCCTCGCAATAGTATTGCGGGGTGTTCTGCGCGTCATTTTCACAGGACTGGCGGTTCTGCTCCTGCTTGCTCTCCTGATCATTGCACTATAGCGCGCCGCTTTGCTGGCTTCCAAGCGGTCACGACGTCTCCATATCCACCCAAAAATGGAGCCGTGAGCCGCCTTGTCCTGATGATCGCGCGATATATACCAGTTGGGCCCGGGTTATCTGGGTTTTCGGGGATTTAATCATGAAGAAGAACATTCGCGCGGCCCTCGCCGCAGCATTGATTTCGTGTGCCTTCGCATCGTCAGCACTGGCCTTCGGGGCAATCGCCGTCGACGACCAGCAAGGCCTTTCCGCAAGCGAAGCCGGCTACGGCGTGGGTTGGGGCTCCAGCCGGTCAGAGGCCGAGCACAATGCGATCAAGGAATGCCGTTCGGCGGGCAACGACTCCTGCAAGACGGCCGTCTGGTTCGAGACATGCGGCGCCTATGTCGGCGACCGCGTCAACTACGGCATCGGCTACGGCACCAGCAAGCGCGAAGCCGAGCGCATGGCGCTGGACAACTGCCCGCACTGCAAGATCGTCGTCTCCGACTGCCAGTAAACACACTGTCTGGCGCCCCCTGGTGCCATTGGAATATCCCGCCGCGAGCCGATTTCGGGATTGCGGCGGAATTCGATCCGCAGAGTGCTCCAACCGATTTTCCGAAAAATTTCGAAACCTTTTCCGGTCGCGGGAGTTTCGATAGTGATGTCGGAGCACAATAGAAATGAACATGACTGCTGAAACCAGCGATGCTCGCTGGCTTGGACCTGTATATCTACGCATCGGCTATGGCATGCCGGAAACGATAAGAAGCCCCATGGAAGCGCTGAACCATCTTCTCTTCCGTTGGCCGACAATACGGGGCGAAAAATACCATTCCGCAACCGATCTTTGCGGCGCCGCCAGCAAAAATCCGCTTCTGTACGAGCAGGCGAGACATGTGTTCGTTGAAGCCTGCGCCGAAGCTGGTGTGCTGGATTAGGTCTGATATTTCTTTCCAGTCGCAGAATGAAGTTGTGCTTCCGGCTTGCCGGAGCATATCGGACGTCGTTTGCTTGGGGGCGTCCCATGCTTCTGCCAAACAGAGCAAGCTGCCCCGTCCGGGTTCGCGCACGGAAAAATTCGTCAGGCGAGCCATAGGCGTCAATAGCCACCACGAACCCCGGAGCCTGCCTGCCCGCCATCGGGTGTTCGCGGGAGGCTGTCGATCGTAGCGCCGCCATCGGCGGGCAAAACCGTAACGCCGGGCAGGATCGCGCGCCATAAGGAACGCTTCTTGCAGGCTTACCGAAGCATTTACGTTTCGGAGGTAATGCGTTTTGAAACGAAACACTTTACGGCCATTTCCAGCTGTGACGCTTGTACTTGGAGAGGATGGAGGCTACCGCCGCGTCAATTCGGTACACCAGGTCGCTGAACTTCTGCTGGAGCATTGGCCGCTCGAAAACGGCGAGGAATATGTTGCCGCGGTCCGCGTTTGCCTTGAGGCGATGCTGGGTGCTGCCCCGCCAGAGGCTGCAAGGGAAGCCCTGATCAGGGCTGCACGGGAGGCGGGCATATCCGTCATGCAGTGAAATCGTCACTTCCCGCCGCAAGCGATTGGAATTCAACAAGAAGCCATTCATCTTTTGTGAACCACTGCAAGCGATTGTTCCAACAAAGGCAGGCGATTCGCCACGCCATTGACGGAGAGATTATGTCGCTTTTAGCATTCCCGGCCGACAGGCGTACCAGCGATATCAGGCGGTGTGCCAACGCCCTGCTGCAGCTTCACGGCGAGGAAGCCAATCGTTTCTGGCGCTCGGAAATGGCAGGTTTTGCCGCCACCTTGACAGAGCAGGGAATGGACGAAGACGAAATCTCGCGGCAAGCCGCCCTCTTCATGCATGCTATTCAGATGGAATTGCAGCTCGCCTTTGCTGAGGAAGAGCTGAATGCCTCAGCCTAGAGTTGTCATTTCGGCAACCTGCAGGATGCAACGGGCTTGTCGCCGCCGGTCGGCGACTTGATCTGCACGGTCCATTCTGCGTTGAGGAAATGAAATCCCTTCGAAGAAACGACGCCGACGATCTGTGTGCAGGCTTTCCTGGCATCGGCAGTCGGTAGATCGATCGTCGCGGTCACCGTGTATTTCCGGCTGGAAACCTGACACGGCGCCGTGAACAAGCCAGTATTGTCTATCATCTTACAGACCCGGTACGCATTTGTTACCGGATCATCAGCAGCCATTACAGAATTGGCGACCACCAAAACAGTAGCCGCCGCTAAAAATAATCTCATTGAAAACCCCGTTCCCCTGCGGCGGCACGGTGCCAGAGCATGTTTCGTCTTGCAAGGCATGTTGCGCGGATTTGCGTTGACTGTCTGGAAATACAACGCAAGTAGAGACAACTTGTTCGCCCCGGTCGAGGCACGCACGATTTGCAAGGGATATCCGGCTAAGGGCCAGCCGACAATTTGGCAAGTTGGCACTGAAGAACTTCGCGATCCGAAGCCACAGCCATCACCCGCAACAGCATCCAATAGCGACATTTCGCAGCTTTGCCGCGAGCGCTCGGACAGGTGAAAAACGCCAGCCTGGAAGTACCATATTAACTTTTGCGATATTAGAACATAACAGATTAGTAAAACTATATCCGGAACCAAAGCGATGACCGAATCCTCGCCAGAAAGCCGAACAGCCGCGCGAAAGCGGACACTTCTTGGAGCCAAGATCATCTTCAACGATGGACGCTCGGTCTTCGACTGCATCGTCAGAAATCTCTCTGATACGGGTGCGATGATCCAGATTGAAAACCCGCTCTCAGCCCCAAGCAGCTTCAATCTCCAGCTCGCTGACAACAGGCTCATGGCCTGCGAAGTCCGCTGGCGAAAGATCAACAGCTTGGGTGTTCAATTCATGTAAGGAACGCTGATGCGGCCGGCGGACCATTGCCGAGCTGCCATGCGCTACGACGACAGACTTTGTTTCCGCTTGTCCTGGCATCCCACCTCCGCGAAACGCCCAGCGCGCCTTCCCTTCCGAACGAAACCACCTCGCCACGCGAGATGAATCGGCCTATGAGACAGGCGACAGGCATCCACGAATTCGAGGGTTTTCCGTGACGCAGAGAAAATGGAGCAAGGCGGTCACCATCGCTCTTGAGAAACCGGAAGAATGGGTCGTCATCGACACAACCCAGGCCGCCAGCTGGGCGCTCATCGAAGATTGGCCGCTTGAAGAAGCCCCTGCGCTGGACCACGCCCTATCCGTCTGCGCCGACGTGATCAGCGGCAAACGCACTCCCGAGCAAGCCCGGCTGGCATTTATCAAAGCGGTCAAAGAAGCCGAGATACCGATGAAGGAAGACTGAGGGTCTCTGGGCGACCATGATCTGACGATTTGTCCGCATGGAGACAGGCGTGCGGGATCCGCTATGCATGCGCGAAGCGGGCGAAGAATACTGTTGTGATCTCAATGATTGAGAAACAGCAATCGCCGATCGAAAACTACCTGGTGTTTTGATGGTAGCGGAGGAGGGATTTGAACCCCCGACACAAGGATTATGATTCCTCTGCTCTGACCTACTGAGCTACTCCGCCATATCAACGCTTGATCTCTGAATATCATGCGTAGAGGTCAAACGAACCGTCGCTCGAAAAGCGTTGGCCCGTCGGTTGAGCGGCTTATAAGGTGCGGCTCGGCTTTGTGTCAAGCGGATGATGTGGAAAAATCAGTGCTTTCTCATTGCCGATGCCGACCGGCCGTCACGCCGCGACGGGACTGGCAAGCAGAGCCTTCAGCGAGGCCTCGGCGACCGGCTCGCGCTCAGAGCGTTCGATGAAGCCGCCGCCATAGACGCGGGCGTCGTCACCCGGCGCCGAATAGAGCGCGCAGGCCTGTCCGGGCGCAACGCCGGCTTCGCCGATCGTCAGGTCGACATAGATGCCGCTGGCATCGATGTGCAGCACAGCCGGCGACGGCGCGCGGGTGGAGCGGACCTTGGCGTAGCAGGCAAAACCCTCGCCGGAAGCCGCCTGAGCCAACGGCTCGTCGCCGAGCCAGTTGACGTCGCGCAGATAGACGCGGTGCGTTTCCAGCGCTTCCTTCGGGCCGACGATGACGCGGCGCGAGCGGGCATCGAGATAGACGACATAAAGCGGCTCGCCGGTGGCGACACCGATGCCGCGGCGCTGGCCGATTGTATAATGCAGAATGCCCTCATGCTGGCCGAGCACACGGCCATCGAGATGCACGATCTCGCCGGCGAGCGCCGCATTCGGCTTCAGCTTGGCGATCACGTCGGAATACTTGCCTTGCGGCACGAAACAGATGTCCTGGCTGTCGGCCTTCTTGGCGACGACGAGGCCCATTTCCTCGGCAAGCGCGCGCGTCTCGGCCTTCGGCATGCCGCCGAGCGGAAAGCGCAGATAGTCGATCTGCTCCTGCGTGGTGGCAAAGAGGAAGTAGCTCTGGTCGCGATCGGCATCGGCCGGGCGGTAAAGCGCACGGCGGCCGGGATTGTCGGCGGATGGGTTCGGGCGCGAGCGAATGTAGTGGCCGGTCGCCAGAGCGTCGGCGCCGAGTTCCTTGGCAGTCAACAGAAGATCGGCGAACTTGACGGTCTGGTTGCAGGCGACGCAGGGGATCGGCGTCTCGCCGGCGACATAGCTCTCGGCGAAAGGATTGATCACGGTCTCGCGGAAGCGCTTTTCATAGTCGAGCACGTAATGCGGGATGCCGAGCGTCTCGCAGACCCGGCGCGCATCGTCGATATCCTGGCCGGCGCAACAGGAGCCGGCGCGATGCACGGCTGCGCCATGATCATAGAGCTGCAGCGTAATGCCGAGCACATCATAGCCCTGCTGCTTCAAAATGCCGGCAACGACGGAGCTGTCGACGCCGCCCGACATGGCGACGACGACGCGGGTATCTTCCGGCCTCTTGTCAAAATCCAGTGTATTCACGGTCGTTGCCGCCAGTCTTGAACGATCTTCGATGCTGCCGAGCGGAATGACCTTTCTGCGAAAAGCCGTCACGCTCTCTCTATTTGATTTCGCATGATCTTATCCAAAAACCGTTACACACTTTTTGGGATCATGCTTCTCACCGCTGGATGCCATGCAAAAGCGGCGAATTTTCATCATGCGGGGCGTATCAGCCGCTCTTTGCGGCCCACCTCAATTGTGGAGGGATATAGAAAGGATTGCCATCCGGCGCAAGGGGCAGGCCGAGATGCGAATCACCCCCTGGCTTTCAAATGTCCGATCAGATTGCGCCCACGGCGCAGCACGGTTACGACCGACCCGACCGCGACGATCCACAGCGCAATGGTCAAGATCCATATGCCGCCGGTCCACAAGGCCTCGACAACGGAGAGGAGCGCCGCCGCGGTGATGACGGCCATGCGGTGCTGCTTGGCCATCGGCCCGCCGAAATCGCTGGGATTGCCTGTCGCGCGCCCGAGCTCGCGGACATAGGCCGTCAGCACGGCAAAGGCGGCAGTGGCCCAGCCGAGCCCGGGAGACGCTATGCCGTAGCCGATGCCGGCGAAAATCAGGATATCGGCGATGCGGTCCGGAAATTCGTTCCAGAAGGGTCCATCGGCTTCCCCCTTGCCACCCTCGACGGCCACCATTCCATCCAGCAGGTTGCAGAGCAGGCGCAGCTGGCAGAACAAGGCTCCGAGGATGAGCAGCAGTACACGCATCCCCGTGCCGCCAGTACCGGAAAGCCAGAAGCTGGCGCCGGCCAGCGCTGCCATCGCCATGCTCGCCTGCGATATCTGGTTCGGTGTGATCGAAAGCGCGGTCATGCGCCGCGCCAGGGCTTGCGCCCATCGCGTATTGCGGCTGGCCAATGGCCGCCTGTCTCCTATCCCCTCACCCGCCATGGCTCTCACCCGTCATGCTTCGGCGCCTCCCGCCGGAAATCGAATAATTGTAGATCGCCGCATAGCTCGACGACACCAGCAGCGGCACGGCAATCGTCTTCAGGATCTCCGGCGTGCCGCTCAAGGCATGGATGGTCACCAGGATCGCCGCCGAGCCCAGGCACGCAATCAGCGGCGGCGCCCAGAGGACCGTAAAGCCACTGAACCGTCGCGACAAAGCCTCGACGGCAGACTTCAAAAACAGCGTCAGGCAGCCCGAAAGCACGCCTTGCACGAGGCCGGCAATCAAAGGGCGCGGCATCGGATGCGCACGATTGGCGAAAACGGCCCAGCCGCCCATGGCAAGGAACGCGAAAAGCACATGCACGATGCTGCTGCCGGCAAGCGCTTTCAGCCGGCCGCTCATGACACCGACCACCAGAAGCGAACGAGGTGGAAGAAGATAGGCGCCGAGAAGACGACCGAATCCAGCCGGTCGATCAGCCCGCCATGACCTTCGATCAGATGGCCCCAATCCTTGACGCCACGATCCCTCTTGATCGCCGACATCACCAGGCCGCCGAAGAAGCCCATGATCGTAATGACGAAGGCAAGTAGCCCGGCCTGCAGCGGTGTGAACGGTGTCACCCACCAGAGCGCCGCGCCGATCAGCGAGGCACTGACAACCCCGCCGACGAAGCCTTCGACGGTTTTCGAAGGCGACAGCCGCGGCGCGATCTTCGTCTTGCCGAAGAGCTTGCCCCAGACATATTGCAGCACGTCGCTGAGCTGCACGACGATCACCAGGAAGGCGATCAGCAGTACGTTGCGGCCCTCATAGCCCGGAATATGCAGGGTGAGCAGCGCCGGCACGTGCGAGGCGCAGAAGACGCAGATCATCAGCGCCCATTGCACCTCGGCGATACGCACGAGAAACCGCTCGGTATCGCCGCGCAGCACCGCGATGATCGGCATGAACAGGAAGGCATAGACAGGAATGAAGATCGAATAGATGCCGTATTGCTCGGCCCAGAGCAGATAATATTGCACCGGCACGGCGACGAAGAAGGCAGCGGCCAGCGCCCAATGGTCGGCTCGCTTTGTGTTGATCAGCGTCACGAATTCGCGCAGCGCCGCAAAGGAGCAGAAGGCGAAGAGCAGGATGACGCCGGCACGGCCGGCCACGAAGGCGATGCCGATCAGCACCACCATAACCCACCAGGCCTTGATGCGCGCATTCAGGTTTTCAATCGCCGCATTCGATCCATCCGGCGACAGGCGCTGTTCGAGCACATAGCCGACGATGGAGGCGACGATCAACACGCCGAAAATGCCGAGAACGAGATGGATCAGATCGGCGCTGGCAGCACTCATGCTCAATCCCCCGCCCGCTTCGGCGCAAGCGCCAGCAGGGCCGCTTCGGCCCTCGCCAGGAAATCCGCCTTCTCTTCGGCCTCGCCGATGTGCAGGGCCTCGCCGAAGGTAACTGTGCAGATCAGCGGAATGGGCACGAACTCGCCCTTCGGCATGACGCGATTGAGATTGTCGATCCAGACGGGAACGAGATCGATATCCGGGCGAGCCTGGGTGAGATGAAAGAGCCCGCTCTTGAACGGCTGCAGCGGCACCTCGGTCAGATTGCGGGTGCCCTCTGGAAACAGGATCAGGGACGAACCGTCATCCAACGCCTGCGTCATCTGCGTAACCGGATCTTCCTTGCGCGCCTCGCGGTCCCGCTCGATCAGCACGGCATTGAAGACATCGCGGCCGATGAAGCTGTTGAGAGAGGATTTCAGCCAGTAATCGGCGCCGGCAACAGGCCGAACGCGCCGGCGCAGCCTGGGTGGCAACACCGCCCAGATCAGGATGAAATCGCCATGGCTGGAATGATTGGCGAAGTAGATGCAGCGGCGGGTATTCATGCCGCTCTCGGGCCAGATTGCCCTCACCGCGGTAATGGCCCGCGCGAAAAGCACGATCGCAATCGAGACCGGCTTTGCCAGCCACTCGATCGGCGTGCCCATTCCTTCCCCGAGAATGTTCTTCCGCAATGCCTCCATGACAAAGAGATAGGCCCGTTTGGCAAAGCTCGATAGTGCGCCGGCACGACTTATCCACAACCCCTGCAACAATGGAAGAAACCCGGCGCAACTTGCGTCGCACCGGGTTTCGGATTTGGCTCTCGCGAGGAGCAAATGGATGTCTCCACCTCCTGCTGGAGGAGAAGAAGCTTAGTCGACGTTGAATACCAGCGGCTTGGCCTGGCGGATCGCGTGATGCGCCGTCAGCTTGGCAAGCACCTCATCGCTGATCGGACCATCGACATAGAGCAGCGCGATGGCATCGCCGCCCTGCTTGTCGCGGCCGAGCTGGAAGTTGGCGATGTTGACGCCAGCGGAGCCGAGCGTCGTGCCGATGAAGCCGATCATGCCGGGTACGTCGGTATTGGCGAGATAGACCATGTGGTTGCCGACATCGGCATCGAGGTTGATACCCTTGATCTGGATGAAGCGTGGCTTGCCATCCGAGAAGACAGTTCCGGCAACGGAACGCGTCATGCTGTCGGTGGTGACCGTCAGCTTGATATAGCCGTCATAGACACCGGTCTTGTCGCGCTTCACTTCGGCAAGGACGACGCCCTTTTCCTTGATCATGATCGGTGCCGAAACCATGTTGACGTCGGCAACCTGATTGCGGATCAGGCCAGCAAGCAGCGCGCTCGTCAGGGCCTTGGTGTTCATGTTCGCGGTGACGCCGTCGTAGAGGATTTCGATTTCCTTGATCGGATCATCCGTGACCTGGCCGACAAAGGCGCCGAGAACATCGGCAAGCCTGATGAACGGCTTCAGGATCGGCGCTTCCTCGGCGGTGATCGAGGGCATGTTGATGGCGTTGGAGACGGCACCCTTGACGAGGTAATCGGCCATCTGCTCGGCCACCTGTAGCGCGACGTTCTCCTGTGCTTCCGTGGTGGAGGCACCGAGATGCGGCGTGCAGACGACATTCGGCAGGCCGAACAGCGGGCTTTCCTTGGCGGGCTCGACTTCAAAGACGTCGAAGGCAGCGCCGGCGACATGGCCGGACTTGATCGCCGCGGCAAGAGCTGCCTCATCGACGAGACCGCCACGGGCGCAGTTGATGATGCGAACGCCCTGCTTCATCTTGGCGATCGCGCTGGCGTCGATGATGTTGCGGGTCTTGTCGGTCAGCGGCACGTGCAGGGTGATGAAGTCGGCGCCGGCGAAAAGCTCGTCGAGCTCGACCTTGGTCACGCCCATTTCCTCGGCGCGCTCCTTCGACAGGAACGGATCGTAGGCAAGCACATGCATCTTCAGGCCGAGGGCGCGGGCAATCACGATGGAGCCGATATTGCCGGCACCGATGATGCCGAGCGTCTTGCCGGTGATTTCGACACCCATGAACTTCGACTTTTCCCACTTGCCGGCCTGGGTCGAGGCGTCGGCAGCCGGAAGCTGGCGAGCAACGGCGAACATCAGCGCGATGGCATGCTCGGCCGTGGTGATCGAATTGCCGAACGGCGTGTTCATGACGATGATACCGCGGCGCGATGCGGCCGGAATATCGACATTGTCGACGCCGATGCCGGCGCGGCCGACAACCTTGAGGTTCTTCGCCGCCTCGATGATCTTCTCGGTCACCTTGGTGGCGGAACGGATGGCGAGACCATCATAATTGCCGATGATCTCGAACAGCTTGTCCTTGTCCTTGCCGAGCTGCGGCTGGAAATCGACTTCGACGCCACGATCGCGGAAAATCTGGACGGCGGTTTCCGACAGTTCGTCGGATACGAGAACGCGAGGTGCCATGGTAGGCCTCCTGAAAAAGGTCGGGTAACGATGAATTCGGAATGCTGGGCTCCGCCTATCGGGGCGGAGCCGTAAACGCTCAAAGTCTCAGGCGGCGGCCTGGGAGAGCGTCGCCTTCTGCGTTTCGAAAGCCCAGGCGAGCCAAGGCATCAGCTTCTGCATATCGGAAGCTTCGATGGTAGCGCCGGCCCAGATACGCAGACCAGACGGAGCATCACGATAGTGGCCGACGTCATAGGCGACGCCTTCCTTTTCGAGGAGCGCGACCAGGCCCTTGGCGAAATTCGCCTGACCGTCTTCGTCGAGAGCGGCAACGTCCTTGTCGACGATCTTCAGGCAGACCGACGTATTGGACTGTGTCTCGACCTTGGCGGCGAGATTGGCAATCCAGCCGTTGGCGGCGACGAAGTCGTGAATGACCTTGGCGTTGGCGTCAGCACGGCCGATCAGAGCCTTGAGACCACCGAGATCCTTGGCCCAGAGCAGAGCGTCGATATAGTCCTCGACGCAGAGCATCGACGGCGTGTTGATCGTCTCACCGGTGAAGATACCTTCGATGAGCTTGCCGCCGCTGGTCATGCGGAAGATCTTCGGCAGTGGCCAGGCAGGCTGATAGGTGGTCAGACGCTCGACGGCACGCGGCGACAGGATGATGACGCCATGAGCGCCCTCGCCGCCCAGAACCTTCTGCCAGGAGAAGGTAACGACATCGAGCTTGGCGAAATCGAGCTTCTGCGCGAAGGCAGCCGATGTGGCGTCGCAGATCGTCAGGCCCTTGCGATCGGCCGGAATGAAATCACCGTTCGGAACACGGACGCCAGAGGTGGTGCCGTTCCAGGTGAAGACCACGTCACGATCAAAATCGATCGTGGAAAGATCAGGAAGCTCGCCGTAACCGGCTTCGAGCTTGCGGACGTCCTTGAGCTTCAGCTGCTTGACGACGTCGGTAACCCAGCCTGCACCGAAGCTTTCCCAGGCGACCATATCGACGCCACGTTCGCCGAGCAGCGACCAGAGCGCCATTTCGACGGCACCAGTGTCCGAGGCGGGAACGATGCCGATGCGGTAATCCGCCGGGACTTCGAGAATTTCGCGGGTAAGATCAATGGCCTGCTTCAGCTTGGCCTTGCCGACTTTCGCGCGGTGCGAACGGCCGAGAGCCGCGTCGGAAAGAGCGTTAAGTGTCCAACCTGGACGCTTCGAGCATGGACCAGAAGAGAAATGGGTATTATTCGGACGGATGTCCGGCTTGGCGAGCTTAGTCATGATGCTATCCTCTCAGATAGAAAGCTCCTCGTTGGGGAGGAGTGTCCCGCCGCTGGATATATTGGAAGCCGCCAGTGAGCGCAACAGCAAAATGCGCCTGCGGCGTAAGATCACAAATCCGTGCGTAAAGTTTGATGAAGGGGCAAGGTACACGCAATGGAGTCACGCTAAATTAAGCCTCAAAAAGACTGGTTTATGTGCCGACGCGCAATCATATAAGTCCCGGCGCCGATTGATTTGCGCCGACGGAAAACAACAAGTGTGCTCGATGTCTCTTACTGCATTTGCCGAAAGCCCACTCGTCCTCATGCAACCTATCCCGGTCTATCTGATCAATATTGACAGGGCGGCGGACAGGCTGGCGGAGATAGAGCGGCAGAGCGGCGAGTTCGGTTTCCGGTTTGAAAGAATCAACGGCGTGGACGGCGCGCTCGTCCCGCGCGATCAGTGGATCGACGTCGATCACGCCCGCTTCGAGCGGCGCCATGGCCGAACCATCCTGTCCGGGGAATATGGTTGCTATCGAAGCCATCTGGCGGCTTTGCGTAAGTTTCTCGCGAGTGGTGACGACATGGCCTTGGTCATCGAGGATGACGTGGCCTTGGATGCAGATTTCCTTACCCGCGCCGTCGCGACCAAAGAGGCGGCGCCGACGGCCGATCTGATCAAACTCGTCAATCATCGTTGGCGCGGTTTCCGTGCCACGGCCAACAGCCGGAAAGGTGATGTCGTCGGTCGCTGCCTTTTCGGGCCTCAGGGTTCGACGGCCTGCTACCTCGTGACACGCAAGGGCGCGGAAAAGATCGTCAAAGCGTTGGCCGTGATGTCTCTGCCCTGGGATGTCGCCATCGAACGCGGCTGGGACATGCATGCATCCATATTCACCACCAATGCCAATATCGTCGGCTTCAGCCGGCTGCAGAGAAGCACGATGATCGGCTGGCGCCGCGACTATCGTGCCGCCAAGGCTTCCCCGTGGCGACGCATACCCGCGCATCTGTTCCGCACCTTGGATTTCTTCCGGCGTATTGCCTACATCCTGACGACGCCATAGGCATTGGCCTACCAGGTGGTAATCCGCAGGCCGATCCGAATTTCGTGACGCGACAGCGCGCCATCGCGCCCCATCGTACCGCCTGCACCGGCTGCCGTATCGCCAGCGGAATAGCCGAACATGTCGCCGCCGGCGACATGGGAGAAACGATAACCGAGGTCGACCTTCACATTCGGCGCAACCTCGTAGGCCACACCTGCCATCAATGCGTAAGTCATGCGCCAATCGCTATCGCCGGGATAGCGCGTGCTGACCGCGGCAGCGCCACCGCAGCTTGAGCCGCCGTCGACGCAGGAGCCGACTGCATTGACATTGCTCCAGGAAACCCGGGTCGCACCGAGACCCGCACCCAGATAGGGCGTGAAGCCCGCAAGGGTCCCAAGATCGACATAGCCATTGACCATCAGGCTGCCGGCCCTGAACGAGGATCGCGCCTTGGTGGAGCAGCCGGTGCCGCCTGCCCCGCCGGAGCACAGCAAGCCGCTCGACACTTGGCCATCATAGTTGCCACTGAAGAAATCGCCGGTAACGTCAGCGCGGAACAGATCATTGAATTGATAGCCGACGCCGAGACCGCCGGAGAAATCGCCGCCGAACCGGTTGGAATCGAAGCTGCCCGAGCTGTAGTCGCCACTGGCCGGATCGAAGGCGCGGAACTTCGTATCGGTACGGCTGGCGTTGACGGCATAGCCGACATCGCCGCGGACATACCATCCCTTCGCATCCTTGACGCTCACTTCCGGCATCTTGATTTCCGGCGGCGGCGCATCGCCGGCAAGGGCAGCGCCCGCCGATGCGACTGCCATCGCTGCGGCCAGCGCCAAAGCGTCGAAACGGATCATTACCCCCTCGCCTTCCATCTTTCTGCGGGTGCCCGCATATCGAATTGGTCGCTTCATTGGCCTTTCCAGCACCCAAAAAGAGGGGCCGTGACCGGGAAGCCACCATTCTCATTTCATTAACCATAGGGAATTCATGGTTAATGAAGCTTTAAGGCGCGGGAAAATTGCTTAACGGGAGAGGAGAAAAAGCAAAAACCGCCCGGGGGAAACCGGACGGCTTTTCAATGGCTTGCGCGAAGGGCGCTTACTTGTAGACGGGCTGGATCGGAATATCGGCCGGCGGCATGTAGCTTGCAGTCTGGCATCCGCCGAAGGTGTAGCGAGCACCGATGCGGGCTTCATGCAGGTTGATGCCCTTGTCGTAGCCGGGGCCGCCATTTTCCGCATAACCGAACATATCGCCGCCGGCGACGTGGCGGTAGCGATAGCCGACGTCGGCCTTGAGGTTGCAGGTCAGGTCGATCGAGGTACCGGCCATCAGCGCATAGGTGAAGCGCCAGCTGCCGCGACCATTATGGCTGACCGATCCGTCGCACGAGTCCGGATTGGCATCCGAGCACGAGGTGTTCTTCAGGTTGCTCCACTTGACGTAGGTGCCGCCGAGACCGCCGCCGACGTAGGGCGTGAACAGGCCATAGGTACCGAGGTCGACATAGGCGTTGGCGAGCAAGCTATACGCTGTCAGAGATGCCAGATCGCGGGAGGTCGCGGGAACAACCGTGTAGCCCGGGCCACAGCTACCGCAATCACCCTTCGTGGACCCCTTGAAGTCGGACTTGAAGAGATAGTCCAGCGTCACGTCCGTGCGCAGGTAGTTGTTGATCTGATAACCGACACCGCCGCCGAGCGTGACATTGCCATCCAGCTTTGCGCTGTCAAAATCTACCAGGCTGGAATTGGAACCTTGAAAGTAGTTGGACCCGCGCAGATTGGTGAAGGCGTAGCCGACATCGCCGCGCAGATACCAGCCGCTGGACTGTGCGACAGACACCTCTGCCGGCTGCTGGGGCTCCGGTGTATAAAGATCAGCAGAGAAGGCTGACGTGCCGACAAGCAAAGTGGCAAGTGCGCCGATCAGGGTTTTCATCATGGCTTTGGCTCCAAATTTCTTGCCATTGGCACAGCAGATGCTTGCCGATCGAAAAGACATGATGGGGATAATGAGCAAAAGGAGTTAAAACCTGATTAACTACGAATATTTACCCTGTTTATTCACGAATTATACTCCAGTATTTATATTAGATTTACAAAATATTCAAATAACGCGAACTAGATAGACCCATCGGCCTTTTTCTTGCACGCGACAAAAGCATGGGCCCAGACCCGCAGCCCGCTCCGGTTCTCTAAACCAATTGGCAAGAATCCGACCATTACAGTACGGCGTCCGGGGGGTTAACTCAGGAGTGAGCCGTGAGCTACTATCGAAAAATATGCATCGGCCTATGCTTGACCCTTGTCTTTCTGAGCACCGGCGCTCTGGCCAACCCTACACCTGTAAAACCCGTTACCGCCACCGCATGGAACAAGGGGCGCGAGACGGGATTGCCGATTCCCCGCTTCGTTTCGGTGAAAGCGCATAAGGCGCGCATGCGCGTCGGCCCGTCGACGATCTATGCCACCAAATGGATCTATATGAAGCCTGGCCTTCCCATGGAAATCATCGACGAATATGGCCATTGGCGGCAGGTTCGCGACGATACCGGCGTTACCGGATGGATGCACAGTGCTCTTCTCTCCGGAGCACGCACGGCTGTGGTCGCCCCTTGGCTGACCAAGAACGCGCTGTTGCGTACCAACCCGGAGCCGACGGGCCCCACGGTTGCCGAGCTGCAGCCACGCGTGTTGCTTTCATTACATTCCTGCACGGGAACCTGGTGCCGCGTCTCCGTCAGAGAGCATTCGGCGAAAGGCTATGTCAGACAAGACAGGCTCTGGGGCGCCTATCCCGGCGAAATGTTCCAATAAGCGAGCAGCCATCTAATTGGAGCCGCAAACAATATGGCCGCCTTGGATAAAGGCGGCCATTCGTCCGATATTCGCGATGATTGCGGCCCGCCGCTCAGGCAGCGGTGCGCACGCTCGAGATCACGTCGATCAACCCACCAACGATGCGCTCGATCTGACCACGATCGTCGCCTTCCGCCATGACCCGGATCAAAGGTTCGGTGCCTGAAGGGCGGATCACCAGGCGGCCATTGCGCGCAAGCTCGCTTTCGGCATCCGCGATTGCCTTCATCACCTGATTGTCTTCCAGCGGCCGGCCGCCGGAAATCCGAACATTGCGCAGCAGTTGCGGCACCGGCTCGAAACGCCGGCAGACTTCGCTGACCGGCTTGCCCGTGCGCTTCACCGCGGCAAGGATCTGCAGCGCGGCGACGAGGCCATCGCCTGTAGTGCCATAGTCCGAAAGCACGATGTGACCGGACTGCTCGCCACCGACATTGTAATTGTGCTTGCGCATATGCTCGACGACATAGCGATCACCAACAGCGGTGCGGGCCAGGGACATGCCGCGCTCGTCCAGGAAGCGCTCCAGACCGAGATTGGACATCACGGTCGCAACAATCCCATTGCCGCGCAGCAATTGGCTATCGGCCCAGCTTTCCGCGATGACAGCCATCAGCTGGTCGCCATCGATGACCGTGCCGGTCTCGTCGACGATGATGACGCGATCGGCGTCGCCATCCAGCGCTATGCCGATATCGGCGCGTACTTCGTCTACCTTCTTCTGAAGTGCCACCGGGCTGGTGGAGCCGCAATTGAGATTGATATTCGTGCCGTTTGGCTCGTTGCCGATGGTCACGACTTCGGCGCCCAGTTCCCACAGCGCGGCAGGCGCAACCTTGTAGGCCGCACCGTTGGCACAATCGATGGCGATACGCAGACCCTGCAACGTGACGTCGCGCGGCAAGGTGCGCTTGGCATGTTCGATATAGCGGTCATGCACACCGTCCACGCGCTTGGCACGGCCAATATTCGCGGCTTTGGCCAGATGCTCCGTCATATCCTTTTCGAGGAGGTCTTCGATCTGCATCTCCAGCTCGTCTGAGAGCTTGTATCCGTCAGGACCGAAAAGCTTGATGCCGTTGTCTTCGTAAGGATTATGCGATGCGGAAATCATGACCCCGATGTCGGCGCGCAGCGACCGTGTCAGCATGGCGACGGCAGGTGTGGGGATAGGACCGAGAACGAAGGCATCGACGCCGGCGGCGGTGAAGCCGGCAACCATCGCGTTCTCCAGCATGTAGCCTGAAAGACGCGTGTCCTTGCCGATGACCACTCGGTGACGGTGGCTACCTCGATGGAAGATGGTGCCGGCAGCGATACCCACGCGCATGGCAAGATCCGGCGTCATCGGATAGATATTGGATTGACCGCGAATTCCGTCAGTTCCGAAATAGCGACGTTTCATATGCACTCCTGTCGTTGCGGCACCTTAACCAGGTGCAGCGGCATCGAAATCGCTGTTCCAGACTCCGGAGACACGACGAGCATCGACGCTTGTGGCTCATGCCACAGATTGTAAAAATCGGCACGTAAATTACCGAGAAAGCCTATTACAACGCGTTACCATTAATAAGCACTAAAAAACGCCAGTTCCCCACCGAAACCGAGCCATCTGGCTGCTCATTCTGGATCAGAACCGTCTTCAAACTTCGCTGCTCGCGCTTTGCCCGATGCCGAAGCGCTGCCATGTCAGATCCCCGCAGCCGGCAAACAGGGTTTTGAAACCGGCGGCCTGGAACCAGTCCTCGCTCCACCCATCGCATAGCAGTGCCGTTTCGCAGGCCTAACACCAGGCATCGGGCCGGGCCGCTATAGCCTGCGCTGTCTTCGCGCCAATCAAGAAAAAGGCCAGCTTCCGATGAAAGGAAGCTGGCCTCTTCGTCTGCGTTTTCAGCTATCTCAGGCGTTAGCGCGGCTGCGGCTCGAAGCCACCTTCGGGCTCATCGCCTTCCTTGGCGCCGAGCGAGCCATCCTTCTTCGCGCCGGTCTTCGGCACTGCCGAACCGCGGCTCGGCGGCGTGTCGTCACCGAGGTCACGAGCCGGCTTTTCGCCGCGAATAAGCGCCTTGATCTCTTCGCCCGTCAGCGTCTCGTATTCGAGAAGGCCCTCGGCGATTGCCACGAACCCGTCATGCTGTTCGGTGAGGATATCCTTGGCCTGATGATAGGCCTGATCGATCAGGCGGCGTACTTCATTGTCGATCGTCTGCGCGGTCGCTTCCGAAACATTCTTCGACTGCGAAACGGAGTGACCGAGGAAGACTTCCTGCTGGTTCTCGCCATAAGCAACCAGACCGAGCTCGTCGGAGAAGCCCCACTGCGTCACCATCGCACGCGCAAGCTTCGTAGCCTGCTCGATGTCGGAGGACGCGCCGGAGGTTATGTTCTCCTTGCCGAAGGTCAGCTCTTCTGCAACGCGGCCACCCATCATGATGCAGAGGCGCGAGACCATCCACTTGTAGCTCATCGAGTAGCGATCGCCCTCGGGAAGCTGCATGACCATGCCGAGTGCACGGCCGCGCGGAATGATGGTCGCCTTGTGCAAGGGATCGGCGAGGTCGACATAGAGCGCCGTGATGGCGTGGCCGGCCTCGTGATAGGCAGTGAGCTTCTTTTCCGCCTCGGTCATGGCCGAAGAGCGGCGCTCGGCGCCCATCATGATCTTGTCCTTGGCGTCTTCGAATTCCTGCATGGTGACCACGCGCTTGTTGCGGCGGGCAGCCATCAGGGCGGCTTCGTTGACGAGGTTCATCAGATCGGCACCGGAGAAGCCGGGCGTACCGCGAGCAAGCGTCTTCAGATCGACATTCGGTGCCAGCGGCACGTTGCGGGCATGAACCTTGAGGATGCGCTCGCGGCCGATGATATCCGGGTTCGGCACGACGACCTGACGGTCGAAACGGCCCGGACGCAACAGCGCGGGGTCGAGAACGTCGGGGCGGTTGGTGGCGGCAATGAGGATGATGCCCTCATTGGCTTCAAAACCGTCCATCTCGACCAGCAACTGGTTCAATGTCTGCTCGCGCTCGTCGTTACCGCCGCCAAGACCGGCGCCACGATGGCGGCCGACGGCGTCGATTTCGTCGATGAAGATGATGCAGGGCGCATTCTTCTTCGCCTGCTCGAACATGTCACGGACGCGGCTTGCGCCGACACCAACGAACATTTCGACGAAGTCGGAACCCGAAATGGTGAAGAACGGCACATTGGCTTCGCCGGCGATGGCGCGCGCCAGAAGCGTCTTACCCGTACCGGGAGGTCCCACAAGCAAAACACCGCGCGGGATTCGACCGCCGAGACGCTGGAACTTCTGCGGATCGCGCAGGAATTCAACGATTTCTTCCAGATCTTGCTTGGCTTCGTCGACACCGGCGACGTCCTCGAAGGTGACGCGGCCATGCGCTTCCGTCAGAAGCTTTGCCTTCGACTTGCCGAAGCCCATGGCGCCGCGCGAGCCGCCTTGCATCTGCCGCATGAAGAACAGCCAGACGCCAAGGATCAGCAACATCGGCAACAGGGTGCCGAGATAGCTCAGGAAGCTGGATGATCCATCAGATTCCGGACGGCCAACAATGTTGACGTTCTTGGATTGCAGGCGGTCAAGCAGGCTGTCGTCGACGACCGGAGCATAGGTCTGGAAGGGCGTACCGTTTTCGACATAGCTGCCAACGACGCGATTGCCCGTGACGGTCACGTCACGAACACGGCCGGAATCAACTTCCCGAAGGAACTGCGAATACGGAATTTCCCTGGAGCCTGTTTGTGCCGGCGCGTTCTGAAACATACTGAACAGGGCAATCAACAGCAGAGCTATGATTGCCCACAGAGCGAAATTACGAAAATTAGGGTTCATCGAACTCCCCAGCACTGAAACTTCCGCCGCGTAAGCGACGGCATTACTTGATCCCTAACATAGGGTTGCGCCAAGCCGTTGCCAAGGCAAACCACATCGACGCATGTTTTTTCCGTCTATAGGGCTGAAAGCGGCGGCCGCATATAGGCTTCACGACCAAAAGCGACAGAAAGCCGGTTGGCGAATATGAGGTCGAATCGTGTCAAAAAGCGGTCGAACGGCGCAAGATGGGGCACAACCGCCGCAGCCCCTGTCTCTTCATCCCTATCCGCCGCGATCAGCGGCATCGCCGCGCTCGCGCGCTGCACCGCCCCTTTCGGTAAATCTGGAGGAAAAGACGTAACGAGCTGCGCCCCGCGGGCTTGTACCCGAATAGGTGCCGAGCCTGAATTGGCCACGTCGAAACGACCGTCCCAAATAGCCTTTGCGCCGGGCATCAGCGTCATGGGCTCGATGTTACGACTTTCCCGCATGAGGTAGAGCGCATCGCGGCGCAGATCGAAGACCACCCCGCCTGCCGTCCGCCGCCCCGGTTGCCCTGCCTTTACGAAGTCGAGAATGCGCTCCATTTGCTGACGACCGGGGCCATAAACCTCTCCACCGAAAACGGCGGCCAGAGTGGACAAGGCGTAAGTCACGACGGCCACATCTCCGGAGAAAGCCGCCCGGTCGATGGCACAAAGCACATTGGCGTGAATGGTCACATATTCATCCAGCCACGACGCCGCCCTGCCGGAAAGCGCTGTACGATTTGCACCACCATCGGCAAGCACAGCTGCTTCGGTTTCCTGTGCGAGCTTCTTACGCGTACGCACGCGCTCGAAACGCGTGTCCTCGTTGCTGGGGTCGTCGAGCCAGGAAACGGCATGCTTGTCGAGGTAGTCACGGATATCCACCCGCCGGCAGGCCAGAAACGGCCTGACGATCCAGATACGGCGGTCAAACAGCAGAGCATCCGAAATACCGGTACCGACGCCATCTTCGCCCTCGCGCCGCCGCGAGGCGCGCATGAGAATCGTCTCCCGCTGATCGTCAGCCGTGTGGGCCGTGACGATCATATCGGCTGAAATTTCGGATGCGAGATCGGCAAGCAGTTCGTAGCGCGCCTCGCGGGCAGCGGCCATGATAGCGCTCTTCGGCTTTTCGCCCTCCCAGCGGCGGACGAAATGCGGAATGTCACGCGAGGCGCAGAGAGCGGCAACGTTTAGCGCTTCATCTGCAGCGGATGCACGCAGGCCGTGATCGATCGTCGCGGCGGAAAGGGTAATATCCGGATGGGGAAGAGATTTGAGCTGCTCGGCAAGGGCGATCAGGAGCCCTGTGGAATCGCTACCGCCGGAAATGGCGACGAGAATATGAGCAGGCTTGACGAGGGAATGGAGAAAATCGGCTGCGGCGGCTTCAGGCATAAGGGCTGTGGCAGCAGCAGTCACAGCATCGTCAGACATGGCAATCAGCAGGCAAGCCGCTTCTGTTCGCTGGCAACCTTGCCGGTAACGGCTTTGGAAGCCTTCGGATAACGCTTGGTCACTTCGCGCAGCGTCGCGCAGGCCGTATCCTTGTTATCAAGTGCCGCAAGCGACATGCCAAGCTTCAGCAGCATTTCCGGCGCCTTTTCGGAGCCGCTATACTTCTGATGCGCGTTGAGGAAAGTCTTGGCCGCATCATTATATTTGCCCTGCGAATAAAGGGCTTCACCCAGCCAGAAATTTGCATCGGCAGAGCGCGAGCTGGTCGGATAGCTCTCGATATACTGGCGGAACTCCTGTTCGGCGACGCTATAGTCGCCGGACAGGACGTGCCCGTAAGCAGCCTTGTATTGATCGTTTTCGTTGCCAAGCGAAGCCGTCTGGGTTCCAGAACTGGCGCTCGGCGGCGCACCCGAGCCATTATTGGCCCCGGTCGCCGAGCTTCCCACCTGATCGCCGCTTTGATCAAACTGGATCGACCCGAGCTGGGACGGCGGCTTTCCTGAGCCACTACCCTGCTGCGACGCAACGCCGCTACTCTGAGAATCGCTGATGACCCCGGCGATATCGTCCTGCTGGCCGCCCGCGCCCTGGGACGGAGCATCGGCCTCGCTCTTCTTCATCGTACCGCTGTTTGACGCAGGCGCGCTGCCGCCACGCTTTTCGAGCTGCTGGAAGCGGAATTCATTGTCTTCCTGCGCCTTGCGGATCGTCTCCTGCATCTGCAGCAGCTGATAGCTCATTTCCTCGACGCGGCCGTTCAGCTGGCGCATCTGATCTTCAAGCTGCTGTACGCGAACCTCGGCATCGCTGTTCTGAACGTTGACGACCGGCGCACGGCCGTATTGCGTTTGCTGCTGAGGCGCATTGTCCCGAGTCGACTGCGAGGCGGCATCACGGCCGCCAAGGTGGATTCCAAACAGCGACAAGGCAGAGGCTTCACGCTCACTACCTGCAAAGGCAGCGAGACAAAGCATGCTCGCCACGACAAGTTTTCTCATATGGATCGTCCTGTCTCATTGATTCTTCGGGCCGAGGGCTCGAACAGGAGATTTTTACAATTGCTCTCAAAAAGCAACGGAGTTCGGCCAAAGTGTGGTCAAAAAAGTAAAGGCGACCACGAGGGCCGCCTTTATACATTTCGACCGGTCAATTGACCTATCAGGAACCGGCGCCGTTCAGCACAGTGACGGCACGGCGGTTCTGCGACCAGCAGGAAATATCGTCGCAAGTGGCGACTGGACGCTCCTTGCCGTAGGAAATCGTCTTCATGCGCTTGGCTGGAACGCCGCGCGAAGCGAGATAATCCTTGGCGGCAGATGCACGACGCGCGCCGAGAGCGAGGTTGTATTCGCGCGTGCCGCGTTCGTCGGCATGGCCTTCGACGGTGATCGCATAGTTCGGATAACGGGCCAGCCACTGAGCCTGACGGTCGAGCGTCTGGGCAGCGTCGGAACGGATCGACGTGCTGTCCGTATCAAAGAAGATGCGGTCGCCGACGTTGACCGTGAAGTCCTGCGGGGAGCCAGGAGTAGCATTGCCGGCACCATTGAGGCCCAGACCGTTGGCATCGTTCGGCAAACCCTTCTTGGAGGCGCAGCCAGCCAGAGAAAGGCCGACGAAAAGCGCGATCATGATCGGGTTGCGTGCGAGGTTCTGCATGTGGCCAACGGCCGGGTTTGCGATGCGGCTCATGGCCGGTCTCTCCTTAGTCTCTCTATCAGGGTTGCCAGACTGTAACCGGGTTCGGTTAATCCGATTCCAACGAATATGGTTAATGATGTCCTAAAATTGTCCCGAAACGGTCCACTCACAGGACTTTGCGGCGATTACGTGGCAAGCCGTTCACTACTCGAGGAGCGGTGACCACGCCGGATCAGAAGCAAAGCCCGGAGTCGGGATCTTCTGCTCGTTATAGCCTGTGAGATCAATGGAGTAGAGCTGCGGACCGCCCGAGCCGGCCGGCTGGCGGAAGAACATGATGACGCGGCCGTTCGGAGCCCAGGTCGGGCCTTCATTGTGGAAGCCCGTCGTCAGCAGACGCTCGCCGGAACCGTCGGTCTTCATCACGCCGATGGAGAAGCTGCCGCCGGACTGCTTGGTGAAGGCGATGAGATCGCCGCGCGGCGACCAGACCGGCGTCGAATAGGAACCATCACCGAAGGAAATGCGGCGCTGATTGGAGCCATCGGCACCCATCACGTAGATCTGCGGCTTGCCGCCACGGTCGCTTTCAAAGGCGATTTGCGTGCCGTCAGGCGAGTAGGACGGCGACGTATCGATGGCGGCGGTCGACGTCAGGCGTGTCGTGGTGCGCGAGCGCAGGTCCATTGTGTAGATATTGGCGTTGCCTTCCTGCTGCAGGCTCATGATGACACGCTGGCCATCCGGCGAGAAGCGCGGCGAGAAGGTCATGCCGGGGAAGTTACCGACCAGTTCGCGCTGGCCCGTCTGCAATTGCAGCAGATAGACGCGCGGCTGCTGGTTGGCGAAGGACATGTAGGTCACTTCCTGCCGGCTGGGCGAGAAGCGTGGCGTCAGCACGAGGTCGCTGCCATCGGTCAGCATACGCACATTGGCGCCGTCCTGATCCATGATGCCGAGCTGCGTCTTGCGAGCCGTCTTCGGGCCGCTTTCGGAGACGAAAACGACGCGGGTATCGAAATAGCCCTTCTCGCCGGTGATCTTCTGGTAGATCGCATCGGCGATGATGTGAGCGACGCGGCGCCAGTTGTCCGGCTGAGCGTAGAATTGCTGGCCGATCATCTGGCTGTTACCGAATGTGTCCCACAGGCGGAATTCGGCGCGAAGGCGTCCGCCCTCCTGCGTCACACGGCCGGTCACCAGCGCCTGAGCGTTGATCGACGTCCAGTCCGGGAAGCGCGGCGTCGAATCCGGATTGGTGATCTTCTCGATGAAGGCCTGCTTGTTGATCGGCGCAAACAGCCCCGAACGCTGCAGATCGGCGGCGATGACGCCCGAGATCTGCGGACCGAGGGTGTCATTCGACAGCAGATCGGTGATGGCGATCGGCATGGGCTGAACGTTGCCCTTGTTGATGTTGAGCTCGACCACGGCATAGGCCGGGGTGGAGAGCACTGCCATCAGGCCTGCCAGTACCAGGAGGAGACGGACGAAGGGTTTTCTGATCATATGTATCAAGCCTTTCAGCATTAATGCCCGAAGTCGTCCGATTTGAAGCTAATGACTACTTCTTTCCAGACGTCATACTTATCCATTGGCAGGTTTTTGAACGGAGCCGACCGGAGCACGGCTCGCAGCGCACTTGCCGCGACAGCTTTTTGGGTGTTTTCGGGGCCGCCGGTCATCGTCACCTTCGGCTTGCCAACTATATTTCCAGCGCGATCAAGCTCAAACCGGACCTGGACGCGGACATCTTTCATGCCCGTCATGTCGGCAGGTGGGGGCCAGTTCGCCATGACACTGTTACGAATGTTTTCCGTGGCAGAATGACTAAGGTTGTTCTCGCCGCCGGCAGTCGCGGGCCGCACCCATACCGAAGCTGCCAGCATGATCACGAGAGCCGTAATCAACGACAGGCCAAAACGCGGACAGTGGTTTGCCGAAAGCTGCATTCCCCGCATCACATCCCCAGATCCGCTGCGCTGAAGTTGACGACGACTTCCTGCCAGTCGTCATACTTATCCGCCGGAAGAATGGTCATGAACTCCGATTGCGCCCGAAGAACCGCTCGCACGGCGGCGGACTGCATGGCACCCTGCGTCGAAGCCGGTCCACCATTCGTCGTCGCCTCCGGCTCACCAACAATCTGCCCGGATTTGTCGAGCTTGAAGTGCACCTTGATTCGCACGTCGCTGGCGCCTTCGAGACCCGGAGGAAGGTTCCAGTACTTCTGTATCAGGTCACGCAAACCGTCCTGCTGGCTCTGGCTAAGCTTGCCTGCGCCAAGCGACTTCATACCACCGCGTGAAGCGACCTGCGTATCGGCGCCTGCCGAGGCCGGTTTGGACGAACGCGCCGCGCCACCCTTCGAAGACGTATTATTCAAAACGTCGGCGATCTCGTCGGCAAGACCGTCGTCCAAGCCCTTGTTGGAGGCTTTGGCCGTCTGACGCTTCTTGTCAGCATCCTTCTTGCCGTCATCGGCAGAGGTATTCTTGCTGGTGCTCTGAGTCGTCGTCTTGTCGGTCGGCTTGGCGTCGGCCACCTTCACGTCCGGCTTCGGCGCAGGCTTGACCTCGGGCTTCTGCTCGACGGTCTTCTGCGGTGTCGGCTGCGGCTTGACA
This sequence comes from Rhizobium sp. A22-96, assembly GCF_053521805.1. Classification (NCBI taxonomy): domain Bacteria; kingdom Pseudomonadati; phylum Pseudomonadota; class Alphaproteobacteria; order Hyphomicrobiales; family Rhizobiaceae; genus Rhizobium; species Rhizobium sp. A22-96. Next base: position 964,851 of record NZ_JBNWDQ010000002.1, read on the forward strand.
TCCGGCACGGGAACATTGTTCGGGACCGGAATTTCAGCCTGCTGCTCGGTTGGCGGCGGTGTCGGCGCAGCATCGGCCTTCGGGGTCGCCGGCGCAGGGTCCGTCTTCGGCGTCGGAGCAGGCGTCACCTCGGGCTTTTGCTGCGGAATGGCAGCCACTTCCTTTGGCGCAGCCTCGGTATCCTTCTGCTCTATCGTCTTGACGTCATTCGGCCGCGGATCATTTTGCGGAACGGGCACATCCACCTTCTTCGGGGCTAACGCTGCCGTTTCACTCTCCGGCCGCTGCGTCGGCACGACCGGGCTCTTGATATCCACCTTGTTCTCGCCCGCGTTCTGGGCGTTGGCGACCTGATCCTGCTTCGTCGTCGGCTTGCGCGAGACGTGATCCGTCACCGGCGCCTTCTTCTCACCCTGCTGAAGCTGGTCCGCCTGCACGATGTCGACGTCCATCGCCGTGCTTTCCGGCGTCTCCAAAGGCGCCGGCGCACTCAGCGTCACCATGGCGCCGATGAGCACCAGGATGTGAACTACCGCAGATGTGGCAAGACTGCGCTTCATGGCGATTCGTCAGTGATCCGTTGTCTGCTGCTGTGTAACCAGGCCGATATTCTTGTAACCAGCCTCCTGAATGCGCGACATGACGTCAGCGATGACGCCATAAGGCGCCTTGCCGTCGCCACGCACGAAAATGCGTTCGCTGTAGCCGGTCGTGGCGATCGCCTTCAGCTTGTCAGCGATTTCGGTGGTCTGGATTTGCGATTCCCCGATGAACACCTGACCGTCGGCCTTGATCGAGATGGTGATGGGCTGGGTCTGGGCGTTGAGCGCGCCTGCCTGCGTTTGCGGCAGGTCGATCGGTACGCCCGACGTCATCATTGGCGCCGCCACCATGAAGATGATCAGCAGAACGAGCATGACGTCGACCAGCGGCGTCACGTTGATTTCGGAAATCGGGCCACCCCGGCCTCCGCCACGACGACTACCCCGGCGGCCACCGCCGCCACCCTTGCCTCCAACAGACATTGCCATGTGTATTACTCCGGTTCTGTCCGCTACTTACTGAGCAGCCTGGCGAGGCTGCAGCTTCTCATCGATCTGGCGCGAAAGAATGGCGGAGAATTCATCCGCAAAACCTTCCATGCGTGCCGAGAGCTTGCCGGCATCGCCAGAAAACTTGTTGTAGGCGATAACCGCGGGAATAGCCGCGACCAGACCGATGGCGGTCGCCAGCAGCGCTTCGGCAATACCGGGCGCGACAACCGCAAGATTGGTCGATTTCGAACCGGCGATAGCCTGGAACGAGGTCATGATACCGACGACGGTACCGAAGAGACCGATGAACGGGCCGGCCGAGCCGATGGTCGCAAGCGATCCGAGGCGCGCCATCAGATGCTCCGATTCACGCGCGAGCGTGACGTCCATGGCGCGATCGATACGCATCTGCAAGCCGATCGGCGAGCGCGCACCGCGCTCGAACGACTTCTTCCATTCCCGCATCGCGGCGACGAAGATGGCGCTGAGGCCCGTATTGTTGCGCTCCGAAAGCGTCCGGTAGAGCTCTTCGAGCGACTGGCCGGACCAGAACACCTGTTCGAAGTGATCGAACTGCCGGCGCGCTCGCGCATAGCTCAGATACTTGTCGATGACGATTGCCCACGTCCATACGGATGCGGCCAGAAGGCCGATCATGACGAGCTTGACGACCAAGCCCGCCTGCATGAATAGCGACCAGAGGGTGATATCCGGTGTGGTGGCCGCTGCCAATGCTACTTGTTCCATTGATCCAAAATCCCCGAATCCAAACGCCCGGCGCTAGACCGGGCGGCTAAAAGTGATCTCACAAGAAATGTTTGGCAGCCGCCGCTGAACGCCCTGGTCAAGCCTTCCAAGCTTACAACTGCCTTCTTGCCGTCAAATTTGGTCAAAGGAAGGCGTGCACCGCACAAACTCCGCCTTAACCAGTAAGACACTATTATGGTTAAAAGAATGTTAGCGTCGAAACATGAAGAATTTAACGGCGGCGAAGGCTATTCTAGCTCCTGGGAAGAAATGACCGGACGAAACCGGCGGCAAACGCAGGCAGATCTTGCGCGGCGAATTCCTTCACACAAAACTCAAGTTTTTGCAAGGCATCTCTTAGCAATCGCAATATCTTTGCATGTGGCAGCCGGCCACACCAAAAGTTGAAAAACCCTGCTAGCCAGCGGATTCCGATGCGGCGAGCATCTGCGCGGCCAGCTTCTCCGGCAACCGGCGCGGTCGCCCTTTGGCATTGATGACGGCGATGATGACCTTGGCGGCGATTAGCAAAATATCGCCGCGCCGTATTTCCTGGGAGAGTACCATCTTGGCGCCGCCGGCCTTCTCGGTGACGGTACTGATCGTCAGCACGTCGTCCATGCGGGCAGGCCCTTTGAAGTCGATCTCCATGCGGTGGACCACGAAGACCAGCCCCTCTTCATCGGCATTCAGAAGCTCGCGCTGTTCCACTCCGAGACAGCGAAGATAGTCCGTGCGACCGCGCTCGAGGAAATGCAGATAGCGCGCGTGATAGACGAGACCGGAAAAATCCGTATCCTCATAATAGACTCGCTGCACCAGCCGGTGGCTTCCGGCTTCCAGTTCCCCAGCTATCAGAAAGGGGCTGTTCATCGTTGCCGCATCTCCTTGTATGTCCGGCATCTCTTTGGCCGAAGTTCTGCCATCAAGCAAGCTTTGAACAATTGTCATAGACTCCGACTATCCGGGATGGTGCCGGACAGCGGATCGGCGCAGAAGGAAAAAATCTCATGAAAATAGCGGTAATGGGTGGTGACGGATTCATCGGTTGGCCAACCTCGCTCCATCTCTCCGACGCCGGTCATGAGGTCCATATCCTCGATAATCTCTCCCGCCGATGGATCGATACCGAACTGGGCGTCCAGTCGTTGACGCCAATGGATTCGATCCAGGAACGCACCCGCATCTGGCACGCCGAAACCGGCCGCCGCATCCATTTCAATCTCATCGACCTTGCCAAGGACTATGAGCTTCTGAAGAAGTGGCTGGCCGAGCATCGCCCCGATGCGATCGTTCATTTCGCCGAACAGCGCGCCGCCCCCTACTCGATGAAGAGCGACCGTCACAAGAACTACACGGTCAACAACAACGTCAATGCCACGCATAACCTGCTGAATGCGCTCGTGGAGCTCAACCTCGACACGCATCTCGTGCATCTCGGCACCATGGGCGTCTACGGCTATTCCACCGTCGGCGCGGCCATCCCCGAAGGCTACCTGCCTGTCGGCATCGAGACGGTCGATGGCCGCACCGTCAACCAGGAGATACTCTATCCGGCCAATCCCGGCTCCATCTACCACATGACGAAATGCCTCGATCAGCTGCTCTTCCAGTTCTACGCCAAGAACGACGGCCTCAGGATCACCGACCTGCATCAGGGCATCGTCTGGGGCACGCACACGGAACAGACGCGCCGTCACGAACAATTGATCAACCGCTTCGACTATGACGGCGACTACGGCACCGTCCTCAACCGCTTCCTAATCCAGGCGGCGATCGGCTATCCGCTGACCGTGCATGGCACCGGCGGCCAGACCCGCGCCTTCATCCATATTCAGGATTCGGTGCGCTGCATCGAGCTTGCGCTGAAGAACCCGCCGCAGCGCAACGCCCGCGTCGAGATCTTCAACCAGATGACGGAAACGCACCGCGTCCGCGACCTCGCCGAGATGATCGCCAGGATCAGCGGCGCCGAAATCGTGCGACTGCCCAATCCGCGCAAGGAAGCGCCCGAGAACGACCTGATCGTCAAGAACGACAAGTTCCTCGGCCTCGGGCTGGCGCCGATTACGCTTGAGACCGGCCTGCTGAGTGAAATCGTCGATGTCGCCAAGAAATACGCCTATCGCGTCGATCGTTCGCGCGTGCCAGCCGTCTCCGCCTGGACGAAGGATCTGGCGGCGACCGTCAATCACGATCCCGAAGGCAAGAGATTGAAGTCCGTCTCATGATGCCGGGAAGTGAAATGCTGCAGGGGTTGCGCCCGCACACCCGTCCGCGCTCCGGCCAGGCATTCGTGACCCTCGTCACGAATGCCGACTATGCCATGGGCGCACTGGCGCTGGCGCGTTCGATCGCTCGGACCGCCACCAAGGCCGATATCGTCGTGCTACATACGGCGGCCGTCCATGAAGGCGATCTCGCTCCGCTCATCGCGCTCGACTGCCGCCTGATCGAGGTCGAACACCTGTCCCTGTCGGATGCCTTCAACGAACGGCATGCGCGCAGCAACCTTCATTCCGCCGCGCCCTTTACGAAGGGCCGCAAGCCCTCCTTTCACACGCCACTCGATAATTTCTGCAAGCTGCGGCTCTGGCAGCTCATCGAATACGACACCTGCGTGTTCATCGATGCGGATGCGCTCGTGCTGAAGAATGTTGACAGGCTGTTCGACTATCCGGAATTTTCAGCCGCGCCGAATGTCTATGAAAGTGTCGCGGATTTTCACCGGCTGAATTCCGGCGTCTTCGTCGCCAAGCCGTCGCTTTCGACCTTTCAGGACATGTTGCATCGGCTCGACCGCCCCGATGTCTTCTGGCGGCGCACCGACCAGACTTTTCTCGAGACCTTCTTCCCCGATTGGCACGGCCTGCCGATCTTCATGAACATGCTGCAATATGTATGGTTCACCATGCCTGCCCTCTGGAACTGGCAGAGCGTGTCGATCCTGCATTACCAATATGAAAAGCCCTGGGAAGAAAACCATCCGAAGGCCGAGCAGCTGAGACCGCTGATCGACTTGTGGCATTGCTTCCATAATGGGCTCGATCTGCCCGATATCGCGACGCTCGCAAATCCCAAAGAGGCGGCATGAAGGTCCTCATATCCGGCGGAACAGGTCTTGTCGGCCGATACATTGCCGAGGAGCTATTCCTGGCCGGTTACAAGGTCGCCGTCGGCGGGCGCAACCCAGCGCAGCCGAGCCTCTTTTCGCGAGACGTTTCCTTCGTGCCGCTCAGCCTGGATCCCACCGAGGACCAGAGCCATGCCTTCGATGAGGCCTACTTCTTCATCCACGCAGCGTTTAGCCATGTGCCGGGCAAATACCGCGGTGGCGAAGGAGATGACCCCGAGGAATTTCGCCGGCTCAATCTGGACGGCACTGTCAAGCTGTTCGAAACGGCGAGAAAGGCCGGCATCCGCCGCTGCGTCTTCCTGTCGTCCCGCGCCGTCTATGGCGATCAGCTAGTTGATGGGGAATTGACCGAGGCAACCAAGCCGATGCCGAATACGCTTTATGGTGAAGTGAAGCGCGATGCCGAGCATGCCCTGTTCTCCCTATCCGCCCCCGGCTTTGTAACCGCAAGCCTGAGGGCGACGGGCGTCTATGGGGATCTGCGCCCGAACAAGTGGGACGATATCTTCGATGACTATCTGCGTGGTACGAGCATCCCTTCGCGTGCGGGAACGGAAGTTCATGGCCGTGACCTTGGCCGCGCCGTGCGCCTTCTTTTGGAAACAGAGGCTGGCCGCATCGATGGCGAGGCTTTCAACCTCTCGGATATATCAACCGACACCCGTGAAATCCTCGGGTACCTGCAACGAGCGACGCACTGTCCTCATCCCCTCCCTGCTCCGGCAGCCGAACGCAACGGCGGCGCGATGAACGCAGCAAAGATTGGCGCCCTGGGATGGCAAGGCGGTGGAAAGCCATTGCTTGAACAGACGATCGAGACACTGGCGAAGACAATGCCACCTCGCTGTGCCGATCTCAGCGCATCAGCTTCGTCTCGTCCCAGCTGAGCTTGGCCAACTCCCCGCCCCTGAACCGTGCATCGTCAGCGACGATGAATTCGTCGAGCTGCGGCGGCGGGACGCTGGTTCCGGACAGCATCGCATGCACCTGACCGCGATGATGCGTCTGGTGCTGGAACAGATGGTTCAGCACATCGTCGGCCCGCTCCCGCTGGATACGGCCGCTGCGCTGGATATCGACAATCTGCATCGCCACCTCCGGCGTCAGGCTCTCGCAGAAGGCGACGAGCCGGCGATCGACCTCCGCCTGCTGCCGGGACAATTCGTCGAGCCTTTCGAACGGCTCCTCGATATCGAACGCCTTCAGACCCAATGTGCCGCCTTCCAGCGCATCGACATAGAACCAGTCCACCGTCAGGATGTGATTGAGGGTCCACTTGATCGACGGAAAGAAACTCGTGCGCTTCGCTTCGAATTCACCGGGCTGCAGCGATGCGCAAGCATTGTGCAGGCGAACATTTGCCAAGGCATTGTTGTAGGCGAGCTTGCGAAAGCTGCGAATAGGATCGAAACCGGACATCGAACTTCCTCCCTAAGCCTTGTCAAGATCGCCATCCCGCCAGACGAGGTGACGCGGCGTCAGCGGTAGGTTCTCGATTTCCTCGGCAATGAAATAGGGCGGGATATCCAGTGCAACCAGCGCCTCTCGCGTCGCTCGCACCCATTTGAATTCCAGCTCGTTGTCTCCGTCCTGAATGCGATGGACGATTTCCTGGTGGTCGAATGGAAAGCTCGCAGGGATCTCCATCAGGTAATAGAGACCGAATTCATGCCAGTCGCGCTGCTCATAGTGAAAGAAATTCTCCACCGACCAGAGAAGGCGCCCGACCGTCACGTCGACACCCAGTTCCTCGACCATTTCACGCTGCAGCGTTTCCTCGGACGTCTCCCCGATTTCGGCGCGACCGCCGGGAAAGGTCCAGAAATTTTCATGTACCGCCCGATGGACAAGCACATGTCCCTCGCGAAAACCGAGGCCAGCCACACGCATCTGGAAACGATTACTACCGGCATTCAATCTGATAAGCTTGCGTTTCGGCACTATTTTCATCCCACATCAACAACGACGATTTCCGGCGGCACCCCGAAGCGAACCGGCGCGATGGAGCAGCCGAGGCCGCCGGAAACGATGATATGGCGTTCCTCCTCGACAATATGCCCGTAGACATATCTGTCGCCATAGCGCGACGGTGAATAGGGCGACCAGCCGAAGACCCTCACCTGGCCGCCATGCGTATGGCCGGACAGGGTCAACGATACTCGCTGGGGAACGCTCGGGAAAATATCTGGCTCGTGCGCAAGAAGGATGACGGGCGCGTCGTCCGTAACCTGCGCCAAGGTGCCGCCGAGATCATCGAGCCCCTTCGTAAAAGGTCGCTTCCAGCGCATGCTGCGGCGCAGGGCCAGCTGATCCTCGACGCCGGCAATCCAGAAGCCCTGCCCGTCTTTCTCCAGCCGCGCCGAGCGATTGGAATAGACCTCGATACCAGCTCCTGCCAGGGCCCGATGGCTGAAAGTCGGACCGTGACCACTCCTCTGGGCGGCCGCATCATGCCACCAGTCGTGGTTGCCGATGATGGCATGGACGCCCAATGGCGCCTTCAGCTTTGCCAGTTCGGCTGCCCACACCCGATGATCGACGCGAGCGGTAATCAGATCGGTTCCCGACGTATAGTCGCCAAGCAGAAGGATGATATCGCCGTCGAGTTCATTGGCGCGGGCACAGATCGAGGCGATGCGCTCAGGCCCCATCCATGGTTCGCAGGCATGAAAATCGGCAAGTGCCACGATTCTGAGCTTCAGACCCGGCGTCCATCCCGGCGGGGTTAGGGCATAACGGGTTACGTTGAGGCGGACGACCGGCTCATATCCGAGCGCATATCCCCCAAGTGCCAGAAAGCCGAATACGCTGCCGCCGAAAAGCTTCAGAAAGGCACGACGGCCGAGCATTCATTCTTCCCCCTGGAACAACCGGAACTGCGCGGCCTCCATATCCTTCGGCGGCTGCATGTCGAGATGTTTCCAGGCAATCGCGGTCAACACACGGCCGCGCGGCGTGCGCTGAATGAAGCCCTGCTGGATCATGTAGGGCTCGATGATGTCCTCGATCGCATCACGCGGCTCGGAGAGGCCGGCTGCAATGGTTTCAATGCCCACAGGGCCGCCGCCAAAATTGACGGCGATCATGTTGAGGTAGCGCTTGTCGAGCTGATCGAAGCCGACATTATCGACAAGAAGCCGCGTCAGAGCCTCATCGGCAATCTGCTGCGTCACCGCCTCGACCTTGGCGACTTCGGCAAAATCGCGCACGCGGCGCAGCAGTCGGCCGGCGATACGCGGCGTCCCGCGGGCGCGCCGCGCAATTTCGCGCGCGCCTTCGTCGGTCATGGGAAGACCCATCAGCCTGGCGCCACGCCGGACGATTAATTCAAGCTCTTCAACAGTGTAGAAGCTCAACCGAACCGGAATGCCAAAACGATCCCGCAAAGGCGTCGTCAGCAGCCCGAGGCGCGTCGTGGCGGCAACCAGCGTGAACTTGGCAAGATCGATCTTCACCGAGCGCGCGGCCGGACCTTCGCCGATGATCAGATCGAGCTGGAAATCCTCCATGGCGGGATAGAGGATTTCCTCGACCGCCGGGTTGAGGCGATGAATTTCGTCGATGAAGAGCACGTCGCGCTCCTCAAGATTGGTGAGGAGCGCTGCGAGATCACCCGCCTTGGCGATGACCGGGCCGGAGGTGGAGCGGAAATTGACGCCAAGCTCTTTCGCCATGATCTGCGCCAGCGTCGTCTTGCCGAGGCCGGGCGGGCCGACGAACAGAACATGGTCCAGCGCCTCGCCGCGCCCCTTGGCCGCTTCGATGAAGATCTTCAGATTGGCGCGCGCCTCTGCCTGGCCGGTGAATTCGTCCAGCGACTGCGGCCTGAGCGTCGCATCGATATCTTCGCCCCGCTTTTCCGGCGATATCAGGCGTGCGGCTTCACTCATGTCAGAAGTTCCATTCCCGGTATGCGTTTCGCGTCTCTTTCGCTAAAAACGGCCTCAATATCTGCCGCTTTCAAAATAATCCCTCACGAAAGAGCGTCGCAAGTCGATCCCTCGACTTTGAGACAATAGTAAGGAATGCGGAAGGTGCAAAGCCTTACCGCGCCAGTTCCTTGAGGCCGAACCGGATCAGCTTGGCGCTGTCGGCACCCTCGCCGGCCAGTTTCATCGCCGCCGCAACGGCATTGGCCGCCTGATCACGCGAATAGCCTAGATTGGTCAGCGCCGAAACCGCGTCGGCAACGGGTGCTGCGGCAACCCCTTCGCCCAGTTCCTGTTTCAGACCGATATTCGCCGCCTCGCCGGCAAAGGCCGGCGCCTTGTTCTTCAGCTCGGTCATAATGCGCACAGCAACCTTAGGGCCGACGCCCGGCGCCCGCGAAACCGCGGCACGATCCTGCAGCGCGATCGCATTGGCAAGCTCGGCGGGCGTCAGGGTCGACAGCAGCGCCAAGGCCACCTTCGCGCCAACGCCCTGCACGGTCTGGAGGATGTTGAACCATTCGCGTTCCAACGCCGTGGTGAAACCGAAGAGCCGGATCTGGTCTTCACGGACATAGGTTTCGATGAAGAGAATACAGGCCTCACCGGCGGAACCGAGCTTCGACAGCGTGCGAGCCGAACAATAGGCGACATAGCAGACGCCATGCACATCCACGAGCACATGGTCCTCGCCGATCTCTTCGATTGTGCCTTTCAGCTTGCCGATCATGAATTTCGTCCGTCAGGGATGGGTTTCGGGGGAGATGAGATCAACTGTCGGGAAATAAGACCGATAGCCTTTGGAATCCCGCGTCAATATCGAGTAACCGCGAATGGCGGCATGTGCGCCAATCAGAAAGTCGGGAAGAATACGCTCACGCCCCCCGCCGCTCTGGCGATAGATCTTGAAGGCTGCGGCAGCGGCAAAGGCTGCGGCCCATGGTAGGTTTTCGCGACGAAATTCGCTTTCCGGCAGCAGCTCATCCACACGGTCCATGCTACTATAGCGCACCGAAAACTCCGCATAGATGATGGGATTGATAACAACAGGGCCACGTTTGAAAGCGGAAAAAACCTGCCCATTCGACCAACTATGCCAGGCTGAACCGGGCATGGCCAAGTCCACCAGCACATTGGTGTCTACGATCGTGACCATGATTACCGATCACGTGTCAAAGACATCAGCGCTTCGGCGTCGATATCCTGATCACCTGTACCTTCCAGGCGCTTGAGGGTGGCCATGAACCGATCAAGCCGCTGCCGATCCTCGATTTCGCGCTTGCCGTTCTTGGGCGAAACAACCAGCTTTCCATCCTCGACGGAAAATATGACCTCGCTGTTGAGCTCTATGCCGGCCAATTCACGCAAGTCCCGGGGAATGGTCACCTGTCCTTTGGATGTTACGCGCATTCTTGCTCTCCGGTCTCACGGTAAGAATTATCATTACCATAAGAACATGTCAAGAACACATTATCCCGCGAGTGCTGCCTGCCGCAGCCTGCTGGCGCCGCGATTGTGGGCGTGACAAATGGCGATGGCGAGAGCATCGGCCGCGTCATTGCCCTTGAATTCGACCTTGGGCATGAGGATCTTCAGCATCATGTGGATCTGCTGCTTCTCGCCATGCCCGACGCCGATGACGGCTTTCTTCACCGCGTTCGGCGCATATTCGGAGACCGGAAGACCGGCGCGCGCCGGCACCAGCATGACGACGCCGCGTGCCTGCCCGAGCTTCAGCGTCGCAACAGCATCCTTGTTGACGAAGGTCTGCTCGACGGCCGCCTCATCCGGCTTGTAGCTATGGACGATCTCGGCAAGCCCGTCGTGAAGCTGGCAAAGGCGGGAGGCGAGATCCATATCGCCGTCCGAAGTCACGGTTCCCGACGCCACGAAACGCAGGGAGTTGCCAAGCGTGTCGATGACGCCCCAGCCAGTGCGGCGCAGGCCCGGATCGATGCCGATGATGCGAATCGTATTCTGCATGGGTCAACCTATCTTTCAGGCCTGACATGTGCCAGCAAAATGTGAACAAAACAAAAACAAGCCACAGATTGCCGCGGCAGGAAGCGCGTTGAAAACATCGCGACGAAATCGCGGCGACAGGGTTTGGAATGCGAAGGCGGCGCTCCTACATGTGGAGGCAACCCTCCCTTCCACCACGCAGGTTTCTTGCCATGGTTCCCTTTTCCATCCTCGATCTTTCGCCCGTTGCCGAAGGCAGCACCATCCGCCAGTCCTTCGACAGTTCGAAGCGCATGGCGCAGAAGGCGGAGGAACTGGGCTACAACAGGTTCTGGCTCGCCGAGCACCACGGCATGCCCGGTGTCGCCAGCGCCGCGACCGCTGTCGTCATCGGCCATGTCGGCGCGGCAACCTCGCGCATCCGCATCGGCTCGGGTGGCGTCATGCTGCCCAACCACTCGCCGCTTGTCATCGCCGAACAGTTCGGCACGCTGGAAGCCCTGTTCCCCGGCCGTGTCGATCTCGGTCTCGGCCGGGCGCCGGGCACCGACATGCGCACGGCACAGGCGCTGCGCCGAAACATGGATGCCGGCGCGCAAACCTTCCCCAACGACATCGTCGAGCTGCAGCATCTCTTCAGCGCCGCCGACGAGAACCAGATCATCCTCGCCGTCCCCGGCCACGGTGCCAACGTGCCGATCTGGCTGCTCGGCTCCAGCCTCTACAGCGCCCACCTCGCTGCCATGCTTGGCCTCCCCTATGCCTTCGCCTCGCACTTCGCGCCCGAATCCCTGTTGGATGCCGTCGCCATCTACCGCGACCGCTTCACGCCCTCGGCAACCCTCGACAAGCCCTATGTCATGGTCGGCGTCATGGGCTCGACGGCAGATACGGATGAGGAGGCGCAATATCATTTCACCTCCGCCCAGCAGCAATTCGTCAATCTGCGCCGTAATGTGCGCGGCCCCTTCCCTCGCCCGCGCGAGGATATGGACGATTTCTGGACGCCGATGGAAAAGCTGAATGTGGAAAACACGCTGCGCTATGCCGTGGTCGGCTCTCCCGCAACGGCAGAAAAGAAGCTCTCGCAGTTCATTAGAGATACCGAGGCCGACGAGGTCATCATTTCGATGCCGATCCACGACATCGAGGCACGGCTGAAATCGGTGGAGCTGTTCGCGACGCTTCCGAGCTTCAAGAAGGTCTCCTGAGTTCCCAACAAAAAACACCCGATGAGCCAACCTCTTGCGGGTGGCTTATCGGGTGTCGCCAGTCGATCAGGATGCGAGGTTCATCTTCCAATAGCGCTGGATGACCGTATCCAGAGACAATCTACCGGCTCCGGCGACGATCAGCACGAGCATTCCGCCCGATATCGCCAGGTCCTTTTCGAAGTGCAGGAGCTCATTGTGGCTGGCGAAGTTCGTGTGGAACAGCAGTGCCGTCAGCACGCAGAACAGGCAGAGCCCAAAAGCCGCCAAGCGGGTCATCAACCCGGTGGCGATGGCAAGGCCGCCGGCAATTTGCAGCACGATGGTCGCTGTCGCGACCGGGGCAGCAACGCCGAGCTTGGCCATGGCATCCAGTGCACTGTCGAAATGGCTGAGCAATTCGATACCCTCCTGCAGGAAGAGCAGCGACAACAGCATGCGGCCGAACAGCAGCCCTGTGTCATTCAAATTGACGAGGGTGGCACTTTCCTCTTCGAATTCCATGGATTCTCTCCTTCACTCCGAAAGCCAACGGGTTCGCGACCCTGCCCCGACGGCATCTCCACAATTGGACGAATGGAAATGCCGTCGGGTCGGATGATGCCGGGTTCTAGTTGCTCCCCTTGGCGGCGATCGCCTTGGTCAGATCCTCAAGTTCCTCGCAGCCAGCCGGGCAAAGCTTGGTAAGCGTGGCAAGCTGCTCGCGTGCCTTCGGCATGTCGCCGGTCTCGACATAGAGTTCGCCGAGATATTCATGCGCACCCTTGTGATCCGGCTGCAGCTCGAGCGCCTTGGTGTAGTAGGTGAGCGACGTCCGGAAATCCCCGGTCTTGCGCAGGGTGAAACCCATCAGATTGTAGACATCGGCCTGCTGATGCTCCTCGGCGATGTCGCGAAGCTCGGCAAGCGCGCCGGCATAATCCTTCGCATCGATCTTGGCGCGCACCGAGGTCAGGTCAGGCGCGTCGGTGGATTCCATATTGTCGACGGCAAAGGCGACGCCCGCCGTGGCGGCTGGGAGGATGGCGACGGCGCACAGGCCGGCAATCCCGATAAGGGCATGTTTCAGCATGGTTTTAGCTCCTCTGTTTGGCCGTTCAGGCCTGGATGGTGGGGGTGAATCCGTAGGCGTTGCCGTCCTTGACGAAGGTACCGGAGCCCGGGAATGGAAAATGCGAGCCGCAGATCCTGATCTTGTCGGCGATGACGCGGTCGATCAGCCTGCGGCGGGTGGCGACGGCCATCGGGCCGTCCTGGTCGTAGCTGCCCTCCCATTCGGGATGGGGCGCGAGCAGCGCCGGCACGTACATGATGTCGGCCGAAACAAGCAGCTGTTCGCTGCCGCCATCGATATGGAAGACCGAATGGCCAGGTGTGTGACCATACGCCGCCATGATGCGCACGCCCGGCACGACCTCGGCGCCGTCATCGACCAGCTTCCAGTTCTTCCAAGTCGGAAAGACGGACGCGATGCGACGGCCGGCTTCCTTGCGTCCCTCCGCCAGCTTGTCGACGCGGCTCGGATCGGTCCACCAATTATATTCGGTTGCATTGACGATCAGCTCGGCATTCGGAAAGACAGGCGCGTTCGTTCCCTTCTCCATCAGGCCCCACACATGGTCCGGATGGAAATGCGAGATCATGATCGTGTCGATCTTCCGGTAGTCGATACCGGCCGCCGCCATGTTCGCTGGAAGATGCGTGGCATTAGTCTGCCATTGCCCGACACCCGAACCGGCATCCATCATGATCTTGCGGCCGCCAATATCGAGAACCACGACAGTCAGCGGAATGGGCATGAAGTCGGTCGTGAGACCAGCCTTGGAAAGCGCTTCCTTGGTGTCGTCGACGGAAGCGTTCTTGATGAAGGCCGGGTCGTGCGGCTTGCGCCAGATACCGTCATAGACGGCGGTGATCTCGACCGAACCGACCTTGTATTTGTAGAAGCCGACGGCCGGCTCGAGCGGCGTCGCGGCAAAGGCTTGCGGTATGAATTCGAGTTTCGACGACAGTCCGAAGGCTGCCGCGGCGGCGGCCGTTCCGAGCACGGCACGGCGGGTCATGTCCAACATCGCAATATCTCCTCAGGGTGATGGCCTTTCAGCCAGGCGAAGGACGCTGCAGATTGCCGCCCCCGCTGAGGAAGAAGATCGAAGGTCGTCGAGACTTATTCCCTCCGACAAGAAGAATTCGCTCAAGCATTTGAAAGTAAATGGTTATTTTGATCACGAGCTAAAAGGCCGAATCGCAATCCGTCCGATGCTGATCAGCTGGATGCATCGCCTTCGATTTTTTGCCTGCTTACGGGAATAAAACCCGTGCGAGCGCGATCTAGGTCATTAGGCAACATTGCAAGCGCTGGAACCGAGGCTTAAAGTCGGCTTCGGCGTTTCGCGGGGACCATGATGACAGACGCCCAGATGATCAACTCTATTTCGTTCGACCGTCAACTTCATACAGTGACCTTGAACTGGCTGCGAACGAGCGCGATACGCAGCCTGCAGCAGTTTGCCGCTCGATTGGCAGCCCTCCTTGCGGGAGAGAGCGAGCGCGGAAGAGCGACACCCGCCTATCCCAACCTCATGACGGCAACCGGGCTGGGCGACACCGCCAAACCGCATGCGCGTACGATCTCATCCGCCGACGAGACCATGCGTCATTTCCAGCGCACCATCATTCCGCATCTGGATGCCGCCTATAATTTTGCACGTTTCCTGAGCCGTGATGCTGATGCCGCACAGGATATCGTGCAGGAGGCGTTCCTGCGCGCCTATCGCGGCTTTGGCGGCTTTCGCGATGGTGATGCTCGCGCCTGGACCTTCACCATCGTCCGCAACTGCTATCACGCCTGGCTGCAGGAGGGGCGGCGCAAGAGCCGTCACGAACAGCCGATGACTAGCGGCGACGACTTATCGGAAGACACGCCGTCGCCGGAGGCGGTTTCCGAAGAAGACACACCTGAGATGGCCCTTGTCCGCAAGACGGAAACGCTGCGGGTACGTGAGGTCATCAACATGCTGCCCGACGCCATGCGCGAAGTCCTGGTGCTGCGGGAACTCGAGGACCTCTCGTACAAAGAGATCGCCGAGATCATCGATGCCCCGATCGGCACCGTCATGTCGCGCCTCGCCCGCGCCCGCCGCGATTTCGGCGAGACCTGGCGCAGCCTCGATGAGAAAGGGGCGGCACGATGAGCGAAGGGCAAAGCAATGATCACGGCGAGTGGAGCGACCTCCTGCACGGCTTCATCGATGGTGAACTGGATGCCAGCAACGCCGCTCGCTTCGAGGCACATCTTGCGACCTGTGCAGACTGCGCCCAGGAGATGGAAGAGGCTCTCATGGTGAAGCGCCTTGCCGGCCGCGACGGCGTGAAATGGCAGACGCCGGATGCTGTCCGCGCACGCGTCCAGACAGCGCTGGCTTTGGAACAGGCGATGATGGCACGCGCCATGACGGCGGCGACCAGTACGGAGAGCCCATGGCACCGCTTCTGGCAATTCGTCCGGCAATGGAGCTTCATACCCTCCATCGCCGTGCTGGCGGCCAGCCTCATGCTGGTCTTGAACGTGCCGCAGCAGAGCCAGACGATCGAGGATCAGCTTCTGGCGAGCCACGTGCGCTCGATGCTCGCCGATCACCTGACAGATGTGCTGACCTCCGACCAGCACACCGTCAAACCATGGTTCAACGGCAAGATCGATTTCTCCCCGCCGGTGGTCGATCTGGCGACACAGGGCTTTCCCCTTGTCGGCGGCAGGGTGGACTATCTGAACGGCCGGGTCGTCGCGGCGCTGATCTACCGCCGGCATGGCCATGTCATCAATCTCTTCATCTGGCCGGGCACATCAGCCAATCGCAACACGGCGGAGAAGGACGGTTACAATTTCGCCGAGTGGTATGCGGATGGGCTGGTATTCTGGGCGGTTTCCGATGTCAGCGCCCCGGATCTCATTGCCTTTCGTGATGATTTCACGCGCGCCACCACACCCTGAGGCAAACAAAAAGCCGGCCGCATCGCTGCGGCCGGCTTCATTCAATCAATCACGCCGATCAGGCTGACAGCTTCGCCATCACCTCTTCGGAAACTTCGAAGTTCGAATAGACATTCTGCACATCGTCGTCGTCTTCAAGGCTATCGATGAGCT
The DNA here is from genome assembly GCF_053521805.1 of Rhizobium sp. A22-96. NCBI lineage: Bacteria > Pseudomonadati > Pseudomonadota > Alphaproteobacteria > Hyphomicrobiales > Rhizobiaceae > Rhizobium > Rhizobium sp. A22-96. Next base: position 981,017 of record NZ_JBNWDQ010000002.1, read on the forward strand.
TCATCAGCGATTGCGCCTTTTCTTCATCGACCGGCACGTTGTTCTGTGCGCGCCAGATCGCCTTGACGGTTTCGGCTTCGCCGAGCGTCGCTTCGAGCGCCTTGGCAACCTCGTTCATCGCTTCGAAACCGCAGATGATGGTGTGGCCTTCTTCGTCGCTCTCGACGTCGTCGGCGCCGGCTTCGATCGCCGCTTCCATAACCTTGTCGGCATCGCCGACCGTCGGCTTGTAGGTGATCTCGCCGACATGGTCGAAGGAGAAGGAAACCGAACCGGTTTCGCCCAGCGCACCGCCTGCCTTGGTGAAGATCGAACGGACGTTCGAGGCCGTGCGGTTGCGATTGTCAGTCAGCGCCTCGACGATGATCGCCGTGCCGCCGGGGCCGTAGCCCTCGTAGCGAACTGCATCGTAGTTTTCGCCGTCATTGCCAGAGGCCTTCTTGATGGCGCGGTCAATATTGTCCTTCGGCATCGACTGGGCCTTGGCGTTCTGTATCGCCAGGCGCAGGCTCGCATTCATGGTCGGGTCGGGCAGACCCGCCTTGGCGGCGACGGTGATTTCACGCGCCAGCTTCGAGAACATTTTCGAACGCACCGAGTCCTGACGACCCTTGCGGTGCATGATGTTTTTAAACTGTGAATGGCCAGCCATGGCACCCCTGTTCACGTCTTTTGTTGGGAATGGGCGGCGTTATAAGAGCGAAGCGGCCTTGATTCAAGCAAAAAGCCGGATTGAGGACGGCCAGCGCTCACAAAGCGTTGCTACGGTGCCGATGATCAGATGCCCTTCAGCACATAGATCAGCGGCTTGCGCGGCAGGGTTTTCAACGAAACCGTGACGCTTGACGTCGGCGCGTAGCCGACATCGAAATCAGGGCCGAACAAAGCCAGGAATTGATCGACCGGCGGTCCCCAGCGATGCATGGGCAGGATGAGCGACGAGCGCAGCCGCTTGACCACCCGGCTCATGCTGTCGGCCCCCATGGTCAGGCCGCCATCGACCGGCACCATCACGACGTCAAGGCGCCCAATCTCGGCATATTGCTGATCGGTCAGTTCGAAATGCAGGTGCCCGAGATGGCCGATGCAAAGCCCTGCCACTTCGAAGATGAAGATCGAATTGCCGTTGGGCTCGACGCCGCCGCCCCAGGTGCGGATATCGGTCACCACGTTGCGGATCAGCGTATCGCCGACGGTCAGGTGGATCTTGGCCGGCTCACCCGGCGTGTCGCTCCAGCCGTGCAATACATATTTGATCGCCGGGTCGGGCGTCAGCGTGTAGTGGCTCGGATGCGCCTTGTTCATGGTGACGACTTCGGGCGTGTAGGGCGGTGGATAGGCGCCGCTGAAGTCCGTGGCGATCGAAACGCCGCCTGGTGTTTCGATGAATAGCGTCGCATGGCCGAGAAAGGTGATTTTTACGTCGCCATTGACGGGATCGCTGGCAAGTGTAGGCCCTTGACCGGAAAAGCTGGCGAAGGTCGCCTTTGGCAAGGATTGGGCAATCGCCTGGCATTGGCTGGGCTGCGGGCGAGAAGGCTTTTGCTGGGCGTCAGCCGTGCCCCAGCTGAAAATGATAGATAGGAAGAACACGGCAAAGACAGGAAACCGCGGCATCATGCCAGCCCCTCAAGCCCGATAGTGGCGAAAGGATGCGACATGACCGGAAACAGGTCCAGCGACAATCAGACGCGGCGGCTCACAATCGCGTCATTGGATTGCAATGATGAATTATCGTGCAGCGCTCAGCGCCAGAATTCGGGAATGGTTTCCGCCAGCCTTGGTCCGAGCCTCAACGGCGCGATCTTCTCAGCCAAACCGGTCGCATCCGATATCTCCACGCCGACGCCGCAGATGGTCGCGGGTCCGGACGCCGCCTCAAAGCGGCCCTTCGGCATCTTCGAGATGAACCGGTTGAGCGGTTCCTCCTTCTCCATGCCAAGCGAAGAATCATAGTCACCGCACATGCCGGCATCCGACATATAGGCCGTGCCGCCGTTCAGGATCTGCGCATCGGCGGTCGGCACATGCGTATGCGTGCCGACGACGAAGCTGGCGCGGCCATCGACGAAGTGGCCGAAGCATTGCTTCTCGCTGGTCGCTTCGGCATGAAAATCGAAAATGATGGCGTCCGCCTGCTCCTTCAGCGGGCATGCGGCAAGGATGGCTTCGGCCGATTTGAAGGGATCGTCCAGCTCGGGATGCATGAAGACGCGGCCCATGATGTTGGCGACGAGCACGCGGGCGCCGTTACGGGCATAATAAATGCCCGAGCCGCGACCCGGCGTGCCGGCCGGATAATTGGCGGGACGCAGGAATTGGTCATGGCGCTCGCAGAAGGTAACCGCCTCCTTCTGGTCCCAGACGTGATTGCCCGTCGTCACCACATCGGCGCCGGCGTTGATCGTCTCCAGAAAGATATCCTCGGTGATGCCGAAACCGCCGGCGGCATTCTCGCCATTGACGATGACGAAATCGAGCTTCAGATCAGACACGAGACCCGGCAAGCGGTCCCATACCGCAACCCGCCCGGTCTTGCCGACCATGTCACCCAGAAAAAGCAGCCGCATTCGCTATCCAATCGCTTCCGAAACGAAATTAAGTCCGCTCTCGGTCAAAATCGCGTCAAGGCGGACATCATGCGGCTCAGCCGGTACTGATGGCACTTCTTGGCAATCGAATGCAATGCCGATGAGGCGCGGATTCAAGCCTTTTTGATGCAGACGGTCGATGGCGCGGTCGTAATGGCCGGCGCCATAGCCGATGCGGTGGCCGGTTTTGTCGAAAGCCGAAAGCGGCACCAGCATCACCTCCGGATCGAGCACGGCCGCATCAGGCCCCGGTCCCAACGTCCCGAACCCGACAGGAACCAGTGATACCCCCGGCACGAATTCGCGAAAGACGATCGTGCTGCGGTCGAGGATGACGGGCACGCAGAGCCGCGCACCGCGTTCCCGCAACCGCGCCATCAACGGCTGTATGTCCGCCTCCGAGCGAATCGGCAGAAAGCCGGAAACGATCGTGCCCGGCCGCACATCGATCGCGTCGCCGCCATGGGCGGCCATGGCCAACCCCTTTGCGATGCGTTCATCGGCCGGAATGGTGTCTCGCGCCGCAAGACGCTCGTTTCGATATTGGGCTTTCAGTTCTTTGGGGGTCATCGGATCTTCGCGATGTTCGACAATATCACGAAAACATAATGAGCCGGCAGCCTATTGCAAAGCGCGAAAACGACATGTGGTGATGGCACGGCGCGGGCGAGCATCAGCCGCCGTTGCGCAAGATCGACATCCTGCCATCGCCTTCTATGTGCACGCGGACATTGTCATAGTTCGGCAGGGTCGAATGATTGGTTTCGACGGGATGCGAATGCGTGGCGGTAATCACCATCACGTCGGCGCCAGCCGCCTCGCCTGCCTTGATGCCAGCCAAGACATCCTCGAACACCAGGCAATCGGAGGTGCGCAGCCCAAGACGTTCCGCTCCGAGGATGTAACCCTGCGGATCGGGCTTGCCGACCTTGACATCCTCGGCGGTGACGATGAAGCGCGGCACCGGAATGCCGGCGGCGTCAAGTCGGGCCATAGCGAGACGGTATGGGGATGACGTCACGATCGCCCACCGTTCCGGCGGCAGCGACGCCAAGAAATCAGCGGCACCCGGAAGAGCGACCACGCCCGCGAGGTCTGCAATCTCCGCCTCCATGATACCATTCGACTCGGCAACCGGATCGACACCGGGCAAGTTCAGCTGGCCGATCGTATCGACACCACGCTTGCCATGCATAGTCGGCATGAATTCTTCGACATTCAGACCTTTGCTGCGAGCCCAGTTGCCCCAGACGCGTTCGGCCGCGGCGATCGAGTTGATGATCGTGCCATCCATATCGAACAGGAAGCCGGAATAGGTCTTGGTGAAGGCGGAAGACAATGCTGAACCTTTCAGGCGTGAGAATGAGCGGCCGCAGGGATGCGCCACCCGTGATAGATGCCCTTCCGGACTAATGGCAGCCGCGGCAAGAAGCAAATGATTGCTGGGCGACGGGCACGGAATAAGCACTCCGTTCGCCTCGACAGCACAAAAGCGCAAACGGCCTCGCGTTACGACGAGGCCGCAAGAAGACATACGCGCGGCACAGGCCGGCCGCGCGCATCATGTATCGATCATTCGCCGAGGCGGCTCTTCAGACCATTGATGATATGGTTCGACAGCGCCTCGTAGTCATCGTCAAAATGGTGGCCGCCATCCATGGCGATGATTTCGGCACCGGTGCCCTTGAGCAGCGGGCACCCGACATCTTCATCATCGTCCTTGCCATAGATGCATTGCACCATTTTCGGATTGACCGATTTGAGATCGTTGATGGGATCGCCACCCTTGCCCTCGCTCGAAGCTCCGAGCCAACCCATGACCGAAATCACGTAATCGACCTTCTTCGACAGCGACAGGAGCGACATCTGCACGATCTTGTCCTTGTCGGCCGGCTGCAGGCGATTGTAGCTCGCCGGCAGCACATCGGCGCCGAACGAATAGCCGATCAGCACGACATGCTTGACCTTGAAACGCTTGGTGTAGAACTGGATCATGCGCGCAAGATCATCGGCCGTCTGCTGTGGAGACCGCTCCGACCAGAAATAGTGCAGCGAATCCACGCCCACCACCGGAATGCCCTGGTCCTGCAGATAGCTGCCGACTTCCTTGTCGATATCGCGCCAGCCGCCGTCGCCCGAATAGACGATCGCAAGCGTGTCTTCGGTGGGCGTCGTCTCCATGACATCGACCGGCAGGCCGAGCGGCGACTTCGCGCTGTCGATCGACTTCATCAGATCCGTCAGCGAAGCCTCGAGCGTCGCATAGGTATCGTCGAGATCGGAATCCGTGGTCTGAACTTCAGGATGATCCTTCTGGATCTCTTCGACATGATCGCGTCCATCCTTCGGGGCCTTAGAGGTGAAGGTCACCATGATCGGATTGGGCAAGGCGCCATCCTGCAAACCGAAGGACACCATGTCGCCATCGGTCTTCTTCTCGGCCGGCGTGCAAAGCTCCTGCTTCAAGCCGATGCCGGCGGTCGGATCGACGGCAAGCGTGCCTGCAACGGTCGCATCGGGCGTCTGGGCTGCGATCGTCAGCGCCATGGCGCCGCCTGCACCGACGCCGGCGATGACAGGAAGCTGGTAGGTGCTGTCGGCGAAGGACCGCTGCACCTGCTGGCTCAGCGATTCCAGATCCGCGACGATATAGATGCAGCCGTCGTTCTGGCTGACATCATACTTGTTCAGCGAGGTCAGGAAGGACGGATAATCGATGCCGATGACAAGCGAGCCGCTGGTAACGAGCTTCTCGGCAACCGCCTTTTCCTTGTCGCCCCAGCCGGCGACGTCGGAGATCAGCACGACCTCACTCGTTACCTTGCCTTGCGGACGCAGGATATGCGGCGCCGGGATCATGCCCAGATCGTATTTGGTATCGTCTTCGTCAGCTCTTGCCGAACCAGACACCAGCAGGCCCATCGACAACATGCATGCGAAAGCGAATGACATTGCGTATTTCAAGATCATTTCCTCACGACCCCCTTAAGTCCGCCCCCGATGAGGAATGTGGCATCCATCAACGCGATCATGGGACTTACACCTCCCGAAACAGCCAGATAGCGTGGCTGCCATTCGGGATGGAACTTGGATTTGAAGGCACGAAGCCCTTTGAAATTGTAGAAACGTTCGCCGTGTTCGAAAACGGTCCCCCCGACCCTGTCCCAAACCGGTGCCGATTCTCGTCTCGACATGCCCGAAAGCGGCGCCATGCCGAGGTTGAAGCGATGGAAGCCTTGCTCCCTGAGGTATTCGAGGATCTGCACAAACAGAAAATCCATCGAGCCCTTCGGAGCATCAGGCGAGAAACGCATCAGATCGACGGATCCCTCTTCCTTGGTCTCCGTCATCAGGATATTCGCAAAAGCGACGATCTTACCATCCTTCTTCAATACACCGACCGGCTGTGACATCACATAGTCCGGATCGAACGCGCCTAGCGAAAAGCCTTTTTCCTTGGCATTGTGATCGGCAAGCCATGTGTCAGACACATGGGTAAGCTGATCCATGACATCGGGCACATCCTGAGGCTCGATAACGGCAAATTCTAGTCCATCGCGAACTGCACGGCTTGCCGTCTGCCGAAGGTTGGCCCATTTGCCGCCCTTCAGCTCGAAATTCGAAAGATTGACCACCGCCAGTTCACCGAGCTTGAATGCCCGCAACCCGGCATCCGCGCAATAGGAAAGCAGCGCCGGCGAGATCTGATAGAAGACGGAACGGCAACCCGCCGAGCGCGCGGCCTCGACGAAGCGCCAGATGAGATCCGGGAGTGCGTGGCGCGGGCCGACGGGATCGAAAAGGGCAATCCACGAGCGGCCCTGCTTGCCGTACATGATGAACGCATCGCCCTTTTCCGAGAACATGATGCTCTTGTCGGCCATGCGCACCAGATTGGCGTCGGCGATGCCTTGTTTGCGGACGATCGTCACGGCACGCGCAACCACATCTTCCGTTACGGGTTCCAGACGTTTCGTTGCGGGACGCAGCAGACTGAAGATCGCGATCGCCGACGACAGAATGGAAATGCCGAGTGCAGCGCGAAGCCCACGCGGCGCCTCATCGGCAAACTCGAACTGCCACCACAGCTGGTTGCTGTATCCGACATCGCGGTAGACGAAGAACAGGATGACGATGGCGCCGATGCAGATCACCGCAATCGCCGTCAGCCAGCCGGCGGTCAGCGTCTGGCTCAGCAGCGAGGCCGGCCGGGTGAACAGCCGGCGACTGACGATGAGACTGAAGACGAGGAATGCGAGCAATCCGGCCTCGACAATGGCGATGGCCTTCAGCAGCGACAGCAAGAGCGCCAGTACAGCCGAGAAGACACAGACCCACCAGGCACCGTCCAGACGCTGGCCGAGGCCACGCGCGGCAACGACCATGGTCAGCCCGAGAAGGCTGGAAAAGAAATGCGCGCTTTCGACGACTGGCAGCGGCAGATAATCGGAAAGGACGATCAGGTTCTGGTCCGGCGTCGGCGTCACGCTCGAAAAGATCAGCATCATGCCCAGCAGCAGTGCAAAGGCCGACAGCAGCTGCGGCATGAGGCGCCCGCCGACGCGGCGCATGCTGGACGCGGCCGGATGATCGACAAACCGGCGCAGCTCCGCCACCGAGATCGCCGCAATGGCGATGACGAGCGGGATGACGTTGTAAATGACACGATAAAGAACGAGCGAGCTCAACACGGCGTCTTCGTTCACCGAGCTTCCGAGCCAGGCGATGATGATCGTTTCGAAAACGCCGAAGCCCGCCGGAACGTGACTGAGCACACCCAGACCGACCGCGATGGCATAAATCGCAAAGAAACCCGGCCAGCCGATGGAGGATTCCGGCAACAGCACGTAGAGCACCGAGGCCGAAGCGGCAATGTCGAATGCCGTGACCAGGAACTGCCGCGACCAGGTGCGCGAATCCGGCAGGCGAACGGCGATCGGCCCGATCCGCACTTCGCGCCCGTTACGGCCGATAAAGATGACGAATGCCAGCGCCGCAAGGATGGCAACCGCGACCAGTCGCAGCCACAGTCCATCGACATCGATCAGCGGCCCGATCTCATCGGCGATCACAAGCAGAGCAATGGCGCCGACTGCAGCAAGGCCGAGACCGAAGGCAAGCGTGACGAATGCGATGACGCGAGTGATGTCGTCGGGCGAGAGGCCGAGCCGGGTGTAGGCGCGATAGCGGATCGCGCCAGCGCTCAGCGCTCCGAAACCGGCCGTATTGCCCACCGCATAGGCGCTGAAAGAGGTCAGCGCGACATGCGGAAACGGCAGCCGCTTACCGATATAGTCAAGCGCATTCTGGTCATAATAGATCAGAGAGGCGAAGCTCAGACCCGTGAACAGCAGCGCGAGCAGCACGGAGGAAATCTTCGTGGTCGTCAAGGCATGCACGACGTCGTCGTAGCGGACTTCATTGGTCAGATCGAAGATCGCATAAGCAGCAAGGCAGAAGACGGCAACGGTGAGGACAGCGACAATCAGCGTGCGGTAGCGATTGAGAAGGCCGACGACACCGCCGCGCTCTTCCAATTCCTCATCGGCTTTTTCCAGATCGATTGGGCTCGACATGCTCTACCTGTTTATATTGACCTTCGCCGGTCCCGATTGTTCGGATATTCAGTAACACCGGCGACCTATGTTCGCGTCACCGCTTTACACTGCTTTCGATGAGCCCGTTATTACGCGCGCTCCCATCATTCTGAATTTAGGCAATTTTGGCGCAGACCCCGTTTCGCCGGCAGTGAATTCACGATTATTTAAACAAATTCGTCATTCACCCTGCTTTTAAACGTGCCCCACACAAAAAAGTGATCTTCGCATCCCACCTTAAGCGCAGCTCCCTATCAGGAATTTGAAGCCCGGTCACCTGCCCTGGAACAGCTTTCGGATGAACATTTTCTTTCCGCCAGCCGGAGTTCTGCAGGCAACGCCGGCAGGTCGATTTCAGATAGGGAAGAGGCACGCCTGGTTCGATGATGGAGGCTTATACAATGCAAGATAGGTGAATTGGCCACTCAATCAACCAAACTGCAAGGTGCGCTCAGCCTCAAGGCCCGCGACCCAAACGAGCTCGTTCACACCTGATCGAGTGAGCAAGCGGAAAGATGCTTCTATGAGGCGGTAGATCCGCTCGGCATCCCGGGATCACTTATGTCTCCGGCAGCAAAAAGCCCACCCCCAATGCCGACAGCAGCACTGGGAATGGGCTTCAAGAGCAGCCATTAAGAGGGCAGCGGCACCTCAGCGCCGGAACCGGCGACTAGGAACCGTTGTCGTGCGTCAACGATCCGGCGCCTCCGCCGGCTCGCCGCGCATTTCGCTCAGGAAGAAGCCCTCGCGCAGGTTGATGCCATATTCGACGAAGGCTTTCATGCAGCAGAGCATCTGCGTCCAGCCCTCGCAGTTGAGGTAGGTGCCACGGCGGCCGGCCTCGTCCTCGCGCCAGCCGGATTCCTCTATGACCACCAGCGTGCCGCCGTCATCCAGGGGATCGAAGGTCATCTCGACCTTGGTCTTGTAACGGATGTTGTCCTCACCGGTGCCGCCGTCCCAGCGAAGGACGATACGCCGGTTGGCCTCCAGCTCCTCGACCTCGACGGGCGCATTCTTCCACCAGATGACGGTCGCCCCTGCCACCAGAGGCGCGCTGGCACCGCCGACAGTGGTGAAATAGCTCGAAAGCTTCTTCGGATTGACGACCGCGTCGAAGACTTCTTCGACCTTGCGGCCAATCCGGCCTGAAATACGAACATTCAATGTCATGGCGTCTCCTCCGCAAATTGATTGCTGCACGATTGCGAGCAGCCTCATTATGTTATAAAAATATAACATGTCAAACGAATCGGACAGCGACCTCATTTTCAAAGCCCTCGCGCATCGTCGCAGGCGCGAAATCCTCGACCTTCTCAAGGAGGCGCCACGGACGACGGGGATGCTTTGCGAGACCTTCACGGATATGGACCGCTGCACAGTGATGCTGCACCTGAAGGTATTGGAGGAGGCGGACCTCGTAATCGCCAAGAAGGAAGGCCGGGAGCGCTGGAACCACCTGAACAGCCTTCCGATCAAGCAGATCCACGACCGCTGGATCAGCGCCTATGCAGGGCACGCACTGTCCATTCTCGATCGGCTGAAAAGCGACCTGGAGAGCTGAAACGAGATTTACGCCGCGCTGTTCCGGCGCAACAGTTCCTTCAACTTGCCACTCGTCCCATCCTCGTCGAGCGGCGTATAGACCACCAGCTTCATGTCGGGCCGGTCCATGACGGCAAGAGCGGTATATTCGAATGTCATCAGCCCGCCTCCGGGATGACGCAGGCGCTTGTGACCGGTAAGCGGCCGCAAGACGTCCTGCCTCGGCCACCAGGCACGAAATTCCGAACTTGCCTGCGTCAAGGTGGCGATCAGCCGTTCGAAGTCGGGATCGCCGGCGTAACGGGCGCTGTCGGCACGGAACATTGCAAGCGAATTCGCCGCCACGATCTCCCAATCGACGAGAAGCTGCCGATGGGCAGGATCGGTGAACACGCGATGGACGCTGTTGCGCGCATCCCCCTGCAGCAGGCTGTAATCGCCGAAAAGCGCGACCGATGCCGCGTTCCAGGCCAGCACATCCCAACGCCTGCCGAGGACATAGGCCGGCTGCCCGGCAAGGCTCGCGAGCATCCGCCGCAGCGCATCCGGCACATCCTCAGGCCCGCGTGACGGCGCCTCAGCCGACGGCCGATCGCTGAGGGTGAAGAGATGTCGCCTCTCGGCGGGATCGAGCCGAAGCGCATCTGCCAGCGCCGACAGAACCTCCGATGAGGCACGAACATCCCGCCCCTGCTCCAGCCATGTGTACCAGGTGGTGCCGACGCCGGCGAGAAGCGCCACTTCCTCGCGTCTGAGCCCCGGCGTGCGCCGCCGAAAGCCCTCTGGTAACCCGACGCCTGATGGCGTCAGCTTCTCCCGGCGAGAGCGCAGAAAGGCGCCGAATTCGCGACGTCTGGCTTCGAGAACGGTCTGGCTCTGATTGATGGTCATCGCTTATCATAGCAGGATCAATACTAGGATAAAGCCAGAACTGTTTATTGCTTTTGCAAGCTGCCAAATATCGGATCAGAGACATGATGGAGGCATTTGCGATGGAGATGAGCGGCAAGACGATCCTGATCACAGGCTCGACTGATGGTGTCGGTCGCCGGGTTGCGGAAAGACTGGCGGCGATGGGTGCCTTGGTGCTCATACATGGCCGCAATGCCGCACGCGCCGAAGATCTGGTTTCCCGCATCCGCGATGCCGGCGGAAAGGCGGCCTTCTATCTCGCCGATTTTTCCTCGCTGAACGAGGTCCGGACCCTGGTTGATGCGGTCGCGCGCGACCACGATCGCCTCGATATATTGATCAACAATGCCGGCATCGGCACCAGCGGCGGCGGCACAGGCCGGCAAGTGAGCCAGGACGGCTATGAACTGCGTTTTGCGGTGAATTATCTCGCCGGCTTCCTGCTGACCCATCGCCTCCTGCCACTGTTGAAGGCAGGCAGCCCTGCCCGCGTTGTCAATGTCTCCTCCGCCGGCCAGCAGGCAATCGACTTCTCCGATGTCATGTTGACGCGCGGCTATAGTGGCGTACGCGCCTACTGCCAGAGCAAGCTGGCGCAGATCCTGTTCACGTTCGATCTCGCCGAGGAACTGGCTGGCTCCGGCATCACCACCAACTGCCTGCACCCGGCGACCTATATGGACACGACCATGGTGCGCCTGTCCGGCGCTACGCCGATCAGCACTATCGATCAGGGCGCCGATGCCATCCTCAACCTGGCAACGAACGATGATCTGGACGGACACACCGGCCTCTATTTCGACGGGCTGCGCCCTGCCCGCGCCAATGCCCAGGCCTATGACGCAGCTACGCGTCACAAGTTGCGAATACTCAGCCAAAGCCTGACCGGCCTCGCCTGAACCAAAACCTCCCATACACTCCCTCACCCCCCAGAAAGGAGACACCCATGTCGTCTCAACATGTCGTCATTGTCGGCGGTTCATCCGGCATAGGCCTCGCGGCCGCTGCCCATCTTCTCGAGAAAGGATATCGTGTCACGATCACAGGTCGCGACGCGGCGAAGCTGCAGACGGCAGCGCAAAGCCTGAATGGCGATATCACGGCTACCACTATGGATGCGGCCGACTTTACCGGCCTCGCCGAAGCTTTTGAGGCAATCGGGCAGCTCGATCATCTGGTCCTTGCGCTGGGCGGCGGCAATGGCGCCGGCCCCTTCGCCACCGTAGACCTTACCGATCTCAGGAAGGGTTTCGAGCAGAAGACAATGGCGCATTTTGCCTGCGCGCAGGCATGCCTTCCCCACCTTTCCAGGCAGGGCAGCATCACCTTCGTCTCCGCCGTCTCGGCCCAGGCGGCCATGCCTGGAACGGCGGGGCTCGGCGCCATCAATGCCGCCATTGCCGCCCTCGCACCGATTCTCGCCGTCGAGCTCAAGCCGATCCGAGTGAACTGCGTTTCGCCCGGTGTCGTCGACACCCCCTGGTGGGATTTCCTGAGCGCTGACCAGAAAGAGCCGACCTTTGCCAGCTTTGCGGCTCGCACGCCGGTCGGCCGTGTCGGCCGCCCGCGGGAGATCGCTGAGGCCATCGGCTTCCTGATCGGCAACGGCTTCACCAGCGGTCACACGCTGATCTGCGACGGCGGCATCCGCCTCGGTCAATGATCTCAAGCCATTATCGCGCGACAGCGGCAATGGCACCCTCAGCTGTTGCGCACATCCGCCTGCAGGCGCTTGAGGATATCGATGAGTTCCGGCGCCATGTCGCGGATTTCGCGCAGGTGGATGGCGCTCAACCGCAGCAACACCTCTTCGGATTGCTCCGTTAGCCGCAGCGTCTGCCGGCGCTTGTCGGCAGGATCAGGATGCCGCGTGACATAGCCGGCATCGATCAGCCGCCCCGCAAGTTCGGTCGCCGTATGCGGGGCGATCAGCAACCGCTCCGCCAGCATGCCGATGGTCATCGCCTCGCCCTGCCGATTGCCCTTGATCGCGAGCAGAGCCTGATGCTGCTGCGGTGGAAGGCCTGCCTCCTGCGCTGCCGACGTGCTGAAATCTGTGAATTTACGCAGTGTGTAGCGCAATGTGGCCAGCGCCTCGTAATCCGCCTGCGACAAGGTCTCATCCGAACTCTGCACCATCAAATCGTCCTCATTGCCGCAATTAGCGATCTCTGTTGATTTATATCGCATTACGATATATTTGCCATCTCGACATTGAAAGCGGTCGAAGGATGGCCGCGCACGCTTAGCACAGAAGGTCGCCGATGCAGGACACCACTAGCTCACAAAATCATGGCCACGATTTCTCCGGCGGCGCATCGCGAAAGGACAATGGCGACTTTACCACCGACAAGCGCGTGTTGCTGCTGATCGCCATGGCGCTGGTTGTCGGCACCGGCGGAGCCTTCGCCGCCTGGGTGTTGATCAAGCTCATCGCGCTGGTCAGCAATGCCGTCTGGCTGTTCAAGATCAGCACCGCGCCACTCTCCTTCAGCACGGTGGCGCGCTCGCCCTGGATGGTGGCGGCCCCGGTTATCGGCGGCCTCGTCATCGGCCTGATGGCTCGCTACGGTTCGGAAAAGATCCGCGGCCACGGGATTCCGGAAGCCATCGAAGCCATCCTCATCGGCGGCAGCCGCATGTCGCCGAAGGTCGCCGTGCTGAAGCCACTGTCATCGGCCATCTCCATCGGCTCCGGCGGCCCCTTTGGCGCGGAAGGCCCGATCATCATGACCGGCGGCGCCATCGGTTCGCTGTTTGCGCAGCTTTTTCATCTGAGCGCTGCCGAGCGCAAGACGCTGCTGGTCGCCGGCGCCGCGGCCGGCATGACGGCGGTATTCGGCACGCCGATTGCGGCTGTCATGCTCGCCGTCGAATTGCTGCTATTCGAATGGAAGCCGCGTAGCTTCATTCCGGTCGCTGTCGCAGCTTGCGTTTCAGTCGTTTGGCGGCCGTTGCTGATCGACAGTGGCGCGCTCTTTCCAGCCCATTTCGAAATGACGCTCTCCTGGTGGGGCATTCTGCTCGCCGCCGGCCTCGGCATCATCTCCGGCCTGCAATCCGGCCTGCTGACGACGCTGCTCTACCGCATCGAGGACGCGTTCGAGACGCTGCCGATCCACTGGATGTGGTGGCCGGCGCTTGGCGGCCTGGTCGTCGGCCTCGGTGGATTGATCGAGCCTCGCGCCCTCGGCGTCGGCTACGACATCATCGCCGACCTCCTGCACAGCCGGGTCGCGGCAGGCGCCGTTCTGGCGATCCTGCTCGTCAAGGCTGGCATCTGGCTGGTCGCCCTTTCCTCCGGCACATCGGGTGGCGTGCTGGCGCCGCTTCTCATTCTGGGCGGAGCGCTGGGTTGGCTGGTGGGACTTGTCCTGCCCGGCGACCCCGGCTTCTGGGCACTGCTGGGCATGGCGGCAATGATGGGCGGCACCATGCGCGCGCCACTGACCGGCACCTTCTTCGCCATGGAATTGACCGGGGACATGGGCGCGCTCATACCCCTGCTTGCGGCAACGGTCGCCGCCTATGCCGTCACCGTGTTGCTGTTGAAACGATCAATCCTTACGGAAAAGATCGCCCGTCGCGGCCAGCATATCACCCGCGAATACGGCATCGATCCCTTCGAGCTGACCCGCGCCGCCGACATCATGATCGCCGAGGTGGATACCCTGCCCGCCACCATGCGGCTATCAGAAGCGCTGGCCTATATGACGGAGCGCGTCGGTGCACATCGTTTCTATCCCGTCGTCGACAGCGACGCCCGGCTGGTCGGCATGATCTCGCGCGCCGACGCCTTGCGGTGGCAGAGCGAGCCGGAACTGATGGATCAATCGCTCTATGACGTGATCTCGGATACGTCCATTCCGGTCGCTCATCTGGAGGATACCGTCGGCCGCGTTGCCGACATCATGATCCAGGCTGATACGGGTCGCGTTCCCGTCGTCGAGACGCAAACCGGACGGCTCGTGGGCCTGATCGCCCGCAAGGATCTGCTGCGGCTGCGCAGCGCAACCAATCGCGCCGAACTCGAGCGCGGAGCGTATCTTAGATCAAAACGTTAGGGGAGGAGGAGTGGCGTCAGCGCGGCACAAGAACTGCGCGGCGCCTTCCTTGCCATCAGCCATGAAACTTGAAGAGCGATCCACGACGACCGATGGATGTTTACGATCCTGGGTGCCTACAAACGTAGGTGGGCGCCGTGTGTCCAGGTCCAGGGACCTAGCCAGGGACAGCTCCCTTTGGATCGAGTATGGCCCCAGGGATTGTGGTTCCTGTCGGGAAGCGCAGACCGCTTGAACTATATAAAGAGCTTTGAGGCTTTGTACCAGAGGGCGCTGTCCGGCATCCGCAGAAATAAACTCAACCCTGCTCTGTGCCGGGCCGCGCTATGAGCTTCTCGGTGATGCCGCTGATGCGCATGGTCACTTCGTCGATGACGCTTGCCAGCGTCTCCTCGGCGCGCGCATTGGCCGCTACCGTCGTATCGCGGTTGCTGGTAAGCGTTTCCAGCTCGGCCTCGAGCGCCGAGACCCGACGCGTCAGCTCCGAAACCTCATCCATGATCATGATGCCGGCCATGACGGTCAGCCTGAGATCACCGATCTCTCCGAACTGGCTCTTCAAATGCAGCACATAGCGGTCGAAGCGATTGGCCAGATCCGTCAGATGATCTTCCTGCCCTTCTTCGCAGGCCATCCGGTAGGCTTTACCGTCGATCGTTACCGTTACTTGCGCCATTCGACTTTCCGATCATTGCCGTGCCGCGACAGCTGCCTCCCGAGGGATCAGCGGTCCAGCACGGCTCTTATGGTTTCCATCGCCGTAACAAGCCGGCGCGACACTTCGCGATTGACTTCCTCGAGCCGGTTCGCACGGAACTCGGCCTGATCAAGTTCCTGAGCCAGGCGCGAGCGATCGGTATGAACCCGCCGCACCTCGCCTTCTATGTCGCTATGTGCACGTTCGCGCTCGAACCGTCCGTCAACCGCGCTCTCCAAAGTGGAAAGCGCCTGGCGCAATTGGGCAAGCGCTGCATCCACCGTTTTGCCTGAAGGTGTCATGGCCTTCGATACTCCGCGCAAGGCCCGAATCAAAACATCCGGCCACTTGTCTGATTTCGCAACAATATTCAACTCGGCGACTGCACGTCAATAAAGGCGGCCATGCGGCAGGTCCCCTATTCTGTGGATGAATGTCGCCTTTGCCTACCGCACAGGCTTTGTCGCATCATTGTCGTCTTTTGTAAAAGTGAACGGGCAAATGTTAAAAAATTGCCGCAGCGGCCCCGGATTGGGTCCTCGATTTATTGACTTGCTCGCCCCAACTGCTATGTCTCAGCCGTCTGAGGCGACGTTGAAAATGGAGTTCAGAGGACCGTCTGTCTCCCTTCTGCCCGCCTTTCAACCGATGGCTTCCCTCCCAAGTGTGCGGCCATCCCCCGAACCCGGAACATTGCGGAAAAACCCATGATCTCTCGCGAACAAAACGACCGGATGGCAAATGCAATCCGTTTCCTTGCCATGGATGCTGTCGAGAAGGCCAATTCCGGTCACCCCGGTTTGCCGATGGGGATGGCTGATGTCGCCACCGTTCTCTTTAGCAAATATCTGCGGTTTGACCCGAAGAACCCACTCTGGCCGGACCGCGACCGTTTCGTCCTGTCGGCTGGCCACGGCTCGATGCTGCTCTATTCGGTTCTCTACCTCACCGGCTATCCGGACATGACGGTCGATGAGCTCCAGCGCTTCCGCCAGCTCGGCTCCAAGACCGCCGGCCACCCGGAATACGGCCATGCCACGGGCATCGAAACCACCACCGGACCGCTCGGCCAGGGCATTGCCAATGCCGTCGGCATGGCGATCGCCGAGCGCAAGCTGCGCGAGGAATTCGGCTCGGAGCTGCAGGATCACTATACCTATGCCATGTGCGGCGACGGCTGCCTGATGGAAGGCATCAGCCATGAGGCGATCGCGCTTGCCGGCCACCTCAAGCTCAACAAGCTGATCCTGTTCTGGGACAATAACTCCATCACCATCGACGGCGCCGTCTCGCTTTCGGACTCGACCGATCAGGTCGCCCGCTTCAAGGCCGTTCACTGGAACACCATCGAAGTCGACGGTCACGACCAGGCGGCCATCAGCGCCGCCATCGAAGCCGCCCACACGTCCGACCGCCCGACCCTGATCGCCTGCAAGACGATCATCGGCTTCGGCGCTCCGAACAAGCAGGGCACCCACAAGGTTCACGGCTCGCCGCTCGGCGCCGAGGAAATTGCCGCGACCCGCGTTGCGCTGAACTGGCCCTACGAGCCCTTCGTCATCCCGAACGACATTCTCGGTGAATGGCGTGCTGCCGGCGAACGCTCCATCGGCACCCGCGAAGCCTGGGAAGGCCGGCTTGCCGGTGCGGAAGCAGGCAAGAAGGCTGAATTCACCCGCCGCTTTGCCCATGAACTGCCCGCCGGGTTCGACGCTGCCATCAGCGACTACAAGAAGAAGCTTGCCGAAACCAAGCCGACGCTCGCAACCCGCAAGGCATCGGAAGATGCGCTGGAAGTCATCAACGGCTTCATTCCGGAAACGATCGGCGGCTCCGCCGACCTGACACCGTCGAACAACACCAAGACCAGCCAGATGAAGTCGATCACTCCGACCGATTTCTCCGGCCGTTACATGCACTGGGGCATCCGCGAGCACGGCATGGCTGCCGCGATGAACGGCATCGCGCTACATGGCGGTCTCATCCCCTATAGCGGCGGCTTCATGATCTTCTCGGATTATTGCCGCCCGCCGCTCCGCCTCGCTTCCCTCATGGGCATCCGCGCAATTCACGTCCTGACGCATGATTCCATCGGCGTCGGCGAAGACGGCCCGACCCACCAGCCGGTCGAGCAGCTCGCCAGCCTGCGCGCTGTCCCGAACTTCATGCTGTTCCGCCCGGCGGACGCAACCGAAACGGCGGAATGCTGGCAGATCGCCATCAAGACGACCAATCGCCCCTCCGGTCTCGCGCTGACCCGCCAGAACCTTTTGGCGGCCCGCACCGAATACAGCGAAAAGAACCTTTGCGAACAGGGCGCCTACACGCTGGCTGGTAACGCCGACGCCAAGGTGACGATCTTCGCTTCGGGTTCCGAAGTTGAATTGGCTGTCGCTGCCCGCACGGTTCTGGAAGGCAAAGGCATTTCCACCCGTGTCGTTTCTGTCCCGAGCACGGAACTCTTCTTCGAGCAGCCGGACGCCTACCGCAAGGAAGTGCTCGGCAATTCGCCCGTCAAGGTCGCGGTCGAAGCCGGCGTTCGCGAAGGCTGGGATGCGTTCATCGGACCGGAAGGCGCCTTCATCGGCATGAAGGGCTTCGGCGCTTCCGCTCCCTACAAGGACGTCTACAAGCACTTCGGCATCACCACCGAAGCCGTTGTCGCCGCCGCCGAGGCAAAGCTTTCCTGAGGGCGCTGACAAGCGCTTTCAAATCCAATAGATAAACACCCTGAGTGAACGGGAGTGAATTTCAATGACTGTAAAAGTAGCCATCAACGGCTTTGGCCGTATCGGCCGTAACGTTCTGCGCGCCATCGTCGAATCCGGCCGTACCGACATCGAAGTCGTTGCCATCAACGACCTCGGCCCGGTCGAGACCAACGCTCATCTTCTGCGTTACGATTCGATCCATGGTCGTTTTCCGGCAGACGTGAAGGTCGAAGGCGACACGATCATCGTTGGCGGCGGCAAGCCGATCAAGGTTACCGCCATCAAGGATCCAGCGACGCTGCCGCATCGTGATCTCGGCGTCGATATCGCGATGGAATGCACCGGCATCTTCACGTCTCGCGACAAGGCCGCCGCACACCTGACGGCCGGCGCCAAGCGCGTCATCGTTTCGGCTCCTGCCGACGGTGCCGACCTGACCGTCGTTTTCGGCGTCAACCACGACCAGCTCACCAAGGAGCACCTGGTCATCTCCAACGCGTCCTGCACCACGAACTGCCTGGTGCCGGTCGTCAAGGTTCTCGACGACGCCGTCGGTATCGACCATGGCTTCATGACGACCATTCACTCCTACACGGGTGACCAGCCGACGCTCGACACCATGCACAAGGACCTGTACCGCGCCCGCGCCGCAGCCCTGTCCATGATCCCGACGTCGACGGGCGCCGCAAAGGCCGTTGGTCTCGTCCTGCCGCACCTGAAGGGCAAGCTCGACGGCACCTCGATCCGCGTTCCCACCCCGAACGTCTCGGTCGTCGACTTCAAGTTCGTGGCCAAGAAGGCAACGACGGTCGGCGAAATCAACGAGGCCATCAAGGCTGCATCGAACGGCAAGCTGAAGGGCATCCTCGGCTATACCGACGAGCCGCTGGTTTCCCGCGACTTCAACCATGACAGCCATTCGTCGATCTTCGCGACCGACCAGACCAAGGTCATGGAAGGCAACTTCGTGCGCGTTCTGTCCTGGTACGACAACGAATGGGGCTTCTCCAGCCGCATGTCGGACACGGCCGTCGCGCTTGCCAAGCTGATCTGATCATGGCCTTCCGCCCTCTCCTTCCGACGACAGTGCGCTGGCGTCCGATCGAAGGAGACGGGCTGGAGCACCTGACGATCGCCCCAATAAACGACACGGCCACTGGCGCGACCATTCGCGCCAGTGGCGTTATTGTAGGAGGTCGCGGCGGATTGCCGTACGGCGTCTTCTACCGCATCGACTGCGCCGCCGACTGGGCCGTTTTATCCTTTAGCGTCGAAACGACGGATGGCCGACGCCTTGCCCTGCTCTCCGACGGCAAGGGTCACTGGCGCACCGAAGACGGCCGCGCCTTGCCGCAATTCGACGGATGCATCGACATCGATCTCTATGGTTCGCCCTTCACCAACAGCCTGCCAATCCGCCGGCTCGAGCTGCAGCCGGAAGACGGAACGGCGAAGCTTTCGATGCTCTATATTCCCTTCGACAGTTTCGAGCCTGTGTGCGATGGCCAGCACTACACCTGCATCGTGCCGGAAAAGCTCTATCGCTACGCAGCGCAGGACCGAGCCTTCACCGTGGACCTGCCCGTCGACGCCGATGGTCTCGTGATCGACTATCCGATCTACTTCAGGCGCGTCGACGTCTGATTGGGAGTAGATGCCGACCCGCGCATCGCCGTAAAAACATTTCGAATCTTTTCGTACCCTGCCCTGCTATGGTCCAGATTTACCAATAAATTTTGAGCAGGAAATCTCCCAGGGTATTCCAAGCCGCTTTGCCGTTCTGGCGAGGCGCATCACACCATGACGTTGCAATCGTCGGAGCAGGTTCAATTTCAAGACCCTGCTCGCACGATACCGTGTTTGCCAATCGCTGCGGCGCAACGCCATAATGGATGACGGAGGGATTTCTTATATCCCGGGCCTCTGGTCCGGGCAGCGGCGCACGGAAGAGGGGAATGAAAAGGTGGAGGCATTTTACGTCATCGTGCTGGTCAGCACGGTCCTGGTCCTGATAGCGGCTTTCTCGAGCCTCATCGCCTTCCGTTTTGGCGCCCCCTTGCTGCTGCTGTTCCTGATGATCGGTCTGGCCGCAGGCACCGATGGTCTCGGCATCGAATTCTCCAACAATTATCTCGCCTATATTCTCGGCTCGCTGGCGCTGGCCATCATCCTCTTCGATTCCGGCTACGGCACGCCGATCCAGGCCTTCAAGCTCGCAGCGGCGCCGGCACTGACCATCGCTTCCGCCGGCGTTCTGGTGACCGCAGGCCTATTCGGCCTTGCCGCCACCTGGCTGCTCGGCTTCACCTGGCTGCAAGGCCTGCTGCTCGGCTCGATCGTCGCCTCTACCGACGCTGCCGCCGTCTTCTTCCTGCTGCGCATCGGCGGCATCAATATCCGCGACAAGGTGCGCTCGACGCTGGAGGTCGAATCCGGCACCAACGACCCGATGGCCATCTTCCTGACCTTGGCCCTCGTCCAGCTGCTGGCGAGCGGCGAAGGCTATGCCGGCATCAACATCGTCATGCTGGCGACCTTCGTCCAGCAGATGGGGCTCGGCGTCATCCTCGGCCTGCTCGGCGGCATGATGATCGTCCTCATCGTCAGCCGCCTCGATACCGATCGCGGCCTGACGCCGATCTTCGTGCTGGCGCTGGCGCTCCTCGTCTTCTCGTTTACCGGCGCGGTCGGCGGCAGCGGCTTCCTCGCCGTCTATGTCGCCGGCATCTATGCCGGCAATCGCAAGATGCCTGCTTCGGCCTCGATCAAGCGCTTCCAGGACGGCATGACCTGGCTGGCGCAGATCATCATGTTCCTCGTGCTTGGCCTGCTCGCCACGCCATCGCAATTTCCCGCCATCGCCATCCCGGCGATCGCATTGGCGCTGTTCCTGATCTTCGTAGCCCGGCCGATCGCCGTCTGGCTCTGCTTGCTGCCCTTCGACTATACCCAGCGCGAGACCGGCTTCGTCGCCTGGGTTGGTCTGCGCGGCGCCGTCTCCATCCTGCTCGCCATCATGCCGATCCTCGGCAATCTCGAGAGGGCGCAGACCTATTTCAACGTCGCCTTCATCGTCGTGCTGGTGTCGCTGCTCGTCCAGGGCTGGACGATCAAGCCCATGGCGCGCCGCCTCGCACTTATCGTTCCCCGACGCATGGGCGCGATCGACAAGGTCGAGGTCGATCTGCCGGGCGCGGTCAATCACGAGCTGATTTCCTATCGAGTCTTCAAGGACAGCGCGGTTCTACGCGGCGAGCGTATTCCGCGCTGGGCGATACCTTCGCTCATCGTGCGCGACGGCAAATCCATGCGCTATCAATATGCCGGCCGCCTGCGCGAAAACGATATCGTCTATCTCTTCATCTCGCCCAACTATTCACGCCTGCTCGACCGTCTCTTTGCCAGCCGCGCTCCGGTCGATCCAGATGATGCCGAATTCTTCGGCGCCTTCTCGATCTCACCATTGCGCCCCGCCGCCGATCTCGACGCGGCCTACGGGCCAGGCCTCCTGAGCGAGCAGGAAAAAGGTCTCACCATCGCCGAACTCATGCGCCAGCGCCTGGGCGGCAAAGCCGATTATGCGGATCGCATCCGCCTTGGCGAGATCATTCTCATCGTCCGCGACCTCGACGAGAACGACCATATCCAGTCCGTCGGCATGTCGCTGGAGGCGGTGGAGCCGCCGGTCATCCTGCCGATCTTCATCAATCTCTACGATATTCTGAAGAGCCTTCGCAGCTATCTGCAGAAGCGCCGCGAGCGCCCGGAAGAAGCCGTTTCAAGCGATTCAACCGCCGGCAAAAACGACGTCTGAACGCCTTGCGTCTCCGATCATCCGTAGTATGGTCGGCGCGCTTCACGCCACCAACAATATTGGATCCTCCCCATGGCAGCCTTCAAGACCCTTGACGATCTCAACGACATCACCGGCAAGCGCATTCTCGTGCGCGTTGACCTCAACGTGCCGGTCAAGGATGGTAAAGTCACCGATGCAACCCGCATCGAGCGCGTCGCGCCGACGATCCTCGAACTGTCCGAAAAGGGCGCCAAGGTCATCCTGCTCGCCCATTTCGGCCGCCCGAAGGATGGCCCCTCGCCCGACCTTTCCCTCGGCCTGATCGTGCCGGCCGTCGAGGAAGTTCTCGATCACGCCGTTCTCTTCGCCTCCGACAGCATCGGCGCTCCGGCAGCCGACGCGGTTGCCAAGATGAACAATGGTGACATCCTGCTGCTCGAGAACACCCGCTTCCACAAGGAAGAGGAGAAGAACGACGCGGCCTTCACCAAGGCGCTTGCCGCCAACGGCGACATCTACGTCAACGACGCCTTCTCCGCTGCGCACCGCGCGCACTCCTCGACCGAGGGCCTTGCCCACCTCCTGCCGGCCTATGCCGGCCGCACCATGCAGGCCGAGCTGGAAGCCCTGGAAAAAGGCCTCGGCAACCCGGTCCGCCCGGTCGTTGCCATCGTCGGCGGCGCCAAGGTTTCCTCCAAGATCGACCTTTTGATGAACCTCGTGAAGAAGGTCGACGCGCTCGTCATCGGCGGCGGCATGGCCAACACCTTCATCGCCGCGCGCGGTACGAATGTCGGCAAGTCACTCTGCGAACATGACCTTGCCGCCACCGCCAAGCAGATCATGATCGAGGCTGCCTCATCCGGCTGCGCGATCGTCCTGCCGGAAGACGGCGTCGTCGCCCGCGAATTCAAGGCTGGTGCCGATAATGAGGTCGTCTCCATCGAAGCCATTCCGGCAGACGCCATGGTGCTCGATGTCGGCCCGAAGTCGGTCGAGTCGATCAAGAGCTGGATCGGCCGCGCCACGACGCTGGTTTGGAACGGCCCGCTCGGCGCCTTCGAAATTACCCCCTTCGACGCCGCTACCGTTGCGGTCGCCAAATATGCGGCCGAATGCACCAAGAGCGGCAAGCTGACCTCGGTTGCCGGCGGCGGCGATACGGTGTCCGCGCTCAACCATGCCGGCGTTGCCGATGACTTCAGCTATGTCTCGACAGCGGGCGGCGCTTTCCTCGAATGGATGGAAGGCAAGGTTCTTCCGGGTGTCGCCGTCCTTCAGGCCACCAAGTAAGCAGCTTCGCACAAACGAGTGATAGGAGCCGCGAAGGCGAAGGCTTTCGCGGCTTTCCTGTGAGTGCTAAGATGACCCTCGAAAGTTTCAAACGGTTGAAATCATTTCAATCGTTTCAATTAGTTAGCCGACCATTTCCCTCCTTCTATACTTCTGTTATCGCCGATCTATATTGATCTTGTCGCCGACTGAAATCGCCTTGGAGAAACAAAATGAGCGAACGAATTGAAGACATTGCCGTAAAGATGGTTGCCGGTGGCAAGGGCCTCCTCGCAGCGGATGAATCCACCGCCACGAATAAGAAGCGCTTCGACACCATCTCTCTCGTATCAACGGAAGAGAGCCGCCGCGACTATCGCGAAATGCTCTTCCGCTCCGACGAAGCGATGAAGAAATACATCTCCGGCGTCATCCTCTATGAGGAAACCCTCTTCCAGAAGGCTGCGAACGGCACGCCCTTCGTCGACGTCATCAGGGCTGCAGACAGCATTCCAGGCATCAAGGTCGATATCGGCGCCAAGCCGCTGGCCGGTTTCCCCGGCGAAACCGTCACCGAAGGCCTCGATGGCCTCGCCGAGCGCCTGGCGAAATATTATGACGCCGGCGCCCGCTTCGCCAAGTGGCGCGGCGTGATCGCCATTTCCGACACGCTTCCGACCTTTGGCGCTGTCAAGGCCAACGCCCATGCGCTTGCCCGCTACGCTGCTCTCTGCCAGCAGGCAAAGATCGTCCCGATCGTCGAGCCGGAAGTGCTGATGGACGGCGAACCCGGCACCCAGAGCCTCGACCGCAGTGAAGAAGTCACCCGCTGGACGCTGCAGATCGTCTTCCAGGAACTCGCCGAAGCCCGCATCAAGCTCGAAGGCATGATCCTGAAGCCGAGCATGGTCATCGACGGCAAGAAGGTCCGCAAGGCCTCCGTCGAGCAGGTTGCCGAGCGCACCGTCAAGGTTCTCAAGGAAACCGTACCTTCGGCCGTTCCCGGCATCGCCTTCCTCTCCGGCGGCCAGACGACCGAAGAAGCAACCGCCCACCTCTCCGCCATCAACTCCGGCTATGACCTGCCCTGGAACGTCACCTTCTCCTATGGCCGCGCCCTGCAGGACAGCGCGCTGAAGGCCTGGGGCGGCAAGCCTGAAAACGTCGCCGCTGGCCAGCGCGCCTTCACCCACCGCGCCGAGATGAACTATCTCGCCGCCAAGGGCAGCTGGACCAAGGACCGCGAACAGGCTGCCTGATTTCAGCTGGCGTTTGAATGGACAGAAGCCCCGATCGCTATGCGGTCGGGGCTTTTTGGTTCGCGCGGCCACACATATTTGGAAAAATCCTCCCTTTCGGCCTGACTGCTGCCTAGCCTCCTAAGGGAAAAGCGCGCAGCCGTAGGCTCGGTCCTGTGTAGCCAATATCTCCCATGATCACTCTCGGCCCGCACTCGCCACTTGCCTCAATCCCCTCTATGTCTTGCCAAGAAGCCAATGTCGGTGAAGGTAAAGCATATCTCCGCCCGATCAGGAGAGCTGGTTGCGGTCAGGATGACGTGGCCTGTCCGTGAGGTAGATGCCATGAATGTATCGAATTCCACCCGGCGCGGATCGTGTGAAACGTTCGAAACTATGTAGCGTTCTCCATCCATGTAATCCCCTGCAGTCACTGACAGTTGACCGCCTTGAATTCGAACATGATATTCCGACCTCGCGTCGTCTTCATCGGAGCGCCAGACCCCTACCAGAGCCATCGGCATATCTAGGTGGATTATCTCGGCCACAATGAGCGGTTCCCTTGTTCATGGGGAGAAGGGACAAATCTAGCGGCTCCGCAGATAATCGCAATGACCGCAATTGGCACTTGCGAGCCAAGAAGACTGTCGATCTGTTGCGGCCATTGTCATCCAATCTCTCCTAAATCGTCGGCAGCATCCCGCCATCGACCCTCAGATTGACGCCGGTTATGTATGCCGCCCGTGGGCTGGCGAGGAAGGAAACCGCATCGGCGATCTCCTCCAGGGTTCCCACACGACCAACAGGCACCTGGGCAAACATTGGCAGCACGACTTGCTCGATCGCCTCCCACGGCGCGTCTTGCGCAAGCCCCTGCTCCACGGCGACCTCGCGAAACCGGGCATCCAGCCTGCCGCTATGTATCGTGCCGGGCGATACCGTATTGACCGTGATGCCGTCAGCCGCGACTGCTTTCGCCATGGAGGCGGTCATTGCGTTCATGGCGGCCTTGCACGCGGAATAATCCGGCCGCGAGGCTGGTGGCATCAAACCGGCCAGGCTGGAAATATTGACCACCCGTCCCCACTTGGCCTGCCGCATTCTCGGCAGCAGCAAGGTCGTTACTCTCACCGCAGCAAGAACATTGCGATCGTAAGCGGACGCCCATGAGGCGGCGCGGCTGCTCGCCCAATCTTCCGCCTCGCCGGATCCGCCGGCATTGTTGATCACGATATCGATCGGGCCGGCAAGCGCCTGCGCCTCATCGACGAACCGCCGAACATCGTCCTCGATCGTCAGATCGCCGATGACAGCATGGGCGCGTTCTCCTTCAGCGACGATATCTCGGGCAACCCGTTCCGTCTGCGTCCTGTCGCGGCCATGGACGATAACCACCGCCCTCTCGCGAGCAAGTCCCCGGGCGATCGCCTCGCCTATGCCCTTGCTGCTGCCGGTGACGAGTGCGGTCTTCCCGTCCAGTTTCAAATCCATTGCGCGATACCTATGTTGAAATCGATAGCTCACAAAAGAACAGAACGATGGTCGAGACAATTACGCACTTTAAAGTGCCTGTAGAACGTGAAGAGCGGACGGTATGCCTTGGTCCCGACGGATCCGTTGCGCATGTCACCAGGGTGCTTCGAATGATCAGCGGGCGCTGGAAACTTCCGATCCTGTTTCGCCTTTTCGCGGAGCCATCGATGCGGACCTCGCAATTGAAACGGGACATGCCGGGCATTTCACAGAAGATGTTGACGCAACACCTGCGAGAGCTGGAGGATGGTCGGCTTGTCGCAAGGCGAGACTTCGGCGAACAACCACCGCGCGTCGAATACCAGCTGACCGATGCCGGTCGAGCGCTGATGCCTGTCCTGATGGCGGCGCGGGAGTTTTCGATAGGCCATGTCGCTGAAGGCTAGCTCCCACCCGCGTTTGGCCTGACACGAATCGAGCTGATCATCCGAACTTGTCACCGGCACAAGTTCCGGCATTCAGCCATGCCCGGCCTGCGGTTATATCCCTAGCAGTCCTATGACAGCCATCGGGAGCCGCCATGAACACCGTCGCCTATGTCACCGTCGATGTCTTCACCTCGGAGCGTTTCGTCGGCAATCCCTTGGCCGTCATTCCAGATGCGCGCGGCCTCACCGGTAAAGCCATGCAGAAGATCGCGGCCGAGTTCGGCTATTCCGAAACGACCTTCGTGCTGCCGCCGGCAGATCCGGATCACACGGCCCGCGTCCGCATCTTCACGCCAACAGCGGAAATCCCCTTTGCCGGCCATCCCAATGTCGGCACCGCTTTTGCGCTTGGCCAGCAACCGGAGATCTTCGGCAAGCCCGTAGGTGACAGGCTGATCTTCGAAGAGGATGCCGGCCTGGTGAATGTGACATTGCTGCGCAGTGGTGAAGGCGTCACCGGCGCCAGCATTCGCGCTCCGGGGCCGCTTACGATTGGCGGGACCGTTGCCGACGAGCTGATTGCCCGCTGCGTTCAGATCGACCCGCGATCGATCCTCCGGGCAACGCATGCGCCGACATTTGCCTCCGTTGGCCTGCCCTTTGCCTTTGCCGAACTGGACGGTCTCGATACCCTCGGCAAGGCTCGCCCGAACGCCGCTGTTTTCGCCGAAGCAGCCGCGCGGCATAAGGAAGACAAGACCGGTTTCTCGCTCTTTCTCTACACGCGTTCGGCCGAGAACCCGTGGCATATCCGTGCCCGCATGTTCGCGCCGCTCGACAATGTCACCGAAGACCCGGCTACCGGCAGCGCTTCGGCGGCGCTCGGAGCCTACCTGACCTCGCTGCTCCCAGCCCGCGATGCCGAGATCAAAATCACCATCGAACAAGGCGTGGAGATGGGGCGGCGCAGCCTGATCAGTGTCGATGTCAGGAAATCCGCAGGCTTGGTAAACGAAGTCTTGTTCTCGGGCAGCTGCGTCCACGCCATGCGCGGCGAGATCCGGCTTTAAGCTGCAAGTGCACTGCACCTGGAAGGCCAAATCGAGGCTCGAAACGCGCTAAAACGTCTCGTTGATGATCAGTGCGATCGTCCAGACGGCAAAGGCGATGATGGCGATCTTCCAGAAATCCGCTCGACGCCTGAGGCCCGGCAGCCCCAATGGCTTGATGATATGCACCGCCATGGCGAGCAACAGCAGCACCGCGATGACTTTTGTCACGCTATTTTTCCCCGTTTGCGCAAGAATGAACATGGCCGCGACCAAAAACCGCTGCACAGTTTTCGCGATCATGCTCTAATCGTCATAGGACGGACATTTTTCCGCGCCAACAGACTGTTTCTACACGCCGATAGCGGCAATCCGGGACACAATCAATAGCGAAGACGGGCAGGAGGGGATTCCTGTCTTATCGGGTCCTCAAACGGATCCGCATGAAGGTGGGGAGCATGAAAAGAAATATTTTGCCCGTATTGGCCCTGCTGTTCGGCACGCTCTTCCTGTTTACGGGAAACGGCCTGCATAGCCTGCTGTTGCCGATGCGCGGCACGGCGGAAGGCTATGCGACCACGACGCTCGGCCTGCTCGGCACAACCTGGGCGACCGGCTTCGTCCTCGGTTGCCTCACGGCCCCGAAGCTGGTCCGGCGCATCGGCCATGTCCGCGCCTTTTCGGGCTTCATCTCCGTCATCGCCATCATCGCGCTGTTGACCGGCATCGTCGTCGACGCGACCTGGTGGGTGGCGCTACGTGCCGTCACCGGCTTCTGCACCGCCGGCACCTCGATGATCATCGAAAGCTGGCTGAACGAGCGCGCCACCAACGAGAGCCGCGGCGCGATCTTTTCGCTCTATATCGGCATCACGCTGATCGGCGCCGTCGCCGGCCAGATGATGGTGCCCTTTGCCGACATTCACACGCCCATCCTCTTCATGTTCTGCGGCATCTGCTATTGCATCGCCATGCTGCCGACGACGCTGTCAACAGCCGCCTCGCCGCAGCCGCTCAAGGCCGTCAGCCTCGATCTGAAGGCGCTTTATCGAAATTCGCCCGTCGCCTCGCTCGGCATCCTGCTCGTCGGCATCGCCAATGGCGCCTACGGCACGCTCGGCGCCGTCTTCGGCTCCAAGGCTGGCCTGTCGGAGAGCGATATCGCGCTGATGATGAGCTTGACAATTTTTGCCGGCGCCGTGATGCAGCTGCCGGCGGGCCGCCTGTCGGATCGCATCGACCGCCGCTACGTGCTGGCGGGCATGGCCGCCGTCGCAGCTCTCGACGGTCTGCTGCTTTTCCTGCTCAAACCCGCAAGCCCCTATTTCCTCATCGGCATGGTGGTCGTCTACGGCGCGGTTGCCAACACGCTCTATCCGATCGCCGTCGCCCATGCCAACGACTTCGCCGCGCCCGAGGATTTCGTCAAGGTTTCCGGCGGCCTGCTGCTGCTCTACGGCATCGGCACGATCATCGGCCCGACTCTCGGCGGACCGGTCATGTCCTCCGTCGGCCCCTATTCGCTTTTCTTCCTCACGGCCGTCGCCCACGTGCTGATAACGGCCTATTCCATCTTCCGCAGCCGCCGCCGCGCCGCAAGGCCCGCGGGTGATCGCGACGCCTATACGACCATGCCGTCAGCCAACGCACAGATGATCACGCCGGAGAGCATGTCGCTGGCAAGAAGCGAGACTTCAAAAAAGGACGATATAACTGTAAATTACGGCACCTGATCCCTTTCAGGGACATGGAGGAGCCGAAATGAGCATATTCGACGATGATCGTCCGCAGCAGCCCTCGGCACACGAGATCGGCAGCGACCTGTCGTTACTGTCGGTTGACGAGCTGAAAAACCGCATAGCCTTGCTCAACAGCGAGATCGCCAGGCTGGAAGAGGAAATCGCCACCAAGGCATCCGGCCGCAAGGCGGCGGAAAGCCTCTTTCGTTTCTGAAGCCCACTGCCGGCGCTGGATCGAGGATGACAAGCTTAAGATTGAGACATGCTCAACAGAATATTAAGCTTTACGACTTATTACTAGGATCATCCAGATTCGCTCTGGACTCAGACAGTTCCTCCACTTGGCGAATTGGTCTGATTTTTCTCCCTGTTTTACCTTGAGAGCCGCTTTTGCGGCTCTTCTTTTTTGTCGTGTATCGGCATTCCCGACGAAACTGTGGAGATTAACCCTTTCTTAAGAATCGCCTTGCGAATTTCAGTTAAAAACACCATCCTAAAGTCATAAAAGCGGATGCCGAAAGCTCTTAGGGACTTGACCGGCTTTTCCTGAACAAAAGTGTTGCGTGAAGCAGGGATTTATTCAATGTCGGAACTTGGGTTGAACACGATCAGCTTTGCTGGCCACGCCGCATCGTCGGCACAGTTCAGGGCGCTGTATTCCGAGGGCATGTCGCTGGTCGAGGAAACCGCGGGTTATCTCGACGGTCAGGGCCGCGCCGCTTCAAAGGTTCTGCCGCGCATGGCCTCCGTACTCTACGCAGCCGAATCCATGCGGCTGACGACCCGCCTTATGCAGATGGCCTCCTGGCTGCTGCTGCAGCGCGCCGTCAACAACGGTGAAATGTCCCGCGATCAGGTCTTGGCCGAGAAGAACAAGGTTCGTCTCGACGGCTTCAACGTCGACCGCACCGCGCCCGGCTGGAACGACCTGCCGGAATCCTTCCGCGACCTCGTCGAGCGCTCCCTTCGCCTGCAGAACCGCGTCGCCCTGCTCGACCGCGAGATCTACCGTCCGACGGAACCCGCGATCGTTCCGGACAACCAGAACAGCGTCAAGGCGCAGCTCACCCTGCTGCAGACCGCTTTCGGAACCAATTGAGCCGACCGAGAATCGGCAACGGATTTCAACCGGTCGTGCCCTGCACGGCCGGTTTTTCTTTGGCCTGACCCCAGGACGCGGCGCCCCGATCCCGAGGCAGCCAACGGCCTGCGCTTGACGGGCTCCTTGAGGCACCTGTAGAAATAGCGGTGTTTTCCTCTTAAAAATGGAGAGGAAGGCAAGCCGAAATCAATGTGGAGGTCCCAATGCGCCGACTCACTTCTCACGAAAATCAAATCCGAAATTCTGAGAAGATGATGAGATATGCGCACATTGAATCTGGGCATTCTGGCCCATGTAGACGCAGGCAAGACTAGCCTTACGGAACGACTCCTTTTTGACATCGGCGTCATCGACAAACTCGGCAGCGTCGATAGCGGCAACACACAGACCGACAGCCTCGAACTCGAACGGCAGCGTGGCATCACCATCGCGGCCGCGGTGGTGTCGTTTACGATCGGCGACCTGATCGTAAACCTGATCGACACGCCCGGTCACCCCGACTTCATCGCCGAGGTCGAGCGCGTGCTGCGATTGCTTGATGCAGCAGTCGTGGTTGTCTCGGCCGTCGAGGGTGTCCAGCCGCAGACCCGCGTATTGGTCCGGGCATTGCGGCAGCTCGGGGTCCCATTTCTGTTTTTCATCAACAAGGTCGATCGCCTTGGCGCACGCTATGCCGAAGTCCTTGACGACATAGAGAGTCAGTTGTCGGCACGCCCCATTGCAATGTCGGCCATTCGTAATGCCGGCAGCAAGCAAGCCGAGATCACGGCTATCGATATGGCGCAAGAACCGTATTGGTCAGCTCTCTGCGAAGCCCTGGCAGCCAGCGACGAAGCGATAATGGACGATTATGTTCTATCGCCGGATCGGTTGACCGCTCGGAGGCTTGAACATGCCCTGGCAGATCAGATCGCACGCGGGCTGGTGCATCCCGCCTTTGCCGGGGTCGCCATGAGCGGCGCCGGCGCGCGCGCCCTGACTTCAGCTATTGCGACCTTGCTGCCGAGCCGCAAGCCCGACCCGGACGGGCCGGTCAGCGGCAGGATCTTCAAGATCGAGCGCGGATGGGGCGGCGAAAAGCTGGCCTATCTATGCCTGACCTCCGGCACGATCGCCCTCCGGGACCACCTCGATCTGCCGAAGGGCCAGGCAAAGGTGAACAGTATCCAGGTTTTCAGCAATGGCCGGATCGACAAGGTCACGCATGTCGGTGCCGGACACATTGCCAGAATTGGCGGGCTGACGAATGCTCAGATCGGCGATGACATCGGCAGCGAAGGCTCATCCGCCAGCAAGCTGCATTTTTCGCCCCCGACCCTGGAAACCCGGGTCCGTCCATCCCGCCCCGCCGACACGGCGGCGCTGTGGCTGGCACTCATGCAGCTGGCAGACCAGGATCCGCTCATCAATCTGCGCACCAACGAGGATGCATCGGAGATATCCGTCTCGCTTTACGGAGAGGTGCAAAAGGAAGTCATCCAGGCAACCCTTGCAAATGATTTCGGGCTGGAGGCCG
The DNA here is from genome assembly GCF_053521805.1 of Rhizobium sp. A22-96. Lineage (NCBI taxonomy): Bacteria > Pseudomonadati > Pseudomonadota > Alphaproteobacteria > Hyphomicrobiales > Rhizobiaceae > Rhizobium > Rhizobium sp. A22-96. The sequence continues at coordinate 1,012,747 of NZ_JBNWDQ010000002.1, forward strand.
CCTTCGAGGAAAGCACGATCATCTACGCCGAAAGGCCTGTCGGAACGGGCAGCGGCATTGAGATCATATTCAGGGAGCCAAACCCTTTTCTTGCAACGGTTGGCTTGCGGGTCGAACCCCGGCCACAGGGGACAGGCAACAGCTTTGCCCTGGAAGTGGACGTCGGGCAGATGCCCGCAAGCTTCTATCGAGCCGTCGAAGAGGCGGTTTTCGAAACGCTCAAGGAAGGCATCTTTGGCTGGCAAGTCATCGATTGCCACGTTGCCATGACCGCCGCACGCCAGACCTCGCCCGCAACCACGGCCGTGGACTTTCGGCGATTGACACCTCTGGTATTGGCCGCCGCTCTCTCTGCCGCTCAAACGATCGTGTGCGAGCCGATCGACCGCTTCCATCTCGAGATACCGACAACGGCATTGACGGGAGTATCGACCCTGCTCGCGAAATCCGGCGCATCGACAAGGGATTCGGTGATATCGGCTGGGATGGCACGGCTGGAAGGCACGGTGGCGTCTGCGATGATCCAAGGCATTCAAAAGCAGCTGCCGGGGCTCTCAAGCGGAACGGGCACATTGGATGATGCGTTCGACCATTATGCCCCAACCGCAGGCCCGCCCCGCCTGCGCAAACGCTCGAATGCCAATCCATTCGAGCGCGCCGACTATCTGCAGCGGCTGCGATGACTTGCCGGGCAAGAGTCTAGCGGACAGACGCAAAAAAGCCCGGCGAAACCGGGCTTTTTTTCAAAACAACAAATCGCGATGCGATTAGATGCCGAGACCGCCGAAGCGCTTGTTGAACTTCGAAACGCGACCGGCACGGTCCATCATCTGCTGATTGCCGCCCGTCCAGGCCGGATGGGACTTGCTGTCGATTTCGAGATTCATGACAGCGCCTTCAGAACCCCAGGTCGAGCGGGTTTCATATTCGGTGCCGTCGGTCATGACTACCTTGATGGTGTGGTAGTCGGGATGGATGTTCGCCTTCATAACAATCTTCCTGTCATGGCAGGGTCCATTTGTCGCAAGGCATTGCGGCAACCGAACCGATTGAATAAATGAAGCCGCAGTCCGGTTAGGCCACGGCTTCCAATTAAGATGGCGTGCCTATACATGAAGGCAGCAGGGATAACAAGGGGCGAAAACGTCAAGTCCCTTGCTGATATGGGGATTGGAGAAGACTTGTCGGAAATTGGCCGCGCAGAAGAAAAAACAAACAGGTCTATCCGACCCCTTGGGCGACTGACACCCTATCTCAAGAGATACCGGGGCATGGTGGCAGGCGCTATCATTGCGCTGGTCATCGCCGCCGTCACCTCGCTCGCTCTGCCGATCGCCGTGCGGCGCATGATCGATCACGGCTTCGATGCCGCCGATCGCGGCCTGATCGACAGCTATTTCATCGCCATCATGGCCATGGCGCTCATTCTGGCTGCGGCGAGCGCACTGCGCTACTACTTCGTCATCACGATCGGCGAGCGCATCGTCTCCGATCTGCGCCGTGAAGTCTTCGATCATGTGACACGGCTGTCGCCCTCCTTCTTCGACGTCAACCAGTCCGGCGAGATCGTCTCGCGGCTGACGGCGGATACGACGCAGATCAAGTCGGCAGTCGGCGCGACGGCTTCGGTGGCGCTGCGCAATCTCATCCTCTGTCTCGGCGCCATGGTGATGATGATCTTCACCAGCCCGAAACTGTCGAGCATCGTGCTGATCGCAATCCCCATCATCGTGTTGCCGCTGGTGAGTTTCGGCCGTTCGGTGCGCAAACGCTCCCGCGCCGCGCAGGATACGCTGGCGCAGGCATCGGCCTATGCCAATGAAACCATCGCGGCCAACCGCACCATACAGGCCTATAATGGCGAGGATGCCGCTTCGCAGCACTATGGCGCGGCGGTCGAGGATGCCTACGAGGCGGCCCGCGCCGCGATTAAATCCCGCTCGCTGCTGACGGGCTTTGCCATTGCCATGGTCTTCGGCAGCATCGTCGCCGTTCTCTGGGTCGGCGCGGAAAACGTGCTTGCCGGCACGATGTCCGCCGGAACGCTCGGCCAGTTCCTGCTTTATTCCGTCATCGCCGGCACCTCGCTCGGCTCGCTGTCGGAAGTCTGGGGCGAGCTGTCGCAGGCAGCAGGTGCTGCCGATCGGCTCGGCGAGCTGCTTGCCGAAGTCTCCCCGATCGCCGCCCCGGCCAATCCGCTGCCTTTGCCGGCGCCGCATGGTCACGTCGAATTCTCCGACGTCCACTTCTCCTATCCGTCGCGGCCGAGCAGATCGGCGCTGCACGGATTATCCTTCTCGGTCACATCAGGCGAAACGGTCGCGATCGTTGGCGCCTCGGGCGCCGGCAAGAGCACAATCTTTTCGCTGTTGCTGCGCTTCTATGATCCGCAGCAGGGCAGTATCGCCGTGGACGGCGTCGATATCAGCCAGGTTCTGCCCGAGGCATTGCGCGAGCGCATTGCCATCGTGCCCCAGGACACGACGATCTTCGCCAATTCGATCCACGACAATATCGCCTTCGGCCGCCCCGGCGCCTCCCGCGAGGAGGTCCGCGCCGCCGCGATCGCCGCGCAGGCAGACGAATTCATCGCACGCCTCGAACAAGGATACGACACGCAGGTGGGCGAACGTGGTGTGACGCTTTCCGGCGGCCAGCGCCAGCGCATCGCCATTGCCCGGGCCATCCTCAAGAACGCACCGATCCTCCTGCTCGACGAGGCCACATCGGCTCTCGATGCCGAGAGTGAAACTCTCGTCCAAAAGGCACTCGAAGGTCTGATGGAAACGCGCACCACCCTCGTCATCGCCCATCGTCTCGCGACGGTGCTGAAGGCCGACCGCATCCTGGTGCTGGATCACGGTCGCATTGTCGAGGAGGGTACGCATCAAAGCCTGATCCGTCATGGCGGCATCTATGCGAAGCTAGCGCGCCTGCAATTCGACGCCGGCATCGAGGAGCGCATGCTCATCGCAAAATAGCGTAAACCGGGTTAAGTCGGACCGCATACAACCTTGTGGAAATAAGTTCGAAGTTGCGCTAGATTTTCAGCGTTATCCCACGCTGACGCGAATCTAGGAGACGAGAACCATGTATAAATTTGAAGTCTACAAGGACAAGGCTGGAGAATTTCGCTTCCGCTTCAAAGCCTCGAACGGCGAAACCATGTTCGGGTCCGAAGGCTACAAGGCGAAAGCTTCTGCTCTGCATGCTATCGAATCGATCAAGGCTCACGTTGGCGGCGCCGTCATCGACGACCAGACCATCGCGACCGCCTGAGGTTTCGCGCCAAGCATTTGCTATAAAGACCGGCCGGTCGCCTTTGGGTGTGCCGGCCGTTTTGTTTGTTGGACAATAAATTTCAAGAAATCCTCCCATATCTGTCGAATTCCCCCCGTCTCGCGGCTCATTCTATCGAAGCGGCCCAAAGTCGTTTCGCCGGCAAGCCCGCATAGTCTAGAATTGCATTTTCAGGCATTGCGCCTGCCCGGCTACCATCAACAGAGGAAGTGGGAGTTGTCTCATGCAATATGCTTTGATCATCCGAGAATCGCCCGAGGACTTTAACCGCCGCGAGGACCCGGCCTACAAGAACGGCTGGGTTGCCTACACGCAGGCACTCGTCCAGGCCGGCATCATGACCGGCGGCGCTGGACTGACGCGGCCGGAAACGGCAACGGTCGTCCGGCGCCAGGGCGAGGACCACGAGGTAAAGGACGGCCCCTTCCCTGACGGTAAGGAGCAGCTCGGCGGCTTCTATCTGATCGACGTGCCGGATCTCGATGCCGCACTGGAATGGGCCTTGCGTATACCGATCTCCCAGGAAGGCTCGGTCGAGATACGGCCACGATTGCAGATGTAGCCATCATGATATTGGATGCCCGACGCGCCGCCGAGCAAGCGGCGCGTCAATCCTACGGCAAGCTGATTGCTTTTCTCGCCGCACGCTTCCGCGACGTGCCGGCCGCCGAGGATGCTTTGTCTGACGCGATCGCGGCAGCATTGAGTACCTGGCCGGAACGCGGCATCCCCGACAATCCGGAAGCCTGGCTGCTGGTTGCAGCCAAGCGTAACCTCCTTCGCCGGGTGCGGCACGAGAACGTCAGGGCCGGAGCGCGCGACAGGATCATGATGGCCTTCGAAGAAGCGGAGGAACGCATGAATGCCGACAATTCCACCTTTCCAGATGAGCGCTTGAAGCTCCTCTTCGTCTGCGCCCATCCGGCTTTGGATCGCTCGGCTCACACTCCGCTGATGCTGCAATCGGTATTGGCCGTGGATGCCGCAACCATAGCCAAGGCCTTCCTCGTTTCGCCGCAGGCGATGAGCCAGCGGCTGGTGCGGGCAAAAATCAAGATCCGCGATGCACACATCCCTTTCATCGTTCCGGACCGACCCGCCTTGCCAGACCGATTGGAGAGTGTGCTCTCGGCAATCTATGCCGCTTACGGGCTCGGCTGGGATGGGGTCGACGGAGAGAGCGGCAAGCAAGGCTCCCTCGCCGACGAAGCCATCTGGCTCGGCCGCACCCTGCTGGCAACCCTGCCCCAGGAACCGGAAGTCGCTGGCTTGCTGTCGCTGATGCTCTACAGCGAGGCGCGGCGCGAGGCGCGGCGGGGTGCTGCGGGACAGTATGTCCCCCTCGACGAGCAGGATACGGCTCTCTGGAATGCAGAGATGATCGCCGAGGCCGACAGGCTGTTGCGACAGGCCGGAGCATTCGGCCAATTCGGCCCGTTCCAGTGCCAGGCCGCCATTCAATCCGTACATGCCGACCGACGACGCTCTGGTATCACCGACTGGACGGCCCTTGCCAAGCTCTATGAGGCGCTCGTGATGATGAAACCGACAATCGGCGCCCGCGTCAGCCACGCGGCTGTCACTGGCCGAGCGCAAAGTGCAACCGCAGGATTACAGTATCTGAACCAGATGGCCGAGCGCGAGATCAACAGCTACCAACCCTATTGGGCCGTGAGGGCGCATCTGCTGGCCGAGCTCGGAGATACCAAAAGTGCCATTGCGGCCTACAGAACGGCAATAGGCTTGAGCGACAGCAATGCAGTGCGGCAATTTCTGCAGGCACGCCTTGATGCTGTCACGTCACCTGGATGCTGACGACCTATTTCTCCGTCAGTTTCAGCTCGATGCGCCGGTTGGTGGCGCGTGCCTCAGGTGTATCGCCGGGTGCGATCGGCTGGAATTCGCCGAAGCCGGCGGCGACGAGCCTGTCGGCGGGAACGCCTTGCGAAATCAGGAACTTCACGACGGCAATGGCGCGCGCCGAGGAGAGCGCCCAGTTGTCCGCATAACGTCCGCTGCCCGACAGCGGCACATTGTCGGTATGGCCGTCGACACGCAGCACCCAGTTGATCTCAGGTGGGATTTCCTTGGCAAGATCGATCAGTGCCGCAGCAAGCTTGGCCATTTCCGCCTGACCGGCCGGATTGAGATCCGCGGCACCTGAGGGGAACAGCACTTCCGACTGAAACACGAAGCGGTCACCGACGATGCGGATATTGTCGCGGTCGGAAAGGATTTCGCGCAACCGGCCGAAGAAGTCGGAGCGATAGCGGTTCAGTTCCTGCACACGCTGGGCCAGCGCCACGTTCAGGCGCCGCCCGAGATCGGCAATCTTCACCTGCGACGACTGATCCTTGGACTCCGACGCCTGAAGCGCGGCCTCGACTGCGGCGATCTGGCTGCGCAGAGCGGCAATCTGCTGGTTGAGAAGATCGACCTGGCTCAGGGCCCGGGCACTTGCCTGCTTCTGCTCGTCAAGCTGCTGCGAGAGCGTGCCTGCGCGCGCCTCGGCCGCCTGGCTGCTGCCCGAACCCGCCGAAAGCAACGCCTGCAGGCGCGAACGCTCGCTCTCTGCCGACGAAAGCGAAGCCTGCAGATTGGCAACCGTATCCTCGAGATCCTGCTTGCCGTTCTTTTCCAGTGCCAGCTGCTCGACAAGATCGTTAATGCGGCTGTTCAACCGGGTGAGCACCTCGTCACGGCCGGAAATCTCGCGGCTTAGAATGAATTGGCCGACGACGAAAACCGTCAGCAGGAACATGATCGCCATCAGCAATGTCGACAGCGCATCGACGAAGCCGGGCCAATAGTCCACCGTTCTCTGGTGACGTCGGTTGCGGGCGAGCCCCATGGGTTATTTGCTCCCGGTCTTCTCGGCATGGCCGATGCGATCGGCAAGGCGATCGAGCGTCCGACGCATCGATTTCGCCTCTTCCTGCTGCGCTTCGATCCAGTCGCGCAGCATCTGCTGCTCGTTACGCATGTTCTTGACCAGGCCCTGAATACCCTCGGCAAGGTTCGCCATTGCCGTCACCGAACGTTGTCCACCGCCCTCGTCTGCGATCTTGCGCAGATAATCCGACAGTGCCCGCACATCCTCCGAAGAGGCCCCGTCGGCACTGCCACTCATGACGGGCGCCAGATCCGAGCCGACATCGGTAACCGAAGAAAGCCAGTTCTCAAGTTCCGTGTAGAAACGGTTCTGCGCGCGCCCGGCCTGCAGATCGAGGAAGCCGAGGATCAGCGAGCCGGAAAGGCCGAGCAACGAAGACGAAAACGCCGTACCCATGCCCACAAGCGGGCCGGAGAGGCCGGACTTCAGCGCGCTCAGAATATCGCCGCTGTCGCCTGTGCCGGCATCGAGGCCCTGGATAACGTCGTTGATCGAGCCGATCGTACCGATCAGACCCCAGAAGGTGCCGAGCAGACCGAGGAAGACGAGAAGGCCGATGAGATAGCGCGAGGTATCGCGCGATTCGTCGAGGCGCGTGGCGATCGAGTCGAGAATGGAGCGCAAGGTCGCGGTCGACAGCTGCATGGCGCGGCGGTTGCCAAGCAATGCGCTCATCGGCGCCAGAAGCCGGGGATTGCGGCCGACCTTGTCGGCGGCATTTCCGACGGCGCGAAAATGGTTGAACCAGCGAACTTCGGGCCTCAACATCAGCACATGGTTGAAAACCAGGAGGATGCCGACGGCAAGAACACCGAGGATCAGGCCGTTGAGACCCGGATTATGCAGGAAGGCGACCTGAGCCTGCCGGAACAAGATGGCGACGATGAAGCCGACGATGATCAGGAAAAGCACCATCGTCCAGAAGAAAGCCATGGGGCTTGAGAGCTTGTAGGCGTAACTGCCCGACACATTGTCTGTCGATCCCAGATCCGCCAGTTTCACATTTTCCATCATACGCTCCGCCGCCGCATTTTCCGCAGCGGAGACTAGAGCAACATTGCGCCGAATTGAAGAGACGGAAAGCACAAAACAGCCCGTTGGCAACAGACTGTTTTACTGTGTGAAAGACAGTGAAAGACGGCTTTACTTTGCCGGGATCGGCCGCTTGACGACTTCGGCAAGCGCCTTCTGGATATGCTCGTTGCCGCAGATGATCGAGCTGGTGTCCAGCATATCAGTTCCGCCATTGAAGTCGGAGACAAAGCCGCCGGCTTCACGAATGAGCAGGATCCCTGCCGCCATGTCCCAGGGAGACAGGCCCGTTTCCCAGAAACCGTCGAAACGGCCGGCCGCCACATAGGCGAGATCAAGTGACGCGGAACCAACGCGGCGAACACCGGCAACCTCACCCATGACGTGGCGCAACTCGACGAGGAATTTGCCGTGATTGCCGCGTCCGAGATGCGGAACGCCGCAGCCGATAACGCAATCCGACAGCACGCGGCGGGAGGCAACCCGCAAGCGGCGATCGTTGAGGAACGCGCCACCGCCACGCTCGGCCGTGTAAAGCTCATCCGTCGCCGGATTGAAGGTAACGCCGGCGACGATTTCACCATTGCGCTCCAGCGCGATCGATACGGCAAACATCGGAATGCCGTGCAGGAAGTTGGTCGTGCCGTCGAGCGGATCGACGATCCAGCGATGCGCGCCGTCCGTTCCCTTGATCTCTTCGCCTTCTTCGCCAAGGAAACCATAGGTCGGACGGGCCTTCAGCAGCTCGTCGCGGATGATCTTCTGCGCCTTGAGATCGGCCTGGCTGACGAAATCGCCCGGTCCCTTCACAGAAACCTGCAGGTTCTGCACCTCGCCGAAATCGCGGCTGAGCGACTTGCCTGCCTTGAGGGCAGCCTGAACCATGACATTGAGAAGAGCTGAACGGGCCATCGAATTTCCTTGGGTAATGCAGAAGGTGCTGACCGGACCCGAAATCAGGCCCCGGCGGAGCGGGAGCGTCAGCGCACATAAAAGATTGGCGGCCTCAAGACCATAAAATCGGGGGAATTTCAAGTGGCGAGGCGATGGCGCATGCAAACTGACGCTGCACCACCCTCAATAAGACCGGTTTCAGACCCAGTGTCAGTGCGCCCGACGATATTTATTGGCGGCGTCGATGGCGGCCTTCTGTTGGAAATCCTCGATACCCTGATAGAAGTCCTCAAGGTCCGGATCCCTCAATCCGGCGCGTCGCGAAATGACATACCATGTGGCTGCGGCCACCGGGTCCTGCTTGGTGCCGATCGCATTGATGTAGAGATGCGCCAGCTTGTTTTGCGCGACGACATTGCCGCGATAGGCGGCCACCCGCATCCAGTTGAAGCCGTTTTCGAGGTCCTGCTTGCCGCCGGTACCGTTGATCAGCCAGATACCCATGTCGAGCTGCGCTGTATCGAAGCCGGCATTGGCCGCGCGCGATAGCCATTCGCGAGCCCGCGACTTCTTTTCCGGCGGCAGGTCCGGAAGATTGAGGTAGAGCTGCGAGACCGCATATTGCGCATCGGCAATGCCCTGTTCGGCGGATTTCTCATAATAGGGAAGCGCCAGCTGCAGTCCCTTCAGCCCGGGATTTTCCGCGGTCAGCATCTGTGCGACGTTGAATTCGGCAGAAGCCTGTCCCGCCGCAGCTGCCTTCCTCATCCATTCGTCCGCCTTCTTCTGGTCGCGCGGCACGTCGCGCCCTTCCATCAGGATCAGCGCGTATTTGAACATGGAGGTCGCATCGCCACCCTCGGCTGCCTTGCTGTACCAGAAGGCGGCGTCCTTGGTGTCACGCTTCACACCCAGCCCTTGAGTCATCAGCTCGGCAATCAACGTTTGCGCAGAGGGGTCGCCGAGCTGCGCCCGCGGCAGGGCCCTCTGAAACGCGGTCAGGTAATATCCGCGCTGAAAGGCGCCATAGGCATCGTCGACCTTGCCGGTAAAGGATTTTTCCGGCGGCAGGTCTGGCAGTTTCGCGCCCATGCGCTCGAATACACCGACGCCTTCGGACGGCTTGATATCGCCGTCGGGCTTGGGCTCGGCACCCGGCTGAATCTTTTCGGTCTTGAAGGTGCTGGCATCGGCGCCCAGTGGCCGCGTTACGATGCTTTGGTTCGCAGGCGGCGCGCCCTCGTCCGGCACGGCTGAATCGTCGGATTTTCCATTGTCGCCAGTCTGCGCCGCGCCCTTATCCCCCGGTGTCGTGACGCCAGGCAGCGACGTATCACCGGTTGCCGCTTGTGCTGCAGCCAGCACCGGAAATGCCACAAGCCCCATTGCGAGCGCGGCAAAAAAGGATTGATGGCGGAATCGAGGCTTTGACGACATAAATCGCTATCAATCCTCAAACCGTGGCGCTTTTTCGTCGAGAAGTGCATTCACTTCGGCAACGATGGAAGGCGCGCTCGCGGGCTCTGCAAAGACCGCCGCGCGCAAGGCGACGAATTCGGCTCCGGTCAAAGCCACCTCCAACGCCGATTTCGGATCGGTGCCGCCCATGATGATACAAGGGATCTCGATCATCGATGCCCACCATTCGCCAAGCGCTAGGTTCTTCGGATGCGCTTCGGGCTTGATATCTCCGTCCAGCTTGCCAAAGAAAATATAGTCCGGTCGAAGCTCGCCGATCTCAAGCGCGGTATGTCTTTCGGTCGCACTGCCGCCACCGACGATCAATTTCGGCACGAACTTCTCAACGGCGTCCGTAAACTCGGCGAGGTTGCCCGTCATATGCAAGCCGTCGGCTTTGGCCCGACCGGCCACGCGGCTGTCGCCGGCAATCAAGGCAGCTGCACCCGCCGCCTGAACGATCGGCACCAGCTTTTCCGCATGTTTCTGAAACGTGCCATCATCCAATCCATATTGAGGGATGATGACCGAGGCGACGTCGCCGCCTCTGAGTGCATCGGCAACGACCTTCGCCTGCTCCTCTATATCAGTGATATCGGGAACGATGAGAACGAGGCGGCAACGATCTTCGGGCACGGTCATGCGATCTTCCATGGTTTCGGGCTCCATCGTCAGGGATGACGCACCGGTTCGACAATCGTGAGTAAATCCGTTAGCCCAGTCTGACAAGGGGCAGTGACCGAAACTGGCCCGGGGAAGGCAAAGGTCGGAGCGCCAAGTCGTCTGCAACCAGCCCTATTGCACAATATATCCTGCACCGCACAATTAACTTGCCGCACCCTGGCGTTTGACGTAGCTTTTCGCCATGTCGACCATGGACCCTTTCGCAGCCATCGCGGATCCGAACCGGCGCTATTTGCTGGAAGAGTTGCGCCGCGCACCCAAAACGGTCAACGAACTGGCGCAGGGCCTGCCTATCAGCCGCCCGGCCGTGTCACAGCACCTCAAGGCATTGCTCGACAGCAATCTGGTTTCCGTGACCAACGAAGGCACGAAACGCATATACGCGGTCAACAGTCGCGGCTTTGACAAGCTCAATTTATGGCTTGATCAATTCTGGAGCTGAAAAGCCCATAAGCATGACTTGGAATTTTCCGGGAAAATTGCGCCAACCCCCACTCTCGACGCTATGAAGCTGGCGCATCCGTTTTTGGCGGAGATGCCCATCGATCCCGGCCGGCATATTGCCTGAAGACCTTTCGGTCGGCCCTTATCGTCAGCCAGGATCGATGGCTTTTGATTTTTGGAAGCGTTGCGATCAGTGAACAGGCGAACGCAGACGTTGGATTTCGTCCTTAACCCGCAGCTTCCTGCGTTTGATATCGGCTATCGTGATATCATTGATAGAGGGAGACGTCAGTGCAACATGCAGCTCCTCCTCAAGAGCGACATGTTTCTTTTCGAGCGATTCAAGATGAGCTTGAACAGTCATTATGACCCTTCCTTCCTCTTTGAGCGCCCTGACCATCCAGTTGCCAAGGCCCTAGGTGTCAACCCTCCCACTGTGCCATAATAACAAGCTGTTGTCGAAGGCGAAAACGTGGCCTATGGGCGGCAATTTCGTGATGAAGGATAACTTCCCGTTATCGCCAATTGATGATAGGAGCTTGCGGGATTCATGAGGCGGAATGACTGCGATTCCGCGAGATGCTGGGGAAATGAGCATGGCCGATCAGGAACAGGCGGAAATCAGGCTGATCGTGGCGCGGCTGCGTCAGGAACACGAAGATTACGATACCGCGATCAACGCCATGATTCAGACGGGCTGCGACGCCCTTCGCATCCAGCGCATGAAAAAGAAAAAGCTCGTCATCAAGGACAAGCTGACCAAGCTGGAAGACCAGATTATCCCCGACATCATTGCTTGAGGAGCACAACGCGCCGATGATGACTGAAAGACCGCCTGTCGCCATCATCATGGGAAGCCAGTCCGACTGGGAGACCATGAAGAATGCCGCGGACACTCTCGAAGTGCTTGAAATCACCTATGATGCGCGCATCATCTCCGCCCACCGCACGCCCGATCGGCTGATGAGCTTCGCCAAGGGCGCCAGGGAAGAGGGTTTCAAGGTCATCATTGCCGGGGCTGGCGGCGCCGCCCACCTGCCAGGCATGGCCGCTTCGATGACACCGCTGCCGGTCTTCGGCGTGCCGGTACAATCCCGCGCGCTCTCTGGACAGGACAGTCTTCTCTCCATCGTACAGATGCCGGCCGGCATTCCCGTCGGAACGCTGGCGATCGGCAAAGCCGGCGCAGTCAATGCTGCCTTGCTTGCCGCCGCCGTACTGGCGCTCAGCGATGAAGAGATCGCCGACCGTCTCGACGAATGGCGCGCCCGCCAGAGCGCTGCCGTAGCCGAATATCCAATGGACGACCTATGACCGAGAAGACGATCGGCATTATCGGCGGCGGCCAGCTCGGCCGCATGCTGGCCATGGCGGCTGCGCGCCTCAACTTCCGCACCATCATCCTCGAAGAGCAGATCGACTGTCCGGCAGCGCAAGTGGCGAACGAACAGATCGTTGCCGCCTATGACGACGCGACAGCACTCTCCGAACTGGTGAAGCGCTGCGACGTCGTGACCTACGAGTTCGAGAACGTTCCGGTCACCGCCGCAGAAAAGCTTGCGCTGGAGGTGCCCGTCTATCCGCCGCCGAAGGCATTGGAAATGGCGCAGGACAGGTTGACCGAGAAGTGCTTCATCAATGATTGCGGCATTCCGACCGCACGCTTCCATGCCGTCGACAGCCAGGCCGATCTTGAAGCCGCGCTTGCCGATTTCGGTGGTCAGGGCGTGCTGAAGACCCGCCGCCTCGGCTATGACGGCAAGGGCCAACGCGTCTACCGCTCGGCTGCCGACAGCCCGGCCGGTGGCTATGCCGCTCTGGGCGGCGTGCCGCTTATTCTGGAAAGCTTCGTATCCTTCGAGCGCGAGATTTCCATCATCGCCGCGCGCGGGATCGATGGAACGATCGCCTGTTACGATCCAGCCGAGAACGTGCATAGAGACGGCATCCTCCACACCTCCACCCTCCCCGCAGCTATTTCCGATGAAACAGCTGCGGCGGCGCGCGAGGCAGCGAGGAAAATACTGGAGGCGCTCGGCTATGTCGGCGTCATCGGCATCGAGTTCTTCGCTCTTTCCGATGGCAGCCTCATCGCCAATGAAATGGCGCCGCGCGTCCACAATTCCGGCCACTGGACAGAGGCTGCCTGCGTCATCTCGCAATTCGAGCAGCACATCCGCGCCGTCGCCGGTCTGCCGCTCGGAAATCCTCAACGCCATTCGGACTGCGTCATGACGAATCTGATCGGCGACGATATACTGGCACTGCCGGAATGGCTGCGCCTTGACGGCGCATTCGTGCATCTCTATGGCAAGACCGAAGCTCGCTCCGGTCGCAAGATGGGCCATGTTACCCAGCTTCTTGGTTAAGACTGGTGGGAAAAAGCCCTGAGATGGTTGACAGGCCCAGTATGACAGGTTATTTGCTCCCCACCCTAAAGAGCGCGCCCCGAGCGCGCTTTTGATTGTTAAAAGATACGGGCGAATGTGACATTCCCCCTCGAACATCGCGGATCAAAAAAATGAAGATCAAGAATTCGCTCAAGTCGCTCAAGGCGCGTCACCGTGACAACCGTCTGGTTCGCCGCAAGGGCCGCATTTACATCATCAACAAGCTGAACCCGCGCTTCAAGGCTCGTCAGGGCTGATTGACGCGTAGCCTGATATCTATGGATCAGGCGCTCAGTTTTAGTTGATCGCATCAAATTTGGTTTGATCTTCGACATTGGCGGGCTACTATGCCCGCCATGCGCGTTTTTGCTTTGTCATATCTAGCCCTGCCGATTCTCCTTGTTCTGAGTGCTACCGCGCCCCATGTGGCGATGGCGGACGAGCCGAGCGTCGTCGAACGAAAAGATCCCGGAGACTCTTCGGGAAGCCTGTCGCCCAGGCAACAGCTCGACAATCTCTTCACGGCGCTCAAACGCCAGCGTGACCCGGATCAGGCGAGCCTAATCGCCGACCAGATCAACACACAGCTCGGCGATTCCGGCAGCGCCACCATAAATCTCCTGATGCAATGGGCCGACAAGGCCATTCAAGAGAAGCGCAATGCCGCCGCCATGGACTACCTCGATCAGGTTATCTCTCTGAAGCCCGACTTTGTCGACGGCTGGAATCGGCGCGCAACGCTCAACTACGCTATCGGCGACTATCGCAAATCGATGGAGGACATAAATCAAGTCCTGCGCATCGAACCGCGCCATTTCGGCGCGCTGGCCGGCATGGCGGCGATTCTGACCGAACACGGTAACGACGAGCTGGCGCTGAAGGCCTGGGAGCGCTTTCTGGAAGTCTATCCGGCGAATCGTTCGGCGCAGGACGAAGCCGGCAAGCTCTCGGAAAAGATTGCCGGTAGCCGCACCTGAGCCTTGTGCCACAGCCCGTCCATGCCAACCGGCGAAACCACACCAAAAAGGGGATGAAAACCTGCGGGATCGCGCTAGATTAGTAGCTGACGATATTTGAATAGTGCTGCAATGATCGATTCCCTGTTCGCCACCATCGCTCTGTTTCTTCTGACTGCCGCAGGCTTTTCCGCCTATAAGACGCGCGCCATCGAGCGAACCTATCCCAATATTGGTGAGCTTACCGATGTCGGCGGCTATAATCTGAACGCCGTGCACCTGCCGCGCCCGGCCACGTCGGATCTCCCTGCCCTGGTTTTCATCCACGGCGCCAGCGGCAATCTGCGCGATCAGTTCGAAGCCTTTGCCGCCCCCTTGAGCGGTCGTGCGGAGATGCTGTTCGTCGACCGGCCCGGCCATGGTTATTCCGAGCGCGGAACGGCGGAAAACGCCCTTCCCTCAGGTCAAGCGGATGCCATCGCCAAACTGATGGACAAGCTTGGCATCAAGAGCGCCATCATCATCGGCCACTCCTTTGGCGGCGCTATCGCCGCCGCCTTCGGCATGCGCCACCCCGAGAAAACTGAGGGATTACTCTTCCTGGCGCCCGCGACGCATCCCTGGCCCGGCGGTGTCGATTGGTACTACACGCTGGCCGCCATGCCCGTCTTCGGCTGGCTGTTCACAAGACTGCTGGTCATGCCGATTGGCTTGCGCCGGGTCGAGAACGGCACGCTCAGCATCTTCCATCCAAACAAGCGGCCTGCGGATTACATCGCAAAGACAGCGCCGGAACTGGTGCTGCGGCCGCAGACCTTCCGCAACAATGCGGCCGATGTCGTCAACCTCTTCTCCTATGTCTCCGCCCATGCGCCGCGCTATCGCGAGATCAAGGCGCCGACCATTATCATCACCGGTGACAGCGACGACATCGTATTGGAAGAGCTGCATTCGCGCGGTCTGGCGCGGGACATTCCCGGTTCCGAACTCGTCACCATCCGCAATCTCGGCCACAAGCCCGACTACGTCACCACGGATGTTGCGATCGCCGCCATGGAACGGCTGGCGGGCCAGCCGCGCGACCTACAGACATTGGCGGCGCAGGCGGAAAATCGGATCGCCGGCCTGACAGGTGAGACCTCCGGACGAGAATCCTCGTCTCAGGCCGTGACGACATCGTAGTCAGGCGCATCCTCAAATATCCGGCTCTGCGGCACGGCGTCGATCGTCTGCCGCACCGCCTGCAGAATGATCGATGCCAACCGCTCTGTCGCCGGGCTCGCGTCAATCTCAGCGCGATGCAACACGAGATCCAGCTTCGGCAAGGAGGGCAGCCCCGCTTCGCCCGTCGTCAATTGCCGGACTTTGTTGGGCAAGCCGAGCGGCGTGCGAATGGCCAGGCCAAGCCCCGCAGCCGTTGCGGCCCAAAGGCCACCGAGGCTAGGGCTGACGAAGGAAATGCGCCAGCCGATACCGGCCCGGTCGAGTGTCTTGACGGCGATATTTCGCAGAAGGCACGGCGCCTCGAGCGAGGCCAGTGGCATGACCTCGCCACTATCGGCATGCCATTGCACCGCGCCTTGCGCCGGACCGACCCAGCACAGCGGCACCTCGGCGATGCGATCCGTGTGTTCGGTGCGAAAACCATCGCTCCATGCGAGCGCCAGATCGAGCTTGCCTGACGTCACGCGCTCGACCAGCTCCGCGTTGCGCACAACGCGCGCCTCGATTCGGACCTTCGGATGCGCACGCGCGAAGCGGCCCAGCACATCAGGCAGCAGCGTCTCGCCGAAATCTTCCTGCAGGCCGAGCCGCACCCAACCCTCCAGTTCGGCACCATGGATTGCCGTCGCCGCCTCGTCGTTCAGATCCAGCAACCGCCGGGAATAGGCAAGCATGGTCTCGCCGGCTTCGGTCAGCGCCAGTCCGCGCCCGGCCTTGCGGAAGATGGGCGTGCCCGCCTGCTCCTCCAGTTTCTTGAGTTGAGCGCTGATCGCCGACGTGGAGCGCCCGAGCCGGTCTGCCGCCTTGGCAAAGCTGCCAAGCTCCATGCCGGTGACGAAGCTGCGCAAAACATCGAGATCGAAGATAATCTTCCGCATAGGGAATCGTCCACATTTTCAGGATCATTGATCCATAATTATCTGATTTTCAGGATGATTATCCAATGGCATTCTATGTTCGTCAAGTGACACAGAAACAGGAGCGTCCCATGCCTTTCACCCGCATCACCCTTCTTCGCGGCAAGTCGCCCGAATATCTGAAGGCTCTGTCGGACAATTTTCACCGCGCCATGGTCGAAACATTCGACGTGCCCGCCGCCGATCGGTTTCATGCAATCCATCAGCTGGAACCGCATGAATTGATCTTCGACCGGACCTACTTCGCCAGCAACCCGCGCTCGGACGACTACGTCTTCTTCGATGTCACGACCGGCAAGCCGCGTAGCACCGAAGTCAAGAAGGCTTTCTACCGCCGGGCAGCCGAGCTTCTTGGCGAAGCACCTGGCGTCCGCCCGGAGGACATCATGATCACCATCACGACGGCTACGCGCGAGGACTGGTCCTTTGCGGATGGCCGTGCGCAGATGATCGAACAGAGCTGACCGCCATGCCGCAAACCATATCTCGCCAATCATCCGCGATCCACCGCGCCGGCACGAATATACGACCTTCGCCGGCCGGCATCGCCACCGCACCCTTCTGGGTGGAAGCACTGGTCGAAGGCAGCGAGGACGGCGACCTCACGGCCATGCGCTGCACGCTGGAACCCGGTGTCATGAGCCGTTGGCACACGCATCCGCATGGCCAGATTCTCTACGTGCTTTCCGGCGTTGGACTGGCCGAACGCTTCGGCGCCTCGGCTGAGGAATTGCGGGCCGGCGATTGCATCACCTTCGCGCCGAACGAACGTCATCGGCATGGTGCTGCACCGGAAAGCACTTTCGCCTATATCAGCATACAGGCAGCCCAGGGCGGCAGCGCCGTCACCTGGCTAGAGGAGTGACCAATGATCGCCATGCAGTATAATTTCTCCCTTCCGGCGGATTACGACATGGCGATCATCGATCGCCGCATCCGCGACAAGGGGCCCCTGCTCGACAACCTCCCCGGCTTGAAGTTCAAGGCCTACCTTACCGCCAGAAAGGGCGATCCAGTCACCAGGAGCAGGGAAAACCTCTACGCGCCTTTTTATGTCTGGCACGAAGAAGAGGCGCAAAGTGATTTTATCTGCGGTCCCGGCTTCCAGGCTGTGACCGAGAGCTTCGGCAGACCTCAGGTGAACAGCTGGATCGTCTGGCATGCCGGGACTTCAGCGGATGTTGGCAACGCCAAGTTCGCCAAACGCGAGTTGGTGGCAATCGAACCGGATCAGTCTCTGTCCGAGCTTCGCCGCAAAGAGAGCGACGCCGCCGCTGCCGCGCTATCACGCGAGGATGTGCTCGCCTCGGTCGTCGCCTTCGAGCCGACACGCTGGACGCTGGTGCGCTTCCGCCTGCTGGCCAATCCGCCGTCAGACATACCGGCATCGAGCATCCAGCTTTACAATGTCGGCCATCTCTCGCTGCCGGGCGCGGATTGAAGTGTCATGGAGACAATCCCCTTATTTTAAAGCGAGGTCGGGAGCTCTATGCATGGAAGGTCTTTCTGCAGCAGAAGAGTGATCCCTAATGGTCGATATCGCAATGATCGAAGCCGCCCGCGTTCGCCTCGGTGGCCGCGCGCGGCGTACGCCGCTTCTCTCCTCGCCTTTCCTTGAAGAAATTGCCGGGCGCAAATTGTTCGTAAAGGCCGAATGCCTGCAGCATTCCGGCTCCTTCAAGTTTCGCGGCGGCTGGTCGGCCGTGTCGGCGCTGGAACCTTCCGTGCGTGCCCGAGGCGTCATTGCTTTCTCATCCGGCAACCACGCGCAGGGCGTGGCGCTGGCGGCCCGGCTGCATGGCATCCCCGCCGTCATCATCATGCCGACGGACGCTCCCCGGCTGAAGATCGCCAATACTCGCGCCTTCCGCGCCGAAGTCGTGCTCTATGACCGTGTAAAGGAGGATCGCGACGAGATCGGCGCGCGCCTTTCGAAAGAGCGCAGCCTGACACTGATCAAGCCTTTCGACGAGCCGCAGGTCATCGCCGGCCAGGGAACGACCGGCCTGGAGATTGCCGAACAGGCGGCAGAGGAAGGTATCGAAGCCGCAAGCGTACTCGTCCCGTGCGGCGGCGGCGGCCTGACTTCGGGGATCGCGCTGGCGCTGGAATCCAGGGCACCGGGCTTCAAGGTGCGCCCGTGCGAGCCGAAGAATTTCGACGACACCACCCGCTCGCTGGCATCGGGCAAGATCGAGCGCAATGCCGCGATGGAGGGTTCGATCTGCGACGCCATCATCACGCCGCAGCCGGGCAACATCACCTTCCCGATCCTGAAACGCCTCTGCGGCCCCGGCCTTGTCGTAACCGATGAAGAGGCCCAGAAGGCCATGGCGCTCGCCTTCACCCGCTTGAAGATCGTCGTGGAACCGGGCGGCGCCGTCGCGCTGGCCGCGGCCCTCTTCCACGGCAAGCATATCGACGGCGACACGGTGATCGCCGTCACATCGGGCGGCAATGTCGATACCGAGGTCTTCGAAGCGGCACTGAGCCTTCAGTGAGTCAATTCGAGGCGCGGCGATAAAGCGCCAGCGATCCAGCAAGAGCCAGAAGCGCGCCACCACAGGCACGCTCGAGCCACTTCGCTCCCTCTGATTTCAGCACCCGCACAGCCTGCGACCCGAAAACCGCGTAGCCGAACATGATCACAAAATCGAGCGAGGCGAAGATGGCGCCAAGGATCACATATTGCTGCAATTGCGGCGTGGCGGGATCGATGAATTGCGGCAGGAAGGCCGAGAAGAAAAGGTAGCCCTTGGGGTTGGTGACGGCGACCATAAAGCTCTTCAGGCCAATGGCAAAGGCCGTTCCCTTCGGCTGGCTCGCGCTGGCCTGCAAGGCCCCGTCGATCGTCCCCTTGGAGCGCAACATCATGATGCCGAGAAAGGCGAGATAGGCTGCACCCACCCATTTCAGAGCCGAGAACCAGAATTCGGAGGCGGCAAGCAAGGCTCCAAGACCGATGGCGACGGCACTGATCAGGACAGCATCGGAAAGGACGGCGCCGATCATACCCGGCAAGGCCCGCCTGACGCCGAAGCGCGAGCCGTTCGTCAGCGCCAGAAGCACGGTTGGCCCGGGTGTCGCGATACCAATGAAGGAGACGGCGGCGAAGGCTAGCAGCGTGGTGAGATGCATGGTTTCCTCCTCTTCGAGCCAGGAAATTTGCATGCATCTCACGCTTTTGCAAGCAGTCGGAGGTTAGTCCACCAACCCAGCATCCTTCGCCGCAAGCGCGCCGATCGCCGACCAGTCGAGCTCTTCGCCGCCATGGGCAAGCAGGTTCAGGAACCGGTCGCGCAACAGGCTTGCAAGCGGCAGCGGCACGTTCAACGCCTCACCGGCCGCCAGTGCCAATCTGATATCCTTCTGGCCAAGCGGCGCGGTGAAACCGGCTGGCTTGAACTTGCGGTCGGCGATCAGCCCGCCATAGGTCTTGTAGACGGGCGCGTTGAACAGTGTCGATGTCAGCAGATCGAGATAGGCATGCCTGTCGACGCCACCCTTTTCGACCAACGCCATGGCTTCGCCCAGCGACTCGATGACAGAGGCGATAAGGAAATTGCCGCTGAGTTTGACGAGATTGGCAGACTTGGGTTCTTCGCCGAGAACGAAAGTGCGCTGGCCAATAGCCTCGAAAAGCGGCGTGACCGTCTCTATGGCATCCGGTGCGCCGGCAGCGGCGACAAATAGTTTCGCGGCGGCAGCCGCTTCCGGCCTGCCGAAAACCGGCGCGGCGACGAAGCGCTGACCCGCTGCTGCATGGTCCCTGGTTAGCCGCTCGGACATGGCGACGCTGATCGTGCTCGCGGAGATGTGGACGGCGCCCTTGCCCAGGCTTGCGAGCACGCCGCCATCGCCATGAACGACAGCCGACAGCGCGTCGTCATGAGCGAGCATCGTGAAGACGGCATCGCCGCCGCAGGCATCCGCGACCGTCGCCGCGACCTTCGCGCCCTCGCCGGCCAAAGCCTCTGCCTTGTCGCGCGAACGATTATAGACTGTCACCTCGTGGCCAGCCTTCAGAAGATTGGCCGCCATGGCGCTGCCCATCTGCCCTAATCCGATAAATCCGACTTTCATTGGCATATCTCCTTCTCAATCCGCCTGCTTGGGGGAATTGCAGGCAATTTGGCTTCAAGAAAAAACCCGCCGTCTTTCGACAGCGGGTTTCGGATGGTTCAAGTGCTGCCGCAATCGGATGTCGGCAATCACACGCCGGACTGGCCGTCCGAACCGATATAGGCGATGCGCAGCATATTGGTGGCGCCGGGCGTGCCGAGCGGTACGCCGGCGGAAATGATGATCCGGTCGCCGGGCTTGCCGAAGCCTTCATCGGCAACGATGCGGCAGGCATTGTTGACCATGTCGTCCGGATCGGTCGCGTCATGCGTGACGACGCAATGCAGACCCCATACGACCGAAAGACGGCGCGCCGTCTGAATGCTCGGCGACAGCGCAAGGATCGATACCTGCGGGCGCTCGCGCGAGGCGCGCAGGCCTGTTGTCCCGGAAGACGTGTAACAGACGATGGCGGCAAGTTTCAGCGTTTCGGCGATCTGGCGCGCTGCCAGCGAGATTGCGTCGGCACCGGTTGCTTCGGGCTGGGCACGCTGGGCGTAGATGATGCCCGGATAATGCGGCTCGCGCTCGATGGTGCTGGCGATGGAAGCCATCGTCGACACGGCTTCAACCGGATAGTCGCCAGATGCGGATTCAGCCGAGAGCATGACGGCATCGGCGCCTTCGAAGACGGCGGTTGCAACGTCGGAGACTTCAGCGCGGGTCGGAACCGGCGAAGAGATCATCGATTCCAGCATCTGGGTGGCAACGACCACGGGCTTACCGGAACGGCGGCAGGCGCGGATCAGCTGCTTCTGGATACCGGGAACGGATTCGAGCGGCATTTCGACGCCAAGGTCGCCGCGAGCCACCATCAAGGCGTCGGAAAGCTCGATGATTTCCTCAATGCGCTCGACGGCCTGCGGCTTTTCGATCTTCGACATCAGGCCGACGCGGCCGTGGGAGATCTTGCGAACTTCCGTCAGGTCTTCAGGGCGCTGAATGAAGGAAAGGGCGACCCAGTCGACTTCGTTGGTGGCGAGAACGGCATCGAGGTCGATACGGTCCTTCTCGGTCAAAGCGCCAACGCCGAGCAGCGTATCGGGCAGGCTGACGCCCTTGCGATCCGAAATCTTCGTGCCGGAAATAACAGTCGTGACGATGCTCTTGCCGTCGCATTTTTCGGCACGTAGCGCCAGCTTGCCATCGTCGATCAGCAGGCGGTGGCCAGGCTGGACCGATTCCAGAATTTCCGGATGCGGAAGGAAAACGCGGGTGTTGTCGCCGGGCGTGTCCTGATTGTCGAGCGTAAAGGTCTGGCCGGGCTTCAGATCGACCTTGCCTTCGGCAAACTTGCCGACGCGCAGCTTGGGACCCTGCAAGTCAGCGAGAATACCGATCGGACGGCCGCAACGGCTTTCGACGGCGCGAATGCGCTGAATGACCGCGCGCATCACATCATGGCTGGCATGGCTCATGTTGATGCGGAACAGGTCTGCGCCGGCTTCATGAAGCTTCTGGATCATCTCCTCCGATGAGGAGGCCGGGCCGAGCGTGGCGAGGATTTTGACTTTTCTGTTGCGTCTCATCAGTTCTGGCTTTCCTGGCTGCCCGGGGTATCGGAGAGCTGAACCATCCAACTCGCCTGACGCCCCGTGTCGTATTCCTTGAATCCCATCTTCTGGTAGCCACGAGCGTAGCAGTCCTTCACGCCTGGGATTTTAAATTCGTTTTCCGCCACGCACATTTCGACGTCGCCCACCCATCGGCCACCGCGAGCCGCGTCTTCTGCGTAGAGGTAATAATAGCGGGACTGGAGCGGTCCCTCGATCAAAGTGGCGCAGGTATTGGCCGGAATTTGCCACCAGCCCTCGGTTACCCAGCCTTCCTTTGCCCGATAGCCGATGGCCACGCCGACGAGATTCTGTGTGCCGTTGCACGTTCGGAAATCGGCGCGAGCCGCATTCGGCATGAAGAAAAACGGCGCTGCCGCAGCAAGGATGAGAAAGGCGATTCGGCTGAGCGGACCTGACCGCTTAACGAAACTTGGCGCGACTTGGCTGGACACGGCTTCCAATTGGCTCCCGGTTATTCGTCGTTGCGTCTTCTTGCGCTGCCATCCCATGAATGTCAACGCAACTCTAATCGATTATATTTTCTTCACGGGATGGTGACGGCATCCCGCGCCGCTCTTCATCCGATCGAAGCTGCGAACCTTGCACCTTCCATCCGCGCATGCAATCAAACAAAGAGTTGAAAATACAATAATCGACAATCCACATGACCGACTTCAGATCTTTTGAAATCCTATCCGGCAATCGTGACAAAGGCATGGTCATTCTCGGAGATCATGCCATGCGGCATCTGCCCGAGCGTTATGGCCGCCTGGGGCTACCGGAAACCGCCTTTTCTCGACACATCGCCTACGATATCGGCATCGAAAGCCTGTGCCGCCGCCTCTGCGAGAGGCTTGATGTGCCAGGCGTGCTTGGCGGCTTTTCCCGCCTGCTGATCGATCCGAACCGCGGCGAGGACGACCCCACCCTGATCATGAAGATCTCCGACGGCGCGATCATTCCGGGCAATCACCCCATCACCGACGAGGAATGGAACTACCGCATCGAGGCATTCCACCGGCCCTATCACCGTGCCGTCGAGGAAACGATCGCCTCGGTGGCCGAAGCAACAGGCAAGGCGCCGCTTGTCCTGTCGATGCATTCCTTCACGCCGGCTTGGAAGGGTGTCGCGAGACCCTGGCATGCGAGCGTGCTCTGGGACAGCGACGATCGCGCAGTCGCGCCGCTCCTTGCAAAACTCGGTGCCGATACCGATCTCGTCATTGGCGACAACGAGCCTTACGACGGCGCATTGCGAAACGACACCATGTTTCGCCATTGCATGAAGACGGGTATCCCACATGCGCTGCTGGAGGTTCGCCAGGATCTGATCGGCGACGAGGCCGGCATCGTCGAATGGGCCGATCGGCTCACCCAGATCTTCGCCGAGATGAATGCCGATCCGGCACTGCACGAATACAAGCGATATCCGTCGCGCACAGGTCCCTACGAGGCATGATGCGGCGAGCGAATCGAGGAGAAGAGAGATGAGCACGCTGACCGAGGAACAACAGACCGAGTTGGAAGCCGCTGCCTTCCGCCGTCTTGTGGCGCACCTGCGCGAACGCAGCGATGTTCAGAACATCGACCTGATGAATCTCGCCGGCTTTTGCCGCAATTGCCTGTCCAACTGGTACCGCGAAGCAGCCGAGGAATCGGGCTTGCCCGTCAGCAAGGACGAGTCGCGCGAGATGGTCTACGGCATGCCCTATGAGGATTGGAAGAACCTGCATCAAGGCGAAGCCTCGGCTGTGCAAAAAGCCGCTTTCGAACAGAACAAGCCGAAAGAATAGTCTCGCTTTGGCCAATACGGCTTGACCTTCCGCTTCATTCGCGGCAGTTCAACTGCCCAATCGAATTCGAAATCCCGCGCAAGCCCTGAAGCGAAGGCAGCATCGGTAGACCCGCCGATCACATTTGCAACCGGCTTCAAGCGACCCTCTAGGACCCTTTAGGAGAAGTGCATGGAAGAGAGCAGCGTTGAGAATGTAGCCGCAGCGGAACTGCGTCAGTTCATCGAACGGATCGAACGTCTGGAAGAAGAAAAGGCCGCGATCGGCAGCGACATCAAGGATGTCATGGGCGAAGCCAAGGGTCGTGGCTACGACACCAAGGCGATCCGCACCATCATTCGTCTTCGCAAGAAGGACGCCAACGAGCGCCTGGAAGAAGAATCCATCCTGCAGACCTACATGGCCGCACTCGGCATGGAATAATCGAGGCTGGCCTCAACCTGTTTGCATGAATTGGAGCCGGCTTGCCGGCTCCTTTGCTTTTGGCGCGCAAAGATCGCCCAATACGGGATCACTGCTCGAAAAGACGATCGATCAGCGCGGCCGCACTTCCCTGCCAAAGCTCACCCTTGCCGGTCCCGGCCCAGAGCGACAGGAAATCGGCCGAGCCCTTGGCGGTCGATGCGCCCCGAATATCCCGCGTGAATTTGTTCTGCGCAGGAAAGGGAAGGATGGCAGCGCCCTTCGTCTCCATCTCATCCATGAAGCGGTTTTCGAGGCCACGGGCAAAACGGCCGGAAAAGGTGCGCGTCGTGCGTGTCCTGCGCTCCGGCGTTGCCAGAAGTTTCGCCCGATAGGGTGCAGACGTCCCGGCTTCCGCGCAGGCCAAGAAAGCGGTGCCCACCTGCACGGCTTGCGCACCGGCCTGCAGAGCCGCGCGAACATCGCCGGCCGTCATGATGCCGCCGGCCGCGATCAGGGGCACGCGGATTTTTCCGACGCTTTGCGCCAGAAGATCGTGCAAGTTGATTGCCGGGTCCGACGCATGGGCATCGAAGATGCCACGATGGCCACCAGCCTCGAAACCCTGTAGCGTGATTGCGTCGACACCGCTATCTTCAAGCGCCCTCGCCTCTTCCGGTGTCGTCGCGGTGCCGATCAGCGGGATGCCCGCCTTCTTTGCCGCGCGGACATGATCGGCGGGCAGCAACCCGAAGACGAAGCTGAAGCAGGCCGGGTTAATGCGCAGCACGGCTTCGAACTGCACGTCGAAATCCTCTTCATAAGGAGCACTCAGCTGCGGCGGCGGCAACTGCAGCTCCGCGCGATAACCCGCCGTTGCCTCGACTGCCCTTTCCAACTGATCCGGCGCGACGTCGGGGATTGAATGAGGAATGAACAGATTGATCGCAAATGGCTTGTCGGTCCGCTGGCGCACCTGAGCGGCAAAGGCCTCGATCGCCGCCGCGTTGGAGTAAGCGCCTCCCATGGCGCCAAGCGCGCCCGCAGCCGAGGCGGCGGCCACGAGATCTGAAGACGAGGGACCGCCGGCCATCGGGGCAACGATCAATGGATGCTTCAATCCGAGCTTCTGAAATAGATTGCTGTCCGTAGGGGCAGACATGTCGATCTTCCTTTCGGGAATACCTGTCTAAGTCTCAGCTCAACATAGGCATTCCCAGGCCGTTTCCTAGGAGCGACCAAGCGCCGCGGTGCGCGCTTCGATTGCCTTCAAAACGGAGGACATATCGAGCCTGCCGTTACCAAGCTCGACACTTTCTCCATAGAGCGCACGACACAGATCGAGCACCGGCGACGCCATGCCGGCAGCCCGCGCCGCCTGCGCAATCAGATTGGTGCTGTTGAAGGCATCGGCTGTCGCCGCCTGCACGGAAAAGTCGCCGGCGATCAGCTTCGGGATCTTCACGCGCGTCAGATCGCTGGCCATCGGACCGGAATCGATCGCCGCCTGGAAGGTGGAGAGATCGAGCCCATTCCGGCTTGCGAAATGCGCCGCCTCGGCCAATCCGGCAAGCGTCGTGCAAAGATAGAGATTGACGGCGAGCTTCATGAGGAGCGCGTTGCCGACCGGCCCGCACAGGATCGTTTCGCGGCACATGGGGGCGAGCAGCGGCCGCACTTCGGCAACATCCTCCGGATCGCCACCGAGCAGCGAGACCAGCTGTCCCATCTCGGCCGGCTTCCGCGAGCCCGATACCGGCGCTTCCACATAGCGGCCGCCCGCAGCAACAATCTCGGCGGCAAGGCCGCGCGAGTAGTCGGGTGGATTGGACCCCATCGAAACGACGATGTGCCCGGAAACCAGCTTGGCGAATGCAGGCGTGCCGCGCTGCAGCACCTCATCCAGCACTGCTTCATTGACGAGCATCAGGAGCACGATGCGCGTCCGCTCAAACACGTCCTCCACACTTGTCGCAACCGCCGCCCCGGCCTGACGCAGCGGATCGGCTGCGGCCGGCGATCTGTTCCACACGACGAGCCGCGTGCCGGCCCTTGCAAGATTGAGTGCCATCGGCTGGCCCATGACGCCGAGACCGACAAAGCCGATCTCCTCGCCCGGCTCGGCGCCGGGACGTTCGCTTGCGTTGCTCATCATAACAACTCCGATGTTTCGGGTGACGATGCGATCTCACATGTCAGAGCTCGGCGGGACAATTCTTCCCGCCGAGTATCGATCCACCGCCCAGTCGGCACCGGGCGCCGATTATCCGCTTGCGCCGGCTTAGAACAGCCGGTCCAGCCACTCGTTCTTGTCCGGGGCACGGCCGAACTGGATGTCCGTCAGCGCCGCCTTCAGGCGCAGCGTTATGGGGCCGGCATTGCCGTCGCCAATGGTGAAGCCATGCTTGCGGCCCTTCAGCTTGCCGATCGGCGTCACCACCGCTGCCGTACCGCAGGCAAAGGCTTCGCGCAGGCGCCCGCTCTCGACATCGGCCTGCCATTGATCGATGGCATAGGGCTCCTCGCGAACGGTCAGGCCCATGTCGCGCCCGAGCTTGATCAGCGAGTCGCGCGTGATGCCGGGCAGGATCGTGCCGGTCAGCGGCGGCGTCTGTAGAGAACCGTCTTCGAAGACGAAGAAGATGTTCATGCCGCCAAGCTCTTCGATCCAGCGCTTTTCGACAGCATCGAGGAAGACGACCTGCTCGCAGCCCTCGCGCTGGCCTTCGGCAAGCGCGGAAAGGCTTGCAGCGTAATTGCCGCCGCATTTGGCAGCGCCCGTGCCGCCGGGAGCAGCACGCGTGAAATTCTCTGAAAGCCAAAGCGTGACAGCCGACGCGCCACCCTTGAAATAGGAGGCAACCGGAGAGGCGATAACGCAGTAGAGGTAGTCGGTCGCCGGCCTTGTGCCGAGCGCGGCTTCAGAGCCGATCATGAACGGCCGGAGATAGAGCGATGCGCCCTCGGCGGTCGGAATCCAGTCGCGATCGATCTTCACCAGTTCCCGCACGGATTCGACAAAGAGATCCTCAGGCAGGGTCGGCATGGCCAAGCGCTCGGCCGAATTGTGGAAACGCCGCGCATTGGCGCTGGGGCGGAACAATGCGGCTCCGCCGTCAGGCAGATGGTAGGCCTTCATGCCTTCGAAGATTTCCTGCGCATAGTGGAGCACCACGGTCGCGGGATCGAGAGCCAGTGCCTTGCGCGGCTCGATCTTGGCGCTGTGCCAACCGCGATCCTGCGAATAGTGGATCGTCGCCATGTGATCGGTGAATATGCGTCCAAAGCCCGGATTCTGCAGCAGGGTTTCCCGCTCGCTGGCCGTTGCCGGGTTTGGATTTTTCTGAATGTCGAACGGTAATGCGACGCCGTTACTCATGGCTCCTCCAATGCTTTGTCCATCACGGCTTTCGCCGCTTATCTCCCGAAAGAAAATCTAAACCAAATCGGGTGGTATTTGATTGCGTTTACGCCTGTTGCCGCGCAAGTTTAAGAGCACTTCGCATAAATTTTTGAGGCGAATCGCTATTTTTCGCCCCGAAGTGCGTCGCCCCTGTCATCAAGCAGAGATCAGAGTGCTTTCGCCACCGCTTCCGCCGCGACAACGCCGCTTTCATAGGCGCCGTGCGCGGTCGAATATCGCGTCCGCGAGCAGGCCTCCCCGGCAAAGAACAGCCGATCGTTGCAAGGCGCGGCCAGAACACCGCGTAGATCCGAAGCACCAGGTGTCGCATAGGAGTAAGAGCCGCCGACAAAGGGCTCGCTCGCCCAGGCCGACATGACGAGAGGCGAGAGTTTCTTGCCGATATCCGCGCCGAAAACACGCTTCAACTGCTCCACCGAAAAGGCGAAGGCGGCTTCCGTGCCTTGTCGTTCGAGATCGAGCGCGAGATCGGCTGCAAAATAGGCTTCGATGACGGGCGCGCCGAACGGCCTCAGCTGATAGGCGCCCGTGCGCCGGCTCTCCCGCGACCCCATGACATGCGTATCCTCGGGAAACATCTCCGGTTCGGACACATGGATGAAAAGCTTATCCGCCAATCCGAGAGGCAAGCGCGAGGCCGCTTCGATCTTCTCCGGAAGCGGCGGCCAGAAGGCAATCCGCTCCGCGGCGAGGACATTGGTAGAGACTGCCAGGATAACCGCCCGCGCCTTCAGCTCGCCCTTGCCCGTCGAAAGCACGACATGGTCCGCTCCGGTGTGGTCGATCCGATTAACCTCCACGCCGAGAATGGTCGGCACGGGCAAGCCGTAGGTGGCCACAAGCGTGCCGTAGCCCTGCAGCACGCGCCAGTCCGGGCCTGGGCCTGGATCGTAGCGACCGAGATCGATAACCGAAGACTTCGGCAATTCCGCTCC
Source organism: Rhizobium sp. A22-96 (assembly GCF_053521805.1). NCBI lineage: Bacteria > Pseudomonadati > Pseudomonadota > Alphaproteobacteria > Hyphomicrobiales > Rhizobiaceae > Rhizobium > Rhizobium sp. A22-96. Next base: position 1,041,171 of record NZ_JBNWDQ010000002.1, read on the forward strand.
GGTCATGAATGCGCCGACGGCGTAAAGCCGCTCGATCCACGGATCATCAGGCGCGAGCATGGTTGACAGATCCGCGTCGGCAACGCCTTCATAGGCATCGACCCGCTCGAAGAATTCCGCAACGGCCTCTGCCGCCGCCTTCACTCCGGGCTCTTTTCCTTCCAGCTGTCGGCTGCCATCGCTCCAGGGTGCCGGCGTGCGATCGACCGTCAGGCCGATCTCTTCGGTAATCTTTGTCCAGGGGTTGGTGCGTGCGCCGTGCAGCCAGCCGCAGCCGAGGTCGAGCGCGACTCCATCGGCGCCGAAGGGATGGATCGTCCGCGCCCGTCCGCCGACGCGATCGGACGCTTCGAGCAGAACGATCGAAAGGTCGGGCCGAAGCGATTGCAGCCGCCGGGCAGCTCCGACGCCCGCAGCGCCGGCACCGATAACGGCAACGTCGACTTCGCCGCCCCTCCAGGATTCGATGGGCATTCCATTTCCTTTTTTGCACAAACCCCTGGAGGCGAACTGCCGCAGGACGATGCACGACGCAGAGCCCCGCCGGCAGAGCGTGATGCCGAAAAGTGTAAGCGGTTTTCGGACGACATCACGCTCTACTTCTTTGAGTCTAGAGCGGATTCAGATTTTAGGTCAAACAGACCTAAAATCATCCGGCTCTAGTCGGCTCAGACTTTCCGACCAATCTCTAACTGACCTTCGCGCGGCATGTAAACGGGCACATCGAAGCGCATACCAAATTGCCGCATTGAGCTGTGGCGGCGAATGTCGTAGGTGCTTTGGAAAATAATGGGGAGACTCGTGCGGAAGCGAATCTTTGGGACAACGCGGTTGCTGGTGCGCATTCTATGCGCCATCGCATTGCTGTCCGTCGGTTTCGCCCATCGCCCGGCTGTTGCCAGCGCCGCAGAACTCACCCCTGTCGAACTTGCTCAATACCGTCTGCCTGATGGAACCCTGCCGGTCCTCTGCGTCACCGAAAGGACGCCCGACGGCAAGGAACACAGCAAGGCCTATATGCCGGGATGCGAGGCCTGCCGCATCTCCGCCGCCATCCTGCTTCCCACCCCGCCGACTGACATCTGCGAGCATCTCGCCTTTGTCAGAGAGGATATCGTCGTCACGCGAGACGAAGCGTTCCGCCGGCAGCTTTATCCGCCGAATAGCGGCCCACGCGCTCCCCCCTCTCCCCAGATCCTTGTCTGAGCCTGCGTCACGGACGATGCCGTGACGCTTGTCGTCAACGGTGGCCGCACCACGAGAACTGATCGTGCCGGCTGCGGGTGAGATACCTCCTTGCTGATGTCCCGACACATGACGGATCTCTTTGTTGTCCGCCCTACAGGCGACATCGGCATAGGCCACCACTCCCGCAGACAGGCATCTTTCTCGAAAGGGATCGTTCCGCGCCGCCGGATCTTCGGAGAGTTTCCCATGTCTGCCTTCACCGCGGCCGAGCCCGCCGCAACCGCATCAGACCATATCTCGCTCTATCGAGCGATCTGGCGCTGGCATTTCTTCGCCGGCCTGCTCGTCATCCCCTTTCTGCTCAACCTGGCGATCACCGGGTCCATCTATCTCTTCAAGGATCAGATCGCCGACACCTTCTATGCCCATCGCAACATCGTCGCCGATACCGGTGCGATGCTGCCGCCGCGGCAGATCGTCGACGCGGCATTGGCAGCCATGCCGGGCACCATGGCGGCATCTTATCGCGAACCTGCTGCGGCAGACCGATCCGCGCTGGTCACGGTGTCGAAAGGTGGCCAATCGACGCTCGTCTACGTCAATCCGCACAATGGCGATGTGCTCGGCTCGGTCGGCTCGAAGCAAGAGTTCAGCTGGGTCGTCAAACGCATCCACAGCCTCGAATATTTCGGAACATGGACCAACCGCATCATCGAGATCGTCGGTGGCTTCGCACTGATGCTTGTCGTGACGGGCATCTATCTCTGGTGGCCGCGGCGCCAGACGGGCGGCGTCCTCACCGTTCGCGGCACGCCGTCCCGCCGTGTCTTCTGGCGCGATCTCCATGCCGTCACCGGCGCCATCGCCGGCATCGTCATCTTTTTCCTCGCCTTCAGCGGCATGCCCTGGTCGGGCTATTGGGGCGCCAATGTCAATGCATGGCTGACCTCCAACGATCTCGGCTATCCTGCAGCTCTCTGGGACGAGGTGCCGAAATCGACGAAAGTCACACAGGACATCGTCAACAGGCCCGGCTGGATTGTCGAGAACGCGCCCGTGCCGCTCTCGAGCGCAGCACCGACATCGACACCGATCGGGCTCGACAAGGCGGTCGAGATCGCCAGAGGATTGGGCATAGCGCCCGGCTTCAGCATGGCCCTGCCCTCCGACGAAACGGGCGTCTTCACCGCCTCGATCTTCCCCAAAGATCTCTCCCAGGAACGCACCGTCCATATCGACCAATATTCCGGCAAGCCGCTGGTCGACCTTTCCTTCGATCAATATCCGGCACTCGGCCAGGCGATCGAATGGGGCATCAATGTCCATCAGGGGCAGGAATGGGGCCTCCTCAACCAGCTGCTGATGCTGGCGACCTGCATTGCCATCATTTTGAGCTGCGTCACCGCAATCATGATGTGGTGGAAACGGCGGCCGGCCGGCCGTCTCGGCGTGCCGCCGATGCCGCCGCAAAAGTCCGTCTATATCGGATTGTGGCTGATCGCGATCGTCTTCGGCGCCGCCTTTCCCTTAAGCGGTCTCGCCGTCGTCGCGATGCTGGTGGTGGATCAGACCGTCATCCGCTTTGTACCGCCGCTGAAACGCTTTTTCTCATGAAAGGCTGTGCGGCAGGTCCTGCCGCACAGCATCCAGATCCCCGGAGGAAACCGATCATGAACCGATTTATCAGCTCTTTCGTTGCCGCAAGCCTCTGCCTTGCCGCGCCCGGTCTGGCTTTCGCCACGGACGTAACGCTTGGAAAGCTCAAGATCGCTGCTCCCTATGTGCGTGCCATGGTGCCAGGTGCCGAGGTCGGCGGCGGTTACGTGACCATCACCAATACCGGCAGCACCGACGACCGGTTGATCGCAGCCAGCTCGTCGCGAGCGGTCAAAGTCGAGGTCCATGAGATGAAGATGGACAACGACGTCATGGTGATGCGCAAGCTTGAGAAGGGTCTGCCGCTGCCCGCCGGCAAGACGGTTCAGCTGAAGCCCGGCAGCTATCACCTCATGTTCATGGATGTCATCGATCCGTTCAAACAGGGCGAGACGATCAGGGCGAAATTGACCTTCGAAAAGGCCGGTTCGATCGATGTCGATTTCCCTGTGGGTTCGGCGGTTGCGAGCAAGGCGGAGAACGGAGGCGAGCATGCCAACGCAGCTGAATGAACGGCGCGGCAGCAGCCGTGCCTCCCTTCACGCCAAGGAGGAGAAGCCCATGTTCACGAAGGAATGGTCGGTCCCCGCTATCCTGACGGTCTTCCTGCTCAGCGTCTGCGGCTTGATCGCCTACTTCACCTGGAGCCTGATGCCGCCGGCAAAAGGGGCGGAGGAGCACATCGGCTCCTCCTTCAACCTTATCGACGACCGGGGCCAGCCGATGACCGCGCAGGCTTTCAAGGGCCACCCGTCACTCGTCTACTTCGGCTATACCCATTGCCCAGATGTCTGCCCGACCACACTGTTCGAAATGGCCGGCTGGCTGAAGACGCTGGGGCCGGAGGCGGACAGGCTCAAAGCCTATTTCTTCTCCGTGGACCCGGAGCGCGACACGCCGGAGGTCATGCACAAATACACCGGCAATTTCACCGATCGCATCACCGGCGTTACCGGTAATCCCACGGAAATGCAGAGGGCCATCAAGGACTGGCGCATCTATGCCAAGAAAGTGCCTTCGCCCGACGGCGACTATACGATGGATCATACAGCCTCGGTCCTTCTCGTCGGCGCTGACGGCAATCTGCGCGGTCTCATTGCCTACGGCGAGGACAAGGACGTCGCCCTGCAAAAGATCCGCAATCTTCTGAAATGAGCGGCCATAGGCCGCCCGCACGCACCCCATCGGTAGCAATCCGAACGGGATATAAGAGGCGACATCCGTCGCCATCAAACCTGCCGCAGCCCCCTGCGGCGCCTCAATGGAAAAGGAAGACCGACATGACTCGGATGAAGACGTTGCTAACCGTGACTGTCGCCGCCAGCATGGCCTTCGCAGGCCAGGCCCTGGCGCATGCTCACCTGAAGTCCTCCGCGCCGGCCGCCGACAGCGCCGTCAAGCAGGCCCCTTCGGAACTCGACCTCACCTTCACCGAAGGTCTGAACCTGAAGTTCAGCGGCGTAACCGTTACCGGACCGGACAAGAAGGCGGTCAAAACGGGCGCTTCTTCGCTGATGGATGGCGACAAAACGCTGATGGTGCCTGTCAGCGACAAGCTTGCACCCGGCAAGTACACGGTCGAATGGCACGCGCTCTCGACTGACGGCCATAAGACCAACGGCGCCTACACATTCACCATCGCGCCTTGATCAAGCCTTTCCGGGGCGGCTTTCAGCCGCTCCGGCGACGCCGCCAGCTATGGGTGACTCAACCAAACGTGCATTTCTTGACGAAATGCAGCCAGCTGTCGTTGCGCCGGATCGTTGCGCGCGGCAGGCCGAAGGGATCGTCCCCCGGCCGCGCCCTTCCGCGCCGTGTTGTGGTCGCGGCACTATAGCCGGCCTCGTAGGCCAGCACCCGATCGAGCGGTGTCTCGTCGCCATAGGGAAAACAGAAGGACGAAACGCCCTCGTCCAGCACGTCTTCCAGTAGCCCGCGCGAATCCGAGATCTGGCGCCGCGCATCCTCCATCGGCAATTGCGGAAGATGGACATGATCGAGCGTGTGCGAGCCGACTTCATGCCCAAGGCTGCTCCAGCAGCGCAGCTGCTCGACAGACATGCAAGCCGCAGGCGCCACGCCAAGCGGCAGGTCCCAGACATTGCCGCCGCCGATCTGGTTCACGACAACGAAATTCGTGGCGGTGAAGCCGAATTCCTGCAGCACGGGCAAGGCATTCTCGAAGACGTTCAAATAGCTGTCGTCGAAGGTGATGGCGGCAACCTTGCCGGCCTTCAATCCGGTGATGTAAGGCATTGCCTCACGCAGTGACAGGCCTTGAATTCCGAGCCTCTTCAGCCATTCCATCTGGCGACGGAATGCTTCCGGATGGACGGTCATGCTTCTGAACGGCGCCTTGCTCGAAGGTGGCACCGCAATCTGATGATATGCGAGAATTGGAACGGACAATTTTGCTCTTCTTAGATGGGGCGGTGCGAGCGCAGCGCAATTCTTGCGCGATATAGCGGCCGCAGCACCTCTCTGGAAAGCCTTTCCATCAGGGTCTTACGGCTCTTGATGGTGCTGCCGCCAAGCTGCGAGGAGATTTCATGCACACCACCGGGAAGCACGGCGAGCGGTGAAACATGGGTAAGCCAGCTCATCTGCACCGTTGTATCAACCGGCCTGTCGAAGAAGGCGGTTGCTTGCAGCAGACGAATGGCTGCGTCGCGGCTGACGAGCTGCGCCACCATGCCAAGGCCGATCCGGGTCGGCTGAATGACGTTGATCTCGCCCTGCGTCAGAACGCGGGTGCCATGTTCCTTGCCCATTCGGAAGGGGAAGCGAATGAACGCCCCTGGCTTGAGGCAGGCCTTGGCAGCCGCAAAGGCCGCATGAAACGAATCATCGATCTCCACATCATCTTCGAAGATGAGGCCGGCATCGATGTTCTGTTCGACGATGGCGGCCCATGCCTTGCGGTGCGACAGGAAGCAGGCGATCTCGCCCTGGCTCATGGCAAAGGGATAGGACGGCTTGTGGAGCTTACGGCGATAGACGCGGTCTATTTCAGCCTCGGTCAGGCAACGGCCGTCGACGGCTTCCACGATTTCACTCGAAACCGGCAGCTTTGCCATCAGTCTTTCGACCTGCGGCATACGATCGCGAGCACGATCCAGGTGGACGATGAAGCCACGGATGACGAGCTGACTCGGCTCGTTCAGGTTCGCTCCAACGGGGGCAGATACGCGATCGAATCCGAATCCCGCATGCGCTCTTTCAAGCGGCGTCGCCGAAGACGGGTCGAATTCGTTGGTCTGCATCAAATGATATCCCAGTGTTGTAGGCGCAGGCTCTATCAACCCTGAATGAAGGCGAGCTTAGGCAGACATGAGGCGAAACTGAAAACAGTGATTTTCGATGGCATTCCACAGCCAATTATCGACTAAGCGAGCAGACTGATGTGGCCGCTCGCCATCTTTTCCTCTACCCAGCGGCGTTCATCCAGCCAGGCATGGCGCTTCCATCCCTCCCAGCTGAACCCGCAGAGTTTCACCTCCCATTCACAGGCGGGAAGGATCGACAGCACATATCGGACGCCGAAAAAGCCGGTGCTCGGAAAGACCTGGTCCATCCGGCACTCGGCGACTCCAAGTTCCGCACAACCTTCGATGTAGAACTGCGGCGGCATGATGCGAATTTCCTTGCCCGCTGCACCCACCAGCTCGATGGTTCGCATCGTCCAGTCGCTCTTTCGGCCCTTCAGACGCGAGAGGAAGTTGGGCTTGGGATGATATTTGCGGATGATGTCGGGATGATAGGCGAGCACGACCTCTTTGGCCGCTTTGAAGGTAGCGCTTGTCAGGAAGGCCGGATCGGTCAGTCGCCGCTGCATCGGCTTGCTGGAGGCTGCGAGCATCAGGATATCGGTGCGTGAACCGCTCATGCCGACAGAGGCTTTAGGCTCGTTGAAGCGCATCGCAAAATCTGCATTGTCGACGATCTCCGAGAGATCGCGGTGCAGTGTGCCATTGCCAATGATGATTGCCGTCTTACGGTTCAAATTCGGATATCCAGCCTTACAAGTCTATCGCCCTAATTGCGCCGGATGAAGCGAAACTGAGCAAAAGATGATGCGAAAATGAATAAAAACTGACAGCAACCTGAAAGCCAGCAGGGTGTCACCTACAGGCAACAGCTGCTTTGATCGATCCCCTCCCACCAAAATTTGCGTGAGCTTTGCGAGCGATCAATCAAGCCGCAATCACAGCAAGCTCGTCGCCGCGCACAAATGAAAAGGAGCCCAATGGGCTCCCGTAAAGTTGTCTGAACTTTGAACGCTGCTTACTCGACCGAATTGAACTTCTTCACCTGAAGGAAATTCACTGCCGTACCGCTAAAGCGCTCCGGGTCGATCGACGCCGTCTGCACCTTAAAGCCATCGGTATAGACGGCGGTCGGCTGGGCACGAAGCGCCGGGCTTACGAAGCGAGGAGCCTTAACCGGGCGATTGACGATCTCCACGCGGGCCTTTGCGATTGCCCACTGTGAAATCATCTTTTCGGTCAGCTTCGGCGCCGTCGTTATCGTGGCACGACCGGAATCCGCTGTCACCGCATCCTGCTTGTTCGGCCGGCCGCCCTTGGTGGCGATACCCGCAGCGATCGGGCGCTCCTGCGGTGTCACCGCATCGAAACTGTCATTGAAACGACGGGGGCTGCTTGCCTTGAGTTCATTGCGAACCGGCGCCAGTGCCGCCACCTGCATCGGCATCTGCTGAGCGGGTCGCTGCTGCGGCAGAACCGCTGCAATCGCCTGCGCAGCATCGTTGCTGGAAGCTACGCCACTATTCGAAGGCGCGAGCTGATCCTTCGAGGCAACATTGTTCTGCGGCGAAGTCACAGCAGCCACCGCGTTAGCATCCGATCGATCGGGTCGGCTCTGCTCAAGAGCGGCGATGACCGAGGGCGAAAGCGTACCGGCATCGGCCTGGTCATCGATTGCTTCCTGATCGGCATCAGCAGAGGCCAGGAGGCTTTCGGCAATTTCGGGACGCTGTGCCGGCACAGGCACGGCGGCAAGCTGGCCCTTCATGTCTGCCTCTGCGGACGCCACTTCAGCATCGCCGGGTGCGCGGCGGTCAAGCAAGGACGGCACCGGTACGTGATAGGAGCGAAGGTCGGCATATTGTGGCTGGTCACCCGTATTCGGCATGGCTGCTGCAAGCGCATCCTGAGCGTCATTGCGCGGCGCCGATACGAGCGCGGAGGCTACGTCGCTGCCAGCGGACTGACCACCGAAGGCCGGGCGGATCTGCGGTACGGGTGCGTTTATGCTCGCAACCTGAACCTGGGCAGGAGCAGAAGCGGGAGCCGCACTATCGTCACCATCGTCAGCCGCGGTTGGAGCCGGCTGCCCCTTGCGGGAAGCCGAAGCAACAGCGACCGGTGCCGACGACGAGCCTTCATCCGCATTGTCCTCTTCCTCATCCGCACCACCGCCGCCAAACAGGCGGGCAAAGAAGCCACGGCGAGGTGACGAGGAGCTGGCGATCTGGATATCGGACGACATGCGTCGCTTGTAATCGGCGACGGCCTCCTGATAGCCCGGCAGCGGCCGGCCATCGGCAGGAATATGCATGGTCTTGCCGTCCGGGAACAAACGGACGAGATCCTGGCGATCCATGCGCGGCCAAGCGCGCACACCGCCGACGTCCATGTGGACGAAGGGCGAGCCCGAAGTCGGGTAATAGCCGACGCCGCCCTCTTGGAGCTTCATGCCGAGCTCACGCAGCTTGGTGAGCTTGACGTCCGGAATATAGAAGTCCATCGCGTTGCCGAGCATATGCTGGCTCTTCTTGGCAACGCCCGTGTGTGCGTTACGCGTGCGCAGCATCTCGTTGGTGCCCGGCGAACGGAATCCGCAGATGACGTAGATGAATTCGTGCGAACCGCTCTCGCGGTACACTTCCCAGATGAGGTCGAACAGCCGCGGATTCATCTTGGTCGGCTGATTCTTGCGCCAGTCGCGCAGAATGCGGTTCAGCTTCTCCAGACCGTCCGGATCGAACTTGCCATTGCGCTTGTAGGTGATGACGGCCTTTTCACCGGTATGGACGTAATAGATCTTCAGGCTACGGGTTTCCCCGCCGGCCTGAGAGGGAGTGCCAACGAAAACAGGCGTAGAAACGGCCAAAGCAAGGAGGCCAACGGCTACCACCTTGGCCACCTTGCTAAATAGGTCTGAGCACGCAGAATGCCAGCTCAAGCTATTAGGCTTGGTATTTCCACTCAAATTCGGCAATTCGATCCCCGTCCGACAGACAATGTCGCATCGTGTTCCAAATGGCTGTCAATTGCGGTGACACGATGGCAAAAATGCCACACATAATCGCCCTCTTCATACATGGTGAACGATGCACTAACAAGTGCTTTACGACGGGTAACAAAATATGCTTGCCTAAAAGTTAAGCTTCCCCTCATGCCGCGCTTTTTTGCGGGTCATCCGGATCTATCCCGTAATCTTTCAACTTGCGGTAGAGAGTTGAGCGCCCAATCCCAAGCTTTCTTGCCACTTGACTCATCTGCCCGCGGTAGAATCGGAGGGCAAAGCGGATCAATTCTTCCTCGACATCCGCCAGTTTCCTGACATCCCCTGAGGTATTGGTGCTGACGATGACGTTGTCGGAAGCGGTCGCCAATGCATCGCCGACAGGAAGCGGCGAGGTTGCAGCCGCGTCAGCTGAAATCACGCGCATCCCGCGCTCGGCTCTCTCCCCGGTCGCAGAATCCATGGCATGAGCCTGTGAATTATCCACAACTAAGGTCGGATGCTCGCCCGAGAAATAGCCGGGCAACTGCGCGGCGATCTGCGGAAAATCGCTATCCAGCAGCTCGGGTCCTTCCGATAGAACGACCGCCCTGAACACGGCATTTTCGAGCTGGCGAATATTGCCCGGCCAGTCGTAAGCCGTCAGCAGCGCAAGAGCACTGTTGCTGATATCGAGCGAATGATCGAGCTTTTGCTCCAGCGCAAACCGGTCGGCAAAGGCGCGTGCCAGATGCGGGATATCCTCCTTGCGGCGACGAAGCGCCGGCATGGTGATCGGGAAGACGTTGAGGCGATAGTAGAGGTCCTCGCGGAAACGCCCGGCCTTGACCTCTTCGATCAAATCCTTGTTGGTCGCAGAGATCAGGCGGACATTGACCTTCTGCGCGACGCGCGCACCGACCGTCTCGATTTCCCCTTGCTGCACGGCGCGCAGCAGCTTCACCTGGACTTCCAGCGGCAGATCGCCGATCTCGTCGAGGAACAGCGTACCGCCATCGGCTTCCATGAACTTGCCGACATGGCGCTCCGCCGCGCCCGTGAACGCACCCTTTTCATGTCCGAAAAGAATGCTTTCCACCAGATTGTGCGGAATGGCACCGCAATTGACCGTTATGAACGGCTTGCCGGAGCGGTCGCTTGCGGCCTGAATGGCACGTGCCACCAGTTCCTTGCCGACGCCGGATTCACCTTCCAGGACGACGGGAATATTCGACTGTGCGGCACGATGCGCAAGATCGATCACCCGCATCATCGCCGGGCTTGCCGAGACGATGTCGTCGAAGGTGATGGCGCTGGAACGCGATTTGCGTCCCGCGCGTGCCTTTGCCTCGCGCTGATCGAGCTTGAGCGCATTGCCGATAGACGCAGCAATGCGCTCCGGCGACACGGGCTTGACGACGAAATCGAAGGCGCCGGCCCGCATGGCCTGCACAACGGTGTCGATACCGCCCTGCCCCGTCTGCACGATAACGGGCAGATCGATACCCATCTCGTTCAGCGCGCCCAGGAACTCGATGCCGTTCATTTCCGGCATCATCAGGTCGAGCACGATCACATTGATCTGATCGCTGTTACGCTTCAGAACTTCAAGGCCAAAGCGGCCATTCTCTGCCAAATGGGCCACGTGTCCGTGCCGCTCGATGGCATTCTTCAGCAGACGACGTTGAATCGGATCATCCTCAACAACGAGAATCTGCGCGCCCCCTTTGGCGCTATTATAAACGGTCATTGGTGCCTCACTTCATGCGAAACCTGACACGGACATTCGCAGAAAGGCTTGAACATGAAGTTTTGCCAAATCATCGCATTTTAATCATTATGACGAATGTACTACCGCCTATGGTTCAACCGTCAGCGCCAGGGAAATCAGGCTTGCAGCAGGCTTTCTGGCCGAATAAACACGAATGCATCGGACGTTCCGCAATAAAAAGCAGAGGAAATATCGCCCATGAGCCCGACCTCGCTCCGTCAATCCCTTAACTTCTCCGCCAACCAGCCTGCCGCCGGCAGCGCGCTCGGGGACCTGCCCGCTTGGAAGCTCAGCGATCTCTATCCTTCCGCTACCTCGCCTGACTTCACGGGCGACATGGAAAAGGCTGGCAGGATGGCCACCGCCTTCGAGGATAAGTGGAAGGGCAAGCTTACGGAAGCGGCGACCATGACGGGCGATGCCGGTATCGGCGCCGCCATCAAGGAATATGAGGCGCTTGACGATATCATGGGCCGACTCGGCTCCTTTGCCGGCCTCACCTATTTTTCCAACACCAGCGATCCGGCCAACGGCAAGCTCTATGGCGATGTGCAGACGCGGCTGACGGACTATGCCGCCCACCTGCTGTTCTTCCCTCTGGAACTGAACCGCATCGATGACGCCGCGATGGATGCCTGCATGGCGAACGACCCCGCTGCCGGCCACTACCGCCCGTGGATCGTCGACCTGCGCAAGGACAAGCCGCATCAGCTCGACGACAAGCTCGAGCAGCTGTTCCTGGAAAAGTCCATGACCAGCGCCGCAGCCTTCAACCGGCTGTTCGACGAGACGATGGCGGAGCTACGCTTCGAGATCGACGGTGAAAAGCAGCCGCTGGAAGTCGCGCTGAACATGCTGCAGGAACAGGATCCCGAAGCGCGCCGCAAGGCGGCCATGGCGCTTGCCGCAACCTTCAGGGCGAACCTTCGCACCTTCACGCTCATCACCAACACGCTCGCCAAGGACAAGGAAATTTCCGACCGCTGGCGCGGCTTCGAGGATATCGCCGACAGCAGGCATCTCGCCAACCGCGTCGAGCGCGAAGTGGTGGACGCACTGGCCGCGGCCGTACGCGATGCCTATCCGCGGCTCTCGCATCGCTATTACAAGATGAAGGCCAAGTGGCTCGGCATGGAGCAGATGAACTTCTGGGATCGCAACGCGCCGCTCCCGGAAACGCCCAATGCCTTGATCCCCTGGAGCGAGGCGAAGGAGACGGTGCTATCAGCCTATGGCAAGTTCGCGCCTGACATGGCCGCAATCGCCAAGCGCTTCTTCGATGAAGAGTGGATCGACGCGCCGGTCCGTCCGGGCAAGGCGCCGGGCGCATTTGCCCATCCGACCGTGCCATCGGCGCACCCTTACGTTCTCGTCAACTACATGGGCAAGCCGCGCGACGTCATGACGCTCGCACACGAGCTTGGCCATGGCGTGCACCAGGTTCTGGCCGGCGGCCAGGGCGCCCTGATGTGCCAGACACCGCTGACGCTGGCCGAAACCGCTTCCGTCTTCGGCGAGATGCTGACCTTCCGTGCGCTGCTCGACAAGACCTCCGACAAGCGCGAACGCAAAGCGATGCTCGCCCAGAAGGTCGAGGACATGATCAACACGGTCGTGCGCCAGATCGCCTTCTACGAATTCGAGCGCAAGCTGCACACTGCACGCAAGAATGGCGAGCTGACCTCCGATGACATCGGCGAGCTGTGGCTGTCCGTACAAGCGGAAAGCCTGGGCCCGGCGATCAAGATCTCCGAGGGTTACGAGACCTATTGGGCCTATATCCCCCACTTCATCCATTCGCCCTTCTACGTCTACGCCTATGCCTTCGGCGATTGCCTGGTGAACTCGCTTTACGCCGTCTACCGGAATGCCGATCAGGGCTTCCAGGAGAAGTATTTCGAACTGCTGAAGGCCGGCGGCACCAAGCATCATTCCGAACTCCTGAAGCCTTTCGGCCTCGACGCCACCGACCCGTCGTTCTGGAGCAAGGGACTGTCGATGATCGAAGGGCTGATCGACGAGTTGGAAGCGCTAGATAAGGGCTGAAGACACCGATCGGCGAAGAACTGCCCAATGGCCGACGCCCGACCTTACGTCCTCTTCAGGGACGACAGTACAGGACAGGTGATGATCTTTGCCGAACCGGCCGAGATCATCACGGCCCGGACGCGCGCCGAATTCTTCGATGCGTTGGACCGGATGGAGACGGCAAGGCGACAGGGAAAATGGCTGGCAGGATACATTGCCTATGAAGCCGGCCATCTTTTCGAGGAAAAGCTTGCAGCTTTTGCCGAAGAGAATCGCGAGACGCCGCTGCTTTGCTTCGGCGTTTTCGATGCTCCCGCAGCCGATGACGACTCTCTTGGCCAGCCGATGCAACGGCTTGAAAATCAAGAATTCCTGACCGAGCCAAAGGCCGCCTGGGATTTCCCTATATATAAAGAGCGATTCGACCGGCTGCACCGGCATATTCGCCTCGGCGACTGCTATCAGGCGAACCTGACCATGCCGATCCATGCCCGCTGGAACGGCGACGCCAGAGCTGCCTTCTGGTCGCTGATCGAGCGGCAACCGGTGAAATACGGTGCGCTCGTCGATCTCGGCGGTCCGATCATTTTGTCGCGCTCGCCGGAGCTCTTTTTCCGCACGGATGAAGAAGGCTGGATCGAGACGCATCCGATGAAGGGCACGGCCAAGCGCGGCACAAACGCCGTCGAGGATGCCGAAATCGTCGCCGCCATGCTCGCCGACGAGAAGACGCAGGCCGAAAACCGCATGATCGTCGATCTCCTGCGCAACGATATCTCCCGCATCACCGAAGTCGGCACACTCGACGTGCCCAGGCTCTTCGAAATCGAGACCTACCCGACCCTGCACCAGATGGTCAGCCATGTGCAGGCAAAGCTGCTGCCCGACATCACCATCCGCGATATTCTTGCGGCACTCTTTCCCTGCGGCTCGATCACCGGTGCGCCAAAAATGCGGGCGATGGAAATCCTGCATGAGCTGGAAGATGGCCCGCGAGATGCCTATTGCGGTGCGATCGGCATGATCTCGCCTGATGGAGCCATGCGCTTTTCGGTGGCGATCCGCACGATCACGCTTTTCGAAGACGGCCGCGCAGTGTTCAATGTCGGCGGGGGCATCGTCTTCGATTCGACGGCGGAAGCGGAATATGAGGAATGCCTCCTCAAGGCGCGCTTCGCCGTGGGGGACCGATGGATCGACCGCTAGAGGATTTTTCCCTGATCGAGACGCTGCGCTATGAGCCGGAGGCCGGCTTCATCCGCCTGCGCCTGCATCTTGCCCGGCTGCAACGCTCGGCCCGCCGCCTAGGCTTCCCGGCTCCGAAAAATGCGCTCACCAAACTGGAAGAGGCCATCGCCGGTGCTTCCGCACCCTTGAGGGTCCGGCTGACGCTGGACCGAGACGGACAAGCGGCGGTAACGACAGCCCCCTTCTCGGCGCTGTCACCCGACACAGTCTGGCGCGTCCGTATCGCCGCCGCAACCCGGCTCGATTCCGCCGACAAGCTGCTGCGCGTCAAGACCACGCGCCGCGCCGTCTATGAGGCCGCCCGCGCCGAATATCGGCCCGACGAGGCCGACGAGGTGCTGCTGCTGAACGAGAAGGACGAGGTTTGCGAGGGGACGATCACCTCTATCTTCCTCGAGGATGGCCCTGATGTGCTGCGGACGCCCCCAATTTCATCCGGCCTGCTGGCCGGCGTGTTACGCACCGAGCTCATTTGCCAGCGCAAGGCCCGCGTCGGACGCATACGGCCCGACGACCTGCGAAACCGCACTCTTTACGTTGGAAACTCCCTGCGCGGCCTGATCCGCGCGCAACTCATATGGAATTGATGCATGTTCATTCTTTCGCTCACCTACCTCAAGGGCAATGATGAAGCCGACAAGCAGATGGAGCCGCACATGGCCTGGGTGAAAGAGGGATATGCCAAGGGCTGGTTCCTCGCATCCGGCCGCAAGGTACCGCGCACCGGCGGCGTTATTTTTGCCCGCGGCGAGCGCGCTGAGCTGGAGGCCTATGTCGCCGCCGACCCCTTCACCATCCACGGGATCGCATCCTACGACGTCCAGGAAATCGCCCTCACCACAGTTGTCGACGGATTGGAAGCCTTGAAGGCCTGATGGCTTTATTCCGGATAGGTCAGTGAAAACCGACCTTGAAGGCAACAAACTCGTCGCATATGGCGTGTATGTTGGCCTCCACTTGACTTTGTCCGGCTAACTCTGAAGAGCTCTTTATTGTGACATCAAATTATGATTAGAGCCCTTCACCTCGCGTTATCGCGCAAACTCTGATTGAATTTCGTGAACCGAACGGCGTCCTGCCTTTCGAAGGAGACAAGAATGACGAAACACAACTATCCGGTATATGCCGAAATTACCGGCCCGATCGTGATGATCGGCTTTGGCTCCATCGGCCGCGGCACCCTGCCCCTGATCGAGCGCCATTTCAAATTCGACAAGAGCCGGATGGTCGTTATCGACCCGCGTGAAGAACCAGCCGATATGGAAATCCTGGCGAAGCACGGCGTCCGTCATATCAAGGCACACGTCACCAAGGAAAACTACAAGGAGCTGCTCAAGCCGCTCCTGACGGAAGGCGGCGGCCAGGGCTTCTGCGTCAACCTCTCGGTCGACACCGGTTCGCTCGACCTCGTCAAGCTGTGCCGCAAGCTCGACGTGCTCTACATCGATACCGTCGTCGAGCCCTGGCTCGGCTTCTACTTCGACAAGAGCCTGAAGAATGCCGACCGCACCAACTACGCGCTGCGCGAAACCATGCGCAAGGAAAAGGCGAAGAACCCCGGTGGTTCGACTGCTGTTTCGACCTGCGGCGCGAACCCGGGCATGGTCTCCTGGTTCGTCAAGCAGGCGCTCGTCAACCTTGCCACCGATATCGGCCTGAAGTTCGAAGAGCCGGATCAGCATGACCGCGAAGGCTGGGCCAAGCTGATGAAGAAGGTTGGCGTCAAGGGCATCCATATCGCCGAGCGCGACACCCAGCGCACCAAGCATCCGAAGCCGCTCAACGTCTTCTGGAACACCTGGTCCGTCGAAGGCTTCATCTCCGAAGGTCTGCAGCCGGCCGAACTTGGCTGGGGCACCCACGAAGAATGGATGCCGAAGAACGCCAAGAAGCACAAGAAGGGCTGCCAGGCCGCTATCTATCTGGAACAGCCGGGCGCCAACACCCGCGTCCGCACCTGGTGCCCGACCCCCGGCCCGCAATACGGCTTCCTCGTCACGCACAACGAATCGATCTCGATCGCCGACTTCTTCACCGTGCGCGACAAGGACGGCGACGTTACGTTCCGTCCGACCTGCCACTATGCCTACCATCCGGCCAACGATGCCGTGCTCTCGCTGCACGAAATGTTCGGCAATGGCGGCACGCCGCAGCCGGTACACCACGTTCTCGACGAGCATGAGCTGGAAGACGGTGTCGATGAACTCGGCGTGCTCCTCTACGGCCACGACAAGAATGCCTACTGGTACGGTTCGCGCCTGTCTCTCGAAGAGACCCGCCGCATTGCCCCTTACCAGAACGCGACCGGCCTGCAGGTAACCTCCGCCGTTCTCGCCGGCATGGTCTGGGCACTCGAAAACCCGACCGCCGGCATCGTCGAAGCTGACGAGATCGACTACAAGCGCTGCCTCGAAGTGCAGCTGCCATACCTCGGTCCGGTTGAAGGCCACTACACCGACTGGACGCCGCTCGATGGCCGCCCGGGTCTTTTCCCGGAAGACATCGACACGAAGGATCCTTGGCAGTTCAGGAACATCCTCGTTCGCTAACGGGAATAGCGCTTGCTGATGCAACGTTCGAATGCCCGCACAGGTCGTGCGGGCATTTTTGTTACGCAAGCGGGATAAATCAAGGAGTTGCGTTCTCAAGCCTTGCTTTAACCCAATAGCCGCGCCATCTTTCTCGCAACCGATACGACAACACTCCGCCCTTCATCGCGGGAGACATTTATGAAGATCAGAACCGTTCTTTCCCTCGCAGCCGCTGCAGCAGCCTTGTCCGCCTGCGTTGATTTCGGCGGATCGCGACCGCCGCCGATGACGATGAACCCCGGCGTTCAGCCGCGGACAAACTCGGTGGAAGGCAGCTGGAGCGACACGAACGGCCTGAGTTCGACGTTCACCGCCGGCCGGTTCGAGACGCACACGACCGACGGCACGAACCAGCAGATGGCTTCGGGAACCTACACGACCGACCCCTCCGGCGTGATCCAGATCAATCTCTATTCGAACATCAAGCGCACCAGCTCCAAGGTGAATTGCTTCATGGCGAACCCCGGTCAGCTGAACTGCACCTCGGAGACGGGTGGGCACTTCTCCCTCAACCGCCAGGGCTGATCAGGCATGGCGGAAGGATAGAACGCCATGCGCCGCATGATGCTGCTCTATCTGGCCCTCATCGCAGCGCTGCCTTTCGCCATTCTGGCGGCGGTTCTCCCCGTCAACAGCTATCGGGCGCAGGGTATCGACGGGCTCGATTGCGATAGCCCGGCAAGCGTTCTCCTCTTCGCCCTGCCCGTGCTGCTGATCTATGGCATCGGCGCCATTCTGCTTTATCGGAACCGGCGCCGGCGCTTTCATTTCGCTGCGGCGCTCTGCTGCACAGCCGTCTTCTGCGTCGTCGGATGGAACGCCGCCTCGGCGATCCGAGAATCCCACGGAGACGCCTCCATAGAGGCATGCGCCTGATCCGGTGATGAATTCACCCTCCTTATAAAATCCGAATGAAGCCAACAGCTTTTGCTTGCGCTCGCTCCGCCATGATGAAAACATTCCGGCGGGGGACCGCCATGGGGGCATCGGCGGGCCGGATTGTAAAGACGAACAGGAGAGACAGATGAAGCAGCCCTTAGGAGTGGGACTTTTGGCCGCCGCAGCCTTGGCGCTGAGCACAAGCGCCGCCTTCGCGGACTATCAGCTCAACATCCTGCACTTCAACGATTTCCATTCGCGCGTGGAGTCGATCAACAAATTCGATGCGACTTGCTCTGCGGCCGAAGAAGCCAAGAACGAATGCTTTGGTGGCGCCGCTCGCCTGAAGGCGGCCATCGATCAGCGCCGGGCCGCACTCGCCAGCCAGAACGTGGTGGTACTCGACGCCGGCGACAATTTCCAGGGCTCGCTGTTCTACACGACCTATAAGGGTGCCGCCGAAGTCGAATTCCTCAACGACATGAAGATCGACGCCATGACCGTCGGCAATCACGAGTTCGACGACGGCGAAGGCCCGCTTGCCGCCTTCCTCGACAAGGCGCAATTCCCTGTCGTAACAGCCAATCTGGTGGTCGACGACCAGTCCAAGCTCGGCAACCGCATCAAGAAATCGATCGTGCTTACCATCGGCGGCCAGAAGATCGGCATCGTCGGCGCCGTGACGACCGAGACCCCTGAGCTCGCCTCGCCCGGCCCGCATGTGAAGATCACCGACGATGCCGCCGCCATCAGCGCCGAAGTGGACGCGCTGAAATCGCAGGGCGTCAACAAGATCATCGCGCTCACCCATGTCGGCTATCCCCGCGATGTCGAAAAGATCGCCAAGATCGCCGGTGTCAGCGTCGTCGTCGGCGGCCACTCGCATACGCTGCTGTCGAATACGGATCCGAAGGCTGCCGGCCCTTATCCGACCATGGTAGACAATCCCGCCGGCTATAAGGTGCCTGTGGTACAGGCCGCGTCCTACGGCAAGTATCTCGGCGATATCGTCGTCACCTTCGACGACAACGGCGCGGTCAAGGACGCCAAGGGCGATCCGATCCTGCTCGATTCCTCCATCAAGCCGGATCCGGCGATCGCCGCCCGCGTCCAGGAGATGGCCAAGCCGATCGAAGAGCTGCGCAAGAAGGTGATCGGCAATTCGCAAGGCCCGATCGAGGGCGCACGCGAGATCTGCCGCGTACAGGAATGCTCGATGGGCAACCTCGTGGCCGACGCGATCCTCGACCGAACCAAGGCCCAGGGCATCTCCATCGCCATCCAGAATGGCGGCGGCCTGCGAGCCTCGATCGCCGCCGGCGATGTCAGCATGGGCGACGTTCTCACCGTGCTGCCGTTCCAGAACACAGTCGCGACCTTCCAATTGACGGGCGCGGATGTGAAGGCGGCATTGGAAAACGGCCTCAGCCAGATCGACGATGGCGCCGGCCGCTTCCCGCAGGTCGCGGGCCTCAAATACAGCTTCGACAAATCGAAGCCGCCGGGCAGCCGGCTCGTCTCCGTCGACGTGCAGGAAGGCACGGAATTCAAGCCGCTTGACCCCGAAAAGACCTACGGCATCGTCAGCAACAACTATATGCGCGCGGGCGGCGACGGCTACACCGTATTCGCCAAGGACGGCAAGAACGCCTATGACTTCGGTCCGAACCTGGAATCGGTGGTTGCCGACTATCTCGGCGCGCACAATCCCTACAAGCCCTATACCGATGGCCGTGTGACCCAGGTTGCCGCGGCAGCACCTGCCGCCCAGCCCGAAGCAGCCAAGCCGGCGGAAACGCCGCAACAGGCCGCACCGGAGCAAAAGCCCGCCCCGGCACCCGCAGACACCAGCAAGGCAGCACCTGCCGTGACGCCTCCGGCCTCCTCGACACCCTCGGCGGCAACACCGGCAACCACAACACCGGCAAAGCCCGCGGACACATCATCGGCATCGGCAACCACGACGCCCGCCGCATCTGCCCCTGCGACGGCCACCCCGGCACCGGCAACCCCGGTGACGACAGCTCCTGCCACCGCCGCACCGGCAGCTGAAGCCA
This sequence comes from Rhizobium sp. A22-96, assembly GCF_053521805.1. Classification (NCBI taxonomy): domain Bacteria; kingdom Pseudomonadati; phylum Pseudomonadota; class Alphaproteobacteria; order Hyphomicrobiales; family Rhizobiaceae; genus Rhizobium; species Rhizobium sp. A22-96. The sequence goes on from NZ_JBNWDQ010000002.1 coordinate 1,060,838, forward strand.
GCGAAAAGCCGAAGACACCGACAACGCATGTCATCGTTACCGGCGACACGCTCTGGGATCTCGCCAAGACCTATTATGGCAGTGCCAAGCAATGGCATAGGCTTGTGGCTGCCAACCACAATCTGAAGCCTCATCATCTCCAGGTCGGCGAAAAGTTGAGGATTCCAGCCAAGTAAGACGATTTGTCTCGCATGAGAACGCCGGCCCGGGCTTCCCCGGGCCGGTTTTTGTTCCTATGTGAAGGGCTTCGTTTCGCTGAGAGGATATGATTGATGACAGAAAACGTGACCACCTTCCCGCCTGATCACCCAAGCGTGAAATTCGGCAAGGTCGGCGTGCTGCTTGTCAACCTCGGAACACCTGACGGGACCGACTACGCCTCGATGCGTCGCTACCTGCGTGAGTTCCTGACGGATCGCCGCGTCATCGAATGGTCCCGCTGGAAATGGTATCCAATCTTGTTCGGCATCGTCCTCAACACCCGGCCGCAAAAAGTCGGCAAGGCCTACGAGACGATCTGGAACAAGGAAAAAAATGAGAGCTTCCTGCGCACCTATACGCGCAACCAGTCCGATCTGATGGCCGAGCGCTTGCGGGATCTACCCAACGTGACGGTCGATTGGGCCATGCGTTACGGCCAACCGTCGATCGGCGACCGCATACAGGCGCTCAAGGATCAGGGCTGCGAGCGCATCGTGCTCTTTCCACTCTATCCGCAATACGCCGCCGCAACGACGGCAACCGTCAACGACAAGGCATTCGAGAAGCTGGCAAAGATGCGCTGGCAGCCGGCACTCCGCACCGTGCCGCAATATCACGACGACGATGCCTATATCGAAGCGCTTGCCAATTCCGTGACCCGGCATCTTTCAACACTGGACTGGCAGCCCGAAAAGATCCTGGCGTCGTTCCACGGCATACCGATGTCCTACTTCAAACTGGGCGATCCCTATTACTGTTTCTGTCAAAAGACCGGCCGCCTGCTGCGTGAAAAGCTGGGGCTGTCGGAAGATCAGTTCATGGTCACCTTCCAGTCCCGTTTCGGCCCGGAGGAATGGCTGCAGCCCTATACAGACAAGACCGTGGAACAACTCGCCAAGGATGGCACCAAGCGCATTGCCGTGCTCAATCCGGGCTTCGTCTCGGACTGCCTGGAAACGCTGGAAGAGATCGCCGAACAGGCGGCCGAATCCTTCCATCACAATGGCGGCGACAAGTTCACGCATATTCCCTGCCTCAACGATAGCGAAGACGGCATGAAGGTGCTCGAGAAGGTCGTGCGGCGGGAGTTGCTCGGCTGGGTCTGACCGATCGCCGGACCAAGCCCGGCGATGGCCTCTAAAGCATTTCCAGGAAAAGTGCGCAGCGGTTTTCCGTCCGGAATGCGTGAAAAAGCAAAATATAGAGCGTCTTCGCGATTCGAAGAAAAGCGGAGAGGCTCTATTGCAGTTGCGGCTTCTTGAGGAAGCTGCCACGGTCGGCGGATTTGATGCGCAACCAGGCTTCGCGGCCATTGCGCAGCACCCGCAGCGGGATCTCGGCGCCGGCCGGCCCGCTCTCCCATATCTTGCGATAGAAGTCGGCCAAGCCGTCGACTTCCGCATCGCGGATCTCCGAAATGACATCGCCGCGCCGCAAGCCCGCCTGAGCGGCCGGGCCGCCTTCCGTCACGCTCATGACGACGACCTCACCATTGCTTTCGGCCGAGAAAGCGCCGAGCCAGGGCCTTGGCGGCTTGTTGACGCGGCCGCGCTTGATCAGATCATCGAGAATGGGCGTCAGCAGGTTGATCGGCACGATCATGTTGATATCGGCGCCTTCACCATTCTGGGTCGCCATCTGCAGGTGCAGCGACCCGACACCCAGAAGCTTGCCGTCCTCATCCACCAGAGCAGCGCCGCCCCATGAAGGATGCGCGGGTGCGACGAAAATCGCCTCGTCGAGCAGATATTCCCAGTAACCCGCAAACTCCTGCTTGGCGACGATCTTTGCCTCGACGACCTGGCCGATACCATCGGCGATCACGACCGGATCGCCGATCTCGGCCTTGTCGGCATCGCCGAATTCCAGCGCCGGTACGTCGAGCGGGCCGAGCGCCTGCACAAGGCCAAACCCGGTTTCCTGATCATAGGCAAGCGCATGCCCGGGCACTACCCGGCCATTGCTCGTCGTCAGCCAGACCTCTTCCGCCTCCGTGATGAGGTAGCCGATCGTCAGCACCAAGCCGTTTCCTCGGATGACCACGCCGTTGCCTTCCCTGCGGGTGCCCAGCGTCGTCGCTGTGAAAGCGTCTTCCGGAATTGAGGCATGGACGGCCACGACCGACCGTAAAGTCCTATCGATATTCATTGCTTCACCCTGACGATGCGCGGCGGTTGGGCTCGAAAGACTGCGCGGCAGCTGACCCGAAAAATTCTCTTATAAAGTATGAATATCAACAGCCAGGCGCAAGGGCTGGATCGCGATTGATTGATCCGGCGCAACAACTTGGGGCTGATCGGCCGGTACGGCCCGTCTACCCATTCCTCCCTTGCCGAGAACATGCTAACCCACCACATCTGATTGAGCTGCCGTGATGCGTTTTCGACCGAAGACGCCGGAACGATATGGCGGCGCTTTACCTGACGCGAGAGGCTCGCATTCCGCGAGCGCGTCCATGGAGGAATTCAATGGTAGTCGGTGGTTTCAGCATCGTCGTGGTTGCCCTAGTGGTCTTGGTCATCCTGGTGCTGTTTGCAGGGATCAAGACGGTGCCGCAGGGCTATCGTTATACAATCCAGCGCTTCGGCCGCTATATCCGCACATTGGAGCCGGGCCTCAATCTGATCGTGCCCTTCATCGAAACCATCGGCGTACGGATGAACGTGATGGAGCAGGTGCTCGCCGTTCCGACGCAGGAGGTCATCACCAAGGACAATGCCAGCGTCTCTGCCGACGCGGTCGCCTTCTTCCAGGTGCTGAACGCGGCGCAGGCTGCCTATCAGATCACCAATCTCGAAAGCGCGATCCTCAACCTCACCAAGACCAACATCCGTTCCGTCATGGGTTCGATGGACCTCGATGAGCTTCTGTCCAACCGCGACGCCATCAACGAGCGGCTGCTGCGCGTCGTCGATGAAGCAGTCGAGCCCTGGGGCATCAAGGTGACGCGTGTCGAAATCAAGGACATCCAGCCGCCGAAGGATCTCGTTGACGCCATGGGCCGGCAGATGAAGGCCGAGCGTGAAAAGCGCGCCCAGATTCTCGAGGCGGAAGGCTTGCGTGCCGCACAGATTCTGCGCGCCGAGGGCGCAAAGCAATCGGCGGTGCTGCAGGCGGAAGGCCAGCGCGAGGCGGCGTTCCGCAACGCCGAAGCCCGCGAACGTCTCGCAGAGGCCGAAGCAAAGGCTACCCGCATGGTGTCCGAAGCCATTGCAGAGGGTAATGTGCAGGCCATCAACTATTTCGTCGCTCAGAAATACACCGAAGCCCTGACGTCAATCGGTTCGGCCAGCAACTCGAAGATCGTGCTGATGCCGATGGAAGCCAGCTCCCTCATCGGTTCGCTTGGCGGCATCGGCGCCATTGCCCGCGAAGTCTTCGGCGACAATGGCGACGGCAACAGCACGCCGCAGCCTTCACGGCCACGCACGAACACGGTCCGCACCACGCCCTCCGTCAATCCGCTGACCCCTCGGGAGAGCTAAGATGTTCGACAATCTCGTCGTGGAACTCGGTCCCTGGAGCTGGTGGCTGCTGGGATTGGTACTACTCGCCGCCGAGTTGATATTGCCGGGCTTCTTCCTCGTCTGGATCGGTCTGGCCGGCATCATCGTCGGGGCATTGTCGCTGCTGTTCTGGGATAACGCCTTCTGGATCTGGCAGGTGCAGTGGCTGGTCTTTGCGGCAGCCGCCGTCATCGTCACCCTGCTCGGGCGGCGTTACGTCTATAACAACAACCAGGTGACCGACGAGCCTTTTCTGAACCAGCGCGGCGCGAGCCTTGTTGGGCGTACAGCAACACTTGGCGAGCCCATTGCCGAAGGCCGCGGACGCATCCGCCTCAACGATACCTATTGGACAGTCACAGGTCCTGATTTGCCCGTTGGCACACGCGTGAAAATCGTCGCCAGCAACGGCCGCGAGCTTACAGTCGAACCGTTCTGATCAGGCGACGCCGATTCGCAGCAGATCGTGGAAATGAACGACCCCAACTGGCCGCTGCGCATCGTCAACGACAATGAGCGCGGAAATGTTGTGACGATTGAGCACGGCCATCGCGCCGGTCGCCAGCGTCGTTTCCTTAACCGTCTTCGGATTCCGCGTCATCACCTCGTCCACCAGCATCTCCGCGAGGCTGGAGCCGATATTGCGAGCAATATCGCCGTCTGTGACGATACCGCAGAGGCAGCCGTCATCATCGACGACGCCAACACAGCCGAATCGCATTTTCGCAAGCGTCGTGACAGCCTCGCGCATGCCTGTTCCAAGCTTGACGAGAGGCACGCTATCGCCCTTGTGCATGATATCGGCCACATGCGAGAGGCTGGCGCCCAGCTTGCCGCCAGGATGGAAGGTACGGAAATCCTCGGCGGTGAAGCCACGCGCTTCCAGCAGCGCCACGGTGAGCGCATCGCCGATCGCAAGCTGCAGCATCGTCGACGTGGTCGGCGCCAGCCCATGCGGGCAGGCCTCCTGCTCCTTGGGCAGCAGCAGAACCACATCGGACTCACGCGCCAGCGTCGACGTCTCACCCGCAGTGACGGAAATCATCGGGATCGAGAAGCGGCGGGAATAGCTGATAATGCCGCGCAGCTCGGCGCTTTCTCCACCCCACGAGATGGCGATGATGACATCATCCTGCGTGATCATGCCGAGATCGCCATGATTGGCCTCGACCGGGTGCACGAAGAATGCCGGCGTTCCGGTGGAAGCCAGGCTTGCGGCAAGCTTGTTGCCGATATGGCCGCTCTTGCCGACACCAGTGATGACGACGCGGCCCTTGATGTCGCCGATGATCTCCACCGCGCGGCTGAATGGCCCGGCCAAACCATTGGCCAATGCACGTTCCAGCGCCTCAAGGCCCCGTCTCTCGGTCTCGATCGTCCTCATTGCGGATTCGATCGCACCGTTCTCGATGAGTCTCACAGCTCTCTTATTCATGAGCGAGGCCTAACGCTTTTCTGCAATTCTGTCCACCAAAGATCGACTTATGCCGACGGCAGCGGGCTTTTGCTGGGCCTGGATAATATTACCGATAGCATCTCGCCGTAACTCTTTAGCAACCAAGCGTTAACCACACGGCTTTACACTTGGGTAAGGATTTAGTGCTTTTCCAGCAAGGTCAGACATAGACAAAATGAACATCGGCAAGAAAAAGGCGGGTAAAAATGCCCTCCGGCTGACGGCATGGGCGACATCCGCCGTGCTTGGCTGGGGCGTCGTATGCGCCGCGCCGATGTCCGTTAACGCACAATCCCTGCCGCCCGGCCAGGAACCCGACGATACATCCACCGTCTCGACGTCTGCCACGACGACCGACTCGTCCGCAACACCTGCCACCGACGCGCAGGCAGCACCGCCAGCAAATCAGGCCGCTACCACCAATGCGGATGGGCCGCCGAATATGCGCCTTCGCCTTGATGGCGTCGACCCCACAACCACCGGCTCGACGCTCGACAACGACATGCGCCGCGTCAACCTGCCGGAATCCACCGTCGATGGCCTGAGAACGCGCCAGCATCCGGACCGCGCGGATGCCCAGGGCATACCGCTCGGCACCTTCACCCTGCGCCCTTCGGTCAATCAGTCGATCAATATCGAACGCGACCGCACCGGCTCCGTCGAAGACAACCGCACCTTCCTGCAGACGGATCTGCGCAGCACGTTGACGTCGGACTGGGATCGCCACGCGCTGACCATCACCGGCGAGGGCGTCTGGCAGAAGAATATCAGCGGCACGGGTGAAGAGAAGCCGACGATCAACCTCAATGCGGATCTGCGCCTCGACCTTCCAGCCGACACGACTGCCCACATAACGGCCGGCTATCAGTTCTTCCGCGAGGACACCAGCGACCCGAACGCCATTGCCGGCGCCTCCAAACAATCCGCCGTCAATCAGTTCACCACCGGACTGTCGCTGGAACGTGATTTCGGTCTGCTGCGCGGCACGACGGCGGTCGCACTGACCCGCACGGTCTATTCGGATGCCGTGCTCTCGGATGGAACCCAGGTCACGCTCAGCGACCGCAATCAGACCGCAGGCACATGGCGCGGGCGTATCGGCTACGAGCTGTCGCCGGCGATCATTCCCTTCGTCGAAGTCGATCTCGGTCGCGCTGTCTACGATGAGACGCGTGACAGCAACGGCTATGCCCGCTCGAACCAGGGTTACGGCGGCAAGGCCGGCGTCGAACTCGATCTCGGCGAAAAGCTGAAAGGCGAGCTGGGCTTCGGTTATCAGCACACGCAATTCGACGATTCACGCCTGGCCTCGGTCGACTCGCCCACCATCGACGGCAGTCTCGCCTGGTCGCCGCAGCGCGGAACGGATGTCAGTATCGGCCTTTCGACCACCGTTCAGCCATCCACCACGGCCGGCCTGAGCGGCTACACCGCCTACCAGCTGACGAGTACCATCAGCCACCAATTGCGCGATAACCTCACCGCCAAAGCGACGGGCGGCACGATCTGGCGCGACTATCCTTCCAACGGCAGTGCAGCCGATGAGACCGAATATGACGCGGCCCTCGGCCTGACCTGGGGGATCAACCGCTACCTCGATCTCACAGGCAATTTCGGCTATCAGCTGACCACCCGCAAAGCCGGCGACGATACGCATCAACTCCAGGCTGGAGTGGGACTGACGGTGAAGCGCTGATAGCCGGCTGGACGATTCCCCGCCCGACACCTTGATCCGGCACAATCTCTCCACCCAAACGAAATGAGGCCCGGCAGATGCCAGGCCCCGTCATTTTTCCCGAAAGTTCGAGAGCTTATTTCAAGGCCGCGATCAGTGCCTTCAGCTCGTCCTCGATCGTTGGACGGATATCCGCACGCGAAAGCGCGAAAGCGACGTTGGCGAGGATGAAGCCATCCTTGGCGCCACAGTCGAAGGTCTGGCCCTGGAAATGGTAACCGGCGAAATCCTGCGTCTGCGCAAGCTTCAGCATGCCGTCGGTCAGCTGGATCTCGTTGCCCGCACCACGCTCCTGGCTTTCCAGGATACGGAAGATTTCCGGCTGCAGGATATAACGACCATTGATGAAGAAGTTGGACGGAGCCGTACCCTTGGCCGGCTTCTCCACCATTTCGGTGATACGGAAACCATTGCCGATCGTTTCGCCGACGCCGACGATACCGTATTTATGGGTCTGGTCCGGAGCGCATTCCTCGACGGCGATGACATTGCCACCGCTTTGCTCATAGAGCTCGATCATGCCCTTCATGCAGCCCTTTTCGGCCCGCATGACCATATCAGGCAGCAGCAGCGCGAAAGGTTCGTCACCGACGATTTCGCGGGCGCACCAGACGGCGTGGCCAAGGCCAAGCGGCTCCTGCTGCCGCGTAAAGCTGGCCGTGCCGGCCTTTGGCAGCAGGCCGTTCAAAAGCGACAGCTCGGCATTCTTGTTGCGCTGGCGCAGCGTATGCTCAAGCTCGAACTGGATGTCGAAATAATCCTCGATGACGTGCTTGCTGCGGCCCGTTACGAACACGAAATGCTCGATGCCCGCCTCCATCGCCTCATCGACGACGTATTGGATCACCGGCTTGTCGACGACGGTGAGCATTTCCTTCGGCACGGCCTTGGTCGCCGGCAAGAACCGCGTCCCTAGTCCGGCAACCGGAAATACTGCCTTACGCACCTTCTTATGCTGTCCCACTCATACCTCCTGGGCATTAAATCGCTGGCGCCGAGCCAATCTCAAGGTCAGTAGATTAAATTTGCTACTGTTTTGCAAATAATGACTGAACCCGGCTTCCATGGTAAAGAATTTGTTGACTTCGTTCCCTTAGTGTCATGCTTCGGCGAATGTTACCTGCTTCGCCGCACCGAAATCCAACGATTGATGGACAAGGCTGTAGATGACTGCAAACCGCAAAAACTCCCTTCGTGGTCTCGCTCTGGCGCTCGCGCTCGGTGCCTTTGCGGGACTCGCTCCCGTTAACGCCAATGCTGACCCAGGGTTCCAAAAATGGATCGCGGGCTTCTATGCTACCGCCGCAAAGAGCGGCATCACACAATCGACCTATCGCGATGCATTTGCCGGCGTGACGGACCCCGACCCCACGGTCCTCGAAAAAGCGCAGTACCAACCGGAATTCAAGTCCCAAATCTGGGATTACCTCGACTCCCGTGTCAATCCCTATACCGTGGATATTGGCCGGAAAATGGCGGTCAAGTATGGGTCCACGCTTCGCACGCTCGAGCAGCACTTCGGCGTGGACCGCAATATCATGCTGGCCATCTGGTCGATGGAATCGAACTACGGTGCTGTTCTCGCCAAGAATGACCGCCTCCATTACGTGCCCCGCGCACTTGCAACGCTTGCCTATGCCGATCCGAAGCGCGCCAACTATGCCAAGAAGCAGCTGGTTGCAGCTTTGAAAATCCTGCAGAAGGGGGATATCTCTCGGAAGGATCTGAACGGTTCCTGGGCTGGTGCCATGGGCCATACCCAGTTTATCCCGACGAGCTATCTGCTCTACGCCGTCGATGCCGACGGCAGCGGCCATGCCGATATCTGGAATTCCATTCCGGATGCCCTGGCAACAACAGCCAATCTTCTGGCCAAAAACGGCTGGGATACCGGCCGCACCTGGGGCTATGAGGTCGTCGTGCCGCCTGGTGGCAGCGCTCAAGTCGGCAAGACCCATACGATCGCTCAATGGGCAGCCCTCGGTTTCGTGCGCCCCAAAGGCAAGGGCTTCCGCATGACCTCCGATCGTGCGCAGCTGAAGATGCCCGGCGGCTCAGACGGCCCAGGCTTCCTGATGACCGGCAACTTCTTCACCATCAAGCGCTACAACGCATCCGACAGCTATGCTCTCGCCGTTGGCTTGCTTGCTGACCAGATCGCCGGCTATGGCGGCATGCAGCAATCCTGGCCACGCCCGAGCGGTACGCTGAATGTGCAGCAGAAATTCGAGCTGCAGACGCGGCTGAAGCAGCTTGGCTATTATGACGGCGTCGTCGACGGCAATTTCGGATCTGGATCCAAGGCTGCGATCAGCGCTGTCCAGCAGCGCATCGGCATGGATACGGATGGCGAACCTTCGATGGATCTGCTGAACGCATTGCGCAAATAGGCCCCGCCGCCATCAATCGATTCCGGGATCGCTGGACCGGGGAGCTACCCTCATGCGACCACGGGCCGTGAGCGGAAAGAAGTTATGACAGAACGACCTGCCCGCGCGACCATGGCAACCCTGAAGGTCATTCTCACGGCATTTCTTGCCGTCGTCATCGCGTTTGGCTGCCTCTCGAAGGCAGCCGAAGCGCAGGAACGGCCGCGTCGAAATCTGTTCGACATGCTGTTCGGCACCCGCGAGCCCGACTACCCCGATCAACAGGTTGAACAACCGCCACCACGGCGCAAGGTGCAGCCCCGCAAACGCCCAACGCCGCCGCCGCGCGAGCCCGTGGTGGTCCAGCCGGAGACACCACCGCCGGCGGAAAAGCTGCCGGATGCCAAAACCATCCTCGTCGTCGGCGATTTTCTGGCGAGCGGCCTTGGAACCGGGCTGGAGGACGCCTTTTCCGCCTCGCCCGGTGTCATCATTCAGACGCGCGGCAATGTCGCCTCCGGTCTTGTCCGTCAGGACTATTACAACTGGCCGCAGCAATTGACCGGGATGATGGATCAGCTGAAGCCGGCGATCGTCATCGTCATGCTCGGGGCCAATGATCGTCAGCAGATCATCGGCGATGGCCTCAACGAAAAATACGGCACCGATCCGTGGTTCCTCGCCTATGAGGAGCGCGTGCAGCAATTTGCCAAGCTGGTGACGAGCCGCCACATCCCGCTGCTCTGGGTCGGCCTGCCCTCCTTCGGCTCGGATCAGCTGACGGCCAGCGCCGTCAAGCTCAATCAACTCTATCAGAGCCAGATGGCAGGCGTCGGCGGCGAGTACATCGACATCTGGGACGGCTTTACCGATCAGAACGGCGAGTTCATCGTGACAGGGTCCGATATCAACGGCCAGCAGGTGCGCCTCAGAACCGCCGATGGTGTCAACATGACCCCGGCAGGCAAGCGAAAACTCGCCTTCTATGTCGAGAAATCGGCGCGACGGCTGCTCGGCGATCAGGCAAGCCCCGATATCACCCGCCTCGACACCGGCAATCCACTGCCGGTGCAGCCGGCGAATGTGCCCGCGGCAGAGGCGGAAAAAGTCACCCGGACGCCGCCCATGAGCCTGTCCGATCCCGACCTCGACGGCGGCGCGCAGCTTCTGGGGGCGGCCCCCGCACCAACCGCCGCCGCGCCGTCGCCGCGCGACCTCCTCGTCGACAAGGGTCAGATGGCGCCGGCGCCGGCCGGCCGCATCGACGATTATCGATTGCCGGTCCCGGCAACGGCCACCCCGTGAGAACCTCCGGCACAAGCAGCGGTTGATTACTGTACCCGTTTGACAATATCACAGCGCGCCAATAGAAAAACGGCATGAGCACTATCAGCGCAGATCATATCGATCGTAACCGCACCTGCCCGCAGGTCGCGATTCTGCGCGCTTTCTCCGGCCGAGGTCTCCGCGTCCAGTCGTGACGGCCGGAGGCATTGGCCTGTCCGGCGGCTGCTGGACGTAAAGCCCTTACCCAAAACATCAACGTTGCCCATGGAGAATGGCACGTGCTCAATATCTACAACGTCAATTCGCTCGTTCATTGGGAAGAGCGGGATATCCGCCTGCGCGAGGATCTCGTCCGATTCTTTTCCGATGATATCCGCAGCTTCCTGCGATCCGTAAACCCTGCCTGGGATGTCCGAAGGGTGGAAGCCCCGACCTTGACGCCGCGCAGCCTCGTTTCGGATGCCTATTCCCATGAAGACATATGGGTACAGGAACAGCTTTCGAAGACGGAGACCGAACTGGTGCTCCGGCCGGAAACAACGCCTTCGACCTATGTCTACATGCAGCATCTTCTCGGCAATCACTCCAGAACGCGCCTGCCATTATGCGTCTGGCAAGCAGGAAAATCCTATCGTCGCGAGCAGGAGCAGCCGACAAAGCATGTGCGGCTCAAGGAGTTCTGGCAGCTCGAATTTCAATGCGCCTTCACCGCCGATAGCGGCAATGACTACCATGCCGCCTGCCTCGAACCGGTTCGCCGGATGATCGGATCGGTCATCCATCTGCCGACGAGGATCGTACCCTCCGACCGCCTGCCGGCCTATTCCGAGGTGACGATGGATATCGAAGTCGATAACGGTGACAAATGGATGGAGGTCTGCTCGATCTCCAAGCGAACGGACTTCCCGCAGCGCTATCGCAGCCAGGCCAGGAAGGGGTTGGCGATAGATCACGATGTCACGGTGCTCGAGATTGCCATCGGGCTCGACCGCTGCGTCTACAACTGGAACATCGCCGCAAACCAATAAATAAAAAGGCCGGGTTCATCGCGAGCCCGGCCTTTCAAATCATATTTGGAACGGCTGTGAGGCTTACCGCGGCAGAACCGTCGAACCCATCAAGGTCTCGTCGATCGCACGCGCAGCCTGGCGTCCCTCGCGGATCGCCCAGACCACCAGCGACTGGCCGCGGCGCACGTCGCCGGCCGTCCAGAGCTTGTCGACCGAGGTCTTGTAGTCCTTGTCGTTGGCGACGACGTTGGTCGAGCCGCGGCGGTCGGTGTTCAAAGTCAGCTTGCCGTCGAGTTCCTTGAGCACGCTGTCCGTGAACGGGCCGCGGAAACCGATGGCGATGAAAGCGAGATCGGCGCGGATGACGAATTCAGTCCCGGCAATCGGCTTGCGGCGCTCATCCACTTCGCAGCACTTCACGCCGGTCAGCACGCCATCTTCCCCGATGAATTCGAGCGTCGCGACCTGGAACTCGCGAACCGCACCTTCGGCCTGCGAGGAAGAGGTGCGCATCTTCGTCGCCCAGAACGGCCAGACGGCGAGCTTGTCTTCCTTTTCCGGCGGCTGCGGGCGAATGTCGAGCTGGGTGACCTTCACCGCACCCTGGCGGAATGCCGTGCCGACGCAGTCGGACGCCGTATCGCCACCACCGACGACGACGATATGCTTGCCACCGGCCAGGATCGGGTCGGCAGGCCAGCCGGCGCTGTCGATGTTTTCGCGGCCGACGCGGCGGTTCTGCTGCACGAGATAGGGCATGGCGTCATGGACGCCGGCCAGCTCGACGCCGGGAATGCCGGCTTCGCGCGGGGTCTCCGAGCCGCCGCAATAAAGCACGGCATCATGATCAGCCAAAAGCTGCTCGATCTTGACGTCGACGCCGACATTGACGCCGCAATGGAAGGTAACGCCCTCGCCCTTCATCTGCTCGACGCGGCGATCGATGAAGTTCTTCTCCATCTTGAAGTCCGGGATGCCATAACGCAGCAGACCGCCGGCTTTCGACTCGCGCTCATAGAGATGAACCTCATGCCCGGCGCGCCCAAGTTGCTGGGCAGCAGCCATGCCGGCTGGGCCGGAGCCGATGACGGCGACCTTCTTGCCCGTATGCACCGTTGCCGGCTGCGGCCGGATGAAGCCGAGCTCATAGGCCTTGTCGGCAATCGCCTGCTCGACGGTCTTGATGGCGACCGGCGCATCTTCCAGGTTCAGCGTGCAGGCTTCCTCACAAGGTGCGGGGCAGACGCGGCCGGTGAACTCCGGGAAATTGTTGGTCGAATGCAGATTGCGGATCGCCTCTTCCCAGTTGTTGTTGTAGACGAGGTCGTTCCAATCGGGGATCTGGTTGTGCACCGGGCAGCCGGTCGGGCCATGGCAATAAGGAATGCCACAGTCCATGCAGCGCGCTGCCTGTTTCTGCACTTCCGGGTCCGACATGGGGATCGTGAATTCACGGAAATGCCGGATGCGATCGGACGCCGGCTGATACTTGCCGACCTGCCGGTCGATTTCCAGGAAGCCTGTTACCTTGCCCATGCTTTCGTTTCCTCACTCAAAAAGTGGAGCCGCCGGCTCCCGTGCCAAGGGTAAAATCTGTTCCCTGTCCGGCACTGTAATTCACATCTGATTCCGCTGTTCGACAGTCGCGATCGCCCGGATGGCGATCGCAATGCGAGGCGAAATCCTCGACTGGTTTGCCAGGAGACGGATTACTCCGCCGCCACGCTCATCCGGCTGCGCTCCATTTCCTCAAGGGCGCGACGGTATTCGACCGGCATGACCTTGCGGAATTTCGGGCGGTAATCGGCCCAGTGATCGAGAATTTCCTTGGCGCGCGTCGAGCCGCTGTAGTGGAAATGGTTCGAAATCAGTTGATAAAGGCGCTCCTCGTCGTGGCGCGTCATGTCACCCGAAACGTCGACGCGTCCCTTGTGCGCAAGATCGCCACCGTGATGATGCAGCTTCTCCAGCAGTTCGTCCTCTTCCGGAACCGGCTCCAGCTCGACCATCGCCATGTTGCAGCGACGAGCGAAATCACCGATTTCGTCAAGCACATAGGCAACGCCGCCCGACATGCCGGCCGCGAAGTTGCGCCCCGTCTCGCCCAGCACCACGACGACGCCACCGGTCATGTATTCACAACCATGGTCACCCACGCCTTCGACGACGGCGACCGCGCCGGAGTTTCTGACCGCGAAGCGCTCGCCCGCAACACCACGGAAGTAGCATTCGCCCTCGGTCGCACCGTAAAGCACGGTGTTGCCGACGATGATCGAGTTCTCCGCAACAATCTTCGAATTTTCCGGCGGACGGATGATGATGCGGCCACCCGAAAGACCCTTGCCAACATAGTCGTTGCCGTCGCCGATGAGGTCGAACGTGATGCCCCGTGCGAGGAACGCGCCGAAGGACTGACCGGCCGTCCCCTTGAGGGTGACGTTGATCGTGTCTTCCTTCAGACCGCGATGACCGTAGCGCTTGGCAACCGCGCCCGACAGCATGGCACCGGCCGAACGGTCGACGTTCTTGATGTCGACCTCGAAGGCGACCGGGGTCTTGGAAGAGAGAGCAGGCTCCGCCTTCTCGATCAGCTGGCGATCCAGAATGTCGTCGATCGGGTGCTTCTGCACGGATGTCCAGTAGGTCTCTTCCTTCGGCGCATCGACCTTGTGGAAGATGCGGCTGAAGTCGAGACCCTTCGCCTTCCAATGGGCGAGCATGTCGTCCTTTTCCAGAAGCTCGGAAGCGCCGATGATGTCGTCCAGCTTGGCAACACCAAGCGAGGCGAGGATCTCGCGCACTTCTTCGGCCACGAAGAAGAAGTAGTTGATGACATGCTCCGGGCTGCCCTTAAAGCGCTTGCGCAGGACCGGATCCTGGGTAGCGACACCCACCGGACAGGTGTTGAGGTGGCATTTGCGCATCATGATGCAGCCGGCCGCGATCAGCGGCGCCGTGGCAAAGCCGAATTCGTCCGCACCGAGCAGCGCGCCGATGATGACGTCACGTCCGGTCTTCAGACCACCGTCCACCTGCAGGGCGATGCGCGAGCGCAGCCCGTTCAGCACCAGCGTCTGCTGGGTTTCGGCAAGGCCGATTTCCCAAGGGCTACCCGCATGCTTCAGCGAGGTCAGCGGCGAAGCGCCGGTGCCGCCGTCATAGCCCGAGACGGTGATATGATCGGCGCGCGCCTTGGCGACGCCGGCGGCGACCGTGCCGACGCCGACTTCCGAGACGAGCTTGACCGACACATCCGAGGTCGGGTTGACGTTCTTCAGGTCGAAGATCAGCTGTGCCAGATCTTCGATCGAGTAGATGTCGTGGTGCGGCGGCGGCGAGATCAGGCCGACACCCGGCGTCGAATGCCGGGTCTTGGCAACCGTGGCGTCGACCTTGTGGCCGGGCAGCTGGCCGCCCTCGCCGGGCTTTGCACCCTGCGCCACCTTGATCTGCAGCACGTCGGCATTGACAAGATATTCCGTCGTCACGCCGAAGCGGCCAGAGGCGATCTGCTTGATGGCGGAGCGTTCCGGGTTTGCCGAGCCGTCGAAGAGCGGCATGTAGCGGTCGGACTCCTCGCCGCCCTCGCCGGTGTTCGACTTGCCGCCGATACGGTTCATGGCGATCGCCAGCGTCGTATGCGCCTCGCGGCTGATGGAGCCGAAGGACATGGCGCCGGTCGAGAAACGCTTGACGATATCGACCGCCGGCTCGACCTCATCGATCGAGATCGGCTTGCGACCAAGCGCTTCCGCACCCTTGATCGTGAAGAGACCACGGATGGTGTTCATCCGCAGCGCGGAGTCGTTGACCATTTCGGAGAATTCGCGATAGCGGTCCTCGGCATTGCCGCGCACGGCATGCTGAAGCGCTGCCACCGCATCCGGCGTCCAGGCATGGCTTTCGCCGCGCATGCGATAGGCATACTCGCCGCCAATGTCGAGCGTGCTTGCCAGGAGCGGATCGCGGCCGAAAGCCGAGCTGTGACGAGCAACCGTTTCCTCGGCAATGGTCTCCAGATCGATGCCCTCGATCATCGTCGCCGTGCCGAAGAAGTACTTGTCGACCAGCTCCTGCTGCAGGCCGATCGCATCGAAGATCTGCGCGCCGCAATAGGACTGGTAGGTCGAGATGCCCATCTTGGACATGACCTTGAGGATGCCTTTGCCGACAGCCTTGATGTAGCGGTAGACGACTTCGGTCGCGTCCACTTCCTTCGGGAATTCGCCGCGCTGATGCATGTCAAGCAACGTGTCGAAAGCCAGATAGGGGTTGATCGCCTCGGCGCCATAGCCGGCGAGCAGGCAGAATTGATGCACTTCGCGCGGTTCGCCGGTTTCGACAACGATACCGACCGAGGTACGCAGGCCCTTGCGGATCAGGTGGTGATGCACGGCCGCCGTCGCCAGCAGCGCCGGAATGGCGATGCGGTCGGGCCCGATCTGGCGATCGGAAAGCACGATGATGTTGTAGCCGCCGCGAACGGCCGCTTCCGCCCGCTCGCAGAGACGGTCGAGCATCTCGGGCATTCCTGCGGCGCCGCGTTCGACATCATAGGTGAAGTCGAGCGTCTTCGTGTCGAAGCGGTCTTCCGTATGACCGATCGAGCGGATCTTCTCGAGATCGCCGTTGGTCAGGATCGGCTGGCGCACTTCCAGACGCTTGGCGTTGGCCATGCCGGTATGGTCGAGCAGGTTTGGGCGCGGGCCGATGAACGAGACCAGGCTCATGACCAGCTCTTCGCGGATCGGATCGATCGGCGGGTTGGTCACCTGCGCAAAGTTCTGCTTGAAGTAGGTGTAGAGCAGCTTCGGCTTGTCCGACATGGCGGAGATCGGCGTATCCGTCCCCATCGAGCCGACAGCCTCCTGCCCTGTCGTCGCCATCGGCGACATCAGGAGCTTGGTGTCCTCGGTCGTGTAGCCAAAGGCCTGCTGGCGATCGAGCAGCGACACGTCGCGACGCAGCGCGCGCGGCTCCACCGGCTTCAGGTCTTCGAGGATCAGCTGCGTGCGTTTGAGCCAGCTCTGGTAGGGATGCTTGGTGGCAAGCTCCGACTTCACCTCGTCGTCGGAGATGATGCGGCCCTTTTCCATGTCGATCAGCAGCATCTTGCCCGGCTGCAGGCGCCACTTCTGGATGATCTTTTCTTCCTCGACCGGCAGAACGCCGGCTTCGGAAGCCATGATGATGCGATCGTCGTTGGTGACGAGGTAGCGGGCAGGACGCAGGCCGTTGCGGTCGAGCGTCGCGCCGATCTGCTTGCCGTCTGTAAAGGCGACGGCCGCCGGGCCATCCCATGGCTCCATCAAGGCGGCATGATACTCGTAGAATGCCTTGCGCTCGGCAGCCATCAGCTGGTTGCCGGCCCATGCTTCAGGGATGAGCATCATCATGGCATGCGCCATGGAATAGCCGCCGCGCACGAGGAATTCGAGCGCGTTGTCGAAGCAGGCCGTGTCCGACTGTCCCTCGTAGGAGATCGGCCAGAGCTTCGAGATGTCCTCGCCGAACAGCGGCGAGGATACGGATGCCTGGCGAGCGGCCATCCAGTTGACGTTGCCGCGCAGCGTGTTGATTTCACCGTTATGGGCGACCATGCGGTAGGGATGTGCCAGCTTCCACGACGGGAAGGTGTTGGTCGAGAACCGCTGGTGCACGAGCGCGACCGCCGTCTCGAAACGCGGGTCGGCAAGGTCCTTATAATAGGCACCGACCTGATAGGCGAGGAACATGCCCTTGTAGACGATGGTCGAGCTCGACAGCGAAACGGGGTAGAAGCTGCTCTCTTCGCCCTCATATTCCGCATAGATGCGGTTGGAGATCACCTTGCGCAGGGTGAAGAGGCGACGCTCGAACTCCTCGTTCGTGCCAGCATCGCGGCCAGCGCCGATGAAGACCTGTACGTGATGCGGCTCGGTGGCGGCGATATCAGGCGCCTTCGACAGCGAGGAATTATCGACCGGCACGTCGCGGAAGCCGATCAGAACCTGGCCTTCCTCGGTAACGACCTGCTTGATGGCGGTCTTGAAATGCTCGATCAACGCTTCGTCGCGCGGGAGGAAGAAATGGCCGACGCCATATTCGCCCGCCTTCGGCAGGGTAATGCCCTGCAAAGCCATTTCCTCACGGAAGAAACGATCCGGAATCTGCACGAGAATGCCAGCGCCATCACCCATCAGCGGATCGGCACCCACGGCGCCGCGATGCGTCAGGTTTTCGAGAATGAACAGGCCGTCGCGCACGATCTGGTGTGACTTCTGGCCCTTCATATGCGCGACGAAGCCGACGCCGCAGGCATCATGCTCATTGCGCGGATCATAGAGGCCCTGTTTCCGGGGGAAGCCGCCGGCGCGTTTCGACGTTTTGGCCGCAGCGACAGCATTGGCTGCAGCAGTCTGGTCAAAACTCGTGGACGTCGTCCTGTTCGTCATCGTCTTCCCTCCGGTAAGGCCCGCATGGCGGGCGATCCTTCGTCCCGCGCGGTCCGTTTCCGGCGCCGACGCGCGACAGCTCTGTTGCATTGTGAAGATCCGGCCGCGAACCATGGCCCCTTGAGTGGAGCCCGTCGTCAGCGTTCCGCGCCTTGCTATTCCACCGCCGCAATACCCATTGCCTGGACGGCTTGAAAGGGCATGCTCCCGATAACTATAGCTTGAAATCCCGACATCGTCAGGACCTTCTGGCGCATCTTCGGCCTCGGCGGCCAAAATAGGACAGCAACCCTGTCCTAATTCATCAGTTCTATGCCAGAAAGCTTAAGCCTTCGCAAGAGCAAAATGGCAAAAATTCGTCAGCAAACGACGGAAGATTGCCCTTGTTGCGCAAATAGAGCAATAAAGTTTCGCTGCAGCGCATCATTTTATTTGTTGATTGCGCCAATCAATTTCTGTGATGGATTGTTCAAGTTCATGCACTTGATAGGTTTTTGCATTGGCGTAAGGTCCCGCCGACCCTATTTATGCCGCCTGCTATTCACTCCTTATAATTGGTGCACTTCATGTTCTTTGCCTCCGATAACTGGGCTGGCGCCCACTCCAAGATCGCTGAACGTCTCCTCGCCGAGTCCGGCGGCTTTGCTTCCGCCTATGGTACAAGCGACCTGGACCAACGGGTGGAGGCCAAGTTCTCGGAGATCTTCGAGCGCGAGGTTGCCGTGTTTTTCGTTGCGACGGGCACGGCGGCAAATTCGCTGTCGCTCGCCAGCGTCCAGAAGCCGGGCGGAATGAGCTTCTGTCACAACGAGGCGCATGTGGCCGAGGACGAATGCGGTGCACCTGACTTCTTCAGCGGTGCGCGACTGGCAACCGTCGATGGTGCCCTCGGCAAGATCGATCCCAAGGCGCTCGCCGCCAAGGTTGCCCGCTTCCCCCAGGATGCCGTCCATCACGGCCGCGCCGCCGCGGTGACAATCACCCAGGCCACGGAAATCGGCACGGTCTATTCGCTCGCCGAGATCGATGCCATCGCCGCCATCGCAAAGACGAACGGCCTGCCGCTCCATATGGATGGCGCGCGTTTCGCCAATGCCCTGGCCGCGCTCGACGTCAGCCCGGCGGAAATGACCTGGAAGCGCGGAATCGACATCCTCTCTTTCGGCGGCACCAAGAACGGCTGCTGGTGCGCTGAGGCGATTGTCTTCTTCAATCCGGAGCAGGCAAAGGAGATGCATTTCATCCGCAAGCGCGCCGCCCAGCTCTTCTCGAAGTCGCGCTTCATCGCCGCCCAGTTCGATGGTTATTTCAAGGATGGCCTCTGGCTGGATCTCGCTCGCCATTCCAACGGCATGGCCGACCACCTGCGCGCCGGCATCGAAAAGGCGCCTTCGGCACGCCTTGCCTGGCCAACGCTTTCTAACGAAGTTTTCGCGATCATATCGAAATCGGCTGCCAAGGCCGCCGAGGACAAGGGTGCGAAATTCTACGAATGGCCGATCCCGGAATCACAGCCGGATCTGGTCCGCTCTGATGAGACACTGATCCGCCTTGTCACCAGCTTCGCCACGACCGAGGCCGACGTGACGAACTTCCTCGCCTGTCTTGCCTGACGGCAAGAAAAAGGAGCGCCGGAGCCGGCTTCGGGCCGGACGGCTCTCAATGTCGCAGGAAAGCTCAGTTCTAATTCCGATGCGCGAACAGTCTGAAAGTCGAAAAATCGTCGCGATCGGATGCCGGAGCGTGGTGAACGATCACCGTCATTGCCATTACGCAAGCAATAAGCCCGGAAATGAAGATGGCGCCATAAGTCATCGGGGGCGGATGTCCTCATGCAACTCGTCCACTGCCACCTACGATAGCAGTCCAAGCTGACTGCGACCTGAACCGGACGCTGCGACGGAACAGACGTACGGGGTGAAAAACGACAGCCGGCGAAGGAAATCCTAACAGGAGCTTAATCCTATCCGCATGCTGGACAAAGGCTTTTCCATCCCTGTGGTCTACGCCACCATCATCAAATCGATCTGGGCCCTCGAACTTTTGTCAAAATGTCTTCCGATAGGGCATTGACCACAAGTTGATCCGCCCCCTTGCGTGGCACAAGCACAAATTCCACATCTTCCAGGGCCGGCAGCCAGCCCGGCGCGATCTCCGTCAACCCGGTCGGCGCCATGCTTTGCGGCTGGACAAGAACGCCCATGCCGGCGCGAGCCGCTGCCGTCAGCCCGCTAAGGCTGCCGCAGGTACAGACGATCCGCCACGGCACCTGCTGGCGACGCAGCGCCTCCAGCGCCACCGCCCGCGTGACGCTCGGCGTCGGAAAGGCAATCAACGGCAGTGGCCCTGCAAGCCTGCGAATGCGCTCGGGATCACGTGCCAGCCAAACCAGCGGCTCGCGATAAACCAGCTTGCCCCTGACATCGCCGAGGCGACGTTTGGCGAGCACCAGATCCAGATCGCCATTGTCCTGCATTTCATAAAGAGTGCCGCTGAGCGCGACGGTCAATTCGAGATCGACCGAGGGATGCGAGCGAACGAATTCCTCAAGCACGTCGGGGAGCTGGCTGGTAACGAAATCCTCGGAAACGCCAAGGCGAAGACTGCCGCGCAGGCTGTTGCCGGCAAAGAGCTGGCGCACCTCCCCTTCGATGGACAATATGTTGCGCGCATGCCCGAGCAACGCCTCGCCATCACCGGTCAGGACGACGCGATGCGTGTCGCGGGCCAATAGCTTGCGCCCAAGCTCCGTTTCCAATCGCTGTATATGCTGGCTGACGGTCGACTGGCCGAGCCCGAGCCTTTCTGCCGCCAGCGTGAAGCTACCCATCTGCTCCACGGCAACGAAGCTGCGCAACTGCGTGAGATCGAGCATAGCGCTTATCCTATATTGCGATAACTGTTATTCCTTGCATCGTGGATCACAATAGGTCTATCTGCAAGGATCAATTATCAAGACCTGCAACCGCGATTGGGGTTGGCACGATGCGCCGCTTTCTTCCAGATACTTTCACCATGCTGTTGGTGCTCACTGTTCTGACGGCATCCCTCTTTCCCGTTCAGGGGGCAAGCGCCCACTATTTTAGCATCGCGACAAACTTTGCCATCGGTCTGCTGTTCTTCCTGCACGGCGCGCGCCTATCGCGCGATGTTGTCATTGCCGGCATGCTGCACTGGCGGCTGCATCTCGTCATCCTGCTGACAACCTTCGGCATCTTCCCGCTGTTGGTGCTCGCCATCGGCCAGATCGTGCCGACCAGCGTTCTGCCTGTCTCGCTCTATACAGGCCTGCTGTTTCTGAGCGTGCTTCCTTCGACAGTACAGTCGTCGATCGCTTTCACCTCGATCGCCGGCGGCAATGTTCCCGCCGCCATCTGCTCGGCTTCGGCTTCGAACATCTTCGGCATGTTCCTGACGCCGCTGCTCGTCGGCGTGCTGTTTTCAGTGGGCGGCCAGGGCGGCGGTTTTTCCTGGGATGTGCTGTGGCAGATCATGTTGCAGCTGCTTGCCCCCTTCATCGCCGGCCAATTGCTGCAGCCGTGGATCGGCGACTGGATCCGCTCGAAAAAGAAGATCCTGATGCCGGTCGACCGCGGCTCGATCCTGATGGTCGTCTATTCGGCCTTTAGCGAGGCAGTGGTCGAGGGACTGTGGCATACGTTTTCGGTGCTCGACATCGCCACCGTCATCGTCGCCAACATGTTGCTTCTGGCCATGGTGCTCTGCATCACCATGTTCGGCAGCCGTGCGCTTGGCTTCTCCAAGGCCGATGAGATCACCATCACCTTCTGCGGCTCGAAAAAGTCGCTGGCAAGCGGTGTGCCGATGGCAAATGTCATCTTCGCCGGCCAGGGTATCGGCGCCATCGTCCTGCCGCTGATGCTGTTCCATCAGATCCAGCTGATGACCTGCGCCTTCCTGGCCCAGAAATATGCCGACGCCGCCAAGAAGCGTGCCGACGCTAAGACCGAGGCAGCGACAGGGGCCACGAACGCCGCCTGACAATATCCTGATATTCCTCCCAAAACAAAAGCGGCGCCCCGATGGAGCGCCGCTTCTTTTTGATCTTGGGAGGATCAAAGGCGTGACGGTCGATAACCGTCAGCCTAGGCATGACGGCTTAAGACCGTCAGCCCGATTTAGTTGATGTGAGCCTCGATGGCCTTTGGGGCTTCCACCGGATCAGCCGCAATCGAGATACGACGGGGCTTCATGGCTTCCGGAATGTTGCGCAACAGATCAATGTGCAGCAAACCATTCTTCAGGGAAGCAGCCTGGACCTCGACATGATCGGCGAGCTGGAAACGACGCTCGAAGGCACGCTTGGCGATACCGCGATAGAGATATTCGCTGGCTTCAGCCGGCTCTTCGCTCTTCTCGCCCTTGACGTGGAGAACGTGGGCATGAGCGTCGACGCTCAGTTCCTTTTCATCGAAACCGGCAACAGCCATCGTGATGCGATAGGTGTTCTCACCGGTGCGCTCGATATTGTAGGGCGGATAGGTCTGAGCCTGATCCGGCTGGGCAAGGGTATCGAGCATGGTGAACAGACGGTCGAAACCGACGGTGGAACGGTAAAGGGGAGAGAAGTCTACGTGACGCATGGAGTCCTCCTGTGAGCGACAATTGCGATTCTGAATTTGCCCCACGGCCCCACTCCTGGCGGCCTCGGGACGGCTTTGCGAGCCCGTTTGGCACCCGCAGGATGGAGATGGGGATCGCTTTTCAGGAGTTCAAGCCCCAGACCTCGCAGCCGAGATTTTGAAAAAGAACGCGTGAACCGCAGATGAACACCCAGTTCGGCACCCGTTCAGGCAGACAGTCCTATCCATAACATCGTCGGATACATCATCTTCCGATGACTGAAGTGTATCGTCCCTTCTTCTTCAGTCCTGCTCGGCCGGCGAAGCGGATCTCTCTATCCCGCAAGCCGGCCCCTTTTCTCCTCGATGCTAACGCAAAAGCTTCAGCGAACCGGTAAGCGATTTCACCCATTTCGATGGACCGGCTATGCCCAGGCCATCAATGGCCTCCTCCGATAGATCGCGCCCGGGAAACGTTGCCTCATACTCCCTGTAATCGTGCAGCGACCGCGCGAAAGCCGGAAAGGGAACGATTGCCCGCTCGCCCAGCTGCGACAGCGCCTTCAGCAGCAGCGACCGGATGGTATCGGCATCCGCCTGCAGCATCGGTACCGGCATGTTTGAGCTGATGTCGATGGTGCGATCCTCCCTGTCGGTCAAGGACTGCGCCGCAAGAGCGGGAAATCTGGCCCCTAACCCTATAGCGATGGCGCCGGCGGTATTGGCGATCAGCCCGAGCGGCAGATCCGGATTGATGACTATGGCGAGACGGATATCGGGAGGCATTGGAACCCTGCTGCTGTTGACGATGGCTATCAGCAGGATATCGCGCCAATCGCGGGCGATCTTACCTTTCATTGCGGCATATTCGCCCAATATGGTAGATCCTACCGATATCAACCGCTACTGAGTCAATCTATGCCCTCCGATCTTGAACCCGTCGATCTAAGAATTCTCGGCGCCCTCCAGAAAGACGGACGCCTGACGAACCAGGCGCTTTCGTCCGAAGTCGGGCTCTCCACCTCGCCCTGTTGGCGGCGCGTGCGCCAGCTTGAGGAAACCGGTGTCATCCAGGGCTATACGGCAACGCTCGACAGGCGCGAGATCGGCCTCGGCGTCCTTGCCTTCATCAGGGTGAAGATCGATAGCCACAGCGAGGCGGAAGCCGAGGAATTCTCACGCGATGTCCTGAAGCTGAGCGAGGTCGTCGCCTGTTACAGCATTGCCGGCGATGCGGATTTCCTGCTGCAGGTCGTGGCCGCCGATCTCGACAGCTATGCGGATTTCGCCATGCGGGTGGTGCGTCGCCTGCCGCGCATCAAGGAAATGCAGACGACATTCGTTCTGAAGGAAATCAAGCCATTCAAGGGACTACCGCTGGATGTCGGGCAGCGACTGAAATCAGATTGAAAAGACAGCGATAAATTGCCTATACCAAAGCCAAAACCCGGTTGCTGCGAACATCCCGCGAGCCCTTTACGTTTCAACCGGAGGCATCCTATTCTGAGAAAGTGGCGGGCCAGTTGGGGTATCGAATGTCGGCGCTTTCCTTCTCGAAGATTTCCACATCGCTGAACGCGCTGCTCGCTGCCATCGGTCTGCTGACGGTGGCGGCACTGACGACGCCTGATATGACCGGGCAAACCAGGTTGATCCTGGAAATCGTGCTCGCCGGTGTCTGGGCCGCCTATGTTCTGCAATTGATCGAAACGCTGTTCATGCAGCGATCAAGAGAGGCGCGCGGCAGAGCGCTGGAAACCGCCGTCGACGTGCTTGCGGTTCTCGTCCCCGTGCTCGCATTCCTCTTCGCTCGCGGGCGCGACCAGAGCCTTTATTGCGCCATCTGGTTGCTCAAGCCGCTGCGTGGCTCGACCTTCTTTCGGCTGTTGGGCCGGGTCCTCAGCAAAGAAGCACGCAATCTGATCGGCGTCACCTCCATTTTCTGCATCGTTCTGTTTGGCGCGGCGCTTGCTGCCTATATCATCGAGCGCGACGTCCAGCCCGATAAATTCGGCAGCATTCCCCTGGCCATGTGGTGGGCGGTGGTTACGCTCTCGACCACCGGCTATGGCGACGAGATTCCCCAAAGTTTCGCCGGCCGTATCCTTGCCGGGCTGGTCATGATGAGCGGAATCGGCATTTTCGCGCTCTGGGCGGGTATCCTCGCCACAGGCTTCTACGAGGAGGTCCGCCGTCAGGACTTCGTGCGCAACTGGCAGCTGGTCGCAGCCGTGCCGCTGTTCCAGAAACTTGGCTCGGGAGCACTCATCGAGATCGTCAGAGCGCTGAGGCCTCGTGTCGTGCCGGCCGGTGGCATCATCTGCCGCAAGGGCGAGGCCGGCGACCAGATGTACTTCATCGTCGAGGGCCGCGTCACCGTCGCCACGCCGAATCCCGTGGAGCTCGGCACCGGCAGCTTCTTCGGCGAGATGGCGCTGATCAGCGGCGAACCGCGCTCGGCAACCGTCAGCGCTGCAACCGAGGTCTCGCTTCTGTCGCTCTATTCGTCGGATTTCCAGATGCTATCCAGCAGCAGCCCGGAAATCGCCGATATCATCCGCAGAACCGCTCTCGAACGACGCGGCGGGACACCA
The DNA here is from genome assembly GCF_053521805.1 of Rhizobium sp. A22-96. Classification (NCBI taxonomy): domain Bacteria; kingdom Pseudomonadati; phylum Pseudomonadota; class Alphaproteobacteria; order Hyphomicrobiales; family Rhizobiaceae; genus Rhizobium; species Rhizobium sp. A22-96. Next base: position 1,086,013 of record NZ_JBNWDQ010000002.1, read on the forward strand.
ACGACCTGATGACGACAAGGTTTTGACAAAACATTTTGGGAGGTGTCCTGGGCACTGGATCGTCGAGCTAAAGAACCGCCAACAAATCTGTTGCAATTCCTCCAACCTGCGCTATCCCCTTGAGGTAAGCCATTTGTCAGCGAGGCGCGACATCGCCATGGATTCGATCCTCTATTCCACGCCAGACAATCCGGTGCCGGAAAACCGCACGGAAGGGTTCTTCGAGAGTTTCGACGGGCGCAAGCTGCGCTATGCCGTATTCCGTTGCGAGCAGCCGGTTGCCAAGGGCACCGTCGTTGTGCTGCAGGGACGCAACGAATTCATCGAGAAATATTTCGAGACGATCCGCGACCTGACGGCCAAGGGTCTTTGGGTGGCGACCTTCGATCTTCGCGGCCAGGGCGGATCGGAGCGGCTGCTGAAGGATCCGTTGCGCGGCCACGTCTCGCGGTTTTCAGACTATGAACGCGACCTCACCGTCTTCCTCGACAAGATCGTGCTGCCGGATACGCGCCTGCCCTTTTTTCTTCTCGGACATTCCACAGGCGGCCTGATTGCCATGTATTCAGCGCCAAGGCTTGCAAGCCGTATCGAGCGCATGGTGCTATCGGCGCCCTTTATCGGCCTGACCGGTCACGGCGCCTCTCCGGGCTTGATCCGTTTCCTGTCCGGCGCCTTCAGCACGGTCGGGCTCGGCCGGATGCAATTCAGCAAGAAATTCAAGGAAAGGCCGTTCAGCGAGAATCCGGTGACCACGGATGAACAGCGCTATCGGCGCAATGCAGGCATCAGCGAGGCCTACCCGCAGCTTTCCCTCGGGCCTCCGACGGCACGCTGGCTCTCGCAGGCACTCCGTGCAATCGAGCAGGTCAACAGGCCAGAGCATCTGTTTTCGATCCCCATCCCGACCGTCATGCTCTCACCGACAAGAGACGGCGTCGTGCCTTATGTCGACCAGGAAAGGGTATCGCGCTACTTCCGGGCCGCCCAGCTTGTGCCCATTCATGGCTCGAAGCACGAGATCCTGCAGGAGCGGGATATCTATCGCAACCAGGCGCTGGCCGCCATTCACGCCTTCATTCCCGGCAGCGACGCGGAGACCAACGCCTATGAGCTGGAAGCAGGAGCCTGACCTTTACCGGGACAGGATGGCGCAAGCCTGCTCGTAAACCGCCCGGCTGCCGGCCGCGATGATCGTGCCGCCCATTTCCGGACGGCCGCCGTCCCAGGTGGTCATGATGCCGCCCGCCTGCTCCACAACGGGGATGATGCCGCCGACATCATAGGGCTTCAATGAATTTTCGATGACGAGATCGACATGGCCGGCAGCGAGCAGCGCATAGGCGTAGCAATCCGTCCCATAGCGGAAGAGCCGGGCCTGGCTCTCGATTTCGCGATATTTGGCAAGCTCCTCGCCGACGAAGAGATGCGGCGAGGTGGTAAAGAGAATCGCGTTCGACAGGCTGCCGCAATCGCGAACCTTAAGGCGTCGCTCGCCGTCCGGGCCGGAATAGGTAGAGCCGTTGCCATCGGCGAAATAGCGCTCGCCGGTGAAGGGCTGATCGATCAGGCCCATGATGGCGCGGCCGTTCTTTTGCAGGCCGATCAGCGTTCCCCAGACGGGTACGCCCGAGATGAAGGCACGCGTCCCGTCGATCGGGTCGATCACCCAGACATGCTCGCGATCGAGGCCGACGCTGCCATGTTCCTCGCCCAAGATACCGTGATCGGGGAACTCAGCCTCGATCAGCGACCGAATCGCCACTTCGGCAGCGCGATCGCCTTCGGTCACCGGATCGAACCCGCCGGCTTCCTTGTTGACCACATCGACGCCGGCGCGGAAGCGCGGCAGGGTTTCGGCCTTGGCCGCCTCGGCCAGACGGTAGAAAAACGAGCGATCGGGGAGCATGGTCAATCCGATTAGGTGATGGGATGAGCGATCCATAACGCATATAGCCGATGAAGCAAACCGGATGATGACGCAATGGGCGCAATGCCTGCCGATCAGGCAGAGTTTTCAAATATGCCTAAATATTTTGCATCGCAATAAAATGCTTGACATTTGTGCAGTGCGAGATCAATATCCAGCTACAGTCTTCTGACTGTAAATACCCTCCTTGGGTGTTTCCTCCCTAGACTTAGCCGCGCCACGAGCGCGGTTCTTTTTTGCTGGGATACGGAATATAAGCCGCGACGAAACGGCCAGCGCGGAACCACGCCTTTCCAAGCTTTCCTAGAGAATTTTCGCTATTCGGCAGCCAGTGCCGGATCGCCCGTGTAAGATTCCACATGCTCGGCAATCCGCTTCATAAACAGCGTGATGGCCGACGCGACCTGATCGAAATCCGGACGCTTCTCCAGCGTCGTCTCGTCTACATAGAGCGACCGGTTGACTTCGATCTGCAGAGCATGCAGTCCGCGAGAGGGACGACCGTAATGCTCGGTGATGAAGCCGCCGGCATAGGGCTTGTTGCGCACGGCGTTGAAGCCGAGCTCCTCGAGGATCTGCATGGCGGCGCGCGAAAGTTCCGCCGAGGCGCTGGTGCCGTAGCGATCACCGAGAATGAAATCCGGCCGCGCGTTGCTGCCGGCGATTCGGATGTTGCCCGGCATCGAATGGCAATCGACCAGGACACCGAAGCCGAATTTGACATGGGTGCGCGCGATCAGCCGGCGAAGCCTGGCGTGATAGGGCTTATAGATGGTATCGATACGCCGCAGTGCCTCTTCGACCGGTACACGGCGCGCGTAGATTTCCATGTTCTCCGCGACGATTCGCGGGATCGTACCGAGACCGCCGGCGACCCGCAGCGAATTGATGTTGGCATAGGATGGCAAAGCGCCGTCGAACATGCGCGGATCGAGCTCGTAGGGCTCGCGATTCACATCGATATAGGCACGCGGAAAATTGGCGAGCAACAGCGGCGCACCGAGAGAGCTTGCGGCCGAAAAAAGCTCGTCGACATAATGATCCTCCGAACGGCGGATGGCGATACCTTCGAGGCGGGACTGGGCGATGAAATCGGGGGGATAAATGCGGCCGCTGTGCGGTGAGCTGTAGACAAACGGTATCGTCTGGGAGGCGGGCTCCAATACCTCGTAAATCTCGAAACTGCGCATTTCCGCGGACATCAACGTCTTTACCATGTCAACAACTTGTCGCAGTAATCATGTTGCCAGTTGCATGACCGCAAGTCCATAGTAACTTGACCGAAATGGCCTTAATCCAAAGCGCCGTAATCGAAATCTCCGAATGTTCGGCGAGCGGAAACGCAAGACGTTTTCGTGGAATGCACTTATGCTTTGAACCAATGCTGGATTGGCGCGTTTTAGCTGGCCATTCACAGCTTGTTTACGGCGGAGCGCTAACCTGAACGCTGGACGTGTCCAACAAGACAACATTGATTAGCGAAAAGATGATGACCCAAAAGATACTTCTTGCCGAAGATGACAACGACATGCGTCGCTTCCTTGTGAAGGCGCTCGAAAAAGCCGGCTACAAGGTCTTGTCCTTTGACAATGGAGCAAGCGCTTACGACCGGCTGCGTGAAGAGCCGTTTTCGCTGCTTTTGACCGACATCGTCATGCCGGAAATGGACGGCATCGAGCTGGCTCGTCGCGCCACCGAACTCGATCCGGACCTGAAGGTGATGTTCATTACCGGCTTTGCCGCCGTCGCGCTCAATCCTGATTCGAAGGCTCCAAAGGATGCGAAGGTGCTTTCCAAGCCTTTCCACCTCCGCGAGCTGGTCGACGAAGTCAATAAACTCCTTGCCGCGTAAGGCTTCCGGCAACTACGTCACAAAACCGAAAAAAAGCCTATTGACGGCCCCCGAGGTTTTGTGATCTATGCGCCGCCATCGGATGGGCGTGTAGCTCAGCGGGAGAGCACTACGTTGACATCGTAGGGGTCACAGGTTCAATCCCTGTCACGCCCACCATCCTAATTCGCTGAAAAGCAAGGCCTTTCGAGAAATCGAAAGGCCTTTTTCGTTTCATGTCTGTTTCGGGAAGAATGTTCCGCGGGCCGCAATAGCTCGCGGATATTCACCGATCCAGAAAATGCCGGAACACCGCCGTCGTCGGATAGGCATAAACGCCGCGATCCACATAGCCCTGGCGATAGAGGCAATTCCTCAGAGCCAGCCAATAGAAGGTGCTGTTCGGGTCGGGTGATCCCCGACGCCAGGAATAGGCCTCTGGCTCGCAATGGTTGAGAGCCCTGCTATATCTGGCCAGCAGCACCGGATCGCTGTCGACGCGAACGCCCTGGTAAGTCTGATAGTTCGAAGGCGCCTCCCCGGCGGAGACGCATGCCAGGCTCAAAATCGCTCCCAGCGCTAACATCATTTTCATAGGCTTCGATCTCCTACTTGTCGCGTCCCGAATATTCAGGCGCAGAGCCGAGAATAAGCGCGTTTTTGCAGATAGCCAATCACATGCTGATGTTCGTTATGGCCTGGGCCATATCAGGCCTATTGATGCAATTTCGCGCGACAAGTCGCTTGACTTCCGGCCGCGCCGTCATCCTACTGTCATACGGAAACATCGATCATACGGGAGGACGAGATGACGGTGGTGAAGCGGCAGTTCTATAAGAACCACAAGCCCAACGGCGATGAATATATGTTCCACCTGGCCCGCGATTCGGAAAGCGGCGAGGTCTTCGTCATCCGCCAGGCCGATTACATGGTCGATGGCGGCAACGAAACAAGCATGAGCCTCTATGAATTCCTCGCCGGCGGCGGCAATCGGCAAAATGCCCTGCTGCAACTGATCGGCTCGCTCGTGCCGGAATAACAGCCGCGTATCCACGCGTCGCTGCTTTGGGTTGACTGCCACATTTTGATCGGCAAACCTGCAGGGGCTTTAAAGGAGCCCCTTATGCGATTCGCAGGCATTGTTTTTGGATTGACGGCGCTGGCCGCCACGTCGGCTGCAGCCGTTGAAAATTTCCCGGCACAGGGCGTCACCGTGGTCAGCGGGAAATGCGCAAAGCTCGTCGTCGGCAAACTGGATGCCTCCAAAGGCTGCAAGGGTGAGCTCGCCAGCGTGACGGGGCCTGATGGCTCGGTGACCTTCATTTTCACCTCGGGCGGCAAGATGCTCGGCTTCCAGGGCAATGGTGGAGGCATCAAGCCCGGTAGCCAAAAGGGCACCGCGCAGCTGCCGGTCGACGTCATTTCGACAGGAGCCGGCAACAAGATGGCAGGCAAGGTTGAAGCAAAGGGCACCTGTACCTTCGCAAATCCCTATGCCGGCAAATCGGTCGCCATCGAGTGCTCGGCCAAATCGCCCGAGATGACTTTCAACGGCAGCTTCACGTCAGACGGTAAGGCGCCCAAGCACAAATAGGCGCCGTTCATTGAATGACGCGCGGGCGGCTCAGTGCCGCGAGCTGGCTTTGCGCTTCTGCTTATGATTGGCGTCGGCGGGTGCTTCGCGCGACAGGTCAGCGCCGTTGACATGAGCAGGAACGTGAACGTCATCGTGCGTCACTGGATGTAAGGTCAAGTCCACTTGATGCGGCGGCAGGACCTGTGCCTGTCGAAGCGTATTGGATTTCGCCTTCTTCTGCCGGTCCGTCAGCTCCGGCTTTTGCTCATGCGCTTTGCGATGGATGGGATTGGGACTCATGGAGGTCGCTCCTGTCGGTCGTGGTCGTCCAGGCAAGACGGGCGGTACAGATAAGCCTAAGGGTCAAACGCCGCCTTTCCTGTTTGGTTCCTCAAAATCTCAATTTCTGGGAGCAACGGCTCCGGCGGCGATTTCAACCCCTTGACGTACGTCACGACTTCACTAACTATTGGTCATCTCCGCGCCTTCTGACATCGGCAGCGGATTGGACTATGGTGCCGGGCCCCTCTGGCGAGAGTTTTTACGGCGCTCTCGCGATGTCGGTACCGCCTGCAGATGAGCCGGCGGACTTCTTCTCATGAACAGCTTGACCATGCCTTGCCCGCATGCCGTCTTCGGTATGCGGCTGCGCGCTCGATTCGGAGTCAAATCCCTTTGCAGCGAGGTGCGCCCATGACGCCGCCCGTCGCTTCGAAATCCATGCTTAGCTATTTCGGCTGGGCTTTTGCCGTCACCCTGGCAGGTCTCGCTCTCGGAGCCCTGTTGGGCTGGAATGCGACGGGCACGCTCGGTGGCCTTGCGACGGCCTTCTTCATCTGCGCGGTCCTAGCCGTGCTGGAGATTTCACTCTCCTTCGACAATGCCATCGTCAATGCCAACAAGCTGAAGGAAATGACACCGGTTTGGCAGCATCGCTTCCTGACCTGGGGCATCATCATTGCCGTCTTCGGCATGCGGATCGTCTTCCCGCTGCTGATCGTCGCCATCGCCGCCTGGATCAATCCGTGGGAGGCGCTGAAGCTCGCAGCCGCCGAACCCGAACAATATGCGCGCATCATGCACGACGCGCACTTGCCCATCGCTGCCTTTGGCGGCACCTTCCTGATGATGGTTGGCCTCACCTACTTCTTCAACCATGAGAAGGACGTGCACTGGATCAACTTCCTGGAAAAGCGGATGGCAAATTTCGCCACCATCAAGGGCATCGAGATCGCCTTCGTCCTGATCCTCGTTCTGATTTTCAGCTCGCTCCTCGACGGCGATGACTCGACGACCTTCCTCCACGCCTCGATCTACGGCCTCCTCACCTTCCTGTTGGTTGAAGTGCTTGCAGGCTTTCTGGACGCCTCTCAAAAGGCGATGAGTGCGGCTGCAAAGGGTGGTTTCGGCGCCTTTCTCTATCTCGAAATCCTCGATGCCAGCTTTTCCTTCGATGGCGTCATCGGCGCTTTCGCGCTCACCCAGAACCTGTTCATCATCGCAATCGGTCTCGGCATCGGCGCCATGTATGTGCGCTCCATGACCATCATGCTCGTGGAGAAGGGCACACTCGCGCACTACCGCTATCTTGAGCATGGCGCCTTCTATGCCATTCTGATCCTCTCGGTGATCATGTATGTGCAGACGCTGGTGCATGTCCCTGAAGTCATCACTGGTCTCGGCGGCGCCGCGCTGATCGGCATCTCGCTCTGGTCGTCGATCCGTTATAACAGGCGCAACGGTGTTGCCCATGCGCATGAGGAACAATCCGAGAAGGCTGAGGCGTAGGCAATAACATCATGGTTGCCGGCTCATGGCCAAGCGTCGATGGCCTGCCTTTATCGGGCTTAAGCGATTTCGATCGCTTAAGCCCTTTTTATCTAAAGAAGATATTCCCGACGAGCTTTCATTGAAATTTCCTTGAGGGGATAATCGAATATTTGTGGTCTTGGCGTATTGTAGCTAGCGTGTCGTGCAAAAACATCGCAATGGCGATATAGGTTGTCCTGGGGGCGAGAATGCCGGCGCGAAAGTTGCAATCTTTCACGGCAGGCTACCGAGGGAAGTATCCAGGAGAGGCAAGGTATGGCAGCTAAAATCGTTCCGGTGATCATGGCAGGAGGCAAGGGTACACGACTTTGGCCGTTATCGCGCGCTTCTGCCCCAAAGCAGTTCATTCAGTTCATCGGCGATAGGACGCTGTTTCAAAATACGCTGGAGCGCATTTCGGATGCCGAGCTTTACGAGGCGCCGATCGTCCTGACCAATGAGGAGTTTCGATTCCTCGTCGCCGAACAGGCGCGAGAGCTGGACCTGAAGCTCGCAGCGATATTGCTGGAGCCGGTCGCTCGCAACACCGCAGCCGCAGTCGCCGCCGCCGCCGTGCTCGTCACCGAGCTTTTCGGCAAGGACGCAATCATGCATGTCCTCGGTTCAGACTACGAGATCGATGCCACCACGACCTATTACGATTGCGTACGTTTAGCGCGTGACACGGCCCTTCAGAGCAAGCTCGTCACCTTCGGCATCACGCCCACCGAACCTGCGACCGGCTATGGCTATATCGAAAGCGGCAAGGCGCTTTCGACCGGAGCCCATGCCGTCAAGCGCTTCGTCGAAAAGCCGGCGCTGGATAAGGCGGAGGAGATGGTTGCGAGCGGCAACTTCTACTGGAACTCGGGCATGTTCATGTTTTCGGCCGCCCAGCTCCTGGCCGAGATGAAGGAATATGCGCCTGATGTCGAAAAGGCCGCCAGCAAGGCCGTTTCCAAGTCGACGCGCGACCTCGACTTCACCCGCCTGGACGCAGATCATTTCTCAAAGAGCCCCGATATCTCCATCGACTATGCCCTGATGGAAAAGACGGCCAACGCGGCTGTCGTCCCCTCACCCTTCATCTGGTCCGACCTAGGCAGCTGGGATGCGGTCTGGAAGGTCGGCAATCGCGATGAAAGCGGCAACGTCTCAGCCGGCGCCACGACCTTGGTCAACACCAAGAACTCGCTCGTGATGTCGCACAGCCTCCATGTCGCGGTGCAGGGTCTTGAAGACGTCGCGGTCATCGCCAGCGAAGACGCCGTTTATGTCGGCCATCTCAAGGACAGCCAGGAAGTCGGCAAGCTCGTGAAGTTTTTAGCGAGCGACAAGAAGACCGCCAAGCTCACCGAGACACATCCGACATCCTATCGCCCCTGGGGCGGCTACACCTCGGTGCTGAACGGCGAGCGCTTCCAGGTCAAGCGCATCTTCGTTCTGCCGGGCAAGAAGCTCTCTCTGCAGAAGCATCACCATCGCTCCGAGCATTGGATCGTCGTCAAGGGCACAGCCGAAGTCACGGTCGGCGAGAATGTGCAGATGCTGCGCGAAAACGAGTCGATCTATATTCCGCTCGGCGAAGTGCACCGCCTGTCCAACCCCGGCAAGATCCTGCTGGAATTGATCGAGGTGCAGACCGGCTCCTATCTCGGCGAGGACGATATTATCCGTCTCGTCGACGAGTTTGGCAGACACTGATCGCAGGCTGCAAAATAGAATTCTCAAAACGGCGGGCAAAAGCTCGCCGTTTTTATTTTGGCATTGTGCAGCAAGACTTTGACCGTCCCGCCGAGATGTCTTGCATTCTTTCGCTGCATTGCACACACTGCCTGCGGGGAACAGCAACCACCGCACAATGATGTGGGCTAGGCAAAGAGACATATGGCGATCAAGGCAAGCATCTATCATCTCACCCACTACACATATGACAATCCGGTCCGCCTCGGCCCTCAGATCATTCGCCTGAAGCCCGCATCGCATTCCAAGACCCGCGTTCTCAGCCACTCGCTGAAAGTCACTCCGTCAAATCATTTCGTGAACCTGCAGCAGGATCCTTACGGCAATTATCTCGCCCGTTTCGTTTTTCCCGATCCAGTAACCGAGCTGAAGATCGAGGTCGATCTCGTCGCCGACATGACGGTCTACAACCCCTTCGACTTCTTCGTCGAAGAGGAGGCGACCAAGTGGCCCTTCGCCTATCCCGAGACGATCCGCGAGGATCTGTCCATCTATATGACGCCGGAAGAAACCGGGCCCCGGCTGCAGGCTTTTCTCGACACGCTTGACCGCTCCGAGCAACCCACCGTCGACATGATCGTTGGCATCAATGCGCGTCTGCAGCAGGAGATCGGTTACGTCATCCGCATGGAAACCGGCGTGCAGACGCCGGAAGAAACCCTGGAGAGGGCTAAAGGCTCCTGTCGCGATACAAGCTGGCTATTCGTCCAGGTTCTGCGCCATCTCGGCCTCGCCGCCCGCTTCGTCTCCGGCTATCTCATTCAGCTCACTCCGGACCTGAAGGCGCTGGATGGCCCATCGGGCACCGAAGTCGATTTCACCGACCTGCATGCCTGGACGGAAGTCTATCTTCCCGGCGCCGGCTGGGTCGGTCTCGACCCGACGTCCGGTCTGCTCACCGGCGAGAGCCATATTCCGCTCGCCGCTACACCGCATTATCGCAATGCCGCCCCGATCTCCGGCGGCTATTTCGGCGAAGCCAAGACAGAATTCGATTTCGCGATGACGGTCACTCGCGTCGCCGAACATCCGCGCATCACCAAGCCTTTCTCGGACGAAAGCTGGGATGCGCTGAATGCGCTTGGCGAAGAGGTCGATCGCGTCCTGCAGGCCGAGGATGTGCGCCTGACCATGGGCGGCGAGCCGACCTTTATCTCGATCGACGACTTTCAGTCGGAGGAATGGAACACCGCCGCCGTCGGCCCGACCAAGCGCGACATGGCCGATCAGCTGATCCGCCGCCTGCGCGACCGCTTCGCGCCGGGCGGCTTCCTGCATTACGGCCAGGGCAAATGGTATCCGGGTGAAAGCCTGCCGCGCTGGACCTTCTCGCTTTACTGGCGCAAGGACGGCAAGCCGGTCTGGCAAAACCCGGCTTTGATTGCCGAGGAAACAGCAAAGACCGGCGCCAGTGCCGAGGACGCGGGAAAGCTTCTGACGGCGATTGCCAGGGAGCTGGCCATCGAGCCCGATATGGTGCTGCCGGCCTATGAAGATCCGGCCGAATGGATCATCAAGGAAGGCAGCCTGCCTGAGAATGTCGACCCGTCCAATTCGAAGCTGAAGGACCCCGAAGAGCGCAGCCGCATCGCCCGCGTTTTCGAGCGCGGCCTGACGACGGCGACCGGCTACGTGCTTCCCGTCCAGGCATGGAATTCAAAGGCATCCGCCACGCGCTGGGTCAGCGAAAAATGGAGCACGCGACGCGGCAAGATTTACCTCGTGCCCGGTGACTCGCCGATCGGCTACCGCCTGCCGCTCGGCACGCTGCCCTATGTGCCGCCGTCGCGCTATCCCTATATCCACACCGTCGACCCCACCCTTCCGCGCGCGCCTCTGCCCGATGTCATCGTGCCCGCGGGCCGCGCCATGCCGGAAGCGTCGTTCCAGGCCGACGAGGGCGCGCAATCGCGGGTGGAGCAAACGCTTGGCGATATCCGCGGCGCAGTGCGCACGGCCATCTCCGTCGAGCCCCGCGATGGCCGGCTCTGCGTCTTCATGCCGCCGACCGAGGGGATTGAGCAGTATCTGGAACTCTTGGCGGCCGCCGAGAATGCGGCGGCAGAGCTCGGGCTGCCGGTCCATATCGAGGGCTATTCACCGCCTCAGGACGAGCGCATCAACGTCATTCGCGTCGCGCCCGACCCCGGCGTGATCGAGGTCAATATCCATCCTGCATCGAACTGGCAGGATTGCGTTGACATCACCACGACGGTTTACGAAGAAGCGCGACAGACGCGCCTCGGCACCGACAAGTTCCTGATCGACGGCCGTCACACCGGCACCGGAGGCGGCAATCATGTGGTCGTCGGCGGCGCCAATCCGAACGACAGCCCGTTCCTGCGCCGTCCTGACCTGCTGAAGAGCCTGGTGCTGCACTGGCAGCGCCATCCTTCTCTCTCCTATCTTTTCTCCGGCCTGTTCATCGGCCCGACCAGCCAGGCGCCGCGCATCGACGAGGCGCGCCACGACAGCCTCTACGAGCTGGAAATTGCGATAGCCCAGGTGCCGGCGCCCGGCCAGGGCAATCCGCCATTACCCTGGCTGGTGGACCGGCTGTTCCGCAATCTCCTGACCGATTCCAGCGGCAACACCCACCGTTCGGAAATCTGCATCGACAAGCTCTTCTCGCCCGATGGCCCAACGGGACGGCTCGGCCTTGTCGAATTCCGCGGCTTCGAAATGCCGCCCAACGCCCGCATGAGCCTTGCTCAACAATTGCTGGTGCGCGCCATCATCGCCCGCTTCTGGCGCAATCCCATCGAAGGCAAATTCACCCGATGGGGCACGACGCTGCACGATCGTTTCATGCTGCCGCATTATGTCTGGCAGGATTTCCTCGATGTGCTCGCTGACCTCCGTGAAAACGGCTTCGACCTGCGGTCCGAGTGGTTCCAGGCGCAGCTCGAATTCCGCTTCCCCTTCTGCGGCGAAGTTGAATACGAGGGCAACAGACTGGAGCTGCGCCAGGCCCTGGAGCCTTGGCATGTACTGGGCGAAGAGGGCGCAGTCGGCGGCACGGTCCGCTACGTCGACTCCTCGGTCGAGCGTCTGCAGGTGCGGCTGGAAACCAGCAATCCCTCGCGCTACACCGTATCCTGCAACGGGCGCCCGATGCCGTTGACGTCGACGGGTGCCTCGGGCGTTTTCGTCGCCGGCGTCCGCTACAAGGCATGGCATCCGGCCTCCGGTCTGCATCCGGTTCTGCCCATCGATACGCCTTTGACCTTCGACATTTATGATACATGGTCGCGCCGTTCGATCGGCGGCTGCATCTATCACGTTGCTCATCCGGGGGGCCGGAACTATGACACCTTCCCTGTCAATGGTAACGAAGCGGAAGCGCGACGTCTTGCGCGATTCGAACCTTGGGGGCATACCGCTGGCGGCTATGCCCTGCGACCGGAGACGACATCGGCGGAATTCCTGCTGACGCTCGATCTTCGCCGGCCGGCAGGACTTTGAAACGGGAATATGCATGGTTAGAAAACCGGCAGCGGAACGGCGAAGTGAAGTAAAGGCTGGCATCGGCAACGATCCGGCCTTTGCCTATAGCGCCCTGCCTGGTGTTGCCGATGAAATGGTCGACAATGCAGGTGCCGTGCGCCCGGTCTGGCAAAAGCTCCTGTCGGCATTGTCCCACATGTCGGAACAGGAACTGACCGAACGCTTCGCCCGCGCCGATCGCTACCTGCGCGATGCCGGCGTTTTCTATCGCGCCTATGGCGCAACCGGCGTCAGCGAGCGCAACTGGCCCATCTCGCACATCCCTGTCCTCATCGATGAGCGCGAATGGCAAAACCTCTCCGAAGGCCTGCAACAGCGCGCCGATCTGCTTGAAGAGGTCATGGCCGACATCTATGGCGACAGCCGGCTTGTCAACGAAGGCCTGCTGCCGCCAGCCTTGATCGCCGGCAATCCGGAATTCCTGCGGCCGCTGGTCGGCGTCAAGCCCGCAAATGGCCACTATCTGCATTTCCTCGCCTTCGAGATCGGCCGCGGACCGGATGGCAACTGGTGGGTCCTCGCCGACCGTGCCCAGGCGCCGTCAGGCGCCGGCTTTGCGCTCGAAACCCGCGTCGCCACGACGCGCGCCTTCTCCGACATCTATGCCGAAACCCGGGTGCACCGCCTCGCCTCCTTCTTCGGAGCCTTTCGTGACGCGCTTCTGGGTGGCAAGCGTGGCGGCGAAGGACGCGTTGCCGTCCTGACGCCTGGCCCGGCCAACGAAACCTATTACGAGCACGCCTATATCGCCCGCTACCTTGGCTTCATGCTGCTCGAGGGCGAGGATATCACCGTCGTCAATAACCAGCTGATGGTGCGAACCGTTGCCGGATTGCGGCCGATCAGCGTGCTCTGGCGGCGCCTCGATGCCTCCTACGCCGACCCGCTGGAGCTCAACCAGCACTCCCATATCGGCACGCCGGGCCTGGTGGAGGCGCTGCGGGCCCAGACCGTCAGTATCGTCAACGCTCTCGGTTCCGGCATTCTGGAAACCCGTGCCCTGCTCGCCTTCATGCCGACCATCTGTCGGCATCTGCGCGGCGAGGAACTGAAGCTGCCGTCGATCGCCACCTGGTGGTGCGGACAGAAGAGCGAGCGCGAGCATGTCGCCGCCAATATCGAGAAGATGGTGATCGGCCCCGCCTATTCCTGCATGCCCTTCTTCGATGACAGCGGCCAATCAGTGCTGGGCTCGACGCTGCGCAGCACTGCCCGCGATTCAATTTCGGACTGGCTGACAACCGACGGCCACAAGCTGGTCGGCCAGGAAGTCGTCACCCTTTCGACAACGCCGGCCTGGGTCAACGGCAAGCTGATGCCACGGCCGATGAGCTTGCGCGTCTTTGCCGCCCGCACGGAAAGCGGCTGGAAGATCATGCCCGGCGGCTTTGCCCGTATCGGCAGCGGCGACGATGTCGCCGCCATCGCCATGCAGTCGGGCGGCTCAGCCGCCGATGTCTGGATCGTCTCCGACAAGCCCGTGGAAGCGCATACGCTGCTGCCCGCCGAAGAGACCTTTACCCGCAATATGCCCGGCAGCCTGCCGAGCCGCGCCGCCGACAATCTGTTCTGGCTCGGCCGCTATATCGAGCGGGCCGAAGGGGCGCTGCGCATTCTGCGCGCCTGGCACGGCCGCTTCGCCGAAGCCGCCGATCCGAGCCAGCCGCTGCTCGCCGACGTCAGCGCCTATCTTGCCGGCATCGACATAGACATCGAGAAGGCCGTACCGGAAAGCCTGCTGCGCAACATCGATAGCGCCGTTTACTCGGCCAGCAACATTCGCGACCGCTTTTCGCCCGACGGCTGGCTGGCCTTGACGGACCTCGCCAAGACCGCCCGCCGCTTCAAGGAAAACGTCAAGCATGGGGATGACGCCAGCCATGCCATGACGATCCTGTTGCGCAAGCTCGCGGGCTTTGCCGGCCTCGTGCACGAAAACATGTATCGCTTCACCGGCTGGCGTTTCCTGTCGCTCGGCCGCTATATCGAACGCGGGCTGCATATGACGCGGCTTCTCGGACACATGTCCGGCCCCGAGGCGCCCGATGGCGCGCTCGATATGCTGCTCGAAATCGGCGACAGCGTCATGACCCATCGCCGCCGCTACAACGTCAATACAGCGCGCTTGACGGTGACCGACCTCCTGGCGCTTGACCCCCTTAACCCGCGCTCAATCCTCTTCCAGATGAACGAGATCCATCGCGAAGTGGAGCAACTGCCGAACGCCTTCGTCAACGGCCAGATGTCGCCCTTCTATCGGGAAGCCATGCGGCTGCATTCGGGCCTCGCCGTCATGACGCCGGAGACGATGACCGGCGAAGTCTATCAGCGGCTGGAGCGTGAGCTGGAGCGGCTCTCCGATCTGCTCGCCCGCACCTATCTCGGATGATGTGATGCTCTACGACCTGTCGCTGCACATGGGTTACACCTACGACGCGCCGGCCAGCGGCGCGCGCCACATCCTGCGTATTCTGCCGCTGTCGCTCACCAACCGCCAGCGACTGGTCGCCGGTTCCCTGAAGATCACGCCGCATCCGAACGAACAATCGAATTTCACCGATTTCTTCCAGCACCCCGCGACGTCGATCCTGGTGCGCAACCCGCATGAGAAGCTTGATATCCGCATGCAGGCGCGTGTGCAGGTGGAGAGCCAGCCCATCGCCGCCGATTTCTCGCCCTTGCTTGCGGAATTGCCTGACGAGATCAATAGCTGCTGGTCGATCGACCCCTCCTCCCCGCATCATTTCCTCGGCAGCAGCCCTCGCCTGCCGGAGACGAGCGAAATCGCCGAATACGGCAGGCAGTGGAAGACGACGAAGCTGACGACGATACAGATCGCCCATGCCGTCTGCGCGCGGATCCACAAGGATTTCGTTTACGACGCGAAGGCGACGACCGTCGACACGACGCCCAAGGAGGCATTCCGCCTGAAGCGCGGCGTGTGCCAGGATTTCTCGCATGTGATGATCATCGCGCTGCGCAGCCTCGGCATTCCGGCCGGCTATGTCAGCGGCTTCCTGCGCACCATCCCGCCGCCCGGCAAGGAACGATTGGAAGGTGCCGACGCCATGCATGCCTGGGTGCGCGTCTGGTGCGGAGAAACCGCCGGCTGGATCGAACTTGACCCCACCAACAACATTCCCGCCGGCACCGATCACATCGTCGTTGCCTATGGCCGCGATTATTCCGATGTTGCACCCGTTATTGGTGTGTTGAAAGGTTATGGTAACCAAAAAACCGTGCAAGCCGTAGATGTTATTCCACTAATATAGTATAAGTCGAAATAAGAATGAGACTAATCCGATAGTTTTTTAAAATTTGAACCACAACTTAAACGTTTGACTAATATTTATAGCCGATAGTCCCGCCAATTATTGAGAACTTCAACTCTCCATCAGGCGGACATGATGATCACCGGTTCGGATATACTTTATATCTTTAAAAGACTGTCGCGTGATAGGGCCGGAAATTTCGGTATTATAACGGCACTTTCCATCCCGGTACTAGCTGTAGCGGGTGGCGTTGCTGTAGATGTCACGAACATGTCGCTGACACGCAGCCAGCTCCAGGAATCGACTGATGCCGCCGCGCTCGCCACTGCAACAGCACTTGTCGACGGTGGTGCGACCACCACGACCGCAAAAGATCTCGGCAACAATTTTGTGCTCGGTCAGATGTCCAACTATCTTGGCGGAGATGCGAACGCCACGAATTCGCTTAAGGCGGGAACTAGCACGACGGTGACGAAGACGACCGATTCCTCTGGGAATACAGGTTATACGGTCGTTGTGAACGCATCCTATTCAATGCCCGTCAACAGCATGACCCGCTTGACCGGCCAGAGTTCGATGAACATTTCCGCGTCAAGCACCTCGACCAGCGGAAAAACTTCTGAAACCCAGAAGAATGCTTTGTCGATGTATTTCGTACTGGATCGCTCTGGGTCCATGGACGAAGCCACCGATACCGTTAACGCCCAGCAACCAACAACAACATATACTTATAGTTGCCTTAAAACGAATAAAAACGGCAAACAGGTGTGGAGTACTTGTACCGGTACTCAACCGAACTACTACACCAAAATGGAATCGCTGAAGATTGCGACGTCCAATCTGTCCGCGCAACTAAACAGCGCCGACCCCAACATGATGTATGTCCGCACGGGCGCAGACTCCTACAATAACGTCGCCCAGACGGCCACGGCGCTGCAGTGGGGCACGAGCGCCGTCGTTACATATGTCAACAACCTGACATCAAGCGGCTCCACAAACTCGGCCCCCGCTTTTACGGCCGCAGTCGACGCGTTGACGAAACCATCTACAACGGCCGGACTGACAAATGAGCAGCTTCAGCACAAGACGAAGAGTGGCGTCACAAATCCGAGCATGTACATCGTCTTTATGACCGATGGCGACAACAACGTAGCAAATGCCGACACAGATACCAAAACTCAGTGCGACAAGGCGCGTAGCAATGGTATCCACGTGTATACGATTGCCTTTATGGCCCCATCGAATGGCCAGGCATTGCTAAAATACTGCGCCACTTCTGCTTCTGACTACTTCACGCCACAGAGCGCGGCGGATCTTTTCAAGGCGTTTACGGTAATCGCCACGGAAACATCCAAGCAGATGACGCTCCTAACGAAGTGACCTCGTCTGGACCCCACACCAAGCAACCATAAATAGCCGTCAAAATAAAAGCCGCGCGAAACGAGTATCGCGCGGCTTTTATTTTTCATCAATTCGCGAATAAGAGCCTGAAACATCATCGGAATCAAGTCTTTTCCCGCGAATGGGAAACGTTTGGCGGCTATTTTCGCATCTGCCCAACTCGCATATTGCAACTGCTTTACATCAGTGCGTAAACTGATAGTGAAACGGAAAGGAAATTTGATTTATTGGGCATAACACTCTGAATATAAATCACAAATGGCGAGAGTTGATAGTATGAATAATTTGACGAAGGCCGATCTCCCCGTTCCCGCCCCGCGCATTTCCCGCCCCGAAATCCTTGCGGAAGAAATCATCGAGCGCCTGACCTATCGCATCGGCAAGGATGCGAAAGTGGCCAAGCCACACGATTGGCTGACGGCAACGATCCTCGTCATTCGCCACCGCGTTATCGACAGATGGATGGAATCCACCCGCCGGGTCTACGAGACCGGCGCCAAGCGCGTATACTATCTATCGCTCGAATTCCTGATCGGCCGCCTGATGCGCGACGCCGTCTCCAATCTCGGCTTGATGGAAGAAATCACCAACGCCCTGGCCTCGCTCGGTGTCGACGTTCGCGTCATCGCCGGGCTCGAGCCGGACGCAGCACTCGGCAATGGAGGCCTCGGCCGCCTCGCCGCCTGTTTCATGGAATCCATGGCGACCGTCGATGTGCCGGCCTACGGCTATGGCATTCGCTACGTGCACGGCCTGTTCCGGCAGCAGATGGCCGATGGCTGGCAGGTGGAACTGCCGGAAACCTGGCTTGCACACGGCAACCCTTGGGAATTCGAACGCCAGGAAAGCGCCTACGAAATCGGCTTTGGCGGCGCCGTCGAGACGGCAAGCAGCCATGACGACCAACCCCGCTATGTGTGGAAGCCGGCGGAACGCGTTATCGCCGCCGCATTCGACACGCCCGTCGTCGGCTGGCGCGGCAAGCGCGTCAACACGCTACGTCTCTGGTCGGCACAGCCGATCGATCCGATCCTGCTCGATGCCTTCAACGCGGGCGACCACATCGGCGCGTTGCGCGAAAGCAACAAGGCGGAGAGCCTGACGCGCGTCCTCTATCCGGCAGACGGAACCCCCGCCGGCCAGGAGCTGCGCCTGCGCCAGGAATTCTTCTTCTCCTCAGCGTCGCTGCAGGACATTATTCGCCGCCATCTCCAGCAGTATGACGACCTGACCAACCTCGCCGACAAGGTCGCGATCCAGCTGAACGACACCCATCCGGCTGTCTCCGTCGCTGAAATGATGCGCCTGCTAGTCGATGTCCACGGCCTCGAGTTCGACAAGGCCTGGAACATCACCCGCGAGACCTTCGGTTATACGAACCATACGCTGCTGCCGGAAGCGCTCGAAAGCTGGCCGGTGCCGCTGTTCGAACGGCTGCTGCCGCGCCATATGCAGATCATCTACGCCATCAACGCCAAGATTCTGGTCGAAGCCCGCAAGGCCCGCAATTTCAGCGATACGGAAATCCGCTCTATTTCCCTGATCGACGAAAACGGCGACCGGCGCGTGCGCATGGGCAATCTCGCCTTTGTCGGTTCGCACTCGATCAACGGCGTATCGGCGCTGCACACCGACCTGATGAAGGTCACCGTCTTTGCCGACCTGCACAAGCTCTATCCGGATCGCATCAACAACAAGACGAACGGCATCACGCCGCGCCGCTGGCTGATGCAGTGCAATCCGGGCCTGACCAGCCTTATCCGCGAAGCAATCGGCGACGAGTTTCTCGACGATGCCGAAAAGCTGAAGCCGCTCGACAAATTCGCTCACGACAGCGCCTTCCAGGAGAAGTTTGCCGCGGTCAAACGCGCCAACAAGGTGCAGCTGTCCAATCTCGTTGCGAGCCGGATGGGCATCAAGCTCGATCCGAATGCGATGTTCGACATTCAGATCAAGCGCATCCACGAATACAAGCGCCAGCTTCTCAACATCATCGAGACCGTGGCCCTCTACGATCAGATCCGTTCGCACCCCGAGCTGGACTGGCAACCGCGCGTCAAGCTCTTCGCCGGCAAGGCGGCGCCGAGCTATCACAATGCGAAGCTCATCATCAAGCTGATCAACGATGTCGCCCGCGTCATCAATAATGATCCGTCGGTGCGCGGCCTGCTGAAGGTCGTCTTCGTCCCGAACTACAATGTCTCTCTCGCCGAAGTCATGGTTCCGGCCGCCGATCTCTCCGAGCAGATCTCCACCGCCGGCATGGAAGCTTCCGGCACCGGCAACATGAAATTCGGCCTCAACGGCGCACTGACCATCGGCACGCTCGATGGCGCCAACGTCGAAATGCGCGACAATGTCGGCGAAGACAATATCGTCATCTTTGGTCTCAAGGCCGATGAAGTCGCCAGCCTGCGCAGCGACGGCCACGATCCCCGCGCCGTCATCGAACGCTCGCGCGAACTCGCCCAGGCGCTTTCCGCCATCGCTTCCGGCGTCTTCTCGCCGGACGATCGCAGCCGCTACGCCAACTTGATCGAGGGCATCTACAGCCACGACTGGTTCATGGTCGCCGCCGATTTCGATGCCTACGCCGCAGCTCAGCGCGAGGTCGATATCCTCTGGGCCAATCCCTCCGAATGGTATGCCAAGACGATCAACAACACTGCTCGCATGGGCTGGTTCTCCTCCGATCGGACGATCCGTCAATATGCCAAGGAAATCTGGAGAGCTGGATGAAAAAGCCGAAGAGACCCGCTGACGGCACAAGCTTGAGGGATATTTCGGCAGACGATATTGCTGCAATTCTCGCAGGCACACATTCCAACCCGTTTGCCGTGCTCGGCGTGCATCGAACGGATGACGGATTTGTGGCGCGCTGTTTCATTCTCGGTGCGGAAGCCGTGACCGCCCTGGCGCTCGACGGCTCCGTCATCGGCGAACTGGATTGCCTTGATCCGGCGGGTTTCTTTTCCGGCGATGTGAAGCTGAGCAAGCAGCAGCCGGTGCGCTATCGTGCCCGGCGCGGCGACGCCGAATGGGCGGTAACCGATCCCTACAGCTTCGGCCCGGTTCTCGGTCCGATGGACGACTATTTCGCCCGTCAGGGCACGCATCTGCGTCTGTTCGACAAGATGGGCGCCCATCCCCTGAAGCACGAAGGCGTCCAGGGCTTCCATTTCGCCGTCTGGGCGCCGAACGCCCAGCGCGTCTCGGTCGTCGGCGACTTCAACAACTGGGATGGCCGTCGGCATGTCATGCGCTACCGATCGGATTCCGGCATCTGGGAGATTTTCGCGCCGGATGTCCCGGCCGGTGTCGCCTACAAGTTCGAAATCCGTGGCAATGACGGCGTCGTGCTGCCGCTCAAGGCAGATCCCTTCGCCCGCCGCAGCGAGCTGCGCCCCAAAACCGCTTCCGTCACGGCAAACGAACTGACCCAGGTCTGGGAGGATGCAGCCCATCGCGAGCATTGGGCAAGCGTCGATCAGCGCCGCCAACCCATCAGCATCTACGAGGTTCATGCAGCCTCGTGGCAGCGTCGCGACGACGGCTCAATGCTCTCCTGGGATGAGCTCGCTTCGCGGCTGATCCCCTACTGCGTCGACATGGGCTTCACCCATATCGAATTTCTGCCGATCACCGAGCATCCCTATGATCCCTCCTGGGGCTATCAGACCACCGGTCTTTATGCTCCGACAGCCCGCTTCGGCGAACCGGAGGGTTTTGCCCGCTTCGTCAACGGCTGCCACAAAGTCGGCATCGGCGTCATTCTCGATTGGGTGCCGGCGCATTTCCCAACCGACGAGCACGGCCTGCGCTGGTTCGACGGCACCGCCCTCTACGAGCACGAAGACCCGCGCAAGGGCTTTCACCCCGACTGGAATACGGCGATCTATAATTTCGGCCGTACCGAGGTCCTCTCCTATCTGGAGAACAATGCACTCTTCTGGGCAGAAAAATACCACTTGGACGGTTTACGCGTCGATGCCGTCGCCTCCATGCTCTACCTCGATTATTCCCGCAAGCACGGCGAATGGATCCCCAACGAATATGGCGGCAACGAGAACCTCGAAGCTGTCCGCTTCCTCCAGTCGATGAACACCAGGGTCTATGGTGCTCATCCGGGCGTGATGACCATCGCCGAGGAATCCACCTCCTGGCCGAAAGTCTCGCAGCCCGTTCACGAAGGCGGCCTCGGCTTCGGCTTCAAGTGGAACATGGGCTTCATGCATGACACGCTGAGCTATCTCTCCCGCGAGGCCGTGCACCGCAAGTATCATCACAACGAGCTGACCTTCGGCCTGATCTACGCCTTCTCGGAAAACTTCGTGCTGCCGCTCTCCCATGACGAAGTGGTGCACGGCAAAGGATCGCTGATCGCCAAGATGGCCGGCGACGACTGGCAGAAATTCGCCAATCTGCGTGCCTATTATGCCTTCATGTGGGGCTATCCCGGCAAGAAACTGCTGTTCATGGGCCAGGAATTCGCGCAGTGGAGCGAATGGAGCGAAGAGCGCGCGCTGGACTGGAACCTGCTGCAATATCGCATGCATGAGGGCATGCGGCGCCTCGTGCGCGATCTCAACTTTACCTATCGCAGCAAGGCGGCCCTGCATGCGCGTGACTGTGAAGGTGAGGGCTTCGAGTGGCTCGTCGTCGACGATTTTGAAAATTCGGTCTTTGCCTGGCTGCGCAAGACGCCCGGTGAAAAACCGATTGCGGTCATCACCAATTTTACGCCAGTCTACCGTGAGAATTATACGTTGCGCTTGCCAGCTGAGGGGCGGTGGCGTGAAATACTGAACACCGATGCCGACATTTATGGCGGTAGCGGCAAGGGGAACGGCGGGCGTGTACAGGCCGTTAACGCCGGTGGAGGCATACAAGCGACAATAACGCTGCCCCCGCTGGCGACCATCATGCTCGAACCGGAATTTTGAGATCATTACGGACAGGGAGGAATAAAATGGTAGAAAAACGTTTCCAGCCGCTGGCACGCGACGCCATGGCCTACGTTCTTGCCGGGGGCCGAGGCAGCCGCCTGAAAGAATTGACCGACCGCCGTGCCAAGCCGGCCGTCTATTTCGGCGGCAAGACCCGCATTATCGATTTCGCCCTCTCCAACGCACTCAATTCCGGTATCCGCCGCATCGGTGTCGCCACCCAGTACAAGGCGCACTCGCTGATCCGCCACATGCAGCGCGGCTGGAACTTCTTCCGCCCTGAGCGAAACGAGAGTTTCGATATTCTGCCGGCTTCGCAGCGCGTGTCGGAAACGCAATGGTATGAAGGCACGGCAGACGCCGTCTACCAGAACATCGACATCATCGAGCCCTACGGCCCGGAGTACATGGTCATCCTCGCCGGCGACCACATCTACAAGATGGACTATGAGTGGATGCTGCAGCAGCACGTCGATTCCGGCGCGCAGGTCACCATCGGCTGCCTTGAAGTGCCGCGCATGGAAGCGGTCGGCTTCGGCGTCATGCATGTCAACGAGAAGGACGAGATTATCGATTTCGTCGAGAAGCCTGCTGATCCGCCCGGCATTCCCGGCAATCCGGATTTCGCGCTTGCCTCGATGGGCATCTATGTCTTCCACACCAAGTTCCTGATCGAATGCCTGAAGCGCGACGCAGCCGATCCGAATTCCAGCCGCGACTTCGGCAAGGACATCATCCCCTACATCGTCAAGAACGGCAAAGCCGTCGCGCACCGCTTCACGCAGTCCTGCGTCCGCTCGGATTTCGAGCGTGAGGCCTATTGGCGCGATGTCGGCACGATCGATGCCTACTGGCAGGCCAATATCGACCTGACCGCCGTGGTGCCGGAGCTCGACATCTACGACAAGTCCTGGCCGATCTGGACCTATGCGGAAATCAGCCCGCCGGCCAAGTTCGTTCATGACGACGAAGACCGCCGCGGTTCGGCCGTCTCCTCCGTCGTTGCCGGCGACTGCATCATTTCAGGCGCCAGCCTCTACAACAGCCTGCTGTTCACCGGCGTGCGCGCCAATTCCTACTCCAAGCTGGAGGGAGCCGTCGTGCTGCCGAGCGTCAAGGTCGGACGGCGCGCGCAGCTTAAGAACGTCGTCATCGACCATGGTGTCACCATTCCGGAGGGGCTGATCGTCGGCGAGGATCCGGAACTCGACGCCAAGCGCTGGCGCCGCACGGAAAGTGGCATCTGCCTGATCACGCAATCGATGATCGACAAGCTGGATTTGTAGCATATGAAGGTCCTCTCGGTTTCGTCCGAAGTCTTCCCTCTGATCAAGACAGGGGGGCTGGCCGATGTGGCCGGCGCCCTGCCCATCGCGCTGAAACCCTTCGGCGTCGAGACCAGGACCCTCATCCCAGGTTACCCGGCAGTCTTGAAGACGATCCGCGACCCTGTGATCCGTTTCGAATTCGCGGATCTGCTCGGCGAAAAGGCAACCGTACTGGAAGTCGAGCACGCCGGCATTTCCTTCCTCGTGCTGGACGCGCCGGCCTATTACAATCGCACCGGCGGACCCTATGTCGATGCGATGGGCAAGGATTATCCCGACAACTGGCGGCGTTTTGCCGCCTTGTCTTTGGCCGCGGCGGAAATCGCCGCCGGCCGCCTGCCCGGCTGGCAACCCGATCTGGTGCATGCGCATGACTGGCAGTCGGCCATGGTGCCGGTCTACATGCGCTACTCTCCGACGCCGGAGCTGCCGAGCGTCCTCACCATCCATAACATTGCCTTCCAGGGCCAGTTCGGCCCCGATATCTTCCCCGGCCTGCGCCTGCCCGCGCATGCCTTTTCCATGGAAGGCGTCGAATATTATGGCGATGTCGGCTTTCTCAAGGGCGGCTTGCAGACGGCTCATGCACTGACCACCGTCAGCCCGTCCTATGCCGAGGAGATCCTGACGCCGGAATTCGGCATGGGCCTCGAGGGCGTCATCGCCAGCCGGGCGAGCAGCCTGCACGGCATCGTCAACGGCATCGATGACGATGTCTGGAACCCAGCGACCGATCCGATGATCGCGCAGACCTATAGCGCCGCAACGCTGAAGGACCGCATCGTCAACCGCCAGCGGGTGACTGAACATTTCGGACTTGATAGCGATGACGGGCCGATCTTCTGCGTCGTCAGCCGCCTTACCTGGCAAAAGGGCATGGACCTCCTGGCCGGGATTGCCGGCGAGATCGTCCAGATGGGCGGCAAGCTTGCCATACTGGGCGCCGGCGACGCTGCGCTGGAAGGCGCGCTATTTGCCGCAGCCGGCCGCCATCGCGGCCGCATCGGTGTGTCGGCCGGCTATAACGAGCCGATGTCACATCTGATGCAGGCCGGCTGCGACGCGATTATCATCCCCTCGCGCTTCGAACCCTGTGGCCTCACGCAGCTTTATGGCTTACGCTATGGCTGCTTGCCGATCGTAGCCCGCACGGGCGGCCTCAATGATACCATTGTCGATGCCAACCACGCCGCGCTGCAGGCCAAGGTCGCAACCGGCATTCAGTTTTCGCCCGTCACCGCCGAGGGGCTGCTACAGGCAATGCGCCGAGCCATGCATCTTTTCCAGGATCGAAAGGTCTGGACGCAGATGCAAAAGCAGGGCATGAAATCCGACGTATCCTGGGGCAGGAGCGCAGAACGCTACGCCGCTCTCTACTCCAGTCTAGTCTCGAGAGGCGCTTAACCCGATGATTAAAACCGTATCCACCACCCCCTACGCGGATCAGAAACCCGGTACTTCCGGCCTGCGAAAGAAGGTTCCCGAATTCCAGCAGCCGAATTATGCGGAAAACTTCATCCAGTCGATTTTCGATTCGCTCGAAGGCTATCAGGGCAAGACCCTGGTCATCGGCGGCGACGGTCGTTACTACAATCGCGATGTCATCCAGAAGGCCATCAAGATGGCCGCCGCGAATGGCTTCGGCAAGGTGATGGTCGGCAAGGGCGGCATCCTCTCGACGCCCGCAGCCTCGAACATCATCCGTAAATACAAGGCTTTCGGCGGCATCATCCTGTCGGCCAGCCACAATCCCGGCGGCCCGACCGAAGACTTCGGCATCAAGTACAATATCGGCAATGGCGGTCCGGCTCCGGAAAAGATCACGGATGCCATCTTCGAACGCTCCAAGGTCATCGACAGCTATAAGATCGCCGATTTCCCGGACATCAATCTCGACCGCATCGCGCGCGAAGATGTCGGCGGCATGATCGTTTCGGTCATCGATCCCGTCGAAGACTATGCGTCCCTGATGGAAGAGCTGTTTGATTTCGGCGCCATCCGCAACCTGATCAGCCTCGGCTTCCGCCTCAACTTCGATGCGATGAGCGCCGTCACAGGCCCTTACGCCAAGGAAATCTTCGAGATCCGCCTCGGGGCGCCCGACGGCTCCGTGCGCAACTTCCTGCCGCTGCCCGACTTCGGCGGCCACCACCCCGATCCCAATCTCGTCTACTGCAAGGAGCTTTACGACGAGATGATGGGTGACGATGCGCCCGATTTCGGCGCGGCATCCGACGGCGACGGCGACCGCAACCTGATCATCGGCAAAGGCATCTACGTCACGCCGTCGGACAGTCTGGCGATTCTGGCCGCCAACGCCAACCTAGCGCCCGGCTATTCGCACGGCATCGCCGGCATTGCCCGCTCCATGCCGACCAGCGGCGCTGCCGACCGCGTCGCCGAAAAGCGCGGCATCGGCATGTACGAGACGCCGACCGGCTGGAAATTCTTCGGCAACCTGCTCGATGCCGGCATGGCGACGATCTGCGGCGAAGAAAGCTCCGGCACGGGCTCGAACCACGTCCGCGAAAAGGACGGCCTCTGGGCCGTGCTGCTCTGGCTCAACATTCTCGCAGTACGTGGCGAAAGCGTGATCGACATCGTCACGCAGCATTGGGCCACCTACGGCCGCAACTATTATTCCCGCCACGACTATGAAGGCGTCGACACCGATGCCGCCAACGGCCTGATTGCGGCACTGCGCGAAAAGCTGCCGACGCTGCCGGGCACGAAATTTGGCGATCTCACCGTTTCCGCCGCCGATGACTTCGCCTATCACGATCCGGTCGACAAATCCGTCAGCCAGCATCAGGGGATCCGCATCCTGTTCGAGGGCGGCTCCCGCGTCGTCTTCCGCCTCTCCGGCACCGGCACGACGGGCGCGACGTTGCGCGTCTACATCGAGCGCTACGAACCCGATTCCACCCGCCACAATATCGAGACACAGGAAGCGCTTGCCGACCTCATCACCGCAGCCCAGGATATCGCCGATATCAAGGGCCGCACCGGCCGCGCCGAGCCGACGGTTATTACCTAACGGCAAATTCAGTACGGTCCCCCTCACCCTGCCCTCTCCCCGAGGGGAGAGGGGGATTGCGGCTTAAACATCTTCTCCCCTCGGGGAGAAGGTGGATTTCGGTGGTTGAGCGAAGCGAAGCCGCCGAAAGACGGATGAGGGGGATCTGTCCGAGACTGGCTCCTGCCACAAATTGCGCCACCTTTGTCGCTCCAACGTCAGAGAAATGGAAAGCCCGAGCATGTCAGAGCCGACGATCCGCTCCCTTGGCGCTACTCTCACCGATACGGGCGTTGATTTTGCCGTCTGGTCGCGGAATGCCGAGCGGATCGAGCTTTGCGTGTTCGACGCCGAGGGCAAGAAGGAAGTCGTACGGCTGCCATTGGTCCGCGATGGCGATGAGCATCGTGTCTTCGTCAAGCACGCCAAGCAAGGCATGCGTTATGGCCTGCGCGCCCATGGCACATACGACCCCGATCGCGGCCTGTGGTTCGACCCTTCGAAGCTGCTGATCGACCCCTACGCCCGGGAGATCGACCGACCCTTCCAATATGATCCACGCCTGGGAATAGTCGGCGAAGATACGCGCGATCTTATGCCGAAAGCGATCGTCTCGCGCGATGTCACCGTTGCCCCCGCCAAGCCGTTGTTTCAGGCGGGAGGGCTGATCTATGAGATCGCCGTCAGGCCCTTCACCATGCTGCACCCGGATGTGCCGGCGAAGCAGCGTGGCACGCTCGGCGCCCTCGCCCATCCCGCCATTATCGCCCACCTCAAGCGCCTGCGGGTGAATGCCGTCGAACTGATGCCGATCACCGCCTGGATTGACGAACGTCACCTGCCGCCGCTCGGCCTTACCAATGGCTGGGGCTATAATCCCGTTGGCTTCATGGCGCTCGACCCACGCCTCGTGCCCGGCGGCATCAAGGAATTACGCGAGACGGTCGCGGCTCTTCATGCCGAAGGGATCGCTGTCATCCTCGATCTCGTCTTCAATCACACCGGCGAAAGCGACCGCCAGGGGCCGACGCTGTCGCTGCGCGGCCTCGACAACCCCACCTATTTCCGCAGCCTGCCGGATCAGCCCGGCGTGCTGGTCAACGATACCGGCACCGGCAACACCGTCGCCTGCGACCAGCCGGCGACGCGCAGGCTGATCATCGACAGCCTCCGCCATTTCGTTCAGCATGCCGGTATCGACGGTTTCCGTTTCGACCTTGCCCCTGTGATCGGGCGTGGCAGCAAGGGCTTTGATCCCGAGAGCGTCACGCTGCGGACCATGCTGGCGGATGAGGTGCTGCAGGATCGCATCCTCATCGCCGAACCCTGGGACATCGGTCCCGGTGGCTACCAGCTGGGGAGTTTTCCGGCGCCCTTTCTCGAATGGAACGACCGCGCTCGCGACGACCTGCGCCGTTTCTGGCGCAACGACATCAGGATCGGCGATCTCGCGACCATCCTTGCCGGCTCTTCTTCCATCTTCGGTCGTGACGGCCGCACGCAGACGCGCAGCGTTAACTTCCTCGCCGCCCATGACGGCTTCACGCTGATGGACATCGTCTCCTACGCCGGCAAGCACAATGAGGCCAATGGCGAGAACAATCGCGACGGCCACAACGAGAATTTCTCCTGGAACAATGGTGTCGAAGGCAAGACGGACGACCAGGCCATCCAGAACAGGCGTCGCGCCGACATCAAAGCCATGCTTTCGACGCTCTTTGCCACGCGCGGCACGATCATGCTGACCTCAGGTGACGAAGGCGGCCGTACCCAGCAAGGCAACAACAACGCCTATTGTCAGGACAATGCCATCACCTGGATGGACTGGAAGACGCTGGACGATGAGTTGATCGCTCATACCGCGTGGCTTGCCGGCCTGCGCCGCCGTTTCAGCGCTTTCAGCGATATGGATTTCTTCAAGGGAGACGGCGATGTGGTCTGGTTTTCAGCCGCAGGTATGCCGATGACCTTGCCGGACTGGGATGTGCCCGCGGCGGGCGTGCTCGGCATGGCCATCGAGACGCAAGATCTCGATGCCGGTCGATCGGCACGCCTTGCCATGCTGTTCAATCGAACCGCCGATGAGCTCCACGCCACGCTGCCGCCATCCGAAAAAGGCGGCTGGTCGCAACTGAGTCCTGCGAGTGAAACATCAGCCGGTGAGCAGATCACGATCCCCGCCCGCTCCGTCAGTTTCTTCGTCGAATCCTGACGCCGGTTGCACTTTCCGTCCCAATTCGCCAGAAAGGGCCAATGGCCCTTTAGATAGACGAGGATGGAATGCCCGGCGATACCTCACTTGTTGAGATCATGAAATGTGTGGGAACCGAGATCGGCGTCTCCGATTGGATCGAAGTCGACCAGACGATGATCGACACCTTCGCCGATGCGACGCATGACCACCAGTTCATCCATGTCGATCCGGAGCGCGCCAAGGCGGAAACGCCCTATGGCGGCACCATCGCCCACGGCTTTCTGACGCTTTCACTGCTCTCGGCGATGAACTACAGCGCCCTGCCGAAAATCCGCGAGCAGATCATGGGCATCAACTACGGCTTCGAGAAAATCCGCTTCATGTCGCCAGTGAAGTGCGGCGCACGCGTGCGCGGCCGCTTCAACCTTGCCGAAACCCGACTGCGCGGCGCCAATATGCTGATGCTGACCTATGACGTGACGGTCGAAATCGAGAACGAGCGCAAACCGGCACTGACTGCGACATGGACGACCATATCGCAGTTCGATCCGAAGGATCGGCCCGAGGAATCTTAAAACCGTTGCAAGAGCCGGGTGGTTCTTCGGATCAGAAGAGCAATTGCTTTTATAAGAATGATAGCGCCGCAGAATTCCAACTTGATCTTCAGATTATATGAAAAATGCGATCCGCTGAAAAATAGCTCGCTCACCACAGAGTCGATATTTGGGCTGAGTGTCCCATCGAAGAGATGATAAGCAACGTGAAGAGTCGCCGTAATTAATATCTGACTGGCAGTCAGAAAAAACATGAATTTCAGAACCCTGTCGAAAGAAAGAGCTTCTCGCCAAGAGAATTCTGAGTTTTCTGTCTTTCCGAAACCGCTTTCAGCAGATCCCGTGCCCGTCCACGACTTGGAATCAACTTCAAGGCCGTCTTTGTCAGAGCCCATGGGCATGACCTTTGTGTCGCGCGTCCCAGTGCACCGGTTGAAGGCGAGTATTTCGACCTCGCCGATACAACCACTATGCGACCGATATTGATGACAAACAAGATCGATTGCCACCAACCATCGGCGTCATGCAACGAGCCGATCTTTATATCAGCCTTGCTCGCGAAGGCCTGTCGAGCCTAAAGACCCGCATCCTCGGCGGCTTCGCTCAGAAGGCCGAAGGCGTAGTCGGAGAAGGAGCGCCAGACTTCGACGCGGAAGGTTTCCGCATCGAGACGCAGGATCACGACTTCGACCTTGCCGAGCAGCGTGCGCGAGCAGGCGCCGACCGGAAAGGCCTCAAGCGAAAGATCCTGCGGGCAGCCGCCCGAGATCGTTGCCTCGGCTCCGGGACCGGAGACGATAATAGCGGTGTTGCGATGCGAGACATCGGTCGCCGAATGCAACGCACCGGCCGAGGCCGCAAGGCCTACCAGATCCACGCCATTCTCATCGATCACAAGCCATTCATCCGGGCCGAGCCAGAGCGCATGACGCCCGTTGGCGCTGGCCGAAGTCTTCGGCCGGTTCGGCACCTGCAGGCCGAGTGCCTGCGAAAGGCCGCCGATGGAATCGGTCGGCGCGCGCAGCGCAATGCGGCTAGCGGGTGCTGCCGGCGTCAGTCGCACGGTGGAAGAACCGCCATGGCGGCCGGCGAGCGGCAGTTTACGGGCAGCGATATCAGCCATTGATCCGGCCTCCTTCCTTGTCAAAGAACACCAGATCCGTCACCTCGACTGATATCGTCTTGTCGGGCATCGGCACATAGAGCGTCTTGCCCATGCGCTCGCGACCGCCGGCGACCAAAGCGAAGGCGATGGATCGGCCTAGATTTTCGGACCAATAGGCCGAAGTGACATGGCCGAGCATGGTCATCGGCTTCTGCTCGTTCGGATCGGCGACGATCTGCGCGCCTTCCTCCAGCACCACCTTCGGGTCCCGCGTGACGAGACCGACGAGCTGCTTGCGGCCTTCCTTGATGAGATCGGGCCGCTTCAAGCCGCGAATGCCGACGAAATCGGTCTTCTTCTTGGAAACAGCCCAGGAAAGACCGGTATCATCTGGCGTCACCGTGCCGTCCGTATCCTGGCCGACGATGATGTAGCCCTTCTCCGCGCGCAGCACATGCATGGTTTCAGTGCCGTAGGCGCAAGCGCCCAGCGGCTCGGCCCGCGCCCAGACGGCTTCCAGAACAGACTGGCCATAATCGGCCGGCACGTTGATTTCGTAGCCGACTTCACCGGTGAAGGAGACGCGGAACAGCCGGGCCGGCACGCCGCAGACCTTGCACTCAGCCACGCTCATATGCGGGAAGGCCTCGTTGGAAAGATCCTGCCCCTCGACCAGCGGCTCGATGATTTCGCGCGCCTTCGGACCCTGCACGGCGATGACGGCCCATTGCTCGGTCGTCGAGGTCAGCCACACCTTCAGATGCGGGAATTCGGTCTGGAGATAATCCTCCATATGATGCAGCACGCGCGGCGCACCGCCGGTCGTAGTGGTCACATGGAAGCGGTCGTCGGCCAGACGTCCGACGACGCCGTCATCATAAACGAAGCCATCCTCGCGGGTCATGATGCCGTAGCGGCAGCGGCCGGGCTTCAGCGTATCCCAGGCATTGGTGTAGATCAGGTTCAGGAACTCGGCCGCATCCGGCCCGACAACCTCGATCTTGCCGAGCGTCGAGGCATCGAACACGCCGGCCACGTCACGCGCCGTGCGGCACTCGCGATTGACGGCCTCATGCATGGTCTCGCCGGCGCGAGGGTAGAACCAGGCACGCTTCCAGTTGCCGACATCCTCGAAGATCGCGCCATGCGCCTCTTCCCAGGCATGCATCGGCGTCTTGCGGGCGGGGTCGAAGAGCGATCCGCGCGAATGGCTGATCAGCGTGCCATAAGTAACAGGCGTGTAGGGCGCGCGGAAAGTGGTGAGGCCGACCTGCGGAATATCCTTGCCAAGCATTTCGGCGGCGATCGCCAGCCCGTGCATGTTGGAAAGCTTGCCCTGGTCGGAGGCCATGCCGTTGGTGGTGAAGCGCTTGATATGCTCTATGGAATGCATGCCCTCGCGCACGGCAAGGCGGATATCCTTGGCGCAAACGTCATGCTGAAAATCGACGAAAGCCTTGGCATTCGTGTCCGGTCCGGCGCCTTCGGCAGCACCGATCATGCCACCGGTCCATTCGAAGGCCTGCTCGGCCTGAAGCTGGATCTTCTCACCGCCATTGGTGCTGCCGGTGGCGCGTGCCATCAGCTCGCCAGCCGCCAGCGATTCTTCGATTGCCGCCTGCAGCCCGTCCGTGCCGTTGCATGCGCCGACGGAAAGGCAATCCTGCACATAGGTGCCAGGCAGGAAGCGCTGCTTCTCCGCATCGAATTTCAACTTGCCGCGCGACTGCGAGAACAGATGCACCGAAGGCGTCCAGCCTGACGACACCAGCAGCGCGTCGATCGCAATCTTGCGGGTGGCGGAGCTGCCATTGCGCGAAACCGTCATGGAGGAGACGCGGAGCTTGCCTGAGGTGTCGACCACAGCGTAATCGGCCATCACCTCGATGCCGAGCCGCTTTGCCTCGGCCAGTACAGCCTCGCCCGGGCGGGCACGGCTATCGACGATGGCGACGACAGAGACACCGGCGCGCTTCAGATCGAAGGCGGCTTCATAGGCGGAATCATGCGCGGTATAAACGCCGATCTTCGCACCGACGGCGACGCCGTAATGGTTGAGATAGGCGCGCGCCGCAGACGCCAGCATGATGCCCGGCCGGTCGTTGTTCGGAAACACCATGTGGCGCTCGATGGCGCCGGTCGCCAGGATCGCCCGCTTGGCACGCACCTGCCACAGGCGTTCTCGCGGCAGATTACGGCCGGGCTTCGCCAGATGATCGGTCACCCGCTCGGCAAGGCCGAAGAAATTGTGGTTGTAATAACCGAAGGCGGTCGTGCGGGTCAGCACCTCGACATTCGGCATGGCCTTGAGCCTGGCGACGATCTCCTGCGCCCAGACGTAGCCCTCGACGCCATCGATCTTGACGCCGGTGTCGAAGCGCAGTGCGCCGCCGGCTTCCGCCTGCTCGTCGCAGAGAATGACCTTTGCGCCCGTTTCGGCAGCGGCCAATGCCGCCGACAGGCCGGAAATGCCGGCGCCGACGACGAGCACATCGCAATGCGCATAGCGGCTGGCATAGTGATCCGGATCCTCTTCCGTCGGCGCGACACCGAGGCCGGCCGCACGACGGATCAGGGGTTCATAGATATGCTTCCAGGCCGCCTTCGGCCACATGAAGGTCTTGTAGTAGAAACCGGCAGCAAAGAAAGGCGAGGCAAGATTGTTGACGCCGCCGACATCGAAGGCGAGCGACGGCCAGCGGTTCTGCGACTGCGCCTTCATGCCGTCGAAGACTTCCTGCACGCTGGCGCGCACATTCGGCTGGCGCCGCGCCGCATCGCGGGAAATATCGAGCAGCGCATTCGGCTCTTCGGCTCCGGCCGAAAGAATGCCGCGTGGGCGGTGGTACTTGAATGACCGGCCGACGAGATGAACGCCATTGGCAAGCAGGGCGGAGGCGACGGTATCGCCTTCGAGCGCCGTGTAGCTTTTGCCGTCAAAGGTGAAGCGGGCGGTTCTGGCGGGCGTCAGACGCCCCTTGCCCGCAATACGATTGGCGCCGCTCATTCAGCAAATCCCTCTTTTTGTGCCGTCTGTTCTTGTTCGTTCTGTTGCTGGACCGCCGGCTCGGACGTGCCAGGCTTGAGCGAAGCCGGATCCGGCTTCGGCTCACCGGCCTTGTAGGTGCGGTAGAAATGGTCGCTCACGGTGTCGCGCGCCGCGTTGAAGAAGCGGCCGCAGCCATGGATGTGCCGCCAGCGTTCGAAGATCAGGCCCTTCGGATTGTCGCGCAGGAAGAAATATTCCTCGAATTCCTCATCCGAGATCCCGGCGATATTGGCCGGCCGCACGATATGCGCGTCGCCGGCGTTGCGGAATTCGAGTTCCGAACGCTCTTCCTCACAATAGGGGCAGTAAATCAGCAGCATCGTTTTCTACCTGTGTTAAAGCTCGGAGCCCGAAAGGCTTGTACCGGGAGGCTGTGCGCAGAGCCGCCGTCCCATGATGACGAAAGGCGTTATGCGCTTCAGCAGTACTTCCAGCGAACCATAGGGTTTCAGCACGTAGGTCATTCCCAGATTGGCCATGCTCATTCCGAACAGATCCGTATCCAGCGCGAATGCCCTTGGCACTTCCGGCGTCTGCTTCGGCAAGAAATAAACCACCGGTTTGTTCAGCACCTTGGCACACAGAAGCGCTCCGCTGTCGGCCACGAAGGGCCATTCCGTCTCGTTATGCGCCTTATGGATCACCTGCATGCGAAAATCGTTCACCCCTGGCAAGAGATCGCTGACTTCGGTCGCGACCGTTCCTGCCGGAAGCGAAAGCCCCGCTGCAAGAGCGATCCCGACCGCCGCCTGCATCAATGCGCCACGGCGGCAGCCGCGGCCTCGTCGATCAGGCGACCGGTGCGGAAGCGATCCAGATTGAGCCCGGCATTGAACTTGTGCGGCTCGTCGCGGGCGATGAGGTGCGCAAAGAGATTTGCAGAACCGGGCGTTGCCTTAAACCCGCCCGTGCCCCAGCCGCAGTTGACGTAGAGCCCCGGCACCGGCGTCTTCGACTGGATGGCCGAACGATCCGGCGTATTGTCGACGATGCCGCCCCAGGAGCGCATCATCTTCACGCGGCGGAACATCGGGAAAAGCTCGCAGATGGCATCCAGCGTATGGGTGATGATCTGCAACCCGCCCGTCTGGCTGTAGGAATTATACTGGTCCGTGCCGGCGCCGATGACGAGCTCGCCCTTGTCGGACTGCGAGATATAGGCGTGCACCGTGTTCGACATGACGACGCAGGGGAAGATCGGCTTCAGCGGCTCAGACACCAGCGCCTGCAGTGGGCTCGACTGCAGCGGCACGCGCACGCCGGCCATCTGCATGACCACCGTGGTGTGGCCGGCGGCCGAAACGCCGACCTTCTTCGCACCAATGAAGCCCTTGCTCGTGTCGACGCCGGTCACGCGGCCATCCGGCCCGCGGCGGATGCCGGTCACTTCGCAATTCTGGATGATGTGCACGCCGCGATCGGCCGCCGCACGGGCAAAGCCCCAGGCGACGGCATCGTGCCGCGCCGTGCCGCCGCGACGCTGCAGGGCAGCGCCATTGATCGGATAGCGGGCCGTCTTGGAGATATCGAGCGGCGGGCAAAAAGCTTTCGCCTGTTCCGGCGTCAGCCATTCATTGTCGATGCCATAGAGGCGGTTGGCGTGGATATGCCGCTTGAAGGACTGCTGGTCGTGCACATTGTGCGACAGCATCATCACGCCGCGCGGCGAGTACATGACGTTGTAATTGAGATCCTGAGACAGCCCCTCCCAGAGCTTCATCGAATGCTCGTAGATGTGCATGCTCTCTTCATAGAGATAGTTCGAGCGGATGATCGTGGTGTTGCGGCCGGTATTGCCGCCGCCGAGCCAGCCCTTTTCGATCACGGCAATATTGGTGATGCCATGCTCCTTGGCGAGATAGTAGGCCGCACCCAGGCCATGACCACCCGCGCCGACGATGATGACGTCATACTCCTTGCGCGGCTCCGGCGAGGTCCATTGGGCCTCCCAGCCCTTGTGAGCCCGCATCGCTTCTCTTGCCACGGCAAAAACCGAGTATTTACGCATTCGCCCTCAACTCCTTCAGGCATGACGCCCTTTTATGGCTCATACAGATCGCAAATCAAAAACCGACACAACGGCTCTTTTGCGACGCATTCAGGACCGGCTTTCGACACGGTTAAAAAGAATGGGCGAACAGCAACCTCAAGTCATCTGCGGAGTCTGCGCCGATATGGCCGAATTCATGCCCGCTGGGGAACAAACCACATTGTTGCGTCGCGCGTAAAAAGAAAGCACGTGGCAAGCAAAGATATTATCACTTGCAACGACGAAATGACGATGGTCCATGTCCCGCCCCCGAAGTGCTTGTCGATACCGTAACCAACGACAAGCAGCATAAGGAATTGTGCCAACAGGGTGATCCATCGCGCCCAATTCAATTTTTGATAGACAACCAACCATACCCAAAAAAGCTGCGCACCAAAAACCATGACCTGAACAATCATGAACAGTATTGGGCTCTCGTTGAACTTCTCGCTCGTGTCGGTCCAGCTGATAAAATAATCACAAAAAGTGACAACCATCGAAGCATACACAAGACGCTCAAAATAGCGGACGCTGTCCGGCATGAACTGATCGCTCATAGTTTCCCCTAATCTACTTGCGCTGCAGGTGACAAACCTTCACCCGGCCACCACGGCCGTCGCTGCGCCAGACACATCCTGGCTTCTGCGGCTTATGGTTGTAAAGATAAATTTGCGCGCGATGCTTGCTGTCAAAAGTCTGGTGCGAAAAATCATGACCGCCGACCCGAACATTCCTGCCGAAATGCACTTCGCCTGATGCAGCAAGGCCAGGAGTAGCGGCAAGAGCGACGACGAAAGCAAGCATGAGTGCGGCACCGAGTCTTCCGGTGGCCACCAAGCCGCGAGATTCCATAAAAATAACTCCCCTTTGCACCATCCGACTACAGCAATTGGGCAATTGCCGTGGCAGGCAAATGATTGTGACCCAGAATCATCGCACAGGCATGTCGGTGTCGCAAAACACCGCAAATCACATTCCCATCCCAGAGCCATCATGAGGCTGCGATGGCTTTATCGGGTCAATTCAGCCCTCGACAAGCCGCTTTTTCCCCGGCAAACTCACGATCTGGCTAGACTTTGACAAACCGATCTGCTATCCCGCCTAACCAATCGCAAGGCTGCGGCCGCGCGAACGTTATTTTTTTGCCTCCAGGCGCCGCCGTCGCCGTTGGTAACAACAAACCAAAGGAACGTGATTCTCGTGCAGGTACTTGTCCGCGATAACAATGTTGACCAGGCTCTCCGCGCTCTCAAGAAGAAGATGCAGCGCGAAGGTATTTTCCGCGAAATGAAGATGCGCGATTATTACGAGAAGCCGTCGCAGAAGCGTGCTCGCGAAAAGGCCGAAGCTGTTCGTCGCGTTCGCAAGCTTGCCCGCAAGCGTGCTCAGCGCGAAGGCTTGGTTGCCAAGTAATCGCCGTTTTTTGGACGTTTTCAGATGTATGTGTGGCGGGGGCGAGTCGTTCGCCGCCGCCTTTTTGATTTATTCTCTGCGCAAATCGGATTAAATCAGAACAGACTGATATGACGCATGGGGAAAGCGAACCCGATAATGGCAATGACGACTTTCGTACAGTTCCGCACTTCGAGCCTCTCCTCCCGTGTTTCGAAGCGCGCCGCGGCTCTGCCGGCTTTGGCAATTCTTGCCGCAATCAGCCTTTCCGGCTGCCAGACCGCCTCAACCGATAGCGTCATACGCATCGACAAGGCGCAGGGCTCCTCGGAAAATATTGCTTCGCTGACCTCGGTCATCAACGCCAATCCCCAGGATCCGGAAGGCTACAACGTACGCGGCACCGCTTACGGCCGCGGCGGTGATTTCAACCGCGCCCTTGGGGACTTCAATCAGGCGATCCAGCTCAATCCGAAGTTCTATCAGGCTTACGCCAACCGCGCGCTCATCTACCGCAACATGGGCAAGCTGCCGGAAGCGGTCGCTGACTATAATGCGGCGCTGCAGATCAACGGCAATTACGATGTCGCCTATATCGGCCGTGGCAACCTCTATCGCCAGGCAGGCCGCGACAACGATGCCTTCAACGACTATTCCAAGGCCATCAGCCTGGGAACGACGGACGGCCGCGCCTATAATGGCCGCGGCGTGATCTTCCAGAAGCGCAATCAACAGGACAAGGCGATCGACGATTTCTCCAAGGCGATCTCGCTGTCGCCGAACTCGCCGGAGCCCTACAACAGCCGCGGCATTTCCTATCTCGCGCAGAATGACGACGACAACGCCTTCGCCGATTTCAACCATGCCATCGACCTGAACAACAAGGTCGCCGAATCCTGGGCAAACCAGGCCTTCGTCTATGAGCGCAAGGGTGACAAGGCGAAAGCCCGCCGTTCCTACCAGCATGCGGTTAATCTCGATCCCAACTACCAGCCAGCCAGAGACGGCCTGGCGCGCGTAGGCGCCGGCGCCTGATAAAGGTCGCACCACAATAGGACATTCGGCCGCCGGCGATGCTTCGCCCGGCGGCTTTTCTTTGCGCCGATGAACGCCTAGTCTTGAGGCACCCCATTCGAACGAGGCAGCGATATGCCCTCCCCCCAGAAAGTCATCGTCATCGGCGCCGGAATTATCGGCGCTTCCATCGCCTGGCATCTCCAGCGCAAGGGTGCTGAAGTCACGGTGATTGCCGGAAAGATCGGCGGCGTGGCGACGCCCAATTCCTTCGCCTGGATCAATGCGAGCTGGGGCAATCCGGAGTTCTATTTCCGGCTCAGGCATCGCTCCATGGCCAAATGGTCGCGACTGGCGGCGGAGGTGCCGGGCCTGCCGCTGTCCTGGTGCGGCGGATTGAGCTGGGATCTCCCAGAGGTGGAGCTGGACGCCTATGCGGCTCAGCATCACGGCTGGGGCTACGGCATACAGCCTGTCAATCGTGCGACCAGCATCATGATCGAGCCGAACCTTGCCTCCCCGCCGGACTACGCGCTGCACGTCGCCGAAGAAGGCGCGGTCGAGCCCGTTGCCGCCGCAGAACTGCTGCTGGAGGATGCGCAGCGCCATGGCGCGACATTATTGTCCGGCGTCGAGGTCACCCGCCTGCTGAAGGCTAACGGCAAGATCATCGGCGTCGAAACCAGCCAGGGCGTTATAACTGCCGATCATGTCACTCTTGCCGCTGGCGCAGGCACGGCAGCACTCGCCGCGTCGGTGGATATCGATGTGCCGCTCGAAACACCGCCGGGCCTCATCGTCCACTCCCTGCCCGCGCCAAAACTGCTGAATGGCCTGGTGATGGCGCCGGAACTGCACATGCGCCAGACGGCGGAGGGGCGGATCATCGCCGGCAGCGATTTCGGCGGCACCAATCCCGGAAACCAACCGGAGAAAGCCGCAGCAGAGCTTTTCGCCAAGGTCAAGGCAGCATTGAAAGGTGGCGAGGCACTGAAGCTCGATTTTCATACCATCGGCTATAGGCCGACGCCGAAGGATGGTTTTCCGATCCTCGGAAGCGTCGATGCGGTACCGGGCCTCTATCTCGCCGTTCTTCATTCCGGCGTAACGCTGGCACCACTCGTCGGACTGCTTGCCGCCGAGGAAATCCTTGATGGCAGCAAAGCCCCGCAACTCTCGCCTTTCCGCCTGTCCCGCTTTGACTGACCCGGAAGAAGGCACGGTTGCCGCAACCGCAGGAATACATCTTTATGGTCGTAAATATCCGAGATCGCTTATGATTTCGCGGCGATGACTTTTCAGATGTTGCAAGGTAATTTACCGCGCCCTAACATGGGCGCTTCGAGAGCATGTAGCTCGGGACTGGGCATGGGGGCGCTTGGCATGACGACGAGAACCAATCTTTCCGCTTTTGCCAACGCTTCTCATCGTCATGGAGTTACGATCGGTTGATCGCACCATGAGGAAGCCGCATTTCCCTAAGGCGTCAATTGGGGCTTATCTGATCGCCATCGCATTGGCGATCGCCTTGCCCATTCTGGCCTTCGTCGCTTTGCTTCTGGTTCAGCTCGAGGACAACGAGCGCGACGCATTGAAGGGCGATACCGTCCAGGACGCCCAGGCTCTGGCGCGCGTCATTGATCGGCAATTGCAGGACATGGCGACGACGCTGCGGCTGCTTTCCTCTTCACCGGAGTTGGAGCAAAACGACATCGCTACCTTCTTCGCCCGGACGGAGACGGTCTTGCGCACCGATTCCCTCTTTGTCCTGCTGATGAACAAGGACGGCGATATCAGGCTGAACACCCGCTGGCCTCTTGGCAAGCCGCTCGGCAAGACGGGCAATGTCGTTGCGCTGCAATCGGCGCTCGACTCCGGGCGCATCGAGACCTCCGACGTCTTCATGGGGTCAACGATCCATCGATGGGTCTATAACGTTACCCTGCCCCTCGAACATTCGCCGGCTGGCGCCGCCCTGGCCATAACCCAGGATGCCGATGATCTTGCCAAACTCATCTCCACGGAGGCTTTGCCGCCGGGCTGGTCGGCGGCCGTCCTCGACAAATCGGGCCATGTCGTCGCCGCCGGCGGGCCGACGATCCACGCGCCGGGCGACGTGTTCAACAAGGAAATCCTCTCCAAGCTGATTGCATCGAGCGGCGTCTATCAGGATGACAAGGTCCTCCCGCACTCGCTGCTCGGCTATGCCCAGATCTCCGGATGGTCATGGAAAGCGGTCGTCTGGGGGCCTGTCGCCTCGGCACAATCCTCGCTGATGAGCACCTGGCGCTTCCTGATCTATGGCGGCGTCACCTTGCTGCTGGTCGCGCTCATTGCCGTCTATGCCCTGGCGCGCCAGGTGCGGACCACCATACAGAGCATTGCCGACATGGCGGAACGCATGGGCCGCGGCGAGATCGTCGCCCCGGTCGAGACGAGCGTTGTCGAAGCCAATCAGGTGGCGATTGCGCTTTCCAATGCATCCTTCGATCGCAGCGTCACGGAAGACCGGCTGCATTTCGTCATGCATGAGCTCGTCCATCGCACCAAGAACCTGCTGGCGCTTGCCCAGGCGATGACCCGTCAGCTCGCCCGCCAGACGGATAGTGTCGATACCTTCCAGCGTGCCGTCGCCGACCGGCTGGAGGGATTGGCTCGATCGATCGAAGTGCTGACCAGCGAACAATGGTCGGGCGTTTCGCTGCGACGGGTGATCGACATCCATCTCGCAACCTTTCTTCAGGAGCCGCAACAGCTCGACGTCCTGGGCAACGATTTTCTGCTGAAGCCCGAGGCCGTGCAAAACCTTGGGCTGATCCTGCATGAGCTTGCGACGAATTCGGTGAAGTACGGTGCGCTTTCAGCGCCTGAAGGCAGGATCGCCATCGAGTGGGCGAATGAAGCCAGCGAAAACGGACCGATGATCCGCGTCACATGGACGGAAAGCGGCGGTCCGCCCGTCAAGCCGCCGACCGAGACCGGCTTCGGCACCACCGTGACGAAGACCCATGCCGCTGCCTCCTTCAGCGGCAGTGTCGAGATCGATTTCCGCCCCGGCGGCCTCGTCTGGATACTGATCGCCCCGCGCAACACGATGGAGCGCGAGCGCGAACGGGCATAGGCAGGCAAGCCGAATGGGCCGCAAACGCCTTTACTCGTTCATCGCCTTGACGATTTCCTCGGTCACCTTCTTGGCATCGCCCAGCAGCATCATCGTGCCGTCCTTGTAAAAGAGCGTGTTGTCGATGCCGGCATAGCCTGAGCCGAGGGAGCGCTTGACGAAGAGGCAGGTCTTGGCCTTGTCGACGTCGAGGATCGGCATGCCGTAGATCGGCGAGGTCTTGTCATCGCGCGCCGCCGGGTTGGTGACGTCGTTGGCGCCGATGACATAGGCGACATCGGCCTGCGCGAACTCGGAGTTGATATCCTCAAGCTCGAAGACCTCGTCATAGGGCACGTTGGCTTCGGCGAGAAGCACGTTCATATGGCCTGGCATGCGGCCGGCGACCGGATGGATGGCGTATTTCACCTCCACACCATGGGCCTTAAGCCTGTCTCCCATCTCGCGCAGCGCATGCTGGGCCTGTGCGACCGCCATGCCGTAACCCGGCACGATAATGACCTTGGAAGCATTCGCCATGAGATAGGCGGCATCCTCGGCCGAGCCGAGCTTGACGGACTTGTCGGAATTATCAGCGCCGCCGGATGCCGTCTCTCCGCCAAAGCCGCCAAGGATGACGGAGACGAAAGAGCGGTTCATGCCCTTGCACATGATGTAGGACAGGATCGCGCCGGAAGAGCCGACGAGCGCCCCGGTGATGATCAGCGCGAGATTACCGAGCGTGAAGCCGATGCCGGCCGCCGCCCATCCCGAATAGGAATTCAGCATCGACACGACGACAGGCATGTCCGCGCCACCGATCGGCACGATCAGGAGCACGCCGAGCGCCAGCGACAGGACGATGATTGCCCAGAAATCGAAATGGCTTTCGCTGACGGCAAGGCCGACGATGAAAAAGACGATGAGAACCAGCAGAGCGGCGTTGATGACGTGCCGGAAGGGCAGCATGATCGGCTTGCCGGACATGCGCCCATCGAGCTTCAGGAAAGCAATGATAGAACCCGTGAAGGTCAGCGCGCCGATCGCCGCACCGATCGCCATCTCGACGCGCGCTTCCGTATGGATCGAGCCGATATTGCCGATACCGAAGGAAGAGGGCGTATAGAGCGCCGATGCCGCCACCAGAACAGCAGCAAGACCCACTAGCGAGTGGAAGCCGGCCACAAGCTGCGGCATCGAGGTCATCGGGATGACGCGGGCGATATAGGCGCCTGCCCCGCCGCCAATGGCAAGACCGAGGATGATGAGCACCAGGCCACCGAAGGATGGCGTCGCCAGCACCAGCGTGGTGACGATGGCGATCCCCATGCCCACCATGCCGTAGAGATTGCCGCGCCGGCTGGTCGCCGGGTGCGAAAGGCCGCGCAGTGCGAGAACGAACAGCACACCGGAGACGAGATAGAGGAAAGCTGCGATATTGGTCATGCCGGCCTCACTTGTCCTTCTTGCGGTACATCGCCAGCATGCGCTGCGTGACGAGGAAGCCGCCGAAGATGTTGACCGAAACGAGCACTAGGGCCACGAAGCCGAACCCCGTGGCCAAGCCGCTGGCGGAAATGCCGACCGCCAGCAATGCGCCGACGACGATGACCGAGGAGATGGCATTCGTCACCGCCATCAGCGGCGTGTGCAGAGCCGGCGTCACCGACCAGACCACATAGTAACCGACAAAGATCGCCAGCACGAAGATCGCGAACTGAAACACGAAGGGATCGATCACCCCGCCCGTTGCGGCGCTCGCCACTTCAGGCGCCTGTGCGGCTGCCGTCGTGACAGCGGTCACGGCGTCATTCAGTTGCTGGAGTGCCTGGTCCATTGCTTGGCTGGCCATCTCAGAGATCTCCCTTTTTGACCGTCGGCTGATCGGGATCGACGAAATTCGGGTGCACGACTTCGCCGCCGTCGGTCAGCATCGTCGCCTTGATCAGCTCGTCCGCGCGATTGAGGCCGAGGCTCTTGCTGTCCTTGTCCACCATCGTTTCCAGGAAAGTGACGAGGTTTTTGGCATAAAGAGCCGACGCACTCGCCGGAATTCGTCCAGCCATGTTCGGATATCCGACCACCTTGACGCCTTCGACATCCGTGACGGTGTTGTATTCGGCGCCCTCGATGTTGCCGCCACGCTCTACGGCAAGATCGACCGCGACCGCACCCGGGCGCATCGCCTTCAGCATGTCGCGGCTGACAAGCCGCGGTGCCGGCCGGCCCGGGATCAGCGCCGTGGTGATGATGATATCCTGCTTGGCAATGTGCTCCGCCACGAGCGCTGCCTGCTTGGCCTGGTACTCTTTCGACATTTCCTTGGCATAGCCGCCGGCGGTCTCCGCCG
Organism: Rhizobium sp. A22-96; assembly: GCF_053521805.1. Classification (NCBI taxonomy): domain Bacteria; kingdom Pseudomonadati; phylum Pseudomonadota; class Alphaproteobacteria; order Hyphomicrobiales; family Rhizobiaceae; genus Rhizobium; species Rhizobium sp. A22-96. Next base: position 1,129,159 of record NZ_JBNWDQ010000002.1, read on the forward strand.
CCTTGAACTCTTCGTCCTCGACGGCGATGAATTTCGCGCCGAGCGAGGCAACCTGCTCCTTGGCAGCCGGACGCACGTCGGTACCCGAGACCAGGGCACCCAGGCGCCTGGCGGTGGCGATCGCCTGCAGGCCGGCAACACCGGCGCCCATGACGAATACCTTTGCCGCCGGCACGGTGCCGGCTGCGGTCATCATCATCGGCAACGCCCGGTCATATATTGCGGCAGCCTCGATGACGGCCTGATAGCCGGCGAGATTGGCTTGCGACGACAGAACGTCCATCGACTGCGCCCGCGTGATGCGCGGCATCAGCTCCATGGCAAAGCTCGTCAGTCCGGCGCGCGCCATCTCGACGAGAGCTGCCTCGTTGCCATAGGGATCCATGATGGCGATGACGATCGCGCCGCTTTTGTAGCCGGTAATTTCCTTGCTCGTCGGTCGCCTGACCTTGAGGATCACATCCGCCCGCTTGGCATCCTTCGTGGTGCCGATGCGCGCGCCCATGGCCTCATATTCGCTGTCAGGAATGCGGGCCGAAGCCCCGGCGCCAGCCTCGATGACCACATCGAAGCCGAGGCTTCTCATCTTCTTGACACTCTCGACGGATGCCGCGACGCGCGTTTCATCCCCTACGGTTTCTTTGCCGACAAAAACCAGATTGCCCAACGACAACACCTCGCATCAAACGACAGCCCCGCTGAATACAGCAGCGCAAGAACCTGCGAAATCAGGTCAGAATTTCAGGGAAAGCGCGGGCGGAACAGCCCAGCGTCGATCAGCGCACGAGAAAACCGCCAACGATCGCAAGAACGAGGAAAATGGCAAATCCGCCGAACAGGCCGGCGTGGCCGAAGAAACCGGCAGCCATTCCAATCAATAGCGCGGCAATGATCGCCGATCCGACCCTGGCGACGAAAAGGAAGCCATTATAGGTCTTTTCATGCTCCCTGTAGTCCATGGGAGCACCAGTTTCCGCGGGTCCAGTATGATGTTCGGCCATTCAAAAATCTCCCCTCAATCCTCTCCCCCGACATGCCTTGTAGCTCGCTGGCGGCAGGAGATTGTCCTCAAAAGCTGCAGCATCAAAGAGCGAGATGCCACAGCCAAATATCCTCTACCGAGGGGTTACACAAAGCGAGGGAAAATGCAATGCACGAGAAGGTCGCATCGGTGCGCAGCTCAGAGCATTTCCGTTTTTGAACGGAAATGCTCTATCTCCTTGCCTCAAGCAATTCCGGACGCAAAACCGCTTCGCACTTTTGCTGGAATTGCTCTAGCCAAACTGCCCTCGAATGTCGCGTCGACCACCGCTTGCCAGCCGTGCCGTCGGCAGGATGGTCAAAGGCGGAGTGCCGGTGTCTTCGCTGCGGGAAAACATCATGCGCCGCTCGTAGGGTTCGGAATCGAAAAACGGATATCGTTGCATCAGCTTGCCGCGAATCTCCTTCGATCGGGATGCCAGCAGCGTCAGTTCGAAACCGTAAGTCTTGGTCATGCGCGGCGGCACGACCGTATCGGCATAAAAGACGCGTTTATAGAAAGCCGCATGTGCCGGGCGAATATGCTGCATCACCCGATCCGTGTCGAAGTAGATGGCACCCACGATGGCCGGCCTCAGCGTCAGGTAGGGCAAAGCCGGCAATTCGAGCTCGAGATCAGGATCCACGGCAAAACGCGCGGGATCGATCAACGTCATGCCGGCATCGAGAAAGGCGTGAATCTCGTCAGGGAAAATGCCGGTCGACTGGCATACTCGATGATTTGGCGTCACATGGTGTATTCGCACCGTGCTGACCAATTCCTCGTAGTAATAAACCCCGAAAATATAGGCGTGATCATCGAAATCGATGTCGTCGATCAGGTTTTTGGCCGCCACCGGCAAGACTTCGCGCGCCTTGTAGGCCTTGTAGCGTAGCCGCGCGACATCCTCCATGTCTTCGCTGCTTTCGATTCGGCGGTATTCCACGTGATCGAGCACCTCCATCAGCTTGCCAGCGAAGCTGTTTTGCAAAGTACTCATATGCGTCATGATTAATGTTCCGTGATGGTTAACGAATCATTAATGGTATTTACGGAAAATTTGATCAATATTTGTTTTAGATTTTATTAACTATTCGTTCATTAAGGTTAATTTTTCAAACGAATACCGGTATAAATTGGAGATCGTGGAAGCGCCCGAGTGTACGTTGCTGTAAAACAGACAATGACCGGCCTTGATAAAGGTGCGCAAAATAGATCCGCTGTCTTGCTTTCGCGAGCCATGGTGACTTACCAACGATGATCCCAAGCGTCTCAGACGTGTCAGGCGACGTGATCGTGCCGCGGCCCTGACTGTCGCCGGACAAGATTTTCCACCATGCCGGAAACTTGTTCCTTGGAAACCGGAGCTGAGAATACGTAGCCCTGGATGATATCGGCCAGATTTTTTTCAACGATGAGCGCCAGTTGCTCCAACGTCTCGACACCCTCGATGACGATGTGAAGGCTGAGAGCGCGGGAAAGATCGACAATGCCGCACAGCAGCTTGAAGCGGCGGCTGTCGGTCGTGATGTCACGAACGAACGACCGGTCGATCTTAACGACATCCACAGGCAGCGAATCGAGATAGCTGAGGCTGGAAAAGCCCGTGCCGAAGTCATCGATTGCGATCGTGATACCCTTGGAGCGTAGATCGGCAAGAATGGAGCGCACCGTCGCTACCTCATCCATGAGGCAACTTTCGGTGACCTCGAGATGCAGCCGCGAAGCCTCCAGACCAGACGCGTCGAGCGCTTCCATGACGATACCGACGATATCGTTGCTGCGCAGATCCTGCGCCGAGAGGTTGACCGAAACGGCAACCGGTGCCGGCCATGAGACGCAATCCCGGCAAGCCTGGTTGATCATGAAGCGGGTGATGCCGCCGACGATGCCCATTTCCTCGGCGATCTGCACGAAGATGTTGGGCGGAATTGAGCCCTTTTCCGGGTGAACCCAGCGCGCCAGTGCCTCACAGCAATCGATACGGGAGCCGTCCGGCGTGAACATCGGCTGGTACACGGCTTGAAGATTGCCGGCCTCCACTGCCTCGCGCAAATCATCCTTCAGCTTCTGCCGCTCGACGTAACGCGCATCCATCTCCTGCTCGAAGGCGCTGCAGCCGCCCTTTATCCTCAGCTTGGCGTCGAACAACGCCAGATCGGCCTTGATCTGCCATTCCTCGGAACGGAATTCGCGGTTCGACATGGTCACGTAGCCGCCGCTGAACGAAATACGGAAGCTATTGTCATCGACATCGTAGCTACCCGTCATCCCGGCATGGAGCGCGCGCACGCGGTCGTCGATATCAGACGCATTGCCCTCATTCGGGAAAAACAGCACGAACTGGTCGCCCACCAGACGCGCAGCAAGCGCTGTGGTGCCTGCGATCTCCTTCAGTCGCTCGGCAATGGCGACCAGCAAACGATCTCCGGTCACATGACCCTTGGTGTCGTTGACATGCTTGAAGTCGTCGACGTCGAGAACCAGAATGCCGATCTGGCCTTCACTGCTGCGCGCAGCGAGCTTCTCCTTGACCATCTCGACGAAATATTCGCGGTTCGGCAATCCTGTCAGAGGGTCATAGCGCACCATGTGCAGGATCTTGCGCTCGGCCCGAATGCGAACCGTCACATCCTCGAAAATCAGGATGACGACGCCATCGGCGCGGCGGCTGGCCGAAAATTCCAGAAACTGATCTTCGTTGAACTGGATCAGCGTGCGCGACAGCGTGCCGCTGACGAGCTGTGCCATCTGCCGCTGAATGAGCCCCGGCAGCGACCCGTCGATGAAGGCATGACGCGCGCCGTAGCGCAGCACGACATCGAACTCACAGTCCTTGAGCTGCTCCTGATGTGAGAAATTCAGCAGTTCGCATGCCTTGCGATTGACCACGAGGATGCGGTTGTGGGCGTCCAGCATGAACAGGCCATGCGTCATATTGTTGAGCGCCGTATCGAACCGGTCGGCGATCTGCGAGATCTCGCGTGACGCAATGACATTCTTGTAGAGAAACTCCCGCACACCGTTTGCCATCGCGCGCGTCGTCAGGCCGAACGGCACGAGCATGATGGAAACCACGGCCTTGTAGAGCTGCTGCGACATCAGGCAGGCGATGATGATGGGCAGGCAACAGGCGAGCGTCTGGAGATCGATCGCCTTCTGTGAACCGTAGTTGCGGCCGACGATCGATACCATCGACGCCATCGTCACGGCGATACAGATGAATTCGGCCAGCGGATCCTGCACGATCAGAATGGCATAGCCGCTGCCGATGCCGAGGATGGACGCCGTCGCCGCCGCGCCGATCACATAGCGCGTTTCCCAGCGCGCGATGTCGGCACGCGTGAAACTATGCTTGTCGGCCACGTCGAAAAGCCAGAACGAATACATCCGCAATGCAAATACGGCTGCGAAAGCCAGGCAAAGGACGAGGTAGATGTTCGCGCGCGTGCTCAGGAAGACGATGACATACGTCAGGATATGGACAGCCACCCCCGTAAACAATGTTTTACGGTTTCCGAAAAGCGAACTGACGAACGACAGATAAACATCCGTCGGCACGGTGTTCGGGCTTGGAGGCTTCATTCAGAGTTCCCCTGATGCGGCGGACACCCTAGGTGAAACGTTTTAAAATTTGATTGCCCAAATAGCATGCATCGCGACAGTTTTTCCAATTATGTCGGTAACTTACGTTGAATTTAAGTTGTAAGCCGCATCGTATTCGCGCAATCGACCCAAGTGGATTCTACCAGCAATGTAGTATTTAAGTGCCTAATAAATAAAACACAACATCACTAAACACTTATAGAATACTGATTAGAGCTTTCCCGCACGCTGCTGAATCATCATGAAGGTATCGAAAGTATATTCGGAGAGCTGCATCCAGAGATATGCATCCTTCTTATAGGCAACTTGATCCTCATAGATACGCTTGAAGGAGTCGTTGGATTTGGACAGCTCGGCATAGAGCCCGTTGGCCGCCTGGAAGCACGCTTCCATGATTTCCTGGCTAAAGGGACGCAGCGTCACGCCCTGCTGTACGATATCTTTCAGCGCCTGCGGATTCTTTACATCGTATTTCGCCAGCATGTTGGTGTTGGCAAAAGCACAGGCATCGGCAAGGATCGTCTGATAATTTTTCGGCAGACTATTCCACTTGTCGAGATTGAAGAAGGCATGCACCACGGCGCCGCCTTCCCACCATCCCGGATAATAATAGTATTTGGCGATCTTCTGCAGTCCGAGCTTCAGGTCGTCATAAGGCCCGACCCATTCGACCGCATCGACCGTGCCCTTGTCCAGTGCATCATAGACACCATTGGCGGCAATGTCCTGCTGCGGCGCGACGCCGATCTTTTCCATCACCTTGCCGGCAAGGCCGGCAATGCGCATCTTCAGCCCCTTGAGGTCATCAAGCGTATTGATTTCCTTGCGAAACCAGCCGCCCATCTGCGTTCCGGTATTGCCGGCCGGAAGGCCGAGAATACCTTGCGTCGCATAGAATTCGTTCATCAGCTTGTTGCCGTCGCCCTGGTAGAACCAGGCATTCGTCAGCCGGGCATTGAGGCCGAACGGCAGCGCCGTACCGATGGCATAGGTCGGATCCTTGTTGGAGAAATAATAGGAGCAGGTGTGAGCGGCATCGACCGTGCCGGCGCTCACGGCATCGGCAGCCTGCGCGGCGGGCACGATCTCGCCGGCCTCGTAGGTCTGGATCACGAAATTACCGTTGGTCGCATCGGACACATGCGAGGCAATATCCTCCGCACCGCCATAGATCGTATCCAGGCTCTTGGGAAACGACGAAGTCATCTTCCAGGTGATCTTCGGATATTCCTGGGCCAAAGCCGGGCTCGCAAGCGCGGAGGCGGCAGCGCCTGCGCCAACTGCTCCTGCCCGCCTTATAAAGGAACGGCGATCCATCGAAATCTCCTATACGGGCGGTTCTGCAGGAGAGCGGCGCGCTCCCCAACCCAGCGCAAGCGATGGAACTAACCACGCCGCACACTGTCTTTCAAGTTTGCTCTTGCATCGCATTATGGCGATTCCTGTACATCCGCGTGACGAACGGAAACAAAGCCTTATTGAAACCACTCCGCGTTGCCGGTCGAACCCTCTTCGCGTAGACTAAGGACTAGGGTAATCCGCCCTCGGATTGACATCTTCGTCATTCACGGATCCCGACAAACAGCCGTTCAGCAGCCTTCGGAGCCTTGCATGTCCAGACCGATCATTGCCATTCCCGCCGACATCCGTGAGTTCGACGGTACGAGTTGGCACGCGGTGCAGCTGCAATATGTCCGCGCGGCGGTAAAGGCAGCGGGATTGACGGTGCTCATCGTTCCGGCACTGGAAGAAGACAATGATGCCGACGCCATTCTGGACCGCGTCGACGGCCTGCTCGTCTCCGGCTCCGCCACCAATGTGCATCCGTCGCTCTATGGCAAAGAAGCTCACGAAAGCGATGGGCCGTTCGATCCGGCGCGCGATGCGACATCCCTGCCGCTCATCCGGAGGGCCATTGAACGCGCCATTCCGATGCTTGCCATCTGTCGTGGTATTCAGGAGCTGAACGTTGCGCTTGGTGGCACGCTGGCGAGCGAGATCCAGGACCAGCCTGGCATCTGGGATCACCGCAAGCCTCAGAATGTCGACCGGGACACAATGTACTCCATCCGCCAGAGCGTCTTCGTCAAGGAAGGTTCCTGCATCGCCCGTGTCATCGGTCCGGGCGAAGTGCGGGTCAATTCTCTGCATCGTCAGGCGATTGCCGAGACGGCCCCGAGGCTGCAGGTGGAAGCGCTTGCCGAAGACGGCACGATCGAAGCCGTCTCCGTGATCGGTGCCAAGGCCTTCGCCGTCGGCGTGCAATGGCACCCGGAATATTGGGCCGAGACGGATTCGCCGTCGCACAAGCTATTTGTCGCATTCGGCGACGCCGTGCGCGACTATGCATCGAGCAAGGAGCGGCCCCTCGCCGCTCCCCATCACCAAAACGCCGTCTGATCAGCCGCGCGGCTTGACCGGCGTTTCCGGCACCGGCGTTACCGCCTTGCCCTTAGCGAACCACTCGATGATGTTGTCGGCCACCAGATCGGCCATCGCATCGCGCGTTGGCGCAGAGGCGGAAGCCACATGCGGCAAAAGCGAAACGTTAGGCAGCGAGAGATAGCCTTCCGGAACATTAGGCTCGTCGTAGAAAACGTCGAGGCCGGCGGCTCCGAGCGTTCCGTTGCCGAGCGCAGCAATCAGCGCATCGTCATCGACGGACCAGCCGCGGCCGACATTGATGAACACGCCCTGCGGTCCGAGCGCCGAAAGGATCTCGGCATTGATGACCTTATGCGTTTCCGGCGTCTTCGGCACGATGGAGATCAACGTATCCACCGACTGCGCCATCTCCTTGAGGGTTGAATAGTAATCATAGGGCAGCGCGTCGCGGGGCGTACGCGTGTGGTAACCGATCTTCACCTTGAACGGCTCGAGCCTTCTGGCGATCTCCAGGCCGATGCGGCCAAGACCGTTAATGCCGATGCGACGCCCCTTCATCGAGAAGGGCGAGAGCGGAAACGCGCCGTCCTTCGCCCAGCGTCCCTCACGCAGCCAGCTTTCCGCCTTCGGAAATTGCCGCAGCGTGTTCAGCAGCAGGGCGATCGCCGTATCTGCGACTTCATCGTTCAGCACGTCGGGCGTGTTGGTGACGATGACACCCTTCGAAGCGGCGTGCTTGACGTCGATGCCGTCATAACCGACGCCGAAATTGGCGATGACTTCGACATTCGGAAAGGCATCGATCCAGGCTGCGTTGAAACCACCCGCGACAGCCACGCCACGCACGCGAGCCGTAGTTTCCGCGTCAACCTTCGGCCCACCATCGCGATCGACGGAGATGACATCGAACTGCTTTCCAAGCCTTTCGAGCACACGCGGGTGTATCTTCCCCGGGACGAGGATGGCAACGCGGTTATCGGACATGAATCTTTCCTTTGAGATACGGTTCGGCGCTACTAGCGAGCCTTGTAGGGCACTGTCGACTGGCGGATGCGCATTTCCGGCTTGATGAGATGAATACCATCCGGCTCATGGCTTCCAGCTAACCTATCCAAAAGCGCTCTCGCTGCAAGCCTTCCGACCTCGGCCTGGCCGTTCCATACCGTGGTAAGCGCAGGCGTCGCGATCGCCGCTTCCTCCAGATCGTCATAGCCGGTGACGGAGATGTCCCGTCCCGGCACGAGGCCGGCGCGGGAAATACCGTTCATGAGGCCGATGGCGACCAGATCATTCCAGCAGACCGCAGCTGTCGGCTTCTGCGGCAGCGACAGGAAATGCACCGCCGCTTCGAAACCACCCTGCTTGGAGCGCGCGCCGGGAATGCGCAGATCGGGATCGACTTCGATGCCAGCCTTACGAAGCGCGTTGACATAACCCTGATAGCGGTCGCGCCCGGTCGAGGTCTGGTCGGTGCCGCCGATCATCGCAATGGAGCGATGGCCAAGGCTGATCAGATGGTTGGTCGCAAGCGAGATGCCGTAGCTGTCATCGCCGCGAAAGGTCGGCAGATCCAGCGCATCGATCTGACGCGCTACAAGGATAGCCGGCATGCCGTTTTCTTCGGCCAGCTCGAAATCTTCAGGCGGCGTGCCGATCGCCGGCGACATGATGACGCCATCGCCGCCGAGTTGCAGCAGCGTCTCGATGAAGGTCCGCTGCTTTTCGACGGAATCATAGTGGTTGGAAAGAATGAATGTGTGACGGCTGCGGTCGAGCTCGCTTTCGATCGCTTTCAGAATTTCCCCGTAAAAGGGGTTCATGATGTCGTGCACGACGACGCCGATGATCCCCGAGCGTGACGTCCTGAGACTGGCCGCGCGGCGATTGTATATATAGCCGAGCGCGCGGGCCTGATCCTTGATCTTGTCACGCGTGTTGGCCGCAACCAGCGGGCTGTCACGTAAGGCCAGGGATACCGTTGCCGTTGAAATGCCCAGCGTTTCCGCAATCGTCGAAAGCTTTATCTTTTGCGCCACGCGCACCCTCCCCGTGAAACGCAGCTTTATACTCATTCCGTCGTTTTACGATTCCGGAATTTAAAATATTTAATTAAAAGGTTTAATCGCGCCGCGCAACTCGAATTCTTGAGGAATTTCAGATTTCCTCATCATCCTCGTCGTCATCGCCGGCCTGGAGGTTATTCTCGATCGCCTTGAGCAGCCGCACGAGCGAGCGAATGTCTTTTTCGGAGAAGCCGCGCGTCGCCAACTCGTCACAGCTGGCAGCCGAACTTTCGATCTCGCTGACGCTGTTGCGCCCAGTTTCGGTCAGATAGACCTTGGTCAGGCGGGCGTCTTCGGCATCCGGCCGGCGCTCGACGAAGCCCTGCGCTTCCATGCGGCCGATCGTGCGCGTCATAGTCGGCGCCTTGACGCCGAGCTTTTGTGCCAGCGACCCGGCGGGGAGACCGTCACTTGCCGCCAGGGCAAGAATGACGCCATCCTGCCCGGCATAAAGACCGCTTGCCGTCAGGTTGCGTGTTATCACCGTGCGCATCGACCGCGCCGCCTGCGTCAATGCCGGCGACAGATCGGCAAGCGTGTAGTCGCGGTGATCCTTCTTTTTACCTGACTTACTTTTCTTCCCGACCTTGTTCTTCTTACCCATCGTGATTCCGTTGACCTTTTCGCCGATGCGCCATCACGCTATGACATTGCGCAGGTTATTGACATAAACAAGAGGCACACCCTCAGATGGCGTATCCTTTGCCATGTTTCGACGACAATGATGCTACATTGACCCCTGAAGAACGGGCAAAATGGATCGTCGTGCTGCCACTTGGCGCCTATGAGCAACACGGGCCCCATCTCCCGTTCGAAACCGACACATTGATCGCCGAAGGCATCGTCGCCCGCCTCAAGACTGCCCTGCCCGCCAATCTGCCCGTCACCTTCCTCGCCGCCGAGCCCGTCGGCTACTCCATCGAGCACATGGATGTCGCCGGCTCGAAATCGCTTGCCTTCGATGAGGCGGTTCAACGCTGGCTCGGCATTGCTGAGCGAATGCACAAGCTCGGCATCCGCAAATTCGTCATGCTGAATGCCCATGGCGGCAACTCGCCGTTGATGACCATTGTCGCGACCGAAGCCCGCGTCCGCTTCGGCATGCTGGCGGTCGCCACCAGCTGGACCCGCTTCGGCGTGCCGGACGGGCTGATCGCACCGGACGACAAGGCCATCGATATTCACGGCGGCGATATCGAGACTTCCGTCATGCTCGCCCTTGATCCGGAAAAGGTCGATATGTCGAAGGCGGAAAACTTTCCGTCCCGCCAGTCCGATTTCACCCGCGACCTCAAGCATCTTCGCGCCTATGGCCCCCATGCCTTCGGCTGGAAGATGTCGGACCTGAGCGCGCAAGGCGTGGCCGGCAATGCCAGGGCGGCAACAGCTGTAAAGGGCGAAAGGCTGATCGCCCATGCGGTCAAAGGGCTGGTGGAGCTTTTGCAGGATGTCGATGGCTTCGATGTATCAACGCTGACCTGACCATGCGGCCATTTCGCCCGTCCGCAACCCAATGTGATCTTATAACATATAAAAGCCTTTGAACTGCCGTCTCCAACTCCTTATATGGAACCCGACCAATATCCGCTCCCCGGGGCAACCTTCCATATTTCGAGGCTCCCATGACCGAAACAGCCACGCAAAAGCCCGTTCCCGTTACCGTTCTCACCGGCTATCTCGGTGCCGGCAAGACGACGCTGCTCAATCGCATTCTCTCCGAAAACCACGGCAAGAAATACGCCGTCATCGTCAATGAATTCGGCGAAATCGGCATCGACAACGACCTGATCGTCGAGTCGGACGAAGAAATCTACGAAATGAACAACGGCTGCGTCTGCTGCACCGTTCGCGGCGACTTGATCCGCGTCGTCGAGGGCCTGATGCGCCGCCCCGGCCGCTTTGACGGCATCATCGTCGAAACGACGGGCCTTGCCGATCCGGTTCCCGTCGCCCAGACCTTCTTCATGGATGACGATGTCCGCACCAAGACGGAACTCGACGCCGTTGTCGCGCTGGTCGACGCCAAGCACCTGCCGCTGCGCCTCAAGGACAGCCGCGAGGCCGAAGACCAGATCGCCTTTGCCGACGTCGTCGTCATCAACAAGTCCGATCTCGTATCGCCGGCAGAGCTGGCGCAGATCGAGGATATCGTGCGCGCCATCAACCCGGCCGCCCGCGTTTACAAGACGACCCGCTCCGGCGTCGACCTTGCCCGCGTGCTGAACCAGGGTGCCTTCAATCTGGAGCGTGCGCTCGAAAACGATCCGCATTTCCTCGACCAGAGCCATGACGATCATGTCTGCGGCCCGGATTGCGATCACGACCATCACGGCCATGATCACCATCATCATGACCACGACCACGACCACGATCATCACCACCACCATGATCATGACCACGGTCACGACCACCATCACCACGCCCCGTCGCCGATCCATGACGTGACCGTGCAGTCGGTGTCGCTCCGCGGCGGCGAGATGATCGCGGAGCGGTTCTTCGCATGGATCCAGAAGGTTACGCAGACCCAGGGGCCGAGCATCCTGCGTCTCAAGGGCATCATTGCCTTCAAGGACGATCCGGAACGCTACGTCGTTCAGGGCGTGCACATGATCATCGAAGGCGATCACCAGCGTCCCTGGAAGGATGGCGAAAAGCATGAAAGCCGTCTGGTCTTCATCGGCCGGGACCTCGACCGCGAAAAGCTCGAAGCAAGCTTCAAGGCCTGCGAGGCGTCCGCCTGATGCCGACTGTTGCTCCGCTTGATATCGACGGCCACGTTCTGGCCGTCGAATTTTTAGGTGACACCCCCTTCTTCGCCAGCGCCGCCGGCGCAATCCATCGCCTGGAAGGCGGAGACAAGGTGACCGAAGCCCATCAGGGCATGCTCACCTGCATTCGCGATCCCTATAGCGAAAGCCTGATTTCAGGCGGCGAAGATGGCAAGGTTCTGCGCATCGCAGCCGATGGCGGCGTGACGGTCCTGGCTGAAGCCCCGCGCAAATGGATCGCGCAGATCGCCGCGGGTCCGCAGGGTGCGGTCGCCTATTCCTACGGCAAGAGCACCTTCGTGCGACTGTCCGACGGCACGACGAAGGAATTTGCGGAAGAGCGCACCGTCGAAGGCATAGCGTTTGCGCCCAAGGGCCTGCGCATCGCCGCCGCCCGCTACAATGGCGTATCGCTGCATTGGGTCGGCATGAGCGCACAGCCGATCAATCTGGAATGGAAGGGCGCGCATAACGCCGTCACCTTCTCGCCGGACGGCCAGTTCATCGTCACCACCATGCAAGAAAACGCCCTGCACGGCTGGAAGCTGGATGTCAAACCGGGCGCCGAAGCCCGGCACATGCGCATGACGGGCTACCCCGCCAAGGTGAAATCCCTGTCGTGGTCGGCAAAGGGCAAGTGGCTCGCCTCGTCCGGTGCACCAGCCGCAATCGTCTGGCCCTTCCAGGGCAAGGACGGCCCGATGGGCAAAGCGCCGCTCGAACTCGGCAGCCGCGCCAACATCATGGCCACTTGCGTGAAGTTCCATCCTGCCGAGGATATCCTCGCCATCGGCTTCATCGACGGCATGATCCTCGCGGTCCGCCTCGGCGACGCCAAGGAAGCGCTCTTGCGCCGGCCGGGCAAGGGTGCGATCACATCGATGAGCTGGAGCAAGTCCGGCAAATTGCTGGCCTTCGCCTCCGAAGCCGGCGATTGCGGCGTCGTCGACGTCTCCGGTTGAAGAGAAAGACAGCATCATGCCCCAGTCAGGATCGGCAATCGCCGGAAATACACCTGCATCAGCCGAAAGCGTCTGGGATGTGATCCGCCGGGAGGCTGCCGAGCTCGCCAAGCGTGAGCCGACGCTCGGCCCTTTGCTGCAGGCACAGATCCTTGCCAGCCGCTCGAATGCCGAGAGCCTCGCCAATGTGCTCACCGCCCGGCTTTGCGTCGTCCGGATCGAGCACGACGAACTGCTTTCGCTGCTATCAGGCGTGTTGGCGCGGCACGCCGCAATCCTGCAGGCGACCGAAGCCGATCTCCTCGCCGTGCGCACCCGCGACCCCGCCTGCACGACCTATCTGCACGCGCTGTTGAACCTGAAGGGCTTTCATGCCCTGCAGACCCACCGTATCGCCCATGCGCTCTGGACCGAGGGCCGCACGGAAATCGCCAGCTGGCTTTCCAATCTCGTCTCGCTCGTCTTCGGTCCGGATATCCATCCGGCCGCCAGGATCGGCTCCTCGATCATGTTGGATCATGGCTCCGGCATCGTCATCGGCGAGACAGCCGTGATCGAGGATGAAGTCTCCATCCTGCAGAACGTCACGCTTGGGGGAACGGGCAAGGAGAGCGGCGATCGGCATCCGAAGATCCGCCATGGCGTGATGATCGGCGCCGGTGCAAAAATCCTCGGCAATATCGAAGTCGGCGCCTTCAGCAAGGTCGCGGCCGGCAGCGTCGTCGTGAAAGCCGTACCGCCCCATTGCACTGTTGCCGGTGTGCCCGCTGTCGTCGTCCGTATTCATCCCGCCGACGAAATTCCGGCCGAGACGATGGATCAGAACATCTAGCGTTCCGCCAGTATGTAGCGGCATAGCAAATTCAACGAGCATTAGGAGTGCCCTCGCTCGTTTGGAGCGAAGGCAAGTAGCTTTCAGGCAGCCTTTGACATCGGCGGCTGGGCAAGCTTGCGGCCGCTGGCGACGATCATGCCGGCAGCGCCACTGAGCCAGCCTTCCTTGAGCTCAAGCGCAAGGAAACGCTCGCGCTGGAACGGTCCCGGCATCACCAGATGGCGGGCCTTTTCGGCAAAGAAGCCGAAGCGCTCATAGTAAGGCGCATCGCCGACCAGCAGAATGGCGCCATGGCCGCGCTTCTTGGCTTCCAGGACGGCAGCGCGCATCAGCGCCGAACCCATGCCCTTGCCTTCATAGGCAGGGTCAACGGCCAGCGGGCCGAGCAGCAGCGCATCGACCGGACGCGTCTCGCGATCGACGCCGGCTTCGACGTTCCAGAGACGAACCGTACCGACGACATGGCCGGCGCGGTCGCGAGCGACCAGTGCCAGACCTTCGGCCGGAACGCGGCCGTGGCGCAGCTTTTCGGACGACTTCTTGCGGCGGTCGGCACCCATGGCGCGATCCAGCAGATTTTCTCGCGCGACGACATCGCCTGCGTTTTCCAGGTCGAGGGTAAAAGTTGTGGGCGCAAAGAATGCGCGGACAGAATCAAGAACAGCGGCCATCTTGGCCTCCCGTTGCCCAATACCGTTATCAGCGGTGGTGACAAATAATTGTGAGAGTGCCGCCCCGACTGATTACGGGGTCGGCGAAGTCGGACCTTAGATGATGTAGGCCTTCAGAGGATCGAAACCGTTGAAGGCAACAGCCGAATAGGTCGTCGTATAGGCGCCGGTGCCTTCGATCAGGACCTCGTCGCCAATGGTGAGCGTCACCGGCAGCGGATAGAGGTTCTTTTCATAGAGCACGTCAGCCGAATCGCAGGTCGGGCCGGCAATCACGCAGGCTTCCATCTCGTCGCCGTCGCGCTCCGTGCGGATCGGGTAGCGGATCGCCTCGTCCATGGTTTCGGCCAGACCGCCGAACTTGCCAATGTCGAGGAACACCCAGCGAGCGGCATCATTGTCCGACTTCTTCGAAATCAGGACGACTTCAGCCTTGATCACACCGGCATTGCCGACCATGCCGCGGCCCGGCTCGATGATCGTGTGCGGGATCTGGTTGCCGAAATGGGCGCGCAGAGACGCAAAGATCGCCTTGCCATAGGCCTCAGCCGACGGAACGTCGCGCAGATACTTGGTTGGAAAACCACCGCCCATGTTGACCATCTGCAGGTGGATGCCCTGCTTGGCCAGCGAGACGAAGACGCGCTTGGCATCGGCAAGAGCAGCGTCCCAGGCGTCGACCTTGGTCATCTGCGAGCCGACATGGAAAGACACGCCGTAGGATTCCAGACCCAGCTGATGGGCGTAGACGAGAACGTCGACAGCCATCTGCGGAACGCAGCCGAACTTGCGCGACAGCGGCCATTCGGCGCCTTCGCCGTCCGTCAGGACGCGGCAGAACACGCGAGCGCCGGGAGCGGCACGGGAAATCTTCTCGACTTCCTCGTGGCTGTCGACGGCGAAGAGGCTGATGCCGAGCGCATGCGCACGAGCGATATCACGCTCCTTCTTGATCGTGTTGCCGAAGGAGATGCGGGCAGCGGTCGCACCGGCATCGAGCGCCATTTCGATTTCAGCGACGGACGCGCAATCGAAGTTGGAGCCGAGGCTTGCGAGCAGACGCAGCACTTCCGGAGCCGGGTTGGCCTTGACGGCATAATAGATGGCACTGTCCGGCATGGCATGACGGAAGGCACGGAAGTTATCGCGGACGACATCGAGATCGACCACCAGGCAAGGACCGTCCGGACGTCGGGTAGCGAGAAAGTCGCGAATACGCTGCGTGGTCATGTCAATTCCCTTTCAATTCCAAAAACTCCGGGGAAAGACCCAGAGGACAAAGGGCGACGCTCATTCGCTCAGGAACCAGCCGGTGGAGACCCCGGTACCGTGCAAATGCGCGAAGCGCGGATGATGAACCAGTGCCGCAAGCGGCGCTAATTCGCTTTGTCTGCCATGGATTGGAGGGAGTATCCCAACCGCACTTCCGGCAATGAAGGTGTGCCTCTTCAGTAACCCCGGCTGATGGAAAGCCGGGAGAGAACAAAAAGGCCCGCACCGTCGTTGCTTTAGATGTCCTCGCATTTTTCGGTTGGCCGAAATAGCGACTGGAGGGGTTAGTTCCAGGTACCTTACCGATTTTCTCACCACATCGAGGATCGGCGGACACCCACGGGCACGTGCGACTTTGGGCTGATCCGGAAATAGGTACATTCGCCGTAACAATCAAGAATTTTTTTCGCCCGTGCCCTAAAAAAATAATTGAACAAATCAGCGCGTTTTGTTCAACATCCGGAAACAGTTAACGGGAGGCTTCACCATGGATACGTTGACCCGGATTCGTGCCTTTATCGACGTGGTGGAAGCCGAGGGGTTTTCGGCGGCGGCTCGCAAGACCGGGCGCTCCAAGGCCCTGCTCTCGAAATATGTCCGTGAGCTTGAGGACGAACTCGGCGCGCTGCTGCTCAACCGCACCACTCGCCAGTTTTCCATGACCGAGGCAGGCCATACCTACTATCGCACCGCTTCCGACATCCTGAAAGAGATCGACAATCTTGCCGACCTCGTGCGCGAGAATAACCAGCAGCTTAAAGGACGGTTGCGCGTTTCGGTGCCGCGCACCTTCGTCGATGCCGAAGTCGGACAATCTCTGATCGATTTCGCCAAGGAAAATCCCGACCTTGCTCTCGAAATCGCTGCTGACGACCGCTTCGTGGATCTGATCGAGGAAGGCTTCGATGTGGCCGTGCGCATCACCAAGCTCGAAGATTCCGGCATGATCGCCCGCAAGATCTCCGATTTCCGCGTCCATCTCTGCGCAACCCGGGAATTCCTCGACCGCTATCCGGCCCTGGAGCATCCGACCGATCTGACGCGCGTGCCGTTCATCATCGACAGCAACAATCGTTCGCAAGGCAGTATCCGCTTCGTGGATGCCGACAGCACCACCTTCAATGTGGCCATCAACGGCACGCTTGAAGTCAACAGCCCGCACGCGACCTTGCGCGCCGCCCTGTCCGATCTCGGCGTTGCCGTTGTCCCCGATTTCATCGGCCGCAAGGCGATCGAAAGCGGACAGCTGCTGACGCTGTTCAACGACTATCTTCCAACAGATCGCGGCATCTATGCGGTCTACCCGCACCGCCGCTATCTCCCCGCCAAAGTGCGCATCTTTGTGGACTACCTTCACAACTGGTTCCGCAAGCACGGCTAAGGGCCAAGCGGTCCCAATTCCGTCTCATTTCCTGACCAGAAGTCGAACTGAATCAATGCTCACGAAACACATCGGACGCATGAAAAAATCCACGATTGTCTATGCTATCGCCTTGACAGGCGGCATGCTGCTTGTGCCGCCGATCGCCTCGGCGCACCCGCATATTTTCGTGGAAGCGCGGCTCGAGGTTTTGGCCGGGCCGGACGGCAATGTGCAGGAGCTGCGCAACGTCTGGCGTTTCGACGAGGTGTTCTCGTCCTCCGTGCTGATGGATTTCGACAAGAACACCAACCTGAAGCTCGACCCAGACGAGCTGAAAGAAGTCGGCAAGACCGTGCGCGATTCCCTTGTCGACTATGACTACTACACGAACCTGACGCTCAACGGCAAAAGCATCAAGGTGAACAAGCCTGACGTCATCAACGTCGATTATCGCGACGGTCAGATCCTGATGTTCTTTGCCGTGAAACCGTCCGAGCCCATGCCGCTCACCAAGGGCAACAAGCTCAGCTTCGGCATCTACGACCCGACACTGTACACATCGATCGATTTCCCGACCGATAACGAGCTGGTCGTAGAAGGCGACGCCTTCAAAAGCTGCACGCACCAGGTCGTGCGGCCCAACCCGGATGAGGTCATCGCCGAAAACAAGGCGACATTGACGGATGCCTTCTTCAACGATCCGACGGGAACGACGATGTCGAAACTCTTCGCAACGCGGATAGACGTTCAATGCTGATTTCGAGCGTAAAGAGACTGGCCCCGACCGCAGCGTTTGCCTTTCTGGCGATCGCCGGCCTCGCGCATGCCGCAGGCTCGCCGCTTGGCATCGGCACGGCCGAGCCGAGCTTCCAGCCGATGGGCGGACCGCTGGCGCCGATCTTTCTCTATGTGAATTACGAGCAGCAGGCTTTCTACCGTGCCCTCACCAAATCGATCGAGGCCATGCGCCAGGACCCGTGGCAGCTCTGGACGCTGATCGGCCTCTCCTTCGCCTACGGCATCTTCCACGCTGCCGGCCCCGGCCACGGCAAGGCAGTTATTTCCTCCTACATGGTCGCCAACGAGATTGAACTGAAGCGCGGCATCGGCATTTCCTTCGTCTCGGCACTCATCCAGGGCCTCGTCGCAGTCCTCGTCGTTGGCGCCGCCTATTTCGTGCTGCGCGGCTCCGGCATCACCATGACGATGGCGACCAATGCGATGGAGATCGCCAGCTTCGTCATGGTCGTCATGTTCGGCGGCTGGCTTCTGTTTCGCAAGCTGCGAGCGATGCTCCAAAGCCGGGCGCAGCGCCGGGAAATACAGATGGCAACGTCAACCGGCCCGATCAGCCTGTCGCTTTTTGAAGGTGCGGCAACGGGCACGGATTCGGTGAGAGGCTTCTCACGCAGCAGCAACACTATGATGCCGGCTGCCGAGGGCTATCAATGCTACGATCCCGCTCACGCGGCTGGTGATGGTGCTTACTGCGAAGCCTGCGGCCACGCCCATCTTCCAGACCCGAAAATGCTGTCGAACGAGAAGTTCAGCGTCCGCGAAGCCTGGTCGGCAATCATCGCCGTCGGTCTGCGCCCCTGCTCGGGTGCGCTTCTCGTCATGACCTTCTCCATGCTGAATGGGCTCTATCTCGGCGGCCTGCTGTCCGTGCTCGCCATGTCGATCGGCACGGCACTGACCGTCTCGCTGCTGGCCATTATCGCGGTTTTCGCGAAAAGCACCGCCGTGCGCTTCACCGGCAAGGGCTCGAGACTCTCGGGATGGGTCGGTGACGGCATCGAGATTTTCGGCGCGCTGCTTGTCATCTGCACCGGCGTCATTCTGCTCGGCGCTTCGCTGCAGAATTGAGCTTATTGCCCGCTGCGTCGCTGGTAGCGAGCTCTCAGCCAGAACACGAAGAAGAAGGCCAGGATAACCAATACGCCGAAACCCGTCCCGAGCCACGGCGAGATGTTTCCGAGCCAGACGATGACGTTTGGCATCAGATAGAGCACGGCCGTCGCGACCAGCAAAATAACACCGGCTGCGATCGCCGCCGAGCGGGTGTCGCTCTTTTTGTCCGTCAAGTTGCCGATCCCTAGCGCCATGAAATGTTCCGGCGAAGGCTTAGGCCAGCCGCCGGTGAAAGGCAACTGGCTCTACCCCTCAGAGTTGGACTTTGGCGCCTGCCACCGTCGCCTCGATATGATCGACCAGCGGATCGGCCAGGCCAAGTCGCCCTGCCAGCAGATCCAGATAGCCACGTTCCGCCCGGGAATCCGGCTCGATGGCCAGGCGCGACGCCGTATAGATCTGCACCCGTTGCTCCTCGGTCTGCGCAGAGGCAACAATGGCGTCGAGATCGACCGGATTGGCAAGTTCGCGCTGGAAGAAGGCTTCGGCCTCGGAGCCGACGCCACTCTCCTGCACCTTGCCGAGAATGCGCTGGCGCTCCGTATCGTCGATATGGCCATCGGCCCGGGCAGCGGCGATCATCGCCCGCACCAGGGAGAGCGTAAAATCATTGCTGGCAATTGCCGGAGCGGTGCTGAAACCGGAGTTGGATGGCGGCGGCAGGAATTGCGGCTCGCTCTGAGGAGCGGATTGCGGTGCCGGCTGCGGCTGATTGCCATCCCTGTAATTCTTGTAGGCCTGATAGCCGAGCCCGGCGATGGCTGCGAGGCCGCCGAGCGCCAGCGTATTGCCGGCAATCTGACGTCCGGTTTTCGTTCCCAGCAGCACGCCGGCGATGGCACTCGTTGCCATCGGATTGTCCCTGGCAAGATTGATGGCCTGCGTTGCCTTGTCTTTCACGCTTCCCTGCATTCCTGGAACCTGCGACCCCAGGAATTGGTCAAGAAGTTTGCGGGCGTCGATCATATGGATGGTCCTCCGTCCTTGTGATGGTGAAAGGGAGATAGGAAGCGCAACCGCAAATACAAATCCAGGGCAAAGAAAAAGGCGCGTGAGAAACCCCGCGCGCCTCTGAAATCGATCAGAAGGAAGCCGTTCAGCCCTTGAGCGCTGCAGCCTCGGCTGCAAGCTTGGTGATCCCGGCCCAGTCACCGGCCGCAACCAGCTCCTTCGGCGCGACCCAGGAGCCGCCAACGCAGATGACGTTCGACAGCGACAGATAATCATGGGCGTTCTTGAGCGAGACACCGCCCGTCGGGCAGAAGAGCGTGCCGGCAAGCGGCGAGGACAGAGCCTTGAGATAGGCCGCACCGCCCGCCTGCTCGGCCGGGAAGAACTTCAGCACCGCATAGCCCTCTTCGCGCAGCGCCATGACTTCGCTTGCGGTGGCAGCACCCGGCAGCAACGGCACATGCGACGCGCGGGCCGCATCGAGAAGCTCCTGCGTCGTGCCGGGGCTGACGATGAACTTGGAACCGGCTTCGACAGCAGCATCCCACTGGGCAACATTCAGGATCGTGCCGGCGCCGACTTCCGCACCCTCCACTTCATCGGCGACGGCGCGGATGGCATCGAGCGCGCCCGCGGTGCGCAGCGTGATCTCGATGGCCTTGAGCCCGCCGGCCACAAGCGCCCGGGCCAGAGGTACGGCCGATTTCGCATCGTCGACGATCAGCACGGGTACGACCGGTTGCAGTTTCAGAACGGAAAGAAGCTTCTCGGTTTTCTCGCCCATGGTCGGAGCGCTCCCTTAAAACGATTGAAATCCGGCTTTCGAATAACCTTCCCGGAGATGCTTGTCGAGACAAAAGCTTGCTCTCAATACAACGGGTAGGAAATCCCCATGACTTGCTATAATGTAGCCCGATCTGTGCCAGTGGAGCATGTCAAACGCATGGCAAAAGAGATCGAGCGAAAGTTTCTGGTGCGCGGCGATCAGTGGCGTAATTTGGTGTCCGAGAGGCTCATTCTACGGCAAGGATATATTGCCTCCATGGAGGATCGCTCAGTCCGGATCAGGCTGACGAACGAGGCAACCGCGACCTTGACGATCAAGATCGGCAAGAAAATGACGCGCGACGAATTCGAATATGAGATCCCGATTCCGGAGGCAGAGGAACTGCTCGGAACGGCCATCGGCCTCGTGATCGAGAAAACCCGCCACAAGGTGCCCTTCAAGGGATTTGTCTGGGAGATCGACGTGTTTCGCGGCGCCCATCGCGGCCTGGTGATCGCCGAGGTGGAGATGGAAGACGAAAGCGATGATCCGGAACTGCCGGATTGGATCGGCCGGGAAGTGACCGGCGAACATCGCTATTCCAACCAGGCGCTCGCGACACAGTTCGAACAGGAATATAATGAGCTATCGCATACGGCCTGACCGGGCTCTTGATGGCGAGGTGCACAAGGCCGCCGCGCATCAACTCGGCAAGGCGATGGCTGTCCTGACGGATCGCCCGCAAGGCCTGCACGAAGCGGTGCATGCCGCCAGGAAAAGCATCAAGCGGGTCCGTGCCCTTTATCGTTTGATTGCCCCGCTCGCTCGGGAATTCCAACAGCAGGAAAATGCCCGCCTTCGAGACGTGGCACGCACGCTTTCGGGCGTGCGGGACGCCACGGCATTGATTGAAGTCAGCCATTATCTGCAGGAGACTGCGACGTCTGACGATGAGCAGCAAGCACTGGCGCGCGTCACCGCTGTGCTGACGAGCCGTCGCGACCGCCTGTCCGAGGCCGAGACGGACCTCGAAGACAAGGCCAAGGCAGCAATCGCCGTCTGTGGTGAAGCCATCGGGGCCGTGAAGAACACATCCTTTGGCGTTGGTCGGCGCGATACCGCACGCCTCTTCCAGAAAAGCTGGCGCAAGAACGGTCGCAAGGCGATGGAAGCGCTCTCCGAATGCCTCGGCGAAATGCCTCACGCGGAAAGCTTTCACGATCTGCGCAAGCGCAGCCAGGATTACTGGATGCACCACATGTTGCTGAGGGACATCTGGCCGGCCGCCATGCACGCCAAGCAGCTTGAAGCCAAGGCATTGGTCGATGTGCTCGGCCGCTATCTCGATCTTGCGATCCTGTCCGATGTTGCCGATCGCGAACCGCAGTTGTTCGACGGTAGCGACGACCGCGCACGCCTGCTGGAGGCGATCATCTCCCGCCAGCAGATAGCCCGCGAAGAAGCATTGAACAGGGCTCACTGGGTGTTTGCCGACAAGCCGGAGCGGGAAGCGCGAACCGTCAAGCGCCTCTGGCTGGACGCGGCAGACTAGAGCAGCCGGCCGATGCTGTTTCGATGACGCAAGGCTTCAACGCAAATCCCGATTGCCTGCCGGCCCACAAAATTGTATTTCCCCGGCATGACCGACATCTTTTCCAGCTCACGGCATGAGGCGACCGGCGCATTCCTCGTTGCGGCGCTCTACCATTTCGTTTCCCTTCCGCGCTTCGAAAGCCTGCAGGAGCCGTTGCTTGCGCTCTGCGAGGCCAATGGCGTCAAAGGCACGCTGCTGCTTGCACATGAGGGCATCAACGGCACAATCGCCGGGACGCATGCCGCCATCGGCACCGTGCTCGCCTTCCTCAGGGCACAGCCGGAATTTGCCGGCCTGGAACACAAGGAAAGCCACGCCTCGAAAATGCCGTTCGTGCGCATGAAGGTGAAGCTCAAGAAAGAGATCGTCACCATGGGCGTCGAAGATATCGACCCCACCCAGATCGTTGGCACCTATGTGGCGCCGAAGGACTGGAACGCGCTAATCTCCGACCCCGATACCATCGTCATCGATACCCGCAACGATTACGAGACGGCGATCGGCGTCTTCAAGGGCGCCGTCGATCCGAAGACCAAGACGTTCCGCGAATTTCCGGAATGGGTGCGCGAGAATACCGGCCTGCACAACAAGCCGAAGATCGCCATGTATTGCACCGGCGGCATCCGCTGCGAAAAGGCCACGGCCTTCATGAAGCAGCAGGGCTTCGATGAGGTCTATCACCTCAAGGGCGGCATTCTGAAATATCTCGAGGAAGTGCCGGCGGAAGAAAGCCTCTGGGAAGGCGCATGCTTCGTCTTCGACGAGCGCGTCTCGGTCGAGCATGGCCTGAAAGAGGGCAATCACAAGCTCTGTCACGCCTGCCGCAACCCGATCACCGTGGAAGAAGTGACCTCACCCTTCTACGAAGCCGGCGTCTCCTGCAGCCATTGCTATCACGAGCGCAGCGAGGAAGATCGGGAACGCTTTCGCGAAAGACAGCGGCAGGTCGCTCTTGCCCGCAAACGCGGCCAGCAGCATATCGGCTGAGGATATCAGGCGGCGGCGCCATGCTCTTCGTCGAGGGTAACCGTCATCTGCGCGGCCAGGCGCTTGCTGATGTCGGCGGCAGGCATCGGCTTTCCATAGAAATAGCCCTGCAATTCGTCGCAGCCGAAGTCCCGTAGCGCCCTTCCCTGCTCTTCAAGCTCGATACCCTCGGCCGTCACCGGAATGTCGAGCGAGCGGGCCAGCGCCACCGTCGCCCGCAGCATCTCGCGGGCACGGCTATCTTCGAGCACATCCATCGTCAATGAGCGGTCGATCTTGATGCGATCGAAGCCGAATTGGCGCAGATAACCGATGGATGAGAAGCCCGACCCGAAATCATCAAGCGCCACCTTGACGCCAAGCGCCTTCAGGCGCTCGATCGACTTGCGGGTACGCTCCGGATTTTGAATGATATAGCCTTCAGTGATTTCAAGCGTCACGCGACCGGCCTCGATCTCCGTCCGGTTCAGCACGCCGCGGACGTAATCGGCAAAGGCGGGATTGCGGAATTGTCCCGGCGAAACGTTGACGGCAACGCGCAGATCCGGCCATTGCTGCGCCGCTTCGCATGCCTTGCGCAGCACCAGAAGTCCCAGAGCCTCGATCAGCCCGCTTGTTTCGGCGACAGGAATGAAATCGTCGGGCGAGATAGGCCCGTGGCCTGGGCGGTTCCATCGCACGAGCGCCTCGACACCTGTCATCTCACAGCTCGACGCGTCCACAAGCGGCTGATAGGCAAGCGTCAATTCTTCCATCTCGATCGCACGGCGCAAATCGAGTTCCAATGCATTGCGTTCCTCACGATGCGCATCCATGGCCGTCTCATAGCAGGCCATACGAGCCCGGCCGGCCTCTTTGGCCTTGTACATGGCGAGATCGGCGCGGCGCACCAGTTCCTCGCGATCGATGCGGCCTTCCGGCGAGCTTGCAATGCCGATGCTGGCGCCGACGACGATCACGCGGCGACCAATTTCCAGCGGCTCGGAAAGAAAATCCAGGACCTGTTCGGCCAATCCCAGGGCGGGCCCATCGTTAAGCTCCCTGGTCGGGAAAACGATGGCGAACTCATCGCCACCAAGCCGCGCCAGCGTCGCCTGCGGCGGGATGAGCACGCTGAGGCCGGCGGCCACGGCGCGGATGAGCTGGTCGCCCGTGCCATGTCCATAGGCGTCGTTGATTTCCTTGAACCCGTCGAGATCAAGATACAGAAGCAGGACGTTACTGCCATCGCTGCTCGCCCGCTCGACCAGCCGGTCGACGTCGAGCCGCAGTCCCTCGCGATTGAGGAGGCCACTCAGGCGATCGCGAAGAGAGCCCTGGCGGGCCTGCACTTCCTCGGCCCGCAACCGGCGTCCCGCGAGCGATCCCAAGATCAGCAATACGATAAAGAACAGTCCTACCAGACCAAGCGCGCCGACTACGATCGGACGGACCTGGAGATAACTGAGGTCGCCCGGTTCCCGCGAATTCCAGACCAGCCGTCCGAGCGACTTGCCGAGCGGATCGACGATGGAAACGGCATAGCGCGCGACGGTCTCCGGCGGCACCAGCTTGAGACCGCTGATGACATAGGTGTTGGACAGCATCTTGATCCTGGCCGCATCGAGATAGCGCACCAGAACGAGATAGCGCCGCTGACCTTCGGGGACGGGAATGCGGCCGGACCTTTCGCGGATCGTCGCGGCTCCGACAGCCGCGATGCCGTTGCTGGTCATGATGTAGCCGCCCGCTTCGGGGACACCGGTCACCCGCGTGCTGCGCACCTGATCGACCAGCGCCCAGACGGCGGTGCCAAGAAGATCCTCGACCTTCTGCGTCACCGGCTCGCCGTTGTGGTAGCCGATGATCGGCTTATTGTGGTCATCGACGATGACGGCGATATCGAAAAGCGCACCGTTTGAGGATATGTCGCCATAGTTTCCGGCGACCCAGCCCTGATCGTCTGTTCCGTAGACGCTACGCGCCGCATCATTGCGGGCCGAATGATCGTGAAGCGTCGCCTCGAGTTGCCCCTGAAAAGTCTTGAGCGCGCCGACGGTCGTTTCCCAGGAGCGCTCGTCATCCAGCTTGTTGGAGTAATCAGCCACACGGCCTATGGCCGAGAGCACCATCAGGGTCACCACGGCAACGACCACTGCGAAAGAAATCAAAACGGCCGTCACGATGGAATGACGACCGATCTGCGTACTCTGACGCAACGATTTCAAAACTGCCCCCAACGCCTTTTCTCCTTGGCGTCGAAGTCTGCCGTCAGGACTTCAACAAACGGTTAAGGCGAGTTGGAGATTCCTACAGGAAAGAGTTGTATATTTGCCGCCCCCGGCAAAATTTATGGCCCAGCGCAAATCGCCTCTGCGAAACGTCTGAGACTAGCCTGCAACAGGCCGCTTTCGCGCGCATCCGAGAGAATTGCCGCCTGCGCCTCATCGCTCTTGCCGGCAATCGGTACACGCAAAAAGGCCGCCTCCACGATGCGCAGCGACATGGTTTGCAGCACCTCGGCAAGCTGCTCCAGCACAAGGTCGCCGCGATGCGAGGCATGCGCGAACATGAGCGGTTTGAAAGGCACCTCGTCGCGTGACACCAACCAGTCCAGCGCATTCTTGAAGCCACCCGGTATGCCATGCGCATATTCGGGACAGGAGACGATCAAACCATCGGCGCGCTCGATCCTCGCGGCAAATTGCTCGACAATGGTCGGCGTCCTCTC
This sequence comes from Rhizobium sp. A22-96, assembly GCF_053521805.1. Lineage (NCBI taxonomy): Bacteria > Pseudomonadati > Pseudomonadota > Alphaproteobacteria > Hyphomicrobiales > Rhizobiaceae > Rhizobium > Rhizobium sp. A22-96. Next base: position 1,155,024 of record NZ_JBNWDQ010000002.1, read on the forward strand.
ACCCTCGTCATCCGGATTGAAGATTGGCAGGTCGCCGATCAGATCGCAGATCTCGATAGTGATGCCCTCCGGACAGACCTGCCTTAGGGCTTCCAGCAGCCGGCGGCTGGTCGAAGCCTGCCTCTGGCTGCCGCACAGTGCATAAAGGAAAAGTGGGCGCGAAAACATGAACGAAGCCTAACAGCCGCGATCGATTCGGGCGATAGCCACCCTCCCCTTGAGGGGGAGGGTCGGACCAAAGGTCCGGGGTAGGGTGACCATTACGGACGCCGAAGATTATCCCCACCCGCGCGTTCCGCGCGACCTCCCCTCGGGGGGGGGGGTAAAACCGTATTAATCCGCCTTGTGGTTGCCCTTCGGAAACTGAGCGGCCAGCTCTCGATACCACTTGCCGCTCTTCTTGACCGTGCGGACCTGCGTCTCGTAGTCGACATGTACGAGGCCGAAGCGCATGCGATAGCCTTCGGCCCATTCAAAATTGTCCATTAGGCTCCAGGCGAAATAGCCGCGCATCGGATAGCCATCCTTGATCAGGTCGGCGACGATGCCAAGATGCTCGATGTAGTAATCCAGGCGCGGCTGGTCATCAACCTCGCCGTTGACCACGCCCATGTTGTAGCAGGCACCGTTCTCGGTGATGTAGCATTCCGGCAGCTCGTAGCGCTTGTTGAGATCTTCGACAACGTGCTTCAGGCCCGGCGCATAGATTTCCCAGCCGATATCGGTCTTTACGTCGCTGACCGGCGGCGCTTCCTTTGTCCAGGGAAAATCGCCGCTCTTCGAGGCGTCATCGGAGACGCGCATCGGCATGTAATAGTTCAGACCCCACCAATCGAGCTTCTGGTTGATGGTCTTGAGATCGCCATCCTCGATGACAGGCATGCGGTCGCCAAGCGCCTCGACAAACTCCCTCGGATACTCCCCCTTGAAGATCGGATCGAAGAAGGCGCCATTGTGGAACTGATGCGCGCGCTCGACGGCAGCGGCATCTTCCGGGCGATCCGAGCCCGGCAGGACCGAAGCAGCATTCAGCACGATGCCGACGGGCACTTTCGGCGCAACGGAGCGGATCGCCTCGACGCCGAGACCATGAGCAAGGTTCATATAGTGCATGGCGTAGAGCGCCGCTTGCATGTTGCGTTCGCCCGGCGCATGGACGCCGTAGAGATGGCTCAGCCAGACGATGCACCACGGCTCGTTGAAGGTGGCAACGGAATCGAGACGATCGCCGAGGCGCGACATCACGGTCTTGGCATAGCGCTGGAAGGCATGCGCGGTCGAGCGCGCCGTCCAGCCACCATCGCCGGCAAGCGTCAGCGGTAGATCCCAGTGATAGAGTGTCGCGAAGGTCTTGATTCCGCGCGCCTTGCAGCCGTCGACAAGACGATCGTAGAAATCAAGGCCAGCTTCGTTCACAGGACCGGTGCCATCGGGAATGATGCGCGGCCAGGCGATCGAGAAGCGATAGGCTTCGACGCCCATGTCCTTGATCAGATCGAGATCCTGCTCAAGCCGGTTATAGTGGTCGCAGGCAACATCGCCATTCTGGCGCTGAAAGACGCGGCCGGGCATGTTGGCGAAGGCATCCCATATCGAGGGCTTGCGGCCATCCGCCTTGGTGGCGCCTTCGATCTGGAAGGCGGCGGTGGCAACGCCGAAGGTAAAATCGCCGGGGAAGCGATCAGCAAGAAGCTTCGGATCGATCATGATGAAAATCCCGTCTGTTATGGCTTCGTTGGCTGCGGTTTAGCCAAGCCGCGTGACAAAGTACAGTGCCGATATGACAGAGCTGCAACGTTGCAGCCACTGGAAAACAGAGCCGGCTACCGGTTTTGCGGAGGATTCCGCAGGCAATCGCAGAGCCTTTGCGGATAGTTCGATAACATCAATGTCAACAGTCGTGACTTGTCTTTTTATTGCGGATCAATTGAGGGTAGTGTTCAAACTTGACAGTGAAAGGATACAAATGCTCCCTGCGCTCCACTCTCTCCACCCCTATCTGCTGAGCCTCTTGCGCATCGTCGCGTCGCTGGTGCTGTTCAGCTATGGAACGCAAAAGGTGCTGCATTTTCCAGCCGCCGAGACTGTTCCGGCCGTCGGATCACTCTCATGGATCGCCGGACTGCTCGAGCTTACACTTGGCTTCCTCGTCCTGATCGGCTTCCAGACGCGGATCGCTTCCTTCGTCCTGTCAGGCCTCATGGCCTTTGCCTATTTCCTGGCCCACGCACCGAAGAGTTTTTATCCCGCACAGAACGGCGGCGTCTCTGCCATCCTCTTCTGCTTCATCTTCCTGTTTCTCGTCGCGGCCGGCAGCGGCCCGCTTGGTATCGACGCACTAACGAAGCGCAAGCAGGGACTCGCCGCCTGACCGGCAACAACCCTAGCGAATTCGAGGCGGCCTTCGCCGCCTCGAACAAAATCGAACCTATAGCTTGATCCAGGCGCCGTTGCGCTTCGAAGAAGCAACGCAAGCGTCGACGAAGGCAACACCCTTCACACCGTCATCAACCGTCGGATAGATCACGGCCGGATCGACCGCAACGCCCTTCTTGCGGGCATTGATGGCGCGCGCAGCCTCGGTGTAGATCGTAGCAAAAGCTTCCAGATAGCCTTCCGGATGGCCCGACGGGATGCGCGAGACGCGGGCCGCTGCAGCGCCTGAGCCGGCGCCATTGCGGGTAATCAACCGCTTCTGCTCGCCGAACGGCGTGTACCACAGATAGTTCGGATCGGCCTGCGTCCACTCGATACCGCCCTTGGTGCCATAGACCCGGAGCTTCAGGCCGTTCTCGTGGCCCGGCGCCACCTGGCTGCACCAGAGCATGCCCTTGGCCGGCTTTTCCGAACCCCTGGCCTTGAAGCGCAGCATCACATGGGCGTTATCGTCCAGGCGACGTCCTTCGACGAAGCTGTCGAGATCGGCAGCGAGGCTGTCGAGTTCCAGGCCGGTAACGAAGGAGGCGAGATTATAGGCATGCGTGCCGATATCGCCTGTGGAGCCGCCAGCACCGGATTGTGACGGGTCGGTGCGCCATGCGGCCTGCTTCTGGCCGGACTGCTCGATATTCTCCGTCAGCCAGTCCTGCGGATATTCCGCCTGCACGATGCGGATATCGCCGAGTTCGCCATTGGCGATCATTTCGCGCGCCTGGCGGATCATCGGATAGCCGGTGTAATTGTGGGTGAGAATGAAGAGCGCACCGCTCTCATCTGCCACCTTCTTCAGCTTCTTGGCATCGGCAAGATTGGAGGTCAGCGGCTTGTCGCAAATGACATGGATGCCGCGTCTCAAGAATTCCTTGGCAGCATCATAGTGCACATGGTTCGGCGTCACGATCGAGACAGCCTCGATGCCGTTCTTCAGCTTGGCTTCGCGGATCGCCATGTCACGGTAGCTGGAATAGGTGCGCGTGGGGTCGAGGCCGAGATCGCGCCCAGAAGCGATGGCCCGCTCCGGCGAGGAAGAAAGCGCGCCGGCGACGAGATCAAACTGGTCGTCAATGCGCGCGGCGATACGATGCACCGCGCCGATGAAGGCGCCAGCGCCGCCGCCCACCATGCCAAGCCGAATGCGCGGCTCCCGCGTCTGTTCCGATGATCCTTCGATTGCCATAAGGGTCCTCCTGAATAAATTAAAATTCAAATTCCTGATGCTTGCCGTTTCAAGCCACCCGCCTCGCCCTTCGAGGGCCCTACGGGCCACCTCAGGGTGAGGCTGATCTTCTGCGCCAGCACCACTACCCTCTACCTACCAATGCCGAAGATGGCCTTTGTGGAGTTTCGCAAAAGCCCGCTCCGCCCTCATCCTGAGGTGCGGAGCCTCCTGAGCTCTGCGAGGGAGTGAAGCCTCGAAGGACGAGGGTGGCCTCTACCTTCTCCCCGCACCTGCGGGGAGAAGGCTTTGGATTACAGCCCCAGCATGCGCCGATTGGCCGCCTGATCCGTGCCGCTGCCGGCGAAATCGTCGAAGGCCTTTTCCGTCACGCGGATGATGTGCGCCTTGACGAATTCGGCGCCTTCGCGTGCGCCGTCTTCGGGATGCTTCAGCGCGCATTCCCATTCGACCACGGCCCAGCCATCGAAATTGTTCGCCGTCATCTTCGAGAACACGGCGCCGAAATCGACCTGACCGTCGCCCAGCGAACGGAAGCGGCCGGCACGCTCGACCCAGCCCTGATAGCCGCCATAGACGCCTTGTCGGCCGGTCGGGTTGAATTCCGCGTCCTTGACGTGGAACATCTTGATCCGGTCCTTGTAGATGTCGATGTTGTCGAGATAATCGAGGCACTGCAAGACGTAGTGCGAGGGGTCATAGAGCATGTTGGCGCGCGGATGGTTCTTCACGCGCTCCAGGAACATCTCGAAAGTGATGCCGTCATGCAGGTCTTCGCCCGGATGGATTTCGTAGCAAACGTCGACGCCGTTTTCATCTGCATGGTTGAGGATCGGCGTCCAGCGGCGGGCAAGCTCGTCGAAGGCGGTCTCGACGAGACCGGCCGGGCGCTGCGGCCACGGATAGATGAAGGGCCAGGCAAGCGCGCCGGAGAAGGTCGCATGCGCCTTGATGCCGAGATGCTTAGAGGCGGTCAGCGCCATCTTCACCTGCTCGACAGCCCATTCCTGCCGTGCCTTCGGATTCCCTCGCACTTCCGGTGCCGCAAAACCGTCAAAGGCTTCGTCATAGGCCGGATGAACGGCAACGAGCTGGCCTTGCAGGTGGGTTGAAAGTTCTGTTACTTCGACGCCGTTCGAGCGGGCAACGCCCGCGAACTCGTCGCAATAATCCTTGGAGCTGGCCGCCTTCTTCAGGTCGATGAGCTGGCTTGCCCAGGTCGGAACCTGCACGCCGACATAGCCGGCATCAGCTGCCCACTTCGTGATAGAATCCCACGAGTTGAACGGTGCTGCATCGCCTGCGAACTGGCCGAGAAACAGGCCGGGGCCCTTGATCGTCTTCATCAGTAATTCCTCCCTAATCACGCTCTGTAAACGTTTCCGATGCCTTGCGGACCCTTATGTGAGGCGGTTGGGACACCATAACCTCGAAAAACTATAGGGGCGTTTGGCTGAAAGTCGAATGCCCCGTGACCTAAACACGGCACGCTGTCGACGGCAAGAGGTACGTGCCGCAAAAATTTCCACTCGATGCGAAATGACAGGGCATCTGCATAAAAAACGCCCGCCGGAACCGGCGGGCGCATCTGTTCAGATCAACCGATCAGAACGGTGAATCGGCGAAGTAGAAGTCCTTGGCATTGTCCTTGGTGACGAGCGTCGCATCGAGGATGTAATTGCCGCGAACCGGAACCTGGTCGTAGAAGTTGGCAGCGGTCAGAGCCATGGCCGTGCCAACCATTGCCGGCGGGTAAAGCACGTCGACCGGGATCAGCTTGTCGCCGTCCATGACCTTCTTGATCATGTCCTTCGAGCCGGCGCCGGCGATGACATACTTGATGTCTGTGCGCTTTGCCTGTTCGATCGCCTGCAGCACGCCGACAGCCATGTCGTCATCCTGGCACCACACGACGTCGATCTTCGGGAACTTCGTCAGGTAGTCCTGCATGACCTTGAAGGCATCGTCGCGGTTCCAGTTGCCGTACTGGCGGTCGAGAACCTTGACGTTCGAGCCGGCAATACCCTTGTCGAAACCGTCCTGACGCTGCTGGTCGATCGGGATCGGCAGGCCACGGATAATGACGACCTGCGCGTCCGGCGTGTTCTTCTTGATATATTCGCCGGCCGTCTGGCCGAGCGCCGGGTTGTTGCCGGCAACGTAGAGGTCGCGGACGGAATTGTCGTTGTTACTTGGCGCACGGTCGACGAGCGTCACGAACTTGCCCTTGTCCTTGACTTCCTTGATGGCGTTGACCAGCGGATCCGGGTCAGACGGCAGGATCACGAGCGCGTCGATGCCCTGGGTCTCAAGGTCCTGCACGGCGTTTGCCTGGCTGGCGGCGTCAGGCGACGTCTTGACGATGACGGTCAGTCCCGGATGCTCCGCCATCAGGAGCTTGGCGACACGCTCGGCATGGAACACCACGCCCGAGGTCCAGCCATGGTCGGCGGCCGGAATGGAGACGCCGATCGTCACTTTCTTGTCTGCGGCATGTACCGTGCCGGCCAAAGCCGCCATCACCACCGCCAGTCCCAATAGTCTTTTACGCATGTTTATCCTCCCAGATAGAGACAGGGCCTTGTCATAAGAACCGGGCGCCCCCTGACCCGGTTTATTCATGATTTGCGTGCAAGCGACCGCTGGACCAGCATGGCGATGATGATGATCGCGCCCTGGATGGCACTCAGCAGATACTCGCTAATGAAATTGGAAAGCAGCATGATGTTGCCGACGAGCTCGAGGATGAAGGCGCCGCAGATCGTGCCCCATACCCTGCCCGCGCCGCCCTTCAGCGCCGTTCCGCCGACGACCACGGCGGTAATCGCCTGCAGCTCCCAGAGAATGCCCGTCGTTGCCGATGTGGATCCAAGGCGCGGCACGTAGAGAAGCACGGCAATCGCCACACACAGGCCCTGGATGACGAAGGCGACGGTGCGGACGCGATTGACCGCCACGCCGGAATAGCGCGCAACATCACGATTGGAGCCGACGGCGATGACATGCCGGCCGTAACGCGTGCGATAAAGGATGAAGGCCGCGATGCAGGTGACGACAAGAATGACCACGATCGGAACCGGCACGCCGAGCACGGAACCATAATAGACGGGCTTGTAGAGCGCCTGCACATCCGCCGGGCGCAAGGTGATCGCGCCGCCCTGCGACAGCCAGGTCGTCAAGCCGCGGTAGACGCCCATCGTGCCCAGCGTTGCGATGAAAGGTTCGATCTTGCCCATGGTCGTGATCAGGCCATTGGCCAGGCCGCACAGGACGCCCGCGACAACCGAGAACAATACAGCCGCCGCCAGCATCAGGCTCGGATCGGCGATGACGCCCGAGTTCATGAACAGTATCATCAGGCTCGCAACGAAGGCGACCATTGCGCCAACGGACAAATCGAGATCGCCCGCCGAGATGACGAAGGTTGCTCCCACCGCGATGATCGCAATGAAGGCGCATCTGGTGGCGACATTGGTAAGATTGGTCATGCCGATGAAATTCGGATTGACCAACGCGCCGACGATCAGGAGCAGCACCAGCGCCGCAAACGGTGCCACGGCCCGCAGATCGACATCCCGCCAGGATCGGCCCCGTCTGACTGTCTTCTCGCTGCTATCCTCGCCTACGCTCATATCCAAAACCAACCTCCCGTCCCATTATTGCTTGGGAATTCACTTATGCCTTCGCCGCCCGTTCAGGCAGCCGTCTTTTTCTTCAGGCCCGCCGCATAACGCATGATCTCCTGTTCGGAGATTTCGTCGCCTTCGAGCATGCCGACGATCCGGCCCTCGCGCATCACGGCCACCCGCGTGCACAGCCCGATGACCTCAGGCATCTCCGAAGAGACGACGATGATCGAATGCCCGTCGCGCGCCAGCGCCGAGATGAAATGATAGATCTGCTGCTTCGTGCCGACATCGATGCCGCGGGTCGGCTCGTCGATGATGATGATCTGCGGCTCGGTCTCCATAACCTTTGCAAGCAGCAGCTTCTGCTGATTGCCACCGGACATGCGGCCGGCAACGATGTTTCCGTCGCGAACGCGGATATCGAAACGGCGGCGTGCTCGCGCCAAGGCATCAGCTTCGCTTGCGGCGCTGAGATAACCGAACCTGCCGTGCCGATCGAGCGACTGCAGCGTAAGGTTCGCCGTCATGCCGGAGTTCAGAAGCAGGCCCTTGGACTTGCGGTCCTTGGTCATATAGGCAAGGCCGGCATCGATCGCAGCATGCACGTCATGCGCCGGTACGGATTGTCCGTTGGCGACGACCTCACCGGCATTTCGGGAGCGCAGGCCGACGATCGCCTCCATCAGCTCGGTGCGGCCGGAGCCGATCATGCCGGAAAAGCCGAGTATTTCGCCCTTGCGCAGCTCGAAGCTCGCATCGCGGACATAGCCAGTCGAGATGGAGTTCACCGCGAGCACGACCTTCTCGTCGACATCGGGCTCGTTCTTGGCCGGGTAGAGGCTGGAGAGCTCGCGCCCGACCATCAATTGCGCGATGGATTCGCCGTCGAGCATGGAGGTCGGCGACGTCTTCACCCACTGGCCATCGCGCAGGACCGTCACCCGGTCCGTCAGCTCCATGACTTCATCGAGCTTGTGCGACACGAACACGAAGCTCGTGCCCTGGTCGCGCAGCTTGCGTACCTGCTTGAACAGAAAGTTGGTTTCCTCACGCGAGAGCACGGCCGTCGGCTCGTCCATGAAGACGATCCGCGCATCACGGCTGATCGCCTTGGCAATCTCGACCATCTGCTTGTCGGCGACGGAAAGCGTGCTGATCATCGCGTTCTCATCGACATGCGACCCGAGTAGATCGAGCACGCGCCGCGTCTCCGCCCGCATGTGCTTGCGGTCGAGCACGCCGAAATGCGTGACTTCGCGGCCCAGAAACAAGCTCTCGGTCACGGTCAGATGTTCGGCAAGATTGAATTCCTGGTGGATAATGACGATGCCGAGCGCCTCGGCGGCGCCATTCGGCGGCAGCTTCACCGGCTTGCCGTCAAGCAGGATTTCGCCGGAACTGGGCTGCTCGAAACCGGAAAGAACCTTGACGAGCGTCGACTTGCCGGCGCCGTTTTCGCCCATCAATGCATGGATTTCGCCGGCCCGGAGATCGAAGTTGACGCTGAACAGAACCTGCACGCCATTGAAGGACTTACAGATTCGCTTCGCTGACAGCACAACGGCACCGTCGACGGCCTCCGAATTCATTGCTTCCTCCCTTGCGGCTCCACCCGCTTTCCTTGCTGTGTAAACCTTTACATATAACGTGTAAAGGTTTACATCGTTGGATATTGCACAATTCTTCGCGGTCGCCTTTGACCTGCACGGAAGTCTGTGTAGTGTCCGGTGCGAGACGAGACCCAAGGCAGAGCGCAGTGTCGAATTCCACGCCCGCAACCATCGAAGACGTCGCCCGAATTGCCAATGTTTCGATCGCAACGGTCTCCCGGGCAATCCACATGCCGGAGAAGGTCGCCAATTCGACGCGGCTGAAGGTCAATCAGGCAATTGCCGTCACCGGCTACACGACCAATGCCATGGCACGCAGCCTCAGGCTCGGCCGTTCCAACATGATTCTCGTGGTCGCGCCCGACATTGGCGACCCCAATTTCTCCAATATCCTCATCGGCCTGGAGAACGAAGCACGCGCGCATGGCTATGGCATCCTCATCGGTCACACACAGAACGATGCCCAGCGCGGGCTGGAATATCTGAAATTCCTGAATTCCAACCAAGCGGCGGGATTGATCCTGTTCACCGGCATATTGCCTTTCGGACACCAGACGATGACGGCGCGCTTGCCGCCGAGCGTCGGCGTCTTCGAGCCGGTGTTCAATGGCGGTATTCCCTATGTCGGCGTCGACGATATCGCCGGTGCGCGCAAGGCTGTCGACCTGCTGATCGCCGAAGGCCATCGCAAGATCGCGTTTATCGGTGATTCCCGCACCCGCCTTGCCTATAGCCGGCGGCGCATGGGTTACGAGGCCGGGATGGATGCCGCCGAAATCGGCGAGGATCTCCGCATCGTTCTCGACGGCGACGGCACCATCGAGAGCGGGCGGCTGGCCGTCGAGCAGCTTTTCATGCGCGACACGCTGCCGACAGCCTTCATGTGCGTCAACGATCAGACCGCAATCGGCGTGATGATCGGCCTGAAGACACGCGGCTACGACATTCCGGGGGACTTTTCGGTGACCGGCTTCGACGACGTGCCGCAAGCCGTCTTCATGACACCATCGCTGACGACGATCCGCCAGCCGCGCACCGCCATCGGCAAGCATGCCATGGCGCTGCTGCTCGAACTCCTCTCGGACGGTCAGCCGACGGAGACGGAAATCCTGCTGTTGCCGGATCTGGTGGTGCGCAACTCCGTCTCGGCGCCGTCGCGTATCAGGCGATAGGGAGGCGCAGCCATGCCGCTCGGCAGGATCACCCTCTATGTCCGCGATGTGGAAGCGACGATCGATTTCTACGAGAGACATTTTGGCTTCAAGCCACTCCGGCAGGAGGGTGATCGGATTGTCGAACTTTTGGCATCGGATGGCGGCGCCAATCTGATGATCCATCAGGCAGGAAAGGCCCAGAAGATGGGCCAGGTGCTGGTGAAACTGGTCTTCGACGTCGAAAATGTCGATGCATTCCGCGCCAAATGCGCGGGCGATGGACTGGAATTCGGCCCTCTGCATCAGGCCGACGGCTATGTATTCGCCAATGCCAAGGACCCCTCGGGAAATCCCATCGCTATTTCCAGCCGCGCGTTCAGGCGGTAGTCCGAGAGGCGACGAATAGCCGCCTCCCGGATGTCATCGATCAAACGTAACGATTGACGATGTTCTCAAGCAGTTCCTGCTTGCCGGACTTCGGCTGCGGATTGATATCCTTGGCCTCGACCCACTGCGCGATCTGATCGAGTGAATATTCGCCGCGAAGCAGCTTCTGTCCTTCGGCCGAATCCCAACCGGCGTAGCGGTCGGCGAGCGGCTGCGACAGCGCCTTGTCTTCGATCATCTTGGCAGCAGCCTTCAGGCCACGGGCGCAGCAATCCATGCCGCCGATATGACCGATCAGCAGGTCTGCCGGATCAAGCGACTGACGACGCAGCTTCGAATCGAAGTTGGTACCGCCGTTCTTGAAGCCGCCGCCTGCCAGAACCTGGTAGTAGGCCAGCGTCATTTCCGGAACATTGTTCGGGAACTGGTCGGTATCCCAGCCGGACTGGTAGTCGTTGCGGTTCATGTCGATCGAGCCGAAGATGCCGAGCGTGTTGGCCAGCGCCAGTTCGTGCTCGAAGGAGTGGCCGGCGAGGATCGCATGGCCCTGCTCGATATTGACCTTCACTTCGTTTTCGAGGCCGTTCTTCTTCAGGAAGCCATAGACGGTCGCGACGTCGTAGTCATACTGGTGCTTGGTCGGCTCCTGCGGCTTCGGCTCGATCAGGATCGTGCCCTTGAAGCCGATCTTGTGCTTGTACTCGACCACGAGGTTGAGGAAGCGGCCCATCTGGTCCAGTTCACGCGTCAGGTCGGTGTTGAGCAAGGTTTCATAGCCTTCGCGGCCGCCCCAAAGCACGTAGTTCTCGCCGCCGAGCTTGTGGGTCGCGTCCATGCAGGTCTTCACGGTCGCAGCCGAGAAGGCGAAGACGTCCGGATCCGGGTTGGTGGAAGCGCCCGACATGAAGCGGCGGTTCGAGAAGAGGTTCGCCGTGCCCCACAGCAGCTTGACGCCGGTTTCGGCCTGCTTCTGGGCGAAGTAATCGACGATCTCGTTGAGGTTCCTGGTGTTCTCGGCAAAGTTCTTGCCTTCCGGACGCACGTCAGCATCGTGGAAGCAGTAGTAGGGCGAGCCGAGCAGCGTGAAGAATTCGAACGCGACGTCAGCCTTTAGCTTGGCGGCTTCCATCGTCTCGTTGAACCAGGGGCGAAGGAAAGTCTGGCCGCCAAAGGGGTCGCCGCCCGGCCAGGTGAAGGTATGCCAATAGGCGACGGCAAAGCGAAGATGGTCTTCCATGCGCTTGCCGGCAACAACCTCGTCCTTGTTGTAGTGGCGGAAGGCCAGTGGATTGGTGCTGTCGGGGCCTTCGTATTTTACCTTGCTGATATCGCCGAAAAATCCGGTGCTCATAGTCTGTCTCCTTGGGTTTTGGTATTTCGGTATTCGTGTTCGTGCCGTGTAGCTTTGCCCCTCACCCTAGCCCTCTCCCCGCAAGCGGGGAGAGGGGACGACTTCTGTACCCTCGCCCAAATCAGAGACGGAGGGACGGTGATGGTGCGTCTATCCCCTTCTCCCCGTCAGAACGGGGAGAAGATGCCCGACAGGGCGGATGAGGGGCTTTAAGCCACAGTATTTCAATGCGCCGACAACGGCTTGATCGCCGGATAAAGCGCCCGATAGCGCTTGTAGGCATCCGTATAGGCATCCGTCAGCGCCGCGACCGGCTCAATCGTCCCGGCCGTCTGTGGCGGCGTGCAGACCGCAACCGGATCAGCGCCGGTGGCCGCGATCAGGCCGAGACGCGCAGCGCCGAAGGCAGCACCGAAATCGCCGTCCGCCGGCAGATCCACAGGCACGCCGAGCGCCGTGGCGATCGAGGCCAGCCAGTAGCGCGAGCGCGAGCCGCCGCCGATGGCGGTGACGCGGGCAATGTCGGTGCCGGCGGAGCGCAGCGCTTCGAGATTGTCGCGGATGGCGAAGGATACGCCTTCGAGCACGGCCTGCGTCAGCACTGCGCGGCCGCTTTCATGACCAAGGCCGATGAAGGCACCGCGGATCGTCGCGTCATTGTGCGGCGTGCGCTCGCCTGAGAGATAGGGGAGGAAGGTAACGCTGGAAGGCGCTTTCAGCGTCTCGCCCAGCTCGCCGGTGAGGTCGGCGGCGGATTTGCCTGTCACGCCCGAATGCCAGTTCAGCGCATCGGTCGCCGACAGAATGACGCCCATCTGGTGCCAGGTATTCGGCAGCGCATGGCAGAAGGCATGCACGGCGCTCTCCGGCTTCGGCAGGTAGGAGCCGTTGGCAGCAAAGAGCACGCCTGACGTTCCGAGCGAAACGAAGGCGGCGCCATGGCTCACCGTGCCCATGCCGCAGGCCGAGGCTGCATTGTCCCCTGCCCCGCCGGCAACGACGACATCGCCGCCGATACCCCATTTCGAGGCCAGCTCACCACGCAACTTGCCGGCAGCTTCCGTGCCTTCGACCAGCGTCGGCATCTGCTTTTCATCGAGATTGGTCGCGGCCAGCAGCTCGGAAGACCATTTGCGCTTGCCGGTGTCGAGCCAGGAGGTGCCGGCGGAATCGGACATTTCCGACATGTGTTCGCCGGTCAGCCACAGGCGCAGATAGTCCTTGGGCAAAAGCACCCAGCGCACTCTGGCGAAGACATCGGGCTCATGCTTGGCGACCCAGGCGAGCTTGGGCGCGGTGAAGCCGGGGAAGACGATATTGCCGGTCAGCGCGCGGAAGCGCGGATCGGCGTCAAGCGCTGCAGCCTCATGATAGCTGCGCGTATCGTTCCAGAGGATGCAGGGCCGCAGCACCTTGTCATCGGCATCGAGCAATGTCGCCCCATGCATCTGGCCGGAAAGGCCGATGCCGCGCACCGCCGCCAGCTCCTTCGGATGCGCCGCCTTCAGCCCGGCAACCGCTTCCTCGGTCGCGCGGACCCAGTGCGCCGGATCCTGCTCCGACCAGCCGGGATGCGGACGCGATACATCGAGATCGCCATGGGCGGAACCGATGATCTTCTGATTGCCGTCGATCAGCATCGCTTTGACGCCGGACGTTCCGAGATCGAGACCCAAATACATCAGATGCTACTCCCTGTGTTCTGCCACTTTCGAATGATCAGGGCAGATTATCCTTCAAGAAAATGTCGAGACGTATGCGCTCCTGGTCGGCGATGACGCCCTGACCATCGGCCTTCGCCTTCATCACACGGATGGCGCTGCGTATTTCGTGGCCGGCATCCTGGTTAAGAACGGCGTCGATCGTGCCATCCATCAGCGCGGCGCGCGTATGCTGCGTCAACTCATGCACGACGACGGTCAGCTCGCGCTCGGGCCGAACGGCCTTTACGGCAGCAATCAGGCCCCGGTTGCCGGCGCCGAGGCTGTAGACGCCGATGATCTTTGTGCTGCCGGAAAGCGCCTTGGAAACGAGCGACCTGGCACGCCCAGGATCATCGCGTCCCTCGAGCACAGGCAGCAATCGTAGCTTGGGAAACTCCGCCGCCATGACGGCTGAAAATCCTTCGAGGCGCTCGCGATGGTCGCGCACCAGCATCGAGCCGGCTAGAACGGTGATATCGCCCTCCTGCCCACCGAGAAACCGGCCGAGCAGGCGGGCGGCGGTCCGCCCCGCAGCGATATTGTCGATACCGGCATAATGATGCCGAGTGGAATCGGTGAGGTCGGAGACCAGGGTAACCACAGGAATTCGCTCGGATACGAGGCGGTCGACGGCGGCCCGCACCTCCGGTGCGTCTGTTGCCACAAGCGCAACGCCCGCGAGATCCTGTCCTTGCAGCGCATCGAGTGCGGCAACCAGTGCCGACACATCAAAAGGCGGCACCTCCAGAATGCGGATTTCGGTGCGCTCGAAGCTTGAGCGCAATGTCGCCTGATGCACCTCGGAGCGAAGTCCGTGCATGAAGGAATTGTCGCCTGTCGGCAGGATGAAGACGATGGGATAGACGCGGCCCTTGGCCAGATTGGCGGCGGCGACATCGCGGATGTAGCCGATCTCGTTGATCGCGGCTTCCACCTTTTCCCGCGTCACCAACCGCACGCCCGGCCGCTGGTTTAACACGCGGTCGACGGTGGCAAGGCTCACGCCTGCGGCAGCGGCGATATCATGAACAGTCGGTCTCATCAGCTCCTCCTGCCGAGATCCTTACTGCGATTTCTGATGTACGTAAATCAGAAATTTTCGGCCGCCCGATTTTCCTGCCGATTTTTCCTCCCGAAACGAAAAAGGCCCCTCGCTTCGAGGGGCCTTCTATCGATACCGGCGTGGCGTGAGATCAATGGCCTCCGCCACCTCCACCGCCGCCTGGTGCATTCGGCTTGCTCAGCATGAGCACCCCGAGGATCATCGCCAGGAACAGGATGGTAAGCATCAGGAAGATGTCGCTGAAGGACATGACCACAGCCTGTTGCGTTGCCATGTTGACCATCTGCCTCAGCGCAGCCTGCTGTCCGTTCAACCCGGAGGCGGTAAAGCTGGCAGCCATGTTGTTCAGCTGATCGACGGCAATCTGATTGCCCCAATGAATATTGTCACGCAGGTTGAAGTAGTGCTGGTCCTGCCGGTTCGTCAGCAGCGTGTTGATGATAGCAAGGCCAACAGCGCCGCCGAGGTTACGCGTCAGGTTGAACAGGCCGGACGCACCGCGCATGCGGGCGGGCGGCATGGTTCCAAGCGCGATATTGTTGATCGGCACCATGCAGAGCATCAGCCCGAACCCACGCAAGATTTGCGGGATCATCAGTTCCCAGAAATCCCAATCCGTCGTCAGATGCATCATGATGTAGGTGCCGGCCGAGAAGCTGGTGAAGCCGATGATCATCAGGATGCGCAGGTCGATCTTGCTCGACAGGAAGCCGGCAAGCGGCGCCGTGAAGAACATGGTCAGGCCCGAAACGAACATCGTTTCGCCGATCTGCAGCGAATCGTAACCGCGGATACGGGCAAGATAGAGCGGGTAGATATAGGTCAGGCCGTAGAGACCGATGCCCATGACGAAGGAGAAGACTGACCCGAAGGAGAAGTTCTTGTTGGTGAACGCCTTCAGATCCACCACCGGGAACTCGGCCGTGAAGGCTCGATAGAAGAAGATGACCGCACCGATGGCCGAGGCGATGGCGCCTGCGACGATGTAATTGTCGTTGAACCAGTCGTTGGTGTTGCCTTCCTCAAGCACATATTCCAAAGCGCCAAGGAAGACACCCATGGAAACCAGGCCCCACCAGTCGAATTTCTTCATCAGCGACAGTTCGGGCTTGTCGAAATCGATGAAATTCCAGGTGACGATCGCAACGATGATACCCGGCGGAATATTGACGAGGAACAGCCAGTGCCAGGAAAAGGCATTGGAGAGATAGCCGCCAACCGTCGGGCCGATGGTCGGCGCCAGCGTCGCGATCAGGCCGATGATCGGCGAGACGACGTTGCGCTTCGATGGCGGGAAGATGGTGAACGCCGCCGCGAAGACCGAGGGGATCATGCCGCCGCCGATAAAGCCTTGCAGCGCACGGTAGATGATCATCTGGTCGATGTTGGTGGCGGTCGCGGCAAGCGCGCTCGCTGCGGTGAAGCCGGCGGCCGAGATCGCGAACAGGTAGCGCGTGGAAATGATGCGCGCCAGCGTTCCCGACAGCGGGATCATGATGACTTCGGCAATCAGATAGGCCGTCTGCACCCAGCCGATTTCATCCGAGCCGGCGCTGAGGCCAGCCTGGATTTCGCTGAGCGAGGCAGACACGATCTGAATGTCGAGGATCGACATGAACATGCCGAGCACCATCGCCAGAAAGGCGATGAGCTTTTTGGTCTCGATATGATCCACCGCTGGTGGCGCGGCAGGGCCGGCCGCGCGTGGGGGCGACCCTGCAGTAGTGCTGGCGGACGACATGCTGCGTCTCTCCCGAGCTTGAGCGCTTACTTGTTCGGTGCCGTGCGGGTATCGACGTCGACGACGACGCTGAGGCCTGCGCGCAGACGACCGGTATCAAGCGCATCCTGCGGCAATGCGATGCGAACAGGCACACGCTGGATGATCTTGGTGAAATTGCCAGTCGCGTTTTCCGGCGGCAGCAGCGAGAAGACCGAGCCGGAAGCCGGCGAGATCGACTCGACGGTGCCAACGATCGGATGGTCGCTATAGGCATCGACATGGACGTTCACCTTGGAACCGGGAACCAGGTGCTGGATCTGCGTTTCCTTGAAGTTCGCATCGATATAGAGCTGCCGGGTCGGCACAATCGCCATCAGCTTCTGTCCGGGGGACACAAGGTCGCCTTCCTGAACGGAACGATTGCCGACAACGCCGTCATAAGGCGCCTTCAGCACGGTAAAGGACAGGTCGCGGGCGGCCTTGTCGCGAGCGGCGGCAAGACCCTTGATCGTGCTTTCCGCCTGGCGGCGCTGGGCCTGCAGCAGATTGATATTGGCTTGTGCCGAAGCAATCGCGGCATCGCCGCCGACCAGGTTGGCCTTGGCTTGGTCGAGCGCGATGTTGGCGCTATCCAAGGCGGCCGTGGTGCCGACCGACTTGGCTTGCAGTTCAGCAGCGCGCGTCTGGGTGATCTGAGCGCCACGAACAGTGGCGTCGAGGGCAACCTTTTGGGCCTGCGACTGGGCAAGAGCGGCCTGGCCGGCAGCGATCTGTGCATCGATGGTATGGAGTGAGAGCTGTTCGGTGTCGTACGAGGCCTGGGCCTGATCCAGCGCCAGCTTGTAGTCGCCGTCATCGAGCGTAGCGAGCACATCGCCAGCCTTGACGAGCTGGTTGGCAACGACATTCACCTTGGCGACATAGCCGGTGACCTTCGGCTGAATGGTCGCGATATCGCCGCCGATATAGGCATCGTCAGTCGAGACCATGAAGCGGCCGTTCGTCCACCAGTCATAGCCATACCAGCCGCCGGCTGCGAGCACGGCGACGATGATGACAGGGAGCACCAGGCTGCGCCGCTTCTTTGCCGGAGGCGGTGGGGCCGCGGGAACCGGAGATGCGGGCGCAGCCTGGGTGGGAGCTGGATTGCTTCGCGTTTCTGCGGCGGGAGCGTTGGCAGATACGCCAGCTTCCGGCGCTTCCGCTTCGGCATCAGCGGACTCATCCACGATGCGCGCTACATTGTTTCCATGACTTGACGACATTGCCCTACCACCGAAAATCTAGGTAAAATAATCGAACCGAACGGTTCGGTTCAATTGACATAAAGCCTTTTCCATTCCATATCAAGAGACATCGAACCGCGTGGTTCGATTTATTTGGCGAGTCTGTTTAAGATTCTGCAAAAATGATTGATGAAGGAGACGATGAAACACGAATCGCAAAATGCCATCATATTGAACGCGCCCGCACCTGCATCCGGGGGCCGCTGGGCCGCTGGCGAAGATCCGGTCAAGCGCCACCAGATTCTCGAAGGCGCCAAGCGCGTCTTTATGAAGATGGGCTTCGACGCGGCGAGCATGAACGACGTCACCCGCGAGGCGGGCGTCTCCAAGGGCACGCTTTACGTCTATTTCGCGAACAAGGAAGACCTGTTCGCCGCCATGATGGAGAGCGAGCGCACCTATTTCGTCAACCTCGTGCGCAACGCACTGGCGGATGAATCGGATGTCACGACGTCTCTTTATGATTTCGGCATCGTATTCGTGACGCACGTCACCTCGGACAAGACCATCAGCGCCATGCGCACGGTCATCGGCGTGCGCGAACGCATGCCCTCCCTCTGTCAACGTTTCTTCACCGGCCCGGAAAACCTGCGCACGGTGTTGCGCGGCTTCCTTGAGCGGCAGGTCGCAGCCGGTCATCTCAAGATCGACGATTTCGACATGGCGGCCCGCCATTTTCTGGAGATGGCCAGTGGCGGCTACTTCAAGCTGCGGCTGTTTGGCGACATGGACGAACCTCCGTCAAAGGAGGAGATCGATTATGTCGTACGCGGCGCCGTGCGCGTTTTCCTCGCAGGCTATGGGCCCGACCGCAAGGATTGATGGCAAAAGCCTTCCCTTGTTGCCGATGAGCAGCTAGCGATCCAACTCCGCAATGGCGATCAAGCGTCGCGGCCGCCGGGCGCTTATGAATTGTCCGGCAACCAGGGAGTTGGGCATGAGCGCGATCGGCAGAGCGATATGGTTCATCGAAAGCCATTTCACATCCGATATCTCATTGGATGAGATTGCCGATACGGCCGGGCTTTCGCGATATCATCTGTCGCGCGTCTTCGGCATGACCACAGGTCATTCGATCAGCGGCTATATAAGGAGCCGCCGCCTCAGCAGTGCGGCTCTCGCACTGACGGACAGCTCTTCCACCATTCTCCAGGTTGCCCTCGATGCCGGCTACGGCTCGCACGAGGCCTTCACCCGTGCCTTCCGCGAGCAATTCGGCATGACGCCGGAGAGCCTGCGCAAACAGGGGCACGTTCGCAACCTCGCTCTACAGGAGCCGATCAGAATGGACGACACCCGCCTCCCCAAGCTCGATGCCCCGCGCTTCGAGATCCGCCCGGCAATGCTGCTCGCCGGCTTTGCCGAAACCTATGCCCATGAGGCAACGCAGGCGATCCCTTCGCTCTGGCAGAAGTTCAACCAGCATTTCGGCCACATTCCTGGCCAGGTGGGCAACGTCGCCTATGGCGTCTGCACCCAGGCGGATGAGGGTAGCGAAGGCTTCCGCTATATGTCCGCAGCCGAAGTCACCGGCACCGACGACCTGCCCGGAGGGTTTACGACCGCGAGACTGCCGCCGCAGCGCTATGCGGTCTTTGCCCATCGCGGCCACATCTCGGGCATTTCCGCGACCGTGCATCAGATCTTCGGCGAATGGCTCCCGCAATCGGGCCACCAGCACGGCGGAACCCCGGACATGATGGAGCGCTATGACGAGCGTTTCGACCCGCGCACCGGCATGGGCGTGACCGAAATCTGGATCCCCCTCAAAGCTTAAAGCGAGCCCGCCGCCACGAAAATGGCGGCGGCGCTTGTACGGACGACGACGCTCCTTACATTACGGCCATTCTTGACAGGCCGGGGCTGGGGGTCAGTATCGGCAATGCTGACAAAAAGGGGAAATCGTCGATGGATATTGTTGGGCTGATACAGGATCCGAGCGCGTGGGTCGCGCTCGTCACACTCGTGGTCATGGAGGTGGTGCTTGGCATCGACAACCTCATCTTCATCTCGATCCTGACCAACAAACTGCCCGCCGAACACCGCGACAGGGCGCGCAAGATCGGTATCGGCCTTGCTCTTGGCATGCGTCTCGCACTGCTCGGCACTGTCGCCTGGATCGTTCAGCTGACGCAGCCCGTCTTCGAGATCTTCGGCCAGGGCTTCTCCTGGAAAGACATGATCTTGATCGGCGGCGGCCTCTTCCTCGTCTGGAAGGCGACGAAGGAGATCCATCACAACGTCGATCCGCAGGAACACGGCGAGGATTTCATCGCCAAGTCGACGACCTCCACCTTCGCCGCCGCTATCGGCCAGATCCTGCTGCTCGACCTGGTCTTCTCGGTCGACAGCATCATCACCGCCGTTGGCATGACGCCGCATTTGCCGATCATGTTCGTCGCCGTGATTGCTGCGGTTACGGTCATGCTGGTCGCCGCCAACCCGCTCGCCAATTTCATCGAGAAGAACCCGAGCATCGTCATGCTGGCGCTCGCCTTCCTGCTGATGATCGGCACGACGCTGATCGCCGAAGGCATGGGCGTGCATGTGCCCAAGGGCTACATCTACGCCGCCATGGCCTTCTCAGCTCTCGTGGAAGTGCTCAACATGCTGGTCAGGAACCGCCGGAAAAAGGCATCCGGCGGCCATTGAGGAAGAGATCCGCATCCGGAAACGGGTGCGGCACTCAATCCTGAACGTGGACGTCGACCCATTCGCCGATGTCGCCGCGCCCGTAAATATCGACCTTGATCCTGACATTGCCGCGGACGATGAGTTTCGCGGCATCATCGGCAATATTGCCATCGGCGAGCATGGCTTCCAGCCGCTGACGGTTTGACGGCAGCGAGAAGAAACTATCGCCCTGGTCGCCGCGGTCGCGCCGACGGTAGGCGTGATAGTTCGCCCGATCCTGACGGATGATCTGCCAGGGCAGCGTTAGACGCTCCCCCTTTGAATTGTAGAGGTCGTCGTTACCGATATAGGCGCGATAGGACTCGATCAGCTTGGCCGAGCTATCGCGCGTAATCGTCGATTGCGCGGCGGCGGGACCGAACATGGCCGCCGCCATTATGAGGCTCAAAACCAGTCTCTTCATTACTTCCTCGCGGTATTTGATTGAAGACCTATTCCGCCACTGCCGCAGAAATTGCAAATAAAATTCGGCAACCGACCCGCTTTCATCCCGATAGACTTACGAACGGTAAAGAGGCATCACTATTCTGATATATCGGCTCGAATCGGCGCGTTGCAATGTCCATGACACACCATCGGGTCGATCTTGAGGCGCGGTTTCCCTTGACGTCATGCATTGAATATGGCCTAAGGCCAGCCATATGGAAAACGCGGAATTGAAGCGGCAGGCGCCCTTTTCCGGCCGGTTTCCTCATCCAGATACACATCTTCGGCTGGACGGCGCTTGTCCAAAGCGCGACCCGGCCTTTTATGACGGGCAAACAAGATGACCACTTCAGGCGTTCGCGTCCGCATCGCACCCTCCCCCACCGGCGAGCCGCATGTCGGCACGGCCTATATCGCGCTGTTCAACTATCTCTTCGCCAGGAAACACGGCGGCGAGTTCATCCTGCGCATCGAGGACACCGACGCCACCCGCTCCACCCCGGAATTCGAGACCAAGGTGCTCGACGCTCTGAAATGGTGCGGCCTGAAATGGTCTGAGGGTCCGGATGTCGGTGGGCCCTATGGCCCTTATCGCCAGAGCGACCGCAAGGAGCTGTATAAGCCCTACGTCGAACAGATCGTCACGAACGGACACGGCTTCCGCTGCTTCTGCACGCCCGAGCGTCTGGAAAAGATGCGCGAGGCGCAGCGTGCCGCCGGCCTGCCGCCGAAGTATGACGGTCACTGTTTGAACCTTTCGGCCGAGGAAGTCTCGACGCGCGTTGCCGCCGGCGAGCCGCATGTCGTGCGTATGAAGATCCCGACCGAGGGTAGCTGCAAGTTCCATGACGGCGTCTATGGCGATGTCGAAATCCCGTGGGATGCCGTCGACATGCAGGTGCTGCTCAAGGCGGACGGCATGCCGACCTATCACATGGCAAACGTCGTCGACGACCATCTGATGAAGATCACCCACGTCGCGCGCGGCGAAGAATGGCTCGCCTCGGTGCCGAAGCACATCCTGATCTATCAGTATCTCGGCTGGGAACCGCCGGTTTTCATGCACCTGTCGCTGATGCGCAACGCCGACAAGTCAAAGCTGTCGAAGCGCAAGAACCCGACGTCGATCTCCTATTACACGGCTCTCGGCTATATTCCCGAAGCGCTGATGAACTTCCTCGGCCTGTTCTTCATGCAGATCGCCGAAGGCGATGAGCTGTTGACGATGGAAGAGCTTGCCGCAAAGTTCGACCCGGAGAACCTCTCCAAGGCCGGCGCGATCTTCGATATCCAGAAGCTCGACTGGCTGAACGGCCGCTGGATCCGCGAGAAGCTCTCGGAAGAAGAGTTCCAGCAGCGCGTCCTGACCTGGGCCATGGAAAACAGCCGCCTGCAGGAAGGCCTGAAGCTATCGCAGTCGCGCATCACCAAGCTTGGTGAGCTGCCCGATCTCGCCGGCTTCCTGTTCAAGTCGGACCTCAACCTCGATGCTTCGGCCTTCGCCAAGATCAAGTCGACGCCGGAAGAGTTGCTGGAAATCCTGAACACCGTGCAGCCGGATCTCGAAAAGATCCTCGAATGGAATGTCGAGACGATCGAAGCCGAGCTGCGCGCCATCGCCGACCGCATGGGCAAGAAGCTCAAGGTTATCGTTGCGCCGCTGTTCGTCGCGGTATCGGGCTCCTCGCGCTCCCTGCCGCTTTTCGATAGCATGGCAATCCTCGGCCGTTCCGTCGTGCGTCAGCGGCTGAAATTGGCGGCCCAGACCGTTGCGACCCTCGTCGGCCCGAAGAATTGAACCGGACGTAAAACCATGAACGACAAGACCGAAACATCAGCCCTTTCCTCCGACGCGACGGAAGTTCGTGCGCAGAAGCTGAAGCTGCTGCGTGAGCAGATCGGCGACGTCTATCCGGCGCATTTCCACCGGACGCTCACCAATGCCGAGCTGGCTGCGAAATACGAAGGCCTGGAGCCGGATACGGAAACGACAGACGTCGTCACCGTTGCCGGCCGCGTCTATTCCTCGCGCAACTCCGGCATGTTCATGGACATCCATGACGCCTCGGCCAAGATCCAGATCTTCAGCCACAAGGACGTGACCTCGGAAGAAGCGCGCTCCCTGCTGCCGATGATCGACATCGGTGACATCATCGGCGTCACCGGCGTCGTGCGCCGCACCAAGCGCGGCGAGCTGACGATCAATGCGCAGCAGATCACCATGCTGACCAAGTCGCTCTTGCCGATGCCTGAGAAGTGGCACGGCCTGTCCGATATCGAGCTGCGCTACCGCAAGCGCCATCTCGACATCATGACCAACGAGGAATCGAAGCTCCGCTTCCAGCAGCGCAGCCGGATCGTTTCCGGCATCCGCCGCTTCATGGAAAATGACGGCTTCATGGAAGTCGAAACGCCGATGCTGCATTCGGTCTATGGCGGCGCCACCGCTGAGCCGTTCAAGACACACCACAACACGCTGAAGCTCGACATGTACCTGCGCATCGCGCCGGAACTGTTCCTGAAGCGCACGCTGGTCTCCGGCCTCACCGACAAGGTCTTCGAGATCAATCGCAACTTCCGCAACGAAGGCGTCTCCACCCGGCACAATCCAGAATTCACCATGATGGAATGTTACTGGGCCTACGCCGACTACGAGGACATCATGGACCTCGTCGAGCGGCTGTTCTCGACGCTGGCCATGTCGATCCACGGCAGCACCGAATTTGCCTTCGGCGACAAGCAGATCTCCTTCAAGGGCCCGTTCCGCCGGGTGCCGATGCCTGATGCCGTCAAGGAAGCGACCGGTATCGACTTCCTGGCGATCAAGACCGACGAGGAAGCGCGCGCCGCCTCCAAGGCCGCTGGCTTTGCCGTCGAAAAGGACGCGACCTGGGGCGAATGCCTGGCCTTCATCTTCGAAGAAAAGGTTGAGGGCACGCTGATCCAGCCGGCCCACGTCACGCATTTCCCGAAGGACATATCGCCCTTCGCCAAGGAAGTGCCGGGCGAGCCGCGCCTTGTCGAACGCTTCGAGACCTATTGCAACGCCTGGGAACTCGGCAACGCCTTCTCGGAACTCAACGATCCGGAAGAGCAGCGCGCCCGCATGGTCGAGCAGCTCGAGCAGGCGCATGCACGCGGCGAAAAGCAGAAGGAACTGGACGAGGAGTTCCTCGATGCCATCGACCAGGGCATGCCGCCCGCTGGTGGTCTCGGCATCGGTGTCGACCGCCTCATCATGCTTCTGACCAACTCGCCGTCGATCCGCGACATCATCCTCTTCCCGGCCCGTCGCGCCAAGGCGGACTGAGACCGTTTCGTCCTCCGAACCTCAAAGGTGCGAACTATGACCGAGAAAGAGACAACGGCCGCCGATGCCGACAGCGAGCAGCAGCGGCTGGCCGATCTTGTGGAGATCGGCGATGTCGATCTATCACAATATGCGCCGGGAACCTTCGGCTGCCACGAGGCGATGCACACGGCGTCGATCATGCTCGACATGACCGACGACCAGTTGCTGCAGCACCCGGCCATCTTGGCGAATCCCGATTTCTACCGTCTTGCCGGCGAAGTTCACGAAGCACTCTTCGCGCTTTACCAGGCGATCGGCGAGAAACATCTGGTGGATTGAGGCCATTGCCTTTGCGCCCGGTGGCGCAAGGCAAACTCCGATCAGTTGGTGACCGGCGAACGCCGGTCGGCAGCCCCTGTCATGGTCGGGTCGAGGCCTGGTGATGGGCTCTTATCCTTGGCGTCCGCTCCGATAAATTCGCCATTCTCGTCATATCCGGGCCGCACGTTGCCCGTCGATTTCGGCTCCGGCAGAGCAGACTTGGCATTGTGATCCTCTGCCTGCTTGGCAGCCGCCTTCTGTTCTGCGGCCATCGCCGCCTTCAGCTTGTCTTTCTTGGCATCGCCGCCGGCACCATTGTCGGCGGCCAGGGCATTGTCGCAATCGCTGAAATCCTTCAAGCCGGCAAGAGCCGTATCGATATCCTCCGGCTGCATGGTGATCTGCTCGCCGTAGAAGAGACCTGCCGTGCTGGCGTTGCCATCATAATAACGTGCCGTCAGCGGAGCCTCTGCGCTGCCGTCGGCAAGCTTGTCGGGGTGCGGCACATAGACGACATCGGCGCCCAACGCCCGGCCGCGTATATCGGAACGCAAGATCGGGCCGTTCTTGTCGAGGACTACAACCTGAACGAGATCTGGCTTCTGTTCCTGATAGACAGCCTTGGCCACGCGCAGCGCCGTCCTCACGCGTGTCAGGCCATCGGTCGGATCGGTGCGGATATATTTGCGCACCCAGAAGCGGTTTTCCTTGCGAATGGTAACGAGATTGATGTCCGTGCACTGCAATCCGTTGGAGGAAGCGGACGCAAATCCGAGCAGTCTGTCCTTGCCGATAGAAAGCGCCAAAACGCCGGAGCAGCCTATGAGTAAAGCCACTCCGCCGATGATGACGACAAACTTCCGGGGCAACCGGAAAATGTGCAGTAAGGCGCTCACGCCAACTGCTCCAGCATAGACCACTCCAAGGTGATAAAGATGATCAACCCTCACGTTAGGGAATTGGCGTTTCTGAATACTTAAAGCCAAGGTGAAACTTATATCTCACGTGGTATCTTTACCAAAAAAGGTCCAAAATTTCACAGCTATGACGAGCGCTTGCTTTCGGTGGCGGGGCCATGCTCTAACCTTTTCATGGCCTTCACCTTGAGACAGTTGCAGTACTTCGTTGCCGTGGCGGAACAGGGTTCGGTGACCCGCGCGGCGCAGAACCTTTCGATTTCTCAATCCTCCGTTACCGAGGCGCTGAAGGAGCTGGAGGGCGACCTCGGCGTCGAGCTCTTCGACCGGCATCCGCGCGGGCTATCGATCACGCATAACGGCCATCAATTCCTGCGCCATGCGACGAAGATTCTGGCGACGGTTTCCGACGCGCGCACCAGCTTTTCCGGCCAGCGGAACGCGACCGGCGGCACACTGAACATCGGCGTGACATCGCTCGTCGCCGGCTATGTCCTGTCCGATCTTCTGGCGCGCTATCGCCGCGCCTGCCCCGGCGTCGAAGTCAGCGCCATCGAGGACAATGGCAGCTATCTGGAACATCTTCTGGTTGGTGGCGAGCTCGACGTCGCCGTCATGGTCATCTCCAACCTGCGGGACCGCATGGCTCTGCAGGCCGAAATCCTCGAGACGTCGCCCTATCGGCTCTGGCTGCCCATGGGCCATCCCCTCGTCTCGGCCGACATCATCAGCGTCGCCGATATCACCCGCGAACCGCTGATCATGCTGACCATCGACGAAATCGAGGAGAATACCGGCAAGCTGCTGACGGCGCTCGGCGCACGACCCCATGTGGCCTTCCGCACGCGCTCCGTCGAGGCCGTGCGCAGCCTCGTGGCAACAGGCGCTGGCGTGGCGCTGCTGCCAGATCTCGTCTATCGCCCCTGGTCGCTGGAAGGCGACCGCATCGAAAGCCGCGACGTTTCCGGCTCGCTGCCGGTCGTGCAGGTGGGCATGGTCTGGCGCAAGGGATCGAGCCTGCCGCAGGCGGCCCGCGATTTCGTCGGCGTCGCCGAAAGCATGCGCTCGGGGCGGCAGCGATAGCAGGAGGCTATTTCATAGGCATCAAGAGGATTGGAGGATAGATTATGAAGACCATCATCATATTCGACTGCGAATTTCTTTGCCTTGAAGGCTCGCAACGCCGATTCTGGTGTGCGGCCCATGACCCTGATCCGGTGATCGCCGAGATCGGAGCGGTGAAGCTGGGCCTGGAAGGCGATTTTCCCATTCTAGCGACCTATAAGGCCTATATCCGCCCCATCGATCGGTTCGGCAACCAATATGCGCTCGACCCGTTCTTCACCGCGCTGACCGGTATCACCGAAGAGGTTATCAGCGCCGAAGGGATGTCCTTGCAGGAGGCGCTTGCCGGCCTTGACAGCTTCTCGGACGGCGCGGGTTTCTGGTCCTGGGGCAAGGACGAGCTGAACATGATGGCGATCAGCTGCTATGTTGCCGGAATTCAGCCCTTGATCCCCGCGCATCGCTTCGACAATGCGGTCAAGCTGCTGCTTGCAGCGGGAATGCCGGTCGAAGATCTGGCGAGGACACCGAGCAACAAGCTTGCCGACTACTATGGTGTGGATCACCCTCCCCTGCAGGGACACGACGCGCTCGACGATGCGCTTTCTGTCTCCTACACCCTGCAACATCTTATGAAGGCTGGGGAATTGCAGCCGGAAGTCTTCGGCAACTCCTAGTTCCGCCTGCCTCCAGGTCAACGCCCTCGAGTCGTTACCGCTCCCGCAAGATGATCGTGCCTTCTGGAATCGGAATTTCCGATATCGCCTTTCTGATAAATGAATTTGCGAATGCGGCGAAATCGGGTCACCTTTTCTTCCGGGAACAAAAAGCCAGCCACTGGCTCCACAATATCAAGGCTCAAAAACCGGGAGAGTTCGATGAAGCATCTGCTGAATTCATGCACGGCCGCACTCGCATGCCTAAGTTTTGCCACGCAGGTCATCGCCGCCGAGCCGCTGAAGACGCTCGGCAAGGGCGAAGGCGCCGTCAGCATCGTCGCATGGGCCGGCTATATCGAGCGCGGTGAAAGCGACAAGAATTACGACTGGGTCACCGGCTTCGAAAAGGAAACCGGCTGCAAGGTCAGCGTCAAGACCGCGGCGACATCGGACGAAATGGTCGCGCTGATGAACGAGGGCGGCTTCGACCTCGTGACGGCTTCTGGCGATGCATCGCTGCGTCTCGTCGCCGGCAAGCGCGTCCAGCCGATCAACACCGACCTGATCCCAAGCTGGAAGAACCTCGACGACCGCCTGAAGAATGCGCCCTGGCACACGGTCAACGGCGTCCACTACGGCGTTCCCTATCTCTGGGGACCGAACGTACTGATGTACAATACCGATGCCTTCAAGGGTGAAGCGCCGAAGAGCTGGAACGTCGTCTTCGAAGAGATGACCCTGCCCGACGGCAAGTCCAACAAGGGCCGCGTCCAGGCCTATGACGGTCCGATCTATATTGCCGATGCCGCCCTTTACCTCATGGCGCACAAGCCGGAACTCGGTATCAAGGACCCCTACGAACTCAACGAAGACCAGTACAAGGCCGCTCTTGAGCTGCTGCGCGGCCAGCGCAAGATCGTCAGCCGCTATTGGCATGATGCGATGATCCAGACCGACGACTTCAAGAACGAAGGCGTCGTTGCTTCGGGCTCATGGCCGTTCCAGGTGAACCTGCTGCAATCAGACAAGCAGAAGATCGCCTCGACCTTCCCGGATGAGGGAACGACCGGCTGGGCCGATACCACCATGCTGCATGCCGACAGCGAACATCCGAACTGCGCCTATATGTGGATGGAACATTCCCTCCAGGCCAAGGTTCAGGGCGACGCCGCCGCCTGGTTCGGCGCCGTGCCTTCGGTTCCTGCAGCCTGCAAGGGCAACGAACTCTTGACCGATAGCGGTTGCGCCACCAACGGCTACGACCATTTCGACAAGATCAAATTCTGGAAGACGCCTGTCGCCAAGTGCACGAGCCAGAGCGAGTGCGTGCCCTATCACCGCTGGGTATCGGACTATATCGGCGTGATTGGCGGTAGATAAACCTTCCCTTCTTCTCCCCGACGGGGAGAAGATGCCCGACAGGGCAGATTAGGGGGTATGACGAGCGAAGCGACGAATGTCCTGAGCCGTGAGCTCAGGACAACATAGGCCGCCCCCTCATCCGACCCTTCGGGCCACCTTCTCCCCGTGGGGGGAGAAGGCAAGACAACTTTTCCCTGGAGCACCCCATGACCGCCGTTCGTTTCCAGCAGGTGTCGCGCCATTTCGGCCAGGTCCGCGCTGTGGATCGTGTCGATCTGGAAATCGCGCCCGGCGAATTCTTCGCCATGCTCGGCCCTTCCGGTTCCGGCAAGACCACCTGCCTCAGGCTGATTGCCGGCTTCGAGCAGCCCACGGGCGGCCATATCGAAATCTTCGGCGAGACGGCCGAAGGCGTGCCGCCCTACAGGCGCAACGTCAACACCGTCTTCCAGGACTATGCGCTCTTTCCGCATCTCAACATTCTCGACAATGTCGCTTACGGGTTGATGGTCAAGGGTGTCGGCAAGGCCGAACGCGTACGTGCAGCCGAGCAGGCGCTGGAACTGGTGAAGCTGCCAGGCTATGGCAGCCGCCGCCCCGGCCAGCTCTCCGGCGGCCAGCGCCAGCGCGTGGCGCTGGCCCGAGCCCTGGTCAACAAGCCGAAAGTCCTGCTCCTCGACGAACCGCTTGGCGCTCTCGACCTGAAGCTGCGTGAGCAGATGCAGGAGGAGCTGAAGAGCCTGCAGCGCGCACTCGGCATCACCTTCGTCTTCGTCACCCATGATCAGGGCGAAGCGCTTTCGATGGCCGACCGCGTCGCCGTCTTCAATGATGGCCGCATCGTGCAGCAGGGCACGCCGCATGAGATCTATCAGCGGCCCAAAACCCGCTTCGTTGCCGATTTCGTCGGCTCCTCCAATGTCATTGCGCCTGAAACCATGTCGTCGCTCGGCGGTGAGCGGCGCTGGGCAAGCCTGCGCCCCGAAGCCATACGGTTGACTGAGGAGAGCGGCGTGGCAGCAACCGTGAAGGCGGCGAGCTTTCTCGGTGCTGCTACCCGCCTCTCGGTGGAAGCGAATGGCGCGCGCCTGCATGTCACTGTACCGGCGGGCCAGTCGGCGCCCGATACCGGCGCCGCCGTTCGCCTCGCATGGCTGCCGGCGGATGTGCACTATATGGATGACGCCGCATGAACGCCGCCGCCTTCCCCGCTTCGTCGAGCCAGGCGCCGGCCTCGATCCTGCCGAGCCGCGGCGGCTTCTTCGGCCGTCTCTCGGATCTCTTCTGGCGCCGTCCGAAACTGCTGCTCTTCTTGATGCTGACGCCGCCGCTGCTCTGGCTCGGCATCATCTATATCGGCTCGCTGATTGCGCTGCTGCTGCAAAGCTTCTTCTCGATCGACGACTTCTCGGGGATGGTGAACTACCAGTTCACGCTCTCGACCTACGCGCAACTGCTGAATTCGGCCAATTTCGACATCATCGTCCGCACGGTGATCATGGCTGCCCTCGTCACGGTAGCTTCCGCCTTCGTCGCCTTTCCCATCGCCTATTACGCAGCGCGTTATGCGCAGGGCAAATGGAAGGCGCTGTTCTATCTTGGCGTCATGCTGCCGCTCTGGTCCAGCTATCTGGTCAAGGTCTATGCCTGGAAGCTGATCCTCGCCAAGGAAGGCATCCTCACCTGGATTTTCGAAGGA
Source organism: Rhizobium sp. A22-96 (assembly GCF_053521805.1). Classification (NCBI taxonomy): domain Bacteria; kingdom Pseudomonadati; phylum Pseudomonadota; class Alphaproteobacteria; order Hyphomicrobiales; family Rhizobiaceae; genus Rhizobium; species Rhizobium sp. A22-96. Next base: position 1,184,981 of record NZ_JBNWDQ010000002.1, read on the forward strand.
CTGCATCTCGGCTGGCTGCTTGATGGCATACTTGCTCTGCCCATCATCGGCGGCAACTCGCTCTCGGTGAGCTATATCGGCACCTTCCTCGTCTTCGTCTATGTCTGGCTGCCCTATATGATCCTGCCGACGCAGGCCGCTCTCGAGCGCGTGCCGGCCAATCTGCTGGAAGCCTCGTCCGATCTCGGCGCAACGCCGAACCAGACCTTCCGCACCGTGCTGCTGCCGCTGGCATTGCCCGGTATCGTCGCCGGCTCGATCTTCACCTTCTCCCTGACATTGGGCGATTACATCATCCCGCAGATCATCGGCTCCTCACGCCTCTTCATCGGCCAGGCCGTCTATGCACAGCAGGGCACCGCCGGCAACGTACCGCTTGCCGCCGCCTTCTCGGTGGTGCCCATCGTCATCATGGCCATCTATCTCTGGATCGCCAAGAAACAGGGAGCTTTCGATGCGCTCTGATCGCGGCCAACGCGCCTCTTTCCCCTTGAAGATCGCCGCCGCCGGTGGCCTGCTCTTCCTGCATCTGCCGATCCTGCTGATCTTCGTCTATGCCTTCACCACGGAGGAAAAGAGCTATCAGTGGCCGCCACCGGGCTTCACCCTGCAATGGTTCGGCATTGCCTGGAACCGACCGGATGTCTGGTCGTCACTGGCGCTATCGGTGCAGGTGGCGACAATCGCGACCGCAATCGCCCTCTTGCTCGGCACACTCTGCGCCGCCGCCGTCAGCCAGACGAAATTCTTCGGCCGCGAGGCGATCTCGCTGCTGGTCATCCTGCCGATCGCGCTCCCGGGCATTATCACCGGTATCGCATTGCGCTCGGCCTTCAGCCTGTTCGATATTCCCTTCTCAGTCTGGACGATCGTTCTCGGCCATGCAACCTTCTGCGTCGTCGTGGTCTATAACAATGCCGTCGCCCGTTTCCGTCGCACCTCCGGCTCGCTCATCGAAGCGTCGATGGATCTCGGTGCAGACGGCTTCCAGACCTTCCGGCATATCATCCTGCCGAACATCGGTACGGCGCTGCTTGCCGGCGGCATGCTTGCCTTCGCGCTGTCCTTCGATGAAGTCATCGTCACCACCTTCACCGGCGGCCAGCAGATGACTCTGCCGATCTGGATGCTCGAGGAGCTCATCCGCCCGCGCCAGCGACCCGTGACTAATGTCGTCGCCATGGTCGTCGTGCTCGTCACCTTCCTGCCGATCCTGGCAGCCTACTATCTTACCCGCGACGGCGACCAGATCGCCGGCGGCGGCAAATGAAAGGGAGAGAATAATGGATACCCAGATGCTGATCGGCTCCCGCTTCGAGGCCGGCACCGAAACGGAAGAGCAAGTGCTAAACCCGAAGACCGGGGAGAAAGTGCTCAATCTGCCTGAGGCGTCACTTGGCCAGATCGATGCCGCCGTCGACGCCGCGGAAAAAGCCTTCACGAGCTGGTCGCAGACGACGCCAAGCCAGCGCTCGGCCTATCTCCTCAAGATCGCCGACGCCATCGAGCGGGATGCCGAGGGTTTTGCAGCACTTGAGGCGCTCAACTGCGGCAAGCCGATCAATGCCGTCCTCAATGACGAAATCCCGGCCATCGTCGATTGCTACCGCTTCTTTGCCGGTGCGGTGCGCAACCTGCATGGCCCGGTCGCCGGCGAATATCTCCCCGGCCACACCTCGATGATCCGCCGCGACCCGATCGGCATCGTCGGCTCGATCGCGCCGTGGAACTATCCGCTGATGATGATGGCCTGGAAGCTGGCGCCGGCGATTGCCGGCGGCAACACCGTGGTCTTCAAGCCCTCCGAACAGACACCACTGACGGCGTTGAAAATGGCGAAACTGCTGGCCGATATCCTGCCCGAAGGCGTCGTCAACGTCATCCTCGGCCGCGGCGAGAGCGTCGGCAATGCGCTGATCAACCACCCGAAGATCGGCATGGTCTCCATCACAGGCGATGTCGCCACCGGCAAGAAGGTGTTGCAAGCCGCCGCCAAGACGGTGAAGCGCACGCATCTCGAACTTGGCGGCAAGGCGCCCGTCATCATCTTCGACGATGCTGATATCGACGCCGTCGTCGCCGGTATCAGGACCTTCGGCTATTACAATGCCGGCCAGGATTGCACCGCCGCCTGCCGCATCTATGCCGACGCGAAGGTCTACGACAACTTCGTCGCCGACCTGACCTCCGCCGTATCGAGCATCAAGTTCAACCTCACAGACGATACCGAAAACGAGATCGGCCCGCTGATCTCCAAGCGCCAGCGCGACCGTGTCGAAAGCTTCGTTGCACGCGCCTCCGAACACAAACACATGGAAATCACCACCGGCGGCAAAACATCAGGCGACCGCGGCTTCTTCTACGCCCCGACCATCGTCGCTGGCGCGACGCAGGATGACGAAATCGTGCGCCGCGAGGTCTTCGGCCCCGTCGTCTCGGTGACACGCTTCACCAACCCCGACGATGCCGTCACCTGGGCCAATGACAGCGACTACGGCCTCGCCTCCTCGGTGTGGACCAAGGACATCAGCCGCGGCATGCAAACCGCCGCCCGGCTGCAATATGGCTGCACCTGGATCAATACCCACTTCATGCTGGTCAACGAGATGCCGCATGGCGGCCTGAAACAATCCGGCTACGGCAAGGATATGTCAGTCTACGCTATCGAAGACTATACGGCCGTGCGGCATGTGATGATCAATCATGGGTGAGATGCAGCTGTCGATGACAGTCGGCTTTCTCGAGTTCGTGATGAGAATACCCCCTCTGTCACTGTCGTGACATCTCCCCCACAAGGGGGGAGATCGTTGGGCGTTTGACGCCAGCCGAGCGAAGACGTTGAGCCTCAGCTTCAGCAGATACGGTGCTGGTTTAGATACAAAAGGCTACCGCGAGTTACCAATCTCCCCCCTTGTGGGGGAGATGTCCCGAAAGGGACAGAGGGGGGTGCCGCACTCTCCGTAAACTCCCGCGAAAGACACCAACACCCCATTAGTCGAAACGGCTTCGGAACAATTTCCCATCTCCCGCGTCTTTAAGAAGTACAACGCAGAGGAGACTGCTAAATGCTGAAATGGGCTCTTATTTTCTTTGTAGTTTCGCTGATCAGCGGCTTTTTCGGCTTTTCAGGCGTATCGGCGGCAACCGCAACCATAGCGCGCGTTCTCTTCGCCATCTTCCTGATCGTCTTCCTGGTGTTCCTGGTTCTGGCCGTCATGGCCGGCAACGCCGTCGTCTGACGATATAAGCCGCTATTGTTGAAGGGGCGGGCCTAGATCAGGCTCGCCCCGACATTTATGGCCAGCGCCAGGATCGTCGTATTGAACAGGAATGACAGGATGGCGTGCAAAAGCACCAGCTTACGCATGCCGACGGTGGAAACGCCGATATCGGCGGTTTGCGCGGCAACGCCGATCGTGAAGGAAAAATAGAGAAAGTCCCAGTAGATCGGCTCTTCCACCGGCTCGGCGAATTTAAGCCCCTGCCCCTTGCCGGGATTGGCGTAGAAGCGGTGCGCATAGTGGATCGTGAACAGCATGTGCAGGAACGCCCATGAGATCAGGATCGTCACGATCGCCATCATCACGCGGAAAAATGCCACCTCCGGCGAGGCATCCTTCACACCGATCAGATCAAGGACAATGCCGCCGATACTGGCAACTGCCGCCCCGATCGACAGGATCAGCAGCAGCACATCGGAGAAATCGAGGTCGGCTGAGCGCTTGCGGATGCGTTGCACATCGGCCGTCAGCATCCGATAGAGGCTGTAGAGGATATAGACTATAGCCGTCGTATCCCAGGCGATGAGCAGGTTGCCTGTGTTGAGATCCCTTGATGTCAGCAGCAGAAAAACCGCGATGCCGACAAGCACGGCAATCAGGATCACCTGATGCTTGCGCAACAGCACGAGCCCTCTGGAACGATGCAAAAGTCCGTTGGTGCCCATGCGTCGTTCTCCCGATCGAAAATCGTCTTGCAGAACCGATTCGCCGATAGAGTGACAAATAAAGGGAGGCCCCGCAATACAGGGCCTCCGAGCCATGGAACCGAGGTTCAGCCGGTCCAGCCACCGTCGACGACATGAATCTGGCCGGTCGTGAAGCCAGCCTCGTCGCCCGCCAGATAGGTCACCAGCGCGGCGATCTCTTCGGCCGTCGCGATGCGGCCCATCGGCTGGCGGGCGATGAAGTCCTTCATCGCCTTATCGTAGTCGCCGGTTGCCTTCAGCCGCTCATGAAGCGACGGGCTGTCAACCGTGCCGGGGCAAATGGCGTTGGCGCGAATGCCCTTGGCGACGAAGTCGGCGGCGATCGCCTTGGTAAGCCCGATGACCGCAGCCTTGGAAGCACCATAGGCGAAGCGATTGGGCACGCCTTTCACGCTGGAAGCGACGGAGGACATGTTGACGATCGAGCCCTTGCCCTTCTCCAGCATGCCCGGCAGGAAGGCGCGGCAGGTCGTGTACATCGCCTTGGCATTGAGGTTGAACGAGAAGTCCCAGTCCTTTTCCTCGCAGTCCAGGATCGTGCCGGAATGCACGAAGCCGGCGCAATTGAAGAGCACGTCGATGGGGCCGAGTTCCTCGGCGTAAGCCTTGACCGCCGCACCGTCGAGCACGTTCAGCACATGCTTGGTAGCGCCGTCCAGCGTCGAGAGCGTCTGCTCGTTGATGTCGGTGGCGTGGACATGCGCGCCGAGCGAGATGAAGCGCTCCGCCGAAGCCCGGCCGATGCCCTGCCCGGCCGCCGTGATGACGACCTTTTTGCCTTCCAACCCGTGACCCATAGTTCTGATCCTTTCCTCGGGGACTATGATCCCATCCATTTCGGCCGGCCGCATAGCCGACATAGGATAAGATCATGCAATAACAAACAGATGGCGCAGCCTTTGCCTTACCCTTCGAACGATTGCGCGAAGCGCCGGTTGAGCTTTTCGATAAGGACTGTATGCCGCTCGCCGCTTCGCAGTCCATCGCTAATCACCTCGGATGCGTCGCTTTGGAATGCCATGTAGCCGTCATGTCGCGGCCTCACATAGGCGCCTTCCAGCGTCGCGCGCGTATTGCGATAGAAATCGAGCGCCGGGCCATTGACCCCATCGCTAACCCAGGCATCGGCATGACCCGGCTGACCGTTGCTGCCGGCATAAATACCTGCCTGTACCGGCCCGCCGGCGATCCAGCGCGCAAAGGCCTTTGCCTCCTCCGGCGCCTGCGTTCGGGCGGATACGGCAATGCCCGTGCCGCCAAGCGCCGAGCCATTCGGCTGGCGACCGTCGATGACGGGCATATCCGCAAAGGCGATCCGGGCTGGTCGGAAGCCCGCAAAGGAATAGTTGACGTAACCATAGATGAAGGGCGAGGCCACGTATGGGCTATCGGGCTGGCTCATCAGGTCGAGCACGGCGATCGGGTCCATTTCGTAGCAGCTGATATCCATCGCGGCGACGATCCGCGCCATCCAGTCGAGCACCGCCCCACCATCAGCTTTCGCAATGAAATCCGGACCTTCGATGCTGCAGGGCGTGCCGAGATGAGCAGCAAGCGTGATGAAGGTCATCAGCGAATGTGGCGGCCGCATCGGCAGGATCGCCCCGCCCTCTTTGGCGAGCGTCACGAACTCTGTGAGATCCTTGACCGGCCCGCTCAACCCGTCGGGACGGTAGGCCTGCACCTGCGTCGCCGCATCGATCGGAAAGGCCCATTGCCGGCCCTGCCAGTTGTAGCTCGGATAGGAGCGGCCGACCGTGCCGGCTGCGATTGCGGCGATCTCATCGGCATGCGAGGCATCATCGAGTGGCAGCAGGCAGTTTTCGCGCGTAATCTGGCCGACATGCGGGTGATCGATGACAATCAGGTCGTATTGGGCGGCAAGCTCCTCCACCGGGAAAGTCTCGAAATCCTGCAGCGAGCGCTTCTCCCAGCTGATCTCGGCACCGGTCTTTTCTTGCCACACTTTCGAGCAGGCGATCATCGGATCGTAGCCACGCGGATGCGACCAGGTCATTCCCTTCAGCCTCACCATCATGCCGTCTCCGCAGCCGGCTTGCGCTCGACGACAAGAATGTGATCGGCAGCAAGCACGACTTCATCGCGCTGGTTCAGCACCTCGCAACGCTCGACCACACGGCCGGCCCCCGGCCGCTTCGGATCATCTTCTTTCGCCGAAATGGTGACACGCGTGCGGATCGTATCGCCGATATGCACCGGCCGGACGAAGCGGAGCCGGTCATAGCCGTAGGAAAAGGCGACGGGATTGATCAGCGAAGCCGTGAGGCCGACGCCGATCGCAAAGATCATCGTGCCATGTGCGATGCGCTGACCGCCGGGCAAGGTCTTAGCAAATTCCGCATCCATATGGTGCGGAAAGAAATCGCCGGTATGGCCGGCATGGACAACGAAATCTGTCTCGGTAATCGTCCGTCCGGTGGTCACCCTGACATGGCCGAGTTCATAGTCTTCGAAATAGATGGTTTGTTCAGACATTCCTCAAGCCTTCGGAATTTCGGCAATCGGCGTCGCCGGAGCGGCACTCGACTGATAGGCGGCTTCGACCAGCGCCATGGTCTGCCAGGCATCTTCGACCGAGCCGACCAGCACCTTGTCCTCGCCCGAGGCAAAGCGCTGCAGGTTGGCCATGCGATTGACGAAAGCATCCGGGAACCAGGCGCCCTCGAGCTTCACCTCGACCCAATCGCTGCCACCCTCGGGGCGGATCCACAGCTCGTCCGGCTCGCCCCGCGGATAGTCGAGATTGACGCCGAGCTTCACATAGGCCGCGCCCTTGGTGCCGGCGATGCGGAATTCGCAGGCCTGGAACTTGCGGCCGAAATCATGGTCGTGATTGACCGAGAGGACGCAGCGGACCCTGTCGCCATAGTCGAGGATCGCTGCTGTCCGCGTCTGGGCGACTTCGTGATTGGGATGACCGATGGTCTTCGCATGCACGCCAAGCGGATTGCCGAGCAGCCCTCGAACAAAATCCAGATAGTGAATCGAGTGCATGGCGATCTCGATCCGCGGCAACCCCTTCAGAAAAGGCCAGAGCCCCCATGGCGTCGCCAGCGCCAGCCAGGCATCGAAATCGACGACCTCGCCGAGATAGCCTTTCTCCACAGCATCATAGAGCGCCAACATCATCGGCGCGAAACGCAGCTGGAAATTCACCGCCGCCTTGATGTCACGCTCGCGGCAGACCCGCAGGATGTTGGTGGCACCCGTGAGATCGCTGCCCATTGGCTTCTGGATCAACGCGAAGGAGCCGCGCGGCAGCTTCGCCAGGATTGGCGCATGCGCCGCCGGCGGTGTCGCCAGATCGAAGATCGCGCCGTCAACGGCCAATGCCTCGGCCTCTGTAGCGAAGGCTCGAATGCCCCATTGCGTGGCTAGCGCCGCCGCTTTCTCAGCATTCGGGTCGTAAAGACCCGCGACCGGGAAGCCAGCTTGCTTGTAGGCCGGAAGATGCGCGTCACCGACGATGCTGCCGGCACCGAAGATCACGATCGGACGGGGATTCGAGGGCTTAGGCCACCATTGGCGGAGGGATTTGGGATCGAAGGTCATCTTACCCTCCCCTTGAGGGGAAGGGGCGGACCAACGGTCCGGGGTGGGGTGATCCCGCCCGCAAGAAAAGCAGTATTATTTGCCGGGAGCATCACCCCCACCCGCGCGTCCCGCGCGACCTCCCCCCTCAAGGGGGAGGTGACTGCTCCACTGTCCGCCCTATTCCAATCTCTAGTCATGATGAAACACCTCCTCCATCATGGCCCACCACTCACCTTCCTTGCGAGTATCAAGCGGCTTTTGGCAGGGGATGCAAACCGACCACCATTCCTGGTTCTTCGGGCTCGCGGCCATCTTGCGCATATCGGCCTCGAAATCGGTGCCGACATATTCCCAGTAACCGAAGAGCAGGTTTTCCGGCTCCTTCAGGAAGATAGAATAGTTGGTGATGTTGCAGTCCGAGATCAGCGCCAGGATCTCCGGCCAGACGGCCGCGTGAAGCGCCTTGTATTCCGCGATCTTGGCCGGCTCCAGGCCGATCACCATACCCATCCGTTGCATGGCCAGTTCCTCCTCAGCCGTGGATTTCCCGGGTGAATTCGCTGATTGAGCGCGCCTTCACGGCCTCCCAATCCCACTCGATACCGATGCCGGGCTCGGAGGGCGCAAGTGCCATACCGTCGACGATCTCCATGCCCTTGGTCGTGAGATCGTCGAGCTGCGGAATATATTCGACATATTTGCCGTTCGGCACGGCGCAGGCGAGGCTGACATGCAGCTCCATCAGGAAGTGCGGGCAGACGGGAATATCGAAGGCTTCGGCCGCATGCGCCACCTTCAGCCAGGGCGTGATGCCGCCGATGCGGGCAACATCGACCTGGACAATCGAGCAGGCGCCCTTCTGCATGTATTCACGGAAATGCCGGATCGAATACATGGATTCCCCGACCGCAATCGGCGTCGGCGTCGACCGTGTCAGCCGGATATGGCCATCGAGATCGTCGGCCGGTAGCGGCTCCTCGATCCAGGCGAGGTCCAGTTCCTTGAGGCGTGCCGCCCTGCGGATCGCCTCATCGACGGTAAAGCCCTGATTGCAATCTGTCATGATCTCGAAGCCGGAGCCGAGCGCCAGCCGCATCGCGGCCAACCGGTCGTAATCCTCGGAGCCATGTGGCTTGCCGATCTTCACCTTCGAGCCGGAAAAGCCCTTGGCCTTTGCCTGCAGGGCGTCCTCGACCAAGGCTTCCTTCTCGATATGCAGCCAGCCACCCTCGGTCGTGTAGAGCGGGCAACGGTCCTTGGCGCCGCCGGCCAGCTTCCAAAGTGGCAGGCCTTGCTTCTTGGCCCGCAGGTCCCACAATGCCGTATCCACAGCGGCGAGCGCCAGAGCGGTGATAGGCCCGATGGTCGTCGCATGGGTAGCAAACTCAAGCTTGTGCCAGATCGCCTCGATGCGATCGGCATCCTCGCCGATCAGAAGCGGCACCAGATGATCTGACAGCAGCCGCATGACAGACGAGCCGCCGGTGCCGATCGTATAGCTGTAGCCCGTGCCGACCGCGCCGTCGCTGTCGGTGATGGTGACGATCGGCGTTTCCTGGCTGACGAAACTCTGGATCGCATCCGTCCGCTTCACCTTCGGCGGCAGGTCGACCATGCGCAGTTCTATTTTCTCGATGCGTGCCATGGGGTATTCCTTAGATTGCCAGGCTCTTGCCGGTCTCGACGGAAAAGAGATGCGCCTGACTAAGGTCGAAGCTCATTTTCAGCCGTTCCCCGCTCTTCAGAGAGCGCGGATTGAGCATGCGCGACACCCATTCGCGGCCGGCGAATTCGACGAAGACGAGCGTTTCGTTGCCGAGCGGCTCGGTGATGGCGACAGGTAGAGTCAGCTCGTAGACGGCGGATTCCGCGCCCGAGTGCAGACCGTGGCCGGTCGGGAAGATATCGTCGGGCCGGAGACCGAAAGCGACCTTCTCGCCATCCTTGACCTTGCCGGCAAACTGGCTCGGCAGCGGCAGCCGGTCACCGTTCTTGAACACCAGCTCGCCCGCCTTCAGCGTCGCCTCTTCGATATTCATCGGCGGCGAGCCGATAAAGCCGGCGACGAAACGCGTGGCCGGCCGCTTGAACACTTCGTCCGGCGTGCCAACCTGCTCGATATAGCCGTCGCGCATGATGACGATGCGGTCGGCCAGCGTCATGGCCTCGACCTGGTCGTGCGTGACGTAGACCACCGTCGACTGCACCTTGGCATGCAGCTTCTTGATCTCGGTGCGCATCTGCGTGCGCAGCTTGGCGTCGAGGTTCGACAATGGCTCGTCGAACAGGAAGACCTCTGGCTGGCGCACGATGGCGCGGCCCATGGCGACGCGCTGGCGCTGGCCGCCGGAAAGCTGTGCCGGGCGGCGGTCCATCAGGGCTTCAAGGCTCAGAATGGTGGCCGCTTCGTTGACGCGTCGATCGATCTCGCTCTGTGGCTGCTTGGCGATCTTCAGCGAGAAACCCATGTTCTCGCGCACCGTCATATGCGGATAGAGCGCATAGGACTGGAACACCATCGAGATGTTGCGGTCGCGTGGCGGTAGGTCGTTGACGACGGTGTTGCCGATCTCGATCGTGCCACCTGAGACTTCCTCGAGGCCGGCGATCATGCGTAGCGTCGTCGACTTGCCGCAGCCGGAAGGGCCGACGAGCGCGATGAACTCCTTGTCGGCGATGTCGAGATCGATGCCGTGGACGATTTCCAGCGCGCCGTAGCGCTTGACGAGTTTTTTGAGAGAAACCTGAGCCATGAGGATCAACCTTTGACCGCACCGAATGTCAGACCCGACACCAGATGCTTCTGAATGATGAAAGTGAGAGCGAGCGCCGGAATGATCATCACGACCGCGAGCGCGCACATGCCGCGCCAGTCGATGGTGAACTCGGACGTATAGTCGAGCAGGCCCACAGGCAGCGTCTTCGAATCGACCGAGCGCGTCAGCTGCGAGGCCAGTGCATATTCGTTCCAGCAGGTAAGGAAGGCGAAAATGCCGGCCGACGCGATGCCGGGGCCGGCAAGCGGAAATTCCACCTGCCAGAATGCCTGCCAGCGCGTGCAGCCGTCGATCTGCGCGGCTTCGGCGAGATCCTTCGGCACCTGCCGGAAGAAGCCGTCGATCAGCCAGATGGTGAAGGGCACATTCAGCGCGACATAGGTGAGGATGAGGCCGAAATGCGTGTCGATGATGCCGAGCCGCGCATAGACCATGAAGAGCGGCAGCGACAGGGCGACGCCGGGCACGGAGCGCGTCAGCATAAGCCCGAGGAACACCGTCGACTTGCCTCTGAAACGGAAGCGGGCGAAAGCATAGCCGCCGGACATGCCGATGATGAGTGCGATGGCAGTCGAGGTGATCGAAATGATCAGCGAATTGCGGAAGTAATCCCAGACGGGAATGCCGCCCTGCCCCACGCCGCTGAACATCGAGCGATAGGCTTCCAGCGAAAGCTCCTGCGGGATCCAGACCGGGGGCTTCGCCATGATCTCCACGGTCGGGCGCAGCGAGCTGATGATGATCCACAGGCCCGGCAGGCAGATGATGAGCATCGCGATGAAGAGGCCGATGAGATAGGCGACTTTGCGCAGGCGGCGCTGCAGGCGTTGTTGAGCGTTGCGATCCATGATTACCACTCCGCTCCGATCTGGGTGCGGGCAAGCGCCAGCTTACGGAAGAAATAGACTGTGAAGGCGATCGAAAGAATGATCGAGACATAGGCCATGGCGTTGGCTAGCCCCATCTGCGCATCGGCATAGGCGGTACGCCCGACCAGCGTCCAGATCAGCTCCGTGCGCCGCGCCGGACCGCCATCGGTCATGATCTTGACGATGTCATAGGCGCGGGCGACGTCGAGCGAGCGGATCGTCATTGCGATGAAGGCAAAGGGCATCAGGAACGGCCAGGTGACGTAGCGGAAGGTCTGCCAGCCCGTACAGCCGTCGACCTTGGCGGCCTCGACCGGCTCTTGCGGCATGGCGAAGAGGCCGGCCAGAATGAGGATGGCGAAGACTGAAGTCGACGACCAGACTTCCGCGACGATGATCGAAAACAGCGCCAGATTGCCGTCGATCAGCCACGGTATGGCATCGTTGGTGATACCAAGCGACTGCAGCGCATTGTTGATGATGCCGACATTGTCGTTGAACATGAATTTGAACTGGAAGCCGACGAGCACAGGCGAAAACATCATCGGGAACATCATCAGCGTGCGCAGGATGCGCTTGCCATGCGTCGCCTTGTTGACCAGGAGAGCCAATCCGAGGCCGAGCAGCATTTCCAGATTGAGCGCAATCGTCAGCAGCACGACGGTGCGCACGAAAGCGGCCAGAAACACCGGGTCCGTCAGGATGCGGATGTAGTTGCGCAGGCCGATGAAAGTGAAGAGCGTCGCCGGCCGCGTCAGACGAAACGGCGTGAAGCTGGAATAGAAGGACAAGAGCAGCGGAAACAACACCACGGCCGCAAGGACGATGATCGCCGGCAGAAGAAGCAGGACCGGTGGGGATATCTTTTTGAACATGGTTTGCACCTGTCGGCATTCCTCGGCAGCGTGGCCCGGACTGCGTGGAATGGATTGCTTGGGACGAGAAACCGGCAGCGCCGGCCAGTGCCTTGCAGCAGCGGTCGAAAGCCATTCTCGGAGTCAGATTGTGGAAGTCCCGCGCATTTCGGGGCGCGGGACTTCGATTGCATCGCTTAGAGCGCGCCGGCGTCCTTCAGGACATCGGTCGCCTTCTGGGCGGCAGCGTCGAGCGCCTGCTTGGAGGTCTTGTCGCCGAGGATGGCGGCCTGGAGCTCAGGATAGACGACGTTAGAAATCTCGATCCATTGCGGCGTGCGCGGGACCGGGAAGGCGTACTTCATCGATTCCTGGAAGGTGCTCAGCACTTCCTTCTTGTAAGGGTCGGAAGCAGCCTGCTGGATGTCCCACTCCCAGACAGCCTTGCGGGTCGGCAGTGTGCCGTTGGCAGCTTCGAGCTTCTGCGAGTCGTCGTTGGTCAGGAACCAGACGAGCGAAGCGGCAGCATCCTTGTGGGCGCAAGCCTCGGTCACCGAGAAGCCATGATGGCCGGACCAGCCGGTGTGCTTGCCGGACGAGCCGACAGGCTGCACGACGACGCCGACATTGCCCGCGACCTTGGAAGACTTCGGATCGTTGAAATAGGTCGCCCAGCCCGGCCAGTCGAGATCAAGCGCGATCGAACCGGACGCAAAGCCCGCACCGAGATCGTCCCACAGATAGTTGGTCGTGCCGGCGGGAACTGCCTTGGCCTTGTACATGTTGACGAACCAGTCGAGCGCACGCACGCCGGCTTCGGAATTGAAGGCGGGCTTGCCGTCCTTGTCGAGATAGTCACCGCCTTCGGCGACCAGCATTTCAAAGAAGCGACCGTTGATCGCCTCTTCCTTGCCGGGGAACTGCGTGCCGAAGAAATTCGGCGGGTTGGAGAAGAAGATCGCCTGATCGGACACTTCCTTCCAGGTCTTCGGCGGCGCCAGATCATAGCCATACTTCGCCTTGAACGCCGTCTTCTTGGCGTCGTCGTTGTAAAGGCTCTTCTGATAGTAGAGCGCCGACACGTCGAACTGGGCGCGCGGCAGCATGATCAGGCGGCCATCGATGGTCGAGGCCTGAATGGTGGAATCGACGAACTGGCCGATTTCTTCCTTCGGCAGAAGCTTTGAAAGATCCGTGTAGAGGTCAGGATACTGAGGCGCGAAGGACGAATGGTTCGAGCCAACGCACCAGGAGATGCTGCCCGACGCCATGTCGGACTTGATTTCCTTGTCGAGCTCGAAATGGTTCTTCTTGGACAGAATGTTGACCTTGGCGCCCGTTTCCTTCTCCCACTCGGAAATGCGCGCATAAAGCGGCTCATATTGCTGGCCGCCGATGAGCTTGGCGTCGATCGTCACGCCCGGAAACTTGCCCGGCAGATCGGCAGCGAAGACCGAGGTGCTCGCAAGCAATGCCATCATGCCGGCGGCAAGACCGGCCTTCAATTTCCTCATCGAAATTCCTCCCAAAAAACCGGACCCCTTGTCCGATTGCCCTCTCGACCCAAATATGGATCAATAATTTATAAGTAAACATCTTATTCATTGGCCGTCAAGCCGTGATCGCGCGCTTGTCAAATGCATTCATTTATATATGAATGATGATTCATGTTTATTCGTTGGGGGACTCATTGATGAGTGTAGAAGACGACAGTGATCGCTACCGCGCGCCGGCGCTCGACAAGGGGCTCGACATATTGGAGTTGCTCGCAACGATCGATGGCGGCCTGACGCAGGCGGAAATCGCCAAGGCGCTCAACAAAAGCCCGAACGAATTCTACCGCATGCTCGACCGGCTGGTGCGGCGTGGCTACGTGCAGAGGCAGGATGGCGATCGCTTCTATCTGACGCTCAAGCTCTTCGGCCTCGCGCATTACCACGCGCCGGTGCGCCGGCTGGTGTCCTTCGCAACGCCGCTGATGCGCGAATTCTCCAACCGCGCCGAGCAGGCCTGCCATCTGGCGATCTACGACCGCGGCTCAGTCGTCGTCATCGCCCAGCAGGATTCGCCGACCTATTGGGGCATCTCGATCCGCGTCGGCGCCCAGATCAATCTCTACAATACCGGCTCCGGCCACATCCTCCTGGCATTCCGGGATGACAAGCAGCGGCAGATGATGATCAACGAGCAGAGACGTCAGGAGCAGGACGCCGAGGAGCCGCCTGCCGATCTCGAGGAGAAGCTGCTGGCCATCCGCGAAAAGGGCTATGAGACCATGGACAGCCTGCAGACCAGCGGCGTGCACAACATTTCCGCACCCGTGCTGGCGATGGACGGCAATGCGCTTGCCGCACTCACCTGCCCCTATATCGAGCCTGTGAACCCTAAGGCGCCGACGCGTGAACAGGTCGTCGAATATGCACGGGAAGCGGCAAAACTGATCTCGGAAACGGTAGCCGGCACGGTTGATAAGGCGGAGCTATAATTTTTATTTGAATAAACTATTCTTCTGTGAGTATATGTTGAGCAAGCAGGTATGGGAGGAACGCCATGCTTTTCGACAGCCACTTGCATATCGTCGACCGGAATCGGCTCGCCTATCCCTGGCTGGCGGAAGCCGGTGCGCTCAATCGCGACAGCCTCTATGAGGACTATGCCCGCGAGGCCAAGCGACTTGGGATCACCGACACGCTTCACATGGAAGTCGATGTCGCCGAAAGCGATATCGAGCGGGAAACCGACTATGTCAGAGGCCTCAGCCGCGAGTCTGGCAGCCTGCTGCGCGGCGCCATTGCCGCCTGCCGCCCCGAGAGCAAAGATTTTCCCGCCTATTTCGAACGCGTGCTTGCCGATCCCTTCGTCAAGGGATTCCGCCGCGTACTGCATGTCGTGCCTGACGATGTCTCTGAAGGCGCATCGTTCCGCGAGAACCTGAAGCGGCTCAGTGATACGAGGCTCACCTTCGATCTCTGTGTCCTCCCGCATCAAATATCCAAGGCGATCGCGCTGATCGATCTCAATCCGAACGTTCGGTTCATTCTCGACCATTGCGGCGTACCCGCAGTGCAGGATGGGCTTAGCGAGAGCTGGTCGTCGGGGATCAGGGAAGTCGCAAAACGGCCGAATGTCATCGTCAAAATTTCCGGCGTCGTCGCCTATGCCGATCCGGACGATTGGACACCTGAAACGCTGCGTCCCTTCGTCGAGCATTGCATTGCAAGCTTCGGCTGGGACCGCGTCATCTGGGGCAGCGACTGGCCGGTCTGCACCCTCGGCGGCAATCTCTCCACCTGGGTCGCCGCCACCCATGCGCTGACGCAAGGGGTCAGCGCCGACGAACGCGACAGGCTTTATCATCTCAACGCCAAACGCCTCTGGTCTCTCTGAGACCGGAGGATTTCCATCGAAAGTGAATGCCATGACCGCCACCGTCGGCGTATCCAGCACCCATCCGAAAACCATGCCGGCCGATCACGCCGAAATTCCGGTTTGGAACGCGGAAAATTGGTTCTATGAGGATTTCGAAGTCGGCCACAAGATCCGCTCCCTGCGCCGCACGATCTCCGAAGGGGAATCCCAGCAGTTCAACGCGCTGGTGCTCGACATGCACCCTTACGTCAGCGATCAGATCTTCGCCGAGACCGAGGGCCTGTTCGGCAAGCGGCTGGTTGCCGGCGCCTTCGTCTTTTCCGCCGGCCTGGGGCTCGTCGCCACCAATTGCGTCAACGCCTTTTCCTATGGCTACGACAAGCTGCGCTTCATCAAGCCGACCTTCATCGGCGACACCATCTACACCATCCGCACCAATCTCGATAAGCAGCCGAAATATGCCGAACTCGGCCTGATCCGCTCCTCCTATGAAGTCTTCAAGGGCGAAGGCGAGCTTGTGCTCTATTGTGAGCATATCCAGACCGTGCGCTACAAGAACGGCCGGCCGGCGGACGCGCCGCCGCTGAAGGCCTGACATGAATACTAGTAACGAAGAGGGTCTGCTCTCCGACATCACCGTGCTTGATATGAGCCAGTTTCTTGCCGGCCCGATGGCCGCCCTCAGGCTCGGCGATCTCGGCGCGAGGATCATCAAGATCGAGCGGCCCGATGGCGGCGATCTCTGTCGCCGGCTTTATCTCAGCGACACCGAGATCGGTGGCGATTCCACCCTGTTTCACGCCATCAACCGCGGCAAGGAGAGCTTTGCCGTCAACATGAAGGATGAGAGCGATCTGCGGGAGTTGCGCACGCTGATCGCCAAGGCCGACGTCATCATCCAGAATTTCCGCCCCGGCGTCATCGAAAGGCTCGGCCTCGATTACGCCTCCGTCACCGCCATCAACCCGCGCATCGTCTATGGCAGCATCACCGGCTACGGCCCCGATAATGAATGGCGGCACTTCCCCGGGCAGGATCTTTTGGCCCAGGCCCGCTCCGGCGTCATGTGGCTGAACGGCGAGGCGAATGATGGGCCTGTACCCTTCGGCCTTGCCGTCGCAGACATGCTGGCCGGCAATCTTCTCGTTCAGGCCATTCTCGCGGGCCTCGTGCGACGCGGCGTTACCGGACGTGGTGTGCATGTGGAGACAAGCCTGCTGGAAGCAATGGTCGATTTCCAGTTCGAGGTGCTGACCACGCATCTGAACGACGGCGGCCGCCTGCCGCAGAAATCCGCCGTGCGCAATGCCCACGCCTATCTCGCAGCCCCCTACGGCGTCTACCGTTGCGCCGATGACTGGCTGGCGCTGGCGATGATGCCGCTGGCGAAGCTTGCCCCGCTGCTGGACCTGCCGGTCCTCGCCGACTACACACCTGATGATGCCTTCCAGCGCCGCGATGAGATCAAGAGCCTGATCGCCGATCGCCTGCTGGAAAAGACGGCTCCGGAATGGCTCGCCATATTGGAACCCGCCGACATATGGGCAGCGGAAGTGCTCGACTGGCCGAAGCTGCTGCAAACCGCCGCCTTCCGCCAGCTCGACATGCTGCAGACGGTGAGCCGTGACGACGGCACCTCCGTGCGCACGATGGCAAGCCCGATCCGAGTTAATGGTATCAGAGCCAAGAATGACCTGGCGGCGCCCACGATCGGTGGTCAGTCGGATAAGATCAGGGC
Source organism: Rhizobium sp. A22-96 (assembly GCF_053521805.1). Lineage (NCBI taxonomy): Bacteria > Pseudomonadati > Pseudomonadota > Alphaproteobacteria > Hyphomicrobiales > Rhizobiaceae > Rhizobium > Rhizobium sp. A22-96. Next base: position 1,202,131 of record NZ_JBNWDQ010000002.1, read on the forward strand.
GGAGTTCCTTCGGTAACCTATCGCGCATTTTGTGTTTGCGGCACCTGTTCACCCCCCTCTGTCACTTCGTGACATCTCCCCCACAAGGGGGGAGATTGGCAGCTCGCAGCACTCACTCGCCTCAAAAGAACATCCAATCTGTTGAAATTGCAGTTTGAGGACTTGAAGGGAACGAGCGTCAAACTCCCAATGATCTCCCCCCTTGTGGGAGAGATGTCACGAAGTGACAGAGGGGGGTGTTGCGGGTGCGGCGTCATCGAAGCCTCGACTATCATCGAAAAAAGGGGCGCCGCATCCCTGCGACACCCCTTCCAACTGAAACGCTCCTCTACCAGGAGAGAAGCAAAATCACCTTACGCAGCAGCGAGCTGCAGCTCCTTGCTGACCATGGCGCGCAGCGTGCCGAGGTCCTTGGCGAAGGCGCGGATGCCTTCCGAGAGCTTCTCGGTTGCCATTGCGTCTTCGTTCATCATCCAGCGGAATGTCTTTTCGTCGACGGCGATCTTTTCGACGGAACCCTTGTTCTCCGGCGAGAGCTTGCGCTCCAGCTTGCCTTCGTCCTTGGAAAGGTCGTCGAGCAGGTTCGGGCTGATCGTCAGGCGGTCGCAGCCGGCCAGCGCTTCGATTTCGCCGGTGTTGCGGAACGAGGCGCCCATGACGATCGTCTTGATGTCGTTGGACTTGTAGTAGTGGTAGATGTCGCGAACGGAAACGACGCCCGGATCTTCCTCAGCCGTGTAGTCCTTGCCGGTCGCCTTCTTGTACCAGTCGAGGATGCGGCCGACGAAGGGCGAAATCAGGAAGGCCTTGGCATCGGCGCAGGCAATCGCTTGGGCCTTGCTGAAGAGCAGAGTCAGGTTGCAGTCGATGCCTTCCTTCTGCAGCACTTCGGCGGCACGAATGCCTTCCCAGGTGGAAGCAAGCTTGATCAGGATGCGGTCGCGCTCGATGCCGCGCTCCTTGTAGGAGGCGATGATCGCGCGGGCCTTGGTCAGCGATGCTTCGGTATTGAAGGAGAGATCGGCGTCGACTTCGGTCGAGACACGGCCCGGAACGAGCCCGGAAAGCGCGGCACCGACGGAAATGGCCAGGCGGTCGGCAACCGCGTGAACGACGGCTTCCGAGTTGCCGCCCTGCTTCTTGCCCCAAGCAACGGCTTCTTTGATCGCGTCGGCAAACATCGGCGTGCCGAGCGCCTTCAGGACGATGGTCGGGTTGGTGGTGCAATCCACCGGCTTCAGGCGTGCGACTGCCTCGATGTCGCCTGTATCGGCGACGACCGTGGTCATGGCGCGGAGTTGATCAAGCTTGGAAGTCATAACAGGTATCCTTGTTGAATGAGGCCCATTGGGATGCGGAGATGTCGGGCGGCAAATTCCGTCCGGTCGATGGACGATTTGAAGGCGTCAGGCGGAATATGCCCTTCCATCTTCTATGTGTCGGTAACGGGGTAAAAAGCGCGAAAGTTCCATTTCCGGTGAACGGCCGAGCGATGAAGAAACAACCTTCCGACGACAAGCTTTCCACCGGCACCGGGCGCCCTATATGGCATCCTGTCCGGTCTGGCACTTGCTCGGAGCAACACTCGCACATTGTCCTCCTCGATTGGACAAGACCGAATTCCTCAGCACCGACTATCAGCAATCTCGCAAGGAAAAGTCAAGGACATTTGTGCAATTCAATTGACATAAGTTTCATGTCATAGAATATCGCCAGCAGAAGAGCCGATCTCGCCCGCTCCTGTCATCCGTCATCGCCACAATTCCAATTCCCGGCGATCATGACGCTAAAAGGCGCAGGCGACAATCATGCTGGAGGACCTGTGGCCAAACTGAGACGCGGAACACACACCGCCTATTCGGAGACCTCGTCCCTGAGGCTTCGCGCCGCATGGCTCTATTATAACCAGGGCCTGACGCAGAAGGATGTCGCCGAACAACTCGGCATCAGCCGCACCACGGTCATCCGCCTGCTGGATGAGGCGATGCGTCGCGCCGAGGTGCAAATCTGGATCACCGAAGGCATCGACGATTGCGTCGAACTGGCGATCAAGCTGGAACGCATTTATGGGCTGGATGAAGCAATCGTGGTTCCGGAGCCCGCTGGCGGCAATGTAAACGCTCAGGCAAAGAGCGTCGGCCTGGCGCTCGGCCAATTCCTCACCGAAGCCATCCCCGACAATTACACGATCGGCGTCGGCTGGGGCCGGACGATGACGGCTTCGCTTGCAAGCTTCCGCCCTCCCCGCCGCGACAATTGCAAGGTGGTGTCCTTGCTCGGCGGCATCGTCGCCGTCCAACAGACCAACCCGATCGATTATACGTGGCGGCTGGCAAGCCAGCTCGGTGCGGAATGCTACATGTTCCTGGCGCCGCTGCTGGTCGATTCCATCGAGACCAAGCGCAATCTCATCGAAAAATGCGGCCTTGAAGCCATTTATCGGCTGGCGGAAAATCTGGACCTCGCCATCGTCAGCTGCGGCGACATTGGGCCGCAATCGACGTCGCTGTCGGAGGGTTTCATCTCCAAGCGCGAGCTGCAAGAGTTGATCGACATGGGCTGCGTCTGCGATACCATGTTCAACTTCCTCGATTCCGAGGGCAATTCCGTCGATCACCCCATCAACAAGCGCGTCATGTCCGTCGATCTCGATACGTTGAAAAAAGCCAAGCACATTGTGATCTCCTCCGGCGGCGCGCACCGCGCCCAGGCAATCAGCGCCACCATCAAGCGAATCGGCTGCAACACTTTGATCACCGACGAAAGTGCCGCCAAGGCGCTGCTGCAGATGGCTATGGCGAAGGCTGCTTGATTAATTCATTCCGTGTTTGCGGAGGGTTCACACCCCCCTCTGTCCCTTTCGGGACATCTCCCCCACATGGGGGGAGATCATTGGGAGCCTGCCGCCCGTCCTCTCCGAAACACTAAATTGCAGTTTCAGCAGATTCTACGTTCATTTGAAGCGAGAGACCACTGCGGGTTACCAATCTCCCCCCATGTGGGGGAGATGTCACGACAGTTACAGAGGGGGTTCACGGACGCCCGGCAGACTCCAGCTCTCCAAGAACACACCCCTCAAGCGTCCCCCGATTCCCAACCCAGCATCGCTCGCTTGCGCGTCAGCCCCCAATGATAGCCGGTAAGCTGACCATTCTTGCCGAGCGCACGGTGGCAGGGCACGACGAAGGAGATCGGGTTGCGGCCGACGGCGGCTCCCACGGCCCGCATGGCCTTTGGCTGGCCGATATCGCTGGCGATATCGGAATAGGTCACGGCCCGGCCCATCGGGATCTTCAACAGGCTCTCCCAGACGCGCAGCTGGAAATCCGAGCCGATCAGCACCACCCGCAGCGGCTGATCGCTCGACCAGTTTGATCGTTCGAAAATGCGGGCTGCGTAAGGTGCCGTCGCCTGGGCATCCTCGATGAATTGCGCATTCGGCCAGCGGCAGGTCATGTCTTCCAGGCAAGCCCGCTCATTGCCGGAATCGCTGAAGGCGAGACCGGCAAGACCGCGATCTGTGACCATGATCAGGGCAAGACCAAATGGTGAAATGTGGAAGCTATAGCGCATCACCAGGCCGCTGCCCCTGGCCTTCCATTCGCCCGGCGACATCGCCTCGTGCGTGACGAACAGATCATGCAGGCGGCTGGGGCCGGAAAGGCCGACTTCGAAAGAGGTCTCCAGCAGCGGCAGATCCTCCTTGCGCAGGAGCCGTTTGGCATGATCGAGCGTTACCGCCTGAAGAAAAGCCTTGGGTGAAAGCCCAGCCCAGCGCGTAAATGTCTTCTGCAATTGGGTGGGCGACTGGCCGAGCCGATCGGCGAGCGTCTCCAGCGACGGCTGATCGCGATACTCCTCGGTGATGAGCTCAATCACTTGCCGCACAGTCTCGTAATCCGGGCCTTGCGGAGTGATGTCTTTTTTCAGCTGTGCAATCGCATTCATGGTCTTTCTCCTTAAAAAGGAGAAAACCACGTCAGCAGAGCTAAAACCACCCGTTTCTTGCGCAGAAAGGCTGGCTGCGAAAATGTGATGTCACTGGTTCTGCGAGACCCGCTCATATCCGCTGCGTGACTGTGGCCAGCGCACGTTTGAAAGCCTTGGCGAAGCTCTCGCGATCATCCGGGTTGAGGAACGAGCCGACATCCGTATCGTGGCTCCTGTCGCGAACATGCATCGATACGACGCCGATTTCGCGATGGCGGCGTACGAGGAACCGTGTCCAGAACGGATTGAAGCGATGTTCGATCATCCGCCCGGTCGGCGAAAACTTGCGGATGGACACATTGGTGCGCGATACCGTCACTTCCTCACGCACACGCCCGGAACGGTAGTTCAGCCAGAAGGCGCCGTAGAGCAGCAGAAAATCGGCGCCGAAGAACAAGCCCACAGGCCACGCCCCGCGCGTGACGAAAAGAATGGTGTAGAAGAGGCAGAAGGCGCCGGCCAAGGCCAGCATGACCTTGAACCCCTTTCGTCCGAGAGAGCGATGGGGGAACAGTTCGGCAGCGAAAACCGGCTTGTTGCCGTCTGCCGCAGTATCGGCGTTGCGTTCGGTCATTGGACTTGAGTATAGGTCGTTCATGGCAAATCCTAAGATCAAATCCAGCGCCCAAACGGCGAAAAAGTCAAATGCGACCGCAGGTCGCAAGCCGGCCACGAAGAGCCTTTATTCAAAGGCGGACCTGGAAGAGATCTTCCGTCGCTTCTCCATCCAGCGGCCCGAACCGAAGGGCGAGCTGGAACACGTCAATCCCTTCACCCTCGTTGTTGCGGTGGCGTTGTCGGCGCAGGCGACTGACGTCGGCGTCAACAAAGCGACGCGCGCGCTCTTCGCCATTGCCGACACGCCGCAAAAGATGCTCGACCTCGGCGAGGAACGCATCCGCGAATACATCAAGACCATCGGCCTCTACCGCAACAAGGCGAAGAATGTCGTCGCGCTCTCGGAAAAGCTCATCGCTGATTTCGGTGGCGAGGTGCCGCGCACGCGAGAAGAGTTGATGACCCTGCCGGGAGTCGGGCGCAAAACCGCTAATGTCGTCCTATCGATGGCATTCGGCCAGGCAACGCTCGCGGTCGATACCCACATCTTCCGCATCGCCAATCGGCTGCTGCTGGCGCCCGGCAAGACGCCGGACGAAGTCGAGCAGAGGCTGTTGAAGCTGATCCCCGATCAATATCTCTACCACGCCCATCACTGGCTGATCCTGCACGGGCGCTATTGCTGCAAGGCGCGCAAGCCGGAATGCGAACATTGCATCATTGCCGATCTCTGTCGATCGCCGGAAAAGATCTGGGACATACCGGCGCCGCTGGTCGAACTGCCCCAGCAAAACATCAGCGCCGAAACCGCCAGCTAGCTTTTAATATGCACGCAGGCCGGCTTCTTTCCGCGAGATGAGCTTGTGCAGATGCACCATCATCCCGGCGGCAAACAGCGGTGTCAGCAGATTGAGAAGCGGGATGGCAAGGAAGGCGGCAATCACCAGACCGGCCAAAAAGACCGTGAAGGCGTGCTTGATGCGGAACTGCCGCGCCTCGTCCGGCGAACGGAAGCGCATGGCGGCAAACTCGAAGAATTCGCGGCCAAGCAGGTAGCCATTCACCAGAAAGAAGGCGATCAGATTGACGCCTGGAATGAACAGCAGAAACAGGGCGACGATATTGCCGACGATGACGACGCCGACAAACCGCACCGAGCTTTTCATGGCCGCTGCGATCGGCATCGCCGTTCCGGGTGCATCGCCGGGATAGTCCCGCTTCTCCACGACCTCGGCGACATCGTCGAGAAAGAGGCCGGCAATCAGCGCCGTGATCGGCGATATCAGCAGCGCCATTGCGAGCGCGAGCGCAATGCCCGCAAAGATAGCCAGAAAGAGCGTAAGCCAACCCGTCCAATCCGCAGTGGCCGGCATGAAGCCCTGCAGCCAGGGCAAGGCGAAGGAATTGAAAATGCCGCGCAGCACGAACCAGAGCACGACAAGCGCCAGCAATGTCAGGCCAAGAACCTTCCAGAAAACCTTGCGCGTTTCCGGCGCGAAGAGGTTTTCGAAAGAAAGGCGCGCAGCAAGGACAATCATTCGGTCGGGCTCCCCTGGTTGGTAATCCGACACCTAGGTAGCATTCATGCGGATATCAATATCCCACCTGATATGCGAGTATGCTCAATTAAAAAAATGTATCGTTGTAATAAAGCCTAAGCTAATATATTTTGTAGGTCATATTAAGAACAACAACCGAAACAACATCGGCGGCCTTCCGAGATCCAAGCACCCCATTGTTCCAACAATTGGTGCATAGAATATCAGAAGGAAACTCAGGGAGGCGTGAATTTGGAAGACCTTAGCCAGAAACTTAGAGAATATATCAAGGTTGGTACGCCCGCCGAACGTCGAATTGCAAAGTATTTCTCTGAACATCTGAATGAACTACCGTTCGAAACCGCCTCCTCGGTCGCCGATAGGCTCGAATTGAGCCCGATGACGGTTGGCCGGTTCCTGCGGTCCCTCGGCTATCACGGCCTCGACGGAATCAAGGTTCATCTGAAGGAGAACACGGGGCCTGTTACGTTACAATTGCCTAACGTCCTCGAGCAGCTCCAGAAGGATGCCGGTGAAAGCCGCCCCCTGGCAGCACAAATCGTCGAACAGGTTGAGATGCTGCAGCATATCTACAATCTCGCCAACCAGCCCCAATGGCAGGACGCGGTGACGGCAATCCTGTCGGCCGGCAACGTCTTCATCACCACCCATCCGAGCCTTGCAGGGCTTGGAAGGCATCTCTGCGACCGGCTGACTTTCGCTCGCGACCACGTCCTCTTTCTCGATGGGGCTAATGGCAGCTACGTCGAAATGCTGGGCGCACGGTCGGAAGACAGCTTGCTCATCATCATCGATTCCCCGCGCTTCGTCGCATCGCGGCTGCTAGCCCGCTCCGCTCGCCGCGCCGGACACAAAGTGCTGCTCGCGACCGGCCAATTCACCGAATGGGCGCATGAATTTGCGAATATCACCCTGTCTTTGCCACCCCAGCGAGCCAATAGCCGCGAAAGCCTCTCGGGCATGATGGCGCTGCTGGAAATGATCGCTATCGCCGCGACGCAGGCGGCCGGTGAAACGGCGGAAAACAGGATTCGCCGGATCGAGGAACTGCAAGCCATATTCGCACATGCGCCCCTAAGGTAAGCAAGCGCAAACCAAAGGCCTAATCCATTCCGTCCAATTCTGCCCGATGGCGATACATCGCGAGGAAGCGCCGGTAGTCGCGATCGTAGAGCGTATTCTTGGCCGCATCCGGCAGGCGTTCATGACCACCGGGATACATGGCGGCACCCGCCACCCCCAGGTTCTCATGGAGCCCGCAGGAAACCGAAGCAGCGATCGCCGTGCCCAGCAGCACGGTCTCGTTCATCTTGGGGATCACGACCTTGCAGCCGGTCACATCGGAATAGAGCTCCATCAGCACCGAATTCTTCACATGACCGCCCGCGACATGCAGCGTATCGGGCACGTAGCCATAATCCCGCATCCGCTCCAGGATGTGGCGGATACCAAGCGCTATTCCGACGCTGGTGCGCCAGTAGAGCCGGCAGAGGCCGTCGAAGGATGCGTCCAGCGTCATCCCGCTGATGACGCCCAAGGCATGCGGATCTGCAAGCGGTGAACGATTGCCGTGAAAATCGGGCAACACATGGATGCGGCCGCCCAGCAATTCACCCTCGGCCAGTCGCAGCTCCGCAATGCGCTTGACGATACGATCGTGCAACGCGGCGGTCGGCGCTCCCCCAGCTGCATGCATGCTGACAATGTGATCGAGCAACGCTCCCGTTGCCGACTGCCCGGCTTCTGCCAGCCACATTTCCGGGAAAACCGCCTCATAATAAGGCCCCCACATGCCCGTGCTGCGCTTGCGCTCCCGCGAGAAGGAAACGACGCAGCTCGAGGTTCCGGCGATGAGCGCGAGCTGGTGCTCCAGGGAGCCTGGATCGCCAGCATGAGCCGCAAGAGCGCCGAGCGCACCCGCATAGGCGTCGATCATCCCCGCGCCGACATGGCAATCCCGATCGAGCCCCAGCGCTTCCGCAGCTTCGGCTGTCAACGTTCCGATGCTCTTGCCGACCGGAACACTGTCCTCCGGCAGCCCTCCGCGCTCCCGCACATCGCCGAGACCGATCACATTCAGGAAATCCGCCTGCCAGCCCGGTTCACGATGGGCGAGATAATTCCACTTCGCCACCAGCGTCGATCGTGACCGGGCCAACGAGCCGGTCGCCTTCCAGGTCATGAAATCGGCAAGGTCGAAGAAATAACCGGCCTGCGCCCAGCTCTCGGGAAGGTTCTCCTTCAGCCACATCAGCTTGGGCATTTCCATTTCGGGCGACATGAACTCGCCGGAATAGGCGAGAACCTCGTGCCGCGTCGCCGTGCAGTAATCCGCCTCGGCCAGCGCACGGTGATCGAGCCAGACGATGGTATCGAAGCGGCTCTCGCCTCCGGTGGACACGGTCAATTGCCCGCCTTCCCGATCACGCACGACCAGCGAACAGGTCGCGTCGAAACCGATGGCGCCGATGACGGATGCGTCGACGCCCGAAGCTGCAACGGCAGCGCGAACGACGGCGCAGACGGCAGCCCATATATCCTCGGAATCATGCTCGGCGTGGTTTTCACGCGGGCGATTCATCAGGATCGGATATTCGCTTTTGCCCAGCAGTGAGCCGCCCGCCGTGAAGACACCGGCGCGTGCGCTGCCTGTGCCAATATCGACCGCAACCACGTGATCACGCATGCAAAAGGGGTCCCGACCACTCAGAGCATTTCCACGTTTCTTTGAATCGCGAAAACGTTCTATTTTTTTCTTTACGCATTCCGGACGGAAAACCGCTGCGCACTTTTCCTGGAAATGCTCTAACTCTTGTTGCGGACAAGTTGTATCAAATCCGGCATCGCGTCAAACACGACTTCCGGTGAAAGCTGCTCCAGTTCAGCACGATAGCTAGGGGAATGCGCATGCGAACCGCCGTTGAAAGCGAACACTGTCATGCCGGCCGCACGCGCCGCCATGATCCCCGCGGGGCTGTCTTCCACGACGATGCAGTCTGCCGGCGCAACCCCCATCCGCTCGGCGGCAAAGAGGAAAAGATCCGGTGCGGGCTTGCCCCGCTTCACCATGCTGGCGCTGAAAATATTCGGCTCCAGCCGCTCCAGCAGGCCGGTGACACCGAGCGAGAGCCGGATGCGCTCCAGCTGGCTTGAAGAGGCCACACAGCGCGGAAGCGGAAGCGCATCCAGCGTCGCGGCGATACCATCGATCGGCTTCAGCTCATGCTTGAACCGCTCATAGAGATCGTTGCGGATGCGATCGAGGAACGCCTGATCGATGAATACATCGAACTCGGTCAGCATCGTATCGACGAGCGTCGCGAGGCTCTTGCCGAGGAAGCGGCTGTAGACATCCTCCTCGCTCATATCCACGCCGACATCATGCATCGCCTGGATGAGCACGCTGACCGACAGCGGCTCGCTGTCCACAAGCACGCCATCGCAATCGAAGATTACGAGTCCCTTCTCCGCATCGGTCATCGTAGATCCAACCTGAATTCTGTTGCCGTGCCGCCTGCTCGCAATGCGGGCGTTACAATGGAAAACGGCCGGAGCAGAAAACTCCGGCCGCTTGAGGATTATCCCGCGAGTTTGTTGTCCAAGTATAGCTGCAGGGTGACGCGAGTACCCTTTTCCCACAGCGTTTTCAGGGCATGAGCGAAGCGTTTGCGGAAGAGATCCGATTTCGCGACATCGCCGAAGATATCCTCGAACACCAGGAAGGCATTTGGATCGTCCTTTGCCTTGAGAGCGGCCTCATGCAGGCGCTCGGCGCTGGCATCGTTGAAGACGATGTCCTTGCCGCTGTCGCTCTTGCCGGCGAAATAGCGGCACCAGAGCGCCGAGACGAGCGCGAGGCCGACGACGTCTTCCCCGCGGCTGAGCCGATCGGCCGTGGACGGCAGGATAAACTTCGGCTGGCGGTTGGAGCCATCCTGCGCCAGGCGCGGAATGGTGTCGGCGATCTTCGGATTGGCGAAGCGCCGCTCGATCAGCTTGAAATAATCCGCCAGCACGGTATTCGGCACCGGCGGGATCACGGGGATGATCTCGTCATTCTCGAGCTTGGCGAGGAAATCGCGGATCAACGGTTCTTCCATGGCCTCATGCACGAAATGGATATCCATCAACGCTGCCGGATAGGCGATGGCCGCATGGCCGCCATTGAGGATGCGGATCTTCATATGCTCATAGGGGGTTACATCCGGGACGAACGTGACGCCGACCTTTTCCAGCGCAGGCCGGCCCGCCGGGAAATTGTCTTCAAGCACCCACTGCTTGAATTCCTCACAATAGACGGGCCAATTGTCCTCGATATCGAAGACTTGCTTCAGCAGATCGATCTCGCGCGTACCGGTTGCCGGCGTGATGCGGTCGACCATGCCGTTCGGGAAGGCGACGTTGGCAGCGATCCAGTCGGCAAAGGCAGCGTCGGAAAGGCGCGCGGTCCCGACGACGGCGGCTTTGGTGACACCGCCATTGTGGGGAATGTTGTCGCAGGACATGACCGTGAAGGGCTGCAAGCCTGCGGCGCGGCGCGCCTTGAGGCCCGCGACGATCAGGCCGAACACAGTCTTCGGCGCATCCTGGTTCTGCCCGTCGGCTGATATCGCTGGATGAGCGGGATTGAATTTGCCTGACGCATCGATGAAATAGCCGCCTTCGGTAATCGTCATCGAGACGATGCGGATGGTGGGATCGGCCAGCTTGGCGATGATCGCCTTGGCATCGCCGACCGGCAGGATACCGACCATCGGCGCGGTGACGCGGGCAGCCGTGCGATTATTGTCCTGCTCGACCACGGTCGTCAGAAAGTCCTGCGCCGCGAGCTTTTCCCGCATGGCGGCATCGGACGGCAGCACGCCGGCGCCGACGATCGCCCAGTCATGGTCGTGACCGCCGTTGAACAGATCGTCGAGGTAGATTGCCTGATGGGCGCGATGGAAATTGCCGACACCGAAATGCACGATGCCCGCCGAAAGCGACTTCGGATCGTAGGCAGGAATGGCTGCCGTTGCAGCCGCTTCCTGGAGAGTTGCGAGCGATAATTTGCACGTCATGTCTCTAGTCCTTCTGGAAAGGTCTCTGGCTCCGGACGACTGGGAAAGGCCGCTCCGGCTGGTATGCTGTCCGGCCCGCAGATATCCATCCAAGCGGGCCGGGATCGATGCGTTCGCCATGCGCGGGCGGCGCGCACGGCACCGGCTTGTGGCTCAGATCGACAATCCCTCGGCGTTGAACCGATGGATATGCGCCTTGTCGGGCGTCAGGTAGACGGTGTCGCCGGCCCGGGCCGGGAAATCGCCGGAGCCGCGTGCCGTCACCGTGCCGATACCGTCGACGTCGATATGCAGGAAGGTGTCGGAGCCGAGATGCTCGGCGACGATGACCTTACCCTGCCAGTCGCCAGCCGTCGTAGACAGTAGCGTATGTTCCGGCCGCACGCCGATCGTCTCGCCGCCAAGGCTCTGCGCATAGGCGCCCTTGACGAAATTCATCTTCGGCGAGCCTATGAAGCCGGCGACAAAGAGGTTGCGCGGAGAGCGATAGAGCTCCAACGGCGAGCCGACCTGCTCGATATTGCCGCGGTTGAGCACAACGATCTTGTCGGCCATGGTCATGGCTTCGACCTGGTCATGCGTCACATAGACCATCGTCGTCTTCAGCTGCTGGTGCAGCTCGCTGATCTCGAGGCGCATGTTGACGCGCAGCGCCGCATCGAGGTTCGACAAGGGCTCGTCGAACAGGAAGGCCGCCGGCTGGCGCACGATGGCACGGCCGATAGCGACGCGCTGGCGCTGGCCGCCCGAGAGCTGGCGCGGCTTGCGTTCCAGATAGTCGGTGAGATTGAGGACACGCGCGGCGTCCGCAACCTTCTTGTCGATCTCCGCCTGCGGCATGTTCGCCATCTTCAGCGGGAAGGCGATGTTCTTGCGCACACTCATATGCGGATAGAGCGCATAGGACTGGAACACCATGGCGAGACCACGGTCGGACGGCTTCAAATTTGTGCCATCCTTGCCGTCGATCAGGATCTGGCCGCCGGAGACGTCTTCGAGGCCGGCGATCAGACGCAGCAGCGTGGACTTGCCACAGCCCGACGGGCCGACGAACACCACGAACTCACCATTGTTGATTTCGAGGTCGATGGAAGGGATGACCTTGGCTTCGCCAAAGACCTTAGAAACCTTCTTAAGGACAATGCTACCCATGTTTCTCTTCCTTACTTAACCGCGCCGAAGGTGAGGCCGCGAACGAGTTGTTTCTGGCTGAACCAGCCGAGGATCAGGATCGGAGCGATCGCCATGGTCGATGCGGCCGAAAGCTTGGCATAGAACAGGCCCTCCGGGCTCGAATAGGAGGCGATGAAAGTGCTGAGCGGAGCTGCGTCGACCGACGAGAGGTTGAGCGTCCAGAAGGCCTCGTTCCAGGCAAGGATGATGTTGAGCAGCATCGTCGAGGCGAGCCCGGGGATCGCCATCGGCGTGAGCACGTAGATGATCTCCTTGGCAAGTGTCGCACCGTCCATGCGGGCCGCTTCGAGGATCTCGCCGGGGATCTCTTTAAAGTAGGTATAGAGCATCCAGACAATGATCGGCAGATTGATGAGCATCAGCACCACCACCATGCCAAGACGGCTGGCGAACTGATTGTTCAACAAGCCGAAACCCTGAAACAGCAGATAGATCGGAATGAAGGCGCCGACGGGCGGCATCATCTTGGTGGACAACATCCACATCAGCACATCCTTGGTGCGCTTCGTCGGCGAAAAGGCCATGGCCCAGGCGGCCGGCACGGCAACGATCAGACCGAGGATCGTCGAACCGAACGCGATGATGACGGAGTTGGCGAAATGGAGGAAATAGTTCGAGCGTGACTGCACCTCGACATAATTCTCCAGCGTCCAATGGAAGAAGAGGAACTGCGGCGGCGAAGCGATCGCGTCGCCTTCCGTCTTGAAGCTCGTCAGAACCGTCCAGAGGATCGGGAAGAAGATGAGCAGGGCGATGATCCAGGCGATCACCGACACGAACACCTTGCGTTGCGTGCTGACTTGGCGTGCCATCTTAAGCCTCCAGATTCTTGCCGACCGCGCGCATCAGGAAGATCGCGACGATATTGGCGAGGATGACAGCGATGATGCCGCCTGCCGATGCGCCGCCGACATCCTGCGACAGGACGATCTGCGAATAGACCAGATAGGTGAGATTGGTCGTCGCCGTGCCGGGACCGCCATTGGTGGTCACGAGGATTTCGGCGAAGGCGGAAAGCAGGAAGATCGTCTCGATCAGGATCACAACGGTGATGGCGCGCGCCAGGTGCGGCAGGATGATGTAGATGAACTTCGAAATTGGTCCAGCACCGTCCATCTCGGCAGCTTCCTTCTGCTCCTCGTCCAGCGACTGCAGGGCAGTGAGCAGGATGAGCGTTGCGAAAGGCAGCCATTGCCAGGCGACGATGATGATGATCGACAGAAGCGGAACCGTCTCCAGCCAGGTCAGCGGATCAAGTCCGAACAACCGGAACAGATGCGCCAGAAGTCCGTTCACCGGGTTCATGAACATGTGCTTCCAGATGAGGGCGGCGACCGTCGGCATCACGAAGAAGGGCGCAAGCACCAGCATGCGCACGATGCCCTGGCCGAAGATCGGCTGATCAAGAAGGAGCGCCAGCAAAATGCCGCCGACGACGGTGATCACCAACGCACCACCGACGAGCAGCAGCGTCACGATCAACGAGCTCAGGAAGGCCGGATCGCTAATGAAATATTCGTAGTTCAGCCAGCCGATGAAGTCATTGGCGCCGGGAGATAGCAGATTGTAGTTCAGCGTCGAGAAATAGATCGTCATCACGAGCGGGACGATCATCCACGCGAAAAGCAGGAGAACCGAAGGCGCCATCATGATGCGCGCAGCGGAACGGGTGTGCAACGTTGCCATGGCAAGTACCAACCTATCTTTTAAGCGGAAGGGGTGGCCGCGGACCGGCTGAAACAAAAAGGGCCGCCAAGGGCATTCGGGCGCTCGGCGGCCTAGGGGAAAGCAATGCTCGAGAGGGGCACTGCTTTCCGTACCTCAAAGGCCTTATTTCGGGTAACCGGCCTTCGTCATTTCGCGGGTCGTCAGCTGTTGTGCTGCCTTGAGAGCCTGATCGACGGAGATCTGGCCGGCAAGAGCTGCGGAGAACTGCTGGCCGACGGCCGTACCGATACCCTGGAATTCAGGGATAGCGACGAACTGGACGCCGACATAGGGAACCGGCTTCACAGTCGGATGCGTCGGATCGGCCGAGTTGATCGAGTCGAGCGTCATCTTCGCGAAGGAAGCAGCCTTCTGGTAATCCGCACTTGCATAGAGCGAGCTGCGGGTGCCGGGAGGTGCATTCAGCCAACCTTCCTTCTGAGCAACAAGGTTGGTGTATTCCTTGCTGGTTGCCCAGGCGACGAACTTCTCGGCAGCATCGGTCTTCTTCGAAGAAGCCGGGATAGCGAGGTTCCATGCCCAGAGCCAGTTGCCGCGCTTGCCAAGGCCCTTGTCCGGAGCCAGTGCGAAGCCGACCTTGTCAGCCACCTTCGACTGCTTCGGATCGGCTACGAAGGAAGCAGCAACCGTCGCGTCGATCCACATGCCGCACTTGCCGGTCTGGAAGAGCGACAGGTTTTCGTTGAAGCCGTTGGAGGAAGCGCCCGGAGGACCTGCATCCTTCATCAGCTTGACGTAGAAGTCGAGCGTGTCCTTCCATTCCGGCTGGTCGAACTGTGCCTTCCACTTTTCATCGAACCAGCGAGCGCCGAACGAATTCGACATCGCCGTCAGGAACGCCATGTTTTCGCCCCAGCCAGCCTTGCCGCGAAGGCAAATGCCGTAGACTTCATGGTCCTTGTCGGTGATCTTGCGGGCCGCATCGGCGATGAAATCCCAGGTCGGCGCATCCGGCATCTTCAGGCCGGCCTTGTCGAACAGGTCCTTGCGGTACATCACCATCGAGCTTTCGCCGTAGAACGGCGCCGCATAGAGCTTGCCGTCCGTGGTCAGACCGCTGCGGATGGCCGGGAGAAGGTCATCAACATCATAGTCCTTGTCGGCGGAAAGCTTGTCGAGCGGGGCGAGCCAGCCGAGCTTGCTCCAGATCGGCACTTCATAGGTGCCGATCGTCAGCACGTCGTATTGGCCGGCCTTGGTGGCGATGTCGGTCGTAACCTTCTGGCGCAATACGTTTTCTTCAAGCGTAACCCACTGCAGGTCGATACCGGGGTTCTTGGCTTTGAAATCGTCCGTAAGCTTCTGCATACGGATCATGTCGCCATTGTTGACTGTCGCAATTGTCAGGGTTTCGGCGGACGCCAAGCCGGCAAACATCAGGGCCGAGCAGGCGCCCAGCAATAAAGTTTTCAATTTCATATCTTCCTCCCAGAAGACCAAAAGATGAGCATTCGCTTTGCTCGTGGGCAATTACTCACCGCTTGCGACAAAATGTCAATGCGGATTCGTTGCTGCATTGCCGAGCAAGCAACCTATCATCTTGTTTTTACGGATTATATTTTTTGCTCAGCCTTTGAGCAAAAATTCGGCAACCGCCTCATCGGTGATCAAACCGTTGATTTGGCGGCCGGCAACGGCCGCTTTGATCGCCTCGAATTTGCGTTTTCCCTTGGCGATTCCAATGACGGAAGACGTATCGCGCGACGGCAGCGGAGCGCTTGCGACGCGATCATTGACATCATCGGGCATGAGCTTGCCCTTGCCGTCGAACACCCAGCCGCAGATCTCGCCCGCAGCGCCGCGCTCCATCAAGGCCAGCATCTCGTCTTTCTCGAGAAAGCCGTCGAGACACAGAGGTGCTTCTATGCCCATTTCGCCGATGCCGACGAAAGTCACGTCGGCCTGCGCACTGATATCGAGCGTCGAGCGGACAAGCGCTTGCGCGTGCAGCAATTCACGTTCTTCGGCCGATGACACAAGTACCGGCAGCGGCATCGGGAAGTGCCGCGCCTTGACGACGTCGGCCATGCTGAAGATGACGTTGTAATAGGCGGCCGAGCCGTCCGGGCCGATATTACCCGTCAGCGATACCACGCGGTGCTGCAGACATTCGATGGCCGGCAACTGATCGACAGCCGCTTTCAGCGTGCGACCGGTGCCGATGGCTAGCACGATCGGATCGCTATGCCGCAGCCAGCGCTCGATCTCGGCGGCCCCCGCCTGGGCGATACCCACGGTCGACGACGCACCGTCTGTATCGCTCGGCACGACATCGACATGCCGCAGATCGTATTTTTCGCGTAGCGCTGCAGCATATTCCAGACAGGCTGCAATCGGATGATCCAGCCGCACCTTGATCAGCCGTTCGGCTACGGCCAGCGACACCAGTCTTTGGGCCGACTGGCGGGAGATCCCCATGGCGACGGCAATCTCGTCCTGCGTCCGCCCGGCGACATAATAAAGCCATCCGGCTCGCGCCGCGTCGTCAAGCCGCCCTTGGGAATCCAGCTTCTTCGCCATCGCATTCCTTTATCGAAACAGCGCTGTTCCCAGCCTATCGGATCACTCAGTTTCCGGCGGGATGACGCCCTTGGTCAAGGTGAAACAACCGTAGAAGCGCCGCTCGCCGGTCTGGACGATGCAAAAGGCATCCTTTGCCCGCTCATAAAAGGCGAAGCGCTCAACGGGCGACAGCGGCCAATGCTTGCCTTCGGCCTTGTCGATGACCGCCTGCACCTCGGCCTGGACCTGCGGCACCTCGTCCGGTGCTCCCACAACTTCCATGCGCGTCGCCGCATCGTCGATAAATGTGTCGAGGGGCATCAGTGACAATATCGCCGCAACAGCATCGGCCGCCGGCACGTTGTCGATGCGGAGCAATTCACCCAAAACCGTCTGGCTCGCGATGGCTTCCGCCGGGAAGTTCGTATCGACGACGACGAGCATGTCGCCATGTCCCATCGACTTTAGCGCATAGAGCACGTCCGCATTCAACAGCGGCGAAATTCCCTTCAGCATGGTCGAGCATCCTTCAATGATCAGTGGCGGCACCCTGCGGCCGCTTCGCATTCCGGGCAAAGAAGTAACCACGGCGTTCCTCTCTGTCCATAGGCACCGGGAACGTTTTCGGCAAAGGGGCCGGACCGTTAAAATGCATATGCCCACAAGGCTTATTTCGGCCCTTATTGACCCGATAGGTTCGCCGGCATTAACTGAAGCACGGTCAATGGTTGAGGGGCACAGGTGCGGATTCTTCTGGTGGAAGACGATGATACGATCGGCAGCGCCGTTCGCGACCATATCGCGGCCGGTCCCCATGCCGTCGACTGGGTGAAAAATCTGGCCGACGCCGACGAAGTCACCAGCGCCGTGAATTACGGCCTGATCCTCCTGGATCTACAGCTTCCCGATGGCAGCGGTATCGACTTTCTCAAACGGTTGCGCCGCAAACCGGACGAAACCCCGGTCATCATCCTCACCGCGCGCGACCAGATTTCCGATCGCATCGAGGGCCTGAACAGCGGTGCCGACGACTACCTCGTCAAGCCCTTCAATCTCGGCGAACTGACAGCCCGCATCCTGGCTGTGGCCCGCCGTTACACCGGCAGCCCGCAACCGACCGCCCGCTTCGGCGATCTCGAAATCGACCAGCCGCAACGGCGCGTCAAGCTGGAAGGCAAGGATGTCGTTCTGACGGGGCGCGAATGGGCCGTGCTCGATCTGCTCGTGGCGCGGCCGGGCGCCATCGTCTCGAAGGACAAGATAGAAGAAGCGCTCTATGCCTTCGGCTCCGAGATCGAGAGCAATACGGTCGAAGTCTATGTCAGCCGGCTGCGCAAGAAGATCGGCAAGGACCGAATCCGCACCGCCCGCGGCGTCGGCTATTCACTGGGTGACCGATGAGCGAACGCAAGGAGCCAAGCCGCGCCAGCATCACCCGCCGGCTGATCGCCGCTCTAACAGGCACAGTCGTAGTCTTCTGGCTGATTGCCGTCGGCATCGGCGTCTATGTCGTCAACAAGGAACTCTCCGAGACCTTCGACGGCGCGCTGCAGGAAACCGCCGAGCGATTGCTGCCATTGGTGCTCGATGACCTCGCCAACCGCGACAATTCCGGTGATCCGCAAAGCCTGGAAGAGCTCAACAAGGGGCTCAACCGCGAATATCTGACCTACCAGGTGCTCGACGCCAACGGCAAGGTGATCCTGCATTCGCACGATGCTCCGGCGACTACCTATGATGTGCCACTGAAGATCGGCTTCCACAACACGCCGCGCTACCGGATCTATACGGAATCATCGGCTGACGGCACGATCTTCCTGCATGTTGCCGATGCCTTCAAGAACCGCCGCGAAGCCTCGCGCGAAAGCGGGGTCGCGCTGCTCTGGCCGCTCCTTGCCCTCATACCTGCCAGCATTATTGCCATCGGCATCATTGTCGGTCGTTCGCTGCGGCCGATCGACCGCTTGCGGGCGGAGATCGCCACCAAGGACAGCGGCAACATGATGCCGCTGGAGAGCGAAACCTTGCCGCGCGAGCTGCAGCCGATCGCCCGTTCGGTCAATCTCCTGCTCGATCGCCTGCGTCTGGCCCTTGAAGCCGAACGCGAATTCACCGCCAACAGCGCTCATGAGCTGCGCACGCCGATTGCCGGTGCGCTGGCGCAGACCCAGCGGCTGATCGCGGAACTGCCGCCGGGGCAACTCACCGAACGCGCCGGCCGCATCGAGACATCGCTCTCCAATCTCGGCCGCCTTGCGGAAAAACTGCTGCAGCTTTCTCGCGCCCAGGCCGGTATTGGCACCGGCGACAAGCCGATCGATCTGATCGCGGTTATCGAAACAGTGATCGGCGATTACGACCGCGACACCGGCACTGCCGGCCGCGTGCTGCTGGAAAACGATGCGAAGGAAAAGCTGATCCGCAACGTCGATATCGATGCCTTCGCCATCGTCATGCGCAATCTGATCGAAAACGCGCTCATCCATGGCCCGGTCGACGATGAAGTGACCGTAAGTGTCGAAGCCGGCACCGTCCGCATCATCAATGGTGGTACCGTGCTTTCGTATGAGGAGCTGGCCGGTCTGAAGAAGCGTTTCTGGCGCGGCAAGACGAAGGCGGCTGGTTCCGGCCTTGGGCTTTCCATTGTCGAGCGGATCGTCGACCAGATCGGCGGGCGCATCGATCTCATGTCTCCCGCCACCGGCAGAACCGATGGTTTCGAAGCCAGGATCACGCTGCCGACCGGCTGATAGGCTCCCGATCAGCGCGGATAGATCTTGCAAAGACCCGCAAAGGGTGCGAGCAAGTGCCGCATGTTCCCTGCAGGTCTGTATTCATGATCGTTTCCTTCGACATCGGCGGCAGCGCCATCAAAGGCGGCATCGCCCGCTCCGTGACCGATATTCTGCCGCTGGCGCGGCGCCCGACGCCCAAGCACAATTTCACAGAATTCGTTGAAGCCCTGCGCGCTGTTATCGCCGAAGCGGACGAAAGGCCGGATTGCCTATCGTTTTCCATTGCCGGGGTAGTCGATCCCGATACGCAGGCGCTGACTTGCGCCAACATTCCCTGCATTCATGGCCGGCATCTGGCCGCAGAGCTTGAAGCTGAACTTGGCTATCCCGTGCTGGTTGCCAATGATGCCGATTGCTTCGCCATGGCGGAAGCCATGTCCGGCGCCGGTCGTGGCCATCGTATCGTCTTCGGTGCAATTCTCGGTACCGGCGTTGGCGGCGGCCTCGTGGCCGACGGTCGTCTCGTCAATGCGGCCGGTGGCTTTGCCGGCGAATGGGGTCATGGACCCATCATTTCTTCTCACGCCGGCAACCCGCCGGTCGCTATCCCCTCCTATCTCTGCGGCTGCGGCCAGAAAGGCTGCGTCGACACCGTCGGCGGCGCCCGCGGCATCGAGCGCCTGCACAAGACGCTGCACGGACTGGAACTGACCAGCGAAGAGATCATCGACCGCTGGCTGAAGGACGATGCGCAAGCCCAGCGCACGATCGACGTGATGATCGATCTCGTCGCCTCCCCGCTGGCCCTCACGATCAACATAACCGGCGCAACGATCGTGCCCGTTGGCGGCGGTCTTTCCAATGTCGAACCGCTCCTGGCGCGGCTCGACGAGGTCGTACGCACGCGCACCCTGCGCAAATTCGGCCGGCCGCTCGTGGTGCCGAGCGAGTGCAAGCTCGAACCTGGCCTCATCGGCGCCGCCTTGCTGGGGCTGCAATATTCCGGAGAGCGCAACCATGCTGCTTGAGGTCTGTGTCGAAGATATTGCCGGCCTCAAGGCAGCCGTTGCCGGCGGTGCAGATCGCATCGAGCTTTGCAGCGCGCTCCCTCTCGGCGGCTTGACACCGAGCACGGGCCTGATGGCGGCTGCAGCCAACATGCCCGTTCCCGCCTATGCCATCATCCGTCCACGCGCGGGCAGCTTCGTCTATTCGGCCGATGAGCTCGAAATCATGAAGCGGGATATCGATGTGGCCCGGGACGCCGGCTTGCCGGGTGTCGTTCTTGGTGCATCGTTGCCCGACGGACGGCTCGATTTCGAGACGCTGGCCGCCCTGGTCACCCACGCAGGCACCCTCGGCAAGACGCTGCATCGCGCAGTCGACCTTGTCCCGGATATCACAGAAGCCGTGGAAATAGCCGTATCCCTCGGCTTTGAGCGTATCTTGACCTCAGGTGGCGCAAAGACGGCAGCGGAAGGCATCGCGACGATCGAGCAGGCAATTGCCATCGCTGCCGGCCGCATCTCCATCATGCCCGGCTCCGGCGTCACACTGGCGACGATCGAGCAGCTATGGCCGCGCTTGCCGATCGGCGAAATTCACTCCTCTTGCGCCGTCACGCTAACAGAGACCGACGAACGCTTGCTCGCCCTTGGATTCTCGTCGCCATCGGCACGCCGCACGGACACGGCTACCGTCCAGGCGCTGAAGTCCCACTTCTCTGCGGCAACATCATGAATTGACAAAGAAACATTAGAATGATCAATCGTTCATAAACGCATATGCTGTAGCCAAGGATGGGCTGCACAACATACAGTCATTGCAGCAAGACGGGTTTCCTCGGGAGTAGCTGTAGATCTCGATCATGTCGGTGGCGCCACCTCGCAAGAAAAGCTGGGCTGTCTTCTGGATTGCGGCTGTCGTCATCGGCTCGATCATCCTTGTGACAGCGCTGCTTGCCAATGACATGCGGAACCTGAGAGCGCTGGACAACCGCTATCATCTCAATCTGTTTCCAAAGCCAGTCCAACAGGCCGCCCCGCCGCCGGCAAAAGCTGTCGAGGCCAAGCGCCCTCCGCCTGCCAGGACCACTCCCGCCAATAACGCTGGAAATGCTGCGCTCGCGATAGCCGGAACGCCAGCACATGCCGCGGCGACACCGCCCAAGGCGGCGGCCATCAAACCACGGCCGGTCAAGACCTCCCACCTTTTCGATACTCCCGTCGACGCGCTGCTGAGCGCCTTCGTGCGGAGCTGGAGGGTTTCAGGCCCAACCCTATGCAGCGACCTGGTGACATTTGGCCTGCCTGTCGGCGAATGGCGGCAAAGCGAATTGGGCGGCGGCACATCGGAATGCAGCTATGCGGTTCAAAAGGGCGCCTATGGCGATGCGAATGCGGCGTCCTTCTTCATCATTGCGCGCGGCAAGCCAACCGGCGAACTTGACACGATCCGCATCAAGGTGATCATGCCCGACAATGCCGACGGCAAGGCGATCGCCAGCACGTTCGTCGATACCGTCGTGCTGCTGCTGAGCAAAACGCACTGGCTCGACTTCCAAAGCGCGCTGGATGCCATTGGCTCGCTGCAGGACGTAACGCTGCAAGCCTTCGGCGCCAAGCTCAGTTTCTTCAAGGAATTCCAGAGCAACAATAATTTCAACCTGCAGCTGGAATTGCGAAGAACTGCACCGGAACAGCTCCGAACAGCCATCGTCTTCGACAAGGCACGCTGGACCCTGCCCTCTCCCTCCTTGACCAACTAGGCCTCTTTCCAAGCTTGCCTGCGCCGGTTTTTGTGACCCGGTTTTTGTTGCACTGCGCCATGGATGGTGATCATATGAGCAGCGATTCCGAGGGTCGGCGGATCACCGGCCGGTAGCAACAAGTCCCCCGAAAGCACAAGGCGGTTTCCGCAGGGATTCATGCGCATCGCAAAAGTGCCGGATCGCCTGGTTCGGCGGTGGAAAGCAATTATAGTCCATGGATTCCACAGATCCCCATCCGCAGGGCCAGACTTTCGCGGTCGAACGTAACCCTCGCCTGCGCTACATCATCCCCGCCGTCGTTGCCGTCGCCTTCCTGATGGAACAGCTCGATTCGACCATTCTCATCACCGCCGTTCCGGATATTGCCAAGAGCCTCGGCACCACCCCGGTGCGCATGAATCTGGCGGTCACAGCCTATATCCTGACGCTTGCCATGTTCATCCCGGTGAGCGGCTGGTTCGCGGATCGCTTTGGCGCCCGCCGCATCTTCGCGCTTTCCCTTTTCATCTTCACGCTCGGCTCCATCCTCTGCGGCCTGGCGACCAGCCTGCCCATGCTGATCGCCATGCGCGCGCTTCAGGGGTTCGGCGGCGCGATGATGACGCCGGTCGGGCGGCTCATTCTCATCCGCAGCTTTCCGCGCAGCCAGCTGGTAACCGCGATGACCTATATGACCCTGCCTGCCGTCATCGGCCCTGTCATCGGGCCGGTGCTCGGCGGCTTCCTCACCACCTACCTCTCCTGGCGCTGGATCTTCTGGGTCAACCTGCCCTTCGGCGTGATTGGCATGATCATGGCGCTGCGCTATGTCGAGGATACCGACCGCGATACCTCGATCAGGTTCGACTTTCCCGGCTTCGTCATGGTTGGCCTCGGCTGCGTGCTGCTGCAATACGGGATCGAGAATATCGGCCGGCCCACCATTCCTCTTTGGGCGATCTTCCTTTCCCTCGCCGCCGCCGGTCTGCTGCTCGTCGGCTTCATCCGCTATGCGAGAACGGCCGAATCCCCGGCCGTCGACCTCACGCTGTTCAAGCTGCGCACATTCCGCGTCGGCACGCTTGCGGGTGGTATCTGCCGCGTCGGGCTGAACGGTGTACCCTTCCTGCTGCCGCTCATGCTGCAGGTCGGCTTCGGCCTGAGCCCGATCGTGTCAGGCACGCTGACTTTCGTCAGTGCGCTGAGCAGCCTTATCGTGCGGCCAGTGTCGACGAGATTGCTGAAACTTTACGGCTTCGACCGTATACTGACCTGGAGCGCCGTTTTCGGCGCCGCCGTCGTCGCCGGCTTCGCCCTGATCACACCCGACACGCCGCACTGGTTCATCATTGTCTACGTCTTCATCTTCGGGCTGGCGCGGGCATCACAATTCATGACGTCCAACACCCTCTCATATTCCGATACGCCGGCAGTCCAGCTCAGCCGCGCGACCAGCCTCGGCGGCGTGCTGCAACAGCTAAGCGTCAGCTTCGGCGTCTCTGTCGCCGCCATGCTGCTCGGTGTCGTCACGCTGGATGGCTCGCCGCTGACGCCGGAGAAATTCCACATTGCATTTTTGTTGATGGCGGTAATCCCGCTGCTCGGCATACCCGGCTTCCTGAAGCTGCAGCCAGAAGACGGCGCTCAGGTAAGCGGCCACCAGCGCCGGTCTAAAAGCCCGTCATAGGTTGCGCTTATACCCGCCTCTTATGCTGCGACCGCTGACGCTCGCGGATGCACGAGGTGATCGCGAAGCACGGTCCCGGAGCCGTCGACTTCCTGCATCAGCACGTCGTAGCTCCAGAGATCGGCAAGATGCTGCAGCACCCGCTTGGCATCCATATCGTCGAGCAACGCGCCATTCAGCACCGTGTGCCTGACGATCAGCTTTCTATCGCCCGCAAGATCGACATCAACGATCTCGATATGCGGGTCGATCCAGCCAACGTCATATTGCCGGGCAAGCTCCCGCCGAATGCGCCGATAGCCGCGCTCGTCATGGATCGCCGCCACCCGCAAGCCCTCTTCCTCTTCGGGATTGTCGGTCAGATGGAACATCCGCATCTTGCGCATCAGATGCGGGCTGAGGAATTGCGATATGAAGCTCTCGTCGCGATAATTGGCCCAGAGATCGCGCAGCACCGCCATGGCATCCCCGGTCCCAGCGATCTCTGGGAACCACTGACGGTCCTCCTCCTTCGGCTTCGTCACGATACGCTCGAGGTCCTGCATCATGGCAAAGCCGATCGCATAGGGATTGAGGCCGGAATAACGCTGGTCGTTGAAAGTAGGCTGGAAGACCACATTGGTGTGTGATTTCAGGAACTCCAGGAAATCGCCGTCGCCGATACCGCCCAGCTCATGCAGCCGCGTCATGATGCGATAGTGCACATAGGTCGCCGTGCCCTCGTTCATCACCTTCGTCTGGCTCTGCGGGTAGAAATACTGGGCGACGTGCCGGACGATGCGAATGATCTCCCGCTGCCAGGGCCTTAGCCGCGGCGCCATCTTTTCCAGGAAATAGAGGAGGTTTTCTTGCGGCAGACCGGCGAGCGCACGTCTACGCTCTAGATCGAGATCCGGCATCTTCTTGCCTGCACCGACGGGGATCGTGCGCCATAGATCGTTGAAGATCCGCTCGTCATATTCGCGCCGCTCGCGCTCGCGCTTTTCTTCCTCACGCAGATCCGGCGTCTTCTTGCCGGCGTAACGATGGACGCCATGCGACATCAGCGCGTGTGCCGCGTCCAGCGTCCGCTCGACGGCTGCAGGGCCATAGCGCTCCTCACAGCGGGCAACATAGCTCTTGGCGAAATTGAGGTAGTCGAGAATGCCCTCTGCATCCGTCCAGAGCTTGAACAGATAGTTGTTCTTGAAGAAATGGTTGTGGCCGAAGGCCGCATGCGCAATGACGAGCGCCTGCATCGTCGCCGTATTCTCTTCCATCAGGTAGGAGATGCAGGGCGAGCTGTTGATGACGATCTCATAGGCAAGACCGCGAAGACCCTTGCGATAGAAGGCCTCGTGATGGGCGAAATGCTTGCCGAAGGACCAGTGCTTGTAAAACAGCGGCATGCCGATCGAGGAGTAGACGTCGAGCATCTGCTCGGCCGTAATGATCTCGATCTGGTTCGGGTAAACGTCGAGGCCAAGCTCGTCGACGGCGATGCGTTCGCAGGCATCGTGGATGCGCTGGATGGTAGCGAAATCCCAGTCCGCACCTTCAAAAAGCCGTTCCATCGATGCCTTCTTCGCCATCAGCCGCTCCTTGTTTCCGCCGTCCGCCGCTGGAATAGGTCGTGGAAGACCGGATAGATCTGGCTGCGATCGCTGACGCGCCGCATCGACAGCACCGGCCAACCCGCCTGTATGCGCTCGTAGAGCGACCAGAGCGCCGAACCGGAAGAGATCGCCGCGCTGCGCGCTTCACCTACTTCCAGATAGGCGAAATACTGGCATGCCGGCAGGATCTCGCCGGTCATCAGGGCCGCAGCCGTCGCATTGTCGGAATAGGCATTGTCGCCGTCCGATGCCTGTGCAGCATAAATATTCCAGTCTGACGGCGGGAAACGGTCATGCACGATCCGCCGCATGGCTTCGAGCGCGCTGGATACCTGCGTGCCGCCAGTTGCCGGACTGCGGAAGAATGTCTCCTCATCCACCTCTTCGGCGACATCGGTATGCCGGATGAAGACGATCTCGACACGGCGATATTGCCGGGTGAGAAAGATATAAAGCAGCATGTAGAAGCGCTTGGCGAGATCCTTCATGTGCTCAGACATCGAGCCGGACACGTCCATCAGGCAGAACATCACGGCCTGCGCCACCGGCTTCGGTTCATTGTCGAAACGGCGATAGCGGATGTCGATGGGATCGATGTATGGAATGCGCCGGACTTTGGATTCCAGCATCTTGATCTCTGCCTCAAGCTCGGCCCGGCGCGTCTCGTCCTTGCACTCCTCCGCCTCGGCGGCAAGCTTGGCGACGGTTTCCGGTTTCGGGCGATGTAGGGCAACGCGGCGCATCATCGCCAGGCGCATGGTGCGGTTGATTGCGAGATTGGCGGGTGATCCGGTCACCGAATAGCCGGCACGGACCGGATTCATCTGATCCGTCGATACCAGCCGCCGCTTGGCAAGGTCAGGCAGTTCGAGATCGTCAAGGAAGAGATCGAGGAACTCCTCTCGCGTCAGGATGAAGCGGAAGGCGTCCTCGCCCGTGCCATCGCCGCCGGCGCGTGGTTTGCCGCCACCGCTCTCCGGTCGTGGCAGGATATCGCCCTCAAGGAAGTCTTTGTTGCCGGGAAGTATATGCTCTTTCAGCCCCTCGGGGCCGCGATGGAACCGAGGCTCCTCGGTTCCATCCAGTGGAATGCTGATTTCGCCACCTTTCAGAATGTCCTGAATGTCGCGATTTTGAGAGGATTCAAACACCGCTCTCTGCACCAGCGCCTTTGCTCTTCGCAAAAACCGTTGACGATTTTCCAGACTTTTGCCGCCTGGGTTCAGGCGTCGGTCAACAATGTGCATTCCTTCTTCCTTGGTGGCTCATCCCGCCTGTTTCACTCGCATGTACCATTCCACAAGCCGTCGAACCTGCCGCTCGGTATAGCCCCGGGCCATCATGCGATCGACGAATTCGGCATGTTTCTTTTCGCTCTCGCCATCCTTCTTGGAGCCGAACGAGATGACGGGCAGAAGATCCTCGACCTGGGAGAACATCCGCTTTTCGATAACTTCGCGGATCTTCTCGTAGCTCGTCCAGGAGGGGTTCTTGCCGCCGTGGCTCGCCCTTGCTCTCAAGCAGAACTTGACGATCTCGTTGCGGAAATCCTTGGGATTGGCGATGCCGGCCGGCTTCTCGATCTTGGTGAGCTCCTGGTTGAGAAGCTCGCGGTCCAGAAGCTGGCCCGTATCCGGATCCTTGAAGTCGACGTCTTCGATCCAGGCGTCGGCATAGTCGACGTAGCGATCGAACAGGTTCTGTCCGTAATCCGAATAGGATTCCAGATAGGCCTTCTGGATCTCATGCCCGATGAATTCCGCATAGCGCGGCCCGAGCTCGCTCTTGATGAACTCGATATAGAGCTTCTCGGTTTCGAGCGGCAGTTGCTCCCTGCGGATCGACTGCTCCAGCATGTACATCAGATGCACCGGATCGGCACCGATCTCGGTCGTATCGTAGTTGAAGGTCGCCGCCAGAACCTTGAAGGCAAAGCGGGTGGATGCTCCATCCATGCCTTCATCGACGCCGGCAGTGTCGCGATATTCCTGCACGCTGCGCGCTCTCGGATCGGTCTCCTTCAGGCTCTCGCCATCATAGACCCGAAGCTTGGAGAAGGCGGTGGAATTCTCGTGCTTGGAAAGCCGTGTCAGAACCGTGAAGCGGGCGAGCGTCTCCAGCGTCGACGGCGCGCAGGGCGCGTCGCTGAGTTCGGATTCCTCAATCAGCTTCTCGTAGATCTTCTGCTCTTCGGTGACCCGCAGGCAATAAGGCACCTTGACGACGCAGATGCGGTCGATGAAGGCCTCATTGTTCTTGTTGGATTTGAAGGTCTGCCACTCGGACTCGTTGGAATGGGCAAGAATGATGCCGGAGAAGGGAATGGCGCCGATATTTTCGGTGCCGATATAATTGCCCTCCTGGGTTGCGGTCAGCAACGGGTGCAGCATCTTGATCGGCGCCTTGAACATCTCGACGAATTCAAGAATGCCCTGATTGGCGCGGTTCAGCCCGCCCGAATAGCTGTAGGCATCGGGATCGTTCTGCGCCAGGCTTTCGAGTTTGCGGATATCCACCTTGCCGACCAGCGAGGAGATATCCTGGTTGTTCTCGTCTCCGGGCTCCGTCTTGGCGACGGCGATTTGCCGCAGTCTCGACGGCTGCAATCGAACGACGCGGAAGCGGGAGATATCGCCCTCGAACTCTTCGAGCCGCTTCAGGCACCACGGGCTCATCAGCCCGGTCAGGCGGCGGCGGGGAATGCCGTAGCGCTCCTCGATCATCGGCCCCATGGTGACGGGGTCGAACAGGCTGAGCGGACTTTCGAAGACGGGGCTCAGCTCGTTGCCGGCCTTGAGCACATAGATCGGATGGACTTCCATCAGCGATTTCAACCGCTCGGCGAGCGAAGACTTGCCGCCACCGACAGGTCCGAGCAGATAGAGGATCTGCTTTCGCTCCTCCAGCCCCTGCGCCGCATGGCGGAAGAAGGCGACGATCCGTTCGATCGTCTCTTCCATGCCGAAAAAGCCTGAAAACGCCGGATAAGTCCGGATCGTCCGGTTCATGAAGATACGCCCAAGTCTTGTGTCCTTGGCCGTATCGATCAGCAATGGTTCTCCCATGGCTGCCAGAAGCCGCTCGGCTGCATTTGAGTACATGAGCGGGTCTTCCCGGCACCCTTCCAGGTATTCGGAGAATGACATCTCGACTTCGCGCCGCGCTTCGAAAGAGCGTGCGAAGGTGTTGAATAGAACATCGTTGTTTAACATGGCGCCCCGTTAGCTTGCTATTGCAATAAACGTTGGACTTAACGAGATCACTTATCCCGCTAGTATCTAAAGTGCGGTATCACTCGCTTCGAATCAATAGTGATCTGTCAATAATTCGTACGCCTGATTGTAAATACCATCAACATCTTGAACTGCTCATGCACTGAATTAATGTATGGCCGCCTTCAAGTTGTCGTGATTGGCATATACCCATCACAGGATGCACACTCTTGCCAAAGGAGTTCCACCTGGCCCTCCATGTGGAAACCCGCTTCGATGATGGATTGATCTAACCCAGCATTGAGACCCATTGTCTGCATGATTTGGGAGAAAAGATGGTCGTTCTCTGCAGAATTGAGGTAGCGGCGTGGCATACCCTACACGTCGCGAAGGTGCTTCATCATCTTGCTGACAGCTTACCATCGCTCCAAAGAGTGCCCTTCACCAGATCGAGAGCTAGCGTAGCATCCAATGCGGGTCGACTCTCCTGGGCGGAAATCGCTAAACGTGTACCAGAATATTAATTCCCTCATAAATTTTATATATAGACTTGGATATCATGTATCGTGAACCATGATTGGATCGCTCTCTGGCAGAGGCCAACACTCTCACAGACTTTTCATCTGGCCAGCATCTCGCTGACGAGCTGAGCGGTACGGGGCGCCAAGGTCAACCCAATGTGCCCATGTCCGAAGGCAAGAATGACATCCTTCCCGCCTCTTGAGGGCCTGATGATCGGCACGGAATCGGGCATTGAAGGCCGAAACCCCAACCAGGAACGGCTCGGCTCGCCAAGTTCGGGGAAATAACGGCGCGCATTCCTCACGAGAGCCTGTGTAAGCCGCAGGTTTTTCGGAGCAGTCAATCCGCCAAGTTCCACCAGGCCGGCAACCCTTAGCCGCCCTCGCATCGGGCAGAAGTAAAAGCCATGCGCCGTCGGACAGACCGGCCGCTCGATAGGCAGATCGGGCATGTCATATTCGACATGATAGCCCCGCTCGGTATCGAGCCGCACCGGATCGCCAAGGGAAGCCGCCAGCTTGCGCGAATGAGCGCCAGCGGCAATGACGACCGTGCGGGCACGCAGCTCGCAAGCTGCCGCAACGATCCGCAGGCCACTTTGTTCCCGCACGATACTGCCAACGGACGCCTGCACAAATTCCACGCCCGCCCGCCTGACCGCAACAGTGAGGAGACGCATCACCTCGCCGGGATCACTGAGGTTGATGGCTTTGGGAAAGAACAGGCCACCCTCAAATCGGGTGAGGCGCGGCTCGAGCCGGGCCACGTCATCAGCCGAAAGAAGCTCCTGTGAAACACCATAATTGCGGCGCAACGCTATGTCGGCGCCGGCTGCCCGGAACGCCTTTCGCGTTTCGTAAAGGTAGAGACAACCTTTCGCCGACAGGAACTGCGAGGCACCGATCTCGGCGGCAAATTCAGTCCAGGCCGGCGAAGCGTCCGAAACAAGTTCGGCAATTCGGCCGGCATTCTCGCGATAGCGATGCGGCAGGGATTCGTAGGCAAAGCGGGCGAGCCAGGGAAGCAGGGTCGGCAATGCCGACCTGCGGACTGCAAGAGGACTATCCGGGCTAAGGACGAGCGACAGGAAATTCCGGAGCACCGCCGGGGTTCCCACCGGTATGATCGCATAGTCGGCGACGGTCCCCGCATTCCCGTAGGAGGCACCGGATCCCGGTTCATTCGGCTCGACGACGACAACCTCTCGCCCATCGGCGCGAAGCCGAAGGGCGATCGCCAGCCCAATGACCCCGCCGCCCACAACGACGATATCTGTCGAAATCCTGTTCATCTCATCCATATTTTCTGCGGGGGGGAGCTGTTGGCGTGCGGCCGGATTTTAAGGCGGCCCGGTGAAAAGCCTCACGCTTAGCCTGGTTTCGCGTACCGGGCGACATAGGCAACGGTGCGAGGCTCCCTGGGACTATCCAGCACATCCGCGGCCGGCCCTTGCTCGATGATCCGACCGCCATCGATGAAGACGACCCAGTCGGATACTTCACGCGCAAACGGGAGTTCGTGCGTGACGATGATCATCGTCATCCCGTCGCTTGCAAGTTCGCGCATGACGCGCAGCACTTCGCCGGTCGATTCCGGATCGAGCGCGGAGGTCGGCTCGTCAAAGAGCAGCACGGTCGGAGAGAGCGCAAGAGCCCGTGCGATCGCAACGCGCTGCTGCTCGCCGCCCGACATTTGCTCCGGATAGGCCAGAGCACGATGGACAAGACCGACACGGGTCAGCAACCGCACGGCACGCTCCACCGCCTCACGCTCGTCAATGGCGGCAGCGTGCATCTGCGCCAGCACGACATTTTCCACGGCCGTCAGATGCGGGAAGAGATTGAAGCGCTGGAACACCATGCCGACGCGCTGGCGCAGCTTGGCGAGATCCTTGCAGGTCAGCATGCCCTTTGAGAAGATCGCCTCGCCATTTATCTCAATGGAGCCGTCTTCTGGCTGCTCGAGCAGGTTGACGCACCGCATGAGGGTTGTCTTGCCGCCGCCGCTCTGGCCAATGATGCTGACAATCCGGCCGCGCGGAACATCCAGATCTATGCCGTCGAGCACGAGCCTTCCATCGAAGGATTTCCGCAGCCCCCGGATCTTGATGGCCGAGCCGTTATCGGGCGAGGACGCGATGCGTGTTGTTTCGACTGTTATCTGGGCCATTTCTAGCTCCCCGCCTGGATCAGGGCTCTTGCCAATCTCAGCCGCCGGCGCCGGCCCAACGACAAGGGCACGCCCGCATGAATGGTACGCTCGAGCCAGAGGAGACATTGCGAGACGGGATAGCAGACGGCGAAATAGAGTGCTGCGATCACCAGATAGACTTCGAGCGAGCGAAAGGTCTCGGACGCAATCAATTGCGCCCTGGTCATAAGCTCCGCCGCCGAGATCGTGACCAGCAGCGATGTCGATTTCAGCAGGTCCACAAACATCGTGTTGGTGCCGGGCAGCGCGAGGCGAAGCGCCTGCGGCAAGATCACATGGCCGAAAGTCTTGACCCGGCCAAGGCCCAATGCATGTGCCGCCTCGTTCTGGCCCGGATGGATGCCGGCAATGGCCGCACGGAAGATCTCCGACAGATAGGCGGCATAGAACAGCACAAGGCTCAGCACGCCGGCGACAAAGACGCTGAACCTTATCCCGACGGAGGGCAGGCCGAAATAGGTGACGAAGATGATGGCAAGCAGAGGGACGTTCTTGAACACCTCCGTGTACAGCGTGGCCGGCAGTCTTACGATGCGAACCCGATTGAGGCGCATCAGGGCAAGTACCAAGCCAAGGATAGCTGCCCCAATGAAACTGGCGAGCGTATAGGCAAGGGTCCGTAAGAGACCCTCACCAAGATTGCCTGCATAGTCGCCCCAGGGAACTTGAAACAATTGAGCAAGAGGTTGCCAAAAGCTCATGTCCGTTCCCCCCGATCAATTGGCGACGGACGGTGGTGACCAGGTCTGCGGGCGGTCAACGCCGCGGCGCTGGGCCGCCATGTCAGGCGACGGGACCAGGAACTGCTTGGGATCGCCGCCCCATTTCGTCACAAGCGTGGCAAGCGAGCCATCCTTGTACATCGCATCGATCTGGTCTGAGATCGCCTGGGTGAGCTTCGGAGCCTGCTTGGGGAGATAGAAGCCGGTCATGTAGGGCTGGAAATATTTATAATCGGGATGGGCGTCAACCTGCTCTGCTGTCGGCGCATCGAGATAGGCAACCCGAAACTTCATGTCGGGCCGTTGCTGCTGCTGATAGATGATCAGCAGGGGATCGAGAAAGCCGACATCGAGCCTTCCCGACGAAAGATCCGAAAAGACGCTGTCGGCCGTCGGATAGGTGCGAGCATCGGCCTTCGGAACTTCGGCGATCGACTTGGCCCAGACATATCCGGTGACGGTGCCGAGGGCCTTGCCCTCGAGGCTCTTCACGTCGGGATAGGAAGCGCCACCATGCACGGCCATGGCCGGTGGCGAGTAATAGGGCGGATCGGTGAACAGGCCCGCCTTCTGACGCGCATCGGACCATGCGATGCCGCCGATCGTGATATCGGCGCGTTGTGACTGTACCGCGGCAAGCATGCCGGGGAAATCGGTCACGACCGTCTCGATCTTGAGGCCAAGCTTCTTGGCGACCGCATCGAGAATGTCGCTGTCGAGCCCGACCAACTTGTCATCCTTCAGCGCCGTGTAGGGCATGTAGGCCTCGATGGCCACCTGAAGTACGCCAGGCTTCAGCGTTTCCAGGTCTTCGGCCTGCGCAGCCGTAATTGCGGCGAACAGCCCAAACCCAAAGCCCAAAATCGCCGCCACGCCGCGCCTGAATGGCGAATGCGCGAAAATATCGTTGCTAATCATGTTCACCCTCCTTATATTTTTGTAATATATTACTTAGTATATTATTGATGCGCCTTGTCAAGTGATTCTGCCGCCGGACAAAGCAGACCACTCTCAGGATGGAGACAACGCGGATGGACACTTGGATGTCGGAAGAAATGATCGACGATCCGGAAGCGACGCTGACATTGGCGGAGCGCACCTATTTGCAGCTACGCGAGGATATCATCACGGTACAGCTGGCGCCGGGTACCATATTGCGGGAAAACGATGTGATGCGGCGGCTCGACGTTGGTCGCACGCCCGTACGTGAAGCGTTCCTGCGGCTGCAGCGCGATGGTTTCGTCGATGTCAACGCGCGCCGGGGCACTTTCGTCAGCCGGATCGATATCAGCGACCTTACGGCAATCTACGAGGCCCGGGCGCGGATCGAATCCTGGGCTACGCGGCTGGCTGCCGAACGGCTGCGGGAGCCCGAGCGGCACGAAGCCGGCAAATTGATAGAAGCGCTAAAGGCGCTTTCCCTTCCTTCGGAGCTCGATGCGCTTCTTACACTCGACCGACGCATCCATCGCTTCATCTACCGATGCGCCAAGAACAGGTATCTCTTCGACACGCTCGACCATTACCACAACCTCTCGCTCCGGATTCTTCATGTCGCGATGCGCCGGTTTCCCGAGCTGACGCCGGAACTCGATAAGGTGGTACAGGAGCAGATACTTATGCTCGAAGCCGTCTGCCGCGGAGATGCCGATACCGCCGAACGGATCGCCCTGCATCATGTTCTCAGCTTCGAACAGGAAGTGCGCAAGGTCATCTGATCGACTGGGAAAGCAAGGGGATGAAAGCCACCAGCACCGTTTGAACGGCGCTGGTGGGCAGTGATCAATTTCGCAGCGTCAATGCTGGATTATGCGCGAAGAAGTTATGCGGCTCGATGTGGATCGTTTTCCACTCGGTCGACATCACGGGCCAGTCCTCCATACGCGGAATATGGTGGAAGCCGGCAGTAAACCAGGTGACGATATCCTTGCCCATCAGCGGCTTGTTGGCCTTCACCCATTCCGGCAGCGTATCCGAGCCGTCGCTCTGCATGGCGAACTTGCCGCCGGCATATTGCTGGTCCGGATCGTAGACCGTGTTCCATACCGAATATTCGATATAGGCATTGCGCTTCATCGGCGGGTCCTTGACGAAGTCGAAGGGACCGTAGGCGACATCACCGTGATGGATCATCCAGCCAGGTTCCTGACCGAGATAGCCCTTGCGCGAGGGATCCGAGATCATGAAATAACGCGGCTTCATCGCCGAAAGCTGGTAGCGCGCCTCCATCTCCGTCTTCGGCATCGTATGCTGGACCGTCCACATGGAGCGGCGCGGGTTCTTCGGATCGACCTTGGCTGGAACGATGTCCATCGTACCGAAGTGGTTGGCCGGCTGGTCGATGTCGAAGTCGATACGGAAGTTGAAGTAGTGGTCGTGGTTGGCAGCCACCAGGTTCGGCGCGATCAGCGTGCCATGCGCCGTGTCTGCCGCAGCCGTCGGATCGTCCATCGAGGTCGACTGGACACCCTTGACCGCATCGAGGCCGGTCGCGCCGATCATGATACGGATCTGACCATCGGGCTGCAGCCGGTAATCGATCAGGTAGTCGTAATTTCCGACTTCCGAGGCCGTGCGCACGACCAGTTCGCTTGCCGGCCGGCCTTCCGCCGGGATGGGCTTTTCAGGCGTCTGCGCGAAGACCTCGAAATGTCGCCAAGCCGGATCGCCGATACTGCGCTCGAAGACGCAGATGGCATCGGGGATGGTCAGCGGGTTGCCCTTGTCGTCGGCGATCGTCGCCGGCAGGAAGGTCGCGTAGCTCGGGCAATCGACGCCTGCGCGCAGCGGGCTCAGGAACAGACCGAAGCCGTATTCCCCACTATCCATGTAAGTGCGCCAGTACCAGCCCTCTGTCGGGTCCATATAGGGGACGAAAACCTCCGAGAGATGCGACTGGTAGATCACCGAACGCCAGGTGTCGCCATCCTTCACGTCGAGATTAGAGAGAACGAGGCCCGGGCGCTTGTCGACGCGGAAATTGAAGCGCCACATATCCCATTCGAGATGGCTGCCAGTGATCTTGTAGTTCGGCCCGCCCTGCTGCGAGAGGGTGGCGAGATTGGTCTGCGGACGCAGCGTCTCGCGCTCGGCCACTTCCTTCTCGGAATAGCCCCAATTGTCCTTCGGGCCGGTAATCGCTCCAGTGTCGATGACCTTCAACACCTTCTTCTTGCCGATATCATAGACGGCAAACAGGCCCTCGATCGGCTTGGCATAATAGTTAGAGCCCTCGGGAACATGATAGCAAGGCACCTTCATCAGGCGAGAATTCTGATATTCCTCGGTAAAGAAGTTGCCGGCGGTCAATGGCAGGCAGAAGGCTTGGTCCGGCGTCAACCCGCGCTTCTTCAGACCCGCGACCATTTGCGGGTCGCCAAGCACGCCCTGCAGCGCGTCCATGAACTCGGTGAAGAGCACCATGGGCTGCCCCTTGATCGGTGCCGTGCTTTCGACCGTGCCCTTGGTGATGTTGACGACAGCTTCCTTGAAGCCCTGCGGGCTCGTCAGCTGTACCTTCGCCTCACGATCGAGCGGCTTGTCGCCTTCCTTCCATTTGAGAACGTCGGCCTTGGCCGGCTCCTTCAGTTCGATCAGCGGATAGAGCGTGTGGTCGTCGACGACCTTCTGCTCGCGCAGGATCTGGTTGATCTTCTGATATTCGTCCGCCGTCAGCCCGTCGAGCGGGTGACTCATCGCCGCAGACGCGCCAAGCGTCAGCAGCAGCCCGGCCGAAGCCAGATAGTGCTTCATGTTCATTTCCATCCTCCCTGTCTCATGCATTCCTGGATCACGCGAATATCACCTGGATATCCGTGTATTCGTGCAGCCCCTCCTCGGCGAATTCGACACCAAAGCCGGAAGCTTTGACACCGCCGAATGGGGCGTTCGGCTGGATCGCACCGTGCCTGTTGATCCAGACGGAGCCACATTCCATGCGCGCAGCCACGGCCTTCGCCGCCGATATATCCGAAGACCAGACGGAACCGCCCAAACCGTTCGGGCTGTCGTTCGCCATGCGAAGGGCGTCTTCGACATTGGCGTATTTGATAACAGGCAGAGCGGGACCGAACTGCTCTTCGTCAACCAAGGGATCGCCATTCGAAAGCCCGGCGACAATCGTCGGCGGAAAGAACAGCCCCTCGCCCGGCGCGCCGCCGAACAGCACCTTGCCACGGCTGGTCGCATCGGCAACCAGCCGGCTCAGCTTCTCGAATTGCATACGGTTTTGAACAGGTCCGAGAACGCTCGTTTCCTCCATGCCGTTGCCGACCGGAATATTGCGGGCATAGGCGACCAGCGCCTCGCAGACGGCGTCATGGATCGACTCATGCACATAGAGACGCTTCATCGCGGCGCAGGTCTGCCCATTGTTGATGAAGGCGCCCCAGAAGAGGCCTTCGGCGATCTTGGCAGGATCAGCGTCCGGCAGGACGATGCCGGCATCATTGCCGCCAAGCTCCAGCGTCAACCGCTTCATGTTGGAGGCGGCCGATTGCATGACCTTCTGGCCGGTGGCGATGGAACCGGTGAAAACGATCTTGTTGATGCCCGGGTGAGAGGCCATGGCCGCGCCGAGATTGAAGCTCTTGTCATCCGATGTCACGACGTTCAGCACGCCGGGCGGCAGCACCTCGTTCATGATCTCCACCAGACGCAGTGTCGAGAGCGGGGTGAAAGGCGACGGCTTGATGATGACAGTATTGCCCGTGCGCAACGCCGGCATCACATGCCAGATCGCGATCATGACCGGGAAGTTCCAAGGCGTGATCGACCCGACCACGCCGATGGGCTTGCGATGCAGTTCAACGCGACCTTCGGCATTGTCCTGAAGCACCTTCACCGGCAGCGAAAGCCCGGTCGTGTAGCCTGACCAGGCAACGGCACCGCCCATTTCCCAACGTGAACCGAGACCGTTGAGCGGCTTGCCCTGCTCAAGCGTGATGATCGTGGCAAGTTCACCTGCATGTTGCTCGATATGGGAGGTAACGGCAGCACAAATGCGCTGCTGCTCCTTATCACCGCGCGCCGACCATTCCGGAAATGCCGCACGGGCAGCTTCGACCGCGCGATCAAGTTCGACAGCGCCCAGATTAGGCGCTCGGCCCGCCTCTTCGCCGGTTGCCGGATTGAGCACCGCAAAATTTGTCTCGCCCGTCACCTGCGTCCCGCCGATGGTTGCAGAATAAAACGCCATTGCCACCTCCTCCGCTGAAACCCGGTCGAGGCCGGGAATTGGCGGAAGACTAAGCCAGGAACGAATTCGGAGCTTGGACAGGAGCGTCCGGACTATTGGACAAAAACGTCAATGGCAGCGGGCGACGGCGCCCGGCGTTACCCCGTATTTCTTGCGGAACTCGCGGTAGAAATAGGAGAGATCGTTGAAGCCTGCATCATAGGCGATGGCCGCGATACCGTCGCCGGCAACCTCCGCCTTTCGGGCCGAAAGCCGATCATGCGCAATCTCGAGGCGGCGGCTCAAAAGCCGGTGACCAGGCGTTTCGCCAAGTACCTGGAAATGGCGCTGCAACATGCGCTCGGAAACATTGAGACGGGTTGCAAGCTCTCGCGGGCCGAAAGCGGGATCGGCCCTGTGGCGATCGATGAGGGCAAGCGCCCGAGATAGCAGGGTTTCCGGCGCGGCCACGGTGCGGAGCGACTGGAGATAGGCACCCATCAGACAGAGGAACGCCTCACCAAGCTGCGGCTGGCTGGCCGAGCTGTCGAGCATCTTGGTTACTACCGCCCGCATCGCGAGCCAAAGCGGATCGCTCCGGCTGATCGAGACACCGCCGGCGCAACTATTGCCAAAACGGTGAACCATCTCGTCACGCGGAAGGTGGATCGAAACCTGGGAAGAACGGACGCCGCCATAGGAAAAGCGCGATGGCCGGACGGAATCGACCAGGAGCATGTCACCGGGGTCAAGATCGGTAATGCGGCCGTTCTGTTCAACCCGGCAATGGCCGGCATCCTGAATAAGAAGAAAGAAGTGTTCGCCGGGGTCGCGGCGGATCGCCTTCACACTGCGCTCGACATGATCACTATCATCAAGCGCAACGATCGCGGTTTCAAAGAGCCCCATGCGACGAGTGGCAACATCTCCCGCGACAATGCCCGACGGGAGCGTCGGCTCCAAGGTGAAGGCCCCACAGATCCGTCGAATTTCCGCCTCAAGCACCTCTACCGGCACCGATGTATGAACTGGCGTAAGCAAAGACTGCATAGTCCCCTCCCTGGCCTTTGCAGAACGTTCCCTTCCTTTTAGCACATTTCCATCAAAAACATCTGGATTCTTGTGATGTTTGAATAGGCATCATGGATATGGTGCTTGCGGCTGATCATGCGGCTGTTGGCGAGAGATGAAGTGCCACCGTACCTTAAGCGTCATTTCAGTTTGAAATGC
Source organism: Rhizobium sp. A22-96 (assembly GCF_053521805.1). Classification (NCBI taxonomy): domain Bacteria; kingdom Pseudomonadati; phylum Pseudomonadota; class Alphaproteobacteria; order Hyphomicrobiales; family Rhizobiaceae; genus Rhizobium; species Rhizobium sp. A22-96. The sequence goes on from NZ_JBNWDQ010000002.1 coordinate 1,240,561, forward strand.
GACGCTGCGATTGGGGATAGGTGTTCATTTAATTGCCAAAATCGCACTGGGTTAGTTTGACACAGAACGAGCGAAGGAAACTTGCTCGCCTGACTATGAGGATACTGCTGCCGATCTTTGGCGGCCTGACGGCCCTTGGCATACTCATGCTCATTTTCTTGCAATAGGCGTGACACCACGAACCTGGCCTGTGTTACGGGACCATGCAGTGGCATATGCGCATCGCGGCCGAGGAAAGCTCTGCCTCTTGGCGCGAGGCAGAGCTACAGCGCTATCATGGCGCCTCATGCGAAACTTGGATTGGGGGCGTCAGTTTCGCACAGTCGACCGCTACAACAGGCACCTGAAAGCAGCCTGAATAAATCCGAGCATAGCTCAACGCCGAATGCGTCCCTAATAGAATTTAAGCATGAACAGTTTTGGAGCCACCAAAGTGATTCCCGCCAATAGTAGGGACACCCCAATCTTCAACGCTTTGATGCGGCGTGTCTTCACGCCATCCCAATCATAATTCATAGCTATATTCCCCTTGTGTATTTTCCTCATTCTTCACAATATGGGGGAATATACTGCAGCATGAATGTGTGAACCTTACCAAACCCTGCCTATGGCTGATCTGCGGAAACATCCACGACAGAGGTCAATGCGAGACCGTCTGTGCAACCGGTGACGACATGCGTCATTGCGCCGAAACCGTTCTGCAACTTGGCGCTCATCTCGACCAGCCGCAGTTTTCCAGTCTTCGACGAGACCGATGACGATTATCGGCGCCGCGTTAGAGTTCATTGACCAGCAATATGACGCGACAACGCGACGGTAAAATCGCAAGCCAAAAGCAGAAGGTAAAATACTGATTTTTTGAGAGTTGTAGTGGTGCCCAGAGCCGGAATCGAACCAGCGACACGCGGATTTTCAATCCGCTGCTCTACCAACTGAGCTATCTGGGCAACCGAGCTTCGTGTCCGAGGAAGAGCCTTGAAGGGTTCTGGGCGTTTGGTGCGCCCCGGAAGCGAGCGGGGTTATAGCATCTTGTTCGTCCATGTCCAGCCGCAAATGACTCTTTTTTGACAGGAAATGGAATTTTGGCAATTCACGAACAAAATGAATGGCTTCGCAAGACCGGACAACGCCGGCATGCGCGGGTTATTCGTCGTCCGAGCCGCCGGCCTTGGTCTCATCCTCGGTAACGGGAATGGCGTAGGAACCATTCAGCCATCGCGAAAGATCGAGCGAACGGCAACGATCCGAACAGAAGGGATAATGTTCGCGCACCGAAGGACGGCCGCATTCCGCGCAAGCACGGGTCTTGCGCAGCGGCTCCACCTTGGAACCTACCTTGATCTCTTCAGCCTTGCCCATTGTCTATCCTTCCTGCCAACCGGCATGGACATCGAAGCCCTCGCCCGCCAGCAGCAGCATGGTCTCATAAAGCGGCAATCCGACGACATTGGTGTAGGAGCCGATCAGCTTCTGCACGAAGGAGCCGGCAAGCCCCTGGATGCCGTAGGCTCCCGCCTTCCCACGCCATTGGCCCGAGGCCAGATACATTTCGATATCGCGGCCCGAAAGCCGCTTGAAGCGCACCTTGGTCTCGACAACCTTCTGACGCAGCTTCCTGTCCGGCGTGATCAGGCAGATGCCGGTATAGACGACATGGCCGCGGCCGGAGAGCAGATGCAGCGCCGAAGAGGCTTCGTCGATAAACTCCGCCTTCGGCAGGATGCGACGCCCGACGGCGACCACGGTATCGGCGGACAGGATATAGCTGCCCTGCCAGGCGGCATCGCTCTTGATGGCAGCAAAGGCCGCCTCGCCCTTTTCAGCCGAAAGCCGCCGCGCAAGCGAGCGCGGATGCTCCGACTTCTTCGGCGTCTCGTCGATATCCATCGGCATGAGGCGCGCGGGTTCGATGCCTGACTGGTGCAGGAGCTCGACGCGTCGCGGCGATCCGGAAGCCAGTATCAGCTTGTGTTTCAACGCCATCAGACCTCGACCTGTCATGCGGGAATGAGAACGGGCTCTAAAGCATGGCGCCGAAAAATATCAGCTGTTTTCGGAGGACATCATGCTCTGCTTGTTTGATTCTAGAGCCGGACTACTTGAAACGGTAGGTGATGCGGCCCTTCGTCAGGTCATAGGGGGTCATTTCCACCAGCACCTTGTCGCCGGCAAGAACGCGGATGCGGTTCTTGCGCATGCGGCCTGCCGTGTGGGCGATGATCTCATGCTCGTTTTCCAGCTTCACGCGGAATGTCGCGTTCGGCAGGAGTTCGGTGACGACACCGGGAAATTCGAGGACTTCTTCTTTCGGCATTAAAGCTTCTTTTCCTGTCGGTTGAGGCCGGCGCCCATGGCAAAAAGCCGGGGGTCGCCGGAAATTGCGCGGAAACTACACAATCGCCGCGGTTTTGTGAACCTCGTTGATAAGGGTTTCTGCATTTGTTTCATTTGCAGCTCTAAAGCGAGCCGCGACGTTCCACAAGCCGGCTTTCGATCAGGCCGAGAAGATAGTCCCGAACTTCGCGATAAGCATCGAGAACCTGATCGCGCGTTCCGTCCGTTGCCGAGGGGTCCATGGTCGGCCAATAGATGACCTCGATGGCGTTCGCCCGCGTCAGCTCCAGGGCTGCGTGATGCGCCTCCGGCGAGAGCGTGATGATGATATCGAAGAAATCATCCTCCAGCTCCTCCAGGGTCTGCGGCTGCCGGCGCCCAAGCGAAAGCCCGATCTCGTCAAGCACGACATCGACAAAGGGATTGCGCTCGCCGGCCCGCACGCCGGCAGACGCAATATAGGTGCCCTGCGGCAGCATATGCCGCGCAATCGCCTCGGCCATCGGCGAACGGATGGCATTGAGCCCGCACATGAAGAGGATCGCGCCAGGCGCCTTGTTGCTATGCTCGACCGCCTGCAGCTGCTCCATGACGCTCACCCGCGCCAATAGAGCACGCAGACCAGCGTGAAGAGCCGGCGCGCCGTGTCGAAATCCACGGTGATCTTGCCGTTCAGCCGGTCCATCAGCGTCTGCGAGCCTTCATTGTGAATGCCGCGCCGGCCCATATCGATCGCCTCGATGCGGCTCGGCGTGGCCGAGCGGATCGCCTCGTAATAGCTCTCGCAGATCATGAAGTAATCCTTCACGATGCGACGAAACGGCGTCAGCGACAGGATATGCGTGGCGACGATGCTGCCGTCTTCGATGCGGATGTCGAAGACCAGCTTCTGGTCGACCAGCGACAGGTTGAGCAGATAGGGCCCGCCCGCATGCCCGGCCGGCTCAAAGCTGTTTTCCTCGATCAGGTCGAAGATGGCGACGGCGCGTTCATGCTCGACATCCGGCGTCGAGCGGCCGATCGTGTCGTCCAGGACAACGTCGCTCAGCCGGAAGACGCCTTCAGCCATGCCTTACCCCTCGAGATTGAGGCGGATCGCGACCGACCGCGCGTGAGCATCCAGCCCTTCGGAATTGGCAAGCGCTATCGCCGCCGGTCCAAGCGCGCGAAGCTGCTCCGGCCCAAGCCGCAGGATCGACGTGCGCTTGACGAAATCGAGCACGGACAAGCCCGACGAGAAGCGGGCAGAGCGCGCCGTCGGCAATACGTGGTTGGAGCCGCCGACATAATCGCCGATCACCTCGGGCGTATGACGGCCGACGAAGATCGCGCCAGCATTGCGGATGCCCGCAAGCAGCGGCTCGGGATCATCGATCGCAAGCTCCACATGCTCGGCCGCAATGCGGTTGGCGAGCGGGATGGCCTGTTTGAGATCGGATACGAGGATGATGGCGCCGAAATCCCGCCAGCTGGCAGCCGCGGTCTGCGAGCGGCTCAGCTGCTTGAGCTGGCGCTCGACGGCGCCCTCCACGGCCCTGCCGAACTCGGCATCGTCGGTGATCAGGATCGACTGCGCGCCTTCATCATGCTCGGCCTGGGCCAGCAGGTCAGCGGCGAGCCAATCCGGGTCGTTGTTCTTGTCGGCAATGACGAGCACTTCCGAAGGGCCGGCGATCATGTCGATGCCAACAGTGCCGAACACATGGCGCTTGGCGGCGGCGACATAGGCATTGCCCGGGCCGGTGATCTTGTAGACGGGGGCGATCGTCTCGGTGCCATAGGCAAGCGCTGCAATCGCCTGCGCGCCGCCGATGCGGTAGATCTCCTCGACGCCGGCCATGCGGGCGGCGGCAAGCACGGCCGGGTTTATGGCGCCCTTCATCGTGGGAACGACGATGACGACGCGCTCGACACCGGCGACCTTGGCCGGCACGGCGTTCATCAGCACCGAGCTTGGATAGCTCGCAGTACCCCCCGGCACATAGAGGCCGACAGCCTCGATCGCCGTCCAGCGCGAGCCGAGGCCGACGCCGAGATCGTCCTCATAGATATCGTCCTTCGGCAGCTGCCGGCGATGATGCGATTCAATGCGGGTCGCGGCGACCTTGAGCGCGCCCAGCACCTCGGCCGGAACAGCCTCGATCGCCGCATCGATTTCGGCCTCGCTGACGCGCATCGGCGTCGTCGCAAAATCGATGCCTTCGAATTTTTGCGAATAATGCGCAAGGGCGGCATCGCCGCGTGCCCGCACATCATCGATGATGCCGCGCACCACGGCGTTCACATCTTCGGATACTTCCCGCTTGGTCGTCAGGAAAGCGGCGAACTGCTGCTCGAACCCTTCCGACGCCTGATCCAGCCAGATAGCCAACGCTGATATTCCTCTTCCATCGAGGCCGCCTTCAGCGGCCGGCATTCATCGATCGCTTATCTATTCGCCCGCATCCGGATGTCGCGGCTTATGCGCGGTTTCCCATGTGCCGCCGATATCGGCAAGCTGAACTTCGATGCATTCGACATCAAGCGCAATGGTGGCGTTGCCGGCAAGCGTCAGCTCGATCGTGCCGTCTGGCCCCTCGCCCTTCTGCTCGAAGCGGATGGCGAGCAAGGACAGCACCTCGTCGCGGTTGCGCCGGTTGATGCCGTTGGAGCGCACGGCCTGCACCCGCTTGAACACCAGCGCGGAACGATGGCGCTCATAGGACTTGCTGCGCTCTTCGGATTTTTCCCAGTCGAAACGGTTGGCGGCCAGCGAGAACTGCTCGAGCTTCGGCGCAAAGGACATGTCGCCGACCTTGAAGACGCTATCCTGCATATGCGCGGATATGACGCCCAGATCCTCGTTGTCGAGTGCCATTAGCTTGAGATCGCCCATTCGCCCTTTATCCCCGATCACACAATCGAAACGCCATGACAGACGTTTTCCTTCTGTGGACATAGGATGCGAGCGCAAAAGACGCAACCGAAGAAAGCGGGCTTGCCCGCTCTCTGCACGACAAGAGATAATTTAGTCGCTGATGCGCTCGACGATAGCGCCGCAGCGCGTCAGCTTGTCTTCCAGCCGCTCGAAGCCGCGATCGAGGTGATAGATGCGCGACACCAGCGTTTCGCCCTCGGCGGCAAGGCCGGCGATGACGAGCGAGACGGAGGCACGAAGGTCCGTCGCCATGACAGGCGCGCCCTTAAGCCGCTCGACGCCTTCGATGCGGGCCGTCTGGCCGGAGAGCGAGATCTTGGCGCCGAGACGAGCCAGCTCCTGCACATGCATGAAGCGGTTTTCGAAGATGGTCTCGGTGATATGCGAGGTGCCGGACGAGCGCGTCATCAGCGCCATGAACTGCGCCTGCAGGTCGGTCGGGAAGCCCGGGAACGGATCGGTGGTCACATCCACAGGCTGGATGCCGCCGCCATTGCGCTTGACGCGGATGCCATTGTTGGTCGGCATGATCTCGGCGCCGGCGCGGCGCAGGCTTTCCAGCGCCGTGTCGAGCAGCGCCATGTCGGTATTTTCGAGCGTGACATCGCCGCCGGCCATGGCAACGGCCATGGCATAGGTGCCGGTTTCGATACGGTCAGGCAACACGCGGTGGCGCGCGCCGGAAAGCGAGGTGACGCCCTCGATGGTGATCGTGCTGGTGCCGGCGCCGGAAATCTTGGCGCCCATGGCGATCAGGCAATTGGCAAGATCGACGATTTCAGGCTCGCGGGCCGCATTGCCGATCACGGTCGTGCCGCGGGCAAGCGTCGCCGCCATCATCATCACATGCGTGGCACCAACCGAAACCTTCGGGAAGTCGTAACGCGCGCCGATGAGGCCGCCCTTGGGCGCCGTGGCGTTGATATAGCCGGCATCAATCTCCATGGTGGCGCCGAGCGCCTGGAGACCTTCGATGAACAGATCGACCGGACGTGTGCCGATAGCGCAACCGCCCGGCAGCGACACGCGCGCCTGGCCTTCGCGAGCCAGCAGCGGCCCGATGACCCAGAAGCTGGCGCGCATCTTGGCCACCAGCTCATAAGGCGCCGTGGTATCGACGATGGTGCGGCAGGTGAAATGGATGGTGCGGGAATAACCGTCTTCCTGGCGCTCGCGACGGCCGTTGACGGCGACATCGACGCCATGATTGCCGAGAATGCGCATCAAGAGCTCGACATCGGCCAGATGCGGCACATTTTCGAGCGTCAGGGTATCGCTGGTCAAAAGCGAGGCGATCATCAGCGGCAGGGCGGCATTCTTGGCGCCGGAGATCGGAATGATACCGTTAAGCTCGTTGCCGCCGACAATCCTGATACGATCCATATATGCAATACGGGCGAGGCCCGCCTTTCCTAGAAGTTCCGTGCGCCACATCCGGGCGCCACAGTCAGAGTGCCTGAGAAAAGGCGCTCTTTAGACGAAATAGATTAAGGCTTCAATTCGTTTGATGATGAGCGACATCAATCACTGCGATTCGTCCAATTTTGCGGCAGCGCCCTGCCCATCCCCGGTTTTCGCCGCCGGCAGCCCATCCGTCTCGTCGGCCTGCCCCGCGCGCCGCGCCCGCACCTGCTGCTTGCGGCGCGACAGATTCTCGCGCAGCTTCTGCGCCGCGCGCTCACGCCGCCTGTCCGCCTCGGTCACCTGCTTGCCGCCCGCAGGCTCAGACGCCTCGCCGCCCAACTGGTTGGAGGTCAAATCGCCCCGCAAAGCCTGCCCCTCATCGATTTTCGTCTTATCCGCACCCATAACTTTCCATAGCCTAAAACCTTAGCTGTCAAAAGACCGACACATTTTTTCCCACGATCTTTCACAGAAGTTGAAAATTGCGGCTTGCGCTCAGCCTTCACCTATGGCAATAGCCCCCTCGCCCAATACGGCGCACATCACCGCGCCACGGATTGCTGCTATAGCTCAGGGGTAGAGCACTCCCTTGGTAAGGGAGAGGCCGAGAGTTCAAATCTCTCTAGCAGCACCAGTTTTTCCTCAATGATTTGATATATTTATCTATTATTCTCCACATGCCAAGAGCGCATAATTTGTCACAATTATGCGGAACATATCGTGAATTGCACGGGTAATCGATGCAAAATGTTCGATTGACGTTCTGTTGTTCCAACTGGCTGTAACCGCTAATCAACCGTTTAACGTCAGATGCAGCACGCGCTTAAAGCGAATTTAAGGCCGACTACACGCACATTGCTATGGAAGGACCGCGCCCAACATTCACCGGGCGTCTGTCTGATATGTTGACAACACCACCTGTTCCCGGCAACCTTTAAATGAATCATAAGGGAACGAAATGTCCGATAAAGTTGTAGCGGTCCACACAGCGTTTTTAAGCCTAGCTAAGCGAGCCGAGAAGGTATCAACCGAGATATTGAGTGATACTTTTGTCGACACGGAGCCGTTAACGGCGGTTCTACAAACTCACAATAATCAAATTCTCTACGGGCGACGGGGCACCGGGAAAACTCATGCACTGCTTTATTTAGCCGAACTTGTAAAAGCCAAGGACGACCACACCATGTACATTGACCTTCGATCAATAGGATCTGACGGTTCAATCTACAATGACCCAACTAGGAGCCAATCTGAGCGGAGCGTGCGGCTCGTTGTTGACGTACTAAGGGCGATTGGCGCTGAACTTTATGGCGCAGCCGTAGAAGCGATAAGCTCCTGTAAGAATCCAGAACAGCTTACGACGCGATTAGACGATTTTGACGCGGCAATCAGCGAAGTTAGGATTGTAGGAGAGATCACCCAAGAGGAGCGACGGAAGTCGACTTCATCTTCTTCCGTGAAAGGCGACATTGAAGGTGTCTCAAGTCACGAGGGCAAATCAGTCAAAGTGGCACTCGGTGGTGCGAGAGAGAGCGGCGCCGAAGCAGAACAGTCGCGTTCGACGTCTGGACGGGAGCAGTTCTCAATAAATTTTGGCAGATTACAAAGCGCCCTTCGCGGTCTGATAGAGGTGATCGGGATCTCTCGGCTGTGGATACTCATTGATGAATGGAGTGAAGTCCCGCTGGAATTGCAACCATACCTGGCCGATCTCTTTAGAAGAACATTACTTCCGGTTGATCACGTGGTAGTAAAAATTGCTGCGATTGAACACCGTTCAAATTTCTATCTGGCTAAAGGGCGAGGTGAATACATTGGCCTTGAATTGGGCGCAGACATTTCGACAGATCTCAACCTTGACGATTTCTTGGTATTCGACAACAACCAACAGAAGTCAGTGAATTTCTTCAAAAAATTGTTGTTTCGCCACATCCAGTCAGCGGCTGAAGCGGCTGGTGTCGCTTCGCCAGAGGAGATGGTTCAAGTCGCATTTACTCAATTGCCCGCCTTCGATGAACTGGTAAAGGCAGCCGAGGGCGTTCCACGTGATGCCATCAACCTAGCGTCGAAGTTAGCTATCAAAGCCTGGGGACGATCGGTTTCCATGAACGACGTGCGTGACGCGGCTCGTGACTGGTATCAACAGGATAAGGCCGCTTCCGTTCAATCAAATGGGAATCTTTATAACGCCTTAGAGCATATCATCAGTGAAGTGATAGGCTCACGGCGCGCAAGAGCTTTCCTTTTAAAATCAAACACCAGACATGAAGTTATTGACCGTCTATTTGACGCTCGGCTTTTACATGTTCTTAAAAAGAATATTTCGTCACGCGACGCCCCTGGAGAGAGATATGATGCCTTCAAGATCGACTACGGCTGCTATGTTGAACTCGTAAACACACAGAAGGCAACCCAAGGCTTGTTCGAGCTAGAGGGCGGCGGTTATACTGACGTGCCCGTCGACGATTATCGCTCAATAAGAAGAGCAATACTCAACGTTGATCGACTGCCTCAAGCGAGTTGACTAAACAGGTCTATAGGGCGGATGACATCGGACATGCGCTGCGTCGGCGCGTAGGTCGGCTTGTCGCAGACAACGCCGCGAACCTCAGTGCTGGAAAGATCGGCCGGCACCTTGATGAAGCCGCACATCGCGGTCCTGCTGCCGGTTGCGTAGATGGGCGTGCGTCGAAAGAATAGCGGACGCGGCTGCACATCGAACCGGTGATATCCTTGCCGATCTTAGTTCTTCCGCACCCCACTCCCCAATTCCGCTGCAATCCCCCGTTTAAAACCTCCCATCCATCACATCCTTCTTGCCCGGGAGAGCAGCCCTGATGTCGAAACTCCGTGTCGCCGTTTTGTTTGGTGGCCAGTCCAGCGAGCATGATGTTTCCATCATGTCGGCCCGCAATGTCATCCGGGCGATCGATGCCGGGACATATGAGGTCGTGCCGATCCTGATCGATCGTGTCGGGCGCTGGCTGCTTGTGGAGGCGGAGGGCGGCGTGTTGGCGGAGCCGGTTGCCTATGAAGGCACGGAGGTCTGCCTGCTGCCGGGGGCGAAGGGGCGGCTTCTGGCGCTGGAAGGTGCCGGCGCGCGGGAGATCGCGGCGGTCGATGTGCTGTTTCCGGTGCTGCATGGGCTTTATGGCGAGGATGGCTCCATTCAGGGCCTTGCCCAGATGGTCGGCATTCCCCTCGTCGGCTGCGGCATCTTGGGCTCGGCAAACGCGATCGACAAGGATATCGCCAAGCGGCTGTTGCGGGAGGCCGGCCTGCCGGTTGCACGCTCCGTCACGCTCACGCGCGGCGAAAAGCCGGATTTCAAGGCGATCGTCAGCGCGCTCGGCGCGCCCGTGTTCGTCAAGCCCACCCGCCAGGGGTCATCGGTGGGTGTCAGCAAGGCGCATCATGCCGGGGAATTCGAAAGCGCGCTGGCAGACGCCTTCAAGCATGACCGCAAGGTTCTGGTCGAGGAGTTCGTCCGCGCCCGCGAGATCGAGTGCGCCGTGCTGGAGCAGCCTGACGGCACACTGTTCGTCTCCGTGCCGGGCGAGATCGCCACGGCCGCGGCGCATGGCTTCTATTCCTACGATGCGAAATATATCGATCAGGACGGCGCTGTGGTCACCATTCCGGCGGATATCCCTACCGAGACGGCGGAGACGCTGCGGCGCATGGCGGCCGACGGCTTCCGGGCGCTGGGATGCGAGGGGCTGGCGCGCGTCGATTTCTTCGTGCGGCCAGATGAGAGCGTCGTCATCAACGAAATCAACACCATGCCGGGCTTCACCAATATCAGCATGTATCCCAAGGCCATGGGCGCTTCGGGCATTTCCTATCCGGAGCTAGTCGGCCGGCTGATCGAGCATGGGCTTGCCAGAGCAAAGCAGGCCTAGAGCAAGTTCAGGAAGAGCGCGGAGCGGTTTTCCGTCCGCAATTGCGTCAAGAGAGACAGCAAGGGCGGCAGAGGCTTCGCCGCCGCCCATCCCTGCCCGTCAGACCTTTTCCGTCTTCTTGACCTTGACCTTCGGCTCCACAGGCGCATCCGGTGTCGGGGCCAGCAGCTTTCTGAGCGAGGCGATCTTGTCCTTCACCAGCGGGCGGAAGCGGGTGGCACGATAGGGCATGTCGTCGGCACCATAGCCTTCGGGGCCGTCGTCATTGCCGCGATGGATCTCCTCGAGCTTCACGCCGATGAAGGTGCCGTCGACATAATGCGTATATTCGCCGACCCAGCGGATCGTGTAGATCGTGCCCTTGCGGATCAATTGGTCGATGCTGACATGCTTGAACTTGTCATCGATACAGACGACCTTCTGGCCCACATGGAAATCGTAACTCACTCTGCTCTCCTTGAAGCGACAGGCGCCACCTGGCCCCTATTGCCGAAAGGCAACCATAGCCGCATAGCGGCTTCGGAGTAAACGCGACGAATGGCGCAACTGTGACCTCGGGTGAGACGAAAGGCGGCAAAGCAAGCCGTTGACAACCACCAGTGAAGGCGGAAGACTGGCCCTCATCGAAGCGGCCGCGAGACCGCGCCCCCATGTTCAAATCCGATGTCAACAAGGCCCGCTGAAGGCTCCCTCCGATCATGCCCACCCTCCGCCTCCTTGCTGACGATCTAACCGGCGCGCTCGACACCGCGGTGGAGTTCGTCGGTCTGTGCGGGCCGATAGAGATCGCGCTTGGAAGCGAGCCGGATGCCGAGGGTAAGTCCAGCCTTGCCATAGACAGCGGCACGCGCGAGCGCTCAGCCGCCGATGCGGTAGGTATCATCGAACAGCTGGCGCCGCTTCTGGAGGATGCCGATATCGCCTTCAAGAAGGTCGACAGTCTGTTTCGCGGCCCCTGGGCCGCCGAACTCGCCGCCGTCTTCCGGCTGGGACACTGGCGGCATTGCATCCTCGCGCCGGCCTTTCCGCATCATGGCCGCGTGACCCGCAACGGCCGGCAAATGCTGCGCGCGGCGGATGGCACATGGCAGGATGTGACCGGCGATCTGGTGGAGGCTCTGGTTGCGGAGGGATTGCAGGCAACCGGGGTAGCCAAGCGGCATCGCGCACCAAGCCCCTTACGTCTCGACAATTCAGAGTACGAACACCGTCTCTTAGATGGTATTAGCGTTTTTGACGCTGATACCGATTCTGATCTCGATGAGATTATCGCCCTGGTCCAGAATGCTCGCGGGCCCATTCTATGGAGCGGCACCGGCGGTCTGGCTGGCGCCATGGCGCGCGGAAGCAAACTGGAGGCCGGTGCTTCCGTAAGTCTGTTTGATCCCGGCGCACGCGCTTTCGTGCTCGGACAAGCCAAACCAATGAGTTTTTTGACGAGATTATGGCCACCGACATCACTGGAGCCGCCGCCGGACCGACTGCGGCCCCTCACCATATCGCACAGGCTAAAACCTCCCGTTCTCGGCCTTTTCGGCTCCGATCAGCCCATCACGCGCGCGCAGCTGAAAGCCTGTAGCGGCCGCGGGCTCCATATCGGCGAAGAGACCGATCCCTCCGTCATTGAAAAGCAGCTGGAGCGGGATGGTGCCGCCCTCGTCAGCGTCAATCTGCCGCCGGGGCTCGATCGCGCCGAAGCGGCTGCACGGATCGAGACCTGCTTTGCCCGCATCGCAAAGGCACTGCCCGCCCCCGGCACGCTGATCGTCGCCGGCGGCGAGACGCTGCGCGGGCTCTGTCATTCGCTGGGCGCCGAGGCATTGACGGTAACCGGCCAGGTTTCACCGGGCCTGCCCCGCTCGGTCATGACAGGCGGCCATTGGGACAAGGTGGACGTGATCTCGAAATCCGGTGCCTTTGGCGGTCCGGATCTCTGGCGCGATCTGCTCAGGAAAAACGGATTGATCGACGAAGGAGACGGGATATGACGCGGCATCTGGCAATCACCATGGGTGACCCCGCCGGCATCGGCCCGGAAATCATCCTAAAGGCCGCGGCACGGCTGAAGGACAGGATCGATGAAGGTAAGTTGAAACTTACAATAATCGGCAGTGGCCCCTCCCTTCGCCTGGCGGAACAGCAGCTTGGTCTCGATACTAATATTCCCGAGACACAGATGGATAGTGATTGGCCGAACCTCTGCTTCATCCAGGCCGATGCCGAGGGCGAGCCGATCCTGCCCGGCCAGCTTTCCGCCGATGGCGGCCGCATGGCCTTCAAGGCGATCGAGAAGGGCGTTCAGCTTGCGATGACCGGGAAAATCGGCGGCATCGTCACCGCGCCGCTCAACAAGGAAGCGCTGAACAAGGCCGGCTTCCACTATGCCGGCCACACCGAGCTTCTGGCAGAACTTACCGGTGCACGCGGCTCGGTGATGATGCTAGCTCACGGCAATATGCGCGTCAGCCACGTCACCACCCATGTGGCGCTCGAGGATGTGCCGAAGCGCCTGACGCCTGAGCGGCTGCGCCTCGTCATCGATCTCACCAACAAGGCGCTCCAGCATCTCGGCATCGCCAGGCCGAAGATCGCGGTTGCCGCGCTCAACCCGCATGCCGGCGAAGGCGGCCTCTTCGGCCGGCAGGATATCGATATATCAGCGCCGACCATCGCCAAAGCCGTGTCCGATGGCCTCGATATCGTCGGCCCCGTTCCTGGCGACACCGTCTTCGTCAAGCTGCGTGCCGGCCAGTATGATGCCGTCATCGCCATGTATCACGACCAGGGGCATATCCCCGTCAAGCTCTTAGGCTTCGAGATCGACCCTGCCACAGGCAAGTGGATGGATCTGTCCGGCGTCAACATCACCCTCGGTCTGCCGATCGTGCGTACCTCCGTCGATCATGGAACAGCCTTCGATATCGCCGGCAAGGGCATTGCCAACGAGCGCAGCCTGATCGAGGCGATCGAATTCGCCGAAAGGCTGGCCGTCGGCAGATAAGGCCCTCAGGAAGCCTCAGGCGCTTCGCCAAGAAGGAGATCAATCCGCTCAGTGAGCAGCTCAAGGAAGGCTTTCGTTCGGGCAGCCGGCCGTGGTCCAGGCGGATAGATGGCATGGACGTCCACGCGCCTGAACGCATAAGAGGGCAGCACGGGAACCAGCCTCCCTTCGGCGATTTCCCGGCCGCAGACGACCGCGAACAATGCCCCGATCCCCCTTTCCGCCAGCACCGCTTCAATGAGCGGCCTCCAGTGGCTGACGCGCCATGTGGTGCGAATGGGCACCTCCACCGACCCGCCATCGGGACCGATCAGATGCAGCCGCTCATCCGCCGCGAAACCGGCGACCCTGATGAATGGATGTGCCGCAAGGTCCATCGGTTCACGCAGCGGTCCGTGTCGTTCGAGATAGCCGGGAGCGGCCAGCGCGAGCCGGCGCAACGTCCCGAGACGGCGGGCAATGAAATTGCCGCTGCCGATCTCGCCGATGCGGATGGAGAGATCAACGCCCTCGGTCATCGGATCGACGAAGCGATCGTTCAGGGTCACATCGATGGCCAGAGCCGGATGCCGTGTCTGGAATTCGATGAGCAGCTTCGGCAATGCCATCTCGCCGAGCCCATGCGGCGCCGCGATCCGAAACGTTCCGGTCAGTGATGCCTCGGCCGAGGCGACGGAAGCCTCCGCCTCCTCTGCAGCTTCGATGGCGCGCTTGGCGTATTCGTAGAAGCGCGCGCCGGCATCGGTCGCCTGCACCGAACGCGTTGTCCGGTAGAGGAGCCGCACCCCCAGATGCTTCTCCAGCTTCTCGACGCGTTCGCTGACTGTGGGTTGACCGAGGCCGAGATCGCGCGCAGCGGCCGAAAGGCTGCCGCGCTCGACGACACGGGTGAAGATGCGCATGGCGGAAAGCATGTCCATCTCCGCATTCTATCGTCTTTTACGATAAATAACATCGCCATTCGCTCTCTTCTAAAGCATATGCCGATCGACGAATTTGAAGCTGGTCAACAATCCAATCGGAGAACCAGCCTTGCAGACCAGCACTATTCAAACGAGCAATACACAGGCCCAGTCATTCCAGGGGCAGAACATCGTCATCATCGGCGGCTCGTCAGGCATCGGCCTGGCGACGGCAAAGCAGGCAAAGGATGCCGGCGCAAACCTCTTTCTGATATCCCGCAATCCCGAGCGTCTTCGGGAAGCCGCCGAAGCGATCGGTGGCGCGACAGAGATCGTCGCTGATATTGCCGCCCCACAGCCGACGATATTTGCAGGGATCGACAGGATCGATCATCTGCTGATCACGGCCGGGACGGTGCATTTGCAGCCGCTCAAGGATCAGTCGGCGGCGGATCTCTCGAAGGTCATCAGCGAACGACTGGTCGGACCTTTGCTCGCGATTAAGGCTGCTCTCCCACTCCTGCATCCGGCAAGCTCGATTACCATGACCTCAGGACAATTCGCCTCCCGCCCCGCCGCCGTCGGTGCGGTCGTGGCAGCCGCCGTCGCCGCGGTCGAAAGCACGGTTCGCGCCCTCGCCCTCGAATTGTCGCCGATGCGCATCAACGCGGTTTCGCCGGGATGGGTGGATACCCCGTTGCTCGACGGCATTATGGGCGAAGCCAAGCGGCAAGTGCTCGAGCAGACCGCCTCGACGCTCCCCAGCCGCAATATCGGCCGGCCAGAGGATATTGCGCAGGCCATCCTCTTCCTGATGGCCAACCGCTTCGTGACCGGAGAGATTCTGCACATCGATGGTGGCGGCCGCCTAGTATAGCCGTTGACGATCTGCATGGGTTCGAAAAAACTTCGCAAGCTTGTCGGGCTTGGCGCCACTCGTTCGTCCTAGGAACATTCAACGAGAGAGAGGAGTACCCAATGTCGAAGATTGCCCCGTGCCTGTGGTTTGCACGAGAAGCGGAGGAAGCAGCGAACTTCTATGTTTCGATCTTTCCGGATTCCCGGATCGATCATGTACAGAAGAACATTGTCGATACGCCGGCAGGCAAACCCGACGAGGTTCTGGTTGTCAACTTCACGCTTGCCGGTCAGCGCTTCATGGCGCTGAACGGCGGCAGCCGCGTCGAGTTCAATCATGCGATTTCACTGGAAATAGATTGCGCCGATCAGGCCGAGGTCGATCGCCTCTGGAATGGGCTTTGCGATGGCGGAGCACCTGTGGAATGCGGCTGGGTGACGGACCGCTACGGCGTCTCCTGGCAGGTCGTGCCAACGGTGCTTGGCAAATATCTGGCCGACCCCGATACGGCAAAGGCTGCCCGCGTCATGCAGGCCTTGATGGGGATGGTCAAGCTCGATATTGCTGGCCTGGAAGCCGCATATCGGGAGTGATGCGCGAGCAGTTTCGAACCTGGAAACGCGGTCGCCGTCGTGTGGATAAATCTACGCGATGGCAACCGAAAGGAACTCTTATAGTCAGGTCCGCTCCTGCCGCAGCCGGGCGATCGCCTGAAGCTGCAGCGCCTTCTCGCCAAGCTGCATCAACTCAATACGATTGCCTTCTGGATCGGCAATCCAGGCCTGGTAGTTGTGATCGACGCCGAGCTTCTTTTCGGAGGTAAGCGTGACGCCCTTTGCGGTGAGTTCGGCAATGGCGCCATCGATATCGTCCACCTCCAGGCAGAGATGGTTGAAGCCGACATTGGCGAATGGCGGCGCGCTGTCGCCCACCGCATCCGGAAACAGCTCGATATATTGCGTGTCGGTGATACGCAGATAGACGATCCAGAGCCGATCGTCGCGCTCCAGCCGGAACATCTCGTCAAAGCCGAGCTTGTTGACATAGAAGTCGAGCGAGCGCTCGATATCCTTGACGCTGACGGCGACGTGGCCGATCGATTTTACGTGCTTCACTATGTACCTCCTCCTTGGATCGTTTCCCGTAGCAAGAACCATCAACGGCTTCGGCAATCTCCTCCCAGCCAGCCGTGAAGCAAAACTGCCCCGAGGGCCGACCATTGGTGAGATCATTGGCACCGTCAAGCCATCGCACATTCCCGTTGCAAGATGTTCCGAGATGCTTGCCGCGATCAAACGGACGCCTCGCCACACCTAACGTCCTCCGTCTTTTAGGCGCATCAGGGACCGTTGGCTGGGACAGCTCGCATATCACTCAAGAACTGGAAATTACTTACATATTTTTAAATGATCATATCGCTGTGCCAACGCTTGCGGACGGCAAAGATCGGGCTATTTTATCGGCCTTTCACCGGGGAAAACGGCGAAGTTCATGGAACAATCCCAACGCACACGCATCAGCCTTTCCGCACACGACTACACGGCCATCTACGCGCTGAGCGACATCCATGGATGTTACCATCCCATGGTGAAAGCAGAAAAGCGCATCGTCGAAGATGCCAGCACCCTTCCCGGCCGAAAGCTGCTGATGTTCCTTGGTGATTACGTCGATCGTGGCCCGCACTCCAGCGATGTGCTGTCGCATCTTTGCGCACCGCCGCCGGAGGGCTTCGATCGCTACGTGCTCTGCGGCAATCATGACGATGTCTTCCTGCGCTTTCTCGATGACCCCGAGGCCAATCGCCACTGGCTGGATTTTGGCGCGCTGCCGACACTCGCATCCTATGGCATCGATGCGAAAGAGCTGCTGGCACAAGGCCGCAGCATCAGGGAGCTGCGCGATCTCACGTTGAAGGCGATGCCGGCGGCGCATGTCGATCTGCTGCGCTCGCTGGCCGGCGCCGTCACCGTCGGCCCGCTCCTCTTCGTTCACGCCGGCATCCGCCCGGGCATACCGCTCGCGGATCAGACAGATGAGGATCTGATGTGGATCCGCGAGCCATTCTTGTGGGATGGCCCGCAGTTGCCGTTTCTGGTGATCCACGGCCACACGCCGGACTCCCAGCCGGTTTTCGGCAAGGATCGTATCGGCATCGACACCGCCATTTCCATGGGCGGAACCCTGACGATCCTCAAGCTCGCCGACGGCAAGCCGACAATCCTGGAATCGTCCTCCTGAATTATTCTTCGAAGAGGCAAGCTATCTAGAGAGCTAAAGGCTGATCCAGGATCGCAACGAGACGGAAAGTCTCGCACCATAGCATCATCGCCGGTTCAAACCCGCCTGTCTCCTCGAAATAGGAGCGGTGCGCGCGGCGCCAATATTCGAGGCTGAGATCGCCTTCGCCTTCACTATGCGCAAAGGCTTCACCGACCTGATCAAAGGGCCGTTGCTCCAGGGATACGGTCTCTATGATCGCCCTCGGCACGCCTTTACCGTCGCACACGACGGATCGCTGACCGATCTCGGTCAATTGCCCATCTCTCACAGACCAACACGTTCCGGTCTTCTTACCCTTTAAAACCAGATCGAGCAGTTCATCGGCCAAAGCAGGGCTATTGCCAAACGAGAAGCGTTGCAGCGATTGCCAATCCAGCTTGGAACTATTGTCTGTATCTGCCGTCATCGGAACCGCCGCGTCTGCAACCGACCCGTCTTCGAGATCGGGCCGGGAATGAGCAACAGATACAGACAACAAAAAACAAAGCTACCCTGCACTGTAATGGGAGTCAGACTTAGACTGACGCCCCTTATTCCGCCGCCATCGACGGCGGGAGGTGGAGAGCGTTCTCGTCGTTGTCCTCGACCTGATCCTTCGCTGGTGGCTCCGCCGACTTGTTCTTCGGCTCGCGACCGAAGAACAAGGCATAGCCGGCAGGCAGGACGAAGATTGTCAGGATCGTCGCCACCAGGATGCCACCCATCATGGCGTAGGCGAGCGGGCCCCAGAAGACGCCGCGCGAGATCGGGATCAGCGCGAGCACCGCCGTCAGCGCCGTCAGCATGATCGGCCGGAAACGACGAACGGCCGAGCCGATGATCGCCTCCTTCCGGTCCATGCCCGCCGCGATATCCTGGTCGATCTGGTCGACGAGGATGATCGAATTGCGGATGATGATGCCGAGCAGCGCGATGACGCCGAGGATCGCCACGAAGCCGAAGGGCGCGCCGCTGATGAGCAGAGCCGCGGCAGCCCCGATGATGCCGAGCGGACCGGTCGCCAGCACCAGCATCGCCTTGCCGAAGTGCTGCAGCTGTATCATCAGCAACACGACGATGATGACGAGCATGATCGGCGCCTTGGCAGCAATCGAGGCCTGGCTCTCGGCGCTGTCTTCGGCACCGCCCTGGATCTCGATCTTGTAGCCGGCAGGCAAGCTGTTTCTGAGATCCGCCATGTCGTTATAAAGCTTGGCGGTCACGTCGTTCGACTGCACATCGTCAGGCAAGGTCGCCCGCACGGTGATGGTAGGCAGACGGTCGCGTCGCCATTCGATGCTCTGCTCCATGACAGGCACGATCTTGGCGACCTGCGACAGCGGCACGAACCCACCGCTATCCGTCGGGATATAGATGGAATTGACCGAGGTCAGCAGATGGCGGCTTGCGTCCGGCTCGCGGGCAACGATCCCGACGGTCTCTTCGCCTTCGCGATAATTGTCGAGCGTGAAGCCGGACATCGAGGCCTGCAGCATCTGGCGAATGCGTTGCGAGGTAACGCCGAGCACACGGGCGCGGTCCTGGTCGATCACCAGCTTCATCGCCGGCACCGGCTCAAGCCAATCGTCGTGGATGGCGCCGAGCAGCGGATTCTGGGCGAAGCGCTGCTTCACCTGGTCGGCAATCTGACGAACCTCCTGCCGGTCCGGACCCATGACGCGCAGCTGCACGGGCCAGCCAGTCGGCGGACCGAGGAACAGGCGGTCGACCTTGCCACGGACGGACGGGAAGTCTGCGGCCAGAATGCCACGCAGCTTGGTGATCAGACGCTCACGAGCCGGCTCATCCTTGGCCATGACCAGCATCTGGGCATAGTTCGGATTGGTGAGCTGCTGGTCGAGCGGCAGGAAGAAGCGCGGCGCGCCCTGCCCGACATAAGTGGCGATGAAGCGCTTGTCCGGATCGTCGGCCATGCGCGATTCCAGCGCCTGGGCCTGCCGTTCGACTTCCTTGATGCTGGTGCCCTCAGGCAGCCACAGGTCGACGAGAATTTCAGGACGCGACGACTGCGGGAAGAAGTTCTGCGGAATGAACTGGAACGACCAGAGGCTGCCGACGAAGGCGGCGATCGTCAG
The DNA here is from genome assembly GCF_053521805.1 of Rhizobium sp. A22-96. NCBI lineage: Bacteria > Pseudomonadati > Pseudomonadota > Alphaproteobacteria > Hyphomicrobiales > Rhizobiaceae > Rhizobium > Rhizobium sp. A22-96. Next base: position 1,260,235 of record NZ_JBNWDQ010000002.1, read on the forward strand.
AAGCAGAACGATGACGCGGTGGCGCACGGCCCAGGCAACCGAGGAGTGCAGGCGGCGATAGAAGCGCGTATCGAACACATCATGATGCTCGCCGGCATGGTGCCGCTGCTTGAGGATCATGTAGCCGAGCCATGGCGTGAAATAGACGGCCACGAACCAGGACACCACGAGCGCGATGCCGACGACATAAAAGAGCGAACGGACATATTCGCCCGCCGTCGATGCCGCGAAGCCGACGGGAATGAAGCCTGCCGTGGTGATCAGCGTGCCGGTCAGCATCGGGAAGGCAGTCGAGGAATAGGCGAAGCTGGCGGCATCGAGCTTCACCAGCCCCTCCTCCAACTTGCGCTCCATGAGCTCGACCACGATCATGGCGTCGTCGACCAGCAGGCCGAGTGCGATGATGAGCGCTCCGAGCGAGATGCGCTGCAGGTCGATGCCGAACTCGTACATGATAGCGAAGGTTGCGGCCAGCACCAGCGGAATGGCGATGGCGATCACGAGGCCGGAGCGCCAGCCAATCGACAGGAAGGAGACGATCAGCACGATGACGAGAGCTTCGCCGAGCGCATGCATGAATTCGCTGATCGCGTCGGTGACGACATCGGGCTGATTGGCGATCTGGTCGACCTGAACGCCGACCGGCAGCGATGCTTCGAAACGCTTGTAGGTTTCCTCCACCGACTTGCCGACGTCGGTCACCTTGTAACCGTTGGCCATGACGACGCCGAGCTGCACGCTGGCGTGACCATTGTAGAGGAATTTGGCGGTATAGGGGTCCTGTAGCCCAGCCGTGACGGTGGCGATATCGCCGAGGCGTGTCACCTGGCCGCCTGCGGTCAGCCGCAGGTTCTTGATGTCTTCGATCCTGTTGACATCGCCCTCGACGGAGATGCGCACCGAGCGTGTGCTGGTATCGACGTTGCCAGCCGGATCGACATTGTTCTGGCCGACGACGGCATTCTTCAGGTCGTTGAGCGTCAAGCCGCGCTCAGCCAGTACCTTGGAGGAGACATCGATATAGATCTGCTCGGCCTGGTCGCCGATGATGGTGGCCTTCTCGACACCGGGTGTCGAGAGCAGCATATCACGCGCCTGGATGGCGAATTTCTTCAGCTCCGGATAGGAATAGCCGTCGCCGCTGATCGAATGCAGCGTGATGAAGGTGTCGCCGAACTCATCGTTAAAATAAGGGCCGAGCAAGCCGGAGGGCAGTTCGTTGCCGATATCGCCGACCTTCTTGCGGATCTGGTAGAAGGCGTCCTTCACTTCGGCCGTATTGGTGTCGCCCTTGATCTGGACCGTCGTGATGGCAAAGCCGGCGCGGGTATAGGATTTGACCCAGTCGAGATGCGGCGTTTCCTGCAGCTTGCGCTCGATCTTGTTGACCACCTGGTCTTCCATGTCCTGCAGGGAAGCGCCGGGCCATACGGTCTGAACGACCATGACACGGAAGGTGAAATCCGGATCTTCCTTCTGACCCATGTGGGTCAGGCCGAGCGCGCCTGCGATGATGATGAGACCGAACAGGAACCGCGCAATGCTCGGATGGCCGATCGCCCAGCGCGACAGGTTGAACCGCTGCTTCCCACCGGAAGTGTTGTTGATGGACATGGTTTCGCCCTCTCGATCCGGATCAGCGTACGACGTCCGCCGAAGCGGAATTGGTGTCTGCGGAGGCCTGCTGAGCTGGAGCAGCCGGAAGCTTGACCTTCATGTTCTCAGTCATGAATTGCGTGCCCGCCGCGACGACGACGTCGCCGGTCTTGAGGCCATCGGCAATGCGCACGCCGTCATCGGCGAAATCGGCAACCTTGATGGCACGGGAATGCACGGTGCCGGCATTGCGGTCGACAAGCCAGACGATCTGTTGCCCATCCTTCTGGGCAAGGGCGCTTAGCGGAATGGAAACATAGGGTTGGGTATTGTCGGCAAGAGCTTCGATGGTCGCCGTCATGCCCAGCAGCACGCGCTGATCGGCCGGCAGGCTCACACGCACCGCGAAGGTGCGCGACTGATCGGCGCTGCCGGACACTTCCCGCACCTTGCCGTCAAGCACCAGCGCGTCGTCGGACCAGAAGCGCGCCTTGACGGCCTTGCCGACCTTGAACTGCGCGATATCCATTTCCGGCACAGCGATCAGCACTTCCTTTTCGCCATCGACGGCAACGGTGATGACAGGTGTGCCGGAACTGACCACCTGGCCGACATCGGCATTGATTGTCGTCACGATCCCGTTCATGTCCGACGTCAGATCGCTGTAGGCGACCTGGTTCTTCGCCTCGGCGAGCGCCGACACTGCGGAATCCCGTGTCGAGGACGCTTGATCATAGGAAAGCTCTGCCTGTTCGAGCTGCGATTTGGAGCCGACGTTCTTGTCGAAGAGCTTCTGGGCACGGTCGCGGGCAAGCTCAGTCGTCTGCACCTGCTTTTCAGCCGAATCCAGATCCGCCTGCGAGCGGCGCACCGCCAGAACGTAGTCGGTGGAGTCGATACGGGCGAGCACATCGCCGGGCTTGACCTTCTGGCCGATATCCACCTTGCGCTCGACGATCTTGCCGCTGACGCGGAAACCGAGGTTCATGTCCGTCCGCGCCTTGACGGAGCCGGAATAGTCGAGCTTGCGCGTCGTGTCAGCCTGGGCGATCTCGACCACTTTCACCGGCCGGACCACCTCCGCCGCCTCTTCCTTCTTCTCATTGCAGCCCGCAAGCCCGAGCCCCAAGGCGGCAAAGAGAGCCGCGCCGGCAACGGTCCGTAGGGTGTTGGTCGTCAGCGAAACCATGTCGCTCTCCTAAAGTCGAACAAAAGAGTGGGGGCACGCCGGCCATCCGGCGCACGAACTGCTATTTCTTCAAGGCCCTGATGACGAACTCGACGAGATCCTCGGGCTTGGCTTGGTATGGCTTGGCAAGGCATTGCGCCACCATCTGCGGATGACAGAGATCGACGGTCGCGGCAGCGAAACACCTCGCCGCAACAACCGGATCCTGCTCGACGAACTCGCCGGCAGCGATCCCTTCGGCGATGATCTCGGCAATAAGATCCTGAATACGCTCAATATGTTTTTCGATGACATGCCAGTCCCGCTCGATGGCAATGACCACCATCTCATGGACCTTCTGCTCGTCGAGCATGGTCTCCAGCGTCATCTTGTATTGAGCAAGCACGTAGGTTCGCAGCCGCTCGGATGCGCTGATCGGCTGATTGCGGATATTGAGGGCCATCTCGTAGCTCTGCCCCAGCATGCGCCCGCACAGAGCCTGGTGAATTTCGATTTTGGAGCCGAAAAACCGGTAGATGTTCGCCGTCGACATGCCGAGATCGCGAGCGATATCGGCAACGGTCGTCTTGCTGTAGCCGTAGTAGCGAAAGAGCCTTTCGGCCGCTTCGAGAATGCGCGCGATGTTTTCCTCTCGCGCTGGATCGGCGCTGATATCGGGAAGATCGAGCATGATTAGAACCTGATGATTTACGAGTGACGATTTTCAATTTTCGTCACTCGTAAATCATCATGACGTCCATGTCAAGAAACCACCCGCAACTGCAGGCGGTTTTTAGACGCTAATCAATAAACCAAGGATGCGCCGAACAACCTGAAACAAGGGTTAAATCATCGACAACACGCCCGACCGAACGACCGGATGTGTCCGACATTTTGTCGCAGGAGCCTTTAGCCCGAGATCAGACGCCCAGAAGCGTGGGGCGGAAGCGGCGGATACTGAAATAGCCGACAAGCACACAGGCCACCAGCAGCGCCACCTGGGCGGCCAGTATCGGCGGCTCGTTGCCATTCGGTGCCAGTGCATTGAGCACGGGTATCTTCTGGAACGACTGGATGATCAGCACGAGACAGTTGAAAAACAGGAGCACCATGGCGCCGATGATGAAGACGGGACGCCAGATGCCGGCAAGATGAAAGCGGTAGCGCGCCAGTGCGGTCGGTATGAAGATGAGAACGCAGAGACTGCCAACGATGATCGCCGGCGTAACGACATGAAACGGAAAGAGAAAACCCGTCAGGCTGGTGAGAATGGTCGTAACCATATAGACCAGCGTCGACCGTCCATGAGGATCGGCGGTGAGAAAACCCGCAGCAACGATAATGCCGCTGATGATGGCGATCAGGCTTATGACGACGTGAATCAACAGAATTCCAGACATTTTTGCCCCTCTCATCGGGCATTTCATCCTGATGAAAATGACAGCCCAATGCCCGGAATAGCTAATATACATGAAGCGCGCCGCGCGATCCAGCGCGGCGCGACACCCGTGAAAGTCCGTTTTACGCGGCGTGAACTTCCAGCGAAATCGGAACGGAAGCCAGCGCCTTCGAAACCGGGCAACCGGTCTTTGCCTTGTTGGCAAGCTCGGTGAAAGTGGCCTCGTCGGCGCCTGGAACCTTGCCGGTCAGCGTCAGATGGATTGCGGTGATGGCAAAGCCGCCTTCGACGCTTTCAAGCGTGACCTTGGCCGTCGTTTCCATGCTCTCGGCGGTGAAACCGGCCTCATTGAGGATGAGCGACAGGGCCATGGTGAAGCAGCCGGCATGCGCAGCACCGATCAGCTCTTCCGGATTTGTGCCGGCGACGCCTTCGAAACGGCTGGCGAAACCATAGGGGTAATGATTGAGCGCGCCGCTTTGCGTTGAGATCTGGCCCTTGCCGTCCTTCAAGCCACCAGCCCATTGAGCCGAACCTGTACGATTGATCTGCATATCGTCCTCCTTGTCGTTGAAATGAGCTTCGGAAGCGTAATCCTCGCCTCCCGCGATGATCCGGCGGCAAAAGCATTCATGCCAGCCGCACGGGCACCATAGTCCTTCTATCCCTCGAAGACGACGCCGCCGTAACAGGACGGGCATCGTCTTCGACAAAGCGCGGCGAGGCGGATTGTTCCCGCTGACAACACGTAGGCTTTTAAATCATCATACAATGAAGTTGCCAATGTATGATGATTATCGTATATTGAGGTCGACACGCTCACAAAGCCTGACTGGACATCGGCTGCATGGAAGACCCGCCTGCCTCTCGTCGGGAAAGGCTCCCCGGGGACATGCGGGATCGAGTGGAGGAGATAGGGTGGAATCGCTCGAAAGACAGGAGCATGGCTCGTCAGCCCAGCCCGCACGCCGCCCGCGCGTGCGCAGGAACGTGACGGCGTCGATCGCCGAAGACATCTGCTCCGAGCGCTATCCCTCGGGATCGATCCTGCCGCGCGAAAACGATCTGTGCGCGATTTATGGCGTCAGCCGCACGGTCATCCGCGAATCCCTCAAGGTACTGGAATCGAAAGGCCTCGTGCGCGGCAAGCCGCGTATCGGCACCACGGTCTGCGACAAGGACGACTGGAACATCCTCGATCAGGACGTGCTGGAGTGGATGGGCCCCTATATCGCGCAGTTCGATATTCTCGGTTCCATTCTGGAAGCCCGGCGCACCATCGAGCCGGCCGCCGCCGAATATGCCGCAGAGCGTGCCACCGCTCAGGAAATTGCCGATCTCGACAATGCTTGGCGGCAGATGCGCGATAGCAGCGACGATCCGGAGGGCTTTACCGAAGCCGATGTGACCTTTCACAAGGTACTGCTGAGCGCCAGCCACAACCAGGTATTTCGCCGCCTGTCCAGCGCCATGCATGCTGGCCTCAAATATGCCCTGCACGCCTCGAATGTCGCCGCCCACAGCCGCGACGAGGCAATTATCGTTCATGGCGAGCTGGTGGAGGCGTTGCGTCTGCGCAATCGCACCGCGGCCCGCGACTGTGCCCATCGTATGCTCGATCTCGCCGCCCGCGATCTCGCCGTCGAACGACGGTTGGAGGATGGCCGGAGGATCAAACCAGAAACCTCGAAATCCGCGGCTGCTGACCGCTGATATCATCCAAAGCCGAAATGGAAACCTACCCATGAAGATCACGAAACTGACGACCTACATCGTGCCGCCGCGCTGGCTGTTCCTAAAGATCGAGACGGATGAAGGCATTATCGGCTGGGGTGAGCCGGTGGTCGAAGGCCGGGCACTGACCGTGCAGGCGGCAGTCCACGAGCTGGAAGATTACCTGATCGGCAAGGATCCCTTCCTGATCGAAGACCATTGGAACGTCATGTATCGCGCCGGCTTCTATCGCGGTGGCGCCGTGCACATGAGCGCCATCGCCGGCATCGACCAGGCGCTCTGGGACATCAAGGGCAAGGCGCTCGGACAGCCGATCCACTCGCTGCTCGGCGGCCAGGTGCGCGACAAGATCAAGGTCTACTCCTGGATCGGCGGCGACCGCCCCTCCGACGTTGCCAACAACGCCAAGGAAGTCGTCGCCCGCGGCTTCAAGGCGATCAAGCTGAATGGCTGCGAGGAGATGCAGATCGTCGACACCTACGACAAGGTGGAGAAAGCGGTCGAGACCATCGCCACCATCCGCGAGGCGATCGGCCCCTATATCGGCATCGGCGTCGACTTCCACGGCCGCGTCCACCGCCCGATGGCCAAGGTGCTGGCCAAGGAGCTTGAGCCCTACAAGCTGCTGTTCATCGAAGAGCCCGTTCTCTCGGAAAACCGGGAAGCACTGAAGGAAATCGCCAATCATTGCTCGACGCCGATTGCGCTCGGCGAACGCCTCTATTCGCGTTGGGACTTCAAGCAGGTTCTGTCGGACGGCTATGTCGACATTCTGCAGCCCGATCTTTCCCATGCCGGTGGCATCACCGAATGCCGCAAGATCGCGGCCATGGCCGAAGCCTATGACGTGGCCCTGGCGCCGCATTGCCCGCTCGGCCCGATCGCGCTTGCCGCCTGCCTGCAGGTCGATGCCGTGAGCTACAATGCCTTCATCCAGGAACAGAGCCTCGGCATCCACTACAACAAGGGTAACGACATCCTCGACTACATCTCCAACAAGGAAGTGTTCCAGTATGCCGACGGCTTCGTCAGCATTCCACAGGGACCGGGCCTCGGCATCGAGGTGGACGAGGCCTATGTCATCGAGCGCGCCAAGGAAGGCCATCGCTGGCGCAATCCGGTCTGGCGTCACGAGGACGGCAGCGTCGCCGAGTGGTAGGACCACGGTGCGGCCCTGACAAACGAGGGGCCGCACATCTCCAATGATCAAGGGCCCGATAGCAGCTGACTAGCGCTATCGGGCCCTTTCTTTTAAACGGTGCTCTCTTAGTCCGGCACCTTTCCCCTTGCCGCGCTGCGGCGAAGATGGCTGCAAAACCGGTGCTTCATCGAGTGGGCTTGCCACCCTCGATATCGCGAGGAAGATCTTGCCGCTCATCGCCATGAGCCGGCCGCTTCAATCGCAATCCAGTTTTCCAATCCCCAAAAAAGTTGCGCCTGCAGTATCGGCGCAGATACTGCAGGCGCTTCATGCGTCTCAACAAGCCCCCAGGGAGACGCATAACCCGAGCATGATCACCAAAAGCGTGGAGTGCCTTTCGGGTCCGACCATGCCCAAGCCGGTGATTTCAAAACTACTCCCGCTCGCCGGTGAGGTTCAGCAGCAGCTGGAAGATGTTGACGAAGTTCAGGTAGAGCGACAGGGCACCGAAGACGGCGAGCTTCTGCTGCGATTCCTGATCATGGTTCTCGGCATACTGTTCCTTGATGTTCTGCGTATCCCAGGCGGTCAGGCCGACGAAGACGACGATACCGATCACCGAGATGGCGAACTGCAGGGCGCTGGAGCCAAGGAAGATATTGACGATGCTGGCGATGATCACACCGAACAGGCCCATCATCAGGAACGAGCCGATGTTGGAAAGATCACGCTTGGTCGTATAGCCGTAGAGGCTGGTCGCGCCGAACATGGTCGCAGCGATGAAGAAGGTCCGCGCGATGCTCGTGCCGGTGAAGACGAGGAAGACAGAGGCCAGCGACAGGCCCATGACCGCACAGAACGCCCAGAACATCATCTGCGCCGTGCTTGCCGACATGGTCTGGATACGGAACGAGAAGAAGAACACGAAGGCGAGCGGCGCCAGCATGACGACCCACTTCAGCGGCGTCTGGAAGATCGGCACGTAGAGCGCCGGCGTCGTGCCGACCACCATGGCGACGATACCCGTCAGCACCAGGCCGATGCCCATGTAGTTGTAGACGCGCAGCATGTGCTGACGCAGACCTTCGTCGAAGAGCGCCTGCGAGCCGGCGGCGGCTCCCGCGCCGTATCGCGGATTGGTCGGGTTCATGCTCGTTCTCCTTTAATTCGAACTAGTACAGGCTGCGGGCAAGCTTTTCGGCATCGCCGTCGAGCTGCGCCGCCTGGCCATTGCCGATCAGCGCATAGGCAACTTCACCGATCTGCCAATAGGCAGCCTGAACATCATCACGCTTGATGTGACTGACGTCCTTGACGGCGAAACTTCCCGGGCGAACGGCGAAAAGTGACAAGTGACCATCCTTGCCGGCATCGACCATCATTTCGACGCTCGGACCGAATTCGGACGGATAGATCTGGGCATCGGTGACGCGCCAGTCACCCGGCAGTTCCGGCAGGACGATCGCCGTCGATGCGCGGATTTCTTCCGGATTGTAATTCGTGGCCGCCGATTGCGGCTTGATCTCTTCGCGCATGGCCGTCGTCTTGTAGGCCTGCACCGCGTCGTCGACGAAAGCCGGCGGCCGTGCGGAGGCGCTGACTTCGCTCGCGGTAAACGCGCCGAAGGACGTATGCGCCACCCAGCCGCTCGCCACCAGCACGGCAACGGCTGCAACACGCTGGAAAGACGCCAGCATGCGTCCATAGACCAGTCCGCGCTCCAGCCGCCTTGCGGCCTCGCGGGTCTCGGCCCTGAGCACATGGCTCTCGCCGGCCAAGGCCATGCGCAGCTCGCCGCGCATACTCATATCCGCCATCACCTTGGCGGCGATCTCCGGACGCTCCGAGAGATAGGATTCCACCTCGACACGGCGCGCAACCGACAGCTCGCCATCGACATAGGCATCGAGATCGGTATCGATGATCGGATCAACCGTTTTCATTGCCGCCTCCCTCGATCAGCCTGAGATGTGAAACCTTGGAGGTAGCCTCCTCGAAATTGCGCAGGCTCGCCCGGGCCCGCGAAATGCGGGACATCAGCGTGCCGACAGGAATGCCAAGCGCGGACGCCGCTTCCTGGTAGGAAAGATCTTCGATCGCCACGAGGTGCAGCGCCTCGCGCTGCTCCTCGGGCAGACTGAAGAAGGCCTCGCGTACCTGGCTCAGACGAACCGTATGGTCCTGGGACGCGGGCAATGCTGTTTCAAGCTCGGCCGCCGCCTCTTCATGGCGACGGTTCAGCGATTTCTTCTGACGCAGGCGGTCGATATGCACGTTGTGCAGGATCGACAAAAGCCAGGTGCGCAAGTTGCCGCTGTGACGGAAAGAAGCCTTGCGCTCATATGCCTTGACCAGCGCGTCATGCACCAGATCTTCGGCCTCGTCCGCATTGCGCACGAGCGAGCGGGCGTAACGTCTCAGCGAACCGAGCTGCCCCAAAACATCGAATGTGCGTCCTTTGCGATCCATACACCTATATACGGAAGCACTCCGGATTCTATTCCATGGCTTTTCGAAATTTTTTGCCGATGGCCTACATCAGCACGAAATCCCGGGGCTGCGGCAGTGCCGGCAGATCGGTTTCGCCGAGCGCTTCACGCAGATTGATCTCGATCGTATCGGCAAGGGCGCCGATGGCGAGCGCGTTCGGACGATGACCGAAGGGATCCTCCAGTTCGTCTCCCAGCGCATCGAGCCCGAAGAAAGTATAGGCGATGAGAGCGGTGACGAAGGGCGAGCCCCAGCCAAGCGTATCGACGAAACCGAACGGCAGCAGGAAGCAGAAGAGATAGGCGGTGCGATGCAGGAGCAGCGTATAGCCGAACGGCAGCGGCGTATTGCGGATGCGCTCGCAGGCGGCCTGGACCGCACCCATCTGGCCGACACTGATATCCAGCATCTGATACTGGATATCCGAAATCGCGCCGCTTGCTTTCAGGCGTGCGAGATCGGCTGACATCAGGCGCAGGATGAGATCGGGTCGGTTCTGCGCGGCGTGATAGAATTCAGCCTCGCTCGAGGTCAAAAGCCGCATCACCTTGCTGTCGTCGCTGCCCGGCCGGAGAAGGCAGACCAGTGCCTGCGCAAAGGCCATGGTCAGGCGCAGCAGGGTCTTTCGCGCTGCGATACCGGCCTCACCGCTCGCTTCAAGGATCAATGTCTGACGGGCAAAGCCGCGCGCGACATAGACGAGCTGGCCCCAGTCGCGACGCCCCTCCCACCAGCGGTCATAGGCGGCATTGTTGCGGAAGCCGAGGAAGATTGAAAGCGCGATGCCGAGCAGGGAAAGCGACGAGCCGTTGAAGGAAACGACCAGGTTCGGCCGCTCCTCATGTCCCCAGACAATGAGGGCCGACAGCAGGAAGATGACGACGATCTGCGGCAGAATGCGCCGAATGACCGAACCGCGCACTATGAAGAAAAGCTGGAAGAGATTCGGCCGGTCGCGGACGATCATGACAAAACGCACTCTCGATGAATGACTGATGGGCCAGCAATACACCAGACGAGCCGCGAGTAACGAGCATTTCTTGCAAGGCGGAGCTGACCGACAGGCATCGCTCGCCGGTCAGCTCATCCCACATCGGGTCAGTTGGCGCTGGCCGTCACCAGAACCGGGTCGGCGCGATAATCTTTGGGAAAGAGATGCTGAAGATTCTTGATCTTCGGCAGGTCGTTGATGACGATATAGGGATAGGTCGGATGTGTCGTCAGGAAGTCCTGATGATAATCCTCGGCGGCGTAGAATTGTCTGGCCGGCTCGATGCGGGTGACGATCGCGGCGTCAAAGGTCTTGGCCTTGTTGAGCTGCTCGATATAGGCCTTGGCGACATCAGCCTGCTCCTGCGTCGCCGGGAAGATAGCGGAACGATATTGCGTGCCGGTATCCGGCCCCTGATAGTTCAACTCGGTCGGATCATGCGCGACTGAGAAATAGATCTGCAGCAGATGTCCGTAGCTGACCTTGTGCGGATCGAAGACAACGCGCACGGATTCGGCATGGCCGGTATCGCCATTGCTAACCAATTCGTAGTGCGCGGCATCCTTGCCGCCGCCGGCATAACCTGAGGTGGCGCTGATCACGCCGTTGACATGCTGGAACACACCCTGCACGCCCCAGAAGCAGCCGCCCGCAAGCACGATGGTCTCGGTGCCGGCCGAGCCAGCCTTCTCGTCCACGCTCGGTGCGGGAATGACACGCGCATCCTCGGCAGAAGCCCGGCTGACAAATTGCAGCGCGATGCCGCCGACAAGGACCGCTGCGGCCGTGAGGCCGGCGAAGCGAGTGATGCGTGCCGAATAGTTGCGGATCATGTCCGTCGATAAAGTCTTCATGATGATTTCCTCTCGACCGAGATAGTAGATGCTCCGGTCACAAGGAAATACGGGAAGACAGGCGCTTTTGTTACACACGCCCGCGTGAAACACCGAAACGTGAACGAGGTATCAGCGCAGATCAATAATGCGGCGGCTTTGTAATGGCCGGCGTGTCGAGCGACTGCTCCTCCAGCGTCAGGAACCGCTCCGTCAGCCGATCGAGCTTCTGGCGCGTCTGCTCGACGATCTTCCATTGCTCCGCAATCTGGTCGGACAGTTCTTCGATGATCTTCGCCTGATGGGCGACCGTTTCCTCGAGTGTCGTGATGCGGTTCTGTTCGTCTGACATGTCCAATCCTCTTCGGCAGCGATCTATATCACCCAGGCTCGGCGCGTACAGGCCTCAATTCACCATGCAGCCGGCGGCGGCCTCGTTTGACGGTGATGTGACAAAACTGAAAAACAGCTGAAAAGACCCGTTACTCAACTGACATGGGCACCTTCTAAAGAGAGCGCAGAAACGCGCCTGCCTTGGGTATCCCTTGTAGGCGCTTTGCTTCTGAAGACTCCGGAGACGCGCCTTGAAGATCATCCAGATTACCGACACGCATTTGAGCCCGAACAAGCCGCATTTCAACGGCAATTGGGAACCTCTGGCGAAATGGATTGAAGCGAGCGGCGCTGATCTTGTCGTTCACACAGGCGATCTCAGCGTCGACGGAGCCGACAAGGACGAGGATCTCACCTTCTCCATGGAGCTGATGCGCCAGATCTCGGCGCCGATGCTGATCGTGCCCGGCAATCACGATGTCGGCCATCTGCCGGGGTCCTATCAGCCCGTAAATCCCGAGCGGCTGGCGCGCTGGCGCCGCCTCGTCGGCCCGGACTACTGGGCGAAGGACGTCGACAATTGGCGGCTGATCGGCCTCAACAGCCTGCTGATGGGCTTCGAGGACGCCGAGGAAACCAAGCAGTTCGAATGGCTGCAGGAGAAGCTGGAAGGCCGTGGCGATCGCCGCGTCGCGCTCTTCGCCCATAAGCCGCTCTTCGTCGATGCACCCGACGAAGGCGATACCGGTTACTGGAGCGTGCGCCCGGCGCAGCGCCGCCGTCTTTACGATCTGATAGCAGCCCACGATGTAGCCCTGCTCGGCAGCGGCCATCTGCACTGGACCTGGGAAGGCCGCTTCAACGACACGGCCCTCGTCTGGGCTCCACCGGCCGCCTTCATCCTCGACAAGATGGAACGCGAAATGCCCGGCGAACGGCTCGTCGGCGCCGCCATTCATGATCTCGACGAAACCGTCTCGACCGAGCTTGTCGCGGTACCGGGCATGACCGCCTACTTCCTCGATGACGTCGTCATGGAAGTCTATCCACAGGCCGCCCCGAAGCTCCAGAAGGAGGCGACCGAATGAGCGCACTCTCGCTTCGCAACATCGCCAAATCCTTCGGCGGCAACGCCATCCTTAAAGGCGTCGATCTCGACGTCGAGCCGGGCGAATTCATCGCCCTCGTCGGCCCATCGGGCTGCGGCAAGAGCACGCTGCTGCGCATCCTGGCGGGTCTCGAGCATGCCGACAATGGCGAGATCGTTCTCGGCGGCACCGACGTCTCCGGCGTCGCGGCCGCAGACCGCAACATCGCCATGGTCTTCCAGTCCTACGCGCTCTATCCGCATCTGACGGCGTCTGAAAACATCGCCGTGCCGCTCGCCATGCGCCGCCTGTCGCGCGTCCAGCGCCTGCCCTTCATCGGCTCGCTGATCCCCGGCCAGCGCAGCACCCGCAGCGGCATCATCCGCGACGTCCGCGAAATGGCTGTTTCGCTGAAGATCGACCACCTGCTTGACCGCAAGCCCGGTCAGATGTCCGGCGGCCAGCGTCAGCGCGTAGCGCTTGCCCGCGCCATGGTGCGCCGCCCGAGCGTCTTCCTCATGGACGAGCCGCTTTCCAATCTCGATGCCAATCTGCGCGTCCATGCCCGCGGCGAGATCGTCGATCTGCACCGCCGCGCTGGCGTACCAACGGTCTACGTCACCCATGACCAAGCCGAAGCGCTGTCAATGGCGGATCGCGTCGCCGTCATGATCGGCGGGCAGTTGCTGCAACTCGCCTCGCCGCAGGTAATCTACGACGACCCGAGCCATATCGAGGTCGCCCGCTTCGTCGGCCAGCCGCGCATCAACCTTTTGCCGGCGCTCGCTGAAAACGGCATCGTCGCCTTCGGCGGCATCCGACTGGCGTTGGAAGATGACAACTTTGCCGGCAACAACGTCACGCTCGGCATCCGCCCGGAATTCGTGAGCCTCACGCAGGGACGGCAGGATGCCCTTGCCGCCCGTATCGAGCGGATGGAATTCTTAGGCTCCGAAGTTATCCTCTATACGAAGCTCGACGCCATCGGCGAGGCCATGATCGTCAAGCTTACGCCCGCTGAAGCCGCCGGTCTCTCCGCCGGCATGCCCGTTGCGCTGACGCTTGCACCGGAGCAGGCCATGGTCTTCGCCGAAGACGGCCGCCGTTTGCGCACCGTCCCGGTGACCGTCGATGCCGCCAGGGAGAAGGCGCATGGCTAGCATCGCCGCCACTTCCCTGCCGATGCAGACGGCGGCGGCGCGCGAACGCAGCGAAGCCCGCACCGCGCTGCTCTTCGCGCTGCCCGCCATCATCCTGATCGTGCTGTTCATCCTGGTGCCGATCGTCGCCGTCGTCGTCCTCGGCTTCACGGACTTCCAGCTGGGCGACAAGAGCCTGCGCTTCGTCGCCTTCGAGAACTACGCGCATCTGCTAAAGGACCGCACCTTCCTGAAGTCGCTCTGGAACACGACGGTCTATACGGCCATCGTCGCGCCGATCTCGATCGTTCTCGGCCTTGGCGTCGCGCTGCTGATCGAGAGCGAAGGCATCGGCCGCAGCTTCTTCCGCACCGCCTACTTCCTGCCCGTGGCCTCGCTGATCGTCGCGATGGCGACGGTCTGGCAGTATCTCTTCCATCCCACGATCGGCCCGATCAACGCCCTTCTCGCCGAGTTCGGCCTGCAAGGCCCGAACTGGCTCGGCTCTTCGGCCACAGCCCTCTACAGCCTGTCGATCATCGGCGTCTGGCAGTCGGTCGGCTTCAACATGGTGCTGTTTCTCGCCGGCCTCACCGCCATCCCGCGTGAGCTTTATGCCGCGGCCGAAGTCGACGGTGCAAAATCGGCATCGGACCGCTTCTGGCTCGTCACCTGGCCGATGCTCGGACCGACGACGCTCTTCGTCACCACAATCAGCATCATCAACGCGGTGAAGGTCTTCGACACCGTCAAGGCCTTGACCGACGGCGGCCCGAACCATGCCTCCGAGGTGCTGCTCTTCACCATCTACCAGGAAGGCTTCGTCTATCTCCGCGTCGGCTATGCCTCGGCGATGACGACGGTGTTTCTCGCCATCCTCGTGGTGCTGACCTTCCTGCAATATCGCGTTCAGGACCGGCAGGTGCATTACACATGACCTCGACAGGCTTCACTCCCGGCCGCATGCTGCGCCTCTCACTGCTGATCTTCGGCTCGCTCCTCTTCCTCGCGCCCTACATCTTCATGATATCGACAGCGGGCAAGGCGCAGGACGATATCTTCACCTCGGCGCTGCGGCTGATCCCGACGCATTTCTTCTATATCGAGAATATCACCAAGGCGCTGAGCAAGGTTGATATGGGCAGGCTGCTGTTCAACGGCGTCCTCGTCTGCGGGCTGATTTTCTTCTTCCAGGTGCTGATCGCCATTCCCTGCGCCTATGCCATGGCGAAGCTGAAATTCCCGGCGGCACGCACGATGATGGTGCTGGTCATGCTCGGGCTGCTGATCCCGATCCACGCGACAGCGCTGCCGCTTTATGTCGGCTTCAACAGCCTGTCGCTGCTGAACAGCTACACGGCCCTGGTCGCACCCTTCTCGATCTCGGTGTTCGCGATCTTCATGTTTCTGCAGTTCTTCCGCGCCATGCCTGACGATCTGATCCATGCCGCCCGTCTCGACGGCATGTCGGAACTCGGCATCGTCGCCCGCGTCATCGTGCCGAACGCCTGGCCGGCGGTCACGGCCTTCGCGATCTTCTCGGTCGTGGCGCATTGGAACGACCTCTACTGGCCGCTGATCGTCATCAGCAAGCCGGATTATGCCACGCCGCCATTGGGCCTCATGTATTTCCGTGCCGCCGAAGCCGGCGACGACTACGGCGCGCTCATGGCGGCAACCCTGATCATCACCCTTCCCCTCGTCGTCGCATTCCTTCTGGCACAGAAGCGTTTCGTCGAGGGCATCACCATGACCGGTCTCAAAGGCTGACCGGTCCGAAAACGGAGAACGAGCGATGAAGCATATCACCCAGATTCTCGCCGCCGCGGCCATTTCGATGGTCGTGTCGGTCCCGGCCTATGCCGAGACGACCTTGACGGTTCACTATCCCATGCCCGGCTTCTTCAAGAACGTGATGGACACGATCTCGAAGAAGTTCATGGAAGAAAACCCCGATATCAAGATCCAGTTCGCAGCTCCCTCGGCCACGTATGAGGAAGGCATCCAGACCATCCTTCGCCAGGCCGGCACCAGCGAGATGCCCGATGTCACCTTCATCGGCCTCAACCGCCTGCGCATGATGGACGAGCGCAATGTCGCCGTCGATCTCGGACCGCTCGTCCAGAAGGACGGCAACATGGCCGAACAGGGCTTCTCCGACACGATCCTGAAGCTCGCTCAGGTCAAGGGCAAGCAGGTCGGCCTCGCTTTCGCGACCTCGAACCCGATCATGTATTACAATGCCGATCTGGTGAAGGCGGCCGGCGGCGACCCGAACAACCCGCCGAAGACCTGGGATGAAGTCATCGCACTCGCCGGCAAGATCAAGGCGCTCGGCAACGGCGTCGACGGCATGGACTTCCGTTGGCAGGGTGACGACTGGATGTTCTCCGCCCTTCTCTTCGGCGCCGGCGGCAAGATGCTGAGCGACGACGAAAGCAAGGTCGCCTTCAATGGTCCCGAGGGCCAGAAGGCTGTCGAGCTTATCCAGCGCTTCGTCAAGGAAGGCGGCATGCCGGTCTTCACCAAGGCTGCCGGCGAACAGGCTTTCGCAGCCGGCAAGGTCGGCTTCGAATTCCAGACGACTGGTGCTCTGGTCAACACGATCAAGAATGTCGGCACCAAGTTCGACCTGCGCACAGCCAAGATCCCGCTGATCGATCCGGTCAACGGCCGCCTTCCCACCGGCGGCAATGCCGTCGTCATCCTGACGCATGATCCGGCCAAGGAAGCAGCTGCCTGGAAGTTTGCCAAGTTCGCCGCCGGCCCTTACGGCGCATCAGTCGTCGTTCCCGGCACCGGCTACGTTCCGAACAACGAGCTTGCTGCCAAGTCTGCCGACTATCTCGGCGACTTCTACAAGAAGAACCCGCTGTTCCAGGCCGGCCTCAGCCAGATGTCGGTGATGATCCCCTGGTATGCCTTCCCGGGCGCCAACGGCGTCAGGGTCACGCAGACCATCGTTGACAACCTGTCGCGCATCGTCGACGGCTCGGCCGAGCCGAAGGAAGCACTCGACGACGCCGCTTCCGACGTAGCAGGCATGCTGCCGCGCAGCTAATTGCAGGATCCGGTTTGAAATCTGCGCCGCCTCTCCTTGAGAGGCGGCTTTTTCATGCGCGCAGATCCGTCAGGATTGAATGGAGAGATCGCGCACGGTGCCGCCTGGCCGCAATCGATAAGGCAAGGTCAAATGGCGCGGCGGCGCTGCATTCTCCGCCATATCAAGCAATAGCGAGGCGGCAGCGCCCCCCATCGTCCCGTCCGGTATCTCCACAGTCGTCAAGGAAACTTCCGTCAGCAGTCCGAGGGAAATTCCATCGAAACCGGCCACTGAGATATCCCGCGGGATCGAAAGACCCTGGCGTCGCAGCGCGCCCATCACCCCGAGCGCGAGAAGATCGTTGGACCCGATGATCGCGGTCGGGGAAAGACGCGAGATAACCTCGGAGAGATCGAGCTGATCCAGGCTGCTGATGAAGGAAATTTCCAGGGCTTCGAGGGGCTGCTGACCTGCTGCCTCCATCGCCTTGAAATAACCGAGATAGCGCAGTTTCGCTCGATCCGATGCGGAGAAATGGCCCGAGATGAACAGGATGCGCCGATGCCCCCTCAGCAGGAGATGATCGGTCAGATCCCGGCCCGCGCCGAAATTGTCGGTCGCGACGGCGGCGGTAAACCGGGCCGTCGGCAGATTGCCGAGCAGCACGGTCGGCGGCAGGGCGGATGGCAGGGCGAAGCTGCGTTCGGGGTCGCAAACCGTGAGGATGAGGCCGGTCGGCTGCTGCTGGAGCAGCGAAGCGACGGCGTCGGCCTCCTGCGCCGGATCGTAATTCGATTGCGCAATCAGCACGCTGTGACCGGCATGAAGAGCCCTATTCTGGATGCTGGAGAGCGACGCCGCAAAGACCGGATTGGTGATGCTGGGAATAAGCACGCCGATGGCCGGTCGGCCGTTACCGTTGCGGTAGCCGACCCGATAGCCGACTTCTGCCGCCGCCCGGCGCACGCGCCGCACCATTTCATCGCTGACCGGCCCGTTGCGATTGAGCACTCGGCTGGCGGTTGCGACCGAGCAGCCGGCACGAAAAGCGACCTGCTGGAGCGTCGACACGATATCAAGCACCTTCGGCTTCGGATTTTGGCCCTGACTGGCACAGCCATTGGGAATGACGCGGATTTATATCAAACCGGTGACAGTTATTTGACGGAGCGCCGCTCTCACCGCGACATCTGCGCCCTTGACTTTGCTGCAGCGCAGCAGATGTTCATCGGGATCGCAACGGCGAATGAAGCTGTCATCAACCGATGCCATGATTGCCGCGCTGTGATCCGCAGATCCGACCCTTTGAAAGGATGCTCTCATGTCTGAAGCAGAAGCACGGACGCCTGCCAATTCCACCGACAAGACCGAAAGACTGTTCTTCCTCGATATCAACGACGGACGAATTCTTTCCTCCGCCATCGACGGCACCGACCTCAAGCTGATCATCCAGCGCCCAGGCCGCAGCCCGGACGGCATTCTCGTCGACAGCGAGAACGGCTGGATCTACTGGACGGAAATGGGCACGGACTACAACGCCCATGACGGCTCGATCGAGCGCATGGACCTCGACGGCAGCAACCATGTCACGCTGATCCCGCCGGGCAGCACGCTGGTCACGCCGAAGCAGATCCAGATCGATCATGACAACGGCACGCTCTACTGGTGCGACCGCGAGGGCATGCGCGTCATGCGCGCCAATATCGACGGTAGCGACATCGAAACCCTGGTGCAGAACGGCGACAGCCCGGAAGACAGCGCCGATATCGAGCGCTGGTGCGTCGGCATCGCCCTCGATTTGCCGCTCGGGCAGATCTACTGGACGCAAAAGGGACCGCCTGATGCCGGCCTCGGCCGCATCCTGCGCGCCGGCATCGATATTCCCGAAGGCGAGACGGCCACGAGACGCAGCGATATCGAGACCCTGCTCGACAAGCTGCCGGAGCCGATCGACATCGAGCTCGATCTCGCCACCCGCACCATTTACTGGACCGACCGCGGCAATCTTCCGCGCGGCAATACCGTCAACCGCGCCAGCATGGATGACCTCGCTGCTACCTCAGAAGTCGTCCTCGAAGGCCTGGACGAAGGCATCGGCCTGTCGCTCGACCTGCCGAACAATCGCATGTTCTTCACCGATATCGGCGGCAATCTCTATTCGGCTGATCTCGATGGCTCGGGCGAGCGCGAACTTCTGCACCACGCCGGCTCCTTCACCGGCATCGTCTACGCGGAAATCTGATCCCCCGACTGCACCAGCGCGACCGTAGACACGCAAAAGAGCGTGTCTACGGCGTATCCTCTTCCACAATCATCCGCTCCAGGTTCCGATTGAGCCGCCGCATCAATTGCAGCAGCGTCTGAACCTCATTCTCGCTGAACCCCGCCAGAACTCTCTCCCGTCCCTCGTCCAGCGCGTCGCGGGCAGCGGGAAGTCTCGCCAGAGCCGCCTCGGTCAAGGACACGAGGCTGCTGCGCCCGTCTGCGGGGTCGGGCGTACGTTGGATCAGCCCATCGCGCTCCATGCGGGCCAGCATCTGCGCCATCGACGGCTGCTCGATCTTGGCAAATTTCGCCAATTCCTTCTGCGACATCTGCGCTCCGTTGCGCAGCAGGTAGAGCACCGGCAGCTGGCCAATATTGAAGCCCAGCGCTTTCACCCGGCGCTCGCCCAGCCGCGCAAGGCTGCGCGACGCCATGTTGATGAGCGGAGCCGGATTCTCGAACAAGTCCCAATCGGTCATATTTTCGTCACTTGAATAGGTGCCTATATTAATCTACATAGGTACCTATCTACAGAAAGAAGAGAATTTTGTCCATGACATCTCAACCCCGCATCGCCATCATCGGCGCTGGCCCCGGCGGCCTGACACTCGCCCGCATTCTTCATCGCGGCGGACTGACACCCATCGTCTTCGAACGCGAGGAGCACGCACTTGCCCGGCCGCAGGGCGGTACGCTCGATCTCCACGTCGAGTCCGGCCAGCTGGCGCTGCGCCAAGCCGGTCTCTACGAAGAATTTCTGCAGATCGCCCGCTACGAAGATCAGGGAAGTCGGCTCTACGACAAGGACGGCACGCTGCTATTTGCCGATGACGACGCCGATGAATCCGACAGGCCCGAAGTGGACCGCACGGCACTGCGCCAGATCCTGCTCGCCTCTCTGCCGGCAGACATCATCCGTTGGAACCACGGCCTGCGCGAGGTGCGCCCTCGCGACGACGGCACCTACGACCTCGTCTTCGAAAACGCAACGATCGGCCCCTTCGATCTCGTCGTCGGCGCCGATGGCAGCTGGTCCAAGGTAAGGCCGCTGGTCTCGCACTATCGCCCACAATATAGCGGCATCAGCTTCATCGAATTCGGTATCGACAACGTCGACGCCAGCCATCCCGATCTGGCAGCCCTTATCGGCCGCGGCAAGATCGGCATCGAGGCTGATGGGCGCGGTATGATCGTGCAGCGCAACGGCAATTCCCACATCAGGGGCTACGCGATTTTCCGCGTACCGGCCGATTGGGCCGACAAGGCCTTCGACTTCGCCACGCCGGCAACGGCCCGCGTGCAATTGGCCGCGGAATTCAAGGGTTGGGCGCCAAAGATCGTCGCCCTCATCCACGCGAGCAACGACCATATCGTTTCCAGGCCGATCTATGCGCTGCCGGTCGGGCATCGCTGGAACAATCGCACCGGCATCACCCTCCTCGGCGACGCCGCGCATGTAATGTCGCCCTTCGGCGGCGAAGGCGTGAATGCGGCCATGCTGGACGCAGCTGAACTCGGCCGACAGCTTCTCGAAAGTGATGATTGGAAGAATGCCGTCAAAGCCTATGAAGCCGAGATGTTCGAACGCGTCATCGAGCCGGCCGAACATGCAGCCGAGGCTGTCGCCACCGAGCTGTCCCATCTCGGGGCGGAACTGTCGCTCCAGCATTACAGGGCGCATCTCGAAGCCCGCCAGCAAGGTGCTGCGGCATAGCCTCAATAAAAAAGCGGGCCGGTACGGCCCGCTTTGGCTTGTTTCATGGGGATAGAAATTATCCTCAGCTACCCTTGCGCACGCCGTCGAGCAGATGCGGCAACGTCTTGACGCCATCGTCGCGCAGCTCTGTCGGCAGCAGACCCTCCGGCAAATCCTGATAGGAGACCGGGCGCAGGAAGCGGCGGATGGCGAGCGTGCCGACCGAGGTCGTGCGGCTGTCCGATGTCGCCGGGAACGGTCCGCCATGCACCATGGCATGGGAAACTTCCACACCGGTCGGCCAGCCGTTGGCAAGAATGCGCCCGGCCTTGCGTTCCAGCACCGGCAGCAATCTTGCGGCAACGGCATGGTCGCCAGCCTCGATCTGCAGCGTGGCAGTCAATTGGCCCTCGAGCTTTTCGGCAACCGCGATCATCTGATCGATATCCTTACAGCGCACCAGCAGGCTTGCCGCGCCGAAAACTTCATGTCCCAGGCGCTCATCTGCCAGGAACTGCTCGACATCGGTCTCGAAGAAGATGCCGGGGCTGCGGTTGACGCCTTCTGCCGGCGCGCCATGGGCAACCGTCTTGACTGCCTCATGATCCGCAAGAGCGGCAACGCCCTTGTCGAAAGCGGCGTGAATGCCCGGCGTCAGCATCGGCGCCGGCGCGCGTCCGGTGAGCGCATTGCTGGCGGCCTGGACGAACCGATCGAGATCCGGGCCATCGATGGCAAAGACCAGACCGGGATTGGTGCAGAACTGGCCGGCGCCGAGAGTCAGGGAATCGATGAAGCCCGTTCCGATGGCCTCTGCCCGCGCTGCAAGTGCGGCCGGAAACAGGAAGACAGGATTGACGCTGCTCATCTCGGCATAGACCGGGATCGGTTCCGGCCGTGCAGCCGCGATAGCGCCCAGCGCCAGACCGCCGCCACGCGAGCCGGTGAAGCCGACGGCCTTGATACGCGGATCGCGCACCAGCGCCGCGCCGGTCTCGTTGGCGCCGGTCAGCAGCGAGAACGTGCCTTCAGGCAGGCCGCAGGCCGCAACGGCAGCGCGGATAGCGCGTCCCACAAGTTCGCCCGTGCCCGGATGGGCAAGGTGTCCCTTGACGACGACAGGGCAACCGGCAGCAAGCGCGGATGCGGTGTCACCACCGGCAACGGAGAAGGCGAGCGGGAAGTTGCTCGCGCCGAAGACGGCGACCGGGCCGAGCGGGATCTGGCGCAGCCGCAGATCGGGCCGCGGCAGCGGCTTGCGCTCCGGCAACGCCGGATCGACACGCAAATCCAGCCATTCGCCGGAACGAACCACCTGCGCAAACAGCCGGAGCTGCCCGACGGTGCGGCCCCGCTCGCCCTGCAGGCGGGCCACCGGCAAACCGGTTTCCTCGGTTGCCCGCTCGATCAGCGCATCGCCGATCTCAATGATATTGTCGGCAATCTTTTCGAGAAATGCAGCGCGCACTTCAGGGCTCGTAGCGCGGTAGACATCGAAAGCCTCGGCGGCCAGTTCGCAGGCCCGTGCGACCTCTGCCTCGCTGGCGATAGCAAAAGCCGGCTCCAGATTGGCGCCGGTTGCCGGGTTGATGGCACGCGCGGTTTTGTTGTCACCGGTGGATTCTGCGCCGATCAGCAAATCGCCGCTAATCTCGAAAGACTGTGTCATGAATATTCCTTGATGAAATCGAAGCACCGCAAGGTGCACTCGCAAAAGCAGATAGCAGGATGGGATGACAGATGTAAGATGATAATCGTCATCTAATTATCAAGGCTGAATCCACAAGATTGCAGCGTCAGCGGCCCTTGAGCGCAACCTCGTTGCGAAGGAAGTCAACGAATTCATCCCCGTATGGCGTTGTGGTCTCTTTCGTGCCAATTTAACAGCCATCCGAAAGACCGAGTGCGGCCAAGTCCCCATGTTCCTTGCACTTCTCGATAACCCGATCGCCCAGTTCTGCGTGCTGGTGGTTATCGGCACATTCGTTAGCCGCATCATGCTACGGCATCAGCGCGCCGGTCGTTTGATCGGGCAAGTCGTCTTTTTCGTCAGCCTGACCGTACTTCTGCTCTATCACGGCATCGTCCCCTACGAGCCGAGTCCACCACAGGACTCGGTGACGCTGCGCAGCTTCACGGGGTTCGCCAAGATCATCTGGTGGATCAATGGTGCCTGGGTGCTGATTGCCTGCGTGCGCCTGTTCCTGATTTTCGAGCGCAAGCCCCGCGAGGGCCGGCTCGTGCAGGATCTGATCGTCGGCATCATCTATCTCGGCGCGATCCTTTCCATCGTCGGCGATGTCTTCAGCGTTCCGGTGGGCACGCTGATCGCCACCTCCGGCGTCTTCGCCATCATCCTCGGCCTGGCACTGCAGAGTACGTTAAGCGATGTCTTCTCCGGCATCGCGCTCAATCTCGGGCGGCCCTATTCGGTCGGTGACTGGATCGTGCTTGAGAACGATATCCAGGGCCGTGTCGTGGAAACCAACTGGCGGGCGACGCAGCTCCTGAACGGCACCAACGATCTTGTGGTGATCCCGAACAGCGTGCTTGCCAAGACCCGGCTGACCAATCTCTCCTCTCCCGACGAAAGTCACGGCGCTACGGTCACCGTCCGCATTCAGCCAACCACCCTGCCGCGGATCGTCGCAGATCTCATGCAGAACGTGCTGATCAGCTGCAACTCGATCCAGAAGACGCCGGAGCCCAGCGTCGCCATCAATTCCATCGACGGGCAGGCAATCGAGCTGCAGCTTTCGTTCCGCGTGCGGGACATATCGCTGATAACGGCTGCAAAGAACGAGATCTACGATCTCCTCTACCGCCACTCGAAGGCGGCGGGCCTGAAACTTGCCGGCCCTCCAGGCACGATCACGCTACCGGCGGAACACAAGGCGGAAACGTCGGGCGAGCAGCAGCATGCTCCCGGAACCCCGTGGCGGCTGGTCAGCAACATCCCGCTCTTCTCATCGTTGACAGAAGACGAGAAGGAGCACCTGGCATCGCGCATGCAACGACACACCTATCGCAAGGACGCAATCATTGCCGAACAGGACGCCCAGCTTCGCGCACTGACGATCGTGCGCTCGGGCGTCGTCAGTATCACCCGCCACGAAGGACATCGCCAGATCGAACTGACGCGTCTAGCTCCCGGCGATTACTTCGGCGAGAACGGGCTGTTGATGGGAACAGGCGAAGTCGGGACGGTCCGCGCCCTGACCTTCGTCGTCACCTACGAGATTGGCCAGGAGTGCCTGGCGCCGCTGCTGCATGACAGACCGGCGCTTGCCGAGGAGCTTGGCGCCATCATGGCGAAGCGCATCGAGGCCGAGCAGCACCTGTTCTCCAACGCCGATCTGCTGGTCCACGGCGCCCCCGTCAGTTCGCTGAGTTCACGCATCAAGCATCTCTTCCAGCTGCAGCAGCACGACTAGGGCACTAGGCCGCGTCTGCCGTCTTATCCCGCTGAGCAGCGGCAAAGAGATTGTGCCCGATGGTGCGGGCGGTATCGAGATGGGACGCCACATCCTGCGCTTCCGTCAGAAGCAGCTCGGACGTCGCGACAGATGCGCCGCAATAGCCGAAAATTCCATGGTCGATCTGCGTCTTCATGGCGCCGAAATAACCATGGCGCGCATAGGTGCGCATGGTGGCTCCGCCGATGGCAATCAGATGGACACGAAGATGCCCCAGCTTTTTGATCGACTTGTCACCAGGCATCTCGTCATAAGCCCAGCCGTTGGTGAACACCCGATCGATCCATCCCTTAAGAAGCCCCGGCATCGACCACCAATAGACGGGATAGACGAGCACCAGCGCATCGGCGCGGTCGATCCTCGCCTGTTCGGCAGCGACATCCGCAGGCGCCGACGCCTCCCTGAGATGAAGGGCAATATCGGCAGCACTGAACCTCGGATCGAACGCTTCGGCGGTAAGGTCGGCGATCTCGAATGTGTCGCCCGAACCGATCACGCCCTCGGCGACATGCGCCGCGACGCTGTGACTGAGTGACTTCGGATCGGGATGCGCGACAACGATGAGTGCATGCATATGAAAAACTCCTATGAGCCAATTGCAGAAGGCTACTTAACCTTATATACTTTTGGTAAGTTACTTTTGGTATATAGCGATGTCAACCGCAGAAGACAAAAATTACACGGCCGGTTCACGGCCGCGCAGCCGCCTGTCGCGCGAGGATCGGTATCGACAGCTCATAGAGGTCGCCTGGCGGATCGTGGGGGAAGAGGGCACGGAAGCTCTGACGCTGGGAAGGCTTTCAGAGCGAGCCGGCGTGACGAAGCCTGTCGTCTATGACCACTTTGCCACCCGCCCTGGCCTGCTGGCAGCGCTCTATCGGGAGTTCGACGAGCGCCAGAATACCGTGATGGATGGAGCGCTTCAGGCGAGCGCGCCAACCCTGATTGATAAGGCAATGGTCATCGCAACCTCCTATGTCGATTGCGTGCTGCTGCAGGGCCGCGAGATACCCGGCATCATCGCCGCACTCGCAGGCTCTCCGGAACTCGAAGCGATCAAGCGTGAATATGAGACGGCATTCATCGAGAAGTGCCGGGCCACACTCGCGCCCTTCGCCAGCAACCGCTCCATCGCGACGGCCGGCCTTTGGGCGATGCTGGGTGCGGCCGAATCCTTGTCCTATGCCGCGAGCAAGGGAGACATTACCCCGCAGCAGGCTAAGGATGAGCTCTTCGAGACCATCAAAGGGATGGTCGCGAGAAGCACCTGAGATCACGGCCGATGGCGTTGCACTAGAGGCCTGCTAGTTCGACTTAATCGCCGGCTGAGCCTGAGCCTGCGTGGCGAAGAACGCCTTGGCATCCCCGGTGAACTGCTCGCGCGAGGTCGGCCGGGTGTAGAACATGTGGCCGCCACGGTAGAGCTTCAGCGCCACCCGATCGGCAAGGGACGGGGGCATATGGTCGAGCACATATTTGTTAACGCCGAAGGGAATCACGAGATCGCTATAGCCCTGACCGATCATGAGCCGGAAGGATGGCGATAGCGATAGCAATTCCTTGAGATCGTCTGTGACGCCAGCGCTGAGGCGCGAGCCGCCATTGTTCCGCCCGCCCCATTTCCATTGTCTGTTCACCGATGACGACAGCAGCGTGTAGGTCATATCGGTGTGGAAGCCGAGTTCATCGCGCGCGTAGCTCGAAAACGCACCGCCATAGGCGCGGACGAAACCATCGAGGATCGGGTCGCCTCCATGCTCGGACTCCGACTGCGGATAGGGGTCTGGCGCCAGAAAGGACGCATCATAGGCGCTCGCCACTTCGCCACCACTGCCGTCGGACTGTTTCCGATAGACGCTGCCGAGAAAGCCCTGATTCCTTGCGACGACATCTTCGGGGATGCCGGTCAGCTTTGCCACCCGACCATAGAAGGCCCGACCGGCATCGCCTGAAGGAGGCGGACCAGCCAAGGCAGGCAGATATTCGCTCAGGGCGAACGCCTGTGCATCCCGAACCGCTTTGTCGCTAAACGCATTTTGCCGCTCCAGCTCGGCTGCGGCCAGCGAAGGCAGCTCCAGGGCAGCGCCGAGCGCATCGTCGCTGCCGCCGAAGACATATCGGCCCTCGAGCAAGGGCGAGAGCATGACGATGCCCGAGATCAGTATGCCTTGATCCTCACGCAGGCTGTTGGCGACCTTGACCGAGCGAAATCCGCCATAGCTTTCGCCGAGAATATACTTCGGCGACACGGCGCGGCCATTATGGCTGACGTAAAGCGCGATCGCCTTGGAAAGGCTTTCGGCATCGCTGTCCACCGCATAGAAATCATTCTGGTCATCCGGCTTCACCGTCCGGCTCCAGCCCGTGCCAATCGGATCGATCAACACGAGATCGGTGAAATCGAGCCAGCTTTGCGGATTGTCCACCAGCTTCGCATTGGCGCCATC
The DNA here is from genome assembly GCF_053521805.1 of Rhizobium sp. A22-96. Classification (NCBI taxonomy): domain Bacteria; kingdom Pseudomonadati; phylum Pseudomonadota; class Alphaproteobacteria; order Hyphomicrobiales; family Rhizobiaceae; genus Rhizobium; species Rhizobium sp. A22-96. The sequence continues at coordinate 1,287,074 of NZ_JBNWDQ010000002.1, forward strand.
GCGGCCATCGGGACCGAAATCGACAATGCGTGGGCCGACAAGACCGAGATTGAGGAAAGCCGACGCAGCCCCCGGTCCACCATTGAAGATGAAGGTGACGGGCCGGCCGGCATCGCGGTTCTTTGCCACGTAGGCGGTGTAGAAGATCGCCGCGCTGCGCTGGCCATCCTGCCCGAAGAGATCGAGCGTGCCGGCCGTCGCCGTATAGGCAATGCTCTTGTCACCGGCATTCAGCACATGGTCGCTCACCGCATCCGGCGGCAGCAGCGAGAGCACACCACCGCTACCCGGCGCGGCATGTGGCTGCTCGGGCGCCGCCGCAAAAGCCGGCGTCGACATCAGGGAAAGCGCCAAAAGCAAGCCGGGAACCGTCTGGCGAAAAGACATCAAGGCATATCCTCCAAAGGTCCGGCCCATAGCCATTATTACTGGCGATACTATGTCACGGCAGACGGACACGGAAACTCAAGAGATGTTGATCGGCGATCCGCCGGTCGCATCACTTTCAGCGAAGGCTGCTATTGAGCACCTGCCGGCCATTTGCCAAGGTGGCCGCTACGCGGGGAAGATAATCAGACAACAAGCATCGCAAGGGATACGACGATGAAACAGGACATCGACATCAAGACAGCCGACGGCGTTGTCAAGGCCGCGCTCTTCCGCCCCGATAACGGTTCTGCGGCCGAGCATGGCGTGATCTTCTACATGGATGCCATGGGTCCACGCGATTCACTTTACGGCATGGCGCAACGGCTGGCCGATGCCGGCCACATCGTGCTGCTTCCGGATCTGTTCTACCGGTTCGGCGCCTATGGTCCCTTCGACGGCAGTGCCTTCGGCAACCCGACATCTCGTGAAGCCGTTATGACGATGCTGCGTGGCACGACGCAGGAAATGACCAAAGCCGATAGCGCCGCCTTCCTTGATGCCCTATCGGCTGCCGGCGCCAAGGGTGCGGTCGGCGCGGTCGGATATTGCATGGGCGGCGGCCGCGCCCTGACCGCGGCTGCTGCCTATCCCGATCGCATCGCTGCAGCCGCCAGTTTCCATGGCGGCAATCTCGCCAGCGACGCGGAAGACAGCCCGCATCGCCTTGCAGCCGATATCAAGGCACGCGTCTATGTCGGCGTCGCCGGTGTCGACAACAGCTTCCCGCCGGAACAATCGGCCCGCCTTGCTGAAGCACTTCGCACCGGCGGCGTCGACCACATCGTCGAAAACTATGTCGGCATGGCGCATGGATGGACAGTGCCCGACCACCATGGCGTTTACAACGAGACTGGCGCCGAAAGGCACTGGAAGCGCCTTCTCAATCTATTCGACGAAGCACTGGCTTAAACATCGTCATCCCGCTCTCTCGATCGAAAGCGGGATGCTTCCTCCAATCGACTACTGGATCAGAACTTGATCTTGTCGATACTGGTCAGCGTCGTCTTCTGCGAGACACCGGGCGCATTGACCATGTGCCAGGCCACATATTGCTCGGCATAGGGCTCGGTGGACGACATGCCGTCGACGGGCAGAATGATGTTCATACCGTTCAAGGCTGCGTCCGTCGCCGTATCGAGAACGGCGCCTTCCGAGGCCGTGCCTGTCACGATGACGGTCTTGATGCCCTTGTCGGCCAGGATGCTGCGCAGATTGGTGCCGATGAACTTGTCTGGACCGGATTTTACGACCGGCTCGCTCGCCAGCGGTGCCAGAACCGTTGCGATATCCTGTGCCTCGCCGGCGCCACCTAGGCTGAAAACCACGAGCACATCTTTGGCACGCGCCTGATCGAGCAAGGTTTTGACCTTCGGCAGGGAGGCCAGGCAACGCGGCTTGGTTTTCTCGTTGCACGGCCCCTTGGTCGGGTCCTGCGCGCCATTGAAATCGAGCACCAGCAAGGCGGTCGTCTTCAGATCGACCGTGACCGGTTTCAGCTCCGGTGCCGCCGGTGGCTTCACCTTGGCCCAATCGTCGATGATCGTCTGCGCCGCCGCCGGTGATGTCAGTGCGGGGCTGTTGGTCACGCCAAGTACTGCAAAAACCGCACCGAGCACAAAGCCTGCTTTCCGCATCCTGACATTTGTCGTTCGCATCAAGTTTCTCTCCTGCATCAGCGTTCCCATGGATTGACGATGGTGCAAAACAGATAGGCCAGAAACCGCGACAGGGTAACGAAACTCTTCGTGATATCGGGGGGCCGCACTGAGATACAGCAGCAGCCCCGGACGGCTCAATGATTTGGTTTAGCCGCCTGCCCCGTCCACTGGCTCGCCGGCATCTCCGTCGCCCCCGCGCAGCTTTTCAAGCAGGCCTTGTAAAGCCTGCCTGATCGCCTCGATCTCTTCCGATCCGGCCATGTCGGACCAGCGCCGGTCCACCAGCCGGCCGGCTGCCATCGCGACCGGCCGCACACCCTTGCCGCGCTCGGTCAGGAAAACCAGCCGCGCGCGCCGGTCGCTCGGATCCGGCCGGCGCTCGACATAACCCAGGCGCTCAAGCTCCTCCACTGCCTGCGTCATCGTCTGCTTGCGCACGTGAGCAAGCCGCGTCAGCTCGCTCACCTGGATTCCTTCCGGGCGCGCGAAGGTGAAGACATTGGAATGCGACGGCCGAATATCGGCAAAGCCGGCCTCTTCCAAGGCAGCATCGACATCCTGAGCGTAGTGCTGGTGAACCAGCCGCAACAGCAGGCCAAGCGACAGCTGGGCCGGAGCATCATTTTCCATATAGACAGGTACCTGACCATTATGATAATAGACAGGTACCTTACCATTTCTTTTCAGAAGAGGATACCCACATGCCCATGGTCAACGTGCTGGATTCGACAATTTTCTACGAGGATGCGGGAACTGGAGCGCCCTTCGTGTTCCTGCACGGCAATCCCACCTCGTCGCACATATGGCGAAATGTCTCCCCTCACATTGCCACGTCAGTCCGCCGCCTTGCGCCGGATCTCATCGGCATGGGCCGCTCGGGCAAGCCCGATATCGCCTATAGTTTTGCCGATCATACCCGCTATCTCGATGCCTGGTTCGATGCGCTGGCGCTCGACGATGTCGTGCTGGTCGGCCATGACTGGGGCGGAGCCCTCGCCTTCGACTGGGCGGCCCGCCACCCCGAACGCGTGCGTGGCATCGCCTTTTTAGAAGCGATCGTTCGGCCGATGACCTGGGACGACTTTCCGGGCGCACGCCCGCGCTTTGAAGCGCTCCGGTCACCCGGTATCGGTGAAACCAAGGTATTGGACGAGAATTTCTTCATCGAGCAGGCGCTGAAGCTCACCGTACTCAATGGCCTCAGCGAAGCGGACCATGCCGTCTACGCTGCCCCCTATCCGACGCGCGAAAGCCGCCGACCACTACTTGCCTGGCCGCGCTCGATGCCGATCGAAGGCGAACCGGCCGATGTGATCGAGCGCATCGAAGCTTACGACGCCTGGCTCGCGAAAAGCACCGAAGTTCCCAAGCTTCTCCTGACCTTCGACGGCCCGGCCGAAACATTGTTGATCGGAGAGACGATGACGGCCTGGTGCCGGGCGAATATAGCCAATCTGGAGGTCGAGAATTGCGGACCGGCGCGGCACAACGCACCGGAAGATCAGCCCCAGGCCATCGCCGCTGCCATCTCCGGCTGGGCGGATCGCCACACCCTGTCGAAGTGAGGCATGCGGCCTTTCGAGCGGTCAGTTTCCGCCACCTTTGCTCGATAGCAAAGTGCCGAAGACAATCCGCCGTTGACAAAAACCTGCCAGCCCATAATCTGCGCCTAAGCCTTTGCGATCGCCCATTTTTCTTTCGGAGATCAGGATATGCCGGCGAATTGCATGCGACGATTGGTTCTGGCAGGCATTGTGCTCGGCATATCCGCCTACACGGCTGCAGCTGCGCAGACGCTCGACCTCATCGCGCAAAAAGGCACGATACGGATCGGCTATATCAGCGACGAGGCTCCCTTCTCCTTCAAGAAGAAGGATGGCAACCCGACGGGCTATGCCATCGATCTCTGCGGGAAAATAGCCGATGCCGTGGGGGCCAAGGTCGCCAATCTGAAGCGCGATTATGTCGAAACCACCCTCGCCGATGGCTTCGATGCAGTGAAAAGCGGCCAGGTCGACCTTCTCTGTGGCGCCCTCACCATCAATCTCGGCCGGCGCCAGAACGTCGATTTTTCCCAGCCGATCTTCCTGACTGGCGCGAGCGCCCTGTTGCGCAAGGATTCGCCCGACTATCTGAAAGTGCTTTTCCTCGACAAGATGCCGACGCAGGTTTCCGCCAGGCAGGCGCCCGCGACGAGCACGATCGGCGTTCGCGCCGACACGACGACGGGCGCGACGCTGCGCGAAGCACTCGGCCCCGATATGCCCAAAACACGGATCGCCGATTTCGCCACGCATCAGGACGGCCTGACCGCGCTCGAAGACCATAAGATCGACGCCTATTTTGCCGACCGCGCGCTGCTTTTCGATCTGGCAACCCATGCCCACAAGCCGGCTGCGCTTGTGATAGGCAACCGTCTTTTCACGCACGAGCCCTATGGCATAGCGCTCCGGAAAGATGATTCCGCTTTCCGCCTGCTGGTCGATCAGACCCTGACCGAAACATTCCAATCGGATGATTTCAGCAAATTGCTCACAAGCTATTTTGGTGAAGAAGGCCCGCTTTTGCGTCGCGAGATCATGATGCAATCCATTCCGCAATAGGGCGGCAGATACGGGCCTAAAAGCGTGCCATCGCCTTTGCGACATCCTCGCCCCATGCTTACGATGGCAAAATCCCACGCTTCTCAAGCTGGGCGGTCTGGTGGTCGTCGTGCAAGCATCTTGAATATGTCGTAGACAGGCTCTGGTCGCCGCCGCGCACATCATAAAATCCGCTTTCAGTATCAATCAGGGTCGCACGCAATGGCAGTATTTCCTCAAAAGGCGAAGGTCGTCATCATCGGGCTCGGCGGTATCGTCGGCGCATCGATCGCTCATCATCTGATCGAGCGCGGCTGGGATGATATTGTCGGCATCGACAAATCAGGCATCCCCACGGATATCGGCTCGACGGCGCACGCCTCCGACTTCTGCTACACGACCAGCCATGACTTCCTCTCCTGCTGGACGACCCTTTATTCCATCGATTTCTACGATAGGCTCGGCCACTATGCCCGCGTCGGCGGCCTCGAAGTCGCCCGCGTCGGCGACGACGATCGCATGGCGGAAATCAAGCGCAAGGTGACTTCGGGCAAGGCCTTCGGCACGCGCGTGAGCTTGATCGAACCCTCCGAGATCAAGGAGAAATTCCCGCTGATCGAGGAAAGCATGGTGCAGGGCGGCATGTGGGATCCGGATGCCGGCCTCGTCATTCCGCGCTCGCAGACCGTTGCCGGCAAGCTGATCGATCAGGGCGAGAAGAGCGGCAAGCTGCAATCCTTCGCCAACACGCCGGCCCAGTCGCTCATCGTCAAGAACGGCCGCATCACCGGTGTCGTCACCCATCGCGGCACGATCGAGGCGGAATATGTCATCGTCTGCGCCGGACTCTGGGGCCGCCTGATCGCCGAAATGGTTGGCGAAGACCTGCCGGTCATGCCAGTCGACCACCCGCTGACCTTCTTCGGCCCCTATAACGAGTTTGCCAACACCGGCAAGGAAATCGGTTTCCCGCTGATGCGCGACCAGGGCAACTCCGCCTATATGCGCGACACCGGCGACCCGAAGACTGCCGAAGGCGGCCAGATCGAATGGGGTTACTACGAAGAGAAGAACCCCCGTCTCTGCCATCCGCGCGACCTCCTCGAAAAGCACGAGGCACGCCTCTCACCCTCGCAGCGCGATCTCGACATGGAGCAGATCATCGAGCCGCTCGAACGCGCCATGGAACTGACGCCGATCCTCGGCGAACTCGGTTACAACGAGGGTCATTCCTTCAACGGCCTGCTGCAGGTAACGACCGATGGTGGTCCGTCCGTCGGTGAAAGCCAGAAGGTCCGCGGTCTCTGGTATTGCGTCGCCATCTGGGTCAAGGACGGTCCCGGCTTCGGCAAGCTCGTCGCCGACTGGATGACCGATGGCCGCACACCCATCGACCACAACAGGATCGATTATTCCCGTTTCTACCCGCATATGCTGGAAGAAAAGTTCATCGAGGGTCGCTGCACCGAGGCCGCGCAGAAGATCTACAATCCCGCCGTCCATCCGCGCGAACCCTATGCGACCGGCCGCAACATCCGCCGCTCGCCCTTCTATGAGCGTGAAAAGGAACTCGGCGGCTACTTCATGGAGCTCGGCGGCTGGGAACGCGCGCACGGCTATGCCGCAAACGAGCATCTGCTTGAAAAATACGGCGATCGCATCCCGGTGCGCGCAAACGAATGGGACAACCGCCACTTCTGGCGCGTCTCCAATGCCGAGCATCTGGCTCTCAGCGAAGATTGCGGCATCATCAACCTCTCGCATTTCGCAATGTACGACATAGAAGGTCCCGATCATGTCGCGCTGCTGGAATGGCTGTGCGCCGCAAAGATCGGTGGCGATGCCAATATCGGCAAGGGTATCTACACCCACTTCCTCGACGACGAAGGCATGGTTCGCGCCGACTTTACCGTCATCCGCATGGCTGATCGCTGCCGCCTGATCGACGGCGCCGATGCCGGCCCGCGCGATTTCCACTACATGCGCCGCGTTGCCGAAGACAAGGGTTTCAACGTCACCATCACCGACGTCACCGAACGCTATGTCACGATCGGTATCTGGGGGCCGAACGCCCGCACCAACCTGCAGAAAGTGGTCGAAAACCCGGAAAACCTCTCACACGAGAACTTCCCCTTCGCCGCGATCAAGCAGATCCGCATCGCCGGCAAGAACGTCACCGCATTCCGCATTTCCTACGTCGGCGAACAGGGCTGGGAATTGCACATGGCCTATGGCGACGCCTTGGCCGTCTGGGACGCGCTGCGCTCGACGGGCGCCATCGCCGTCGGCGTCGAAACCTATGCCAACACCCGCCGCATGGAAAAGAGCTTACGCCTGCAGAATGCCGACCTTTTGACGGAGTATAATCTACTCGAAGCCGATCTTGCGCGCCCGAAGGTCAAGGACGCCGATTTCCGCGGCAAGGCCAAGCATCTCGAATATCGCGCCCGCGAGCATCAGCCGGCCATGCTTTGCACGCTCGTCGTCACCGATAATACCGACTCCAACGGAGTCGCCCGCTACCCCGTCGGCATCCTGCCGGTCATGGATCCGGAAACCGGCGAGACCCTCGTCGACGAGCTCGGCCGCCGCTCCTTCACCACCTCGATCGCCTATGGCCCGACCATCGGCAAGAATATTGCGCTTGCCTACCTCCCCTGGTCCCATGCCCAGGAGGGACGCAAGCTGACGGTCGAATATTTCGGTGAGACATATCCGGTGGAAGTCGCTGGCGTCGGGTACAAGCCGCTCTATGATGCCGAAAATCTGAAGCCACGCAGCTGATCGCCTGCTCTTCAAGACCAAAGTCCATTGGCTGCCCGTTTGGTTTCCAGGCGGGCAGTTTGCTTTTTGAGTTTGGAGAGTTTGGCGCCGAAGCTATTTGGGATCATCTTTGGCATCCACCGCGTAGATCCGGCTTGCTGGGGCTATGTTTGTTTTGGGAGAAGCTTGGTTGCGGGGCAGGCTTTAGGTAGTGCGGCGACGCTCGTGCCTGTGCCCGAACAGTGCTGCATTCTTAATCCGGAGCGGTAGGCGGGCGAACTGGGTGGTCCCGAGTGTTAACTCCTCGATTGGTTACCAGACACAAAAAGGCCCGCTTGAGGCGGGCTTTTTGTGTTTGGATTTGTGGGCAGGCTTTGCCCCGTTCGTTGCTTCAAACGGTCCACAGGACTGTTTGATCGAGCTTTGCTCGAACGCGCCTCACCCTTCAGGTTATGGTGCTGAGGGACGATGAGCTACGATGGCCAGCGAAGAAGAAGTCTTCGCGTCAGCGATAGCTTTTGCAT